>NZ_JBWZIF010000028.1:0-1180860 GCF_056735735.1 Acinetobacter sp. V116_7
TGGAAAAAGCTGCCGCCTTCAAGCATGGTCACAAACTCTTTACCCGCATTAATCAGTTCAGGGTCTTCTTCACCTGCCGCTGGCGGTGGGCCAAAAGCCAATAGACCATTTTCAGAATGAAGGAAAATATCTTTGTCGTTAGGTAGATAGCTCGCAATTTTGGTTGGTAAACCAATACCCAAGTTCACATAGGCACCATCTGGAATGTCTTGTGCCACACGTTTTGCAATCTGGTCACGGCTGAGTTTCTGGTAGCTCATGTTATTTCTCCTTATTGCTTACTGTGCTGGCGCTACTTGTACAACGTGTTGTACAAAAATACCTGGGGTGATGATGTGCTCTGGATCTAGGTGGCCTAGCTCAACCACTTCGGAAACCTGAGCAATCGTGACATCAGCAGCCATGGCCATGATTGGGCCAAAGTTACGTGCAGATTTACGGTAAACCAGATTGCCCCAGCGATCGCCCTTGTAAGCTTTAATTAAGGCAAAGTCAGCCTTGATTGGATATTCAAGGACATAGTTCTTCCCATCAATCTCGCGGGTTTCTTTGCCCTCAGCCAAAAGAGTTCCAAAGCCTGTTGGGGTAAACACAGCACCAAGTCCCATACCCGCCGCCTGAATACGACAAGCCAGATTACCTTGTGGTACTACTTCAAGCTCAACCTTTCCGGCACGGTACAATTCATCAAACACATAAGAGTCTGACTGACGTGGGAAAGAACAAATCACTTTTTTAACTGAACCAGCCTTCAGCAATTTAGCTAAACCATAGTCGCCATTACCGGCATTATTACTAACAATCGTTAAATCTTTAATACCCAGTTCAATAAGACCGTCAATGAGTTCAGCGGGTTGTCCTGCGGTACCAAAACCACCAATCAGAATGGTTGCACCATCTTTAATCTGCGATAGAACCTCGCTTAGTGAGGACTTACTTTTGTCAATCATGTGAGAAACCTTAGAGCATGAGGTAACGTGATGTATTACTACCGCTAAAAATTTATTGAAATTCTTAATGGTAGTAATAAATGGAGTAAATTTTGTGAGTCAAAAGCGAACTTTTAACTCACATACACTTTCAATTAAGCACTAGCGCGACGACGTTCAACTTCAGTTGAAGGAGCGGCAGCGGCATCTTTAACAAGTTCGATGTTAAATGTGATGTGTTTGAAAGCGTGATCTAAACCACGGCGTTGAATTTCAGCAGGGTCAGTTACATCAACTGCTGTTGCCACTAAACCGTCACGAGTTGCGAAGGCAAAGTCGTCCCATAAGTACTCATCACCCTCAATGTTGAATTGAGTAGTCAGCTTGCGGAAACCTGGCGCAGAAACGAAGTAGTGAACGTGAGATGGACGGTTACCATGACGGCCTAATTTGTTAAGAAGGGCTTGAGTTGTACCTTCTGGCGGGCAACCATAACCAACAGGCATCGTGGTTAATGCAACATATTTACCATCAGCATCAGTCAAAATACTACGGCGTAAATTGAAGTCAGATTGAGACTTATCAAAGAATGAATAGTTACCCAAACTGTTGGCATGCCATACTTCAACTTTGGCATTTTCAATGATCTTGCCATCAGTATCGGTCACAGTACCTTCAATAATTAAGGTATCGATTTTGCCAGATTCTGTACCATCATCCATACGCGCAAAGCCAACAGATTCAGGCGCGCCAGCTACATAAAGTGGGCCTTCGATGGTACGTGGTGTGCCACCCGTAACGCCAGCTTTTGCATCAGCTTCATCAGCACGTAAATCAAGATAGTGCTCTAAACCTAAACCAGCTGCCAAAAGACCAAGTTCGTTTGCTTGACCTGCGTCTGTGAAATATTCCAAACCTTTCCATACTTCTGAAGGTTGGATGTCTAAATCTTCAATGGCTTGAAATAAATCCCCGAGAAGGCGCACAACAATTTGTTGAACACGTGCATCGACTTCACCTTTAGCAGTGTCGACATTCATTTGTTTTACAAGCGCATCAATTTGTTGACGGTTCATACTAAAACTCCTTAAGTATGCAATACGGTTTTGGGTGGCAGCGCTGCGGGCATTTTGTTTTGCTAGCGAATAAGTGCTGCCACATTCCTTGTTACCTTCTGAATAATCTGCTTGGTTTTTAAATGGACTTCAGAGATCACATTTAAAAAATTTTTTGGTTTACGAATCATCATCACGAACAGAAGATGGGTGACGGTTCATTGCCATCACTTCAATGTCCATATATGGATAGAGAGGTAAGCCCTGTAAAATGTTGTGCAATTCCTCATTGCTCTCAACATCAAAAATACTGATATTTGAATACTGGCCTGTAATACGCCAGATGTGACGCCATTTACCTTGGCGTTGTAAATCTTGTGAATAAGCCTTTTCAACGGCCTTAATTTCATTTGCTTTGTCGGCTGGCATATCAAGTGGAATATGCACATCCATACGTACATGAAATAACATGGGAAACTCCTTATCCTGTTGCCTTAACGACGTAATTTCTCAATCTTATCTTCATCAATTTCAATGCCTAAGCCCGGAGCTGTTGGCAAATGCAATTCAAAGTTTTCGTAACGTAGCGGCTCTTTTAAAATTTCTTCGGTCAGTAATAACGGACCAAATAATTCAGTACCGAACGCTAACGTTTCAAAAGTTGCAAATGCATGAGCAGAAGCAATACTTCCTACAGGGCCTTCAAGCATGGTACCGCCATATAGGTCGATTCCAGCTAAACCAGCAATTTTGCCAACTTCACAAGCTTCGATCAGGCCACCAGATTGTTCAATTTTCACGGCAAATACATCTGCACCATGATTTTTTGCAATACGGTATGCGCTGTCAGGACCAGTTAAGGCTTCATCTGCCATAATTGCGACATCAAAACGCTGGGTGAGGCGAGCAAGTGCTTCGGTATTTTGAATTGCACATGGCTGCTCGATTAAATCGATTCCACCATCTTGTAGCTGTTGAATACCTTGAATACATTCAAGCTCTGACCATGCACGATTTACGTCAACACGTACACTAATATCTGCACCTAGTGCTTTTTTAATCGCAATCACATGGTCAACATCTTGCTGTAAAGGACGTGCACCAATTTTAAGTTTGAACATGTTGTGGCGCTTCAGCTCAATCATTTTGCGAGCTTCAGCAATATCTTTTTCAGTGTCACCAGACGCAAGCGTCCAAAGTACAGGTAAACTATTACGCAGACGTCCACCTAAAACTTCGCTTAATGGCACACCTAAACGTTTGGCCTGAATATCAAGTAGGGCAGTCTGAATGGCACACTTGGCAAAGCGGTTACCATTAATATTTTTACGAATCAGTTTGAGGGTTTGTGCAACATTTAAATCTTTAACTGATGTCAGTAATGGTGCAAAGTAGGTATCAATATTGGCTTTGACACTCTCAGGACTTTCTTCACCATAGTTCAGCCCACCAATGGTGGTGGCTTCACCCCAACCGACAATACCATCCGTGGTCGTAATTTTAACGAGCACCAAAGTCTGAGTACGCATGGTAGTCACAGACAGCTGGTGAGGACGGATAGTTGGAATATCCACAAGTATGGTTTCTATGGTTCTATACATGAAGTTTCAACTATTACGAACTTGTTTACATACCATAGAAGAATGTAATAGCCTAAAATAGATATAGAACGGTATTTTAAGATACTAAAAAGGTATATTAATGGAATTAAGACATCTACGTTATTTTGTTACCGTTGTGGAAGAACAAAGTCTGACTAAAGCGGCTGAGAAGCTTTTTATTGCCCAGCCACCACTCACGCGTCAAATCAAAAAACTAGAAGAAGAATTAGGCATTGATTTGTTTGTGAAAGGATCGCGTCCATTAAAAGTGACAGAAGCAGGGCTGTTTTTTTACCAACATGCCGTTCAAATTTTAACGCATACCGCTCAAGCTGCTTCGATGGCTAAAAAAATGAAGTTGGTAGAGAACATTGTGAAAGTTGGCTATGTCAGTTCACTTCTGTATGGGCGTTTACCACAGGTCATTTATCTATTTAGACAAAAGAATCCTGACATTCATGTCGAGCTTATTGAATGTGGCACAAGAGATCAGGTTGAGGCTTTAAAGTTAGGTAAAATCGATTTAGGTTTTGGTCGCTTACCCATTAGTGATCCAGCGATAAAAAGGCTTTTACTTCGCAAAGAAAAATTAAAACTCGCGATTCATAAAAAGCATCCATTAAGTGAATTTCAAGATTCAGGAATTTACCTATCTCAAATTATTAATGAGACGATTTTTTCTTATCCAACGACACCTAAGCCTAATTTTTCGACCACTATTCAAGCTTTATTTACCAAGTTAGGTTTAATCCCAGCCAAGCTGACCGAAGTACGAGAAATTCATATGGCGCTTGGTTTGGTAGCATCGGGCGAGGGTATTTGTATTATTCCAGAAAGTGCCTGTGATATTGGAATGAAGAATCTAACTTATTTAAATATCTTAGACTTAGAGGCTTATAGTCCCATTTCTCTATCTATGCGAAACATGGACCAAAGTTCTTATATTCCTAAAATTTTAGATTGTATTGAAGAAATCTATAGCCAAGAAGAAGTGTCGAGAAATCTAAATTTATAACTTTTTAATACGTTTTAAATTGAATTATCATGTTATTTTAAAACTTTAAGATTATAGGTAATATTTAAAAGGAATTAATAGATGAGAAAAATTTTAGGCGCAGCTTCTCTCATTATGTCTATTGGTGTTGTACATGCTGAACAATTAAATGAACAAGAACAAATTTCTCCATACATTGCAAATGTAACCTTCGCGAGTCAATATATTTCACGTGGGTTTCAACAAACTTGGGGTAAACCTGCTTTGCAAGGTGGACTGGATTATGCCAACCCGAATGGTTTTTTTGTCGGGACTTGGGCATCAAGTGTAAGCTCTAATTATTTGCGAGATGCCTCGGTTGAATGGGATTTTTATACAGGTTATTTAAAAACAATCGATAAATTTTCAATCGGGATGTCGGTTTTTTACTACTACTACCCAGGCGCGAAAAGTACACCAGAAACGGGGAGTAGCAGTTATAACTATGGTGAAATCGTACCTCAAATTGGTTATGGTCCTTTAAGTCTTAAATACTTTGTTACGTACACACCAGACTATGCCGGTTATAACTCTAAAACTATGGGTGGACCTGCTGGTAAAAGGTCGAGAGGTTCAAGTTATTTAGATCTTAACTTTACCCAGCCGATCGGTGACACTTGGACTTTTGGTGCCCATTATGGCTATGAAAGAATCAAAAACTTCTCAGAATCTAACTTTCAGGATGTTAAAGCTGAGCTTATTAAAGATTTAGGTGATGGCTGGACCACAGGATTAGCCTATACCAAAGCATGGGATAAAAATAGCTACTATAAAAAGTATAGTAATGGTGAGCCGGATGCACCAATTTCAAATCCGATTGATTCGACATTTACTGTTTCAGTTAAAAAGGTGTTCTAATTTATAAATAAAAAGCCTGATTACTTTGTTTTGAGTGGCCAGGCTAAATATTTAATATATAAAAATTATTTTTTAATTAAATCATATGCCATTTTAGTATCATCTAACTGAACCAGTGAAGCATGGCGAGCAGAAAGCGGATCTTTATTTTCAATGGCAGTTAAAATTGCTTTATGTCTAGGTAGTGAATGGCCTTGTAAATTTGGACGTAGACTGGTGACTTGAATTGATTGTTGTAAAGGTAAAACCAGCATTTTCGACATATAAGCCAATAAGTCATTATGCGTTGCTTTGGCAATTGCCAAGTGAAATTGAATATCTGGCTCTATAAACTCTTCAACAGTTGTCGCTTTTTCCATTCCATCATAGGCATGTTTAATGCGTTCAATATCTTCTTCGTTTGCCGTACTTGCCGCAATATAAGCAAGCTCAGGTTCCAAAACGCGTCGTACGGTAGAAAGGGTTTTAAAAAACTCATGTTCAGGCGTGGTTTGAATCAACCAAAACAATACATCAGGATCGAGCAAATGCCATTCTTCTTTAGGTCTCACCACAGTTCCGATTTTTGGTCTCGAGTAAGTTAAGCCTTTCGCGTTTAAAACACGGATTGCTTCGCGAAAGACAGGGCGGCTGACTTTATATTCCTCACATAAATCAACTTCACTTGGGAGTTTTTCATTTTCTGAAATTTCTCCAGAAACAATTTTTAATCCCAATTGTTGAACAATTAATGCATGTTGGCTTTTGCTTGGAATAGGATTTTTATAGTCAGCTTTACTCATATTTCACTATTACGACATGTTGAATATCCTATGGTATAGATGACCTTGTGTTTTAACAAGATCATCTTTTTCAAGAATAAATATTAATGAGAATGACGTGGAACTTCCGAGCCTCGGCAACCGACTAAGAAATCAAAATCACAACCTTCGTCTGCTTGTAAAACATGTTCTACATAGAGTTTGCGGTAGCCACCAATAAAACTTGGCGGAGCTGGAGGTGCTAAATTCTCAAGACGTTGTTTAAGTTCTTCATCATTCACTTCTAGGTGAAGTTTTCCAGCATAGGCATCAAGTTCAATAAAGTCACCATTTTGAACTACAGCCAAAGGCCCACCCGCCATAGCTTCAGGGGCAACATGTAAAACCACCGTGCCATACGCTGTTCCACTCATCCGTGCGTCGGAAATACGAACCATGTCAGTAATGCCTTTAGCTAAAACCTTTGGAGGTAATCCCATATTTCCAACTTCTGCCATACCAGGGTAGCCTTTAGGCCCAGCATTTTTCATCACAAGAATACAAGTTTCATCGACATCAAGGTCTGGGTCATTAATGCGGGCTTTATAATCATCAAAGTTTTCAAATACGACTGCACGACCACGGTGTTTCATCAGTTCTGGTGTTGCGGCAGACGGTTTAAGCACCGCACCTTTAGGGGCTAAATTACCGCGTAAAATACACATACCGCCATCTTGTCGAATTGGGTTATCTATTTTCCGAATTACTTCATCGTTATAAATAGGTGATTGCTGGCAATTTTCCCAAATGGCTTGACCATTTACGGTTAAAGCCTGTGGATGTGGTAAGAGACTGGCTTCACCCATACGACGGATTACGGCTGGTAAGCCGCCGCTATAATAGAACTCTTCCATTAAAAAACGACCCGAAGGCTGTAAGTCAACAATGGTTGGCATGCCTCGACCCACACGATTCCAGTCATCGAGTTGTAAATCAACCCCAATACGTCCGGCAATTGCTTTTAAATGAATTACGGCATTGGTTGAACCACCAATAGCTGCATTGACTTTAATGGCATTTTCGAAAGCTTCTTTGGTTAAGATTTTGGAAAGTCGTAAATCTTCATGAACCATGTCAACAATGCGCATACCAGAAAGATGAGCCAATACATAACGGCGAGAATCTACCGCTGGAATCGCCGCATTGTGTGGTAAAGAAGTGCCTAGGGCTTCAGCCATACACGCCATTGTAGAAGCGGTGCCCATGGTATTACACGTACCAGCCGAGCGCGACATACCAGACTCGGCAGATAGAAATTCATTTAAATCGATTTTGCCTGCTTTTAACTCTTCATGCATTTGCCAAACGATAGTACCTGCACCAATGTCTTTACCTTTATGCTTACCATTCAGCATGGGACCGCCAGTTACTACAATGGCAGGAATATCACAGCTTGCAGCCCCCATTAATAAGGCAGGTGTGGTTTTGTCACAACCTGTCAGTAACACTACGCCGTCAATAGGGTTACCACGAATAGCTTCCTCAACATCCATACTGGCCAAGTTGCGTGTAAACATGGCGGTAGGACGTAAATTAGACTCACCATTTGAAAACACAGGAAACTCAACAGGGTAGCCGCCCGCTTCTAAAATTCCTTTTTTTACGTGTTCGGCAATTTTTCGAAAATGCGCATTACATGGAGTGAGTTCAGACCACGTATTACAAATTCCAATAATCGGTTTGCCTTGAAACTCATGATCTGGAATTCCTTGGTTCTTCATCCAGCTGCGATACATAAAGCCATTTTTATCCGTTGTACCAAACCAAGAAGCCGAACGAAGAACTTGTTTATTATTCATACAAATTTCCCTATATAGTATTACTATTTAAATTTATTAAATTAAAAATACACTATAAATTTTATTTTTAAAAGGTTTGAAATTTAAATAGTATTACTATATTTTAAATTGAAAGGATAATTTACGAGCAAGATGCTCTATAAGTAAATAATAGGAAATGGAGTCGAACATGGATTTCGAAAAGGATGTAATACGGACGGTCACGTTTAAGCTGATACCTGCATTAGTCATACTATATCTGGTGGCATACATTGATCGAGCCGCTGTCGGATTTGCCCATTTGCATATGGGGGCCGATGTAGGAATTGGTGATGCAGCCTATGGTCTAGGAGCTGGCTTATTTTTTATTGGATATTTTCTGTTTGAAGTTCCAAGTAATTTGCTTTTAGACAAATTTGGTGCTCGTAAATGGTTTACCCGCATTTTATTGACATGGGGCCTCATCACCATGGCCATGGCGCTTATTCAAGGCCCTAAAAGTTTTTATCTCTTACGGTTTTTACTCGGTGTAGCAGAGGCAGGTTTTTTCCCTGGTGTTTTATACCTAATTACACAGTGGTATCCGGTGCGGCATCGCGGAAAAATTATGGGAATGTTTGTACTTTCACAACCCATTGCCATGATGATTGCTGGGCCTTTAGCTGGTCTATTACTTGGAATGGATGGCATCGCAAACTTACATGGTTGGCAATGGTTATTCATTGCAGTCGGCTTACCTGCAGTTTTATTAGCTCTACCGACATTCCTGTGGCTGCCCGATAACATTGACAAAGTGAAATGGTTAAGCATTGAACAAAAACAATGGCTTAAAAATGAACTTGTTAAAGATGAAGCCGAATATGACCAAACCCGACATGCCAATCCATTGCATGCCTTAAAAGACAAACGCGTACTTTTATTAGCACTCTACTATTTACCAGTAACTTTAAGTATTTATGGTTTAAATCTCTGGTTGCCTTCTATTATTAAGCAATTTGGAGGTGGTACTGATCTTCAAATTGGCTTCTTATCTAGCATTCCCTACGTTTTTGGAATTATTGGACTCCTCATTATTCCGCGTAGTACCGATCGTCTAAATGATCGCTATGGACATTTAAGTTTTCTCTACGCACTAGGCGCTTGTGCAATGTTTTTAAGTGCTTGGCTAAATTCTCCAGTCATGCAGTTGGCTGCTTTGGCTGTGGTTGCGTTCTGCCTATTTTCCTCAACTGCCGTGTTTTGGACATTACCGGGCCGTTTCTTAACAGGCGCGAGTGCAGCGGCTGGCATTGCCTTAATCAATTCTGTCGGAAATTTAGGTGGCTATGTCGGGCCATTTGGCATCGGACTTTTAAAAGAATACACGGGAAATATGGCTGCTGGTTTGTATTTCTTATCTATCGTCATGCTTTTTGGCTTGATTTTGACTTACATCGTCTATGCCAAGCTCGAACGTCAAAAAACACAAACTGTGAATATTCAAAAGCCTTTGTAAGGAATAAAACATGCAAATTATTCAATTTGAAAATCGTGCAAATCAACGTGCTGTTGCCAAAGTAGAAGGCAACATGGCATATCCGATTAAAAATATTCAATCGGTTCGTGATTTAGCACTTTTAGCAATCCGCAATAAAGTTTCATTGGAGCAACAAGTTGAGGCGTTAGGGTTTGAAGCGGAGACCTATGATTATTCATCTTTATTAGCTGACTTAAAGGTACTGCCGCCTTTAGACCATCCAGACCCAACACACTGTCTAGTTTCGGGTACAGGCTTAACCCATTTAGGTTCTGCATCTGCACGCGACAAAATGCATCAACAAAATTTAAGCGATGACAGCTCGGTGACCGACACCATGCGGATATTTCAATGGGGCCTTCAAAAGGGCCGTCCAGCACAAGGTCAGATCGGTGCACAACCGGAATGGTTTTATAAAGGCGACGGTTCAATTGTGGTAAGGCCGGGAGCTGAATTACCTTTACCACTATTTGCCGAAGACGGCGGCGAAGAACCTGAAATCGCAGGCCTCTATGTTATTGGAGAAGACTTAAAGCCTTACCGAATCGGGTTTGCGCTGGGCAATGAATATTCTGATCACGTGATGGAGCGCCGTAATTATTTATATCTGGCCCATTCAAAATTACGTTTTTGTAGTTTTGGTCCAGCTTTACGAACAGGCGAATTACCGAAACATTTAGTGGGAACCAGCCGCTTGCGCCGTGATGGACAAATCATTTGGGAAAAAGAGTTTTTGTCGGGTGAAGACAATATGTGCCATAGCTTAGCAAATCTGGAATATCACCACTTTAAGTATCAACAATTCTTAAAAGCAGGGGATGTTCATATCCATTATTTCGGTACAGCTACTCTATCTTTTGCTGATGGTATTCGAGCAAAAGTCAACGATGAGTTTGAAATAGAAATGAAAGAATTCGGACTTCAACTCAAAAACAAACTTGCTCATATGCAACCCGAGCTACCGATCGGTTCAGTTATCACACTCTAAGGAATATAAAATGGTTATCGGACACAACTTTATTGGCGGTTCACGTAGTGCACAAGGTACAACTTTATTGAAAAGTGTGGATGCAACAACGGGCGAAGCTTTAACTTATGAATTTCATCATGCAACCGAGCAAGACATCAATCAGGCTTGTGATGCAGCAAGCCAAGCTTTTAAGACTTACCGCCATACTTCACCTGAACAGCGTGCTACTTTTTTAGAAAATATTGCCGATGAACTTGATGCCTTGGGCACAGATTTTCTAGAAATTGTTTCCCAAGAAACCGCTTTGCCAATTGCACGCTTACAAGGTGAACGTGGCCGTACCAGTGGACAAATGCGTTTATTTGCCAAAGTGCTGCGCCGTGGCGACTTTTTAGGTGCCCGTATTGATACCGCTTTACCTGAGCGCCAGCCTTTACCGCGCCCAGACTTGCGCCAGATTAAAATCGGTGTTGGTCCTGTGGCAGTCTTTGGGGCGAGTAACTTTCCTTTAGCATTCTCAACCGCAGGAGGTGACACGGCTTCGGCACTCGCCGCAGGCTGTTCTGTCGTGGTAAAGGCTCACAGTGGGCATATGGCGACAGCAGACTTTGTAGCTCAGGCAATCGAACGTGCCGTAGAAAAGTCAGATATGCCTAAAGGTGTATTTAACATGATCTACGGTAATGGTGTGGGTGAGCCACTAGTGAAACATCCTTTAATACAGGCTGTAGGTTTTACGGGGTCACTTCGTGGTGGTCGCACTTTATGTGACATGGCCGCGGCCCGTCCACAACCAATTCCGGTCTTTGCTGAAATGAGCAGCATTAACCCGATGCTGATGTTGCCAGAAGCCCTGAAAACCCGTGGTGAAAAAATTGCACAGGATTTGGCAGATTCAGTCGTTTTAGGCTGTGGCCAGTTCTGTACCAATCCGGGTTTAATTTTAGGTATTGAATCAGCCGAGTTTACTCAGCTCATTAGCAACCTGACTGAAATTATGGGTGGCAAACCTGCACAAACTATGCTGAATGCCGGAACATTAAAAAGCTATACCGATGGTCTTGAGCATTTAACTGAGCATCAAGGCATTAAGCATTTGGCAGGTCAAACCCAGCAAGGCAATCAGGCACAACCTCAACTTTTTAAAGCGGATGTTGAACTCTTATTAGCAGGCGACCAGCTTCTGCAAGAAGAAATCTTTGGACCAGCAACAGTGGTCATTGAAGTGGCAGATAAAGCCCAACTTTTGCAAGCGTTACAAAGCATGAATGGTCAGCTGACTGCGACTTTAATTGCAGATGAAACTGACTTAACCGAGTTTGCAGATGTAGTTCCAGTGTTAGAGGAAAAAGCTGGACGATTACTCATAAATGGTTATCCAACAGGAGTTGAAGTGTGTGATGCCATGGTGCACGGCGGGCCATACCCAGCAACTTCAGATGCAAGAGGTACCTCTGTTGGAACCTTGGCAATTGACCGTTACTTAAGACCTGTGTGTTACCAAAACTATCCGCAAAGTTTATTGCCGGAAGCTTTAAAAGATAGCAACCCATTACAGATTTTAAGGCTAGTGAATGGTGAGATAACCAGAGAAGCTATCTAATCAATTAAAAAAAGAGACCACAAACTGGTCTCTTTTTTATTCTTGCTTTCTATCCCTAAGGATACTGTGCAAAAGTCTACATAAAGTTATTTTGAAAGAATTTTATTTCTTTTATTCGCATTTAAATAAGCCTGACGTAGTTTTAAACCGATTGAATGTGGAACTATTAGAAAGCCTATCTCATTTAAACTGGCATATTTGTTGCTTAATTCAATGCATCTGGTCAGACCAGTCAGACAATGCATTAAATTGGAGCGGATATGCAACTCGAAACTTTTAATCAATTAGCTTCTAGCCAGGCTCGGCTGATCTTACAAGCCTGTGTGCATATCCCGACTTGGGTTTCTGAATTGATCCAGAAACGTCCTTATTCCTCTAAAGAACAGCTTTATCAGGCAGCAGGTGAGCAAGCTGCTACTTGGCAATGGTCGGAAATTTCTGAAGCGTTGGCTAAGCATCCACGTATTGGGGAGAAAAAAGCAGCGGCAGTTTTGTCCGGAAAAGAACAGCAATTCTCCCAACGTGAACAAGCACAGATAGAAACAGATGCTGTATTACAACTAGCTCTATATCAGGGCAATTTAGATTACGAGTACAAATTTGGACATATTTTTCTGATTCGTGCCGCAGGACGTTCCGGGCAACAGATTTTGTCTGAGTTACAACGTCGTTTAGTAAACACAGTGGAGCAAGAGCAAACCGAAGTGAGGCAGCAACTAAGTGAAATTGCACTTCTTCGCTTAAATCAGGAGATTCAATAATGGCGGGTATCAGCACACATATTTTAAATGCATCACTCGGCCAGCCAGCAACTCAAGTATTGGTGAAGTTATTTGAGGAAACGAGCCATGGATATATTTTAATCGATGAACAGTTCACTGATGCAGATGGACGTATTCAAGCATTCAATCTCGACTCATTTATTCGTGGTCATTATCAATTGGTTTTTGAAGTGGCGGATTATTTTAAGGCCCTAAATACCAATAGCTTTTACCCGAGAGTCTGTATTGATTTTAAAGTCAATGATATTCACCAGCACTATCACGTGCCTCTATTGATCAGTCCTTTTTCATATTCAACATATCGTGGCAGCTAAATCAACCCAAGCAATATGGACATCATGAATTTAATTTGAGGAACTAACCCATGCATCAAGACAATATAAATCCAGAACGAGATCCACATATCTCAGCAGAACATCAATATTTAGGGATGAATAAAAACATCTTATATGGTTTGCAGCATGTGTTGACCATGTACGGTGGAATTATTGCACCGCCATTGATTATTGGTGCAGCTGCTGGTCTAGATGCTTCAGAGATTGGCTTGTTAGTGGCTGCTGCCTTATTTGTGGGAGGTCTCGCTACAGTTATACAAACCATTGGTTTTAAATATTTCGGTGCAAAACTACCGATTGTGCAAGGGGTGTCTTTTGCTGGGGTTGCCACTATTTTAGCAATTGTGAGTACCGGTGGTGGTTTGCCATCTGCGTTTGGTGCGGTGATTGTCGCATCTCTAATTGGTTTGTTGATTACACCATTCTTTGCAAAAATTATCCGCTTCTTTCCACCTGTGGTTACAGGATGCGTCATTACCATGATTGGTATTTCGCTCACACCTGTTGCGATCCGCTGGATTATGGGGGGAAACCCGAAAGCTGAAAACTGGGGAGATCCGACTAATACTGGTTTGGCGGTAATTACGCTAGCGATTGTGATTATTTTTAGTATGTTGCAAAATCAGATTCTGCGCCGCCTTGCGATTCTTGCAGCAATCGTTTTGGGTACAGTAATTGCCTATATTGCAGGCTTTACTGACTTCTCAAGCGTAAGTACGGGTCCTATTTTTGCTTTTCCAAGTTTCTTCCATTTTGGTTCTCCTGTATTTGAATTTTCTGCCATTCTTTCCATGGTAATTGTTACTTTGGTAATCATGACTGAAACCACGGCCGATATTATTGCGATTGGTGAAATCGTTGGAACTAAAGTTGATTCAAAACGCATAGGTGATGGTCTACGTGCAGATATGCTATCGAGTGCAATTTCCCCAATCTTTGGTTCATTCATGCAAACCGCCTTTGCTCAAAATGTAGGTCTGGTTGCAATTACAGGCATTAAAAGCCGTTTTGTAGTCGCAACAGCTGGTGGAATTTTAATTATCTTGGGCTTATTACCTGTTATTGGCCGCTTTGTTGCATCAATTCCGATGCCGGTTTTAGGTGGAGCAGGCATTGTATTATTCGGTACTGTTGCTGCCAGTGGAATACGAACTCTAGCCAAAGTAGATTATAACGATCATAAAAATCTGATTATTGTGGCTACTTCACTCACAATCGGCATGATTCCAATTGTAAACCAAGAGTTTTATGCGCAATTTCCGACATGGGTAAAAACCCTATTACATTCAGGTATTAGTTCTGCCTGTATCACTGCCATTTTGCTCAATATTATTTTTAACCACTTACCGTTTAGCAAAAAGTCCGTTGATGTTGCAACTACGCCCATAAATTCAGGGCATTGATCGACACCGGTTAGGCATTAGACATTCTAATTTAACCGCATTTTCATTCGCAAAAATTCAAAGGTCGCTTATTCAATGATGAATAGGTTAGGGGGATTTTGACTTTAAAAAGGTTAAAAACAGGTCTTTTGAAAGACCATAAGCGACTTTTAAACCAAATCTTACAGGGGAATTTTATGAGAAATTTTAAATTAAAATCGGCATTACTTATGCTGAGCATGGCTGCTACTGTGCCAGTATGGGCTGCTGATACCAGTCTGAATGGCCTATTTAATCTAAAGCAGGATTGCCAGGCGAGTAATGATTCAATTGACCGTATAGGTGCAGCATTTGCATGCGGCAGTATTCATGGGGTAGTTAAATCTGCATATTACTCACTTAATAATGGCTATTTTGTGAATAATTTAAATCAGGATACGACCGTCATTGGTGGGTATATTAAATATGAAACAGCTCCTTTTTATGGCATACAGGCAGCTGTGGGATATGACATACAACGCCGACTGGATGATAAAAATGAAAATGATGAAGTGCCAGAATTACAAGAAGATAGGGATGGTCTAGCAGAAGCTTATGTAAGCTGGAAAAACGATTTGGCTAGAGTGACGATTGGTAACCAACGGCTAAATTTACCTTTTATGGGCGATTATGCTGACCGTCGTGTATTAATGTTTTTATATCAGGCCGCTGATGTACAGATTGGCAATAATTATGATTTCTTACGTTTCACTAAAGTAAATAAATATAAAAGTTATGGCGAGGATGAGTTCAACAAAACTTCTCGTCAAAATTCAAATGTTGAAACCAATGGGGTTTGGTCGGTTGGTGCAGGGAAACGCTTTAATTTAGCCAATGATAAAAGTTTAAAAACGCAATTTTGGTATCAAAATTATGACGACTATACTCGTCTAATTTATACCCAAGCTGATTTGGCAATTCCAAAACTTAATTATAGTCCTGAATTTTCAATACAGTATATTTCAGGTAAAGATCAGGGCAAAGCACTTGCTGGAGAGGTTAATAGCCAAATTTTCGGTGTGCAGGCTGCGTTTAAGGTTATGCCTACTGCCAGTCTAAAAGTCGCGTATAACTATATAAAACCAGATCAGGGTAGTTATTTGAATGGGGCATTACTAACACCCTATGCAGCTAAAACCTCTTCAGGTGAACTTTTTGCCCAGCCATTTTTCACCAGCACTCAAGATTTAGGTTCAGGTAATGCATTGATGTTGTCTTTAGAAGGTAAATTAACAGATCAGTTGATAGCTGGCGCGCGTTATTCATTTATGGACTTAAAAGAGTCGGAAAATGTCGCGAGTCGAAATCAATCTGAATACATGTTGTTTGGTATTTATAATTTTACGGGAGCTTTAAAAGGTTTTAGTGTCAGCAATTTTGCAGGTATCCAAACATCACCACGCTATGACAAAAATTTCTTACAAAACCGTTTTGCACTGTCTTATAAGTTTTAACTGTGTTTTATAGCATCCAGTGCATATTTAAATCGAAATATGCACTTTTTTTTATGGGTTAAAAAATCCCCCTATAGAGGGGGAAAGTATTTAAATATTTAGTCGAGAGGATTGCCGATAATATTACTGATGATCCCTTGCATGATGTGAGTACCTTGTTCCTGATATAAAGATTCATACCACTCTTGCGTGATTTTCGGGTCTTTCATGTGTGTCACATCGCAACGTTTTCGGGCTCTTAACACCATTTCCTTAGTACGATCATTGCGTTTGTTTTGATAGCGGTTCAAAGCATCTTCTAAACCAAAGGTATTGATTTGTAAGGCACGAGCAAGATAAATCGCATCTTCCATGGCTTGGCAGCCACCTTGTCCAATATCCGGAGTCGTGCTATGGGCGGCGTCACCTAAGAGTACTACACGTCCTTTATAGAAATTCATAAAAGGCTCAATATCATGGATCTCGACACGATTGGTTTTTTTCTCATCTAAACGCTCAATGAGTTTTTGTACTGGTTCACACCAACCACTAAAATACATTTTAAGGTCTTGCTTATAATGTTCACGCTGATTTGACAGTCCAGCCTCAAGCGGCACATCAAAGAAGAAATAGAAACGATTTTGTGCAACGGGCATGAGTGATACACGTTTACCTTCACCAATATATGTGGTCCATTGCATGGCTGGTGCAATCTGCTCATCAATATCAACCAATCCATTCCAATTTACATAGCCAGCATAGCGACGTTCAACTTGATGACCCAGTACAAACTGCCGCGTAAGTGAATGTGTACCATCTGCATCAATCAATAGATCGGCTGTAATCTGCGAACCATCCTGAAAATGTATGGTGACATCATTTTGATGAGCTTCAATTGCAGTCATTTTCATACCGAGTTTGATGTCTTCCAGACCAAATTGCTGCATTAATAATTGTTGTAGATCAGCTCGAGCGACAGGATAGGCACGTTGGCCTACTTCTTTATATAAAGGTAACAAACTAAATTGGGTCATGGTTTGTTGGTTAAGGCCATCAAGATATGCTAAAGACTCCATTTGTCCACCTAGTTTCTGGATTTGATCCGTTAAACCAAGATAGTTGAGACACTTAACACCATTTGACCAAAGTGAGATGGCAGCGCCAACAGGTAATATTTCGGCTGCTTGCTCATAGATTGTGACCTGATGACCAAATTTTTTTAAAGCGATACCAGCAGTTAAACCGCCCATACCTGCACCTACAATCGCAATATTCATTGTTCAGATCCTAAGTATTTAAGTAAGTTTCTAAACGGTTCTAAGCGAGAAGTGTGCCAATTTTATTAACTGGTTTTACTGGTCATACCAGTAATATTGCCTCATTAAAAAGCAATCTTAATAAAGTGGTATTGATGTGGTTCAAAGTATGGAGCAAAGTAGTGCATAGCACTACAAATTTGGAATTTATGATTATATTGCGCTGTTATGTCTGGAAAAATACACACCAGCACGCTGTGCGGCACCAATAATATGTGCTTGCATAGCTTTTTCAGCTGCTGCTGAGTCCTGATTAAATAAAGCTTGCAGAATTAATTCATGTTCATGAATGGTTTTAAATGCCAGATTGGGTTGAACAAAGGGTAGGATCTGACTCTTTTTAATCCAGTCTGTATGTATTTTAAGTGTTTGAATAATCGATTGATTATGACTAAGTTCAATAATATGTTGATGAAATGCATAATCGAATTCAGAGGCTGCTTGCCAGTTTTGTTCTTTGATTGCACTTGCTAATGATTGGTAATGTTGCTGTAAGATGGACTTATCATCTTCAGTTAAATACTCACATGCGAGAAGTGCGCAAAAACTTTCTAGTACATAGCGTAATTGATAGAAATCTTTAAGTGATACACGATGTTCACCATCCCATTGTTCTGCGGCTTGGCTATGCTGTGAAATAACGTAAACACCTTTACCTGCTTTGATTTCTAATAGACCTAAAGCGGCGAGGCGGGTTAATGCTTCACGTAAAGAAGCACGACTGATTCCTAATTGAATGGCAAGCTCACGTTGTGAGGGTAAGGCAGACCCGACTGCATAAGTATTTTGTTGAATGCGTTGATAAATGATTTCCACCGCTTGCTCAGTCACCTGAGATGATTTTCCATTGAGCATAGCTTGTGGGCTCATAAGCAACATACCGTAAATATATAAATAAATAATTTGATTCTACACAAAATTTATCTATTTGTTGGTGCACGTGCTTAAAATTAGCCGTATTTTTAATAACAGATCAGACCAGTTGAACTGGATATTACGTTATTGAATAAGGATAAAAAGTTTAAGAATGATTAATGACAATATGTATTGCTGAAACTTCAGAACGGTCAGAGACTATTTATCTCTGACCGTACACAGTACTTTTAATACTTTCCGTTGAAGTTTGCGCTAATTCTTTGTTTTAAATATTCTTTAGCTGTAATGGCCGGATATTTCTTTTGTGGCCCTTCAATGATCATATCTTCATTGGCTTGGCAGAAGAATGCCAAACTATAACGTGCGCCTTGATATTCATTTGTTTCAGGATTTTTAACACGATGAAAATTAGAAGGCAGTTGATCATCGCTCCAACGCGTGAGCATATCACCGATATTACAGGTAATTACATCATCACGTGGCTCAATGCTGGTCCATTGCTGTTCTTCCATATCTTTACCCGGACAAACTTGCAGGCCACCTTGTCCTTTACGTTGGAACAGTAGCGTTAAACAGTCAAAATCTGTATGTGCTCCTGCACGCCATAGACCTAATTGATCTTTAAGAGCAGGGTCAATTGCGTAGTAGTGCAGCATTCTTAAGGTACTTTGGTAGCTTTCTTGATCAGGGTCATGAGCAAGAGTAAAGAAGTTATCGACAAAACCTAGTTTATAAGCAAAGCAAGATAAAATTTTCATGCCAACTTGCCAGCATGCATGTTCAAACTCCAGCATGGTATCTTTAAAATTAGGTAACTCCTCTTGACTAGGATAAAGACCTTCCATACGTGGGCGGGTAATTTGATAAGACTCTTTTTGGTCTGGTGTACTAGTCGATGGACGAACCTGTGCCTTACTTTCCCAACCTGCATTGCGATTGAGTGGGTAGCGAGCTTTAATTGATTCTGGCAGATTAAAAAACTGTTGTGTCATTTCAAATGCAGTTTGAATTTGCTCAAGTGGAATCCCATGATTCGATACTTGAAAGAAGCCAATATCGGTAGCTGCTGACCAGAGTTGGTCCGCAATTTCATATTTACGTTGTTCAAAATTTGATAAATTAATGACCCGGACTTCCCGTTCAAAGGTCTCTTGACCAAAAGCTCCCATACGAGCTTCTTTTTGCAGTTCTTCTAAGCCGTAGTCATTTTCAGCTACGGGAGTCATATTGGCGCTATTCATATTTCAACCTCATATTTTGGATAATCGTGACCCAATCAAATAGATTGAAATAGATGGGTCACATTCAAAAAAGAGCCACACGTTCTTAATAAAAGATAACTTTATGCAAAGAACATGAGCTGTTTTCTGAGCAATGACCCACATAGCAATTAATATTACTACTATGCTGAACGCTTCTACTCTGACATAGAGCATGTAGCACTTTTTGTGCCAATTTATAAGGATAGGTTTTGAAGTTGAGATGGGGAGAGCAATATTGCATTTAAGATGAATCAGCGATGAATAATCAAAAAGCTCTTATGCTAGAAAAGCACCTGTGAAGTGCATTAATGATGACCTAGTGCACCACTAAGCCGCATATAAAACAAATTAATTAACGCAGTTTGTTCATTGAGGCATGATTAAAAATAAGCCCAAATTAGATTATTACTATGAAAAATAAAATGAAATCAAAATTGGCACAGAGCTTGCTAATTCATTCCTGAGTATAAGCGGTCAGTGTGTAGTAAACATGCGGGACATTGCTCTACAGCGTTTGCTGTTCCTCTTTTGGGGACAAAACCATCTTGGTTTTGAGAGAAATGTGCATTTGATACATTGATTGCCCCCCTAAAAAGAATAGCAAAATAAATCAATACAGATTTAGGGGGCTTATTTATGAATATTCAGCACTATGTAGGCAAAGGGCGACGTACTGTTATTGTAAGTGCATTATTGGGGCTAGGAACAATTTTTAGTTCAACCAGTTATGCTGTCGATAAACTTGTTCTACAAACCACGTGGTATGCACAAGCTGAGCAAGGTGGATATTATCAGGCACTTGCACAAGGAATTTATAAAAAATACGGACTCGATGTCGATATTAAAATTGGTGGGCCACAGGTCAATAATATGACCTTACTATTGTCCAAACGTGCCGACATTATAATTAATTATGATTTACAAGTCTTAAAGGGTATTGAAAGTAATTTTCCAATCAAAGCAGTTGCGGCACCATTTCAGTTTGATCCACAAGGTGTATTAACTCATAGCGATGTAAAGTCCTTGGCAGATTTAAAAGGCAAAACAATTCTTGTTTCAACCAGTGGGCAAGCAAGCTGGTGGCCATGGTTAAAAGGGAAATATAAATTAAATGCAGCGCAGGCCCGCCCTTATACCTTCAATATGCAGCCATTTTTAGCTGGCAAAAATGTGGCACAGCAAGCCTATGCAACCTCTGAAGTCTTTCAGGCAAAAAAAGCAGAACCTTCAAGTAATTTCTTTTTATTTGCTGATGCTGGATATCCAGCTTATGGCGGTATTTTAGTTACACGTAATGATCTGATTCAAAGCAAGCCAGATGTTGTGCGTCGTTTTGTTCAGGCATCGATGGAGGGATGGAAAAACTATTTAGCTGATCCTCGATTAGGGAATAGTCTGATTAAAAAAGAAAACCCAAATATGAAAGATGATCTGCTGGCCTTTGCAGTAGGTCAGATGCGCAAACTCAAACTGATTGATGGAGGAGATGCTAAAACACAAGGAATCGGGGTCATGACCGATGCGCGTTGGAAAGCCACACGAGATTTTATGGTGAACGCTGGTTTGTTAAAAGCTCAAACCAACTGGAAAACTGCTTATACCACACAGTTTGTTAAAACTGCCAAGTAGTTAGGGTTAAGAAATAAGGCATTCGCGCGGAGGGGAAACCATATGAATTCTGCATTAACAATTGATACTTCTATACATGAATCTTCAAATTTTATTACGCCAATGATTATGGTCAGAGGAGTAGAAAAGACCTATCCAAATGGCACTAATGCTTTACAGCGTTTGGATTTAAATATTGCACGTGGTGAGATTATTTCATTACTTGGACCGTCAGGTTGCGGGAAAAGTACTTTACTGAAAATGTTTGCCGATCTGGAGCAACCTTCTGCGGGACTAGTGCGTTGGAATGGCAAGGCCGAGATTCAATCACAATGCAAAATGGCAATGGTCTTTCAAGAAGCAACCCTGATGCCTTGGGCTAATATTGCAGAAAATGTACGCTTACCTTTGGATTTGCAGCATATTTCGAAATCAACTAGTACACCAAAAGTTACGGCCGCATTAAAGGCCGTTGGTTTAGAAAACTTTAGTCAGGCTTATCCCCGCGAACTTTCAGGGGGCATGCAAATGCGTGCCTCTTTGGCTCGTGCATTAGTGACTGAACCAGATTTACTGTTAATGGATGAGCCCTTCGGAGCTTTAGATGAATTTACTCGCCATAAACTTGACAGTGATATTCGTCAATTATGGTCTGAGCGAGATTTAACCGTAGTTTTTGTTACTCATAGCATCTATGAAGCAGTGTATTTATCTTCTCGGGTCATTGTGATGGGGGCACGACCAGGACGTGTGGTGGCTGACCTTGAAATTGAGGGGCCTTATGTGCGTGATGAAGCTTTCCGTAGTTCTGAAGTCTTTATTCAACAATGTTCACATCTATCCCAAGTATTAGCTGAGGCAAGCGGAGGGCATGGTCATGATTAAACCATTAATGGAACATCCAAAGTTACAACGTATTGCAGCTCCACTAGGGTTAGGTCTGATTTTCCTACTAGTTTGGCAGTTGAGTTTTCAACAGCTTGAAGTACCTGTCTATGTCGTACCAAAACCCAGCGATATTGTTATGGCAATGATTAAAGAGTCCAGTGTGTTATTTGGAAGCTTGTTGATCACACTAAAAATTACCTTATTGGCTTTTGTCTGTGCTGTAGTCATTGGCACCTTGATCGCTTTCGTCTTTGTACAAAGCCGTGTAGTAGAAGCCTGTTTTATGCCTTATGCCATTTTATTTCAGGTGACTCCAATTGTCGCTATTGCCCCTCTGGTGATTATCTGGATTCAAAATACAACATTAGCATTAGTAGTCTGTGCCATGTTAGTTGCAGTATTTCCGATATTGACCAACACCACTTTAGGTCTACGTAGTGTTAACAAAGGTTTGCTTAATCTTTTTCAGATCAATAAAGCCAGTCGTTGGCAAATTTTAATGCGCTTACGTGTGCCGAATGCTTTGCCTTATTTCTTTGGGGGGGTGCGTATTTCTTCTGGTTTGGCACTTATTGGCGCCGTGGTTTCTGAGTTTGTGGCTGGAGCAGGTGGGACTAGTGCAGGTTTGGCTTACCAAATTTTGCAAGCAGGTTTTCAGCTCGATTTACCATTAATGTTTGCAGCATTATTTCTTATCACATGCACAGGCTTGGGTTTATTTGTGCTGATGTCTTTATTAAGTCATTTCTTTTTAAGTAAATGGCATGAGAGTGAACAAGTATGAGTCATGATCTTTCAAATAATGGTTCTTTAAATCATCGCTATTTAATCAAAAATGCTTATGCCATTCTGACAGGGTTATCGGGGGATGCAGCACGTTCTTCATTTACTGATATCCGTATTCAAGACGGTAAAATTATTGAATTGGGACAACTGACCGCACAATCGAATGAACAAATTATCGATGCGAAAGACTGTGTAATTTATCCAGCTTGGGTAAATACTCATCATCATTTATTTCAATCTTTATTGAAGGGAGAACCGCAAGGTTTAAATCAAAACCTAACCTCATGGCTTGCCAGTACACCCTATAGATTTCGTGGTGCATTCGATGAAGTCACATTTCGGGTGGCAGTACGCATTGGGTTGATTGAATTATTAAGGTCAGGTTGTGCAACAGTAGCAGATCATCATTATCTTTACTGGCCACAAATGCCGTTCGATGGGGCTGCGATTTTATTTGATGAAGCTGAAAAGTTAGGCATGCGTTTTGTGTTATGCCGAGGTGGTGCAACTCTAACGCGTGGCTTGGAAAGTGAATTACCGCAAGCATTACGTCCTGAGAAATTTGAAGACTATATGGAGGATATAGAACTCCTAGTACAGCGATATCATCAGCCGAGTTCAGATGCGTTCCGAAAAATTGTGATGGCACCGACTTCAACTTTGCATTCGACCACTGCACAGCAACTAAGAGAAAGTGCCAAGATTGCTAGACAATTGGGTATTCGCATGCATAGCCATTTATCTGAAACAGTAGATTATCTGGATGCGGCTAGAGCCAAATTTGGTATGACACCTGTCCAGTTTTGTGCAGAGCAAGATTGGATTGGAAGCGATGTCTGGTTTGCCCATTTGGTTAAGCTATTACCTGAAGAAATACAGCTGTTGGGCCAAACTCAAACAGGGATTGCACATTGCCCTCAGAGTAATGCACGTTTGGGGAGTGGTATTGCTGATCTTGTCAGTTTAGAACAAGCGGGTATGACTATTTCGATTGGAGTAGATGGTGCGGGCTCGAATGAAGCCGCAGATATGTTATCTGAAACCCATGCTGCATGGCTGTTACAACGGGCCAGAAAGGGCATGTCGGCTCTACCTCAATATGAGGGTGGGTTATTTGAAGGCGGAGCAGATGCTGCAAGTATTGAGGATATCATTCGTTGGGGAACCTTAGGTGGAGCTAAGATTTTAGGTTTAGATCAAGTTGGTTCAATTGAGGTTGGACAACAGGCAGATTTAGTGGCTTATCAATTGGATGATCCGCGTTATTTCGGATTACATGATATGGCGATTGGTCCTGTGGCAAGTGGTGGGCGAGCACATATTAAAGCCATGTTTGTGGCTGGAAAAATGGTGGTAGAAAATGATCAAATTCCTGATGTTGATATGATGGAATTAGCTTGGCAAGCGAAGCAATCGGTGAAACTGTTGCAGCAGCGTAGTGTAGAAATGGCGAAAATAGCCTAACTTAGATATGTGATTAGACAATGATCAATTGATAGCTTTAAGTTTATTCTAAATTAAAGGGAGGCGGTAATCATACCGCCAAATATCAAAGAAGTTTAATGGGTAGGTTTAATACCACCTGAGCATCCTCAATAACATCTAAGCGGAGAATTCTCTAGCGTAGTTCTTATATATAAATAAGGTCAGAAGAGATGAAATATTTGTCTTTTTATAATTTTTAGAAAACGTATCTAGGGTATAAAACTATATAAAAAATAAGATTTTGAAAAAATATAAAATTATACTTATGAGTACAGACAGAGATAAGCTGATCTAAAAACATTACTGATATGAAATAAAATGAATAGTAAGCTACTGTTTATTCCATAAAAAAACATCATAATTGGATATAACCTTTATTTGTAAACCTTGTCCTAAGCTATTATGAAAATTGAAGATATTGAAGCTTTTGTTTGTTTTGTCAATGTTCAATCCACCAGTCTGGCTGCCCAGCAATTAGGTATTTCACAACCTGCTATTACTAGAAGAATCCAAAATCTAGAATCAGATTTGGGATTACAACTTTTTGACCGTAATACGCGCCCTCTAAAATTGACTCAGCTAGGATTTCAAATTTTTGAGCAGTGTGCTCAGGTTACTGCTGAAATAGATGCATTAGGTCAACTAGTTAACAGCTATAAATTATCGACCCAAAACTTACGGATTGGTATAGCGACAAGTCTATCGGACACGATCTTGTCTGGTATTTTAGAAGACTTAAAGCAAAGTTATCCCACATTAAACTTAGAAATTAGCACAGGTTGGGGTATCGATTTATTAGATAAATTTAAGGAAAAAAAGCTAGATTGCATTTTTTCAACAACAGCTCAAACTTATGGGCAGAATGACCAGATAAACATGGAAATTTTGGGTCAGTTACAAATTGTGCCGACTGTTTCTAAAAAATTAAAAAAGATGTCCGTTCAGCATCTTGCCGATTGTCAGTCTTTAGGATGGGTTCTTAATACTGAAGGGTGCGGTTTTCGCCAATATCTTGTATCGGAATACCATAAATTGAATCAGTTACCTAATATAAAAATTGAGGTTACAGGAACCAATTTGCAGATGAATTTATTGGCTCAAGGTCTTGGAGTAGGATTATTACCCAAAGAAGTTTTTGAAAAGAGTATTTATGCTGCTCAACTTACCTCAATCGAACTTACTGACTTCAATTTATCAGTGCAACTTTTTTATATGATTCAACCCGATTTGAATGAAGTCTATCAATCAATTTGCCAAGAGATGAGCCGTAAAGTACAGAGCATACTCGGATGGGGATGAAATAAAATATCAAGAAATTTTATTAAGCAAAAACAATATAAAAAGCATTAATTGAAGATAAGGCTTTCGTTGGCGTCCGCAATGTTTTGAGCACCACTCATTCTGTTAGTATTCCATGTTTTAATATTATTATATATTTAATATTTGTTTTTAACATATTAAGACCTGCCGTATTCTTATAAAAAATACATCGGGTTTAAATATGGCAATTCAAATTTTAGGAATGATCTGGCACCGTGAGGCATCTGAAATTATTCCAGCGACGAAAACGTTTGATAAAAATTATATTGTCAAAATTGCTCAGGCACATGAACAGGCAGGGTTTGACCGTATTCTATGTGGCTATTGGTCGGATCAGGCTGATGGTTTTTTAGTGACAGCCTATGCTGCTGCACATACATCTAAAATAAAATTTTTACTAGCACATCGTCCAGGCTTTGTTTCTCCAACATTGGCAGCCCGTAAATTGGCAACCTTGGATCAGTTGACGGATGGACGTTTAGCGCTACATGTTATTTCTGGCGGGAGTGATATCGATCAGAAAAAAGATGGAGATTTTTTAAACAAACAAGAACGCTACGCACGTAGTGCCGAGTTCATCGAAGTTGTACAAAAAACATGGTATAGCCAAGAACCTTTTAGCTATGAAGGTGATTATTACCATGTAGTAGATGCTTATTCTGAAATTAAACCACTCCAAACACACTTACCAATTTATTTTGGTGGTTCTTCAATAGAAGCTTTACAAGTTGCCGCAAAGCAGGTTGATATTTTTGCCCTTTGGGGAGAGCCTCTAGCGGCGGCCCAAGAGCAGGTTGAAACACTAAATCAGTTGGCAGCACAACATGAGCGCCAACTTGATTACAACATTTCATTTCGTCCAATTATTGCTGATAGTGAGTCCATAGCTTGGGAAAAAGCGCAAGAAATTTATCAATTATCTAAAAAACAATTAGAAAATTTTGGCTTACAAGCTGCTAGAAAAAAACCACAAAGTACGGGTGGGCAACGTTTACTTGCAGCAGCGGCTCAAGGTGAACGTTTAGATACCAATTTATGGACTGGTATTACTTCTTTAGTTCAAGGTAGTTATAACTCCACGGCATTAGTGGGGACCCCAGAACAAGTTGCAGAGTCTATTTTGCAATATTACAAACTCGGCATTCATAGCGTATTGATACGTGGATTTGATCCTGTTCAGGACGCAATTGATTATGGTCGAGAGCTATTGCCCCAAATCCGTGAAAAAATAGAAAAATATGATCAACAGCAACAGCTGATTTCGGCCTAATCTGAAAGGAAATAATAATGAATCACTATGGCAAAATTTTATTGGGTGTTTTTACAACAGCAATTTTAGTCGGTTGTACAAAAAAAGAGACTTCACCTGAACATGCTCAGGCATCTGAAGTCAAAGCAAATAAGGGGCAGGTTGTGCTCAATATTGGTGATCAAAAAGGCAATATGCGTGCACAGCTTGAAGCATCTGGTGCTTTAAAAAATGTCTCATATAAAATCAATTGGTATGAATTTCCAGCTGCTGCACCAGTTGCAGAAGCATTAAAAGTAGATGCGATTGATATTGGTTATTTGGGTGATGCACCGTTTATTTTTGCCAATTCTAATGGGGGAACAGCCAAGGCTATTGCCGTGTATAAAGCAGATCCATATCCAGTTGCTATTTTAGTGCCACAGAATAGTCCAATTAAGTCTGCCAAAGATTTAAAGGGTAAAAGTTTAGCATTTAATAAAGGCTCAATTAGTCATCTTCTAACTTTAAAGGCCCTAGAACAACAAGGTCTGAAGCCTGAAGATGTAACGTTTAAATTTTTACCGCCTGCCGATGGAAAATTAGCTGTTGCCAATGGTTCAGTAGATGCTTGGGTGGTATGGGATCCATATACGGCATATGCTGAGCTCAAGGATCATTTTCGTGTTGTGGTTAATGGCCGTGGTTTGTATTCAGGTTATACCTTTTTAGCAGCCACGGATAAATCTTTAAAGGATCAGAGCAAACGTGTGGCAATTCAAGATTTCATCTATCGTTTAAAAGAGTCACAAGCTTGGGCGGGACAACATGGGGATGAGTTTGGTAAAGCTTATGCCAAAATCACTGGACTACCAGAAGATGTGGGAATAAAAGCTTTTAAACGCCGTAATGCCTCGTGGGAGCCGATCGATAATGAAGTGATCAAAGTTTCTCAAGGAACTGCCGATTTTTATACCAAATATAAGCTGATTGATAAAAAGTTTGATGTGACATCTTCATTTGATACTGGTTTTAAAGTGGAGCAAAAATAAAGATGAGTCAGTTGCAACAAGTACTCCAGCCATTGATTGAAAGAATAGAATATGGAATTTCACAGCAATTAGAAGATGTTGATCTCATACAATCTTTTATTCCAGAGTTTCGTAGATTGCTGCATTTAAATGATTGGTTGCCAAGCTCTTATCGGCAACCGAATCCTGAACGCTATCAACAGTTTTTATTATATCGCGATCCGGAAGATCATTTTTCAATTGTCAGTTTTGTATGGGATAAGGGACAAACTACACCAATCCATAATCATGAAGTTTGGGGAGTCGTTGGTGTCCTGCAAGGTGAAGAAATCTCACAGCGTTACCAAAGAAATGCATTAGGGCATTTTGAGATCACAGGTGAACCAGATCATTTAAAAGTTGGCGAAATTGATTTTTTTACTCCAGCCTTGGGTGATGTGCATCAAGTGAGTAATGCGCTGTCCGATCAGGCTTCGATTAGCATTCACATTTATGGTGCTGATATTGGCAAAGTAGAACGCTATACCTTTGCTTTAGATGGCACAGCAAAGCGTTTTATTTCAGGTTATTCAAATCAGGAACATTAATATGACAACCAATATTCAAACTTATCAAGATATCCGCAAAAAGCTATTGGCTGGTCAAGAAATCGCACTAATTGATGTACGTGAAGAAGATCCATATGCTCAAGGTCATCCTTTGTTTGCTGCCAATATTTCACTTTCCAAATTTGAAGTAGAAATTCTCAATCGAATACCTCGTCTGTCTACAGATATTGTTATTTATGACAATGGTGAGGGCTTGGCAGAACGTGCCTATCAACAGTTACAAGCATTAGGCTATCAGCAGATTTCATTATTGGATGGTGGTTTACAAGGCTGGAAAGATGCAGGCGGTGAAATTTTTATTGATGTCAATTCGGCAAGTAAAGCTTTTGGTGAATTTGTTGAACACCATAAAGGAACGCCGTCACTGTCAGCTCAAGAAGTCAAAAAATTAATTGATGATCAGGAAAACATTGTCATTCTGGACGCTCGTCGTTTTGATGAATATCAAACCATGAGTATTCCGGGCGGTATCAGCGTACCTGGTGCTGAATTGGTACTCCATGCTAAAAATATTGTTAAAGATGAAAACACTAAAATTATTGTGAATTGTGCGGGGCGTACACGTAGTTTAATTGGTACACAGTCATTGATTAATGCCAAGATTGGACATGAAGTCTATGCTTTACGTAACGGTACGATTGGTTGGACATTGGCACAGCAACAATTAGCTTTAGGACAACAGCAACAATATACTAATTTTGCTAATAAAAATAATCTATTAGGCGTATTAGAGAATGCCAAACAATTAACACAACAGGCTGGTGTAAAAACGATTAGTTTGGAACAACTACAACTATTCCAACAACAGAGTGAACGCACTACCTATGTTTTTGATGTACGGTCAGAAGAAGAGTACATACAAGCGCATCTACCCAATAGCCGTTGGATTGGTGGTGGGCAACTAGTTCAGGAAACTGACCATTATGCGAGTGTACGCGGTGCCAGAATTGTACTCATTGATGATCAACTCGTCCGTGCTTATATGACTGCCTCTTGGTTGGCGCAAATGAATTGGGATGTCTACGTACTCGATGCGGATTTTCAGACAATATTTACCGAGCAAGGAGCATGGAAACCAGTTGTTCCGTTATTGCATATAAAACATCGGATCACACCTGAACAATTGCAAGCATGGTTAGATGTCCGTGAAGAAGTCACTATTCTGGATTTTACAACTAGTGCAAACTATCAAAAAGGGCATATTCCTACTGCTCAATGGGTATTAAAAGCAGATATTGAACGTCTGTTTAATGAGAAAAAAATTCCAACAAACCATAAAATTGTTGTGACTTGTGGTACTAGTCTGTTAGCACAATATGCAGTATCTGCTCTTCAAGCTAAAATTTCAGAAAATGTTTATGTCTTGGAAGGCGGTAATCAGGCATGGGCAAAAACTTTTGTTTTGGAAACTGATAAACATGTGTATTTATCACCCCGCATAGATCGGTATAAACGCCCTTATGAAGGAACGGATAATTCTATCCAAGCTATGCAAGACTATTTAGAGTGGGAATATGGATTAGTTGCCCAACTGAATACAGATGGAACACATGGTTTCTTTGTGGTTTAGTTAAATATTTAACTAAAATATTGATAAAAATAATAATAGCTCTTTTAACGCGAAGAAGAGCTATTATGAAAATCAAAAGTATTAATCAAAACTTTTTCTTGAGATTTCTCTAAAAAAATCTTTTTGAAACTAAAGTAATAACTGTTGCCTGAAAAACAGTGATTCAACAATAAACTATCACTTTTATGCACAGATAGAGAAAGATATTTTTATAAACTATTGAAAATACTTGTAAAAATATTTGGCATGTAAATTGAAATATAACAGCAATATTTTTTTATCTCATCGTTTAACAATCGACGTTATGAGGGGGGTATTGCAAAAATGTCAGATTATTCGCAAAGTCTTATTTCACTGTTGGCATACCACGCAACAGCACGTCCAGATGCAATTGCATTAAGACATAAAAAGCTGGGTCTGTGGCAGCACTGGTCATGGAAAAACTTACTAGAACTTAGCGAAAGATACGCGTCTGCGCTTTATGAGTGTGGTTTTCAAAACAAGCAAACTTTTCTTATTGTCAGTGCTCCGAATATTGATGTAGTTGCTATTAGTCTGGCTATACAGGCTTTAGGTGGCGAAGTTCAATTGATTGACCAAAGTGTTGATACATTAACAACAGAAGACTTTTTACGACACCTTGCGATTTTAAAGCCAGATTATATTCTCGTAGAAGAGCTAGAGCAGCTTGTTTCAATTGAGACATTACGTTATCACCCAATTTATATTTTTTATATTGAACAAAGCAAATTAAGTACATTTGAATATGACTATGTTGTAGCTGTCGATAAGTTATTAAAAAATTCCAACGAGAAATATCGTATTGATTTTAAAACGAGTCAGCTCGAACCTGCACAAATTGCTTTTAGCTTTGAACGGATTGAATCTAATCAACGACTGAGAGTGCAATATTCTCATCAAGATTTGATTGCAGAAGCCAAACATTTAGTTCAAAACCACCACCTAGATCATCATGAGGAAGCATTTGTTACGCGTGCTTTTTCAAGTGTTGGGCACATTCGTTATCTATGGTCATCATGGTTACTTGCAGGTTTTAACTTAAATATTCCTGAGACCTTAAATACTCGCGATCAGGATAGACAGATTATTTCGCCAACATTGGTTTTAGGGACCAATGAAACCTATGCCCGTGTTGAGCAGTTAATTTATAACCGCTTACCAAGTGATAAATGGCTTGCCAAACATTACCGGCACGCACTTCAAAAACAGAAAAATGAAGAAAAATTATCTTTGGTTGATAAGTTTAGCTTTGCCTTATTCAAGCAAGTCATTTTAGAAGAGTTGGGTTTTTCACATCTTAAAGTGGCTTTAACAGTGGGGCAGCCTGTAACGCTTGCAACACGAAATTTTTATCAAAGTTTAGGTGTGAAGTTACACGAATGGGGAGAATATGCCGAATGGCAAAGTACCCAATTGGACAATTCGCAGCTTCATTCTTTGCCCATAACAACAATAACTTAAGAAGGGGAATATATGTCAGTATCATCTGTGGTATTGCTAGAACTTAAGGCGATTGATTTATCTTTTGGCTCTTCACAAGTGCTCAAGCAGCTTAGCTTAGAGGTGAGAGAGGGAGAGATTTATTCTTTAATTGGTCCCAATGGGGCTGGCAAAAGTTCAGTAATTAATATTATTAATGGCATTTATCAGCCGCAATCTGGTCAGATCATTTTTGCTGGTCAGGTTTTGCATAACTATAAGGCAAAGCATGCACCCTATTTAGGAATTGCGCGCACCTTTCAAAATTTAGCACTCTTCAAACAAATGTCGGTATTGGACAATGTCTTAACTGGACGGGTATTAAAAAGTCGTCACTCATTGTTAGGTGCATTATTTTCTTTACCAAGCACTCAAAAAAATGATGATTTACAGCGTTTTAAAGCTGAAGAAATTTTAAAACTGTTGAATTTACAAGAATACCGAGACCAATTGGTTAGCTCGTTGTCTTATGGTTTGCAAAAACGTGTTGAGTTAGCAAGAGCATTGGCAGCAGAACCTCAGTTTCTGCTTTTAGATGAGCCAATGGCTGGAATGAACCATGCTGAAAAACGAAGTATTGCCAAGTTTATTCAAAAGATAAATCAACAGTTGGATATAACCATTTTCATGATTGAGCATGATTTGTCTGTCGTTATGGATATTTCCGACCATATTGTGGTGCTGGACTATGGCAAAAAGATTGCAGAAGGCACGCCACAACAAATTCAAGAACATCCTGAAGTGCTGAGCGCATATCTAGGGATTCAAGCGCTTGAAGCGCATTGAGCATATACAAATAAATTAAAAATAAGAGGTTAGTTTTTATATGTCATTTTTTCTAGAAGTCTTGCTAGGGGGTACGTTGGCAGGTGTCATGTATTCCTTGGTTGCCATTGGGTTTGTTTTAATTTATCGGGCATCGGGTGTTTTTAATTTTGCACAAGGTTCTTTGGTTTTATTTTCAGCTTTAACTTTTGTCAATTTAACTGAACGTGGCATTCCATTTGTGGTGGCTTTTATTGTCACGCTATTTGTCATTTTTGTGCTGGTACTACTGATCGATGCATTGATTTTAAAACATTTAATTAATCGCTCTGTCATTACATTGTTTATGGCAACTTTGGGTTTGAGTTATGTCATTGAGGGATTAGCTCAAACTGTATGGGGAACACAGGTTCATGGATTAGATCTGGGAATTTCTGATTCACCCATTAATTTCTTTGGCATCATGCTGAGTAAGTTTGATCTGTTCGCAACAGGTATTGCTGGAACATTGGTCATTATTTTATCTCTTTTATTTAGTAAAACCCGCTTTGGTATTTCACTACGTGCAGTTGCTGATGATCCTTTAGCCGCGCAATCTGTGGGGATCCGTTTAAATCATATCTGGATATTGGTTTGGACAGTAGCAGGGTTTGTTGCATTAGTCGCTGGTTTGTTGTGGGGCGCACGTTTAGGTGTTCAATTCTCGCTTTCATTGGTTGTACTAAAGGCATTACCTGTACTGATTATTGGTGGTTTTACTTCGATTGCAGGTGCGATTTTAGCGGGCTTGATTGTGGGAGCAACCGAGAAACTAGCGGAGATTTATTTAGGCGGCATTATTGGCTCCGGAATTGAAAACTGGTTTCCATATGTGCTGGCGATTCTCTTTTTATTGGTATACCCAACTGGTCTGTTTGGTCAGAAACAAGTGACGAGGGTATAAGCCATGTTTTTATTTAGCCAAGCAAGACAGTACGTACAGCAATATCAAGATGAGAAACGCATTTTCCGCCTTAAAGAGCATCGTATTTTATTTATTTTTGCACTATTGATTGCCTTTCTTTTCGTTCCATTTGTGGGGCCAGATTACTTATTTAATGCCATTTTAGTCCCTTTTCTAGTTTTGGCACTTGCCGGATTGGGACTTAATATTCTGACAGGCTATACCGGACAACTTTCATTAGGTGCCGCAGCTTTTATGGCAGTGGGCGCATTTGCAACTTATAACTTAGAGCTGCGAATTCCTCAGTTGCCATTACTGGTCAGCATTTTTTTGGGCGGTGTAATTGCTGCTTTAACTGGGGTTGTGGTTGGTCTGCCAAGTCTTCGAATTAAAGGCTTTTATTTAATTGTTTCCACCTTAGCTGCACAGTTTTTTATACCGTGGTTATTCACACAGTATGGTTGGTTTACTAACAATAATGCTTCGGGGGTGATTACTGCTCCTCGTATGGAAATATTGGGTTATTCCATAAATAGCCCAGTCGGGCACTATTTATTGACCTTAAGTATTGTTGTGGTTCTCACCGTTTTGGCTCGCAACCTGATCAATAGTCAATATGGTCGTAATTTTCGTGCTGTACGAGATATGGAAACTGCGGCAACCACCATCGGCATTCCGGTGAGCCAGACTAAATTACTGGCCTTTGCGATCAGTTCATTTTATCTCGGTATTGCAGGGGCACTTTGGGCTTTTGCTTATCTTGGAACCATTGAAGCAGATGGGCTAGATCTTAATCGATCATTTCAAATTCTATTCATCATCATTATTGGTGGATTAGGCAGCCTAACTGGCAGCTTTTTGGGCGCCGCATTTATTGTGCTGTTGCCTATTTTATTGAGTGTTTTGGGGCAAGCTGTTTTTGGACAGGCTATCGATCAAGCACTACTACAGAATCTACAAAAAATTATTTTCGGGGCTTTGATCATTTACTTCTTGATCAAGGAACCAGAAGGATTAAGCCGTTTACTACGTAATTTGTATCACAGATTAAGAAAATGGCCATTACGTTACTAATTGTTTTAACAACACTTTTGTCTGTTTATTTAGAGATTAATTTATGAAGTTATTTAAATCCTTGTGGTTTTGGCTGGTGGTTATTGCCATCGCTTTAGTCGCTATTGTGTTTGTCACGAAAAAAGACAAACAAAATCCACCTGAGCAAAAACAACAAGCCGCAACTGAGCAGCAAACACAATTGTCGGATAAAAATGCCCAGTATTTCCCGTTACAGAGTTATCGGGTTGGCCCTTATGCTGCTGGGGGAACGGGCTTTTTCGGGGGCTTTATTGACTACATGAAAGCCGTCAATGCTAAAGGCGGTGTGAATGGCGTGAAGCTAGTGTGGTCTGAGTGTGAAACCGAGTACGTAGTAGAAAAAGGGGTAGAATGCTATGAGCGTTTGAAGAATGGTTTAAATGGAGCGCCTGCTGCTGCAACCAACCCTTTATCTGTCGGTATCGCTTATGCAACTTTGGAACGTTCAACAAAAGATAAATTACCGTTGATTACTATTAATCATGGGCGTACAGATTCTACGGATGGCCGTGTTTTCCCATACGTGTTTCCATTGCAGCTCAATCCATATAGTGAAGTATCTGCAATTATTAATTATTTAGGTCAGCAAAGCGGTGGCTTGGAAAAATTAAAAGGTAAAAAAATCGTGGTTCTATATCACGGTTCTCCTTACGGCAAAGAAACTATTCCAGTCATTGAGATTTTATCAAAAAAGTATGGCTTTGAAGTAACCAACATTGAAGTACCGCATCCCGGTAATGAACAACAATCTCAATGGTTGAATATTAGACGGATTCAACCGGATTGGGTCATTCTTCGTGGTTGGGGGGTGATGAATCCTGTTGCATTAAAAACTGCACAGAAAGTGGGTTACCCAACCAATAAAATTATTGGAAATATCTGGTCAAACTCAGAAGAAGATGCTGCCCCAGCAGGCGCTGCGGCAAATGGTTTTATTTCAATTACGACTCATCCATCAGGAACGAATTTCCCTGTATTACAAGAGATTAAACAACTTGTTGTTGATAAAGGCCAGTCAGATCTTGCAGATAAAAATCGTTTCGGTACGGTTTACTATAACCTAGGTGTGGTCAACGGTATTTTGAATGTAGAAGCAGTACGCGTGGCACAAAATAAATTTGGTAAACGTCCGCTTACTGGTGAAGAGGTCCGTTGGGGCTTTGAACATATCAACTTAACTGAAGCACGTTTAAAAGAACTTGGTGCATATGGTTTGGTACAGCCTTTAAAACTATCGTGCCAAGACCATGAAGGTGGTGGTGCAGTACGTTTCCAACAATGGGATGGTAAAGAGTGGAAAGTAATTAGTGATTGGGTACAAGCAGATCGCAGCTTATTACGTCCGATTATTGAACAATCTTCAGAAAAATATGCCAAAGAGCAAGGCATAAAAATTCGAGATTGCGCAACTGAAGAATAAGATCAGGAGATGACCGCATGTCTAAATCATTAAACAGTATCAAACCTGAAAGTAGTGAACCATTGTTAAATGTCGATGATATTGAAGTCGTATATGACCAGAGTATTTTGGCAGTTAAACGGGTGAGTTTAACGGTTCCTTCTGGTTCTATTGTTGCATTGCTTGGTGCCAACGGAGCTGGTAAGAGTACAACTCTGAAAGCAATATCACAGTTGATTTTTGCTGAAAATGGGCAAATTCACCGTGGCAAAATTGAATATCAGGGTGAATCCATACTTGGGAAAAATCCAAGTGATATTGTCAAAAAAGGTTTGGTGCAAGTCCTTGAAGGACGTCATTGTTTTACACATTTGACTGTTGATGAAAATTTAAGGACAGGCGGTTTTATTTCGCATCATTCGGGTGCCAAACTTTCAACTGCATTAGAAAAAGTTTATCAATATTTTCCAAGACTTGCTGAAAAGAAGCAGACATTGGCTGGTTATCTTTCTGGTGGTGAACAGCAAATGCTTGCCATTGGTCGGGCATTGATGACAGAGCCAAAGTTGGTTTTATTAGATGAACCTTCAATGGGGTTAGCTCCTAAGATTAGTTATGAAATTTTTGAATTAATTAAGTCGCTTTCTGAAGAGCAAGGTGTGAGTTTTTTAGTTGCCGAACAAAATATTCGTTTGGCACTTGGCTACACCAATTATGCTTATGTCATCGAAAGTGGAGAAGTCAAAGTTTCTGGACAGACTCAAGTTCTTTATGAAACTGGACAAATTCAAAAAGCATATTTAGGAGAGATTGCTTAGCTTTTAATAGCCAGTCATTAATCAAATGATTGATGACTGGCTTGATATTGATTGATAAAAATAATTTATTCGCCGCGTTTATTTACAACCAATTCACCTAAATCAATCAGTCGAGAACGAATAACATTACGACTTAAACCTAGCATTTGTGCAGTTTTAACTTGATTCTGATTACAATAATGATAGGCGATTCGTAATAATTGCTCTTCAAATTGTGCATAAACTTGTCCATCATTTTGCTGAAATAGCTGATGAAAAACTTCTTTTAATTTAGGATTTATGACGGGTTCACTGGCTTTTTTTTCCTGAAGCTTATTTGGGTTCAATTGAGTGGGTGGTTGAATTAATGTGAGATCATGACTTTCAATAATGCCATTTTGGCAAATTAATAGCGCATGATGGATCATGTTTTCTAATTCACGAATATTACCAGGCCACCAGTAATTGCTGATTTTTTCTTTTGCAGCGTTGGAAAAATCGGCTTTGTCATAACCAAGTTGAGCATGATATTTATCAATAAAGTGATAGGCGAGAGGTAGAATATCTCCTTTTCGTTCACGTAAAGGTTTAATGTTTAAGGTAACCACGTTAAGACGGTAATATAAGTCTTCGCGAAACTGATCGCTAAGAATGGCTTGTTCTAAGTTTACATTTGTTGCTGCGAGTACTCGTACATTTACAGGAATACTTTTACGAGAGCCCAAACGGACCACTTCACGTTCTTGTAATAGTCTTAAAAGTTTAACCTGAATGCGTTTAGATAAATCCCCAATTTCATCAAGTAATAATGTCCCACCGTTTGCAGCCTCGAACCATCCGGCATTGCTCGATAATGCCCCTGTAAATGCACCTTTTTCATGGCCGAAGAGTTCGCTTTCGACAAGTGTCTCAGAAAAAGCACCACAGTTTACGGCAATAAAAGGTTTATTACGCCGTTTACTGTGGTTATGAATTTGCCTGGCAATGAGCTCTTTACCTGTACCTGTTTCCCCATGAATTAATACACTCGCTTCGCTGGGTGCAATCTGCTTGATATATTCAAGCAATTTTTTGGATTCTGGGTCGTTAAATACCTGTGCCGTGGCTTTATGCGAGTCACTGCGCTGGGTAATTTCAGGTAGCGTAACAATATTATGCCGCATCTAATATAGGTCTCTCATTTATATCAAATCGTTTCTGTCGGTGGGAGTTCGATGCATATCGGTTATATTCCTAAGTATCCAGTTGTCGATGATGTTATGAATAGAATGATGCTTTGGGATAAAGATCATTTAGAGCCCAAATTCCTAAATCTTGCAGCTTATATTCCACGGGATCATGTAAGGTTTGTGTGCGTACATTGCGCCAGAATCGGTCAAATCGTAATGATGCCTGAGTTGCTCTGGCTCCTGTCACCTCAAAAATACGATTGGTAATATCTAGACTTGTTCGTGTTGCTGCTACTTTTGCTGTTGCTACTGCAATAGCAACCTCTCCACGTTGTTGTTCTGTCAGGTTTTCGGCAATGTCCCATGCTTCTTGTAATTTGGTAATCGCATTTTTGTTTAACAGGCGTAAGGCTTCTAGCTCTAACCAGAACTCCCCATAGTGTCGCAAGATGTAAGGGTCTTGGTCTGCATGTTCCACACCAGATAAAAACCATGCACGTGATTCAGTTTTTGTATAACGTTTGGCTTCAAGCATTGCACCTTCGGAAACGCCCAAGAACATATTCACAAAAACCAATTGTGCAATTAAAGGTCTTAACGTTGAAAATGGTGTACTTAGTGGCCCTGGGTCAAGCAACATATCTTTTATTTCAACACGAACCCGTTCGAAAATGGAACTACCACTGTCTGTTTGACGTTGTCCAATATTATCCCAGTCATGGTACAACGTAATTCCTGAGCGTGAAGTTGGTACCGCTGCAATTAAAAGATTTCCAGTTTTTTCATCTACTCCTGATGCAATAAGCATTTCTGAGTCAAGCGCACCCGAGCAAAAACTTTTTTTTCCAGAAAATTCATACCAGTCATCTTGTTTTTTTACGACGGTACGTTTGTCGAGTGGGTTTAATGCATTTCCCCAAAACCACGATTTTTCAGCCGTGAGTTGGTACCAACGCTGCCATTGCTGTGAATTACCAAATAAGCGAACCGTTGCTAATAGCAAATGATGAAAACCAAAAACATGGGCGAGTGAGCTATCAGCCTGAGCAAAGATTTTGACAACATTAAAGATATCTTGCCACTGACCGGACAAGCCACCAAATTGCTCTGGAATGGATAAAGAAAGAAGACCACTTTGACGAATTAAATCACGTTCATGTTTAGGAGTACCGCCAACTTTATCTCGTTCTATAGCAGTTTGAGCAAACTGCTGAGCCAGAGACTGTGCAACAGGAATAACATCAGAAAGACTACGAATACTGTGGTTCTGATTAAAAACGTTCATACTTGCCTTATCCTTTATTTATCTATTTTTGACATAATTTAAGACTTACTTTCACGATGTGGCGTGAAGGACGAATAAATAATTGGTTGGTACTTCAATTGATTTATAAGTTGTTATAGCTAGATAAATCATAAGAGATCAACCAAACTAAAGTCTCATAGCATGCAGCCAGCAAAGACTATGCCAATAAAATATTTATTAAATTTCAATAGACTGTATCTTTTTTCTCATGTGGCATGTTGGCTTTAAATTCAAAGTGTTGATGTGCTGTTGCATAAACAACACTATGCTTTTGGAATGTTGCCTATTTCACATCGAGTACTCTAAATGAGCAAATAATTAAATTTAATATTATTTGCACTTAATATTATTGGTATTAGTTATCTAGAAAACTTAGATTAAGGTACGTTGTTTAGCTATTTTTTTGATTTAAGAAAAAGTACTCGTTCAGATTGATCTCATCCACTTTAAATTTTGGAGATTATTATGGATATCGTCAAACATCCCGAATCTCGCCAACTCGTACGTACGGTTAAAGCTAGTGCATATGTATTTGAAGATCAAAATTCAAAGTGTTTAATGTCTTATGTTGAACAAATTGCACCAAGCGAAGCGTCCGTTTTAATTGTTGGTGAAACAGGAACAGGCAAAGAACTGGTTGCTCGAAAGATTCATGCTTTATCTAATCGGAAAAATAAACCCTTTATTGCTGTAAACTGTGGTGCTTTATCTGATACGTTGGCTGAAACAGAGTTGTTCGGTCATGAAAAAGGAGCTTTTACAGGAGCTATAAGCCATCAGATCGGGTGGTTTGAAGCAGCGCATGGCGGAACCATTTTTTTAGATGAAATTGGTGATTTATCACCAAGCATTCAAGTGAAGCTGCTAAGAATTTTACAAGAAAATGAAGTGGTTCGGGTTGGTTCTCGACAGACCAAAAAAATTGATGTCAGAGTAATTGCTGCAACGAATATTCGATTAGAAGAAGCCGTATATGCAGGTAATTTCAGAGAGGATTTATATTTTCGATTAAAAGTTGCATCGCTCCATGTTTTACCACTTCGACTACGAACTGGTGATATTCTGCCTCTAGCACAGCACTTCATTTATGACTATTCGCAGAGTCTGAATAAGAAACCGCCTATGTTAAGTGAAGAAGCTCAACAATTGCTCGTTGATTATCATTGGCCGGGAAATATTCGTGAGTTAGAAAATGCAATTCATCATGCATTGCTCATTTGTAAAAATGGGGTGATTCAAAGTTATGATTTCCAACTTTCCGGTTTCAAGCATAAATTACTCACTTCCGAATATGATTTTTCGATTTATCGCAACTCAAATCAAACTTTAAAACAATTGCTGTTTAGTTGGTTTGAACAAGGAATAGAAGATTTAAATGAGCAATTAGAGGCAGAAATTACAGGAGCTGCCTATGAATATTGTCATTATAATCAATTGCATACTGCAAAATTACTAGGAATAAGCCGAAATATTATTCGTGCAAGATTGATTAAACATGGTTTATTGTCTCCAAATATTCGCATATAGATCGTGCTTATTTTTTTATCAACCCAAAATTACCATGTGTTTTTGGGTTTTATTTTCTTACCCAAGAAAGATTTAATATTGTTGTTTGTTTAATTTCAAAATAAGACATATATCATTTACTATTGTGACTTTAGTTTTTAAGCACGTCTTTAATTAGATTTAATAAAATAGATAAGGGGGCAATAGTGCCAGAAATTGATAATAAACAACAACCTAATCCTGAATATTCATTAAAAGTTGATTGTGCATCAGCTTTGAGTTTCGTTTTACAACAAAATTCAGTGCCCCTAATCCGACAAGTTCTAATATCTTCTACTGAAACAATTTCTGACTCTCGAATTATTATTCGTTCTAATCCTGAATATTTCAAAGAACATACCATCCATATTTCAAGCTTAGAAAGTGATCAAGTCTTAGCTCTAGATAAACCAAAATTAGCTTTTGATATTCAAATGTTGCAAGAGCTACCTGAAAATATGAAAGGGAGTATTGAAGTACTCTGGTTGAATGAAAAAGAAGAAGTGCTGGCAGAACAGCGGTTAGAAATAGATGTATTAACTATTGATACTTGGGGCGGAGAACGTCAGCCAATTGAGTTGTTGGCGAGTTTTTCACAACCTAATTCTTCAGCACTCAGCCCAATTTTAGTTAAAGCGAGTGAGATCTTAAAAACAAAACAACTCGGTTCATTAAGTGGATATTTAGAACGAGATCGGGATTCTGTTCTATCTCAGTTGAATGCACTATGGGATTCTTTGTTACCACAAGATATTCATTACATTGTGAGTCCAGCAAGTTTTGTTAAATCGGGACAACGAATACGTTTAGCAAAACAGATTTTTGAAGAAAAACTGGCGTGCTGTTTAGATACTACAATGTTGTTAAGTGCCTTGGCTGAACAAATTGGTCTTGATACGTTAATCATTATTGAAGAAGGACATGCCTATCTTGGTGTTTGGTTAAATGAAACCCCAAATGTTGATTTAATTATTGATGATATTCAGGCATTAAGAAAACGTTATGATTTGGGTGAGATCGTTTTTATAGAAACGACGTTACTTACACAACAAGCAAAATTCACTTCCGCACTTGAAACTGCAAGACAGTATATTAAGGATGAATCTCGTCAGAATAAATTTTATCTTGCAATTGATGTTCGTCAGTCTCGATTGCGTGGTATTAAACCCATTTCTGCACATCTGGAAAAGAAGAATCACCTAGATGAAACAGAGATTGAATGGGCATCTGCATCTATTCCTAATTACGATGTTGACCGTTCTGTTGAAAGTAAAACTACAAGGGTTGATCGTTGGTTACGCCGTTTATTGGATTTAAGCCTTCGTAACAAACTCTTAAATTTTAAAGATAATCGTTACAGTATTCCTTTACAGTGCTCTGAGTTAACACTAAGCAAACTTGAAGATGCACTTGCAAATCAGGAGGGTTTCTTATTTAAGAGTATTGATAGTATTTCGCTAAAAGATGTCCAACGTGAAAATGAAAGCCAACATATTTATCAGTACGTTGATGAAAGCCTTTCTAGAAAATTATTATTTAGTCCTTTAGATACACCCTTATTAGAAAAGCGCCTGATTGAAGTCTATCGGGCTTCGCGTACTGCTTTAGAGGAAGGCGGAGCTAATACATTATTTCTTGCGGTTGGTTTTCTTGAGTGGAAAGAGTCAGAACGCTCGAAACGTACTTTTAAAGCCCCATTACTACTTATTCCTGTACAGATTACGCGTGAGACGGCTAAAACAGGCTATCGTCTATTTATGTACGATGATGAACCACGTTTTAACTCCACTCTATTACAACTATTAAGACAAGACTTTGAACTTGATATTGCTGGCTTGAATCCATTACCAACTGATGACTCCGGTGTAGATGTCAATCAGGTTTTACATATTGTACGGAAGGCGATTGTAAATATAGCAGGATGGGAAGTAAAAGCTGAGGCTGCTATTGGTCAATTCTCATTCTCTAAATATTTAATGTGGCTTGATTTATCTTCAAGGATGGATGAACTGAAAAATCAAGCAGTAGTAAATCATCTAATTGAATCCCCAAGGGAACCTTTTATTAAACAAGATGAATTCCCTCAACCTGCTCAATTAGACCAACAATATAAGCCACAACAATTATTTACACCTTTATCGTCTGACTCTTCGCAGTTAGCTGCAGTCATGTCCGCAGCATTAGGACGCACCTTTGTGTTGTCAGGTCCTCCTGGTACAGGTAAGTCACAGACCATTACCAATATGATCTCTCAATGTTTGGCGGATGGTAAATCTGTGTTATTCGTATCTGAAAAAATGGCTGCTTTAGAAGTCGTTTATCGCCGTTTGACACAAATTGGCTTAAGTGAATTGTGTTTGCAGTTACACTCATCCAAATCCCAAAAAATGGAAGTACTTGATCAACTGAGAGAAAGAGCGCAGAAAAATAATGATCCTTACTTCCTAAGTGCTCAACCCAAAACAACAGAATGGCAGAAGCTTTCAGATAGACTTATTCAAACCCGTGATGAACTGAATCAACATGTAAAAAATCTCCATACACCACATTCGATAGGCTGGAGTTTATATGCTGCAATGAGTGATGAACTTCGTTATCGGGATACTCCGCATTTACGTTTTCCTGATATCAATATTGCGACTTTGACAGCAGAAAAACGGGAGCTAATAAGTGAGACAGTGACACAAGCTGTAAGTTTACGTCAGCTCGTCAACGAAAATGCGAAAGATGTATTGAATGGTTTCGCTGAGGGTTTAGCTAGTCCAATTTGGAGTTTGGCATGGCAAGAACAGTATCAGATATTACAAGATCAACTTGTGGAGCAGATACAACGGTTGCAAAATTCAATGTCTGCTTGGCAAGAGGTCTTTGAGTTTGAAGAAAAGCAAAATCTGAGTCAGGTTAAACATGATGTTTCTATTTTTAAAGCATTATCTGATCTCGTTCAGCAAACCGATTTAAAATTACTAAGTATTATTAAAGATTTAAATTTAGGAACAATCACACAAGCGAAACAAATAGTCCAAGATTTAAGACAACAGCGTTCTTCATTAGTTGGACAATACCAATCTCAAATTTATCAAGCAGATTTAAGTCAAATTGGTTTTAAATGGCGTGAAGCAGAATCAAAAATTTTTCCATTCTCATGGTTCGCTAAGTTTCAGTTGAGAAATTTGCTCAAAACTTATCAAACCTCAACTCAACGTCCTACAGCTTTGGCTGTTGCACATGACTTGCCAATTTTGCAACATATCCAAAGTCAACAAAGACAGTTCACTGAATGTGAAAATCAGTTGGCGAGTAAACTTGGTCCTTACTGGCAGAGTGAAGAGAGCGCGTGGGAAAGTTTTGAAACTATTCACAATCAGTGGCAAGAAATTAAGCAAATTGTTGCATCAACAATTACAGATCAAGCAACTTTATTAAAAGCTGTAGAGTTTAGTAAAAATAATAGTTTGGATGAAATAAAACAAAATATAGCTCAGGTGGAAAATACATTCGGTCAATTGTTGAATGATCATGCACTGAAAGGCGATATCCAACTCACTCCATATCTAGATATTAATTTTAGTGAAATTCTTGAAAGACAAAAGCAATTACAGCAACACAGTTCATCTTGGAGACATTGGTTAAATTGGCAGGCTATAAAGAGCCAGTTGATTAAACAAGGATTAAAACCCTTCGCCTTTGAACTTTTAAATACCCGATTGGAACTGGATGCTGCTTTAAAAAGCTTGAATATTAATTTAGCAAGACACTGGATTACTCATCAATTTAGTCAACATCCAGAATTAAATCAATTCAATAGCCAGCAACATGAACAGAAAATTCAGACTTTTGCACAGCAGGATAGAGAACATCAGCTTGCTGCGAGCCATGAGATTATTCATCGTTGGAATGCTATTTTTAGCGAACAAGATAAATATAAGGCGCAGTGGACTGTTCTAAATAAAGAATTAGGCAAGAAACGTCGTCATATTCCTGTACGTGAATTAATGCGCCAGATTCCTGACGTACTAGTAGGGCTAAAGCCATGTCTATTAATGAGTCCGTTATCAGTCGCTCAATATCTGGATACTGAAGCAAAATTTGATGTGGTGATTTTCGATGAAGCTTCACAGATTCCAGTATGGGATGCGATTGGTGCATTAGCGAGAGGTAAGCAGTCAATTGTGGTGGGTGATAATAAACAAATGCCACCAACAAGCTTCTTTGGTAAGGGAGATTCTGAAGAAGAGGTTGATGAAGAAGTCACTGAAGATTTAGAAAGTATTTTGGATGAATGCCTTGCTGCTCAGTTACCTGAATTGGCTTTGAACTGGCATTATCGTAGTCGTTATGAAAGTCTTATTCAGTTTAGTAATCAGAAATACTACAAAGGTGGTTTATTTACTTTCCCTGCACCTGTTGCTAAGGATACCGCTGTAAAACTGCATATGGTTGAGGGTGTTTACGATAAAGGGGATACGCGTACCAATACGAATGAAGCTAAAGCAATTGTTGAATTTATTATTCAGCATTTACAGTCACAGTTAGGACAAGAGAACCCTTTGACCTTAGGTGTTGTGACTTTCAATATGACGCAGCAAAAGTTGATTGAAGATTTGTTGGATAATGAGCTAGCAAATCATCCTGAGTTAGAGACACTCAGTAAATCAGGCATTGAACCTTTATTCGTTAAGAATTTAGAAAATGTGCAAGGAGATGAACGCGATATTATCGTTTTCTCAATTACCTATGCAAAAGATCAAGATGGTCGTTTATCAATGAATTTTGGTGCGCTTAACCGCCAAGGAGGGCAGCGCCGTTTAAATGTAGCAATTACTCGCGCCCGTCAAGGTTTACATGTTTTCTCTGCTTTGAGTCCAGAAGAAATTAATTTGGCACGCACCAATAGTGAGGGCGTAAGAGATTTAAAAGACTTCCTGGTTTTTGCTCGCAGTGGTCAGTTGCATTTAAATTATATTGATCAAAGTAAAAAGCAGACTAAAAAAGAGTTCGTACAGTACCTACAAACTAAGCTACAAGAACAAGGCTGGAGTGTGGATCTTGGAATAGGACAGGGTGATAGCTGTGTAGATTTAGCTATTAAGGATGATCTGAATTCGGGTAGTTATATTGCAGGTGTTATTGTAGATGGTGAAAACTACGCTAAAGCAGCTACAGCACGAGACCGAGATCAGCTGAGACCAACAGTTTTAAATGGACTAGGCTGGGAAGTTTTATCGGTTTGGACGGTAGATTGGTGGTTAGATCCAGAGCAAAATTTAGCTAAATTGGTAAATATATTAGAAGAAATAAAATCAAAGGAAGAGGTTGCTTAAATTGAATAAAAAACAGATAAGGGTTGACCTTATCTGTTTTTTATTCAGCAATTTTTTAGTTACTCAACCTGATGAATCATTCTCTATTAGATGAGTAAACATATCTTATTAAATAATAGTGTATCCGCCATCAATTGTAATACATGAGCCATTCATAAAACGCGCTTCATCGGAAGCTAGAAAAATAGCTAACTCGGCAACTTCAGACGCTTCTCCAAAACGGTCCAATGGAATTTTATCAGTAGGGCGAGTTTCTAGCATTTTGGCAGTCATTGGCGTACGAATAGTGCCTGGGCAAATAGCATTAATTTTGATGCCATGTTTGGCATACACTGCTGCTAGATGTTTTGTATAACCAATTACAGCATGTTTTGAGGCTGTATAAGAAGCGCCTCCCATTTGAGCTACTAGACCCGCAATAGATGCAATATTGATAATTGCTCCAGAACCCTGTTCAATCATTTTAGGCAAAACTAAATTACTTAAATTGAATACGGCTTTTACATTTATGGCAAACATTCGGTCCCAAAGTTCTTCGGTTGTATCTAAGCTATTGGTATATTTGTCGAAAATACCTGCATTATTCAGTAGTACATCAATTCTTCCAAACTTCTCTAATGTAAATTCAACTAACTGCTTGAGCTGATCAAATTGAGTGACATCCACTTGAAAAGCAAAGGCTTCTCCACCTGCGTTGATGATCTTCCCGGCAACTTGGTTAGCCTGTTCTAAATTCATGTCGGCAATAATTAATTTTGCTCCTTGTTGTGCAAAAGCAATTGCTTCAGACTCACCCATACCAGAGGCTGCACCTGTGATAATACAGACTTTATTTTGTAGTCTAGACATAATACATTTCCTAAATCCTAAGTTTTGATCTAAGCTCTCTTTGTGAAATAGATGCTTAAATATTGAAGTTCTCCTGTAAGACTTAAAATACGTATTTAGCCAAACGAGCTCTAGATACAATCTGGGAATGAAGACGATATTCAGACATACTGAGCGAATATCGGACAGGGAATTTAGAAAAGGGAAAATGATGAGGGATCAGATTATTCAACATCCGCTCTCAGAAGAGACGATTAAATACGATGACTACATTGCAGGTTTAGCAAAGGGCCTCAATATTCTTGAAGCATTTGGCACAGATCGACAGCGTTTAAATGTTACTCAAGTCGCAGAGCGAACTAATATTACTCGTACAGCAGCACGTAGATATCTAAAGACACTCAAGTTTTTAGGCTATCTTGAAACTGATGAATATTATTACTGGCTAACACATAAGGTACTTAAGTTTTCAGGGGCTTTTTTAAGTACAGCACATTTGCCAAAAATATCGCAGTCTGTGTTAAATCATTTATCTGAAAAAACGACATTAGTTTTCTCAGTGGTGGTTCAAGATAATTATGAGGTTGTTCCGATTGCTAGAAGTGTTCCGCAAAATGATAATTTCCGGGTAAGTCCTTTTGGTATTCATCTGGGTAATCGAATTCCTGCCCATGCTTCGTCAACCGGTAAAGTTTTATTAGCGCATAAATCTTTAGAAGAGCAAAAGAATTGGATTAAATTATATGGACTTAAACGATTTACTGCATATACATACACAGAAGAAGCCAGTTTTCTAGCTGCATTACAGACCATTAAGGACAATGGTTATTGTATTTCCGCTGAAGAATATGAACTGGGCGTAACAGCAATTGCGATACCGATTATTAATCAGACTGGTGATATTATTGCGGGATTAAATGCTGTTGCTCCGATTTCTAAAGTAAATGATACCTATCTGATTAATACGGTTTTGCCATTACTAAGAGAGGCAGCCAAAGAAATTCGAGACATGATTTAGTTTATTGTTCTGTAGTTTCAATCAAACGTCCTCATCGGGCGTTTTTTTATATTTAAAATAATTTTATCAATATTTTAAGACTATTTAATTTGTCTTATATAACCGTTGGAAGAGATGATTTTATAAACAGTGAACGATATAAGATGTGTTTGCGCGATCATCGTTCAATTTAAAAGAAAGTAGTCTAGTCGGAACTGTGATAGCCCCGTAGTTTAATAAAAAGAAAAGCGTTCGATACAACACTATCAGGATGGTGTAGCCAGCTATTTCAGGCAAGTGAACGCATGGATCCGTCGCAAGGAGTGACAACAATGAATACCAAATTACCTCAACAGCTTGAATGCGATTTGGTTGTGGTGGGTGCAGGTGCAGGCGGTTTGTCGACTGCGATTACTGCTAAGAAAAAAGGCTTAAATGTTATTGTCCTTGAAAAAGATGATGTGTTCGGAGGTACAACAGCTTTTTCTGGTGGAGTACTATGGGTTCCAGGAAACCATCATGCAAAACAAAATGGTATACAAGATAGCCGTGAAGCAGCATTGACCTATTTAAAGCATGAAACCAAAGAATTTTTTAATGCTGAGGCTGTAAACGCATTTCTGGATTATGCACCTGAAATGCTCCAGTTTTTTGAGCAAAATACCTCAGTCAAATTTATCCCGACACTTTATCCAGACTATCATCCAGATGCTCCGGGTGGGGTTGATATTGGTCGCTCTGTACTAGCTGCACCCTATGATATTCGTGGTTTGGGCGAGAATATGAAGCGCCTGCGTCCACCTCTTAAAACCATTACCTTTATTGGCATGATGTTTAATTCATCTAATGCAGATTTAAAGCACTTTTTTAATGCCACTAAATCGTTTACTTCATTTATCTATGTGGCAAAGCGATTAGCTATTCATTTAAAAGAACTGGCTGTCTATGGTCGTGGTACCAATGTCACAAGCGGTAATGCTTTGGCTGCACGTTTGGCTAAATCTGCATTTGATTTAGATATTCCAATCTATACAGAAGCTGAAGTTAAGCAGTTAAATTTTGAAAATGACAAAGTTGTTGGCGTACAAGTTCAACAACCAGATCAGCACTGCCAGATTAAATCTAAAAACGGAGTCGTGCTGGCATGTGGCGGTTTTTCACATGATATTGAACGACTCAAACAAGTTTATGCGCACCTGAAACATGGTGGTGAACACATCTCACCTGTGCCAAAGACTAATACAGGAGATGGTTGTCGCCTTGCAGAATCGGTTGGTGGTGTAGTGGATATTCAATATGCGGATTCTGCTGCATGGATGCCAGTGTCAAAAGTCCCTTGTACAGATGGCTACGGCGTGTTCCCACATTTATTAGACCGTTATAAGCCTGGAATTATTGGTGTGCTTAAAAACGGCAAACGTTTTACCAATGAATCAAACTCTTATCATGATGTAGGTGCAGATTTATTTAGGGCGTGTGAGGAGTTCGATGAAACAGCCATGTGGTTGATCTGCGATCATAAAACGATTAGCAAATACGGTTTAGGTTATGCCAAACCTGCCCCAATACCACTTTCATCTTTAATTAAAAAAGGCTATCTCTTTAAAGGTAATAGTTTAAAAGAACTGGCACAGCAGGTGGGAATTAATGCTGAGCAGTTGGCTAAAACAGTACAGCGTTATAACGAAGGGGCTGTGAAAGGCCAGGATCCAGAATTCCACCGTGGTTCTACTTCGTTTAACCGATATTTGGCCGATCCAGATCACAAACCAAATCCATGTGTAGCACCAATTGAGCAAGGTCCATTTTATGCTGTGAAGGTGTTTATGGGCGATTTAGGAACATTTGATGGAATCAGAACAGCCGTTACTGGTGAAGTTTTAAATCAGTTTCACCAACCCATTCAAGGTTTATACGCAGTTGGTAATGACCGTGCGAGTATTATGGGTGGAAACTATCCAGGTGCAGGAATTACTTTAGGGCCAATCATGACTTTTGGTTATATCACAGGATCACATATTGCTGATTTAGCTAAAGGAGGGAATGGTTTTATATCATCTAAAAATTCTAAATCTGCCAACTCTCAATCTGTTAAGGAGACTTTTCATGTTTCATAAACCGATTGTTGATCACCGTATTTACAATATTACACCACGATGCATGCCTAGATTTCTTGAGGTATTCGATCAGCTGGCGATGCCTATTTTGAAAAAGCACTTGGGCGAGCCACTTGGTTTTTATATTAGTAATATCGGTACGTTAAATCAGGTCGTACATTTGTGGGGTTATGACAGTCTGGATGACTATGAAAAGCGTAGTTTTGCCCGAGATACAGATCCTGACTTCCAAGTTTATTTGAAAGCATCTGAAGGTTTAGTGACGTCACAGGTGAATCAAATTTTAAGGCCAGTGAACTTAGCTTCATTAATTAAGCCTTAAACAGCAGTTTATTTAAAAATTCCCTTAAGGAAAGGTGTTTTGAGAAAAACACCGAGGGAAACTTCGTGCTTTTATAAGGAGAAACTCATGAGCACAAGTCAAATACAAAGGAAAGATGTAAAAAGCATATTAAATGAAAATAAGATGGGTGGACTACAAAAGCTCATTCTATTTTTTTGCTTTGCTATTATTGCTTTAGATGGTCTGGATGTCGTAGTCATGGGATTGATTGCTCCTCAGATTATTCAGGAGTGGGGTATTAGTGCACAAGAGTTAGCACCAGTTTTAAGTGCAGCATTGGTTGGATTAGCAATAGGTGCATTAGTTTCTGGGCCTTTATCAGATAAATTTGGCCGAAAACCAGTACTAATTTTAAGTGTACTTGGGTTTGGTATTTTTACTTTGCTAACAGCGTTTTCAACTGATATCACACATCTCTTAATTTATCGCTTTCTTACTGGATTAGGTGCAGGTGCTGCTGCTCCCAATGCAGCGACTTTAGTTTCAGAATATGCAGCAGATCATCGCCGTTCATTTTCAGTTACTGTTGCCTACTGTGGTTTTTCTCTAGGCGCTGCAGCAGGTGGTTTTTTAGCAGCATGGCTGATTCCAGAGTTTGGCTGGCGTAGTATGTTGATATTAGGCGGTGTACTACCTTTGATTTTGGTACCATTTTTATATTGGAAAATGCCTGAATCAATTACCTATCTAGTCAAACAATCGTACTCACAAGATAAAATCAAAGCGATTTTAAAACGCTTATTTCCACAATCTTCTTTTTTAAATCAAGAAATTTATCTGAATGAAGTAAAAACCGAGAAATCTGGTCTAGGTCTAATTTTATCTAGTAAATATCGCTATGGCACGATTATGCTCTGGATCAGTTATTTCATGGCATTATTTTTAATCTATCTATGCAGTAGCTGGTTACCAACCTTAATTAAGTCTAATCAATTTACGATTTCTCAAGCTGCCATTGTGACCTCGTTCTTTCAAATTGGTGGTCCTGTTGGAAGTATCACTCTAGGTTGGTGTATGGATCATTATCGTCCGCGTTTGGTACTTTTTATCGCCATGTTGATTGGCGCACTTGCAACCTTTGGGTTAGGGCATTTTGGTCATGATATGGTGCTTATGTGTATTTTTGCATGGATTCTTGGTTTTACTTTTAATGGTGGGGCTGTTGGTTTGAGTGCTTTAGCGACTGGATATTATCCGACTTCTGCTCGCGCAACCGGAGCAAGCTGGATGAATGGTATTGGGCGCTTTGGTGCAATATTAAGTGCATTTGCTGGAGCTGCGATGATCAGTTCAGGTATGCCATTTTCTATGATGTTCTCATTGTTAATGATTCCTGCTGTACTTTCTGGTTTTGCTGTTTTAATTCAGGGTATTAAAACGAAACAATCTATTGTGCAAACCAAAACACAGTTGAGTTAAATCAGTAATAAAGCAAGTTGATTAACTATTTTAAAATCTATCTTTGCTTCTTAAATATTTTCTATGGCTTTGAAGCTTGATCAGCATGCTGGTCAGGTAGGGATAAATACACTTAAAAAATGTATAGCAGTTGATTCAGCTGAAATAATTCAAGGTTTTATGTTCATAATAAACAATGTGCTAAGGAACAGCATTAATGAAATTTTCTATGACTTCGCTTGCGATGATTTCAACTTTTACATTAGCAAGTAGTGCGGTATTCGCCTTCGATCCTTTAGCTCAGGATCAAAAATGGATATTGAGCGATTGGAACGGAAAACGGACTCAACTCGAACAGCAGGGTTATCAATTTACTGCCGCTTTTCAAAATGAAAGTGCTGTTAATTTGAGTGGGGGATATGACGATTCACCACGACTATTTAATGTAAACCAATGGACATTTGGTACACGTCTAGATTTAGAAAAAATCTCGGGTTGGAAAGATACTCAAGCCCAGTTGAGCATAACGAAACGAGATGGACAACCGCTTTCTACTGATCGGATTAGTGATCCTAGGGCGCCGCAATTTAGTAGTGCTCAAGAGATTTACGGGCGTGGACAATGGTGGCGCTTAACCAGTGCATGGATTAAAAAAGGTTTTTTGAATAATGCTCTACAAATTAAGGTAGGTCGTATGGGACTTTCAGATGATTTTAATGCATCACATTGTGAGTTTCAAAACTTAATGTTATGTGGAGGTCAGTTAGGTAAAACAGTAGGAGATATTTGGTTCAATAGTCCTGTAAGCCAATGGGGAATTAACGCCAAATATCAATTTTTACCATCGCTCTGGTTTGGAGCAGGGATTTATGAGGTCAATCCTGAAAATGCTTTAGAGCAACATGGTTTTAATTTGGATATGGATCAACGTAAAGGTATTTTAATTCCTGTGGAACTATCTTGGAAACCCAATCTAGCATTTTTCGATGGCTTAAGTGGTGAATATAAAGTCGGTGCATTTTTGTCAACGGCAGATGCACGTAATGTTAGTACAGATGAAAAAGGTAATATTGAGCCAAATGCAGCAGATCGGAAATGGCAAAACAATAAGCATAGTGTTTGGCTTAATGCGCAACAACAGGTTTTTGCGCCTGCGGACGACCCTAAGCATGGCTTATTTATTTCAGCAAACTTTACTTTTAATGATAAATCTACAACTGTTGTTGAAAGCACACAGCAATTAGCACTTTGGTATAAGGGCATATTCGAGCATCGACCAAATGATACTATTGGTTTAGGTCTGGCACGTTTTGATGTGAATGATCGTGTCCGAGAACGCCAAAATGCATCTAATCAATTGCTGGGATTAACCGAAGTTGACTATGCGAATCCGAAATATACACCGATTCAGCATGACGAATTGAATATTGAATTGAACTATAACTTTCAATGGTCACCTAGTATTGCTTTACGACCAAATATTCAATATGTGCATCAAGCTGGTGGTCTAAAACAAGTGGATGATGCTTGGGTAGCCGGTATGACCATGAAACTTAATTTTTAAATATGTATGAGTAAAAAGGCAAACAGAGGTTTGCCTTTTTATTTTCCAAACAAGATTTTTAGATTTTCTTGGAAAAGCGTTTCAAGTGATAAAACTTCATTTGGATTGAGGATGCCATTGTGAATCATACCCATCCACATAGGGCTCACAATAAGCAATGCAAATTGCTGTGGGGAAATAGTGGCTGATAATTCTCCACGTTGAATCGCTAAACTGGTTAATTGCTCAAGCTCATACTGAATAGGTAAAAAAATCTTATTTACGTAAGTTTGACGAATATGCGGAAAATTATTTCCTTCACGTAAAATTAAGAGTGCCATATCCGCACGACCAGTCGTTTCAAGCGTTAAAACACTGGGAATAATCTTTTTACAAATAAACTCGTAAACAGTTTCATTTTGAGTGATTTCAGAAGCGCGAATAGGGCGAAATGAATCGTTGATGAGAGCATCAATTACTGCTTCAAATAACTGATCTTTAGTTTCAAAATAAGAATAAATTGTACCTTTGCCTAATTCAGCATGTTTAGCAATATCTGAAATTTTTGCTCTTGCAAAACCTACTTCAATAAAATGTTGTAGAGCAGAGTCAATAATTTTCTTTTTAGTTTCTTGCGTCTTTTCTAGACTAGGGCCGCGTGTTTTAGATTTCGTCATGTTGAACTAGATTTCATTGTTAACAAGATTATTTTAACATAAATTGACCTGCGGGTCATATTTGAATTAAAATCGACTTAAAAGTCACTTTTAGTTGAATTATGCAGACACCAAAGTCCAGTGTTCAATATTGCATTATTAGCTTTGCGCTGTGTCTTGCTGCTTTAAGCACCGCTCTAGCAAGTCCTCTATATGCAATCTATGAACAAGAGTGGGGAGTTTCAACGTCTCAAATAGGCTATATCTTTATTTCCTATATGTTAGGCGTAGTTTTTTCACTTCTGTTTTTAAATAAACTCAATGCAATTTATCACTATAAAAATGTGATTTTGGTCAGTCTGGCTTTAACCATTTTAGGTTTAATGTTGTCTGCATTGGCAAGTTCTGTTTGGTTACTGGGCTTTTCGAGGTTTCTGATTGGAATTGCTTCAGGACTTATTACCACCGCTGCAATGGTGGGACTCAAAGACCAATATCCGTTTCGTAATAAGGCATTAGCTGAAAAGCTTACTTCTATAATTACTGTCTTGGGTTTTGGTTTAGGGCCTTTGGTCGGTGGTGTATTAGCTGATCATACTGTGCGACCTTTGGCTGATCCTTATTGGATTATTATCTTTTTTTCACTTCTAATATTTATCAGTGTGTTTTGGGTCAAACCCAGATTTAAAATTGAGAAAAAATATCAGTTAAATGAGTTATTAAAGTTACAAGGTTTAGCATTGCCGCAGGTAGCTTCACGTAAAGTTTTCTGGGTCTGTAGTGTCGCCGCACTATGTAGTTTCGGGGCCTTCAGCTTATATGCAGCTTTGGCTGGGACTTTTATTAAAGAATTACCGATTAAATCGTCAGCCACCTTAACAGGTGTATCAATTTCAATCATTTTATTTGTGTCAGTACTGAGTCAATTATTTTGTAAATCGTTTAAAGAATTGCATGTGTTGTATGCAGGGCTATTAGCTTTATTGCTTGGAACGATTAGTTTGGTGATGGCAGAAGTCGAACACATAGTTTGGTTTTTATTGATTAGTATTTTACTGACGGGTATGGGACATGGTTTTACCCTAAGTGCTGTCTATCACTTTATTGGCAATATGATGGATCGGGAAAAAAATCCACTGATCTTTTCTAGTTATTTGTTTATTGCCTATCAAGGCACGATCTGGCCTGTCATCCTTTCCAGTTATTTTATTGAATATTTCGGGGTGGTCATCACATTAGGGCTGATTGCAGCATTATTAATGGTGACTATCGTTTGGTTGATGCATCAACTTAAATTTAAGGTAGGGCCTATATTAGCTTGTCATAAATAATGATTGCTCAGTTTTTGGAGCTTGAAAAATGTTTTAAAGGGAGTTTAGGCAATCGAAATATGATTTTGATTGCCTTAGAAGCTAAAAATTAGATATGGATCAAATTGATGATGGATGCAATTTTTTCAGAAGTTGCCATGAGTGCTGGTGCTAACTCTTCAATACGTTTAGGACTTAATCGTACAGAAGGCCCTGCAATACTGACTGTGCCAAAAGGTTTGCCCGTCTGTGGATTGAGAATGATTTTAGCCATAGCAGACATACCTAGCTCATAGGTGTCACTAATCACACCATAACCTCGCTCTCTAGAAGCATTAATCATTTGCTCTAGTTCTGTAAGGTCTTTTGGTGAGTTTGGTCCAAAGTTCTTGGCTTTATCGAAACCTTCACGTTCCACAATTCGTGCAAAGTCATTTTGGTCAAGGGTAGATAAATAGGCTAAACCACAAGCTGAAGCTGGTAAATAGGCCACGTTGCCTGAGTCAGGATCATATTTTAGACCTGATTTGGCTCCTTGAGCCTTACCAATCCAGATAATTTTTTCGTCTTCGATTAAACCGAGGCGAACCAGTTCAGAAGAGGTTTCTGCGAGTTCATCAAGATAGGGTTGAAATGTTTCGGTAATCGAGCGTGAAGACAGAAAACTCAAACCCATTGAGGCAATTTTAAGAGTGAGCTTGTAGTGCTGCGTGATTTCATCTTGATAGATATATCCCATGTCTTTCATCGCAGTCAGAATGCGATGCATTGCAGACTTTGGGATATCAAGATCAACAGAAAGCTGACTAAGTGCACATCCATCCACTTCTTTTAATAGTGCTTCGAGGATGAGCAAAGAACGATCGGTATTGCTGAGCATAAAAATCCTAATATTATTTTCTGGAACAGTGTTCCAAAAAAATTAAAAACAGATTATAGTTGTTTTAGATTCTATCTCAAATGCCGTACAGATGAATCATTCAGATAAGGAGTTTCCTAATTATTCAGCTTTTGAGAATAAGTAGGGAGCAAAACTGAATAAGCGATGGAAAACGCATATTTGCTTATACACACTAATGGAGTAAGTGTATGACTCAACAGGTAAATTTAAGGGAGTTTATTGATGAAAATCCTATATCCCCAATACAAAAACTAGTCATCTTTTTATGTTTAATGATTGTCGTTGTTGATGGTATCGACATATCAATCATGGGATTTGTGGCTCCCGTCATTAAGCAGCAATGGGGAATTACTACAACTGATCTTGCACCCGTAATGAGTGCAGCTTTAATTGGTTTAGCTGTAGGTGCAGTGATTTCAGGACCTTTGGCAGACAAGTTTGGACGCAAAAAACTACTCATTATTAACTTAATGGGTTTTGGTGTATTTACTTTATGTGCAGCAGTTTCTAGCAATGTGACAGAACTGATGATGTTCCGTTTTATTGCTGGTTTATTTATGGGAGGGGTAATGCCGCAAGCTGTTACGTTGGTAACGGATTACTCTCCCATGAGAATGAATGGCCGTATGGTTACCATCATTCTAAGTGGATTCACAATTGGTGCTGCTATTGGAGGTTTTTTGGCTGCTTGGGTGATTCCACATTTTAACTGGCATGCCATGATGATTATTGGTGGAGTCCTACCACTTGTTCTAGCCGTTATCGCAGTATTTAAACTACCTGAATCTATTGGTTATAAAGTTCTGAAGGAACATCCAAAAGCAGAGATTGATGCCATTATCCATAAAATGGCACCAGATTTTGATACAGCTAACACTGTTTTCGTTTTACCTAAAGCAAAAACCAATACGGTTGATAATCCAGTAAAAGCAGTCCTGAGTCCTTTTTATTTCTTAGGCAGCTTTTTGCTCTGGTGGAGCTACGCATCTGGTTTGTTTGTGGTGTATTTACTTGGAAGTTGGTTACCAATGATGAGCCATGAATTTGGTTTTAGCATTAGCGAAGCTTCAATTATCACTGCGATTTATCAGCTAGGGGGGCCAGTAGGTTGTATCGCATGCGGTTATTTGATGGACAAGTTAAATCCACACCTTGGATTAGTGATTGCATATCTTTTAGCGATTGGCTTCATGTTCTTTCTAGGTGCAGTGGGTCATAACTTTGTAATGTATAGCATGATGTGTTTCTTCATCGGTATGTGGATGAATGGTGCGAACGCAGGTCTTAACAGTGTTTCCAGTTCATTTTACCCAGTTTTTGCTCGCGCGACCGGCAACAGTTGGATGCATGGGATAGGCCGATTAGGAGCAGTGGGTAGCGCATTTGCGGGAGCATATTTTTTAAGCCTAGGATGGGCGACGAGCAAAATATTCCTTGTGCTTTGCTTACCAACCGCCGGTATGGTCGCAGCATTAATCATTATGAAACTGGTTTATTCGCCAACAAAGATACGTCAGCACGAACTTAAAAAAGTTCAAATCTAAAATTTTCTAACTCATCGACTTTTAAGGAGATTGAATAATGGATATTCAATTGAATGGATCAACTCGTCTTTATTTTGTGGTCGGACATCCGATTGTACAGGTCAAATCACCTGAGGGTGTAACGATGGAGCTGCTTAAAAAGGATTTAAATGCGATTGTTATACCTGCTGATGTAGCACCAGAACACTTCCCAAATTTTGTTCAGCAAAATTTGTATTTAAATAATAGTGACGGCTTGATTGTCACGGTGCCTCATAAAATTTCGGCTTTGAATTGCTGCCAAAAATTAACTTCACGTGCACAGTTTATTGGGGCGGTAAATACGATTCGCCGCTGTAAAGAAGGGTGGGAAGGAGACATGCTTGATGGTAAAGGCATGGTACAAGCGATACGAAATAAGTTAATCGAGCTAAAAGATAAACGTGCCATTTTGGCGGGAGCTGGTGGAGCAGGTAAAGCGATTGCTTATGAATTACTTCTTGCTGAGGTAGCAGAGTTAGCAATTTTTGATGTAGATCAAACGCGTCAAAAACAACTAGTTGAACAACTTCAACAGCTAGGTAAAGGAAAAGTTGTTGCACATAATAATGATCCAACAGGATTCGACGTTGTGGTCAATGCGACACCTATGGGAATGAATGGCGATCCTTCAGCAGCTTTTCAATTACAAAAAATAACTGAACAAATGTCAGTTGCAGATGTCGTGACTAGTCCTGAAAACACACCATTTATTCAACATGCATTGAATTTGGGATGTAACGCAGTCAAAGGAACGGACATGTTTATTGAGGTTCGCGACTTAATGATTGCTTATTTACTTGAGAAAGAGCAGGAGCAACAAGATGTCGCGTGAATATTCACTTTCATTTTTGACCGTTGCAGATGTGAGTCCTGTAGAAGCAGTCAAAATTGCAGCAAAGTGTGGTTATGCAGCAGTGGGCTTACGCCTGCTGCCAGCAGCACCTAATGAAGTAGATTATCCAATTTTAAATGATAGCAAGCTAATTAAGGAAACAAAGGCTGCTTTGAATGACACGGGTGTTCGGATAGCTGATGTTGAAATTGTGCGAATTACTCAAGATTTTGAACCAAGAAAATATTTGCAGTTTTTAAGTACCGCTGAGCAGCTCGGTGCTAGGCATATTTTAGTTGCAGGAAATGACCCTGAGCAATCACGACTAATTCATCACTTCGCACAATTTTGTGAATTAAGTAAACAGTTTGACTTGAGTTGTGACCTAGAGTTCATGCCGTGGACCAATGTGAAAAATTTGGCGCAGGCTGAATATATCGTGAATCAATCAGGGCAAGAAAATGCGGCTATTTTAATTGATGCATTACATTTTGACCGATCAGATTCAACACTTGAGCAGATCAAAGCACTTAATCCAAAGCAATTGAACTATGTTCAGCTTTGCGATGGTTTTGCTGAATATGATCCGAGCGACGAAGGCTTAATTAAGATTGCACGTTCTAATCGATTAGTGCCAGGGCAAGGTGAAATTGATCTTGTAGGGTTAATTCGTGCTTTGCCTAAAGAAATTATGTTAGCGGCAGAAGTCCCCAATTTAGTACTCGCTGAACGTCCTGCTCTCGAACGCGCTGAAGTTAATTTGCAAGCAATGAAGCAGCTCGTTGCGCTCGCTCAATTGGGCACGGTTACGGGGTAATAAGTATGAACGCAAAAACCCAACAACCATTTCAGATGATTCCGATGCCAATTCGTGAATGCTACGAATGTGATGTTTTAGTCATTGGCTCAGGTGCAGGTGGGCTTTCAAGTGCCGTGACCGCAGCATATGAAGGATTAAAGGTTATTGTCGCAGAGAAAGCATCCGTATTTGGTGGAACTACTGCTGTATCGGGAGGATGGTTATGGATTCCTAATACACCTCATGCTGTACGTGAAGGAAAAGCCGAATCAATTGAGATACCTAAGCTATATTTAAAAAATATTTTGGGTGAAAAGTATGATGAAACAATGATTCATACTTATTTAACTCAAGCACCAAAAATGGTGGAATTTTTCGAAGCCAAAACTGAGGTTAAGTTTAATATTGGTGCCGCAGTACCTGACTTTTTCAATATTGAAGGTGCTAGGGTTGGATGGCGTTCGATTGTTGCTGCACCTTACGATGGCCGTTTACTTGGTCAGAAACTAAATATCCTACGTCCACCAATTCCTGAAACTACGCTTTGGGGAATGGGTATCGCTTCTGGCACAGATATGAAGCATTTCATTAATACTTTTAATGCAATTCCATCCTTTATCTATGCGACCAAACGAGTATTACGACATTTTTTTGATCTAATTTTTACTAAGCGCTCAACTCAAATTGTGAATGGTAATGCTTTGGTGGCTCGACTACTCAAATCTGCATTCGATTACAAAGTACAACTATTAGCAAATCATGCCATGACTGAATTAGTTGAAGAAAATGGTCGAGTGATTGGAGCATTATTTAAAACACCAGCTGGCATCGTCAAGATAATAGCAAAACATGGCGTGGTATTAGCGACTGGTGGTTTTCCGCATGATGAAAAACGTAAACAAGCTTTATTCAAACATGTGAGTGAAGGTACTCCTCATCATTCAGCTGCTCCTGAAACAAATATAGGTGATGGCTTAATTGCAGCAGAAGCAATTGGTGCAACTGTTGATCAAACTTTGCCTTGGTCTGGCGCATGGGCACCTGTGTCATTAATACCACGTTTAGATGGCACTTTAGGCCGTTTTCCACATTTGGTTGAGCGAGGTAAACCTGGATTAATTGCAGTTTTAAAAAATGGCTGTAGGTTCACGAATGAAGGTGATTCCTATCCTGCATTTATTAAAGATTTATTCAAACATACACCACAAGGCAAACAAGCACATTGCTGGTTGATTTGCGATCACAAGTTCATTCGCCGTTATGGCTTAGGTGCTGTTAAACCTTTTCCAATTTCTCTAAAGCCTTGGCTAGACAACGGTTACTTAAAACAAGGACACACTATTCAAGAGCTGGCTGTGGTGTGCGGCATAGATCCAGTTCAGTTTTTAAAAACAGTTGAGCAGTACAACCAATATGCATATTTAGGTCAAGATCCCGAATTTCAACGTGGCACTACACCTTATCAAAAAGCGCAAGGTGATGCCGATCATCATCCGAACCCATGTATTGCCCCGATTGAAAATGGACCATTTTATGCAGTTGAGGTGGTGCCAGGAAGTTTAGGGACATTTGCAGGACTGGTTACAGATGAATATGCCCAAGTTCTAAATAAAACAGGGCAACCGATTAATGGATTATTTGCGGCTGGAAATGATCTTAATAGCATCATGGGTGGTCAATATCCAAGTGGTGGAATTACCTTAGGTCCAGCCATGACATTTGGTTATCTTGCTGCAAAAAAAATTGTTGAACAAGCTAGAACTGAAACAGTAGCGTTCACGCCACATAGGCAGGATTAAGGAGAATTGAACATGGATAAAGAAGTTGATTTATTGGTTATTGGCGGTGGTGCAGCAGGCATGTCCGCAGCACTTTTTGCCAAGCTTGATGGATTAGATGTCTTACTTTGCGAAAAGGCTTCACAAGTAGGGGGGACTTCAGCAACATCAGGTGGAACCATTTGGGCACCAGGCTCACATTTAAGTGTTCAAGCAGGTGTTCCCGATGATATTGAACAAGCCCGAATTTTTCTTAAATCTGTAGTGGGTGAACGTGGTGGTGAAGAACTTCGTGAAGCATTTCTAGCTTCTTGTGCGGATATGGTCCGTGATTTAGATGAGAAAACTACAGTTAAGCTTAACGCTTGTTTAGCACACCCCGACTATGTCAAAAATCAACCAGGTGAAGCATTTGGTGGTCGTGCACTTGCGCCTGCTAAGTTTGATGCAAGTGTTTTAGGTGCTGACTTTAAATATGTACGTCCTCCACGAGCGGAATTTATGGGCTTAGGCGGCATGATGGTCAATCGTACTGAATTAAATGCATTGTTAAATCCTTTACAAAGCTTTCAGAACTTTATGACTACCTTAAAAGTTGTGGTGCCTTATTTTCTGTCACGTCTACGCTTTAATCGGGGTACACGGCTTGTTATGGGTAATGCTTTGGTAGGTAGCTTATTTTATAACCTTAAACAAAAACATGTTCCTGTTTGGTTCAATGCACCACTGCAAGAGTTACTGATCGAAAAAGGCAAAGTGGTGGGAGCCAAAATTGAAACCGAACAAGGCGTAAAAGTCGTTCGTACCAGAAAAGGTGTGGTTTTAGCCACAGGTGGTGTGGGGTGGAATATAAAGTTGCGTCAACAATTGTTTCCAAAAGGTTTAATTGCAGACTCACTGTCACCTTACTCAAACACGGGTGATGGGCTTAGTAAAGCTATTGAAAAAGGTGCAAAACTTGATCCCTCTGTGGATAGCAGTGTGCTTTATTTTCCATGTTCAATTCATGTTCATGCCAATGGTTATAAAGCTATTTGGCCGCACATTATTTTAGACCGGGCCAAACCAGGCGTGATAGCTGTCAATGATGATGGCAAACGCTTTGTCAATGAATCAGATTCGTACCACGACTTTTGTATGGCTCAGCTTAAAACAAATCAAGGTAAACCAAAAATTCAGTCTTACCTGATTTGCGACCAAACTGCGATTCAAAAATATGGGTTAGGTTTTGTTTTGCCAGGCGCAAAAAAACTCGATTACTACCTCAAAGCAAAATATTTATTCTCTGCAAATTCACTAGAAGAGCTTGCCCAAAAGGTTGGGATTAACGCTCAAGGATTGGTGAATACAGTTCAACGTTTTAATCACCTCGTTGAACAGGGTGTAGACACAGACTTTGGTAAAGGCAGTGGTGTGATGAATCGTTTTAATGGAGATCCTGAAGTCAAACCTAATCCATGCTTGGGCAAACTTGAGCACGGTCCCTTTTACGCTTTACCTGTCATTCCAATGGACTGTGCGAGTAGTGGTGGATTAGCTGGCGATATTTATGGTCGAGTGTTTGATCAGAATAATCAGGTGATTACTGGACTATTTGCCTGCGGTAATGACCTATCTTCAATTTTTAAAGGAACATATCCGGGCCCAGGAACAACACTAGGGCCAGGGATGGTATTTGCTTGGCGAATTGCTCAATTTGCCGCAGGAAAACTAAATAAACAAGTGACTGAACAACCTACACAAATGACACAACCACGGAGAACCGCATGAAGCTTTATCAACTGATTAACATCACTATCAAAATGGGTACAACTGCGACTGTTGCAGCAGGTATTCAAAGTTTTTACCAAGATGAGGCAGCTAAAGGTAAGTTACTTGGAGTATTTTTCTCTGATATAGGCGAGCTCAACCAAGTTGTTGTATTACGCAGCTATGCTTCACAACAAGAATTAGATGATGAAAATACGCGTTTAGCAGCACAAGAAAACTTGTTTGGAGCATCTGAAAATATTATTAGATATTCAGTAGAAAATTTTGCTGGTTTTGATTTCTTACCAGAAGTTGAGGTGGGTGAATTTGGTCCTGTATATGAAATCCGCACTTATGAGTTGAAACATGGTGGTGTCCCTCATGTCCTTGAAGCATGGAAAAATGCAGTGCCAACTCGGACTCAATACTCAAAATTAACAATAGCGATGTATGCTCTTGATGGCACACCTCGTATTGTAAGTATTTGGCCATATGCGTCATTGAATGAGCGTTCGGAAGTTCGTGCTAAATCGGTTGCAGATGGTATTTGGCCACCAAAAGGTGGTCCACAATGGTTAACGCATGAAATGCGGTCAATGATTGCACTACCAACTTCAGTATCGCCACTGAAATAAAACTTTAGAACGAGTCTATTAACTTAATAGACTCGTTCTAAATAAATACAACTATATTATAGTATTTTAAATGAACTATATAATTTTTAATATTTAAAGGTTTACTTATGTTTTATCTAAAAAATTAATAAAAATATAGAAATTTAGTATGTTTACTTTAAATTTTATTAAATCTAATCATATTTAATTGGATAATTATAAAGATGAAAGAGTTTTTGAAACTTGTAGATTAATATAATCCTTTAAAGGCATTTTTGGCCTGATTATAAATAAAAACTATTATATGAAACAAAATAAGTATTGGCATTTAGATGGGGATTTTTCCATTCTTAAACCGTTTTATGTACACGTTCCAGTAGGTAGCTGTCTCGGAAAATACAAGGGATTTGTTGTGTCTAACTTTGCCTGAACTTCGTATTCCGTTTTTATACCTTCAGTAACGCAGTATACGTTCAATTTTGCAGTTTAAGGAAATATTGATGTCGAATTCTGCTGTTGTTGATTCAGTTGCTTTTGCCTTAAGACAAGCTGAACTATCACAAACTGCGATTATTCCTATTCGTACTGAGCTCGGTGGTGAACAGGCAAATATGGATATCGCTTATGCAGTACAGGAAATCAATACTGTACGTGCACTCTCGGAAGGGCGCCGTTTAGTAGGTCGAAAAATTGGCCTCACTTCTAAAGTGGTACAAGCCCAACTTGGCGTAGATCAACCTGACTTTGGGATGTTATTTGCTGATATGGCATATGGCGATGGTGAACTCATTCCAGCGGGTAAGTTGATTCAGCCAAAAGTTGAAGCTGAAATTGCGCTCGTACTCAAAAAGGATTTAACCCAAGCCCGACATACATATGCAGACATTATTAGTGCAACTGACTATGCCTTACCGGCTATTGAAATAGTCGATAGTCGCATTGAGAACTGGAAAATCTCATTGATTGACACGGTTGCTGACAATGCATCAAGTGCAGCTTTTGTGTTGGGCTCACGTCCAGTACAGCTTAATCAACTTGATTTAGTTAACTGCAAAATGACGATGACTCGTGGTAATGAGGTCGTTTCGCAAGGTGTTGGTAAAGCTTGTTTAGCTAATCCATTGAATGCAGCAGTTTGGTTAGCGGATGAAATGGTACGACGCGGACGTCCATTACAAGCAGGAGATATTGTCCTGACTGGGGCATTGGGTCCAATGGTGGTGGCTCATCCTGGGGATGAGTTTAAAGTTGAAATTGAAGGCTTCAATTCGGTTGTTGCATGCTTTGCTGCTGAATAAAGGATAAGGAAATGAAAAAGATAAAATGTGCCTTAATTGGTCCAGGAAATATTGGAACAGATTTGTTGTATAAATTGCAGCGTAGTGAAGTTTTGGAGCCAGTATGGATGGTTGGAATTGATCCTACTTCTGAAGGCTTAGCTCGTGCTGCAACAATGGGTTTAAAAACCACGGCTGAAGGCGTTGATGGTTTATTACCTCACGTACTTGAAGATGATATCAAAATTGCTTTTGATGCAACTTCAGCATATGTACATGCAGAGAACAGTCGCAAGCTCAATGAGCTTGGGGTGTTAATGATTGATTTAACTCCTGCGGCAATTGGTCCATTTTGTGTGCCGCCAGTGAATTTGGAAGCTTTGTTAGATGCTGGTGAAGTACCCAATGTAAATATGGTGACCTGTGGTGGGCAAGCAACTATTCCAATGGTCGCGGCAATTTCACGGGTACAGTCTGTTAACTATGCTGAAATCATTGCAACGGTTTCGACTAAATCGGTTGGGCCAGGTACGCGTAAAAATATTGATGAATTTACTCGTACAACTGCTGGAGCAATTGAAAAAGTTGGTGGTGCCAAACAAGGTAAAGCCATCATTATTATTAACCCGGCTGAACCACCATTAATGATGCGTGACACAGTACATTGTTTAGTTGATGGAGAACCTGACCAAGTTGCAATTACGGAATCAGTCAATGCTATGATCAAAGAGGTACAAAAGTACGTACCCGGCTACAAACTGGTGAATGGACCTGTATTTGATGGTAATCGTGTTTCTATGTTTCTTGAAGTAGAAGGCCTAGGCGATTATTTACCGAAATATGCAGGTAATCTTGACATTATGACTGCGGCAGCTGCACGTACTGCAGAAATGTTTGCAGAACGCGTTTTATCTAATCAAAAAGCTGAAGTTGTTTAAGGAGAAACCGTATGTCTAAGATTATTGTGCATGATATGACTTTACGTGATGGTATGCATCCACAACGTCATCAAACTACAGTTGAGCAAATGATTGCCATTTCAACCGCGTTAGACGAAGCGGGTGTGCCATTAATTGAAGTGACTCATGGTGATGGCTTAGGGGGGAGTTCCGTTAATTACGGTTTCGCTGCTGCAACAGATGAAGAATATTTATCTGCTGTTGTGCCACGCATGAAAAATGCCAAAGTGTCAGCGTTGTTATTGCCTGGCATTGGAACAGTTGATCATTTGAAAATGGCACATGAGATTGGTGTTTCAACCATTCGTGTTGCAACACACTGTACAGAAGCAGACGTGTCTGAACAGCATATTACTGCTGCACGAAAATTGGGAATGGACACAGTAGGCTTTCTAATGTTGGCACATATGGCATCGCCACAACATTTGCTAGAAGAAGCAAAAAAAATGGTGTCTTACGGTGCTAACTGTATTTATGTCACTGACTCTGCTGGGTACATGTTGCCACAAGATGTTACCGATCGGGTTGGGTTACTTCGCCAAGAACTTGATAGCAGTATTGAGTTAGGTTTTCATGGTCACCATAACTTGGGTATGGGCGTTGCCAATACTGTTGCTGCGGTTGACGCTGGCGCAATTCGGGTCGACTTGGCGGCAGCTGGTCTAGGAGCTGGAGCAGGCAATACACCACTTGAGTTATTTATTGCAGTTGCAAATCGTATGCAAATAGAAACAGGCGTAGACTTGTTTAAAGTACAGGATATTGCAGAAGATCTTGTGATTCCAATGATGCTAAATCCAATTCGTGCCGATCGTGATGCAGCAACGTTAGGTTATGCAGGTGTATATTCTTCTTTCTTGTTGTTTGCAAAACGTGCTGAAGCTAAATATGGTGTCTCTGCACGTGAAATTTTATTAGAGCTTGGTCGCCGTGGTACGGTTGGGGGGCAGGAGGATATGATTGAAGATCTTGCCTTGACCATGTCAAAAGCGAAAGTAATGAGCGCATAAGTTTTTTACAAATGAAAAAGAGCACTCCACGAGAGTGCTTTTTTTCATCTACTGATTTGATCTAGATGAAATAACTTGGGTATAAGCGTTATTTTCTATAAATGGATGGACATCATTTTTGATTGGATGAGCTTCTATTTAAATAAAAAAACGATTAGAAAATTAAAAATAGCAAATTTAAATAAAGATATTTTAATAAAAAAAATATATATAACAAATGTTTATTCTGGTTTTCAGTAGATGATTAATCGTTTTTAGTGATCTGTTAAAAATCCTCATTACTGGAAAAGTAACCTTTTTTTAAAGCATTGAGTTTAAAAAGAAAAATATCTTAATACTCTAGTCGAATTTTTCATAAAAATAGAGTTGAGCATGATAGGGCTTGGTTTCATGGATTGATTGAAAGGAAGTACGCAATGCGTCGTCAAACGTTATGGATCGCAATGGCTTGCGCAATAGCAACAATAGGGGCTACTGGCACACATGCTGGTTTTGTTGAAGATAGTCAGGTTCAGCTTAAATTTAAAAACTTCTATTTAGATCGTCAGTATGATGACACCCCTGCAAAAAACTGGGGGAGTTGGTCGCAAGCTGTGACACTGGATGCAAAATCGGGCTATGCAGAGTTTGGGGCGTTACAACTCGGTGTTGATGTGTTAGCACAGTACGCTGTGCGTCTGGATGGCCGTGACCGTAATGCCGATTGGGTTCTGCCGTACAGTGGGATTTCTGGTACAGGCACAGGAAAACAAGAGCGCCAGTTTGGCAAAATAGGGGCAACTCTTAAAGCGAAAATCAGTCAAACTGAATTACGAATTGGTGAAATTTTACCTGTAACACCAGTAATTCATTTTGACCCATCACGTCAATTATTGACCACTTATAATGGGGTATGGCTGGAGTCAAAAGATCTTAAAAACACCAAATTAACGTTAGGTTATTTGGATAGTATCAATGCCCGTTATGAAAATCAGCCAATGGATTTTGGTCTATGGCCTAAAGCATTAAATAATGATGGTAAAACTGATGGGATGTATGTTGCGGGCATAGATTACCAATTAAATAAAAACTGGTCTGCAAGTTACTTTTATGGCGATGTGACGAATATCTATCGTCAAAATTACTTGGGTGTGAACTATAAAAACAATTATGACAAGTTAAAAGTCGATTCACACATACGTTTTTTCGACAATGCAGAGTCGGGAGATGCCTTGTATGGTGATATTGATAATCAGGCATTGTCTATAGGCTCAACCTTAACTTATGGCTCACACAGCGTAGGTTTATCTTATCAGCAAATGTTTGGTGACCATGGTAGTAACCCGAGTGCAGCAACTGGTGCACCATATTTCCCATCCCTCGCAGGTTGGGTACCTCAGCCTTATTTGGATAACTGGTCAGTTGCGAGCTTTATCCGTAAAGATGAGAAATCGGTGGGTGTGGCTTATAGCTATGATTTTAGTGATCTTGGCATTAAAGGTTTAAAAACCACTGCAAAATATTGGCATGGTTGGGGCATTGATTCAGCTTATGAATCAAGTGCATTAACAGGCAAAGGAAAAGAAGATGAATTCAACTTTATTCTGAATTACGTAGTGCCAGAAGGGAAGTTAAAAGGCTTGGGTTTTCAGTGGATGTATATCGATGTGAACTTCGACAATATTGCAGGCCAAGCAAGCGATTTGCAGGAACATCGTATTGCAACGATATACACCTATAAATTTTAAATACTTTTAAATATTTATTTAAATAACAAATGGTTATTAATATTTTTTTTGTATCACCTCATCGTAAACAAGTATCAGTTTAGGCGCTGTGAACAGGTAAAATGGGTGAGTAAAACATTTAAAATTTGGCCTACTAAAAGCAGCTTAATCTTGAGTTGAGCTGTATAAATTGTAAGAGGAATGACATGGGCACAGTACAAATCCCCGAATATAAAACAGATCCATTTTTTGGTTTGGAAGACAAATGGATTGAAACAGCAGCAGGCGAGCTTACTCATTATCATGAGCTTGGAGAAGGTACTCCAATTTTATTTTTACATGGTTCGGGTACTGGTGTTTCAGCAGCAGCAAACTGGTGGCTGAACTTACCACAAATTGCTGAGCAGGCACGCTGTATTGCTATTGATTCGATTGGTTATGGACAAACTGTTGTTGCAGAAGGGACCGCTTATGGCATCCGTGCATGGGTAGATCATGCAGTCCGTGTATTAGATGCTTTAGGAATTGAAAAAACCTGGTTAGTAGGTAATTCTTTAGGTGGTTGGTTAGCATTCCAGTTTATATTGGATTACCCAGAGCGTGTACTAGGTATTGTATCAATGGGAACGGGTGGTGCTAAACAGACGGCAGCACTTAAAGCACATGCTAATCCTGAATTGACAGAAGCTGGTATCCGTAAAACTTTAGAAATGTTTGTGGTCGATAAGTCTTTAGTTACAGATGAATTGGTTAAAGTTCGTTTTGACTCAGCAAAAAATGACTACGCTTCGGATCGATTGATGGATGTTGTTGGTGCACGAGACCGTGACCGTTTTGAGTTCCCGCTTGATTTTGAAAAGATGAAAGAGATTCAAGTTCCTGTACTACTCATTCATGGGGTGCAAGATGTAGTTATTCCTGTATCTCGTACATGGGATATTTTGAATATCGTACCTTATGCTGATGCTCATATTTTTAGTCAATGTGGTCATTGGTCGCAAGTTGAAAGAGCACAAGAATTTAACCAGATTATTAAACAATATTTAGCAGTACATGATGTTAAATAAAATATAAAAAATACAGGAAGGATAAATTATTATTCTTCCTGTATTTAAATTAAAAATTTTGGTTTTTTGCTGAGCCCTGTCATTTTATCTTAGACTTTTGTATTAAATAAGATAAGTTAGATCTGATTAATATTTAAGTAAAAAACTTTACTTAATAAATCCATGAATTCTTTAACCCCAGAAGATTCTGCATCTTTGCGATAGCTTACAAATAAATCTAAAAAAGGTAGATCGACATCAAGGGGTCTAGTGACAATATTATTTAAAGTGAGCGGCTCTATATAGCTAGGCAAGATCCCGCAACCTAATCCCATTCCTATTGAATTAATATTAAATAAAATATTATGAGCAGTTTGCACAATGTTAAATTTAATTTTATGAAGTTCAGCAAAATTAAGAATTGTATTATGTAAAATCGACGACTGTTCTGACGATGGGATAATAAAATCAATATTATTTAAAAGCTTCACTGGAATACGCTCGTACTGAGCAAGTGGGTGATCTCGAGGAAGCAATAGCATTAGAGGTTCACGTAATACAAACTGACTCTGAATTTCATCGTTATTTAAGTTATCTCTCATAAAGGCAATGTCAATTTCACCTTTCTTTAAGGCTTCCATTTGTTCGGTATTATTCATGCTCCGTAATTCAATTTTTAAGTTTGGATTTTGTATGCGTAAACTCGGAAGAACACACGGGAAAACTTTCATTTCTACTACTGGAACAAAACCAATGGTCAGTTGTTGTTTTTTAAATTTTGAAACTTGACGAGCCATTGCAATTGCTTTGTCCGCCTGAGCTAAAGTCAGACGGGCTTGTTCAAGAAATACACTACCTTCTTCAGTGAGTTCAACTTTACGTTTAGTGCGATGTAGCAATGTAACGCCAACCTCATCCTCAAGGTCTTTAATTTGTTGACTTAATGATGGTTGAGCTGTGTAGAGGCGAAGTGCAGCTTTACTAAAGTTGAGTTCTTCAGCCACCATTACAAAGTAGCGTAAATGACGTAATTCCATATCAGTTGTGATCCCAAAATCCTATTATTAACGTTGGATAGTTAATAAAATATGCTAAATGCTTGAAAACCATAAATCCGTTTATAAAACCACTGATCAGTATCAGTCGAACTTAATTTTAATATTTAAAATCTATAATGAATAATTCATAAAAAGTCTAATTTGAAACAAATAAAATATTTCACTTAAAACAGTTAAAAAATCATTATCCATTCAAATTGAATTTTATGTTGTGCGTTTTTGGCGGCAGCAGGAGTGCTTCTCATGAATGGAAAAATTGAAGTGTGTGAAATCGATGCTTTAGTCGATGCACAAAATGGACGTATCTCGCCAACTATCTATACAGATCTACAATTATACGAACTAGAGTTAGAGCGTGTTTTTGGACGTTGTTGGTTATTTCTTTGTCACGAAAGCCAGATTTCAAAATCAGGCGACTTTTTCAATACGTATATGGGTGAGGACCCAATTATTGTTACGCGTCAAAAAGACGGTTCGATTAAAGCATTATTAAATCAATGTCGTCACCGTTCTATGCGGGTTAGCTATGCTGACTGTGGTAATACGCGTGCGTTTACCTGTCCATATCATGGCTGGTCCTATGGTATTGATGGTTCTCTTAAAGATATTCCATTGGAAGGTATCGCTTTTCCACATGGGGCTTGTAAAGAACAATGGGGATTGCAAGAGGTTCCTCGTGTTGCAAGCTATAAAGGTTTGGTTTTTGGTTGTTGGGCAGATGACACACCCGAATTACTCGACTATATGGGTGATATTGCTTGGTATCTCGATGCAATGATTGACCGCCGTGAAGGTGGCTCGGAAGTCATTGGTGGCATTCATAAATGGGAAATTAACTGCAACTGGAAATTTGCAGCAGAACAGTTTGCTTCTGATCAATACCACGCGCCGTACTCGCATGCCTCTGCAGTACAAGTTTTAGGTGGTAAACCAAATGATGATGCTTCTAAAGCATTAGGTACAGCACAAACGGCACGTCCAGTTTGGGAAACAGCAGAAAGCTGTGTGCAATATGGTCAACGTGGTCATGGTTCAGGTTTCTTCCTTACGGAAAAACCAGATGCCAATTTCTGGGTAGATGGTCAAGTAGCAGATTACTTCCGTGAAACCTATAAAGAAACAAAAGAGCGTTTGGGTGACACTCGTGCTTTGCGTTTGGCAGGACATAACACCATGTTCCCAACTTTGTCTTGGCTGAATGGTATGACGACGATGCGCATTTGGCATCCACGTGGACCAGATAAAACCGAAGTTTGGGCTTTCTGTATCACGGACAAAGCAGCACCGCAGCACATCAAAGAAGCGATGGAGTTGAATGCTTGTCGAGCATTTGGCCCAGCTGGTTTTGCTGAAGCAGACGATGGTGAAAACTGGATTGAGATCCAGAAAGTGTTACGTGGTTATAAAGCGCGAAAAAGCAAACTCATTATGGAAATGGGCCTTGGCAATGAAAAATACCGTGAAGATGGTATTCCTGGTATTACTAACCATGTTTTTTCTGAAACAGCTGCACGTGGCATGTATCGTCATTGGGCAAACCTGTTGATGCATGAAAAATGGGAAGACGTACAACGGGCAGATGAGGCTTATGAGCAAGAGCTTTTGAAAAAAGCGGCTAAAAAGGATGAGAAGGAGCTTGTGAAATGAACCAGATCATTGACTCATTAAAACCACAGCCAGTATGGCGTTCTATTGGATTGGAACTTCACCACGACATTAGTCAGTTTCTATATGCAGAAGCACAGTTGTTAGATGACTGGAAATTCCGAGATTGGTTGGACATCTTAAGCGAAGATATTTTATATACGCTCAAAACGACGACAAATGCGCAAACACGTGATCGTCGTAAATGTATTGCACCGCCATCAACATGGATTTATCACGACGACAAATTTGTACTAGAGCGTCGCGTAGCAAAATTAGAAACAGGAATGTCGTGGTCCGAAGAACCGCCATCACGTACTCGTCACTTGATTACTAATATTCGGGTCGAAGCAACTGCGCAAGCAAATGAATATCAAGTTTTTAGTAATTATTTGCTTTATCGCTCGCAAAAAGAAAAAGACGTATTGACCTATGTTGGTAAACGAGTTGATCTGATTCGAAAAGATGATAGCAGTAGTTTAGGTTGGAAAATTGCTAAACGCGATATCACCCTCGATCAAGCGACTTTGATTTCTCACAATATTACGGTGTTTTTCTAATGAATAAGATTTTCGTTTGTCAGATTGATGAGTTGGATGAAGGCGAAGCGCTGAAAGTCGATTGTAATGTAGGTGATATTGCTGCACTCGCTGTGTTCAATTTTAATGGTGAATTTTTTGCCATGAATGATAAATGCAGTCATGGTAATGCTTCTATGTCAGAAGGCTACCTAGAGGATGATGGCACGGTTGAATGTCCACTTCATGCATCACGTTTTTGTTTGAAAACTGGCGTACCACAATGTGTACCAGCAACTGATCCGATTCAGACATTCTCCGTCGTGATTGAAGATGGTGCACTTTATGTCGAAATGGCAGGAGCGTAATGATGGGCTGGCTAGAGGGTGAAGTTGCACTAATTACTGGTGGTGGTTCGGGACTAGGGCTTGCGTTGGTTGAGCGCTTTTTGCAAGAGGGTGCGCATGTTGGTGTGTTGCAACGGTCTCAATCAAAAATAGATGAATTGATTGCACGCTATGGTGACAAAATTGTGGCGATTAATGGAGATGTGGCGAGTTTTCAGGATAACGTTCGTGCTGTGCAGGCTACAGTAGAACGTTTTGGAAAACTGGACTGTTTTATTGGTAACGCTGGTATTTGGGATCATTATGCCGACATTGTTAACATGAGTGGCGAACAGTTAGATAAAGCCTTTGATGAAATCATGAGTATTAACACGAAGGGTTATTTGCTTGGTGCAAAAGCAGCTTTAGATGAGTTACTCAAAACTGAAGGCTCGATGATTTTTACCTTATCTAACTCAGCGTTTTATTCATCTGGTGGTGGTCCAATTTATACCGCATCAAAACATGCTGGTGTAGGTTTAGTGCGTGAACTGGCCTATGAGCTGGCACCGAAAGTGCGTGTGAATGCAGTTGCTCCATCTGGTATGAATGTCAATGTGAAAGGTGCCGCATCCCTTGGGCAAGAAAATCTAGGATTACTTGATGCACGCGATCCCCAAAAAATTGGGCAAGGTATGCCATTGAGATTCTTACCAGAACCAGAAGACATGACTGGTTCTTATGTATTGCTCGCATCACGTCAAAATAACCGACCATTATCCGGTGTTTTCATTAATGCTGACTGTGGTTTGGGAATTCGTGGCTTACGCCAAGCGAACGCTGGTTTTTTTGATGCTTAATTTTAATCCGATATTAATGGACTAATAAGACAGCTAAAAACTGTCTTATTTCGGAGCTAATCATGACTGTTAAACTTATTTGTGCTTCTCATAGCCCGCTAATGGAATTTGCGTCTCCGGCAGAAAAACAACAAGAACAAACGGTGCGTCATACTTTTGAAAAACTGGCAGCAGAGGTCAAAGCATATGACCCAACTTTAATTATTGCTTTTGGGCCAGATCATTTTAACGGCTTCTTTTATGACCTGATGCCGAGTTTTTGCGTGGGTGTACGTGCGACGGCGGCAGGTGATTGGAATTATGGTCCGGGGGAGCTTAATGTGCCAGAAAACACAGCATTGAGTTTAATTCGACGTGTACTTGATGAAGGTGTGGATGTTGCATATTCATATCGTATGCAAGCGGATCATGGCGTAACCCAACCGCTGCATTTTTTATGTGATGGCCAACTTAATCGTTACCCAACCATTCCAATATTTATTAATGGTGCTGCTGCGCCAATGCCTACGACAAAACGAACGATTGCTTTAGGACGAGCGGTTGGGGCTTTCATCAACTCAATTAATCTAGAAAATGAACGTATATTGATTTTGGGCACAGGTGGACTTTCACACGATCCACCAACCCCTCAAATGGGCTCTGCACCACCAGAAGTTGAAGAGTTTCTCATTGCTGGGCGTAATCCAACTGTTGAAGCTCGTAATACACGTCAGGCCAAAATCATTTCAGTTGGACAGCGTTTGGCAGCAGGTGACAAGAGCGTATCTGTACCACTTAATCCAGAGTGGGACGAACAGTTATTGGAAAAATTCAAAAATGCAGACTTTGCTGCGCTTGAAAATATGACTGAAGATGAGATTCGTCGTGAAGGTGGGCGTGGTGGGCAAGAAGTTCGTACATGGATGGCTGCTTTTGCGGCATTAGAAGCTGTTGGCGATTATGAGATGACCTTACATTGCTATGAACCTATCAGTGAATGGATTGCTGGTTTTGGCATTGTATCTGCCGAGCTGAAATAAAGGATAAAACGATGAATATTCAAACTATTGTCATCATAGGTGCTGGACAGGCAGGTGCAAGTGCTATTCTGGAACTACGTAATAACAAATACGACGGTAAAATCATTTTGATTGGAGATGAAACACATCTGCCTTATGAGCGTCCCCCTTTATCTAAAGATATGATTTTAAGGCCTGAACAGACCAAAATTGAAATTCTATCACAACAAAAATTGAAAGATTTAGGTGTCGAAGTCATTCAAGGCAATGCGGTTGTACGCATTGAGCCTGAACAATATCAAGTGATTTTGAAAAATGGTGAAAGTATTCACTATGACAAGTTATTACTCGCGACAGGAGGGGCTCCTCGTCGTCTTCCAATTTTAGATGCAGTCGGTAAAAATGTTTATACCCTGCGAAATTTGGAGGATTCACAAGCCTTGGTTCCAGTCTTTCAAGCAGGGAAGCGCATTTTGCTTGTAGGCGGTGGGGTTATTGGTCTTGAATTAGCTTCAAGTGCTCGTTTTAAAGATTGTCAGGTGACCTTAATTGAACAGAGCCCAATGATTATGGGACGTTCACCAGCAATTATTAGCCAATTTTTACTTGATGAACACCGCAACCGAGGGGTCGATATTCACTTAAATGTGCAAATTGCCAATGTCACCTTACGTGGGGAAGAGATAGTCGTAATATTGGAAAGTGGTGAAGAGCTGATTGCTGACGCTGTTGTTTATGGCATTGGGATTGTACCGAATGCTCAATTGGCCATAGATGCTGGTTTAGACGTCGATTTTGCTATTAAAGTGAATGAAAACTGCCAAACTTCTCATCCAGATATTTATGCTGCTGGTGATGTAGCAACTCAGTTGCGTGCAGATGGTAATTATGTCCGTATTGAAACTTGGGAAAATGCCAATAATCAAGCAGGCATTTTTGCTCGTCATGTCATGGGATTAGCGCAACCTAAAGCTAATCCATCATGGTTCTGGACAGATCAATATGATATTAACTTTCAATTCGTTGGCGATATGTCTGCAAAAGAATGGCATATACGAGGCAATATGACTCCGCAAGAAGACAAAAATGTTGGATTCACTTTATTTGGCTTAGACCAAGGTATTGTTGTAGCGGGTATTGCAGTCAATCAGGCGCGTGATGTTAGGCATTTAAAAAAATTGGTTTCTAGTTCTAGCGCCTTTGATAAAGATAAGTTGCTAGATGTATCTATTGAATTACGCAAATTAATTTAATTAAGGTTGTTATACTAAAGGCCTATTTAATGTTGAAAAGAAAAACCGTCATGATTATATGACGGTTTTTTTATTTTGATTATAAATATTTCTTATAAATCAATAGAATTAATAGTTAATTTGGACTGTATTATAACTTTTAACTATTGCTGAAGCAGTTTTGTTTCATCATGATTAATAAATTTTTTAGATATATAGATTTTGAAATTCGATGTTTTTTAGTGTAAGTTTTTGAAATTTAAATTAATTTTTTATTTCATTATAAGCAATTTGTCTAAGAATAAAATGTTTGAAAGAAATATAAGAATTTTTATTTTTTATTTTTTATAAATTTATAAAACTTAAGGCTAATGTAGAAATAAAAGCGGTTAATAAATGATGTGCTGTGATTTTTCAAACTGATAGAAAAGGATTTTTCTATGAACCGTGCAGGAAATAAGCACTCTATTATTACGATCGTCATTTGTTTTTTAATAGCTGTGATTGAAGGAATTGATATTCAGGCAGCAGGTATTGCAGCTGCTGGTATTCGAGAATCCTTTGGTTTAAATAGTTCTCAACTCGGTATTTTTTTTAGTGCAGGAATATTAGGTCTATTACCTGGTGCGTTAATTGGTGGACGTTATGCAGACCGCATTGGCCGTAAGATGGTGTTAATCGGGGCTGTCGCTATTTTTGCAGTATTTACCCTTTGCACCGTTTGGGTAAATAGTTTCTATATGTTGCTGTTGGTACGTTTTTTAGCAGGGGCTGGATTAGGGGCTGCAATGCCAAATTTAATTGCTCTAGTTTCAGAAGCTGTTTCTAGCGAAAATCGTGGGCGTGCTGTCGGTTTGATGTATTGTGGTATGCCAATAGGAGCCATATTGGTGTCATTACTGGCAGCTTATGATGTAAGTGGACACTGGCAAACTATTTTCTATGTAGGAGGTGTGGTTCCACTCTTGGTACTTCCTCTTATGATCAAATTTTTACCAGAGTCACGGCAGTTTTTACAAACTAGATTTCAGGATAAATCTATTACACGCATAGAAAGCTCTTTTAAAAATCTATTTCAAAATAACTATGCAGGGCAGACTCTATTACTTTGGGCAAGCTATTTTTTTACCTTGATGGTTGTATACATCATGTTGAGTTGGTTGCCATCTCTCTTTATGGAGTTAGGATTCTCTCGTCAACAGGGTAGTTTAGCTCAAGTCTTTTTCCAAATGGGCGCTGCACTAGGTACGGTTGTTCTGGGTATTTTGATTGATCGCTGGAATAAAGCTTATGTCATTATATTGATGTACATAGGTATTTTAGCTGGTTTATTTAGTTTAAATGGAGCCAGTAGTCTTATTGCGATGTATGCAGCTGCAGCATTAATGGGAACATTTACAATTGGTGGGCAAGGCGTTTTATATGCATTTGGTAGCATTGTATATCCAACTGAGATTCGGGCAACTGGTGTAGGGAGTGCCGCAGCGGTTGGGCGTATTGGTGCAATGTTAGGACCTGCGATTGCTGGACAATTACTCGCGATGGGAAGTGGTGCTACAGGCGTAATTTCTGCTGCCATCCCTGGAATTATCATTTCAGCATTACTGATGCTTTTGGTGATTCGCAAATTACATCAGGACCAATAATCTGAATACCACAATGAAAAAAGCTCATATTTAGGAGCTTTTTTCATATTTGGTATTATTTGAGTGAAATTTCAAATTTGATCATCCGAATGTTTTAGTAAGTTCATAACTGTATCGAGCATACGAGTCGAATTACGGTTTTACTAATCATCTATATTGAGTAAGAAAAATGTATTCAGTTAACAATGAAAAGCTTTGGAATCGTTCATTTATTCTGTGTGTATTGAACAATCTTTTTTTATTCATTTATTACTATGCATTACTCACAATATTGCCACTTTATATTTTAAAAGAATTATCCGGTTCAATCAGTCAGGCTGGTTTGGCGTTAACCTTATTTTTGGTTTCATCTATTATCACTCGTCCTTTTTCTGGCTTAATTATTGATCGGTTGGGTAAAAAATATGCCTTACGAGGTTCGGCATTATTATTTGCACTTCTGGCATTAAGTTATCTATGGGCAAATCAGTTATGGCTTTTATTGCTTATTCGTTGTGTGCATGGGATCTGGTTTAGCATTTTGACGACAGTAATAGTGCCTATAGTGAATGATTTTATACCTGAGCATAGAAAGGGCGAGGGTATGGGATATTTCGTAATGTCTACGAATCTGGCTGTTGTTTTTGGGCCAATGATTGCATTAGCTACGATACGGTACACCAGTTTTTATAATTTATTTGCCTTTTTAACATTCATTGTCTGTTTAGGTTTAATTTTTTGTTTTCTTATTCCCGTTTCTTCCTTAAAAGATAAGGAGATCATCTCTGCAAAGCGGAATATTACATTTGACGATATCTTTGAAAAAAGGGTGATGTCTATCGGCGTTATTGCTTTATTTACTGCAATGTCTTATTCAAGCATTATGAGTTTTATTAGTGTCTATAGTGAAACAAAAGGCTTATTAGCGGCGACCAGCATATTTTTTATTATCTTTGCAATATCAATGATTATAGTGCGCCCTTGGGTAGGTTACTCTTATGATAAAAGAGGGGCTAATTCCGTGGTTTACCCTTCATTTATCCTTTTTTCAATAGGCTTATTTTTAGTTAGTTGGATGCAAACACAGTGGGGCTATTGGTTGGCGGCGGTACTCATAGGAATGGGCTACGGATCCCTTTTCCCTATTTTTCAAACTATGGCAATACAATCGGTTAAGAAAAAGAGAATAGGGCATGCTGTTTCAACCTTTTTTACTTTATTTGATTTCGGAATGGCCATTGGTTCAGTTTTGGTAGGATTAATTATTGCCCAAATAGGCTATGAGAAAACTTATCAGTTGTGTGCATTCCTTACGATAATGACTTTATTTTTATATCGTTGGATATGTAATAAAGATGGAAAGACAATAATCAGGATATGACATGGAATTACGTCACTTACGCTACTTTGTTGCGGTTGCTGAAGAGCTGAATTTTACTAAGGCAGCAATGCGTATGCATACGGTACAACCTTCTCTTAGTCAGCAGATTAAAGATTTAGAAGAAGAAGTGGGAGTTCAGCTTTTTATACGAAGTAAGCGAAAAGTTGAACTGACCAAAGCAGGAGAAGTTTTTTTTAAAGAAGCTCTAATCATTTTAGAACATACAGAGAAAGCAATTAGTTTGGCTCAACAAACTGCCAAAGTTGAACAAGAACAATTAAATATTGGTTTTGTTCCAGCGGCAGAAATGAAAATCTTCCCCTATATCATGCCCAATATAAGAGCGCACTTCCCAGAATTAACAATTGATTTTCATAGCCTTACGGATGATGAACAACTAGCAGCGCTTAGAAAAGGCGAAATAGATATCGCTTTTACTCGCTATGGTGCTGATTCAGATGAACTGGTTTCGATTCAGGTATTTCAAGAGCCACTTACCTTAATTATTCCCAAAAATTCGCCAGAGGCTCAGCAGGAGCGTATTAGTATAAAAAGTTTTGAACAACATGATTTTGTGATTTGCAATGAAGAGTCATCGCCAGAACTTTATCGAATTATTCATAACTTCTTTAAAAAAACTAAGCTTAACGTCGCTGTTGTACAGCACTCAACTAATATCTTACTTAACGTTAATTTAGTCGGAATGGAAATTGGTTGGAGCTTGGTACCACAGTATGTGATTCCTCTATTAGGAGATAAAATTATAGTTAAAAAGACGATAGAACCATTACCGATGATAGGTTTATATGTTTCTTATCGAAAAGATCATGTTAATAAAGCTATAGATTTGATTTTAGATGTACTTAAAAAACAATTTTATCTGGACTTTAGTTAATATAAAAAAGCCATTCAAAAGAATGGCTTAAAAAACTTTAGTTAATTAAATGCATTTTTTCAAACAGTTCTTCACTTATACTATTCACCGTTTGGGGAATAGCAAGACCTGCTATAAAACGGTCAGGTCGTAATATCACCATAGATTGATTTGTTTGACCGAACCAAGTGCGGATTTCACTATCTGCATCACCGATTGTAATAAAATCTGTATTAGAAGTTTGATTGAGTGCATCTAATTGCACGTTAGGTACGACTTGAATAAATTTTATACCTAATTTAATCCATTTTTTCATAATATTGGGTGAGATGCCCCAAGTTGGATTGACTCCCCAAGCGAGAATGGCAAAGTTATTTCCAATGACATCATCTAATAAAATTTTGTCTTTGTTTCCAAACTGGACATGAGGCTGTATGAACATCTTTCCAACAGGTGTATTTTTTCCTGAAAATGGTGCCAATATTCCCTCATTATATTTTGGCATTGGCTTGAAACGCATTTCTAGTAAATACCGTTTTATGGGTTGTATGTAGTTCAATGCATAAGAAATACCATCGCGAACAACACCTTGCCATTTTTTCGGTGGAGCAAGTACATGACCAGCTAAAACGGATAAATTAATCATTGCTTGTGCGTGGTCTTTCCTTTCTAGTTGATAGCTATCAAGAATTTCAGGGCTTGCCACTTTTTTAATGACCAAAGCCATTTTCCAAGCAAGATTAAATGCATCACGCATACCACTATTATAACCTTGGCCCTGCCACACAGGCATAATATGTGCAGCATCGCCTGCCAATAAAATACGGTCTACGCGGAAACGATCTGCAATACGTGCATTATGTGTATATACACGTTGGCGTATGACTTCAATATTATCGGTATGAGGTAAAACTTTTCCTAATAGACGATTGATGTTCTCAGGTTTACTAAGTTCTTCTTGGGTCTCTCCCGGCATTACCATAAATTCAAAACGTCGGATGCCATGTGGCAAAGCTGCTGATACGTAAGGACGAACTGGATCACAGCATAAATATACATGAGGGGTAGCTAATGGATCGTTTGCAAGATCAATAACAATCCATTGGTTAGGTGCTGTTTTTCCTTCAAAATTAATATTGAGATTACGACGTACAAATGAATTTCCGCCGTCACAAGCAATAAGGTACTGTGCTTGAATAATTTCTTGTTTTTTGTCTTTTGTAGTGAGGTTTAAAGTTACATGTTCTTTGTCTTGAGTAAAACTATTTAAGTGGCGTGAAAAAAATACCTGTGTTGTAGGGTATAACGCTAAACCTTCAAGTAAAACACGGTCAACTTGAGGTTGGATAAATGCATTACGACGTGGCCAACCAAATTCGCGAGTCATGGGTTGGATATCTGCAAAGCAACGTCCTTTAGGAGTTAAAAAGCGCATCGCATGATTTGGGGTGGTATGCGGTAAAACTTGTTTAATTAATCCTAAAGATTGAATTGTTCTTAAAGATTCATCATCAATACCAATGGCTCTTGGATAATCAATAAGTTGATCTAATTGTTCAATAACAGTAACTTGTACACCTTGCTTACTTAAGTAATTTGCAATTGTTAATCCAACAGGTCCTGCCCCTAAAATTGCAACTTCCGTGGTGTGATGTTGAGTTTGATTCACAGTAAATATCCCTTACTATCAAGTTTTCTTATTAATATCAAAATTGAAAGAAGGTTGAATTTAATCAATAGTTTAATAAGTCTATTTTTAAAAGAATAGCGGATATTGTTTTTATTTTAACTTGTTGTATTTAAATATTTTTTTAATTTTTTGTAATAGGTTTTTTTAATCCCATCATTGTTTTAAATTATAATGGAAGACAAGTCAGATACGGTGTTTTAATTCTCTTTAAATAACACACATAATCAAGCACTTCATCTGCAATAATTCTAAAACGGCTATTTTTTGCGAAAATAAAAAACTCGGCACTAGAATATATTAGTCTTAAATTCATCACTAATTCGAATATTACATTTTTCTTAAGCATGCCATTTTTTATGACTCCTGAATGGTGAAATCATCAGAGAAGCAATCTAAAAATTAAAAACAGACTATGTGTTGGCCTCTTTTATTCTTGTAATGAATAGTAATAAGTCTATAAAGGAGTCGGCATATTAAGCACCACCTGAGCATCTTCAATAACATCTAAGCGTAAAATTTTTGAAACGCCTAATTCATTTAGCAATGTAGTTAAAGGCCCCTCATTTTTCTCGAGTTGAACATTCTTTGGAAAAAGCTTTTGCGCAAAAGAAAGAATATTAGATTGAACGTCTGTTCGGTGCCATTTTCCATCCACTACATGTAGCATGGTTGCTTTATTAATATGTGTTTCAGAATCGACATGTTTTAAAGTAGGAACAGCAGTTTTTAAACTTAAATCTAGTTTTCCATTAAGATCAAAAATATTGGCTTGAGCTTCTTTTGAATTAATCTCAACATCAATTTTAGTTAACCATTTTGGTAGTTGGTAACCATATACACCACGTACACGTGCTATTTCTGTGTCCACAGGTAAAGCTAAAACATGCGCATAAAAATGGCGTTGACGTATCGATTTCATTAACTCTGCGATGTGTGGCCCACGAGCATTAGGCTTACGGACAACAATCGCAATCGACACTTCGTTATAAGGGTCATTGTCACAAACCGAATAGGTAAAGAATGTGACGGCGACCAACCCATAGCCCGGAAATGGTTGTAATGGCGTTAAAGCAGCGGGAAGTTTTGCTTTAATTTGCTTAATCGGAGCAAGCATTAACAACTGAACATTTGCACTACGATAATAAAAGTTGGGTGCCCAAACAGGACCTACTCTCGATTCCACAATTTTTTTAGGAATATGACGGAAAAAGCTAATATTGCCAGCAGCTGGATCTTGAGCCACTTCATCTAGGTCAGGATTCATTCTAAAGCGGTCATAATAACCACCTTTCGGTACTTTGACTTTTTGTTGCCCGAATTCAACCTCAGTAAATTGTTGTTTTATATTCATTGGAGTTCACCTATACATTAATTGACCGAGTAGCTACCGTTGTCTTTAACAAGACGTATTAATTAATAGCCAATGTGGTCACTATAAGTTTAAAGCTAACTTTAAAGTCAAGGCTTTAATTTTGACATGTCAAATCTTTGACATTTAAAAGAAATAAAATAAAAACAATTAAAGTTTAAAAAGATACAAACTTGATGAGCGTCTTCATATAAATTTTATTTTTAAAAGATGATTAAGATAGTTGACCTTAAAGTTAACTTTAAGATTAGTATAAATATTCAAATCTTTATAACGAATCAACAAGCAGTTTTTCACCAGGAGAACAAAGATGGGATATGTAACCACAAAAGATGGCGTAGAAATTTTCTATAAAGATTGGGGACCACGCGATGCCCAAGTTTTATTTTTTCATCATGGCTGGCCTTTAAGTTCAGATGATTGGGACACACAGTTGCTTTTTTTCCTTAAAGAAGGTTTTCGTGTAGTTGCTCATGACCGCCGTGGCCATGGGCGTTCGAGTCAGGTGTGGGATGGTCATGATATGGACCACTACGCAGATGATGTCGCAGAAGTGGTCAAACATCTGAATATTAAAAATGCAATTCATATTGGACACTCTACAGGTGGCGGTGAAGTTGCTCACTATATTGCTCGTCACGGTCAAGAAAACGTTGCAAAAGCTGTTCTTGTCAGTGCAGTTCCACCACTAATGGTTAAAACTGAAAGTAATCCTGAAGGTTTACCAAAAGAAGTTTTTGACGATCTGCAAAATCAAGTTCTCACCAACCGTGCGCAATTTTTCCGAGACCTTCCATCTGGCCCGTTCTATGGTTTTAACCGACCAGATGCGAAGCCATCTGAAGGTATCATTGCTAACTGGTGGCGTCAGGGTATGACGGGCAGTGCAAAAGCACATTACGATGGTATTGTGGCGTTCTCACAAACTGACTTCACCGAAGATTTAAAGAAAATCACCATTCCTGTTTTGGTGTTGCATGGCGATGACGACCAGATTGTGCCTTATAAAACTTCTGGTGTGAAATCTGCTGAGTTACTTCAAAATAGCCAACTCAAAATCTATCCGGGTTTTTCTCACGGTATGTTAACTGTAAACCATGAAGTGATTAATGCTGACTTGTTGGCGTTTATTCGTGAATAATTTAAAGCTTTAAACTTTAAAAAAGAGGCCTATTAAGTGCCTCTTTTTTATTTATAAGCCAATGAAATTGAAAGTAATAAATATAGAAATGCTAAAAGGTATTGACATTAAAGTTAGCTTTAATCTTAAAGTAAAGCCATACTGAATGAGGTCATTCCAATGAAAGTGTTCGAAAAGCTAGTATTCCCAAATGGTTCATATATTCCTAACCGTATTGCTAAAGCGGCAATGGAAGAAAACATGGCCGATTTAAACCATGCACCATCAGAAGAATTAATGCGTTTATATCAAGCTTGGGCAAATGGTGGTGTTGGTCTAATCATTACTGGAAATGTGATGGTAGACCGCCGAGCGATGACTGGACCGGGCGGCGTAGTGCTTGAAGATGAAAAGCATCTGGATACTTTTAAAAAATGGGCACAAATTGGTCGTTCAAAAGGCGCTCAGATTTGGCTTCAAATTAACCATCCAGGGCGTCAAATGCAAGCGAACCTCGGTCAGCAGACTTGGGCGCCATCGGCTATTTCACTTGATCTTGGCAAAATGTCAAATCGCTTTAATACGCCAATCGAAATGACTGAATCTATGATTGCAGAGGTGATTCAGCGTTTTGCAAACACGGCGCGTTTAGGTGAAAAAGCAGGATTTACTGGTGTGGAAATTCATGCAGCGCATGGATATTTATTAAGCCAGTTTCTTTCACCACTGAGCAATAAACGCCAAGATCGTTGGGGTGGTTCTTTAGAGAACCGCGCTCGTATTTTAATTGAGATTGTTGAAGCGGTTCGTAAAGTGGTTTCGCCAGAGTTTACCGTTGCAGTGAAACTAAATTCAGCCGATTTCCAGCGTGGCGGTTTTAGCGCTGAAGATGCTCAACAAGTAGTTAAAATGTTAAATGAACATGCAGTCGATTTGGTTGAACTTTCAGGCGGTAGCTATGAAGCACCTGCAATGCAAGGCCAAGCACGTGATGGCCGAACACTTGCTCGCGAAGCTTACTTTTTAGAATTTGCACAAGAAATTCGAAAAGTTGCCAAAATGCCTGTTATGGTGACAGGTGGCATACGCCGTAAACAGGTAGCAGAGCAAGTGGTTGAAAGTGGTGTAGATATGGTCGGTATTGCCACAGCTTTAGCAATTGAACCTAATTTGCCAAATGCTTGGAAACAAGGCAAAAATGTTTCACCTGAACTCAAGCCAATTACATGGGAAAATAAAACATTCGCTTCACTTGCCAATATGGCAGTGGTCAAATTCCAGTTACGTAATTTAAGCGCTGGTAAAAAAACAAAACCAAATGTTTCACCAGCTTGGGCTTTAATTTTGCAACAATCAGCTATGTCATGCCGTACCCGCCAATACAAAAAAGGCATGCGTGACTATACATTTGCTTCTTAATAAGTGAGTTGTGTTATGACAAATCCTAACGATTCAAACTGGATAATTTATGGAGCAAATGGCTACACGGGTGAGTTAATCGCTCGTGAAGCTGTACGCCAAGGTCTAAAACCAACTTTGGCTGGTCGTAACAAAGCTAAGGTTGAAACATTAGCTCAAGAGTTGGGGCTCGACTATAAAGCTTTTGGGCTTGATAACGTAAATGCGGTCAGTGAGCAAGTCCAAGGTTTTAAACTGGTTATGCACTGTGCAGGGCCATTTTCAGCAACATCAAAACCCATGATGGAAGCTTGTATAAAAGCTGGTGCTCATTATCTCGACATTACTGGTGAAATCGCTGTATTTGAATTAGCACAGTCACTTAACAGCCAAGCTGAAAAAGCCGATATTGTGCTTTGTCCGGGTGTTGGCTTCGATGTAATTCCAACAGACTGTGTCGCTGCTGCGCTCAAAGAAGCCTTACCAGATGCAACTCATTTAGCACTTGGTTTTGACTCTAGAACAGGGTTTTCACCGGGTACTGCTAAAACAAGTACAGAAGGCATGGCCGAAGGCGGGAAAATTCGTAAAAACGGAAAAATTACCACCGTTCCATTAGTACATTATGTTCGGACCATTGATTTTGGTGACGGTAAAAAAAGTGCCATGAGTGTTCCGTGGGGAGACGTATCTACTGCATTCTATACAACAGGTATTCCAAACATTGAAGTGTTTGTACCTGCATTCCCTAAAATGATTTTTGGCGCGAAAATGATGAACTATTTACGCCCAGTATTAAAAATTAATGCTGTGCAGAAGTTTATTAAGTCGCGTATTGAAAAAACGGTTGTGGGACCAAATGAGGAACTTCGCGCGAAAGTACCTACCTATGTTTGGGGTGAGGCAAGAAATACGCGTGGGGAAGTCAAAACTGCTCGTATCCAAACAGAAAATGCGTATAGCCTTACCGTAAATGGCTCACTGACTGTGGTGAATTATTTACTCAAAAATACCGTGAAAGGCGGTACATATACACCAGCAAAATTGATGGGTTATAAGCTAGTAACTGAGCTACCGGGTTCTGGTCCATTGGTTATTAATTAAGCCTTTATTAAAACAGCATTTTTATAGATAGTCCCGAATAAGGAGTCATTCTTGTTCGGGTTATTTTTAAATATTTCAAGTAAATACAGCTTTATATGCATAAAAAGCAAAACAGAAAACAAAACACTCCATAAGAAATAATTCAAATTGAATATACTAAAAAACGATAAATATTTTTCATAACAAAGGAATGAGAATAATGAGAAAACTCATACTGTTTCTACATGCATCGCTAGACAGTTTTGTCGAAGGTCCAAATGGGGCAATGGACATAGGCTGGATTGCTTACGATGCCGATTTGGCAAATCATGCAAAAGAAATTTTGAGCACTACCGATACGGTAATTTGGGGACGTGCGACTTACCAAATGATGCATAATTACTGGCCAACCATGCTTTCAAATCCAGAAGCTTCGGAGCATGAACGAAATCACGCTGAGTGGATTGAAAAGACCGAAAAAATCGTTTTTTCAACTACTTTAGATACAGTTGAATGGAATAATTCCAGACTGGTAAAAGACCATGTCGAAGAAGAAATTAATAAGCTGAAACAACAAGCGGGGAAGGATATGGTGATTCTGGGAAGTCCAAGATTCGCGCACTATTTGATGCAACTTGATTTAATTGATGAATATAAAATTACAGTTTCGCCCGTACTGATTGGTAGTGGCTTGCCACTGTTTCAAGGCATTCAGCAAAAAACCAATCTTAAACTCATTGAAAATAAAACTTTTGCTTCTGGCGCGATAGGTCTTCATTATCAAAAGATAAGCTGATTTTTTCTATAATATTTGTATGGAAAAGACGAATTACAGTGCTGCTCTATAATTCGTCTTTTTAGCTTTATTGCATACTGCTTAAACGCTTAACCACTGCTTCAGCAATTTCTTTACTCGACTGAGGGTTTTGTCCAGTAATAATTCTGTCGTCTGAAACCACATACGAGGTAAACGGAATAAATGCTTCCTTGTATTTTGCTCCACGTTCAATGAGACCATTTTGTAAAGAAAATGGAACTTGAGACTTAATGCCTGAAAGTGTTTCTTCAATATTTGCAAAACCAGTAACGGTTCTACTTGCAATTAAGGGTTTGCCATTTTCATTCTGTAAAGGCAATAAACCGTCTACGCCGTGACACACTGCTGAAACGACTCCACCTTGGCGATAGATCTGTTCGCTAATGTTTTGCAAGGCTTTATTGTTTGGAAAATCCCACATGGTGCCGTGTCCACCAGTATAGTAAATCGCTTTGTACTGTGTAGGATTAATCACATTTGGAGCCAACGTTGTTTTTAACCGCTGCATAAATGCTAGGTCGGCTAAGTGATCTCGTGCTGATTTGTCTAGGTAAATGGACTTTAAACTGCGTTCATCTAGTGGTACTTGACCACCTAAAGGACTTACAAAATCCATTTCATAGCCAGCAGCCAAGGCCACATCGTAAAAATGAGTAAGTTCGGTTAGCCAAAGTCCTGTTTTATCCGAACGGGAAGGGTAAGCCGAGTGATTGGTCATTACGACTAAAATTTTTCCATTTGCTTTGGTAAGGCTTTGAGCTTTATCTGACTCTGTAGCGTGTACCACGTGTGTAGTCAAAAAAATGGCAAAAATAATGGTTAACCAACGCTGAAAATTCCAAACTTTAAACATGACAGGTCCTCATTCATTACCTGTAGCCAATCGTATGTTTAAAGCATACTTTAAGGTCAATAGGTCTCGAAGGAATTACGGTGATTTTGCTTTGTCGTAATAGAGATTCATGAGTCGTTCAGCATTTTGTTCACAGGTAATTTCATCAGGTTTGTCATTAATGGCGTGAATCATGGTGCGTAAGTTTTGCTTACTCACTTTAAGTTTTTGTTCTAAAAGTTCAATTTCTTGAATTTTTAATTCAATTGTTTGAATAAGGGCATCATGGTTCCAAGTGGCAACTTTTGAAGGCAAAAAAGCTTTAATTTCTGCTAAAGAAAATCCGACTTGCTGCGCTTGTTGAATTAGAGAAAGTTGCTTTAAATCATTATCGGTATATTCACGATAGCCATTCGATTTTCTTTTTGCTTTAGGTAAGAGTTTGATTTGCTCGTAGTAACGAATTGTAGGGGTGCTTAAGCCGCTTAGTTTCGATAACTCGCTAATATTCATGGCACAGACTCTATTGACATTAAAGTTAACTTTAGACTTATAGTAGTGTAAAAGCAAGGTTCATAACTTTACTAACCACACACTTTCATTAACAGCTTTCTATGCTTTGATAGATGAAAGAATAGAATTATAAATATGAAAAATGAGGTGAGAAAATGTCTAAACGCATATTACACGTCGTCACCAATGTTTCACGCTATAAGGATGTAGATGAACCAACAGGCCTATGGTTAGGCGAACTCACCCATGCCTATGATGAATTTGAAAAGCAAGGTTACATACAAGATATTGTTAGCCCAAATGGCGGTAAAACTCCAATTGAACCTAAGTCACTTTTGCCTTTAGTTGCAGATAAGTCTGTTAAAGACCGAGAAAAAGATCAATCTTTTATTATGCTGTTGGCAAATACCTTTAAGCCTTCAGATATTCATTGGCAAGATTATGACGTAATCTATTACACAGGTGGTCACGGTGTGATGTGGGATTTTTTAGATAACCCTGAACTTCAAGAAATCACCAAAAATATTTATGAAAATGGCGGCATCGTTTCGAGTGTTTGTCATGGCTATTGTGGCTTGCTCAATGTACGACTTTCAAACGGCGAGCGACTAATAAAAGATAAAAAGTTAACAGGCTTTGCTTGGAGTGAAGAGGTTTTGGCAGGGGTAGCAAAAAAAGTGCCGTACAATGCCGAAGAGTTAGCGAAAGAATACGGCGCTCATTATGAAAAAGCTTTTATTCCTTTTGCACCATATGTCGTTCAAGACGGCAAGTTAATTACAGGTCAAAACCCTTTTTCAGCTAGAAAGACGGCTTTAGCAATAGTAGAAGAGCTAGAAAAGTCATAATTGTTAATGATTCAAATATAAACTAGAAAAGCAAAACCAGTGACGGTTTTGCTTTTCAACTGTTTAAATAAAGTGGTGTGATCTAGCAAGGCTAACTTTAAGGAACAATCACAAAATCAGGGTTAGCTATTGCAAAAACTGCTTCGCGGTCTGCGGCTGGTGGATAAATCCAGATGGTATTAATTTCTTGTTTAATTTTTTTAGCTTCATCACGCACAAATTGAACCTGACGATCCCAACCTTCGCTATAGAGTGCGCCCCAAGGACCTAAGTCAACACACGTCACATACTTCGGTTGACTATATGCATGAAGTGGTAAATCAACTAGTTCTGCGGCAGCATTGTAACCCGCCACACGGCCTAGGCTCATGGCATGTTGGCAAGACATCACGTTAAAATTACCTAAATCATCGGTTGGAACTTTTACAGTGTCGCCAGTCACAAAAACATTTTTTGCTTCAGGTGCATGTAAATAAGCATCCCCAATCAAACGGCCTAAATTATCTTTTTCACCAGCAATTTGAGAAGTGAGTGAATTAGCTCGCATGCCCGCAGTCCAGATCACGGTTTCTGCTTCAATTTTTTCGCCGTTAGAAAGTGTCACGCCAGTTGCATCGAGTGCTGTAACTCGTAGGCCAGCTTTACCTTCCACACCAAGCTCGCTAAGAGCTTCTCGAATAACAGTAGCAGCTTGGTCACCCATTGCTGCACCAATTTCTGTAGATGAATCTACTAAAACTACACGCACATCAGTTTCGCCTAAAATACTACGCAGACGTTCAGGCATTTCAGTAACGGTTTCTAACCCAGTAAGACCACCACCTGCAACGACCACCGTATTACGCGCTGCATTTGCAGGTTTATTGGCTAAGTTTTTAAGATGTTGATCTAGTTTTTCGGCATCTTCTAGTGTGCTTACGCTAAAGCCATATTCGGTAAGACCTGATATAGGCGGCATAAACGTAGTACTTCCGGTTGCCAGAATAAAACGGTCATAGCTTAAGGTTTGTTTGCTGCCATCGGTGGTGGAAACTTCAATTGTCTGTTGGTCGACATCAATTTTATTTACCCAACCTGCTAGAAATTTAACCCCAACCACACTTAATAAATCTGAAATATCAGGGTTCATATTTTCAAGCACAGCTTCATAAAGACGAGGGCGAATACCAACATTTGGGCTAGGGGAAACCATCACTACTTCAATATTTTGTTCTTGCGACGCTAAGTAAATTGCTCTTTGTGCAGCAAGTGCAGCCCATAAACCAGCAAAGCCAGAACCTGCAATAATAATACGCTTACTCATTTGATTATCCTTTTGATCGATTTTTCGGACAACAAATTCCAGCTCATCGCAAAATTTAGGGTGAGCGAATCCTTTCTCTGATTGTCCGAAAAATCTGAGAAGGCGTTTAAAACGATTAGGGGAGTTTTAGCTTAGGGTTTGAAGCCCTATCAGCTCGTTAGTCGGGGTGTCCCGCGATATTTTATTTTTCCGCATTTTTGCTGTTCTTCCTTCAATGCGATCATTGATCCAGCCATTTACATCACTAAAAAATACGTCGGGTGCATAACGGCCAAAACGGTCTGCAATATCACCAAGTGTATGAGCACCTAGCGCATCTCGCATGGCTTTTTCGGCCTGTAGCATGACGGCATGCACTGCACATACACCACTGGTTGCCCAATCTGGTGGAGCATGATTAAAGACTGCGCATTTACCGCGAACTTCTTGGCACTCAAAAAGTGGTTTTTCACCTTCGATAGCATTCACAATATCTAGAAAACTGATTTCATGAGCGGATCGAGCGAGTAAATACCCACCACGAACACCTTCTTGAGCAATAACAAGACCTGCCTTTTCAAGTTTAGGAAAAATCTTAGCCATAAAACTCGGAGAGACTCCTTGTAATTCGGCAAGATCCTTACTACTCAAAGGTTTATCTTCATTGTTCACAAGAAAAAGAAGACAGTGAATCGCATACTCGACGCTACTAGTGATATAAGCCATTTAATTTCATAATTGATCAATTACAAACACAGACTAATGTAGTCTGTGTTTTAAGTCAATAATAAAACTAAGACAAAGTTAGTCTTAGTTTTATTTAAAGAGAATGCAAATAAGGAAAATTGACGTTATATATCTGAATTTAAATACCTTTAAAGAGAAATAAATAATTTAAAAAATATCGAAAAACCTACGAACGCCACCAATAATTTTCGACATTTGGCTCATTCAGATTTAGGATTTCACCCATTTGCGGTGTGCTGATCGCTAACGCATTTTCTTTAGCTAAATCGACAATACGTTCAAACGGGTCATCCCAAGCATGAAGTGCCAAATCAAAAGTACCGTTGTGTACAGGTAACAAATGACGTCCTTTTAAATCGATATGTGCTTGTAACGTTTGCTCTGGTTGCATGTGAACATCAGGCCATTCAGGGTCGTAAGCACCAGTTTCTAACATGGTCAGATCAAATGGGCCATAACGATGTCCAATCTCTTTAAACCCATCGAAATAGCCTGTGTCACCGCTAAAAAATACACGTAAGTCATTATCAATAATTACCCACGAGGCCCAAAGCGTCGCATTGCTATCGCCCATACCACGGCCTGAAAAATGATGAGCAGGGGTAGCCACCAATTTTAGTCCATCTACATGGGTAGTATCCCACCAATCAAGTTGTTGAACTTTTTTTGCTGGAATTCCCCATTTAATGAGTGTGTCACCCACACCAAGCGGTGTTAAGAAATGCTCAACTTTATCGTTAAGCTGCATAACCGCATGGTAGTCGAGGTGGTCGTAGTGGTTATGCGACAAAATCACGCCTTTAATGGGTGGTAATTCGGCAATACTAATCGGTGGTTGGTGGAAACGTTTTGGTCCAAGCCATTGAAAAGGTGATGCACGCTCTGAAAAAACTGGGTCGGTTAACCAAAATTCATTTTGCAGTTTTAACAAGAGGGTTGAGTGGCCCAAACGAAATAGAGAGCGATCGGGTGCACTTAACAACTGTTCTTTCGACAAACTTAAAACAGGAATTTCTCTGTTTGGAACGGTATCTTTGGGTTTGTTAAATAGAAACTTCCACATGAGCTGGAGCGTTTTTCCAAAAGAAGGCTTGTGTTGGTTCGGACGCGTATTTCTAAATTTGCCATTGTACTGCTGAGATGGCATTAAGGGGGAAGGCAAGTCTGTGGTATTTGAAATAGTCATTTTGTTTTCCTTATTGGAACAAACCTATATGTGCAAATAAGAACTTGGGCTAAGTGCTTATTTTGATTTATTTAAATGAGTATTTGCTCACTCATTAATTCGTTTAAAAATAAGGACGCCGCGCATCCTTAACTTTTATCTAAATTGAAACTGCATGCCAAAACGCTTCAAAACCAGATTTACGATAAAGCTCGGTTTGAGAAGGGTCTTGAGCAATAAAATTAAGTGTAACTTCTGCAAGCGCACCTAAAATTGAAGCAATAAATAACGGTGGATAATCTCTTAATTTGCCATCATTAATACGTTCTTGAATATTTTGGGTGAGGTCACAAAAGGTTTGCATGCCAATTTGTTTGCTTTGCTCGGTAATTTGTTCAGAGGTTGAAAGCTGTGCCATGACTTTGCGTTTGAGTGGAGCTTCTAAACTCCAGTCCAAATAGCTTTGCCAAATATGAGACATTTGTGTTTGCAAATCGGAGTGATCAGGGTAACCAAGCATCATGACCTGACGTAGTTCAGCCTTTAGTGAAAGATATAACTGGTTCAGCAGTTCTTCTTTATTGCTAAAATAGGTAAATAAAGTACCTTCCGCGACACCAGCGACTTTTGCAATTTTTGAGGTAGACGCACGCTCACCAAGCTCTGCTAATGTTTCAATAGCAGCACTTAAAATTGCATTACGTTTATCTTCACTGCGTGGACGAGCCATATATAAATACATTAATTGAGTGATTACTCAATCATACATAAAAATAGAAAGACAGCAAGATATATTTTGTTAGATCCACATTATTGATTCGTTCTAAAAGTAATGGGTGTTTGACCTGTCCATTTCTTAAAAGCTCGTGTGAAATTTGTAGGTTGTATATAGCCCAGATAAAGCGCAATTTCTTGTATATCCATATCACTATGAAGTAACAAATGCTCAGCTTCTTTTTGTTGAGCTTCTTCAAGCAGTTGCAGATATGAAGAACCGACTTGGTTCAAATGGCGCCGTAATGTTCGACTAGACATGTTTAAGCGAGTCGCAATTTCATCAAATGAGGGATAACCCACCTGTGGTTTTAAGTTTAGTTCAGCCTTTACGGTCAGGCATATATCTTTAATTTGCTCTGAAAAACGGATTTGTTCAGCTTCACACTGCGCCAGAGCTTGTTTAAAGGCAATCGGATCTGCCATTTTTATGGGTAAATCTAGAAGCTGTTTTTTATACCGAATTTGATTAGTCGGTTGATTAAAATGAATAGTAGGTAATAAATGTTGATAAGCTTTGTGATAGCTAGGTTCTGACCAGTCCACCCATAATTCAATATCACCTAAATCATGTTCTCTTAAAAATTGACCAGCTTGAATCACGCCAATCATTAGACATTCATAAAAAAACCGTCTAAGCGTTTCAGCTTGAGCAGGCTGATTGCTGACAACGGGGTGAGTTTCTTTAATTTCAATAATAGAAAATTCATGATCATCTAACAGAGCAATACGATAATCTTTTAATCGCATATTAAAAAATTGTGTTGAAATCTCAATGGCCTGTCGTAAATTGGGGCTGCTCATTAAGGCATATCCCATTGGCCCATGGGCAGTTAAACGCAGTTTTATTCCATATTCATATCCCAAGCCAGAATCTTTCGACAATAACAAGCTTTCCCACGCCAGTTTAGACCATTGCATAGGGGTAATTCGGGCGTCTAATTGGTCTAAAAGTGTTAAGGGAATTTTACTTTTTTTCAAAATTTCAAGCGCAGAAAACCCTTTGTCTACCATAATTTCTAATAACAAATGAGCATAAGAAATAGGAATGCTGGCTTTGGATAGCCCATAAGGATCCTTCATATTCTTTTTTTGTTGTGGCCGAAAATGATTATCAGTATGTCTGATCTACATCTCACGCTCAAGTTAAAACTTCGGAATAATCAATTTATTCTATTTTGAGCAAGAATTATGAGCCTACCTATTCCACGAGCCTCATCTCGCGTTGTGATTACAGGTGCTTCATCGGGCATTGGTGAAGAGTTAGCAAAACAGTTCGCTTTACGAGGCTATTCCTTAGTTTTAGTCGCTCGCCGTGTCGAAAAATTAGAAGCACTGGCTGAAAAACTAAAAGCTGAATATCAAATATCTGTAGATTTATATCCATGTGATTTGGGAGATAGACAAGCTAGAGCTAAGTTTCGTCACTATTTAGAAAGTATCGAAGTCTCAATTCTTTGTAATAACGCAGGTTTTGCAACTTTTGGACGACTTCAAGACTTAGATGCAGACCGAGAGCGTGAAGAAGTCGAAGTCAATAGTGTGGCAATTCACGACCTGACTTTAGCTGTGTTGCCACAAATGCTCAAAAGAAAATCCGGAGCAATACTGATAGTAGGCTCTACTTCTGGTCATCAACCCACTCCGGCAAATGCCACATATGCGGCAACTAAAGCATTTGCAAACTCATTTGCAGAGTCTTTACATAGCGAACTAAGTGGTACAGGGGTGACCTGTACTTTACTTGCTCCGGGTCCTACTAAAACAGGTTTTAATGAAGTTGCTGGAATTACCAAAATTGATGGAGTCGGTGGCAATTTTGTTTGGGTCACAGCAGAACGAGTAGCTAAAGAAGCGATTCAAGGCATGGATTGCAATCGCCGTATTGTGATTCCCGGTTTTATTGCACAGGCGCAAACTTTTGGGGGACGTTATACCCCGCGCATCATTTTGCTCCCAATTCTGAAACAAGTATTTTCGAGATTAAAATCATGAGACAACTCATCAATGATTTAAGTGTTCCAGTGGGCTTAGCCAATCTTGGCAATAAGCTTTATCACAATGCGCAGTATTTGACGGCTGTTGTTGAAGTGGATGAAAAAGCGATGGCTCGTTGGTTACCGTCTGGGATGACACTGGTTCAACCTGCAAGAGCTGATTTGTTCTGTGCTTATTTCCCGGAAAACGTCTATACGGGTGCTTACCATGAAGCGGGTTTATTTGTTCATATTAAAGTAGGCAATAAAACAGGGATCTTTTGTCCTTGGATGATTTTAGACGATGACCGCGCCATGATTATTGGACGTGAGTTGCTGGGCTACCCTAAAAAGATGGGAGAAATTAGCTGGGAAAATGATGGCAAACGCATTTTAAGCAAAGCTTCACGCCGAGGCACAACACTCATTGAAATGGAAGCCAAGCTTGGTGAAGTTATTCATGATGCACCTCCAATTTTAGGACTACCACATCGTAATATCACAGGTGGATTGGGCCTTGGTCTACCACGTGAGGTTCGATTTACCCCTAAAGAACATCCACTTGAAGTCCGTCGTGTAGAAATGAACTTACGTTTTACGGGTACTGAAAATGATCCTTTACACGATATGGGACTAGGTAAAGTCATTGAGGCAAGATTGCATCGAGTTGATTTATCGGGTGGGTTAATTCCTCCAATTCAAATACCTCGTCTACGCACGCCGTTATTTTTATTGCGCCAATTTAATCCTCGCGTTTTATAACTGGAGAATAAAGATGAATGCGTTCTTTAAGTCAAAACAAACACAAGATTTTTCTAAAATCTCGGCTTCAATTGATATTCCTGTAAGAACAATGGATTTTACTTTTCCAGATGAAATTCCTGAGTTCTGGTTTGATAACAATGCCTTACTTACGATGTTGTTGACTGCATTATCGAGCGCATTTCCAGATGGTGAACGTCAATTTATTCATAGTGTGCGTAATTATCAGGCAAAAATTGAAGATCCTGTTCTGCTTAAACAAGTCCGTGCTTTTATTGGTCAAGAAGCACATCACGGTAAAGAACATGACGTGCTCAATGCTGTCATGCTGAAAAAGGGTTATCCCGTAGACCGAATTTATAAGCGCTTTAAAAAGATGAATCGCTTGATGCAAGAGCAATTCTCTACAGCTCATCAGCTTGCTTGCACTGTATGTATGGAACACCTCACAGCAATTCTAGCTGACTATTTTATTAGTACCGCACCCGAGGATTTAGAGTTATTTAATACTCATGTCAGAAAAATCTGGGCATGGCATGCGATTGAGGAAACCGAACATAAAGCTGTAGCTTTTGATGTATATCAGTCTTTGGTCAATAGACCTTATTTCTTACGGTTGGTGATGTTAGAAACCACGCTTTCTTTTCTCATCATTACCACCAGAGGAACAAAAGAGCTTTTAAAGGCTTCGGGCAAAAATAGAGATTTTAAAAGTCTATATGTGGGTTTGAAATATTTGCTTGGCGGTCAAGGTGTGATCCGAAAAATTAGCCGCAGTTACTTAGATTTTTATTCTAAAAATTTCCACCCTTGGCAACACGATAACCGTGAGCAAATGATGAAATTAAAAGACCTATATCTTAATGAATGATTTTTTAAATTTAGGAAGAAAGAAAATGACAAAACCTAATCCAAAGGCCACATTAGCAAGCCCTTTAACGTTAGCCTGTGGCATTAGCATTCCAAACCGAATTGCCAAATCTGCAATGAGTGAACAACTTGCTGATCGGCATGGTTCACCGACCACTGACTTACAGCAACTCTATGCAGCTTGGGCCAGAGGTGGAGCAGGGTTATTAATCACAGGCAATGTGATGATTGACCACTGTGCTTTTGTTGAACCACGAAATGTGGTTTTAGAGTCAGCAGAATTTCTGCAAGCAAATAAGTTATGGGCTCAGGCCGCTAAGGCCAATGGCAGCAAAATTATTATGCAAATTAACCATCCCGGCCGTGTTGCAGTTTTACCACTTTTGAAAAAGCCAATAGGCCCTTCAGCAGTTGGGCTTGATTTACCTGCCATGAATATTATTCGCATTCCGCGTGCGATGACCGAAGCAGAAATATATGAGCAGATCAATCGATTTGCTCAAACTGCGAGGCTGGCTATTGAAGCTGGTTTTGATGGAGTACAGGTTCATGCAGCACATGGCTATTTACTCTCACAATTTTTATCACCTCTAGCCAATGTTCGGACAGATAAGTGGGGCGGTAGTCCTGAAAACCGACGCTGTATGCTCATTGAAACAGTTCAGGCTGTGCGAGCTGCAATAGGCAAAGAAAAAATATTAAGTGTAAAACTCAACTCTGCCGATTTTCAAAAAGGCGGATTAAGTCAGGAAGAATCGATAGACATTGCATTAGCTTTAGAAGCAGAAGGGATCGACCTATTAGAGATTTCAGGCGGGAATTATGAATCCCCTGCACAGTTAGGCTATGCACCAGATCGTTCTGCTCAGCGTGATGCATATTTTATTGACTATGCCACTGCACTTCGTAAACAAAGCAAATTACCACTGATGTTAACAGGTGGACTGCGCGATGTAGATTTTATGAACCATATTGTTGCTAATGGTACGGTCGATTTGGTTGGATTGGCTCGACCTTTTGCAGTACAGCCAGATTTAGCAAAACAACTGTTAGCCGGAAAATCGGTATTAAAACCAGCAAAAATTCCAGCCATTGGATACAAACCAGTAGATGCCTATTTGCAACTCGCTTGGCATGCTTCGCAATTTCGCCGTATTAGCAGTGGGCAACAACCCAAAGAGATTAAGGGCTTAGTGCGAACATTGATTGCTTTTGGTCCACGTATGGGCTTTAACATTTTGACTCAGGATTAATGGTAAGTGCTTTTGATATATAAGGATTTATTATCATGAATAGTTTAATCAGACAAAACTATGTCATTGTGCCGCGGCGTCCAGTATTTAATTTTACTGAAACGCCAACGCATTGGATTTATGATGATCCCATAGTTTCCCAGATATTAAATTCAATTAACCCGATTACACCTGCACCAGAACGTTGGTTTTGTCAGACGTTTAGAGATGCATTGCCTTATATTAAAGATGAAAAACTGAAAGAGGCAGCTATAGCTTTTATTAAACAAGAGGGTGCTCATAGTTATGGGCACACTCTCGGAACACGGCATATAGAAGCTTTGGGTATTGATTTAAGTCGTTATACCAAACTGATGAATTGGATATTTAATGACATGATTGGCCCAAAACCATTAGGCTATGAATTGAAGCATCCACGCTTAAAATCGATGTGGCTAACGACCCGATTAGCAATGGTGGCCGCGGCTGAGCATCTGACTGGAGTATTAGGGGATTGGGTTCTCAATGCAGAGGGATTACAACAAGCACCTGTCGATGTGGAAATGTTACGGTTATTGCAATGGCACGGGGCTGAAGAGGTTGAGCACCGTGAAGTAGCCGATGCAATGTTTAGATATTTTAGCAATAGTAATGTACTTCGAGTGGGGGCAGCGGTTTTCACGTTCCCTCTATTTATTGTTTTGGCTTATGTTGCTGTCGAAAATCTAGTAGAACAAGATGCGCAATTACCACATCGTTTTCGTTTCAAAGATTATTTCCGAGCAGCTCGACAAGACCGTGTGCCTAAGGTTGACGATATAATACTTGCCTGCTTACGTTATTTTAACCCTAAACATAGTCCACTAAATGAAGGCTCAACTGAGCAAGCCTTAACTTTTTTATCTACAATAAAAGAACTTAACTAAATAAAAGCTTGTACGAATATTGCTTCTTTTAGGCTCAAAAATAATGAATAAGACCTTTTAATTCATCTTATTCATGGTCTATAGCCGCCATATGAGCGGCTATATAATCTTCGAACCCTTGCGTAATCTAGATAATATTTGAGCTATGTACCTTATTCATCAAATTGTAAAACAACTTTCCCTTTTGCTCGTCCAGTATTTACATATTGGAGCGCTTCTTTAATTTGAATAAAGTCATAGGTTTGGTCAACTATGGGTTTAATTTTTCCAGCTTCTACCAGTTCAGTAATTTTTGAGAGCTGTTGACCATTTGGCTGCATAAATAAAAATGTATAAGTAATGCCGCGTTTTTTTGCTTTATGTCGAATTGACCAGCTTAACATCGGAATAACACATTTTAGGAACCAGTTTGGATTAATTACCTCTGCAAAAGCATGGTCAGGTGGCCCTGAAATACTAATAAGACGTCCACCACGTTTAAGAACGTTTAGTGATTTTTCTAAGGTTTTTCCGCCTTGTGTATCTAAAACTACGTCGTAGTCTTTAAGCTCTTGCTCAAAGTCCATTGTTTTATAGTCAATGATAATGTCAGCACCTAGCTCTTTTACCCAACCACTGTTTTTGGCACTGGTTGTGGTTGCAACCGTATCGCCAAGAGACTTGGCAAGTTGAATAGCAATTGAACCTACACCACCTGAACCTGCATGAATAAGCACTTTTTGACCAGCTTTAACTTTTGCAATTTCAACTAGTGCTTGCCATGAAGTCAAGGCAACTAATGGTAGGGCTGCTGCTTGTTCCATTGAAATATTTTGCGGTTTCAGTGCAAGTGAAGACTGTTGAACCACAGTATATTCAGCAAAAGCGCCGTTTAAATCTGTCTTGGCATAGACTTCATCTCCAGCTTTAAACTGGGTAACCTTCGATCCAACTTCTACGACTGTACCTGCAAAATCATTGCCTAATATGAAAGGAAACTTCACTGGGAGAATTGCTTTAAATTCACCCTCTAAAACTCTTAAGTCGAGAGGGTTAATGCTGGCTGCATGAACTTTAACAAGCACGGCATCTTCGGTTAGAGAAGGTTTGGGCTGTTCATCGAACTGTATATCATCAATATTGCCATAACGGCTAATGTAGGCTGCTTTCATTTGAAACCTCTATTTCTCGAAATTATTTTTAAAGTTTTATAGGCTTGGGTTTGTTCTAAACTTTCAAGCTACGGTGAATTAATTTGTCAAAGATCTTTGCAGGTGCAAATCGTCTTAACGCTTTTAAGCTTTTTGCAGTTTTTCCTGCTGTGTAACGTGGTACGACCTGTTGGCTTTGAATGACGGTTAAAATTGTATTGGCAACCACACTCGGGTCATCTGACTTATTAATTGAATTAATCATTTGTTTATGTAGCTTTTCACGAGTTTGATCGTAAAAAGAAATTTTATTATCTGCTTCGAGTAAGTTTACTCCCAAAGAAGTATTAGTGTAAGCAGGTTCAATAAGTGACACACGAATGCCTTGAGATCTTAATTCGTGATCTAAAGATTCAGAGTAGCCTTCAAGTGCATGTTTTGATGCAGAGTAAAGTGCACCAAAAGGCAGAGGTAAAAGCCCAAGAATTGAACTGATATTTAAGATCAATCCTGAGTGTTTCTGGCGCATATGTGGAATCACAGCACGAGTCATTCGAACCGCACCAAAAAAATTGGTATCAAAAATAGCCTGTGCTTGCTGCATTGAACTTTCTTCGGCACCAGCAGGTGCTATTGCAAACCCAGCATTATTAATTAAGACATCAATTTTTCCTTCGGTCGCTATTACTTTCTCAACGGCTTGGGCAACTGAATCATCTTGATTTACGTCTAACTCAATAAGATGAAATTTGTATTTTGATGAATCTTTTGCTTGTCGGCTTGTGCCATAAACAATAAATCCAGCCTCATGTAAAAGGTTTGCTGTTGCTAAACCAATACCAGAAGATGCGCCTGTAATTAGAACTACTTTACCAGTCATACCATTTTTTCCAATTTGAAGGTGTTCGCTATTCAGTTTCACCTTGATATTTTCATCATAATCTAAAAACAAAATAGTTACTACTAAAATGATAGTGACTTTTATCGAATTTATTTCTAGTTTTTATTGGCTCATACGATTTTCAAACCAATTTCAAAATTAATGGAGAAAGAAATTGCATATAAAAAATAAAAGCTCTGCAAATCATTCACCAACCTTAAAGCTCAATGTCGATAGAACTTTATTTACTTATGGTGAATTTGGAAAAAAGAAGGCACATCAATTATTCTGCTAAATCATTTTAGTGCTGTAATTGATGATTGGGATCCTAGTGCCATTCATGGGATTGCTAAAGAAAAGTGGGGCATCATCTTTGACAATCGGAGTGTTGGCGGTTCACAAAGAAAAACTCCAGCTACTGTTCAAGCAATGGCTGATGATGCGATTGAATTTGAAACGCGTGGTTTAGTTTTATTAATTATTTACCCAGACACAGGTTACGGAGGAATATTTCAATTTCATCAAGACTTTGTGGGAAAGGTAATTCAGTTTTTAGAATAACTTCAATATTGTATAAAATGATGCCTCGGTTGACATCATTTTATATAGCTAGCTTTATACGATATTCTTTGAATTCCAGATAGTTAGAGCTTTACTCGCCGCATTTTCTGCTATTTGTGCTTCTGCACCTAATCCAACTATTAGATTAATACACATTGGAATTAGAATTTCGGTGGTTGGATTAGGGCAACTGGTAAAATGTTGCCCAAGCTCTAACATAATAAATCCATGCAGTGCACTCCATAACTGTGCCGCCATAACATCAGGGTCAATGTCTCGAATATATTTTGTTTCTATCAGATTGACACATTCTTGACGTAAGTATGAATAAGAATTTTTAAATGCTTCTGTACTTTCATTGGCTGAAGCTTCACTTCTCCGAAGTGGTGTATATCGTCCCTGAATAGACAAGCCAAACATCAAATCATAAAGATGCGGATTAGCCATAGCAAAATTTCGGCATTCTAAAGCCATTAAACACATGTTTGTCATTGGCTCGTCTGTGTTTTCTATACTTTTAAATAAACGAGCTTGTTGGGTAAATCCTTCGTCAGCTATGGCTTGCAGCAGCTCAGGCACCCCGCCAAAGTGAGTATAAACACCCATAGTGGACTGACCTGCTTCTAAAGCAACAGTTCTCGCTTTAATTTGAGAAGGACCTTGGTTTTCGATTATTCGCATTGCTGCTTCTAATAAACGTGTACGAGGACTTTTTTTTTCCATAACAAAGTTATTGCGCAATAAAAATAACATTGTTATATTAAACCATAACAATGTTATTGTTAATGCTTAGTAGCTACTAATTTCATATTTTTAAATAAAAGTTAAGCAAAGCTGAACGGATTCTTCTAGCGAGATATCGAGCTTAGAGACATAAAATGTGGTGACTAGGATTGCATCATGAAGATACTTAAAAGTGCTGTTTTGTCAGCAGTAGCAATAAGTTTAGCGGCCTGTAGTCATTATTCTCAGTCGTTAAATACAAGTAATAGCAAGGCTAATGTTAGTCAAATAAAGAAGGGTTCTGAAATGATTAATAGTGAAATACAGAGAAAGCACATTAAATTGGAAACTCATGACAATGTGCTCATTGCTCACTTAGATGGTGGTCCTTATCAGTTAATGGGACTAGATATGGCTGAAGAGTTATCTGAACTATTAGATGACCTTGAAAAAAAGCATACCTCTGTTGAGGCAGTAATTTTTACTGGGGATCATCCAGATTATTTTATTGCCCATGCTGATGTCCGTTGGTTACAAGAAGGTGGAGCTAGTATTCCAAAGCTGGGGCTAAAAACTTCTTCTTTGGTTGCACGTACATCTAAAAGTATTCGAGGAGTTCCAGGCTTAGAGCAGTTAGCGGAACTTACCCCTTTAGATGGTGGTATGCAATTAGATAAATTGCATGAAACTTTTTTACGAATGAATAGAAGTGGTGTGATTTTTATCGCAGCATTAAATGGCTCTGCTCTGGGTTTGGGTAGCGAGTTTGCACAAGCCTGTGACATCAGAATTATGGCTGATGGCAATTATGTGATTGGCCAACCTGAAATCTTACTGGGTATTAATCCAGGTGGTGGAGGTACTCAGCGATTAACGAGATTAGTGGGAACTCATCGAGCGTTAATGATGATGCTTGAAGGAAAACCTGTATCTCCAAAAGTTGCGTTAGAAATTGGCTATGTAGATGAAGTCGTGCCTAAAGATCAGTTGATCGATAAAGCTTTAGAGCGAGCAATTTATTTGAGTAAACGTCCTAAAACAGCACGCGCTGCAATTAAGCGAGCAGCATATTTTGGTGGGTCGGAAACATTAGAAGAAGGTCTGCATAGAGAGCGAACTGAATTTATTCATATATCCCCAACAGAGACAGCACAAAAGCTCATGAAAGGCTATTTAGAGCAAACCGATCAACGTAAAAAATTACCTTTCTATGATGCTGAAGTATTTCAAGAGACTTTAAAGAGTGGCTCACTTCCATTAGCGTCTGAAGGAAATAAAAAATGAATAAAAATCAAGTAAATGCTTCTAAATATCAGGTCATTAAAGAAGATATTCGTTTTGATTCAGGTGAAACTTATTGTTCTGCATGGCTGTTTCTACCTAAAGGCGTAACCAAACCTCCTGTAGTTGTGCTTGGGCATGGTATCGGTGCAATCCGAGAAATGAGATTAGATGCTTTCGCAGAACGTTTTGCCCAAGCGGGTATTGCTGCTTTAGCCTTTACCTATCGATATCTTGGTGACAGTGGTGGTGAACCTCGTCAACTCATGTCTGTAAATCGCCAATTAGATGATTGGGAAGCAGCTTTAAAATTTGTAAAAAGCTATCCGTCGCTTGATGGTGAACGTGTAGGAATTTGGGGAAGTTCTTTCGGTGGAGGGCATGCAATTACTATTGCGAGCAGACATCCAGAACTTAAAGCCGCAATTGCACAGTGTCCGTTCACAGATGGTTTAGCTTCAGCATCTGCACTAGGCTTAAAAGATACCTTAAGAGTAATTCCAGTAGTAACCAAAGATTTATTTGCAAAACTATTTGGATTGCCGCCAGTCATGGTGCCAATTGCAGCTCCTCCGGGACAGCCCGCTCTTATGAACGCTCATGATGCGTTAGAGGGGTATCTAGCATTAATGCCAGAAGGCGTCGAATTCGTAAATTACTTAACCGCAAGAATTATTCCAGAAATTCTAAGATATCGACCTGGATTAGTCGCATCTAAAATCCAAAGCCCAATACTCTTTTGTGTAAGTGATACCGATACAGTTACACCAGCGGGCCAAACTTTAAAACTCGTTAAACATGCTCCACGTGGGGTCATTAAACGTTATGAAGCAGGGCATTTTGATTTTTATACAGGTGAGGCTTTTGAGCAATTGGTTAACGATCAAACTCAATTCCTTAAGCAAAATTTCAATTAACTTGCTGAGATTTCATCTAGATTTGTAAAGGAACTACTATGCAATTTACTATGCTTTCTAAATTAAGGGCAGAGGAAGCCCCAAATGCTCACTGCATTTCTGACTCGAACATTTCTTTAACTAATTATGAGTTTCATAAAGCTGTTCTTCGAGCAGCTGGCACAATGAATAGCCAAGGTATTTGTGAGGGTGACGTTGTCGCACTTATGCTACCAAATCAAGTTGAATTTGTTGTTGCCATGTTTGCCGCATGGTATTTAGGGGCTGCTATAACTCCAATTAATCCTATGCTTACGCACAAAGAAGCAAATCATCAGTTAAAGGATTCAGGAGCAAAACTACTCATCAATTTAACAGGTGAGAAAATCGATAATAATGTCTCTTCAATAGCTGTGACTATGCTCAAGCATGGTGATGAGTTTCAACATGCTCCAGTTGTTAATCCTGAGGCATTGGCTTTATTAATATATACAAGTGGTACAACGGGTTTACCAAAAGGAGTCATGTTAGATCATTCTAATATTATAGCGATGACTGAAATGGGGCGTGAGGGATTACAAATATCTGAAAAAGACCACTGCCTTTTGATTTTACCTTTATTCCACGTCAATGGAATTGTTGTGAGTATTCTTGTTCCTCTTGCTTCTGGTGGCCGTGTAACCATCCGTCAAAGATTTGATATAGAAACTTTCTTTTCTGATATAGAGCAATTGCAACCGACTTATTTTTCAGCTGTGCCTACTATCTACGCAATGTTATATGCCTTGCCTAAAGAGGTTGTGCCAGACGTATCTAGTTTACGTTATGGCGTTTGTGGAGCAGCACCTGCTTCAGCTGATTTACTCGTTAATTTTGAAAAGCGATATGGTTTTCCAATAGTAGAAGCATATGGCTTATCGGAGGGTACATGTGGCTCTACATTAAATCCAGTGAATGGTATTAGAAAAGCTGGAACGGTAGGACGGCCATTACCCGGTCAAAAAATAGCTATAGCTGATTTTAATGGAAGACATTTACCTGTAGGTGAAATCGGGGAAGTGTTGATTCAAGGTAAAAACGTTATGCGGGGTTATCTGAATAAACCAGAAGAAACAGCCAAAACGGTTGTAAATGGTTGGCTACACACAGGTGATATAGGTCGAATTGACGATGAGGGATATCTTTCAATCGTTGGGCGATTAAAAGAAATGATTATTCGCGGGGGCGAAAATATTTATCCAAAAGAGATTGAAGATACATTGCTTGAGGTATCCGAAGTTTTTGAAGCGGCTGTGATTGGTGTTTCTGATGAAAAATGGGGGGAAGTAGTTTGGGCATTTATATCCCTTAAGCCTAATACTGAATGTTCAATTGATCAAATAAATCAGTATTGTAAGCAGCATTTGACTCGTTATAAGCAACCAGAAAAAGTGATTGTTCTTCCGACTCTTCCTAAAAATGCAGTTGGTAAAATTGATAAACCTAAGCTTCGTGGGCTATATCAAGTTCAGGGAGCATAAAATGTCGAAATTACTAAATATCGTCATGCATCTAAAAAATGGGTTGTCCAAAAGATAACAAGCTAGAGTGAGGAATTATTATGCGAAACACTTCTTCTGACAGCCCATTATTTGATTACGACTGGGTAGTTATAGGTTCTGGTTTTGGTGGTAGCGTATCTGCCTTACGCTTAGCTGAAAAAGGCTATCGAGTTGCCGTATTAGAACGTGGAAAACGCTATAAAGATGAGGACTTGCCTAAATCGACTTGGCAACTCAGTAAATTTTTATGGGTACCTTCAATTGGATGGAAAGGAATCATGCGAATGAAGATTTTTCGCCATGTTTTTTTTCCTAGCCAATCTGCTGTTGGTGGTGGTAGTACGGTTTATGGGGGAGTTCTCTATCGGGCTAGACCAGAGTTCTTCAAAAATCCTCAGTGGAATCATCTTAGTGATGATTGGCAACAGGTTTTAACTCCATTTTACGATAAAGCCGAATATATGCTGGGCGTAGAGACAATTAAATTTGATTCTACAAATCAAAATATTGCTAGAGAAATGGCAGCTCATTTTGATTGTAGTGATGGATTTAAACGATCTCCTACAGGTGTTTTTTTCGGTGAGCCAGGCAAAAGAGTGCCTGATCCTTATTTTGGTGGAGATGGTCCAGATCGCACTGGATGTATTCGCTGTGGCGCATGTATGGTTGGTTGTCGAGTCGGAGCAGTAAACTCATTAAGTAAAAATTATTTATGGTTTGCTGAAAAGAAAGGCGTTAAAATTTTTCCAGAACATCAAGTCACTGATATTAAACCTTTAAATGCATCAGATGGAAGTGATGGCTATCACGTTACAGTTCAAACAAAAGGGTTGTTCTTTACTACAAAAATTACGTTTTCGACTAAAGGTGTCGTGTTTGCAGGAGGCGCACTGGGAACCAATGAATTATTAGCCAATTGTAAATTGAATGGTTCACTACCGGATATCAGCAATAAATTGGGACAATTGGTGCGTACCAATAGTGAATCTGTGCTTAATGTAAGATTGCCCAAAGATCTAAAAACGTGGAATGACGTTACTGCAAGTAGCAGTGTACATATTGATCAAAACACACATATTGAGTTTTTGACCTATGGACGACATGCGGACTTTATGAGTTTGATGTATACCGTTTTAGTGGGTAACGGAAATCGATTAACACGCCCACTCAAATGGTTGTGGCAAATTGTGCGGCATCCAGCACAATGGCTGAAAACAGTGTCACCTATTGGATGGAGTCAGCATATGATTACGTTGTTGGTAATGCAATCTCTAGATAACTCAATCCAATTTTTACCTAAAAAGCGTTGGTTTGGTTCTGGATATAAATTAATTACTAAGCAGAATAGTGATAAGCCAAATCCAACATATATTGATATTGCCAATCAGGCTGCACAGTGGGTAGCTGATTATACAGGTGGTGTTGCACAGAGTAATATTTTAGAAGCAATAGCTGATATACCGACGACAGCACATGTTTTAGGTGGGGCTGTCATTGGAAAAGATGCTGCTCACGGTGTGATTGATCATAATTTACAAATATTTGGATATAAAAACTTATTGGTTTGTGACGGATCAGCAATGCCAGCAAATCCTGGGGTAAATCCAGCTTTAACAATTACTGCTTTAGCTGAATATGCAATGTCTAAAGTAATAGAACCCTACAGATATCCAACCTTTAAGTCTTGAACTGATGATCAGTAATTTTAAGGGCTGTTTTGTGTATCAACACGAAGCAGTCCTTTTTTATTTCATTTAATTTTTACAAGAAATTCAAGTAAATAATAGTTAGTACTAAAAAGATAGTGACAAAGGGAATTTATCAATATATAGTTAATATTAAATCGATACCTACTCTGTTTTTATCTTTTCTCTCTTTGAAAGATCACTCATAAAAACAGATGAATCAGATCAATGAATTAAATTTGAGGATCAGAGAAATGAATTTTTTATTAAATACAGTTGCTATGAGTTTGACGGCGATATCTATTTTTAGTGCTCCCTTAACTCAGGCAGAGACTGTGGAATCACTCTCTTTTAGCACCCCTTTTACTAAGGCGAATGAAGTGTCAAAAAACAGTGTTATCAATCAGCAAGCAGGTCAAAATCCCCAACTCAATACAAATTGGACAAATGTCCCAACTCAATTTATTAATGCAGGTGGCGTTAACTTCGCTTATCGAGAATATGGTCAACAAAACGGTGGAACGCCTGTCATTTTTTTAAACCATTTAGCTGCTGTACTAGATAACTGGGATCCACGAATTATTGATGGAATTGCGGCAAAACATCATGTTGTTGTGTTTGATAATCGCGGCGTTGGTGCTTCGACTGGTGAACCAGCAAAGTCAATTGAACAAATGGCAGATGATGCGATTACTTTCATTCAAGCAAAAGGCTTTAAACAGGTTGATTTATTTGGCTTTTCGATGGGCGGCATGATTTCACAAGAGATTGTGCTAAAACAGCCGAATTTGGTTAGAAAAATGATTTTATCGGGAACTGGCCCTGCGGGCGGTACTGGAATTAGTACAGTCGGGCGAGTTTCTAATTGGGATTTAGTTCGTGGAATGGTGACTGGTCAAGACCCTAAGGTTTATCTTTTCTTCACTCGTACAGAAAATGGTAAAGCTTCTGCAAAAGCCTTTATTCAACGTATTAATGAACGTACTGAAAACAGGGATAAAGAAATTACCATTTCTGCCTATCGTGCCCAGCTTAAAGCATTAAAAAAATGGGGAAGTAAAAAACCTGCTGACCTTTCTGTGATTCAACAACCTGTTCTTGTTGCCAACGGTGATCATGACCGAATGGTGCCAACAGTAAATACTTATGATTTAGCAAAGCGCTTACCGAATAGTTCACTTGTAATCTATCCAGATGCAGGTCATGGGGGAATATTTCAGTTTAATGAAGATTTTGTAAAACAATCACTTACATTCTTAGCTAAATAAGAACTTAAATTTAGGACTATGACCATGACAACAATTACACACCAAACAGCCGAGACCCAATTCATTGAAGTAGATGGAGCAAATTTTGCCTATCGTCGATGGGGTAATGCAAATACAGAGCAAGCACCGCTATTTTTTCTTCAGCATTTCCGAGGTGGTTTAGACAATTGGGATCCACTGATTACTGATGGTTTAGCGCAAGGGCGTGAAGTCATTTTGTTTAACGGTCGCGGCATTGCTTCATCTACTGGCCAGCCCCGTACTCGCATTGAAGATATGGCAGACGACGCGGCAGCAGTCATTCGTGCATTAGGTTTAAAGCAGGTTGACCTATTAGGCTTTTCACTGGGCGGGTTTCAGGCACAAGATTTAGTACGCCGCCATCCTGAACTCGTCAGAAAACTAATGCTTTTAGGTACGGGACCAAGAGGTGGCAAACCACGCGGTGATGACCCAGAAGTAGCTGCATTGGTATTGAAACATGCAACAACTGCTGTGCCATCTGAAGAAGACTTCCTCTTTTTATTTTTTGGCCGATCTGAAGCCGCTATTCAGGCGGGGCATGAATTTTGGCAACGTCGCCATGAGCGTAAAAACCAAGATCCAGCAAGTTCAGTTGAAGTCATGCAGGCACAGATAGAAGCCAATATGCATTTTTTACCTAAACTTGATGAACAAGATCCTTTTGCACATTTACGTGAGATTAAACAACCTACTTTCATTTTAAATGGTGTCGATGATGTGATGATTCCAACCATCAATGCATATCACATGGCACTTAACATTCCAAACGCTCAGCTATTTATTTATCCCGATGCAGGACATGGTGCCCAATTTCAGTACCCTGAACGCTTCGTAAAACATGCAATCCAGTTTTTAGATGAATAATGCCCATGAGTTCGGTCCATTCAATTTGATGAATCAAGAAGATAGAAATGATGAAATTTAAATTATTGCTGTGGATGCTGACCAAGCTCATGCAGCGTGCTGTAAAAAAGAACCCGAAATGTGCAGCTTATGTGAAAGATAAAAATGTCATCTTTCAGATTCAAACAGCAAGTGGTCAAGGCCGCTATTTCGAAGTGAAAAATGGCAAGATTAACTCTTACTCAGGGCTAACCAAATCACCAAGTTTTACCTTTACGTTTAAAACGGGTAGCAAAGGGTTTGCCGTGTTGTCAGCGAAAGACAGTGTAAACACTTTTTTAACTGCACTTAAAACACAAGACCTTGTCATTACCGGAAATTTTGTGGATGTGATGTGGTTTCAAAGTTTAGTGGACTTTATTCAACCCCATTCAAAACCCTCTTTAACTGTGTGAGATAAGCCATGACTCATCTGCAATTAAAAACGAATCTTTTGAATCAGCCTTTAACTTTACCGAATGGTGTCATCATTCCAAACCGGTTAGCGAAGGCTGCAACCAGTGAAACTTTAGCCAGCTATTCAAATAATCCAAACGAAAAACATGTTCGGCTATATCAGCGTTGGGCCGCATCAGGGATTGGGATGATCATAACTGGCAACATTATGATTGACCGCAAAGCCTTAGGTGAGGTCGGCAATGTGGTGGTTGAGGATGAGCGTGATTTTGCAATTTTACAGAAATGGGCAAAAACCGTGACCGAACAAGGTTCTCAATTGTGGGCACAGTTAAATCATCCGGGAAAACAATCACCGAAAGGATTAAATGTACGGAATATTTCTGCATCGGCAGTGCCATTTGGTGCAGAAATGCAGTCTTTATTTGCAACACCTGATGAAGCAACACACGAAGAGATTTTAGAAATTATTCAGCGTTTTGGGCGTAGCGCTGCGATATGTAAAAAGGCTGGCTTTAGTGGAGTTGAGATTCACGCTGCTCATGGTTATCTGATTAACCAGTTTTTGTCACCTTTGCACAATTTAAGAAATGATGAGTGGGGTGGTACACCAGAAAAACGTCGCCGTTTCTTAATGGAAGTTTATGCAGAGATCCGAAAACAAGTCGGTAAAGAGTTTCCTATTGCGATTAAGCTTAACTCGGCAGACTTTCAAAAAGGCGGGTTTACCGAGCAAGATTCTTTAGAAACCATTCAGGCATTAGCGAATGCAGGCATTGACCTGATTGAAATATCGGGTGGTACTTACGAATCTGGTGTAGCCAAAGCTCCACAAAAAGCATCGACAATCGCACGCGAAGCTTTCTTTATTGATTTCGCAGAAAAAGTGAGATTACTCGTAAAAACGCCGTTGATGGTAACAGGTGGATTCCGAACTGTAGAAGGTATGAATCAAGCTTTGCAGTCCCATGCATGTGATGTCATTGGAATTGCAAGACTTATGGCAATTGAACCTGATGTACCCAAATCTTTACTGGCAGGAAAAAATGGTTTTCAGTCAGTGCAACCCATCAAAACTGGCATCAAAAAAATTGATAGTCTGGGGATTATGGAAGTACTTTGGTATACCCAACAACTCAAACGGATTGGTAAAGGTAAAGAGCCGAAACCTAAGGAAAGTGGGTTATGGGCATTTATTAAATCAGTTTTACTCAGTGGTTGGGGAACTTATGCCACCCAACGTAGCCGAGCAAAATAACCCATTTACTTTACATCAGGCCAATAAAAAGCACTCCAATTGAGTGCTTTTATATTTAAATCATTCATTACTTTTGACTGATCGGGCGAGTACCAATTTCGGCTCCCGTCACTTGGTCAATTACAATAGGTTTGATTTCAGTGCCTTGTTCTGCATCAATGAAAGTTACCATTTTCTCAGGTTGCTCAAAGGGTTTATATTTTCGACCCCATGCACCAATCACAAATAAAGCTGGTAAAAAATCTTTACCTGCTTGAGTTAATACATACTCTTCACGTGGTGGGTGTTCAGAATATTGTCTTTTTTCGAGTAAGCCTTCTTCTACTAAAACAGATAACCGTTTTGTTAGCATGGTTGGTGCAATACCTAAGCTTTTACGGAACTGATCAAAACGAGTGAAACCCGCATGAGCATCTCGTAATATCAACATGCTCCACGCATCACCTAGTACAGAAAGGCTTCTGGCGATTGGGCAGACTTCTAGATTGCTATTTTTACTCATATCGAATTAATAAACTCAATAGTAACTACTAAAACAATACTAACACAAAATAGCGAATTAAGCGAGTTTGAATGCTAGATATACAATAATAACTCTATGTCCCGAGTCAATTTTGAACTATGTCTGTACTAGGCTGACTTTCTAATAACTTGGATAAATTATTTTCAAGCCAAGTAGTTAAATCAAAAAGTCGTTCGGAAGCCTCGCGTCCAAAGTCTGTTAATTGATAATCTACACGAGGTGGTATTTCTGCATAATCCTGACGTACGATAAAACCATCGTGCTCAAGCGTTTTTAAGGTTTGTGCCAACATCTTTTCACTAATGCCATCAATAATTTTCTTTAACTCATTAAAACGCAGACGTTGATCTCGAAGTGCAACTAAAATCAAGACACTCCAACGGCTCGTGAGAGTTAATAAAATTTTTCGAGAGGGACAATCTGCTGCAAAAACGTATCCTTTCATCGCGTACCACCTTCATTACAAAAGTTTACATTTGTTTCTAAACTTACTTTTAGGTAAGTACTTACTTTTAGTAAGTTAAGGTACTACGATGATTGGAATATATCAACTACATCAGATGGAGATCATCATGCGTATTGCAGTTACTGGTGCATCAGGTCAACTCGGCCAATTGGTTATTTCTCAATTACTCGAACGGACTGACGCAAAAAATATTGTCGCATTAGTTCGCAATCCAGAAAAAGCATCAGATTTAAGCTCAAAAGGGATCGAAGTGCGTGCTTTTGATTATGGCCATGACGCAGATAAACTTTCGGTTCAATTGGCTGGTATTGATAAGCTTTTATTAATCTCATCGAGTGAAGTTGGTCAACGTACAGTACAACACCAAAATGTGATTAATGCGGCAAAACTTGCAGACGTAAAATTTATTGTTTACACGAGTTTATTAAATGCAGATACATCACCACTTCTATTAGCACAAGAACATGTTGAAACTGAACAATATTTAAAAAAATCGGATATCCCATATACGCTATTACGTAATAACTGGTACAGCGAAAACTATGCAATGGGACTTACACAAGCAGTTGAACATGGCAAAATTTTTGGGGCAACCCATCATGGCAAAATTGCTTCTGCTTCACGTTTAGACTATGCGACTGCTGCCGCTGTAGTATTAACGCAAGACGGGCATGAAAATAAAGTTTATGAACTAGCGGGCGATACCAGTTATACCCTTGATGATGTAGCAAAATGGGTAAGTGAAATTAGCAAAAAAGAAGTCATTTACCAAGACCTACCAGAAGAGGAATATAAAGCACTCTTGGTACAATTGGGTATACCAGAAGGGTTTGCTGGCATTTTGGCAGATTCAGATGAAGGCGTATCTAAAGGCGGCTTGTATAGTGATAGCAAAGATCTGCATCAGTTAATTGGTCGTGCCACTACCAGTATGCAAGAGACGATTAAAGAATTCTTATCTTAAGTTAACGCTATAGTTCTTATCTAAAAGCAAAAAGGCTTAAATTGTTCAGATTTAGGCCTTTTGTATATTTAAATAAATAGGTTTTCCATCATTAATGTGCAAAGTAAGTTGACCCGATCAGATTTTTTCCTGATGTATAGTGCAACTTTATTTGAGATGTAGACTTTACTGAAATATATAATTAAATGAAAACAATAAATTAATAGCTAAAAAGTTATAAAATGAGTGTGAAATATATTGTTAATCGTTAAAAGAAAACTAGGTAAAAGATATGTCTTTATTTGAAGAATGTAAAAAAGCACTCAAAAATGATTTTCAAATTATTAGTGATATAGACGCAGAAGATGTTTATACGAAGTTGAATATGTATCCCATAAAACAAAACTATATTTTATGGAAAAATATAGATTTCAAAGATTTTGATGACATGGAAGAGTTGTTAGAAAGCATGCAAACGATTCAGAATGAAAATGTCTATGTCGTTGCAGATGATCAGAATATTCCAGTCTTTACTTCTAAGCTGACATTAATAATCGAAAATATATACGATGTTATGGCTCTATGTCCTAAAGTCTTTATTTTTAATGAAACTATCCTGTTAGAACCACTTTTTCCAACTTACACCGTTAGAGTGGCTTTTAATCCTAACTTAAATAAACCTTATATTTAAGGTTTTTCTTAATTGTGTAATTAAAAGAAAAATTAATCCTGCCAATAAGGTGTTTCACCGTAGACTTCAGCAAAATAATCAATAATTACCCGAATGTTTAAGGGCGGATGACGCACATTAGGATAAATTGCTGCGATGTGCTGTGGTTGAGGTTTAATAGATGCTTCATATTGAGGTAAAAGTTTTATTAATTTGCCGTGCTTTAATGCCTCACCAATGAGCCAGTCAGGAAATAAAACAATTCCCATCCCATTGAGTGCCGCCGTCATTAAGCTCTCAGCATTATTTGAAGCAAGTAAAGGCACAATTGGATAATGTACCCATTCCTCATTTGGTTTTCTAATTAACCAACGGTTAGGTCCTTCAAACCCTTTATAGACTAAACATTTATGTTTATTGAGTGCTTTGGGATGATCAAGAGTACCGTATTTAGCAATGTAAGCAGGAGAGGCCGCCAAATGATATTTTTGTGTGCCAAAAATACGCGCATGAAAGGATGAATCTGTGAGGGTTCCAATGCGAAATATTAAATCAGTACTGTCCCGAAGAGGATCTATAAATTCGTCTGTCTGAATCAGTTCGATTAAAAGCCGTGGATAACGTTCTGATAAACCCGCTAACCACGGTGCAATATGCCTTTGACCAAAAAATACGGGAGCATTAATTCTGACCAGCCCAGAGGGTTCTACAGTTTTATCCTGCAACGCCTTTTGAGCTTCATCAAATTGCTCCGTAATTTTTTTGGCATATTCAAAAAATAATTTACCCGATTCGGTCGGTGTGATTGCTCGTGTATTTCGATAAAAAAGTTGTTGTCCCAAGGCATCTTCTAACTGTTGAATAGTCCGAGAAATCATCGATGCCGAAACATCTTCTTTTCTCGCCACAACAGAGAAGTTTTGAGTTTTATATACACTGATAAAAAAGCGAAGGGTACGAATATCAATTGAATTTGACAAATTCATCTGTGCAGTTTCTGCAAAAGTGATTCATGGATTATGCTGTTTTTCTGCTGAATTGGCTACTCTATGATTCGTTGCCTAAATACCATGAGGCAATGTTCATGCAAATTCTATTACTGTTTCTAACCATTTTAGGTGGGATGGGGCTATCGGTAGAAGCAGGTCTTTTAGGGCCATTAGGTACGCAAGTTGGAGAATTGTGGGCCACTTTTAGTATTTTTGGTGTAGGGGCCGCACTTACCTTTCTACTTATGTTGTTTTTTAGTCCTCGCAATAGTCCCTCATTTTTTACTCTTCCATCATGGCAGTTATTGGGTGGGGTAATTGGCCCGATCTACGTCATTATTCTCACCATCACAGCGCCGATTATTGGTATTGCCATGACCATGATTGGGATTTTGGCTGGTCAAGTTTTTAAAAGCCTGATTATTGATCATTATGGGTTACTCGGAACCCCACATAGAAAAGTAGATCGAAAACGTGTGCTTGCGCTTGTTTTTATTGTGGTTGCACTTTCATTAGTCGCAAAAGCATAAGGGGGAAATATGACTATATTTATGATTTTATTGGCAGTCATCGGCGGTGCTTTACTCAGTGTACAAGCGGCAATTAATGGACAGCTTGGCAGTAAAGTTGGCGTATTCCGTAGTGCATTTTTAACGTTTTCGGTAGGTGCTTTAATTACCGCATTACTGATTTTTTATTTTGAACCCAAGCAAACTTTAACCCTATTAGATGTACCTAAATGGCAATTACTGGGTGCAATGTGTGGCGTTCCCTATATTGTGATTATGGTCTTAGCAGTACAGAGAATTGGGGCGGCTGTTGCAACTGTTGCGGTTATTTTTGGGCAACTTCTCATGAGTATGTTAATTGATAATTTTGGTTGGTTTGGCAATGAAATTCTGCCTTTTTCAACTTATAGATTGGGCGCGCTCATTTGTTTAGCGATTGCGCTTTATTTTATATATTCAAGTAGTAAAACGACTCACGTTGAACCTAACAGCTAACATGTTTATAAAACAGGAGGGTTTTATTAAGTTAATATTTAAGGTTTTTCTTAATTGTGTAATTAAATGAAAAACAATAATTAATTAAATAATTTCTAGCCAATTTCACATTGACACCTTAATTTTTGAAGATTACCATTTGCGGGCTGGCCTACATTGCCAGTCGGTTTTGACGGACCGCGTAGTAAGACTGCATCAGAGTTATTCCTTCTGAGGAATACTTTTATGTGTAGACTTCTCGTCCCCTCTCGTAGCGGTAGGACGGGAGTGGGACACCTTCGGGTGTGCTGGAGTCTTACCCAGTCCGTCAACCCGCTTCCGTTCTGCCACCATAATTTATAATGTTTCGGCAGAACTCCCAAAAGAAGGAGTTGGCTATGCACATTCATAAATTATTGGCAGTCACTGTCAAAATCAAAATCTATCTCGACACAACTTAAATCAATTTAAAGCAGTTTGATGAGCTATAGGCTTATCGGACTTTAATTCGTTACGTCTAAAACTTAGCAACAATAAAACTTGAGATGTGCCAAGCACAGTCTTTACGGCTTTGCTGTGCGTTTTTTTCTCCCAGAGAAGGCACAGGCTTTTTTTATCTCTTTTGAAACAACAAGAATTTATAACGGTAAAACTATGCCAACTTTAGAAACATCTTCCAAAAAATTACATGTTATTCATACTGCAATAGAGCTGTTCAATCTCTATGGATTTCACAATACGGGCGTGGACTTAATTGCCAAAGAATCCAAAATTCCTAAAGCCACTTTTTACAACTACTTTCACTCAAAAGAGCAGCTTATTGAAAGGTGTGTATCTTTTCAAAAAAGCCGCCTGAAAGAAGAAGTACTAGCAATTATTTACTCAAGTCGTTACCGAACCTCAAGCGATAAACTCAAAGAGATTATTGTTTTACATGTCAATTTTAATAGTAGGTACTATCTATTGCTTAAAGCTATTTTTGAAATTAAAAAGATTTACTCTCAGGCCTACCTAATGGCAATTGAGTATAGAAAATGGTTGCTTCGAGAACTTTTTGATCTGGTTTTTAGTTTAGAGAACAGCACACTAAAACCCGATGCCAATATGGTTTTAAACTTAATTGATGGTTTGATGTTTCAGATTTTAAGCTCAAATCGTTTGGATGAAAGGGATGTGGTGGTGGAGAGGTTTTTTACTATTAATTGAACATGGTTTTAGTTGTTTGGTTTTTGAGTATATTTAACAAAATCAAACATATATTAAAATAGAATTATTTCATCATAATTTGGGAGTTTGCTTATGAAATTGTTAGGAATATTATCTATCCCTTTTATTATCTCTGCCTGTGTTACTAATCAGAATGTGCAAAAGGAAGAGACCCCAGAATGTATGAATTATCATGCAATGATGACAGCACCTATGCCAGCAGAGGCAATGGAAAACTTAAAAAAAGCTTGTTACGAATCTAGAAAATAGCTTTGAGCATTTATATTTAAAAAAGAATTTATTAATACGAGAATAGTAAGTTAAAAATAACTGCTGACTGTTCTTATTTTTGCAACTTAAGTTCTTAGTTTAGTAGCTTGTTTTAATCTTTCGAAATCAGAAATATAAGAATGTTTTTATCAAGTGTAGAACATTTAATTTAATTGTATATCTGAGGTTTCGAATGAAAAAGATCTTTTTAAATACAACACTACTAGGCTTAATGTATTTGAACATAAGTCATGGAGCCAATGCTCAAAGTACGATAGATATTCCAGAAGCTCCCTCTACCGTAAATGCGGTTTATGTTACCCAATCGAGTAAAAAAGTTTTAAATCCATCGGAAAAAATTGATCGGCTATATAACCGAAATCTTCAGCAAGAGTATGTACTGCAACGTATGACAGCACATACTTATTTTTTTCAATCCCAATTTTATGGAACGATGTTTTATGTGGGTGAAAAAGGAGTACTGTTATTTGATCCAGTTGAAAATGCTGGAGAAAAGATTTTAAAAGCTATCTCAGAGGTAACAAAATTACCTGTTACAACAATTGTCTATTCACATGCACATGCTGATCATATCAGCTCAGCTCCAGTAATTGTTGAAGCTTCTAAAAAGGCAGGTGTCCAAGTACGTATTATTTCATCTGATGCTACAGCAGAGCTTTTAAACCGAATTAAAAGTAAATTACCAAAACCTACTGAAACAATTCCTTTTAAAAATGGTAGTTTTAATTTTGAAGGGGTGAATGTTCAAGTACATGGTTTCAAATATGCAGCACATACTGCTGATACAGGTGTTTGGTTAATTCCAAGTGAGAAAGTTGCACATATTCCCGATCTAATAAATGCCGATCAATTACCTTATTGGGGTTTCGCTGGTGCTGAAGTTCCTCTTTATTTTGAAGAAAATTTAAAAGAATTAAAAAGTTTAAATTGGGTATTTCTGAGTGGTGGTCACGGTAATGTCGGATCGAAAGCTGATGTAGATTTCTATTTAGAGTTCCTAAAAGATATGAAACAAGCAGTGGGCCAATCATATGGTGTAGTGCAGTGGGGAGTAGGAGCTCCTAATCCTCAGAAAACAAATTCACATATGGCCCAGCTCCCAGCATATCTTGATGCACTAGGTAATCAGGCAACTGAATATTTGCGACCAAAATATGGACAATATTATGGGTTTGAAAGCTCAGTTCCAAAGAATGGAGAAATCACAGCTCTATTAATGTATGCCTATCAATAGTAATAATGTCTATACCTATATAAATAGGTATAGACATTTTATTTATATATTTAGATTAATTAAATATCCTGCATTTCTTTTAACAGTGGAGGAATTTTTTCTATCAAAAAATCAAGGAAGACCTTTGATGCCGGCAAAGCACCACTTCGGGATGGAAAAATTAAATGAAAATTTCCAGTTGGAAGTTCCCATTCAGGTAAAACCACGATAAGTTTCTTTTCTAAGATGAGGCTTTTGCATTTTAACAAAGGCAGCAAAGCAATACCTTTTCCATCGGTAGCTAAACAATTAAGCAAAGTTAAACTGGCAGCTTTGATAAATGGTTTTATAGGCAAACTTACGTTTTCATTAATAGTTTGATTGCTAAAGAACCAAGTTTGATTTTCATTTTCGATATTACTTAAAAGTTTGTGTTTGCTTAACTCAGTGGGATGCGTAGGTAGGCCATATTGATTAAGATAGTGGGGGCTAGCAACCAACACTGACTGTGTATAGCCAAGATGTCTCATAACCAAATTCTGATCACTATCTAAATTTTGTCGAATACGGATCCCGATATCGACAGATTCTTTAAGAATATCAACTCTCTTGTTAGTGACAATAAATTTAATTTCTACCTTAGGGTATCTATCCATAAATTCAGGAAGAATGAGAGGCATAATTCTTTCTGCAACATCTATAGGAATGCTTACAGTAATTGATCCAATCGGCTCGCCGCGCAACTGATCTATTAAGTCATAAACAGTTTGCGCTTCTAAAAGCATTGATTGTACATATTGATAAATCTGCTCGCCGATTGCCGTAAGCTTAATTTGTCTCGAGTCTCGTTGTAATAATTTAACGTTTAAATTTTTCTCTAAATTTGAAAGTCTTCGGCTTAATTTTGATTTAGATATACCTGTTTTTTGTTCTACTTTACTTAGACCACCATGTTCGACAATTAAAGCAAAAATATATAAATCATTTAAATCTTTCATTGGTGTTTTAACCTTAATGAACCAATAATTTATCTTACTTCGAACTTTATCTTTGTTGGTTGCATTTTTTGCAACATATGTTCCCGATTATAGGGCTTAAGTGGCAAATATAAAACGAATAAACTCATTTCACGACTTAAAACCCTTATAGGTATGAAATGAAACTTTTACATTTAGACTCAAGTGCTCTCGGTGAATTCTCGGCTACTCGGGAGATTGGGCAAGCAGTAGTTCAAGAGTTAAAAAAACATGGTCCTTTAGAGGTAACCTATCGCGATTTGCATGTAGAACCACTTCCACATTTTTCAAAACACTTTGATAGTTTGAGTGAAGAAGCACAAGTTGATGAACGTATTCTTCAACAATTTGAAGAAACAGATATTTTTGTACTAGGTGCACCGATGTACAACTTGAGTATTCCCACTACATTGAAAGCATGGATTGACCGAATTTTAATTGCAGGTCGGACTTTTAGATATACAGAGAATGGGCCACAAGGTTTAGTTTCTGGTAAGAAAGTTATTATTGTGAGTGCTCGCGGTAGTACTTATGGTGATCAATTTCCTATGGATCATCAAGAATCTTATTTAAAAGATATTTTTAATTTCTTAGGTATACAAGACGTATTTGTAGTACGTGCTGAAGGAATGGCTTTTCCAACTCGTTCTCAATCAATTAGTAAAGCAATTAATAGTATTCCACAAATGTTTGCTATGCCTGCTCCAAACTGAGAGAGAATAATTATGACTAGAATTAATAACGCAATCGAAAAAATTATCCAACATCCAAAAGTATTTGGATTTGCATCACTTCTAATGCGGGTAATGATATCTGTAATTTTTGTCTTATCCGGATTAGGAAAGATATTTCAATATTCGAGTAATGCTGGATATATGGAGTCTATGGGAGTGTCATCTGCATTATTGCCATTAGCAATTCTGGTTGAGTTTGGAGGTGGTTTCCTTGTATTGATTGGTCTTCAAACACGACTTGCAGCATTTCTATTGTTGGGTTTCTCGTTAGTGGCAGCAGTGCTATTTCACAGTGGTTCTGATATGAACAGCCAAATTATGTTTATGAAAAACATTTCAATGGCTGGAGGTCTACTGGCTCTTGTTATCTTTGGCGCAGGTGGCCTTAGTGTAGATAAGAAACTTAAATAATTTCAAAAAGGTAAAAGTGCATATTTGTATTTTTACCTTTATTTTTTCTATTTAAATAATGGTTGTTATCAATGAGATTATTTTTTTATCCTCATGCCTGTTCAATGGCGATTCATATTGCTTTAAAAGAAACTGGACAAGTATTTGATACAGAGTTTGTAGATTTATCAACAAAAATCACGGGATCTGGACTAGATTATTTAAAGATTAACCCTAAAGGAGCAGTTCCTGCACTTGGGCTTGAAAATGGTAAAGTCCTAACCGAAGTTACAACGATACTGACTTACTTAGCTCACTTGGTTCCAGAGAAAAATCTAATTCCCAAAGTTGGTTCTTTTGAACGTTATGAAATGATGAGTTTATTGTCATTTATTAGTATGGATATACATAAAAATTTCTCTGCTTTTTTCTACAAAGAAAAGATTGATTCTTGGATTGAAGTATCTAAACAAAAGTTATCAAGAAGTTTTGACTTTCTTGAAAGTAAACTTCAATCAAATCAGTATTTAAACGGCAATGAAGTCTCAATCGCAGATTTCTATTTCTTTGTGATGCTACATTGGTGTGACTATTTTTCTATAGACTTAGAGAAATGGCCTAAGATTCTCAATTTAGAATATAACTTGGAAAAAAGAAGTTCTGTTCAAGAGGTTCTAGAGTTTGAATCAAGTTTTTTGAAATAAATTTCATGTAGAAAGAGGAACATATGGATGTTCCTCTTTTATATTTTATAGTCATAAAATAGATTATAGAAATATGTATTTTATAAAGCTTAATTTGCATTACACATTGATTAAAATACATACAGAAACCTCGCTAAAACGAGTTGGAATGCTACAAACGTGAATGATACTTTAAGTTTCACTCTTCCCAATAAGTGAGGTGAGCAATGAAATTGTTAGCTTTGTTCAGTATGGGAGTTGCAGCAAGTTATTGGTATAAAACTATAAAAGATAGCAAGCTAACTCTTCTGAAACCTAATTTTGATGAAATAGTAAAAAACTTTGTATTAGCAGAATTTAACACCTAATCCATACCGTTAATTTTAATTAAATAAAAGCTCATCGGAAGATGAGCTTTTTTGTTTTATAGATTTCAAATTTTCTTTTAATAATAAAAAACACTCTAATGCACTTGTTTATTTAGTTGTTCTAAACTAACAATGCAGTAAAACAGGAGTGTTAAAGTATGAAATCAATAAGTGAGTACATTCCTAATGAGGAGCAAGAAGAGGAATCGTTGATTACTGCAAAAATTGATTCAGAAATTGGAAAATTAAGGAAAAGAAGGGATGAACATTTACTATCCTATATTGATGAGGAGAAAAATATTAAGTATAAAATTCAAATAGAAAGTTCAATCAAGAGTTGATATTCGATTTTTATCGAATTGTATGATGATATTCGATTAATAAAGCTTATCTACCCTAACCAATACGACTAAAAATTCCTGACTGTTTACAGTAAATAAAGCTCCGCAAAGTATCCTTATTTTGGGGGGATTTTTTCTATATGTGTTAAGCTGATCTTCATAAATTTATGGATTATTACAATGTTCATTTGTATTGGCGGTGATTTAGATGGTGAAGTTGTATATGACCGTGAAGGTACTTACTTTGAAGCCAGTGAAATAGATGCAAGTAAACAATCAACATACAACCGCCAGAGTTACTTAGTGGGCGAAAATATATATCGTTTTTGGCTTTGTGCAGAATTATCTTATTTTGAAATTACAAAAATAGCGAATGATCACTTGGCGAAAAAACATCCCTATCTTTCATAATTCACATATTAAAAATAAGCCTGCCAATTATGGTGGGCTTAATCTTTCTAGGCGGAGTCGGCTAAATACTGGTTACTGGTTACTGGTTAAGTAAAAATAATTAAAAAAGCCCCTCATATCTGAGAGACTAGTCATATCAATTTTCTGGAATGAATGGCTGTAATTTCTTAAATAACTAAACAAATCAAATTGATAAAAGTAGTTAATAGTATAATAAATCAGTGCACTAATTTATTCTTTATAGTAGCAGAGCCTCAAAACAACATCCAAGGCACTGTTAATAAGAAATTATTTGTTATTAGGATCAGGTTGTTCATTATTCTCAGGCAGATCTTTTACTGTGCCTGGAACTTCTGAAGGTTGAGTTTCAGTAGGTGGTGTTGCAGGATGCTTGTTCATTTGAGATTTGATGATATTAGCGTGGTTAGTTGTATTTTGAGAAAAACTTTTAAAACCTGACATTTTTATCTTCTTATCTTCATTAGGGAGAGTTGATAGTACAGTTTAAAGGCCTTTACATTGCGGTAGTTTTAAGACTCATGTGTGTTGATTTGTCTAGGAAAAGATCTTTATCTCGACAACTTATTTCATAAATAAAATCAATTATATATAACCTGTTGAGTCTTATCCTTTAAATTTTGAAATGACCTTATCCAACTTTCAAGTAGGGGTACACAAAGTACACATATATAAATTTTTTCCACGTTTTGGATTGATAGTTTTTTAAAAATTAATTCAAACTAGTGTCTACAAAATATTGATAGTATAAAAATATCGTTGGGCATAATATGTATGATTAAATTGGAGCATATTAATGCTAAAAGAAATTACAATTATTGATTTCCAAGGTAAAGAAAAAAGAGCGCACGCAAACTATACAGAAGTAGATACTAATAAAATCGGTCATTCATCTAGAGTTCAGAGACCCAAAGTTGAATATATTTTGTTAAAAGGTGAATGTATTTACCCTACTTTAAATTTGGTTTTCAACAGTTCCGATGGCAACAGCTATTATATAGAGTAAACATGATATGTCAGACAATTCAACAAAATGGCTTTGTGTGGGTGGTGTTCTAAGTGGTGAGTGGAGAGAGCAGCAATTAGAAGCATTTGATGTTGATCCTAATGATTTAAATACTCATAGTTATGAAGCAATGAAACTCATTAATCCTGTTACCAAGACAGAACAGCATTTCTATGTGTATACCGAGTTACAAGAACACGCATATGACAGGGCAATAAATTTTGCCTTATCCAAAAATCAATAAGAACAAGAGAGCACTTAGGTGCTCTTTTTTTTAATAAATAGTCGTTGTATTTAAATCATAGATTTTATAAGCCTAGTATTAGCAGAATTTAAAGCCTAATACATACCGTTAATTTTAATTAAATAAAAAGCTCATCGGAAGATGGGCTTTTTTATTGTAGTAGTGTTTATTGAGACTAGAGTTTCTGATTTATAATTTAAATCCAAAGAATTTTTACGTCCAATAAAAATGAAACTATTTTCAATTATCCTTATCTTATTTTATTTAAGCTCTACTTACTTACATGCTGAAAAATTAGAAAAAGAGAAAATCGAAGCTTATGTAAAATTGATAGAAAATTATCGAACTGCTGAACAAAATTTAGAAAATTATTTAAGCGGAATTCATTCGGCAGGACAAGTCAGCTTTAAACATCAGATGAGAATAGCAGACCTTTTATGTGATGTTGGGAAAGCACAAAAACCAATGATTGAATTTATGAAGTTAAATAAAGAAAGATTTAGATTGAAAAAACAGGATGTTATGAATATTTTTCCACATGATCGACAAAAATTACAAGAGGAATTGGAAGAATTAAAAGATACACCGTATGAGTGTGGTAAGCAGAGTTATAAACATTTGCTGTGACGATCTTGACAGGGCAGTAACCGCTCTAAAACAAAAAAATAATAGCTAGTAAGTTTGGTTTATTAATGAGCCAGCATCAAAAATAATATTTTACAACCAGATAGTCTCAGGAATTATGGTACAAGATAGCCCCAGCTTATTGATTGTTTATGAGACATCATCTTATAACTTCTAATACTTACACTAAGTTAAGCAAAAAGACTATTTAAAAAATAAACAAAAAATAACGGTTAAGAATATTTTGTTTTATAAATTGTAATTCTCTAATTTTTCCTTAGAAATATTATATTTAATGGTGAAACATTATGTGAATACCCGAGGTTATGCACCTCATGTTTAAAATTTGGTTGGTTTTTATAGAAACAATATATCGTTATATTTGAATCTTATTTTTTTGACCAGAAGGTAAAAAATGAAAAAAATATTAGCACTAACAATTTTAATATCCTCAACTTATACATTCGCTACACCAAATAATGGAGCTGAACAAGATATTCGAAGCTATTCTTTATTGCATGGCGTAAGTACAGCAGAAGCAAATAAAGCATTAGTATTAGAAGCTAACCGAGACTCGGCACTCGACACTATTGAAAAAGAATTTAAAGGGCGTATAGGTGGTATTTACGTGGAAAACGCACCTACATATAAAATTGTGGTTAGAGTCAAAGGTTATGGCCAGAATGAGAAAAGAAATGTAGCGGTAGGGAATGCTATTTCAAAAAGCAATTTGCCTATAGAAATTCAATACGGAGCTAAAGAAACAAGAGAGAATGCTAAAGGACAATTAAATAAAGCTGCTAAATTAGCTAGTAAATATTTTTCTAAAGTTCAAACTGTTGGATATGACGAAAAAAGTGGAAGTATTTATGTTCGCGTAAAGGGCAAACAAACAACAGAGAACCAAAGAAAAATAGATCAAATCAAAGCTGAATGGAACAACCCGAACTTACCGCTAGAAATTAATTTAGTTAACTGGTCTGTAAAGCCTCTTGTAGATGCTAATGGTGGAACTTTTGTTGCAGGACAAATCAGCTCAACAATGTATGCAGATTGTACTACAGGTTTTGGCATCAAAAATGCCAATGGTACAAAGTACATGAGTACAGCTGCTCACTGCCCTAATAACTTCAAGAGTAAACAGGATGGAACTCCATATACATTTGTAGGTGAGATTCCGTTTGCACAGTCTAATGATCTTCAGTGGAATAGTACAACAGCCAATATCACCAATAAGTTCTACGTAGGACCAACCACCACTAGAACACTTACTGGTCGACGTACTCTATCTGCAACAAGAGTTGGTGATAGTGTTTGTCACTATGGTAATGCAACAGGATATAGTTGCGGTACTGTTAGAGGTGTGGGTGTAATTGTTCCAGAATATGATCCTAATACTGGTGCGCCTCTATTTCCTGGCAGTTTTTGGGTAGATGTAAATACGTCTACTTGTGGTGGTAGTGATAGTGGTGGGCCCGTATTTACAGCTTTAACGATTGCCAGTGGTATTCTTTCACTCGGAGCAATAGATGATGTAACAGGTGCTTGTCAAGGATATTACTATGTCCCTACAGATAAAATTTATGAAAATGGTTTTTCTTTCATTTATTAATTAAATTCCATAGATGCGATAGCATTTTTTTTGATTAAATCTAAATACAGACTATTCTGTATTTTTGACTCCGCTAAAAAATTATTTAGCGGAGTTTTTTATGGGTGAAATGTAAGAAAAATAAAATAGGCTTTAATCCCAGTAAAAATACACTCATCGGAAGGTGGGCTTTTTTTTAATTTATAAATTCCCATAGAAAATTCACTTATATTGTATATTTTTCAATCAATTAAAATAAATTAATTAAAATTAATATATTGTTTTATAATGCTTTTTATCGGAAAATTTTACCAAAAGTTAAAAAAATCTTTATTTTAAATGAAGAGGTTAATGGAAACCTCTTAAATAAAATAAAGGAAATAAAATGGATATTTTAAAATTAATAGGCGGAAATCTGCTCGCCGTGGCTTTTGTAACGGGAACTCAAACAGCACATGCAGAATTTAAACGGTTTTCTGTATCTGCTGGGTGGTTGCATGTCATGCCACAAGGGAAAGCAAATCCATTCAATATAAATACTGCTGTAGCAAATGGAACCACTGCCAAAGTCGGAACTATTTCTACTTCAGCATTTATGAAATCAATAGACCCTAATGCAACATTATCAACTGGGGAAAATGCCAAAGAAGTTCTCGATATGGTATTTAGTCATCCAGTCGATGAAAACGGCAATCAGCAACAATCGGTTGGTCAGTTATTAGGGCTTGTAGATGAAAATGACATGGTTTCGCCAGATATCACTGGTACAGCAACCATTAAAGGATTAGAACAATGGGAAGGTAAAGGCACAGGGCTTGAAGCAGAAGACGTAGACACTCTGGGTTTAATGTTTAATTACTATGTGAATGAGAACGTGTCTTTACAGTTAATCGGTGGGATTCCTCCAAAAGTTGATATTAAGGGGAAAGGAGAAATCAACGCGCCGTTATCTGGTTTTGCAAATCCTGAAGGGTTAGCTGCTTTGGTTATCGGGGATAAACTTGATTTATTACAAGATATTCCAATCACTAATCTGGGTAATAAATCGAAAGCTGCTACGGTGCGTGCATGGACTCCAGCATTAGAGGCTCAATATCAGTTTGGTAAGGCAGGAGTAAATAAATTCCGTCCATATATTGGAGCCGGAATTATGTATTCACGCTTTTCTAACATTAAGTTAAACGACCAAATTAATTCTGACTTAATTGCTGCGGGGCATATGATTCAGAATGTACTAGATAACAATGCAGGTGCAGCTTTAGATGGCAAAACTTCAAGTGCAAATCCATATGTTCGGGTTAAAGCAACTGATGCGATTGCACCAATTGTGAGTCTAGGCGCTACTTATGACATCACGCCAAATTGGTATGCCGTTGGTTCAGTGTCCTATGCAAAGTTAAATAACCGCGCAAATATTGATGTAATTGATAGCAAAACAGGTAAGCAGTTAATTCATGCCTCAACCAAAGTTGATATTGATCCTTTAATTACATATCTAGGTGTGGGTTATCGTTTTTAATATCCTCATTTAAGTATTAATCTATCATTTAGGAAAATTTACGATTTAACCTGTCGTATTTTCTGTGCATGGAAAGCCCTACCAAACATCAATTATTGGTAGGGTTTTTCTTTTTTAACGTATGATATGTTGGTATCAATTATTCTATCCCTAAACGACCACTTTATACTTATAAAGTTGATATAGTTGGCGAGAAGGCTGTTGGGGTAGTTAAAATTGATATGAGGAAAGATCAAAAACAGCTTAAATATCTTTATACAATTAAAATTACGGATGAAAATCCTCATGGTTTTCGTATAAGAATAGGAAAACATTGATTCATCATATCTTGCTGTTGTTTGAATCTAAAAGCAGCTATTTTCCTGATACAGCTATTGCTGTTTCTAGCACATTATCGATCATGATGTTGAATTCATCATTACTCAAATGACTAAATTGTCCGTCAATAATTAAATAGCTTAGACCATGAACCATGCCCCAAGCTAATCTTGCCATCGTTTGGCTTTGTTCAGTATCGACAGAGGTTTGAAATGCTGTTGCCGCTGCATATAGCATTCCTGTATAGAATAAATCTGTCATAGATTTTAATTTTTCATCATCTTGAGCAACAGCAAACTGGCTATACATCAGTCTAAATAAAGATGGGTTTTTAATAGCAAAATATATGTATTCTTTACCTGAGTTTAAAAAACCGGCTTTGGGGTTGGTTGCATTATGAATAGCATGTGCTTGAGCTTCTATTAATTGTTCAAAACCATATATGGCTAAAGCGGTCAGTAGTTCTTCTTTATTTGCAAAATGCCTGTAAACCGCATTTGGGGATACTCCAATCATGCGGGTCAATTCTCGCATACTAAAATCAACACCCTGACTAGACTCTAATAATTGTAAGCCATTAATAAGTAAAGCTTCTCTCAAATTACCATGGTGATAGCTAGAAGTTGGATTTATGCTCGATGTTGACACTATAAACATCCTCGTGTAATTTTAATTAAGTATACAGTGTATACATTCGTTGATACATACTGGAATTATACAAAAAATTAATCAACAGGTAGGATGTAATCGAATGAACAGGACAAGTATCCGTAATGAAATTGTTAACAATAAGCTGGTTTCTTCCGTAGTAGGGAAGTTTCTGAGTTTCCATCAAAGCCGAGTTCCCTATAGCCCAGATAATCCTTTTCTTGTAGGTCCCTTTGCACCAGTTACTGAAGAGGTTTTTTCAAGTGATTTGGTTGTGCATGGAGAAATACCATCTTCATTAAATGGCATTTTTTTAAGAATGGGTCCAAATCCATTAGAAGTTGAAAACCCTGCAAACTATAATTGGTTTATGGGCGATGGGATGGTACATGGCCTAAGGTTAAAAGATGGTCAAGCATTATGGTATAAAAATCGATATGTAGGGACGCATCACATACATAAAAAATTAGGGCGAGAGAAAATAAAAGGTGAGCCTCGAGGTCCAGTTGATGTCGCAAATACGAATATTATTGGTCATGCAGGAAAAATCTGGACAATAACAGAATCAGGGCCGTTTCCAGTCGCTTTAGATCATGAATTAAATAGCCTTAAATATGGTTTATTCAACAGCAAAGATAATTATCCTTTTACAGCTCATCCCCATGTTGACCCAGATACGGGAGAATTACATGCGATTTGCTATGATGTTTTACTGCCAATGCAAGTCTATTATCAGGTGATTGATCAATCGGGCCAAGTTAAGAAGCGGGTCAGTATCCCTGTTAAGCATGGGCCAATGATGCATGATTGCGGTATGACAAAAACTAAAATGCTAGTTCTAGATTTCCCTGTAACTTTTTCAATCGAGAGAATGTTACAAGGGATGCAATTACCCTATTCATGGAATGAAAAGCACCCTGCGCGAATAGGTGTCTTACCAAAAAATGGTGATGCACAGGATATAAAATGGTTTGATGTAGATCCATGTATTATTTTTCATTCATTTAATGCATATGATCTTGAAAATGGCGATATCATTTTTGATGCTTGCGTTCACACCAAGACCTTTACTGACTCTATTCAGGGACCAGTAGATAAGCAGTTCATCCAGTTTGAAAGATGGACTTTGCAATTTGGTACTCAAACTCTAAAACGGGAAGTAATTTCAAAAATTCCTCAAGAATTTCCTCGTCTAGATGAACGTTTTGTTGGGCAACCCTATCGCTTTGCTTATTCAATTTCTGTCGGAAATGAAGGTGAGCCAGTAGATAATATTAATTTAAAAGCAAATAATTTATTGGTCCATGATTTACTCAAAGGTGAATCCTATAAGCATTCATATGGTGATGACTATTTTACTGGTGAAGTGATTTTTTTACCAAAACAATCTGAGAGTGAAGAAGGTGATGGTTGGTTAATTTCGTATATCCATGCTTTAGACGGAATAAAGCCAAGTAAAGTCGTAATACTCGACTCCAAAAAAATTGGGCAAGACCTCCAAGCTACTATTGATTTACCTGTAAGGGTGCCTTTGGGTTTTCATGCAAATTGGGTAGATATTTAAAAAGATAGTTTAATGTGCATTCTGCTAAAAGAATGCACATTTTATATAATTAGAAAAATATTATGCTTTTGATATTTATAGATAATATTTACAAGTTTTTAGCATAATAGACTGAAAGATATGAATTTTATATGATTGAGTAAAGAAAAACCGAAGGTCACTTGAGAGATTAAATTAAAATATAAGAAATATGGTAAAGTTAAAAACCTAATTCAATACATTAAAATTGATATCAAGCTATTGTAGGAAAAACATGGTTAAAATTAAACCTCACCCAGCAACAAGCGGAAATGCATCGGCTGATCGCCTTTTAACTTTGTTAACTGCTTTTAGAATAGGTGATAAATCTTTAACCCTAGCAGAACTCGCTGAACGAACAGAATTAAATAAAGCAACCATCATGCGCTTAATTGTTTCGCTAGAAGATTTTGGTTTTGTTAACCGTCTTTCAGATGGCAGATATACGCTTGCCAGCGAAGTCATGCGTTTAAATACAATTTATCAAGATGCTTTAGACTTAGAAAGACATGTTGTGCCTTGTTTACAGCAACTTGTAGATGAAATTGGCGAAACAGCTTCTTTTTACGTTAAGCATGGGGCATATCGTCTTTGCCAATATCGAATAAACTCTACCCATCGATTGCGCGTTCATATTCAGCCGGGTGAAGTTCGACCAATGGATGGTGCGGCAGGTGCTCAAGCATTGCGGTCAACACATGAACAAGTTTTATCAAGAACTGATCCTTTTTATTCAACGGGTGTAACGGAGCCACATGCTGCTTCAATGGCATTGCCTGTGTTTGATGCTCAAAATGATGTGGTTGGCGCATTGGTTGTTTCAGGTCCATCAAGTCGTTTTACTGCGGAAATTGCAAAATCTGTGGGGGATTTTTTCTTCAAAATTGCAGATGATTTAACGAAAAGTTTAGGTGGTAAGAGTATTCGTAATTAATCTTAATATTTTAAATATAAAAAAGGGGTTAATGATTTAGCCCCTTTTTTATTCGTATTATTTACGAAGTGCTTTGCGGTTGGTTAAACAAAACGGCTTTCTTTCTAGACATAATGAAAACCATAATAGCCGATACGAGATTTAAGGCTGCAAGTGGAAGTAGGGCTATAGCATGGCTTCCTGTTGCATCATGGATTGCGCCATAGATATTCACCATCATGCCGCCACCAATCAGGTTAGCGCATGCGCCAATTGCTGCTAGTCCAGCCGCCGTTGTAGTCGGTGACATCCATGAGGATGCTAAAGCCCAGAATGGACCTTTCACAGAATAAGCACCAATTAAAACGATACTGAGTAAAAAGATTGTGCCAATAAGTGAAGACGTGAACAAAGCAATTAATAAACCAATTGAGATCATTAATAGAGCGATTGCTGTATGCCAAAGGCGTTCATTTTTACGATCTGAGCTACGACCCCAAAGAATCATGGCAATAGAAGCTAAGCCATAAGGAATCGCATTTACTAAACCGATTTCTACATTACTCAAACCGAATGATTTAATTAATTGAGGTGCCCAAACACTCATTGTACTTCCAGCAGCAGAAGCACCAGAATAAATAATGATCATAGCCCAAATATATTTATTCTTTAGAAGTTGCCATAGTGAAATATGACCAATCGGAGTTTTTTGTTGGCGTTCAAATTGTAGTCTTTCAACTAACCAAGCTTTTTGTTCGCTATTGAGCCATTTTGCCTGTTCTGGTCGATCTGTGAGTACAAATAGGCAAGCGATACCCAGTAAAATCGCAGGAATACCTTCTAAAATAAATAGCCAATGCCATCCGCGCATGCCCATCAAACCATCTAGGGATAGTAAAAAACCAGATAATGGTGAACCTAGAAAGTTTGCCCCCGGAATTGCCACCATAAATATAGCAATCATTCGGCCTCTATAATTGGCGGGCAACCAATAGGTTAGATATAAAATCACGCCAGGGAAAAAACCAGCTTCAGCAGCACCTAACAAAAAACGCATAACATATAACGATGTGGAGCTTTCAACGAATGCTGTTGCAGCTGAAATTACGCCCCAAGTCACCATAATTCGGGCAATCCATACTTTTGCTCCAAATTTTTGCATGGCGAGATTGCTGGGTACTTCAAATAGAAAATATGCAAAGAAAAATAAGCTACTGGCAAAACCAAATGCAGTAGCTGTTAATCCAAGGTCTTCATTCATTTGTAATGAAGCCATACCAATATTGCCACGGTCAATAATAGCAATCACATAACAAAGCGTTAAAAAAGGTAGTAACCGCCACGCCACCATGCGCATTGTTTCACGTTCAATCGCACTCGGTTGAGAATATTCTGTAGACATAAAAAAATCCTTTTTTATATTCAATATTTTAATTGTTCTCGCATCTAAAAGCTTAGAAACAATTGAGTTCCATGATTAGCTATTGAGTAACTTCCAGTTAGCGATAGCTCGTGGGTTTAATAGTTGATCATCCCAAATACTCACAATCTGTTCGAGTGCTAAGAGACCGACGCGATTACGTGAATCTGTTGTGTTTGCTCCTATGTGAGGAGTAACAACTAGATTAGGTAATTCCCATAATGGATTATCTTTTTCAGGTGGCTCTGAAGAAAAAGTATCTAAACCTGCACCAGCAATTTTATTATTTTTTAGTGCATCAACTAATGCAGCCTGATCAATTAATTCACCACGTGCTGTATTGATTAAGATGCTTGAGCGTTTCATCTTTTCAAATTGGGCATGAGAAAATAAGTGTCTATTCTCTGCTGTGAGTGGACAGTGTAGGCTAATAATGTCACTGGTTTTTAAGATTTTTTCAAAGTCATGCTCTTGTTCTACATAATCAAGCTCTGGCAGATTTTGTAGAAACGGATCGTATACTTTTACTTTCATGTTTAAGGGAGCAACTAACTTCATGAGTATGCTACCGATTGCCCCTAAACCAATTAAGCCCAGCGTTTTTCCATATAACTCCACACCATTTGCACTTGCTTTGTCCCAATGACCTTCTCTGATTCGTTGGTCTAACCACGTGACTTGTCGAGCAACATTAAACATGAGTGCAAAAGCGTGTTCGGCAACAGATTGTGCATTTGCGCCTACTGCAATAGTGACAGGAATTTTTCGTTCAGCAGCAGCTTGAGTGTCGATTGTGTCAAACCCAACACCATGTTTTGCAATGACTTTTAAATTATCTGAAGCAAAAATCATATCCCTAGAAAGTTTGCCTGTTCGCACAATAATTGCATCAGGTTGTTCATCATGGATAAGTTTTTCCATTTCATCTTTTGCCATGTAGGGTTCAGTTGGAATCAACTGAATATCATGGGATTGAGCATACAGTAACGCATCTGAAGTTAATGTTGGCCCCGTGATAAGAACTTTACGTTTCATTTTGACTTGCACTCCATTTAAGTATTTTGAGCAAAATACGTCCTTAATAATCCATATTATTAAAACGACATTTCAAAAAAATAGTCAATAGTAAAAATTAAATTTAAAAATTGAGTGAATTTTAGTTAAATTAAATTTAAAAATGAAATGACATTTCAAAAAAATGCTGTCATATTAATTTGCACAAGAAAACTGATGTAAGGGAAAAATTATGGCAATTGGTTTTAGAGTGCTAAAAAACGACAGAAAAGTTGAGCAAAAATGGATTGAGCAATATCGAGATCTACCAGTCGCTAATGTCAGTGACTCAATGAATCGAATGACTTCAGGTGGGGCTCAATTAAGACCAATGCATAAAAAGGGATATCTTTGTGGACCTGCCATTACAGTTAAGGCGCGTCCGGGTGACAACTTGATGTTGCACTACGCTATTGATATTGCCCAAGCGGGAGATGTCATTGTGGTTGATGCAGGTGGCGATCTAACCAATGCATTAATTGGAGAGATGATGGTTGCTTATGCCATTAAAAAAGGTATAGCTGGCATCGTTATTAATGGTGCGATTCGTGATTCGGTGGTAATTGGAGAGGGAGATTTTCCACTTTTTGCGGCAGGAGTTTCACATCGAGGGCCTTATAAAGACGGACCGGGGGAAATTAATGTCCCTATCGCAATCAATGGAATGGTAATTGAACCGGGAGACTTGATTTTAGGGGATGAAGATGGGCTTTTAAGCGTGCCATATGCGGAAGTAGAAGAAGTTTATCTGAAGGCAAGTGCCAAACATGCAGCTGAACAAAAGCAATTAGAGCAAATCGCCGTAGGTGAAAATGACCGTAGCTGGGTGATCAACAGCTTAAAACAAAAAGGATGTGAATTACCCGAATAAGGTCATTCAAAAATATTCGAGCAGGAGCGGAACTAGCGAAGTCAATGGTTGAGCTTCGTTAGGCTCTCAAAAGTTAACTCAATAATTATTAGGTCGCTAATTGAAAAATAGGAAATTTCAATTTGGTCTAGATAATTTCGTCTAAAGGAAAAGGACATGAAACGTAAAGGGATTATTTATTTATCGTTATTCATGAGTATGACTTTGCAGCAAGCCCAAGCTGAAAGCGAAGGTAACTCAGCGCTAAATGAAAAAATAATTAAATTACAACAGCAAATAGATTATTTGATGGAGCAGCAGAATTTAAATAAAAATAATGGATTGAATAAAGTACCTGATTTGGTTCAAAACAAAACATCAAACACCGAAATGCCCGTTACGGCTGACCAAGCTAAAATTAAATTTTATGGAAATATACGGGTTGATGCCGCATATGATTTTGAAGGTTCAACGCGTTCTATTGCCAATAAAACAGGGTCAATACCATTAGACAATTCAAACTCACCAAGTAAATCATTAAATGTTTCTGCTGCAACTTCACGTGTAGGAGTGGATATCGTCAAGCCGACCTCGAAAGGAGATTTGGTTGGAAAACTAGAAGCTGATTTCATGGGAAGTGGCGGAGATAACGGTAATGGTTCGGTTCGGGTTAGACATGCGTATATTTCACTAGGAAATTGGTTGATTGGTCAAACCACTTCACCTTTTGTGAATAGTGATACAGCTCCAAGTTTGGTTGATTTTACAGGCGCGATGGGTACAGGAACTCAGCGTAATATCCAAATCCGTTATCAGCACATTGTTGATGCTAAACAAAAATTATTAGTCGCTTTGGAAGGCGGTGATGTTGAAAATAAAAATGTAGAAGGCGGCAGCCGTTTTCCTGCATTAACCATGCGATATGAATTTAAGAATCCAGATTTTTTGGTTCAATTGCACGGTATGCTTCATGAAAATCGAGCAGTTTCTGACACGAATGAAGAGCAAACTAAACTTGCTTGGGGAGCTGGATTAGGCACAAAGTATAAGCTTTCTGAAAATGACTCACTTGTATTCAATTACTATCACATAGCGGGTGATAACCGTTACATGCTGTATTCAAAAGATAATGATGCGTTCTACTTTGATCAAAATCGAATGTATTTAAGTGAATTTGATTCTGTCGAGTTAGGATATATGCGTAAATGGAATGAAAATTTACGCTCTTCTTTGTCCGCTGGTAGCCTTGTCTATAAAGATTCAAATTTTTCAGAAAATAACCCTGATCAAAATAAAAGGCTAATCAATGCAAGCGTCAATTTATTTTGGACGCCTGTAGAGAAAGTCGATCTTGGTGTTGAATACACCTATGGTAAGAGAGAAACTTTTTCAGATTTAGAAGGGAAGTTATCTCGAATCAACTTATTAGGTCGATACAATTTTTAATGTAATCACAGCCACTTTAATATCGAAAGTGGCTTTCTTTTACCTGATTAGGACTAATATTGTGGAACAAATTAATTACGCAAATGCAAGATCACAATTTTCAAAAGTCATGGAAAGAGTGCTGTTAGGTTACGCCGTAAAAATTACGCGAAAAGAGAAAGACTCTGTGGTTCTAATCAGTGAAAAGGCATATCTTGAATATAAAAATGCGATGTTTGAGCTTAATAAATTAAAAAACAAAGCTTTTTAACCCCCAATAACTCGCTTCTCAAGCATCTCCATAAAGGTTTTTAAAATAATATTGTGGTTTTTGCCTTTGTTCTATCATCATTTACTTTTTTTTAAGCTATGAAAGCTAATGTAATTTTAGAAATTATTAAAATTAAGATCAAATTATTGTGCTTACTGACTATAGTCTTGGTAAGGTAAATTATATCGATTAATAAAATTATTATTATGAATTTTTATAGATTTTATTATTTTTTGTGGTAAATTTTTTGCGCTACAAACAGGTTTTACAAAAATGAAGAATATATTTACTTTTACTGAAGTTGGCTAAAAGCTCTTCCACAGAGGATTTACTTAAATGAAGCTTTTAAAAGCTACTGCAGTTGAAAATAGATAATATTTCTTACCAAGATGATGACTTAATAAAGCTAAATATTACAGATACTAAAGAGATTGAAAGCATGACTCTATTAAATACACTTGATGCTATAACACCTATATTAACTAATTTTTTTAGTTATTATGTGAACACAGATAAAATTATTTTTAATGCACCCAGTGATAGTTATATTGTTGAACAGAAAGTTGATAACACTTGGGTTCAAATAAATCTTGAAGAAAAATTTGATTGGTTGAATACCGAATTCCGAGTAACTACTACAGATCAAGCTGGAAATATTTCTCAACCACTGATTACTATAATTAATACTGCATCAGGGACTTATAAACCAACAGATACTACCTCCAATCAAATGGTTAAAGGATCTACAGGAAATGACTATCTATATGGTGGTGATGGAAACGATACTTTAATTTCTAATACAGGCTCGGACTATCTATATGCTGGTGCAGGTAATGACACGTTGATTTATGGGGGTAATTCAAATGGGTATACGGCCTTACTAGGTCAGGCGGGTAATGATACTTACATTGTAGATAAAGCATTACTCAGTTCGTGGAGTTACGTTCATATTCTAGATAACTCGACTGAAGAAAATATTCTTCAGTTAAAATCAGTCTCGGCCGATGAAATCATATTAAAACAATCTAATACAGATATCATTATTACATTTAATGATTCAACAGCCACAATACATTTTGGTGAAGGACAATTATCCTCAATTGTATTTGATGATGGAACTGTTTGGAATAAAGCTCAAATTGAAGCGAATACTATTGGCAAATTATTAGGTATTGATGCAGATGATTATTTACAAGCCGATGCCGAAATTTCAACTATTTATGGTTTAGAAGGCAATGATACGATTCAAGGCGGTGTACAGAATGATTATCTATACGGTGGTGATGGAAACGATACTTTAATTTCTAATACAGGTTCGGACTATCTATATGGTGGGGCTGGTAATGACACGTTGATTTATGGGGGTAATTCAAATGGGTATACGGCCTTACTAGGTCAGGCGGGTAATGATACTTACATTGTAGATAAAGCATTACTCAGTTCGTGGAGTTATGTTCATATTCTAGATAACTCGACTGAAGAAAATATTCTTCAGTTAAAATCAGTCTTAGCCGATGAAATTATATTAAAAAAGTCTAATGCAGATATTATTATTACATTTAACGATTCAACAGCCACAATACATTTTGGTGAAGAACAATTATCTTCTATTGTATTTGACGATGGAACAGTCTGGAATAAAGCTCAAATTGAAGCGAATACTATTGGCAAATTATTAGGTACAGATGCAGATGATTATTTACAAGCCGATGCTGAAATTGCAACTATTTATGGCTTAGAAGGCAATGATACGATTCAAGGCGGTGTACAGAATGATTATCTATATGGTGGTGATGGGAATGACACACTAATTTCTAATACAGGTACGGACTATCTATATGGTGGTGCAGGTAATGACACGTTGATTTATGGAGGTAATTCAGATGGATATACGGCCTTACTAGGTCAGGCGGGTAATGATACTTACATTGTAGATAAAGCATTACTCAGTTCATTAAGTTACGTCCATATTCTAGATAACTCGACTGAAGAAAATATTCTTCATTTAAAATCAGTCTCGGCCGATGAAATCATATTAAAACAATCTAATACAGATATCATTATTACATTTAATGATTCAACTGCCACAGTACATTTTGGTGAAGAACAATTATCCTCAATTGTATTTGATGATGGAACTGTTTGGGATAAAGCTCAAATTGAGCAACATATTGCCGAACCTGTATTTGGTACAAATGGTAACGACGTAATCGAGACAAGCATAGCAAATCAAACTTACTCTTATATTCTAGGAGATGGTGCAGATACAGTGGTTTTTAATATTCTCGATAACACAGATAATTTAGGTGGAAATGTTAAAAGTGAGTGGACTGATTTTAATCTCGTAGAGAATGATAAAATTGATTTGTCTCAATTGCTTATAAATGAAAATGGAAATCTTCAAGATTATATTTCTGTAAAAGATACTGAGGCGGGGCTCATTATTTCAGTTGATAGAGATGGATCTAGTCAATCTACGTATTATTCGCAAGAACTAATTTTGCTTACTGGTAAGCATGATACTTTAGATAACTTAATCGCTTCAAATACCTTTATTCATTAAGTTGTTTAATAATAGACTAAAAAAAGAGACCAGTTAATGGTCTCTTTTTTAACTCCCAACAATCCATTTTTCAAGCATCTCCATAAAAGTTTTTAAAATAATTTAGTTTTTTTATCAAAATTAACAAGATGGAAGTAGAAAATCACTTAATCTTTATAAATTTCATTTATTAAAAGCTAAAGAAAAATTGAGTATTTTGTTTTTTTATGTAAAATAATGTGACTATACGTACAATTCTGTATATGAGATGTTAACTAGAAATTTTATAACTACTTCCCTTATTCTTTTTGCGGGTTTTCATCAATATGTCTATGCCATTGAAGATGTTTCTTTACCGAGTCAGGTGCTTCAAGATCAGCGTTTAAAAGAGCTTAACCAACAAATACAAGACCAGCTTGCCCAACAAACTCCTTACCAAAACACCAAGCCATTACAGGATTTTAAGCATCTGGTTGTTGATGAGAGTCCATGTGTAGCGGTTAAAAAAATTAGTCTTATCCCTTTAAATGATCAGTCTGAATCTGAACTACAGCAATTTAAATTTGTGGTTAAAGCTATAAAAAAACACCCACAGAATGTTTTGGGTAAATGTATTGGAACCCAAAGTTTACATAACATCGTGAACTATGCCCAAAACGAACTTTTAAAAAAGGGTTTTATTACCAGTCAAATTGTTGTGAGTCCGCAAGACTTAAATCAGGGTAATTTAAACCTGAGTGTGCAAATTGGTCGCCTGAATAAAATCATAATTCAGGAAGGTAAAATTTCCTCATTACAGCTTAAGACAGGCTTGCCCTTTAAAGCGGGCGACATTGTAAATCTAAAAAGGCTTGATCAGGGGCTGGAAAATCTCAAACGTGTCTACACAGTAGATATGCAAATTGCGCCTGCAAATAGTCAAGATAAAGAATTAACGGGCTATAGCGATTTAATACTTAAACTTCAGCCACTACAAAAAGTTAACTTCAATTTAAGTGTAGATGATTCGGGTAATCAGGATACCGGTACCTATATGGGAAACATCGGGATAGGTGTCAATAACCCGTTTCATTTAAATGATATTTTATCGTTAAACGTGAGTCACTCTTTAGATGACTTTCATGAAAGCTTAAACCGAAGTTACTTTATTAGTTATCAATTGCCTGTTGGTTATTATGATTTAGGTTTTAGCTATAACGATTATCAATATAGACAAGGGACTGTAGCACCTGAATCTGGCTATCCAGTGATTTATCATGGTAATAGCCAACAAGCCAACCTGAATCTATCTCGTGTGATTAGTCGTAGCGGACAACATAAAACCAGTATCTACGGGAAGATTTATCATAAAGAAAGTCAGAGTTTTCTAAATGATGTTGAGATTAATGTCTTACACCGGAGAACCTCAGGCTGGAATTTAGGGTTTCAGCATCGTCAATATTTAGGAAATGCAGTATTAGACGGCAGCATCGATTACCGTCGTGGGATGGGAGTAGGTGCCCGAACTGCACCAGAAGAAAATATTACCAATATTGAGGGAAAACATCTTCCTGTTGAAGGTTACTCCCGTGCGCCACTTTTAAGTGCCGATTTACGTTTTAGCACACCATTCCTTTTGCTCGAAAAACCGGCTCAATATCGCCTTAACTGGCGTGGACAATATGCACCGAAAATTTTAGTACCGAATGACCGCTTTTATATTGGTGGTCGCTATAGCGTGCGTGGTTTTGATGGTGAGCTCATGCTTTCCGGCGATAACGGGCAGTATGTACAGCAAGAAATCAGCTTGAATGCACCAATTCCAAATACCCAGTTTTACATGGCGGTCGATCAAGGCTGGGTCAATGGGCGCAATAGCATACCCGGTCAGCGTTATTTACTCGGCAGTGTTTTAGGGCTACGCACCTATCAAGATAGTTTTTATCTGGATGCCTTTACAGGTCGGGGGCTAATTGCACCTGACAGCATAAAAAAAGACTGGGTTACCGGTTTTAGTATCAACCTTTCTTATTAATTTACTTTAGAAAAGACTTAATTCATGAACAAGAATAGTTATCGCATTATTTATAGCAAAGCACGTCAAATGTTTGTGGCGGTGGCCGAAAATGTACGAAGCCAAACCAAGGCATCAGGCCAAAGTGAAGCAAGTAGCCAGAGCAATATTAATAACACTGAATCTCAGGCATTTCACCAACTCTGGCAAGTGAAAGCATTGGTTGCCAGTATAAGTTTGTGGATGCCTTTAGCACCTGTCTATGCGGGTATTGTGGCGGATAGTGCAGCAAATGCTGCGAATAGAGCAGTGATTGGTGCTGGTAAGAACTCGGCTGGTACAGTCGTTCCTGTCGTCAATATTCAAACTCCCAAAAATGGGATATCCCATAATATTTATAAACAGTTTGATGTACTGGCTGAAGGTGCCGTCCTGAATAACAGCCGCCAAGGGGCTACGACACAAACAGTAGGAAACGTTGCTGCCAACCCGTTTTTAGCTACAGGTGAAGCACGAGTTATTTTAAATGAAGTCAATTCATCAGCCGCTTCACGCTTTGAAGGGAACTTGGAAGTTGCAGGGCAAATGGCAGATGTGATTATTGCCAATCCGTCTGGTATTAGTATTAAAGGTGGCGGCTTTATTAATGCCAACAAGGCAATTTTCACCACAGGTAAACCTCAGTTAAATGCTGATGGCAGTATCAAGCAGTTTACGGTTGACCAAGGAAAAATTACGGTTTCAGCAAACCCTAATTCTAAATTTGGACTAGGTGGAAATAATAACGATGCAAATTATGTAGACCTCTATGCGCGTGCATTAGAACTCAGTGCTGAACTACGTGCCAAAAATGATATTCAGGTCATTGCCGGGGCGAATAATGTCAGTGCAGACCTACAGGATGTTACTGCTAAAACTGGTACTGGAACCGCACCGACATTGGCGGTAGATGTTAAAGCGCTGGGTGGGATGTATGCCAATAATATTTACTTGATGGGAACTGAAAAAGGTTTGGGCGTGACTAACGCCGGGACTATTCAAGCAGTAAACAATCTGGTGATTACCAGTGCCGGAAAAATTGAACACAGTGGCACAATCAGTTCGACCAGTAAAACCCAAGGTTTAGTGAACATACAAACAACGGGTACTGATGCAGCAGGTGATATCAACTCATCAGGCAGTATTAACAGTAATAGCATGCTAAATATCGATTCAGGTAATAACCTGAATGTGAATGCTAAAGAAATTATTATTAATGTCGGTAGCCTGGCTTCATCACCTTTAATTGTTAATGCCAAAGGTAATATCAATCTGGCAGCAGATACCCGCATTATGGATGACTCACAAGGTGGGGATGTCTATATTGATGCAGCGAATATCAATCTTGCAGCGGGATCGGAACTCAAGAGTAACCGTGGTACAGCAAGCATACAAGTACAAAAAGACTTGGTCGCAGCCAAAGGCGCAAAACTGATTGCAGCCAAAGATCTAAATGTTTTAAGTAACGGTAAGTTATCACTTACAGAGAACCATATACAGGCATCTTTAGGTTCAATCAATCTACAAGCAAATTCGGCTAATACCCAAAACCTGATTGATCTTCAAGGCGGGACGATTTATGCAGGTAAAGATTTAAGTCTCTATAGTTCAGGAGATCTAAATCTAAAGAATCTTGGATTTTCACTTGAAAATGCTGCAACACGTGTCAAGAACATTAAAGCCTACAGTGGACGTGATCTGGTCTGGAACAATGCTGACAAGGCACTTCCGCTTATTACAGGTCTGGTTCAGCTAGATGCAGCCAATAATTTAACCGTTACAGTAAAAGAAATTTCCAATAAAGACAGCATTCAACTCCATGCTAATCAAATAACACTCAATAGTGCACTGACCTCACAAAAGAATATTGATGTGAGTTCTGAAATTGCTGATCTTGTTTTAAGTCAGGCACTCAAGGCTCAAGGTGATATTAATCTAACCGCACTTGCTGGTGGAGTTATTGCAAATAGCTTAAAGGCCACATCTTCGGCTGGAAAGATTTCTATACTCGCGAATAAAAATATAAGTTTAAACTCGACCCAGACAAGCAAGGCGATACCATCAGCTGATAAAGATGAACTAACAACTGATCAGACGGTTATTAGTGGTTTAAAAGGTGTAACACTTGGCTCGATTGGTGATGGCACCGTTAACTTGCAATCGGTACAAGTTAATGCGAGTCAGGGCGATATATTAGTTTCGAGTAATAATGGAATAAATTTAAAAGCTAATAATGATGTAGTTGTTACTGCAAATAAGGGCCAATTTAAAACGGTAAATAATGTTCTAAAGGGACAAACTGTTTCGATAGAAAATAGTAAATCCGATATTAAAATCCAAAATACGGACCTCAGCTCTACGGTTGGTAAACTTGCGATCAATAGTAGAGCAGGTATGAGCACAATTATCGACAGCGTATTAACGTCAAAAGGTAATACCGAACTCTATGCAAAAGATTTACTGACTTTACAGGGTGTGAATGCTACATCAGACCAGCATCTGGCGGTAAGCTCTGGTCGTACGGTTTATAGCAATGCTGAGTATACGCCAGCGACCAAATGGATTGCGGATAAAGTCACCAACCTAACATCTAAGGGTGTTACCTCTGTAACGGCTACAGGAAACCAAGTATTACAAAATACAAATTTAACGGGTGGGGCTGTTCTATTAGAGGCGGGTGGTTTTATTGCGGGCCAGACTGGATTGAACTTAAATGCGGTCGGAAGTGATTTACTCAAGAATGATACAAAGTTAAATAGTTTAAATGGTGATTTAACAATTCAAACCAATTCTAATTTAACAATTGATCCAAAAATTTATAGTTTAAAAGCAGTAGGTGATATTGAACTTGTTTCTAAAACAGGCACTTTGACTTTAAAAGGCTATGGCGGTACTGCGGGTAATGGATCAGAACAAGTTATTAAGTTGGATACAGCAAATGGCGGTATCAATTTAGAAGGTACTAAAGTTGATATTCAAGGTTCACAATTAACAGCACAAAAAGATATTAAGATCGTTTCAAGTAAAGATGATGTGCTAGTTGATGGAATAAAAAATACATTAAAAAATAGTTCTGCTGATTCAAAAAATATACTTAATATCGAAAACAATATTAAGGAAATTGATAAAAGTATAAATATTCTATCTAACAGTAAAGAATTTCAGGAAAGAAAAACCCTACTTGATAACATAAAAAAAACAAAAAATAGTCTTGAAGCAGCTATGTCAAATTTGTTTGATGGTTCAAATGGAGAATATAGTGCTGGTGCTTTATCGAATGTAGATGTAAGTAATATCTTTTTTTATGAAAATGCTTATATACAATCATTTTCATCAGAGGGAGCGAGTGATACTTATGCTATGGTGATTAATAATGATATAATAGGTTTCTTACCTTCAGTAGATTCTATAGGGACTTTACTAAGTTCTTATAAAGCAGAAATAAAAAAATATAAAAATTTAAATGAAAGCGAAAAAGTTAAAGATTTGGAGAAATTAATCTCTAAACTTGAGTCTGATAAGCATTCAGAAATAAAATCAAAAGAATTATTAACTAAAGGAGTAAATGGCTCAGAACATACTGAAGCTAAATTAATTTCAAAATCAGGCAATATTAATATTACTTCTGCTAAAGGTTTATCTATTAGTGGAGGAAATATTTCTGCTCAACTAGGTCAGGTTGATTTGGAAGCAAGTGGTGTTTTAGCCGAACAGTATAAATCTTCAATTAGTAGTGGGGTTAATCAGCCACCAAAATCATTAAATGCAAGTGTTATTATTGATGGTCATACAGATTTTTATGAGAAAGGTACTGAAGGTGAAGGGAATTATAGTTTTCGAACATTAGTCAGCCCTACCATTATTAATGGTGACAAAGGGGTTAACATCAGAACGGTAGGTAAAACTAAAGATGATAATTTAGTTTTACAAGCTACTGGTGTTACTTCCAAAAATGGTGACGTAAAAATAGAATCAAATAAAAGTATTTTATTTGATGCAGCTATTGAGCAAAGCTATGATCTGACTACGAGTACTGAAAAGAAAAAATCATGGGGTGGTTTAAAGAAAAAGTACATTACGACTGTTTCTGAAAATAATGACACAAATGCAGCTTCAGTTGATATTTCTGCAAAGAATATTTCTATTGAGACGAAAAAACTAGATCCGTCAGTAAATGCTAAAACTCCAGATAATAATATTGATATTTATTCTGGACGTTTTACTGCTGAGGGCGGAACAATTTCGATTAAATCTGGGGGGAATCTTAACTTTTACACTGTGGAAGAATCTTCTAGCAGTACCGTAGATGTTACAAAGAAAACTTCATATTCTAAACTTATCTCACTTTTAGCTTCCTCAAAAACTACAACTAATACAACACGAACACAGATTAGCGAATTACCTGCAACTTTAAAAGCAGACTATATTGGGACTAAATCAGGCTTTGATACTAAGCTTGTTGGAACAGAGTTTGAATATTTAAAAGATGCAAAGATTGAAACAGGAGGAACGCTTGAGTTAATAGCCGCAAAGACATCTATTACAGAGCTCTTAAAAAAAGAAAAAAGCTCATTAGCTTGGCAGGCTATGCAGGATAAAGGCTCAATTACTGAAACTGCTCAATTACCGAGTTTTAATGGTCCAGTTTTACCTACCTTTAAAGCTGCAGGTGGTTTAAGTATACAAGTGCCAATTAGTGAAAAAGATGCTAATAAGATAGAGCTACGTGATGCGATTCTTGAGTTATCTAAGCAACCTGGGAATGAATACTTAAAAGAGTTTGTTAATCGAAAAGATGTAGATTGGCAAATGGTTTTATTAACTCAAAAAGACTGGGACTATAAATCACAAGGTTTAACAGGAGCAGGGGCTGCGATTATCGCGATTGTAGTAACAATGGTTACTGCAGGAGCCGGGGCAGCAGTCGTGGGTGCTTTGGGGGGATCTGCGGCTACTTTAGGTGGGTCTGCTATTGCTATGACACAGGCAGCATTGACATCTTTAGCTACTCAAGCAAGTGTGAGCTTAATCAATAATGGTGGAAATATAGGAAAAACACTTAAAGAATTAGGAAGTAAAGACTCAATTAAGAATTTGGCGGCTTCAGTTGTTACAGCAGGTTTATTAAGTCAAGTTAGTACAGCTCTAAATTTAAAACCAGATAGTACTGTTTTCTCAGATAGATTGGTAAACAACTTTACTACCTCAGTCAGTTCTACATTAGTACAAACTGCTATTAATGGAGGGGACTTAGAGGAAAACCTTAAAGTTGCTTTATTATCTGGTTTAGCTGGTGCATTACAAGGACAGATGGCACAAAATATTAAAGGGCTAGAAGATATTAATTACATTGCTCATAAGTTAGCGCATGCTTTAGCAGGATGTATTGCAGGAGCAATTCAAGGACAATGCCAAGCTGGTGCTATTGGCGGAGCTGTTGGTGAAATTGTTGCAGGTTTTATCCCTCCTTCAAGTGGCTTGCTGTATACAGAAGAAGAAAAACAAAAAATATTAATGGTTGGACAACTAACCTCAGGCGTTATCGCTGCTTATGCTGGATATGATGTAAATGTTGCATCTAACTCTGCAAATATAGCCTTAACAAATAATGCTTTTAATGAAAAGAAAGTTAAAGAGCTATTGGACCAAGCAAAAGGATATATGGGAGAAAAGGGTGGACAAGCGTTAGATGCAGTTAGTAGAGGAATCGCTAAAGGTGACATAAATGCTTTAAAAAATGCCCAAACTCAAATAGCCGAATATTTATTAAAAAAAGCAGATTCTGGTGGATTGTCACAAGCAGAAATAGTTACATTTGGTACCTTATATGCTTTGAATGAAACTTTATTTCCCACAAATATTCTAGATGTTATCCCTGGGGCAGGGAAAGCAATTGGTAAAGGTAATGATCTTTTAAAAGGAATTAGAGCAGCTGCCCCAGCTTCGGCAGCATCTGCTACTGCAAGATTAGGGTTGAGAGAAGATTTAGCTAAATTAGCAAATATACCTCGCAATATGGAAATTCAACCAGCAAATATATGGGGAAAAACTATTCAGGATATTAAATATTCGTTTGAAATGGATGGTGCAGTGCTCACCTTATCACCTCCTAAATCAGGTACTTCTGGATTAGCCCAAGTCTATAGTGTTAAAAATAGTGCAACAGGTATCAAGGAATTTGAATATCATCCTGGTGGTGGCGAACATTCCAAAAGCGGGGATATGTATTATAAAATAGTTATGAATGATGGAACCCAGTTTAGAATTATTGATCCAAATAGTGCTTTTAACCCGAGAACTATCACATCAAATCAGATTTATCTAAATCCAAATGGGCAAAAATTGAAATATCAGAATGGTAAATGGGAAATTTGGAAATGAAATTAATTCCTGATTTATATGCACCAATTAACCCAAATAAAGGCGCTGCTGGCTTTAGCTTAGGGATACGTTATATTGATTTCTTAGAGCAAACTGAACATCTATTTATTAATGATTATCTGAACGAAATGCATTCTGATAGTATCTGGAGGATCTATGAACAAAAAGTATTTAATGAAATCACTCAAATTCAGTATAACTTTAAGTATTGTTATTGGCAGGATTCAGTCGTATTAGTCTTTAATGGAGATAATTCTGAGCTAGAGTCTATCCAGTTATATCCAGGCTATAAGGGTGCACTTTTTGAAGAATTTTATATTGGTGATAAATTAAATAAGCTTCATGAGAAATTTAAATTTTTCTTTTATGCCGATATGCATTATTTAATTGATAGTGATAGTGATAGTGATAGTGATGAAGAGGAACCTGTTTTAATTAAAGGTGTAGTATTGAAAACTGACTATTTAGTTGAATATTCAGAAACTTATTGTGACCATGTCATAGAACAAATAAATGTATTCAAAGTTAATACATAGAGTGAGCTTTTGTAACTCATAGAGATCGTTTAAACTTAACGATCTTTAGATCTATTTTAGAATTGGTATTTTGAATAAGTTATTATGTGTTTGAACATCATTTTAAATGCTGCTTCAGTACTTCATTCAAAATACCTCTACTCTTAACATTTCCAAAATGTAGATGTATCAATATATCTTACTCTAATTAATGATTGCCCATTTTAAATGGGCTTCGCTCTATAAAATAGTAACTTATTCTTAATAAGTTCTATATTATACTTCCATGAATTAATAGAACAGCTCTATTAATATAAAGATTTCTAACCCCCAATAATCCGCTTCTCAAGCATCTCCATAAAAGTTTTTAAAATAATATTGTGGTTTTTGCCTTTATGAGTAATTAAACAAATGGGTGTGCTGTAATGCATTTTTTCTTTTGAAACAGCTTGCATAAAACCATCTTCAACCCATTTTTTTGCATAGTGGTCGGGTAAAAAACCTAAGAATTTTCCTGTTAAAATCAGAAATGCAATTCCTTCACGGTCACTTGCTGTCGCTTTACAGTCTAAAAGCTGATGCAACTTTGCTGCTTCAGGTGTAATTGCATAATTGGGAAGTACAGCTTGCCATTCTTTTAATTCATCTAAATCCATCTTGCTACATTTGCCAAACAAGGGATGGTTTTTACCGCAATATAAAAATGAACTTTCGCTATATAAGTTAAAATAGTCTAGGCCAGACAGCGGAGTCACAAGGGGAATTGCTCCCGCATGTAAACGGTTATCTAGCACACGACACTCAATATCTGAAAGCGTACTCATGCTAATGTTAATGATTACTTCAGAATGTTCTTCGGCGAGTTGTGCCAGCGTATTGGTAATGTAGCCACTTGGCATGGTCACGAGGTTATTAATAATACCTATATTAAATTCGCCCTTTAGACGGTTGTGCATTTGATTGACTTTAGAGCGAAAGTCTTCGATAGAGGCGGTGAGCACTTCTATATATTCTAAAATTTCACGACCTTCATCAGTCAATGCAAACCCTGCGCGGCCACGTTGGCATAACCGAATGCCTAGACGGTTTTCTAAATCACTCATATGCAAACTAATTGCAGAACGACTAATACCAAGAATACTTTCGGCAGACGTAAAGCTGTGACAGTCACAAACCGTTTTAAATATTTTAAGTAATTTAATATCAAAATCAGTGACTTGATTTAATTTTTTAGGTTTCATTTAGTTTTGTTTTTTTAAATCTAAACTCAAGATAATTTGAATTTATCAAAACTATAGTGCTATGTACACTCAAAAAATAGCCTCAAAACAAGAAGAGTGATTATGTTTGATATCGACAAATTAACTGATGACGATGCAGCATCGGAAACCGTTCAATCAAATGCTCAGATGAGCTTAAATTATCAAGCGCATTGGATGCCATTTTCCGCAAATCGTAATTTCCATAAAGATCCGCGCATGATTGTCGGCGCTAAAGGGTCTTATTTAATTGATAGCACTGGCCGTGAAGTCTATGACTCATTATCAGGTCTGTGGACTTGCGGTGCTGGGCATACACTTTCTGAAATTCAGCAAGCCGTGAGTACTCAGTTGGCAAAGTTGGATTACTCACCAGCATTTCAATTTGGTCATCCTTTGTCGTTTCAATTGGCTGAACGAATTATTCAGCTTATGCCTGAAAAATTGCAGCATGTGTTCTTTACCGACTCAGGCTCAGAGTCTGCCGACACCGCAATTAAAATGGCGCGTGCCTATTGGCGCATTAAAGGTAAACCAAGCAAGACTAAATTGATTGGTCGTGCCCGTGGCTATCATGGTGTAAACGTTGCGGGGACAAGTCTTGGTGGTATCGGTGGTAACCGAAAAATGTTTGGTCAGCTTATGGATGTAGACCACTTACCGCATACCTTACAACCCAATTTAAGTTTTACTAAAGGCTGTGCTGAAACTGGTGGCGTAGAGCTTGCCAATGAAATGCTTAAGTTAATTGAGCTACATGATGCTTCGAATATCGCCGCAGTCATTGTGGAGCCAGTTTCTGGTTCGGCAGGATGCATTGTGCCGCCGACTGGTTATTTAAAACGTTTAAGAGAAATCTGTGATCAACACGATATCTTACTTATTTTTGACGAAGTCATTACTGGTTTTGGGCGGATGGGGAAATGGACGGCTTCAGAATATTTTGACGTTACGCCAGATATTTTAAATTTTGCCAAACAAATTACCAACGGTGCTATTCCACTGGGTGGCGTGGTGGCAAGCCATGAAATTTATGATGCCTTTATGCAGCAAGATTTACCTGAACATGCGGTTGAGTTTACCCATGGCTATACCTATTCGGCGCATCCTGTTGCCTGTGCGGCGGCTTTAGCAACACTCGATGTTTTAGAGAGGAAAAATTTAATTCATCAATCGGCTGATTTAGCTCCAAGCTTTGAAAAACTTTTACATGAATTAAAAGGCGCTCCAAACATTATTGATATACGCAACTGCGGGCTGATTGGCGCTGTGCAATTGGCACCCCGTGACGGCGATGCGACGATTCGTGGTTTTGAAATTGGTATGCAACTTTGGAAAGCGGGTTTTTACGTCCGTTTTGGCGGAGATACGCTTCAGTTTGGTCCAATGTTTAATAGCACTGAAGCTGAGTTGCAACGACTCATGAATGCCGTGGGTGAGGCAATTTATCAAGTGAAATAACACTGGTCGACTTAGAACTTAATTGGACAAGATGAATAGACACAAGGAATAAAGATGAACACTTTAGAGAATTTTGACAGCAACACTGGCGCTCACACAGACACAAATCAGAGCCAACAAACCATTAAAGTAGTAGGGCATTTTATTGATGGTGGACTTGTCACTAAAAATACCAAGAAACAACCTGTTTATAACCCAGCGACAGGTGAGAGTACAAAAGAAGTTGCACTTGCAGATACAGAGTTGGTCAATCAAGTGGTTCAAATTGCAGAGCAGGCTTTTCCAGCATGGCGTGATACACCAGTGATTAAACGTGCGCGTGTGATGTTTAAATTTAAGCAATTACTCGAAGAAAATGCTGACAAGCTTTGCCAACTCATTGGAGAAGAACACGGAAAAATTTGCCATGATGCCAAAGGTGAATTACAACGTGGGATTGAAAATGTTGAGTATGCATGTGGTGCGCCTGAGTTTTTAAAAGGTGAATATTCAAAAAATGTGGGTCCAGATATTGATTCGTGGAGTGAGTTCCAACCGTTAGGTGTGGTTGCAGGTATTACGCCTTTTAACTTTCCTGCAATGGTTCCGTTGTGGATGTTCCCGATGGCAATTGTTTGCGGTAATTGTTTTATTTTAAAACCTTCGGAAAAAGCGCCTTCTGCCGCTTTATTTTTAGCGGAGCTTCTAAAACAGGCGGGATTGCCTGATGGTGTTTTTAGCGTTGTAAATGGCGATAAAGAAGCAGTTGATACGTTGCTACATCATCCTAAAATTCAAGCGGTTAGTTTTGTCGGTTCAACGCCTATTGCAGAGTACATATACCGTACGGCAACGGCGAGTGGTAAGCGCTGCCAAGCTTTAGGCGGAGCAAAAAATCATGCGATTATTATGCCTGATGCCGATATTGATAACGTCGTGACATCTTTGTTAGGTGCTGCATTTGGCTCATCTGGCGAACGTTGTATGGCGTTATCAGTCGCAGTTGCTATTGGCGATGAAGTGGCCGATGTTGTGATTGAAAAACTAAAACAAGAAATGAAACAATTGAAGTTTGGACACTATGCAGATGAGCGTAATGACTTCGGACCGCTCATTACGCAAGCACATAAAGACAAAGTGCAAGCTTTTATTCAAAGTGCAGAGCAACAAGGTGCTAAAATTGTTGTGGATGGTCGTGATGCAAAACCGACAGGTTATGAAAACGGTTTTTTTGTTGGGCCGACTTTAATTGACCAAGTTTCGCCAGACATGACAAGTTACCAGCAAGAAATATTTGGTCCTGTTTTACAGGTCATTCGTGTACAAACCATGCAAGATGCAATGCAACTGATTAACGACCATGAATATGGTAATGGAACATGTATTTACACTCGTGATGGTGAGGCTGCTCGTTATTTTACGAGCAATATTCAAGTTGGTATGGTTGGGGTTAATGTGCCATTACCTGTACCAGTTGCGTATCATAGCTTTGGTGGTTGGAAGCGTTCATTGTTCGGTGATTTATATGCATATGGTCCAGATGGTGTGCGTTTTTATACACGCCGTAAAACCATTACCCAACGTTGGCCTTCAACTCAGCTTCGTGAAGCTAAACAATTTGCGATGCCTACATTAAATTAATCAATAAAAGGGAAAACTCTGATTTTCCCTTTTTTGTTTCGTACAAGTTGGAGAAGTACATTTTTAAGACGGTTTTAAAATCAGTTTGTCAATTTGAAGGAATCGAATATGAACAATGATAAAACAATAAAATTAAGTGAAGGACTTTCTAATCGACATGTCACCATGATTAGTATTGGTGGCGTTATTGGTGCAGGTTTATTTGTAGGTTCTTCTGCGGCAATTGCAAAAGCAGGGCCTGCTGCCGTACTCGCTTATATAATTACAAGTATTTTAGTTTTTCTGGTCATGCGCATGCTGGGTGAAATGGCGGTCGCGCAACCTGACACAGGTTCATTTTCTACATATGCCCGTAAAGCCATTGGCCCTTGGGCTGGGTTTACCATTGGATGGTTATATTGGTGGTTTTGGGTGTTGGTGATTCCAATCGAAGCCATTGCTGGAGCTGAAATTTTACACTCATGGTTCCCGCAAATTTCTAGTGCCGTTTATGCATTTGCCTTTATTATTTTACTCAGTCTAGCTAATTTTTTTAGTACCAAAAGCTTTGGTGAATTTGAGTTTTGGTTTGCACTCATTAAAGTCATTGCGATTGTAGTGTTTATTATCATTGGAGCAATGGCTGTCTTTGGAATGTGGCCTTTAGCAACAAATGTGAGTGGTGTTGGTAACCTATTTTCAAATGGTGGTTTTATGCCACACGGAATGGGCGGTGTTTTGTCAGCAATTTTAATCTCAGCATTTTCATTTTTTGGAATAGAAATTCTTTCTATTGCAGCGGCAGAATCTAAAAATCCAGAAGAAAAAATTAAACGTGCAACGAATTTAGTACTTTATCGAATTATTTTATTCTTTGTTGTTTCAATTTTTCTTGCTGTTGCCTTGGTCGATTGGCGTTCCCCAGACTTACAAAAATTCGGTACCTTCCAGTTTGTATTAATGAGTTTAAATGTACCTGAAACTAAATTGATTATGGACGCTGTCGTTTTTATTGCGGTTGCAAGCTGTATGAATGCCGCAGTTTATACCTCGTCTCGAATGTTATTTGCCTTAGGTACACGCCATGAAGCACCGAGTATTGTAACAAAGATTAATAGAGCAGGTGTGCCGACTTCAGCTGTATTTTTATCGACTTTGGTTGGTGTGATTTGCTGTGCGGTTAACTATATGTTTCCAGGCCAAGTCTTTGGATTCTTGCTATCCACCACAGGTTCAATCGCATTACTGGTTTATCTTGTAATTGCATTTTCACAATTACGGTTAAGACATAAATTGGAAAAAGAGGGCGCAGCTATATCTTTTAAAATGTGGTTGTTCCCTTGGTTAACGTGGTTTGTAATTTTAGTGATTATGACTGTTTTAGGTTATATGTTCTTATCACCTACCTATAGTTATGAAACTACTTTATCTTTAGGCGTAACTTTATTGGTGGTCATTTGCGGGTTGTTTGTCACGCGAAAGCGTAAAGCAACCAGATCGGTTGCCATGAATTTAGACTAATTAAAAAAGAGTTTATAAAGACTTTGTGTAGTGAAATTTTATTCATCTATGCAAAGTCTTTTTGTTTTATTAGATTTCAATAGTGTCTGTTAAATTTTCTATTCAGAAAAAAGTTCAAAACATACTCTTCTTAACCATTGGTTGCTTGGTGTTTGGTGAACTCGTGCATGCCAATGCTGCTTTACGCTATAAGTCGGAAAATGATAAGGCGGTTCTAAAACTTTTAAACCACCTCTGACTAAAAGCACCTGACTTAAATAATGAGGAATAGTCGCAATCGCGTCTGTGTCTTGAACAACCAAGCCAACCCCTAAATAGCTTGGCAAACGAACCAGAATATTTCGGTTTACTCCCAGTTTTTGTAACTCATGCTCCAGCACGTAGTGTCCACCCGTTGCAAAAATATCGACATGTAGCTCTTGGCGAAACTCTTGGTCTGAAAGCGTTGTGCCTGTAAGCCTCGGGTGTTCTTTACTGGCAATACAAATATAACGTTGCTGGAAAAGTGTTTGCTGATAAAAACCTGCTTCAAGCTGAGGCAAAAAACCAATGGCTAAATCAATGTCTCCATTTGACATCATGACTGGTGTATTGGCATCAATAGGGACAATTTCTAAGCGAATATTAGGCGCATGGGCACGTAAATAATTGATCAGTTTAGGTAATAAAACCAGATGACTAATATCAGTCATGCTAATTTTAAATTGATAATTTGAAGTCTGAGGATCAAATTCAATATTGTAGTTTTGAACCAGTTTTAGTCGGTTCAGAATTTCTACAACCAGCGGATATATTTGTTTAGATAACTCAGTAGGTTGCATCTTATTTTCAATACGGACAAAAAGTGGGTCCTGAAAATGCTCACGTAATTTATTTAACGCAATACTTAAAGTTGGTTGTCCAATTTCTAGCTGTTCGGCAGCTTTAGACACACTGCTATGTTTATAAATTTCAAAGAAAATTTGTAAAAGCCGAGTATCAAGATCAAACACTTTAATTTCCTTCTATTGATTTTATCAATACAGACTATTGCTTTTTGTGCATGGATTCAACAATTTTCGATTGTTACATTGATGATCAAGGAAGAATAGGTCGTAAAAGTACAAAGCATTCTTGTACCAATTGGCCTTAAATAGAGGATCTGAAATGGAACAGTTAGCAACGCTAGATGACTTACCGAAACGTTATCTTGGTCAACTTGAAGAATCAAATTTAGTCCCTTTATGGCCAAGTTTACGCAATGTATTACCTCCGCATAAACCGATGCCGCAGACCGTAGCAACCGCTTGGTATTTTCAGAATATTAAACCTTTATTGCTCGAAGCAGGTGAGTTAACACCAATTGAAAAAGCTGAACGCCGTGTATTGGTTTTAGCAAATCCCGGACATGGTCTGGAAAATATGAAAGCCAGTTCGGTCATGTATCTTGGCATGCAGCTTTTGTTGCCAAAAGAGTGGGCACCATCACATCGACATACCCCAAATGCAGTACGTCTGATTGTTGAGGGTGAAGGTGCATATACGACGGTTGAAGGTCAAAAATGCATGATGGAGCATGGGGATTTAATCCTTACACCATCAGGGCTGTGGCATGAACATGGACATGATGGCGATGAGCCTGTGATCTGGTTAGATGTACTGGATTTACCTTTGGTTTATTACATGGAAGCTTCTTATGTACAACCGGGTGAAATCCAAAAAGTGACCAGTGCCGGAAATGCTCATCATTATGGAACGGGCATCGTACCAACAGCACATTTTACCCGTGAAAATGCCTCGTATCCGATCATGCGTTACTCTTGGAAAGAAACCAAAAAAGTTTTGCATGCACTTGCAGATGATGAAAATCATCAAGCACCAATTCAGGTGACTTACATCAATCCTGAAACCGGCGATGACTGTCAAAATATTATTGGTTACTCCGCTTTAATGCTCAGACCAAATGAAACGTTACAGCTCCAACCGCGCTCTACTGCCCAAATTTTTCATGTGATTGATGGTCAGCTCCAAGTCAAAATTGATCAGAAAGATTTCAATTTAAATAATGCTGATACGGCATGTGCGCCATGTTTTTCTCATATTGATTTAATCAATACCTCTGATCAACCATGCTATTTGTTTATTGCAGATGAAGCGCCCTTACAACGGAAACTGGGTTTGTACTCTGTGCGTGAGCGCCAGTAAATAGAATATTTTATAAGGATATAAATCATGTCAAATACTCAACAACCGATATTAATTGCTGGTGGCGGCATTGGTGGGTTTGCAGCTGCACTCGCTTTGGCAAAACAAGGTTTTAAGGTACAGGTTTTTGAACAAGCACCTGAAATTGGTGAGATCGGTGCAGGTATTCAACTAGGGCCGAATGCATTTCATGCCTTTGATGCGCTAGGAATTGGTGAGATTGCTCGCAGTAAAGCAGTCTATACCGACTATATGGTTATGCATGATGCGATTGATGAATATCAGGTTGGCAAAATTCCAACCGATGAAAAATTCCGTGAACGTTTCGGTAACCCATATGCGGTGATTCACCGTGCCGATATTCATGGTTCATTGGTCGAAGGTGCTAAACAATACGGCAACTTGGAAATTATCACTAATTGTCATATTCAAAAAGTTGACCAAGATGATGCTGGCGTAACGATTACCGATCAACATGGTAAGCAATATCATGGTCAGGCACTTATTGGTGCTGACGGGGTTAAATCCGTTGTGCGTGATACCTATGTGGGTGACCCTGCATTAGTTACAGGTCATGTGGTTTACCGTGCTGTTGTACCTGAAAGCGAGTTTCCTGAAGACTTGAAATGGAATGCAGCCAGTATTTGGGTCGGACCAAATTGTCACCTTGTGCATTATCCACTACGCGGCGGAAAGGAATATAACGTTGTGGTGACGTTCCATAGTCGTGAGCAAGAACAGTGGGGTGTAACCGACGGCTCTAAAGAAGAAGTGCTGTCTTATTTTCAAGGAATTTGCCCGAAAGCTCGTCAATTGATTGAGTTACCTAAAAGTTGGCGCCGCTGGGCAACTGCAGACCGTGAACCGATTGAAACATGGACTTTTGGCCGTGTGACATTACTTGGCGATGCAGCACATCCAACCACGCAATATATGGCGCAAGGTGCATGTATGGCGATGGAAGACGCCGTAACTTTAGGTGAAGCATTACGTGTTACTGACCATGACATTTTAAAAGCTTTTGATATTTACCAAAAAGCACGTGTGGCACGTACAGCACGTATTGTTTTGTCTTCACGTGAAATGGGCAAAATTTACCATGCCAAAGGTGTACAACGCTTGGTTCGAAACGATTTGTGGCGTGGACGTCCTACTGAACGTTTTTATGATGCAATGGAATGGTTATATGGCTGGAATGTCAATAACTGCCTTGATGCAGTGAAAAACTATCAAGGAAATGTAGCATGAAACTCTATAGCTTTTTCCGTAGCGGTACATCGCATCGAACTCGCATTGTGTTGAACCTAAAGGGTTTGGCTTACGAAGCAACTTATATCTCGCTCGCTAAAAATGAACACCATCAAGCTGCTTTTAAAGCCTTAAATCCGCAAGGGTTTGTACCAGTACTTGAAACTGAATCGGGGAACTTGTTGCAAAGTCCAGCCATTATCGAATGGCTAGAAGAACAATATCCCGAACCAGCTTTATTGCCTACAGATGCATTGGGTCGTGAAAAAGTCCGCGCCATTGCTGCTTTAGTTGGGTGTGACATTCACCCCTTAAACAACAAACGTGTTCTTGAATATTTACGCCAGAACTTAGGGCTGGATGAGGCACAAATCAATGCATGGTGTGCTAAGTGGATTCAGGATGGGTTTACGGCTTTGGAGCATATTTTGGAACAAGACCAGAATCGCGAAAAGTTCTGCTATGGCAAGCAACCGACCATTGCAGATGCTTATTTAGTTCCACAAGTCGTTTCTGCCGAGCGTTTTAAAGTCGATTTATCGGCTTATCCAAACATTAATGAAATTTATCAACATTGCATGACCTTAGAAGCATTTCAAAAAGCAGCACCTGAACAGCAGGCTGACGCATTTTGAGTCGTGATTAACTTAATAGAAGGAATTTAACATGTCATTTATTTTTGAACCAATGACCACTGCTGGTCTATTTATTCACGGCTCAGAGCATAAATTTCCAGTACGCCGTGTGTATTGTGTCGGACGTAACTATGCTGCTCATGCACGTGAAATGGGTTTTGATCCAGACCGTGAACCACCATTTTTCTTTTGTAAGCCAAATGATCTTGAGTCGATTGTTCCGGTAAATACAGATGCGGTTGATATTCCATATCCATCTGAAACTTCAAATTTTCATTATGAAATTGAGTTGGTTGTTGCAATTGGTAAAGATGCCAAAAATGTATCGGTTGAGGATGCAGTGAACTATATCTACGGCTATGCCGTCGGTTTAGATATGACACGCCGTGACTTACAGATGGCAATGCGTGAAAAAGGTCGCCCATGGGAAATCGGTAAGGCTTTTGATTTTTCTGCACCAGTTGGCCTAATTCATCCTATTACTCAAACGGGTGAAATCAATAATGCCGATATTCATTTAACGGTAAATGGTAAAACCGAACAGCACAGCGATGTCAGCCACCTGATTTGGTCTGTGGCTGAAACGATTGCCAATTTGTCTACGCTATTTGAACTAAAAGCAGGTGATTTGATTTTTACAGGAACTCCAGAAGGCGTGGGTGCGGTAGTAAAAGGTGATGTTATGCGTGCAGACATTACCGGACTGACTGGAATTACGGTGAATGTGAAATAAATCAAATTGATCTGATTTATTGAAATAGGTGCTCAACCTAAATAAAAAATAAAGTTGGGCACCTTTGCTAAGGATTGCATATACGCCAATGTATTGGCGAAAGGAGCTCTCATGTCTCAAAATTCTATAGACGTACAAAGTTTCATTGATGGAATACCGCTATCGTCTTTGCAAAAATTAATCATGTGGTTGTGTTTTTTGATTGTTGCGATTGATGGTTTCGATACCGCAGCAGTTGGATTTATTGCACCTGCTTTAAAGGCAGAATGGGGGTTGCAAGCAACCGATTTGGCACCTTTATTTGGCGCTGGCTTATTTGGGCTGATGGCAGGTGCACTCATTTTCGGACCGTTATCCGATAAATTAGGCCGTAAACCGATTTTGATTGGTTCGGTGATTATGTTTGGAATTGCCAGTGTTTTTGCCTCTTTTTCAGCAGATTTACAAACCCTGATTATTTGGAGATTTCTCACTGGTTTAGGTTTAGGTGGGGCTTTACCTAATGCAATTACTTTAACCTCTGAATATGCGCCTACATCTCGTCGGTCTAATCTTGTAACCATGATGTTCTGTGGCTTTACAGTGGGTTCTGCTCTTGGTGGTATTTTTTCGGCTCAGCTACTTCCTCATATTGGTTGGCACGGTATTTTGCTCATTGGGGGAGTATTACCTTTAGCGACTGTACCTTTCTTATATTTTTTATTACCTGAATCTATTCGATTTTTAGTGCTTAAAAAGAAAGGCACCGAGAAAATTGAAAAGATTATTCACCGTATCGCACCGCATTTAAATAGCACTCCTACGTTGGTTCCAACAGTCAATGAAGTCGAAAAATCAAGCTTGAAAGATTTGTTTAATAAAGGCTTTGCTTTAGGCACCTTTTTGATTTGGTTTACCTTTTTTATGAGCCTTCTCATTATTTATATGATTTCAAGTTGGATGCCTACTTTATTGACCAATGAAGGCTTCAATTTATCCAATGCATCATGGCTGACTTCAATTTTCCAAATAGGTGGAACCATTGGTGCGATTGTCTTAGGCCTACTAATGGATAAGATGGATGCAACCAAAATTTTAAGTACGGCTTATGTTTTTGGTGGTTTTTTCCTGATTTGTTTAGGGTTTGGAATTGAACAGGCAAATACGGCTTTATTGATGTTTGCTATGTTTGGGGTAGGTGCAGGGATTAGTGGTTCGCAAGTGGGAGCAAACGCTTTTGCATCTAGTTTTTATCCAACACATTGTCGTGCAACAGGGGTAAGTTGGGCCAATGCAGTAGGGCGCTCAGGTTCGATTGTGGGATCAATTATGGGCGGCTGGTTAATGTCATTAAATCTCTCCAGTTTTGAAATTCTAAGTATTTTAGCGATACCAGCATTTTGTGCCGCGGTTTCGTTGTTACTTATTAAACGTTTAAAGAAAAATCGGTCTCAAGTTTTAGTCGCTTCGAATTGAGATAACACGATTCCACTGAACAAATATATGTCTGTGCCAAAGGATGGCGCAGACAATAATTAAAGGATGATTTGTTTCATGAAATATTTAAAAACACCATATTTAAAGTTTTCTACTCTTTTATTTATCTGTAGTGGTCATTCGTTGTTGTGGGCAGCAGATACCACTCAACAAAGCGAAGATGAATGGAAGTTCACGCTAAAGAATGCCTATATCAACCGTAATTTTGATAATGATGCGCTCAAAGATACGGGCAGTTGGTCTCAAGCAGCATCGTTATTTTATAAATCGAAAATGCATGACACTACACTGCAAATTGCAGACAAACCCATTACGATTGGGGCCGATGCTTCTGTTCAATATGCTGTGCGCTTAAGTTCAGACAAACACGTTGCGGACACGGTTTTACCTTTTAACAAGGAAACACAATCTCAAGCATCTGACTTTTTAAAATACGGCGCGACTTTAAAACTGGGCTATGACAAAACCTTGCTGAGTGTCGGTGAACTCTGGTTAGACCTGCCTGTAACGGCTGTGGATGCCAGCCGACAATTGCTTGCCTCTTATTGGGGAACCAATCTTAAGTCGCAACTTTCAGATCAGCTCTATGCTGAAATTGGTCGGGTTGAAAAAGTGTCACCACGAAATGAAGAAGACTTTAAAAAGTTTTCTTTCACAGCAAATGGAATGACTAAAGAATCTGATGGCTTAAATTATATTGATCTGCGCTATCAATTTACGCCGTCACTCAAGGGCGAATACTACTTTGGTAACTTGGAAGACCTCTACAACAAACACTATGTTGGACTTGAGCATAATTGGAAACAACCTAATTTTGCCCTCACCTCTAAGTTTAAATACTTCAATGCAAAGGATGATGGCAATACTTTTGATATTGATGCGCAAAACATTGGGGTGCTAGAAACTCTCAAAGTAAAAAATCATACCTTTGGTTTAGGTTATCAACAAATTATGGGTGAGTCGGCTTACCCTCTACCGGATGGCTTTTTGCCAGAGACTTATTTCATTAACTGGAATGCCACCGGATTCTTTAAAGAAGACGAAAAGTCTTACCATGTCATGTACGGCTATGACTTTAAAGACTATGTAGCGGGCCTAAATGCAATGGTGAAATATGTTTACGGCCATGATTTCAAAGCAGCGAATGGTGAGAAAAACCACGAAACCGAGTCGAATGTGATTTTAAACTATGCATTTCAACAGCCATTCTTAAAAGGCGTCGCTCTTCAATACATTCGTATTGATTACAACGTAAAACATGGCAATGATTTTGGCGAAGATCGCTTGTTTGTAAACTACACCAAAAAGTTTTAAAGACGTTTTTAAAGTTCATCATTAAAAAAGAGACCGTAAATGGTCTCTTTGTCTCTCATATTTTGAAATCTAGACTATCTATTTATTCGTATCAATAGAGACTAAAACAGATAAACCAGGACGTAATAATTTAACGTCTTTTTGATTTTCAACAAGCTTGATTCGTAAAGGTAGACGCTGAACAATCTTGGTAAAGTTACCAGTCGCATTGGTCGCAGAGATCGGAGAGAAAAATGCGCCAGTAGATGGAGAGAAACTATCTACAACGCCTTTTAGCTCAACGTTATAAGCATCTACATAGACATTAACAGGTTGTCCGATCTTAATTTGTTTTAGCTCAATTTCACGGAAGTTTGCTTCTACATAGACTTGGTCTAAAGGCACAACCACCATGAGTGGATTACCAGCGCTCACAAAGTTACCTACGTTAGCTGACTTTTGACCAATCATGCCATCAATAGGTGCACGAACTTCTGTATAGCTCAAATTCAGTTTTGCTTTATCAAGTGCCGCTTGTGCTTGTTTAAGAGCAGCTTGTTTGGCTTGTACCTGAATCTTGTATTGGTTGAGCTGATACTGTGCATCAATCACTTTTTCTTTACTGCTGTCTAAGTCAGCATATTGTTCCGTCAAAGTAGTCTTAGATTGTTGTGTAATTAATCTAGACTCTGCCCCAAGTGCCTGTAGTTGCTCATAACGCGCCGTATTATCTTTTGTGAGTTTAATCCCAGCTTCTACTTTTCTCAGCTGTGCTTCGGTTTCTCGAATAACAGTGGGTTGTCTATCAACTGCGAGCATCGCTTCACTCACGTCAGCTTGTGCTTTTGCATAATTCGATTCAGCTTCAGCTAAAGCAGCTTGATAATCACGTGCATCAATCCTTGCTAAAAGTTGGCCTTTTTTTACGGTCTGATGATCTTTAATATAAATTTCTTCAATATTGCCAGATACTTTAGGGGCAATGGTTGAGTACTCTACATCCACATGCGCATCGTCTGTTTCAATAATCGAAGATGGTAAAAATATAAGTTTTAAAACCCACAAAATAGATGCTAAGACAATAATGAACGCAATAACCATAACCCAATGCTTTTTGAGATATTGCACCTTTGTTAACTTAGGTGGTTCGGTGTGGATGGTATCTTGGGCTTCGAGAGTACTCATAAAGATTTTCCTGAGTTATGACTATTCATTAACTTAATGAGAGCAATACGTGGCGGATAAGTTCGAACTGGCAAAATCAACATCACGATGAACAAAATAGCGGTAAGGCCAGCTAAGATGAGATATTGATCGCTAATAACTAAAACAGATTGTTGCGCTTGAATCGCAGAATTTAGGGCAGATAAACCACCTGAAACACGATCTGCACCATTTGCGGTGAGCACAGGTGGAGTAAGTGGATTAATGACAGGACCTTGAATATTTTGGAAAACATGTTGGGCGGTGTTTTCAATCAGCCGTGTTGAATGGTATTCACCGCGCACTCGATTGATCCAATCCAAAATACATACACCCAGTACACCGCTAATCGCACGCGGAGTATTAATCATTGGTGATGCATAAATTGCCATGGTCGGGTGAACGCTGTTTGTTCCCATCATTAAGAGCGAGAGCACGACACAGGTTTGTCCCAAACATGAGATTGCATGCCAAAAATAAAATTGATCTTGATTCCATGTGGTATCAAGTTGACTTGCACCTAGGCAACCCGCAATGACCAGAAGTAAACCAAACCCATGCACATATCGGCTATCCACCCAAGCTTGATTTAAAAGCTTCACAACAATAGGAATATAGATAAATTGCAATGCCGCAATTTGTAAGCCAATCCACATGGTCTGAGTGGGTTTATAGCCATGCACTGCACTTAAGTAATTGAGTGGTAATGTGCTGGTTGACATACCAATAATGACAAAGCAAAAGAGTGCGAAAACAGCATAAGCAAAATTTCTGATTTCGAGCATTTGCGGTTTAATGAGTGGTGACGGATAACGCCATTCATGTATGAAAAACCAAGGTAAAGTAATTGCACTAATTAAGGCTAATACACAAATTAATTGAGAATGGAACCAGTCTAAATGGTTGCCATGCAACAACATGGTGCTCAGGCTGGCTAAGCTAATAATCGCTAAAATGGCACCCATCCAATCGTAAGTTTTTATTCTTGAATAATTCAATGGATCTTGGGGAATACCAAAATACACTAGTGCAGCACTTAGCGCACAAAAAGGAATGGTTTGGAAAAATATCATTTTCCAGCCAATCACATCTAAATAAAAAGCAGAGAGTGCAGCACTTAGGTTAGGAAAGAATGTTGCAGTTAATGCGTAGCAGGCGAGACCCCATAGCCGAATGTCAGGTCCTAAAAATCTAAGCGCACAGGCCATGAGCAAAGGAATGGTTAGACCATTGGCAAGACCTTGTAAGCCTCGCAATAAGTAAAAGATTTCGATATTTGGACTAAAAGGAATTAAAACGCTAGAAAAGAGGCAAAGTCCTATAGCAAAAAGCAGAACTCTGCGCATAGAAAAAATGACTGCCCAACTGGTAGACAGAATCATGCCAATAATCATGGCACTCGCGTAAATACTGTTGACCCAATAGCCAGAGTCAACACTAATTCCCATCGCGCCACGAATGTCGACTAAGGTAATGCTGGTGATTCGGTTGTTAAATTCAACAGTCATTGCAGCAAATATTGCACCTGCTAAACCGATGAGTGGCTTTGTATTCATTTTTTACCTTAAATCTTAAACATCCATTCATTGCAAGGAGTAGATATTTACTGTACTGTACCGATCGGTACTCTACTCTCTAATTAAATTTCCGTCAATTCTCGATTTTGAACTTTTCGATGAGTTACACTTAGAATGAAATCGCTAAAATTTTTATAAGGTCAATATGTCAGTTTCAACTAAAGCTAATGAAAAAGATCAAAAAATTCTGGATGCAGCAACCAAGTTTTTTTTGATTCACGGTTTTAGTGGAACAACGACAGACATGATTCAAAAGGAAGCGGGTGTTTCAAAAGCAACGATGTATGGGTGCTATAAAAATAAAGAAGCGATGTTCGCTGCGGTGATTGAACGTCAATGCAGGAACATGCAAGAGCAAATTATTTTAGTCGAGACAAAAGCTGAAAATTTACGCTCAGCTTTAACCGAGATTGGGAAAACTTACCTGTGTTTTATATTGTCGCATTCAGGATTGGCATTTTTTAGAGTTTGTATTGCAGAAGCAGTTAGATTTCCAGAGTTATCTGAAAAATTCTTTGAAGTAGGTCCACAAAAGCTTGCAAATATTATTGCGGGTTATCTTGAAAAATCTCAAAAAAATAATGAGATTGAGTTAAATTCTTCTGCTGATATAGCAGCAAATATCTTCTTGGCATTATTACGAAGTGATGCCCATCTAAAGTGTCTGACACATCCTAATTATGCAATTTCTGATAGTGAAATTAGTACTTGGGTTGAATATGCTGTTGATCTATTTATGAAAAATATCAATTACAAGCCAAGTTAATTTAGGAAATTTTATTCTATCTATAAGCTCTAGATGTAGAAGTTAAAAAGAGACCAGTTTGAGGTCTCTTTTTTAAATTGATTAGATAGCCTCTCTGGTCATCTCACCATTCACCAACCTTAAAATTTGCAATGGATTGCTGTCTTTTAAAGCTTCTGGCAATAAACTCTGCGGATAGTTTTGGTAACACACAGGTCTTAAGTAACGGTCAATTGCCAAGGTTCCAACAGAAGTTCCTCGGGCATCTGAAGTGGCTGGATATGGTCCACCGTGTACCATGGCATCACACACTTCAACACCTGTTGGATAGCCATTTATGAGTAATCGTCCAGCTTTCTCTTCTAACACCGGAACCACATCTGCAAATTCAGTTAAGTCTGCTTCATCAGCAATTAAAGTCGCAGTCAGCTGACCATTCATGCTTTGTAGCGCTTGCAAAAGTTGTGCTTTGTCTTGTACCTCAATCACCACTGTTGCTGGCCCAAAGATTTCTTCTTGCAGAAGTTGGTCGCCTGCCAGTAACAACTCAACATTCGCTTTAAATAGTTGTGGCTGTGCCTGATTACCTTGCTGGGTTTGACCCGCCAAATGTTCAATACCTTGATGCTCCGTTAAGTGCTCAAGACCTGCTGCATAGCTTTTTAAAGTTCCCATATTGAGCATGGTTTGTGCAGGTTTACCGCCCATAATTTCGGTTAGGTTGCTAATAAGCTGAGTAAACTCGGCTGATTTAATTCCCAAGATTAAACCCGGATTGGTACAGAACTGACCACAGCCTAAAACAACTGAATCTGCCAAATCCTGTGCAATCTTTTCACAACGGTTTTTTAAGGCTTCTGGCAACATCAGCATCGGGTTAATGCTGCTCATTTCAGCAAACACCGGAATCGGTTGTGGACGGGCTGCCGCCATATCACATAAAGCGCGACCACCACGAAGTGATCCCGTAAAACCTACAGCTTGTATTAAAGGATGTTTCACTAAAGGTTCACCTACGCCATTACCATAGATCATGTTAAATACGCCTTTAGGCATATTTGATTTGTCTACGGCACGCTCAATAGCCTGAGCTACGAAGTCTGCTGTGGCCATATGTCCACTATGGGCTTTCACAACTACAGAGCAACCTGCTGCCAGTGCCGAAGCTGTGTCACCACCCGCAGTTGAGAATGCTAAAGGAAAGTTACTTGCCCCAAAGACTGCCACAGGACCAACACCGATTTTAATCTGACGCAAGTCTGGGCGAGGTAAAGGCTGACGCTCAGGTAAAGCGGTATCAATACGGGCACCTAAAAAATCACCACGGCGTAACACTTTGGCAAACAGGCGCATTTGTCCACTGGTACGGCCACGTTCACCTTGCAAACGTGCAAGCGGTAAAGCCGTTTCCTGTGAGACGATTTCTAGAAAATCTGTACCCAAAGCATCGAGCTCATCGGCAATATTTTCTAAAAAGGTAGCACGCTGTTCAGGTGAAGTATGGCGGTAAGTCTTAAAAGCTTGGCTTGCTGCATCACAAGCCTGATTGATTTCCTGTTCGGTTGCATGGTGAAACTCATAAGGCAAAGTTTCGCCAGTCGTTGCATTGACACTTTTTAGTAAAGTGGAACTTTGTGCACTACGTAAACCGCCAATAAAGTTGTGTCCGATAATGGTCATAACAAATATCCTGAAATTAATGAGAGTGTCTTGGAAGGTTGTCTTGATTTACGACTCGCATATATAAAGTTGCAGGCTCTAAACAGCCACCCGTTGATAATTGGCCAACCATGTTGCGATACATTTCTTGCCAAGGCGTTTGAGATGTAGAGACAGTGGGTTTCCATTCCTGACGGCGTTTGTCTAACTCTTCGTCTGAAATGAGGACATTTACGGAACGTTTATTGAGATCAATGCGCAAACGATCATTTGTTTTTAATAAAGCAATGCCACCACCTACCGCCGCTTCAGGTGACATATTTAAGATAGAAGGGCTAGCAGATGTTCCACTTTGACGGCCGTCGCCTAGGCAAGGCAGAGAGTCAATTCCTTTTTTAATTAATTCTGCGGGAGGAGCCATATTTACAACTTCTGCGCTGCCCGGATAACCAACAGTGCCAGCGCCACGAATGACCAAAATACAATGTTCATCAATGTCTAAGGCAGGGTCATTAATTCGTGCGTGGTAATCCTCTGGTCCTTCAAAAACGATCGCCCGAGCTTCAAAGCTATTTTCACCATTTGGGTCAGATAAATAGGTTTTCTTAAATGCTTCACCCACAACAGACATTTTCATAATGGCGCTATCAAAGAAATTGCCACTAAGCACAATAAAACCTGCACCATGTTTTAATGGTTGTTCATATGGAAAAATGACATCTGCATTGGAGGTTTTTGCATTTTTAGCAATTTCTCCCATCGTTTTACCGCTGACTGATGCACAGTCTTCATGTAAAGCGCCGGCCTTTTGTAATTCATGCAAAACAGCAGGAACACCGCCAGCACGGTGAAAACCTTCACCCAAATATTTACCCGCAGGCATACAGTTCACAATGAGCGGAATGTTTTCTCCAACACGTTGCCAGTCTTCTAAACTCAGCTCAATCCCCATATGACGAGCAATTGCAATTAAATGAGGAGGGCAGTTACTTGATGCACCTAATGCTGAGGCTACAGCAATGGCGTTTTCAAATGATTGTTTATTCATGATTTTAGATGGTCGTAAATCTTCTAAAACCATTTCACATATTCTTTTGCCGGTCATATAGGCCATTTGCCCGCGTTCGCGATAAGGTGCTGGAATGCTTGCACATGTCGGTAAAGACATACCTAAAGCTTCTGCTAATGCATTCATTGAAAGTGCAGTACCCATGGTGTTGCAATGTCCGACCGAAGGGGAAGCGGAAGTCGTCATTTCCATGAAGCCTTCATAGTCGATTTCACCTGTGGCAAGTAAATTTCTTGCATGCCAAAGTACTGTACCTGAGCCAATTAACTCACCTTTAAAATGACCATCTAACATTGGCCCACCAGATAACACGATTGCCGGTATATCTGTTGTTGCGGCTGCCATTAAACAAGCAGGTGTCGTTTTATCACAGCCTGTTGTTAGTACCACACCATCAAGTGGATAGCCATGTAAGATTTCAACTAAACCTAAGTAAGCTAAATTTCTATCGAGTGCAGCAGTAGGTCGGCGAGACTGTTCAGCAATCGGGTGAACAGGAAACTCCATCGGGATACCGCCCGCATCACGAATGCCTGCTTTCACACGTTCAGCAAGCTCTTTGTGGTGACGGTTACACGGGGTCAAATCACTACCAGTTTGTGCGATACCAATAATAGGGCGGCCTGATTGTAGCTCGGCACGGGTCAGGCCATAATTCATGTAACGCTCAACATAGAGTGCTGTCATGTCAGCATGTGTAGGATCATCAAACCATTCTTGGCTGCGTAAAAAAATCCGTTTATCTTGATCATTCATTTTTAGATCCTTCTACTGATCTCGCTCAGCAATTTAATTTTTCAAGTGATGAATATTACGATTGAACTGGTCGATAATACGTGAAATTTATAGTAATTCGCGTTGTTTTAAATTGTGCATCAAAGCATTTATGCCAAAATTCCACGGCATCGCTTTATCACTGGTCATGACCGTGTTGTATAGAGTGCCGAGCTTTGGTGAATGAATACGAACGACATCTCCCACTTTATGGGTAAACCCTGCACCAGCTTGCTCACGGTCTTGGGTAGGTGCAAATAAAGTACCCAAAAACAAAACAAAACCATCTGGATATTGGTGATTTTCATTCAGTGTTTGTTGAATTAAATCTTCGGGATCACGGCTAATTTGAGACATAGAGCTAATGCCATTGAGCACAAAGTTATCTGTACCCTGAATTTGCAGTTCAACATCACAAGCACGGATATCATTTAAAGTAAAAGTATGATCAAAAAGGCGAATAAATGGTCCAATTGCACAAGATGCATTGTTATCTTTTGCTTTACTCAACAGTAAGGCACTACGGCCTTCAAAGTCCCGTAAATTCACATCATTACCTAAAGTCGCACCTAAAATTTTACCGTGGCTATTTGCAACCAATACAACTTCCGGTTCTGGATTATTCCACTCAGACTTTGGGTGAATACCAATATTTTGCCCCGTTCCTACGGCTGCTAAGACAGGTGCTTTGGTAAAAATTTCAGCGTCGGTACCAATACCCACCTCAAGATATTGAGACCACATATTTTGTTCAATTAAATATTCTTTGAGTTGCAGCGCTTTTTCAGAACCGGGTTCAATTGTTTTTAAATTATCGCCGATTACCCCTTGTACAATTTCACGGATGGATTGGGCTTTTTGTGCATCGCCGCCCGCTTGTTCTTCAATCACACGCTCTAACATGCTTGCTGCAAAGGTCACACCAGCTGCTTTAATCACTTGTAAATCAATAGGAGCTAAAAAATATGCCTTGTTTGTATCTGGCTCAGCGACTGTGTTAGCAAATAACTCATCAATTGACCCAACTAATTTTCCTTCAATTTCAATTAAAGCTTTTAAAGGATCCGAACTTTCAAGTAACTGAGAAATAGTGTGGAACTTTTCAGAAATATCAAAAACCTGATCGCCTTTTAAAAGAATCGGAGATGGGCCAGAAATTTGATTTGGAATCCATGCACGACCAATTAAATATCCTTGGGTAGCGTCTTCTGGTAATGAGTTCTGGGAATTTAACGTAAAGTTCATTTAAAGCATCCTTCTTTTATTTGAAACCATGATATGTTTCTTATTTAATAAACACCAATCGTAATAATTTAATTATTAATAACGAAAAGTTATCGAAAAGGATTTTTGAAAATGGCTGATTTGACTTACACAAGCTTAAATAATTGGTTGAAATTTAAACATTTGGTGCTATTAGAAACTTTGGCGAGGACCAATAACATGCATTTGGCAGCCGAGCAGATGAACCTGAGTCAGCCCGCGGTGAGTAAAATGCTAAAGGAAATAGAAGGATTACTGGGCTTTCCTGTTTTTGAACGACTACCTCGAAATATGCCAGTAACGGCTTTAGGCGAACATGTAATTCGATATGCGCAGCGTGTGTTAAATGATGCAAAGCATTTTGTTGAAGATATTGAAATTTTACGATTAGGTGGTCACGGTTTTTTAAAAGTTGGTGGTATTTTTGCAGCAACCGCGGTGGTGATACCAAATTCAATTATTGAGATTAAAAAACAATGGCCGTTACTTTCTATTGATGTTGTTGAACAGACCAGCGACCATTTAATGGAAATGCTAAGTGAACACACTTTAGATTTAGCTATTGGCCGTTTTACAGATGTGACGCAAAGCCAGTTTTTTGATTTCCAACCTTTAGGCCCGGAGCCGTTTTGTATTGTTGTTAATAATGCTCATCCATGTGCCAAGAAAAAGTTTTGTACATTAGAAGAATTATTAAATTGGCCATGGGTACTCTATCCTAAAGGCACGCCAATTCGACAACGTATGGAAGGCGCATTTGCCCGAGCAAAAGTCAAAATTCCTTTAAATACGGTTAATACCATGTCGATGCAGACCTTCTTACAGATATTAAAAGGGGCACCTATGGTGGGGATGTTGCCCGAAGCGATGGTGATTGATCAGGTAAAAGAAGGGCAATTACAGATTTTAGAAACAGATCTAATTTTAGATGCACAGGATTATGGTATTTTGACACGCAAAAATGAACCAGTTTCTGATATTGCATCGGCATTTATTAATATCTTGCTTAAAAATGCGAAACGTAAATAAACGACTCAGCCTCAAACCATGATGAGATTTGAGGCTTTAAAATTAAAAGAAAAACCTACTTTGTTTAGTAAATTTATAAATATAAAACTGATATTAAAAAGTTATCAATATTTAGAAATTATTCATTGGAAATTATTGAAAGGAGTCCTTATCGTTTAATTCACGACAATTACAAAAGTTTTTAAGTGAATAAAAACTAGGAAAGGACCTCTGTATGAATGTGCTAATCACTGGTGGAACAGGTTTTATTGGAAAACAAATTGCTAAAGAGATCTTAAAATCTGGCAGTTTGACTTTAGATGACAATAAACCTGAACCCATCGATAAAATTATTCTGTTTGATGCATTTGCTGGTGATGATTTACCGCAAGATCCAAGAGTTGAAGTGATTGTCGGTGATATTACCGATAAAACTACAGTTGCTCATATTACAGAAAATATTGATGTCGTCTGGCATTTGGCTGCTGTGGTGAGCTCAGCAGCAGAGGCCGATTTTGATTTAGGTATGGATGTTAATTTGTATGGACTCTTAAATTTATTAGAAGAATTAAGAAAGAAACAAACCACGCCTCGAGTTATTTTTGCTAGCGGCTGTGCTGTATTTGGTGGCCAATTACCAGAAGTTGTGACAGATGAGACAGTGGTTACACCAAAGTCTTCTTACGGCATGCAAAAAGCAGTAGGAGAATTGCTGGTCTCAGATTACTCAAGAAAAGGCTTTATTGATGGCCGTATTTTAAGATTACCGACTATTGTGGTTCGTCCAGGTAAACCTAATAAAGCTGCATCAACATTTTTTAGTTCAATCATCCGCGAACCGTTAAAAGGTGAAATGGCTGTTTGCCCAGTCCAGTCAGATACACCTGTTTTTGTTACTTCACCACGACGTTGTGTTGAATCAATGATTAAAGCTGCATCAATTTCTTCAGATGTACTTCAAGATAACCGAATTATTCCTCTACCGGGATTAACAGTCACCGTTAAACAAATGCTTGAGGCGCTTGAAAAAGTCGCAGGCAAAAAAGCAACTGATTTAGTGCAATGGCAAGAAGACAAAACCATTCAACGTATTGTTCAAAGTTGGCCTGTTCAGGTGAAAGCTGAATATGCTGAATCTTTAGGTTTCCAAGCAGACGAAAATTTTGAAAGCGTGATTCAGGCACATATAGAAGATACCCAAAATTAATGGCAGTGATCGCCAATTGATGTGAGAGTTATTATGGAAGATATCAAAAATGTAAGTGCTCTCGAAGAGCAGACAATCAAACGTATTTCGAATCGAATTATCCCGTTTCTCATTATTCTATTCATTATGGCATTCCTAGACAGAACCAATATTGGTTTTGCTGCATTACACATGAATGATGCACTTGGAATTACTCAAACCATTTTTGGTCTAGGTGCGGGAGTTTTTTTTCTAGGTTATTTTATTGCCGAAGTGCCAAGTAATATCTTGCTTCATCGTTTTGGAGCACGAATTTGGATTGCTCGAATCATGATTACTTGGGGAATTATTGCTGGACTCATGGGTTTTATTCATAGCGGTACGCAGTTTATTGTTTTACGGTTTTTACTTGGAATTGCTGAAGCGGGCTTCTTTCCGGGTGTGATCTTTTATTTAACCTTGTGGTTTCCTGCAAAATATCGCGCTCGTGTTTTTGCCACGTTCTATCTAGGATTACCAATTGCTCAAATTATTGGAGCACCAATTTCAGTCGGTCTTATGCAATGGGGCAATACCATTGGTTATGAAGGTTGGCGTTTAATGTATATCCTAGAAGGTATTCCATCCATTATTTTGGGATTAATCTGTCTAAAATATTTAACCAATAACCCAAAAGAAGCTGAGTGGTTAACAGCTGAGCAGCGCCAATGGTTAATGTCTACACTAGAGCGCGAAGAAAGAGAAAAAGAGCAGTCGAGTGAAGCTGCTTTAACAAAAGGAGAAATGATCAAACAAGTGTTTAAAAATCCTTTAGTGTGGATTATGGCAATTGTTTACTTTGGAATCACCTCTGGTTCAAATGCAATGTTTTTCTTCTTACCAAGTGTTTTAGAGTCATTCCGTAATACATTTGGTATGCAAATTAGCCTTATTCAAAATGGTTTACTTACAGCAATTCCATATGCATTTGCAGCTGTTGGTATGGTTTTATGGAGCCGCCGTTCTGACCGTAAACAAGAGCGGTATAAACACGGTGCTTGTGCTGCACTTATGGCGGCTTTTGCAATTGCGATTGCACTAATTGTAAATCAACCTTGGGCAATTATTGTGGGCTTTATTCTGCTCGCGATTGGTGTATTTAGCGCAATTAACATTTTCTGGACTATTCCTGGGCAAACTCTAACGGGGGTGGGAGCCGCTGCTGGAATTGGATTAATTAACTCGGTGGGTAATTTAAGTGGCTTTACTGGCCCATATTTAACTGGATATTTATATACGACCACAGGCACTTATACAGTCGCATTCCTTGCCATTGCAGGCTTTGTGGCGATGGGCGGCTTAGGACTACTGCTATTAGCAAGGTTAAAATCGAATAGTTTAAAAGTAGAACAGCAGCAACTTAAAGTTCGAACTGCTGCGGAGATAAAATAATGGCGACTATCGGGTTTGTGGGTACAGGTATTATGGGACTACCGATGGCTATGCATTTACTAAAAGCAGGCCATCAAATTAAGGTTTGGAATAGAACTTCTTCTAAAGCAGATAGCTTAAAAGACGCGGGTGCTCATCTTTGCTTTGAACTTGAACAAGTTGGAAAAGATGTAGATTTTTTGATTTGTATGCTCAGCGATGGAAAAACCTCTGATGAAATTCTATTTAAAGAACACGGTGCAATCTCTCAGTTAAAACCTGAAAGTACGGTTATTGTCATGAGTTCAATACCAGTTGAAGTTGCAAAAGTACAAGGTGACAAATGCAGAGAACGAGGGCTTAAATATTTAGATGCTCCTGTTTCTGGCGGTGAAAAAGGTGCTCAAAATGCAAGTCTCGCCATTATGGTGGGCGGTGACGCTAAAACATTTTCACAGGCTGAAACTATTTTACGTGCAATGGGGCGCCCAATTTTAGTTGGTGGTGTTGGCTGTGGAATGCTCGCAAAACTTGTGAATCAAATGATTGTAGCAACTACCATTGCAACTGTAAGCGAGGGCTTATTACTGGCCAGTAAAGCAGGCGCTGATCCTATTAAACTAAAACAAGCACTCACAGGAGGCTTTGCCGATTCTCCAATTTTACAGCAGCATGGTGAACGTATGCTAAATCGAGATTTTAAACCAGGTGGCACTGCTCGAAACCAGCATAAAGATATTCATACAGCCGTTAGCTATGCCAAATCACTAGAGTTAAATTTGCCAATTGCTCAACAAGTCAGCCAATTATTTGAAAATATGCTTGCTGCCGGAGACGGGGAGCTGGATCATTCTGGTTTAATTCGTGAACTTGAGCGAATGAATCCAATGTAATATTGCTTTAAATTTAGCGGTATTTGATGACAGACATAATAAGGTACCGCTTTTTTTATGGTTAATACTAATACCTTGAAATAACCTTAATAGTCCGTACGAGTCTTTTATATATTCTTAATATCTACTGACGGAGAAACCCCAAAAAAACGTTTATATTCTCGGGAAAATTGCGACAAACTTTCATATCCGACTTGAATACTGGTCGTTGAAATATCATATTCTTCGGTTATTAATAAACGCCGTGCTTCGGTTAACTTCATTCTCTTTTGATACTGTAAGGGACTCATTGAAGTGATATCCCTAAAATGTTGATGAAAACTAGAAGCACTCATCCCCATTGTGCTTGCCAGTTCTTCAACGCTAAAGGATTTTGCAAAATTTGTTTTTAGCCATTCAATCGCTTTCACAATTCGATGGCCAGTAGTTCCGGCCGCCACAATACGTTTAAGTCGATCGCCTTGTGGACTCATCAATAAACGATAAAAAATTTCCTTAATAATAAGAGGAGACAAGATGGGGATGTCTTGTGGTGTATCTAGTAGTTTTATTAACCGTATAAAAGCATCATTCAACTCTGAATTGACTACTCCAACAGCCATTCCTTTTTTCTCAGTATTTACGTCTTTAAAAGGAATATGGGCTTCAAGCATGATTTGGGCGAGTACATACGGGTCTAGCCGTAGCACTATCGAAAGATAGGGGCGTTCAACTGAAGCTTCAAGAACTTGAGCAATGACAGGCAGGTCAATTGCAGTAAAAAGGAAATGGTTAGAGTCGTACGTATAGGTTTCTTCGCTAAGAATCACCTGTTTTTTCCCTTGAGCAATCATACATAGACTTGCATCCATCATGCTGCTACTTGGTTGTGTCAATGTTTCTGCACGATATAAAGTCAGCCCCGTAATAGCTGTTTCGAATGTACCTTTTTCTCGGGTCCATTGATCGACAAGTTGAGCTAATTCTTGATTACTGTCTAGAGAAGACCTATTCGCCATTCAGATTCCACCGATTACTCTCTGTATTTTTATTGTAGGCATTTCAAATAAGAAAAATAGTGAGAAGTGCAACAATTCGGAGGATTAGGCAAATCTGTGAGAGGAATTGAACAACAGCTTACGATTTTCATTTTTATACTGATCAACATGGCACAAAGTCGATGAGTTGGAACTTAGTGAACCAAAATGTTCCAAAACCTATTTATGGATTTTCAAAATCTATAGCCATCAATGAATGTCCAGCGAAGAATTCGTCTTTATTTAAACATTAAACATGAGAGAAAAAATATGACAATTGAAGTTTTAGGTTATGCCGCGCTGTCATCAGAAACTCCTTTAGTTCCGTTTAAGTTTGAACGTAGAACCCCACGTGAAGATGATGTTGTCATTCAAATTGAATATTGTGGTGTTTGTCATTCCGATCTACATCAAGCTAAAAATGATTGGGGATTTAGTGCTTATCCGATAGTTCCGGGCCATGAAATTGTAGGGCGTGTCACCTCAATTGGTCCTAAAGTCACAAAATATAAGGTCGGTGATTTAGTGGGAATTGGCTGTATGGTCGATTCATGCCGTACTTGTTCGGCTTGTCATTCAGGACTAGAGCAATATTGTGAGGAAGGTAACATACAAACTTATGGCGGCGTAGATCGCCATGATCAACGACCAACTTATGGTGGATATTCACAAAGCATTACATGTAGCCAAGATTTTGTATTAAAAGTACCTGAAAATCTGGATGCTCGAGCTGTACCACCACTACTGTGTGCTGGTATTACGACTTGGTCACCGCTGCGTCATTGGAATGTTGGAAAGGGCAGTAAAGTCGCTGTAGTCGGTTTAGGTGGTTTAGGGCATATGGCGATTAAACTTGCCAATGCTCTAGGCGCTGAAGTGACATTATTCACCCGCTCAGCAAATAAAGAACAGGATGCAAAACAACTCGGAGCGCATCATATTGTGTTATCAACAGATGAAGCTCAAATGAAATCAGTGTTAAATCAATTTGATTTGATTATTGATACGGTGCCTTATAACCATGACTTGAAGCCTTATATTCCAACACTAGCTTTAAATGGAACAATTGTGTTAGTTGGATATTTAGGTGAAATTAGCGCAAATTCAGTACCTATGATTTTAGGAAGAAAATCAATTGCAGGGTCGGTCATTGGCGGAATTAAGGAAACACAAGAGTTACTTGATTTTTGTGGTGAGCATAATATTGTTTCTGAAGTAGAGATGATTGATATGCAAAACATTAATGAAGCTTTTGAACGTATGCTAAAGAGCGACGTGAAGTATCGTTTTGTGATTGATCTGAAAACACTGTCTGAAGATTAATTTAGTCGTCACTTCGGCTGTGCATACGATGAGTAGTGTGCACAGCTCAAAAGTTTAATACCAATGTGAGTGTTATGATTTAGAAGGAATGTATTTACGCATAGCAAAGATAAATAGCGTAAATAAAATACTGAAACCAAAAACAGGTAAGCTTAGCCCTAACACGAGACCCACCAATATTAACCCTATTTTTTGTGAGCCAGTTGCACGGTTCCAAACTAATAAGCTTTGCCCAACAAAGTGAGTTGTCATGAGTTTTAAATTCGAGTTTTTAAATGCAGCCCTATATGCATAAATAATCATAATGCACAGTGCGAAAGCATAAAGTGCCAGTACCAATTGATTTATCCAGCCAAATAAAACCCCAATATGTGCATCAACTCCCCAACGAGTGAGCTTTGCCACCAGTGAATAGTCTTTAAACGCAAGTTGGTCGATGACTTTATGTTGTTCCATATCAATTGCGATACTGTCTGCTTGAGTTGGCCATTTGCGCTGAATCTCGGCTATCGTCCAAGCTTGATTTCCACTGGTTGGTGGCTTGATTTGTATTTGTGCTGCATCAATACCATGTGCTCTGGCTATTGAAAGAGCGCTATCGTATTCATTTGAAATAATATTTAAATTCAGGTTTTCACTATGTGGCATTTCGTGATGCTCATGGTGCATCACTGTAGGTAAATTATCTTCTTGAAGCGAAGTTGCCAATGTTGGGGTTTGCCAGTTAAGCCATTGACGAGCAACTCGAATATTATCTCCGGCCCATTCGGACCATGTAAGACCCGTAATGGCGATTATTAATAAGAGAGGGAATAACGCTAAACCCAACGTGCTATGCCATTTTAGTAATCTATTTTTTTGTGTTTGTCTGATTTTAAGATTTTGACGGCGTTTCCACCAATTATATAGTCCAGTTAAAGTCAAAATGGCTAACCAGCTTGCTGCCAGTTCACTATAAAAGCGACCCCATTTTCCTAGTAATAAATTGCTATGTAGTTGGTCGAGTGTAGTCCGAAATGGCAGAACCCCACTGGTACCATAAACTGCTAGATGACCTTTGGCTTGAAGCGTAAAAGGATCAATAAAAACGGCTTCACTCGTAAAATCATGTATAGGATCTGAGAAAATTACACGAGTTGTTTGGTCAGCACTTGGAGCTGGTCTAACTTCAATCACCTGTGCAGACTTAGGCATTACTTGCTTTGCAGCTTCAATTTGCTGGCTCAGCTTATGTGGCGGTTGCTTCAGTGGCTCAACATATAGAACATCTTTATAAATTGCTTGCTCTATTTGAGGCGTAATTGCATAGAGTAAACCAGTGATTGCTGCGAACAAGATAAATGGCGCAATAAAAATACCAGCATAAATATGAATTAAACGGTAAAGACTACGCCAGAAGGATGATTGGGTCAGCATCAGAAGAGAATGTTTGTCAGGTGTTGGGCGGATTATAACGACTTATTTATCTTGATGCTGATTGAGCTGTAACCAGTATTAAATTATTTGATTAGCCACCTTGTAAACTTTTTGGCCTAATAATTAAATAGTTTTTATTACTTGGTAAATTTGGCGTTTTTTTTGCTTACTCTTTAATATCTTAGCTATTTCATTTAATTTGACCGCTGTATTAACCATGATTCAAACCGTCTTGCTCTCTTATGGTGTCTTTTTCATATGAAAAATGCACCAAATAGACACGTCTTTTTATTTTGCACTGTATTTGTGCGTTGGATGCTGTAATGAAGTCATTGGTTTCAATACTCACTTTACTCATTCTATGTGGATGCTCTTCATCTGAACAAAGTAGAAAAACTAAAGAAAACTTGGTAGCCCATTCGATATGTGTTTTTGATAGTACAAATACAAAAGTTTGTGTAGCCAAACCAGCCCAAAGAATAGTTTCTCTATTTGAGTCGGGTTTAGATGGCTTATATATGCTAGGGCAAGGTCATAAAGTGATTGGCATACCAGCCGAAGTATACATCCAGCCTTTATTATTTAATGCCTATTCAAAAATAGATAAGCGTATTGCCAATAAACAGCTTGCGACGCCTTCACAAGGGGCAAATGCAACCAATATTGAAAGTCTTGTGTTGTTAAAACCCGATTTGGTGATTTTGGGGAGCGGGCAAACCCAAACGATTGACCTGTTGCGGCAGTTTGGCATTGCTGTATATGTGATGGAGTCAGGTACTTACCAGCAAGTAAAAGAAGAGTTATCAGAAATTGCCGTTTTGAGCGGTGCCCAAAAGCGTGCTCAGGAAATTTTAAATTTCTCTGATGAAATTGTTGCAGAGGTCGCAGCCAAAACTGCACGTCAGCCAAATAAACAATCGATTTACTATGCGTGGTCAGGAGGGCGTATTTTTTCTACCTCTGGACGTCAGTCGATTACCAATGACTTTATTGAACTCGCTGGTGCTTACAACATTGTTCAGACCGATGCTAACCAGCCTAATGTAAACCCCGAGACCCTCATTGAATGGAACCCTGACAATATTGTGCTTTGGAATACAAACCCAAAACTGATTTATGAACGAAAAGAATTACAAGGCTTAAGTGCCGTACAAAACCGTAAGGTATTTAATTTGAGTCCCGCATTTATATATAACCCCCATACCATCAAAATCATTATTACGGCGATTTATTTGAATCACAGTATTTATCCTGAACAGTCCGATTTACCAGTAAGTGCTTTACAACAGCGTATTTTAGCCAAGTTGTATGGTGAGCACCTTGCCAAAGCGTTGGTGCAATGAATATGGAAAAGCTGAAATATTATTGGTTTTACCCGTTACCGTTCGTGATGATTTTTATCTCGTTGCTCATAGGGCCAACGCAGACATTGAGTGCATGGGATTATTTGCGGTGGGGTGTGCAAGCGGTGTTTGGTACACCATATTTTGATGCTGAGCAATTTAGACTGATGCAAAACATTCTCGTAAATGTCAGATTACCCAGAATTCTACTGACCTTTATGGTGGGTGCTGCGTTAGCAACTGCGGGAAATGGTTTACAGGCATTGTTTCGTAATCCTTTAGTTGACTCGTATGTACTCGGTATTTCATCTGGTGCGGCGTTCGGTGCAGCTTTAGCACTTTCTTTAAGTTGGCTTTCACCAAACCTATCCGCCTTTATTTTTGGCGTGTGCGCTGTTGGTTTAACGTATTTATTTGCCCATCAAAAACATGAAAGCCAGACATCTTTAGTCATGGTAATTTTATCGGGCATGATTGTTTCGGGGCTGTTTTTGGCAGGACTTACAGTCATTCAATACTTAAGTGATCCATTTAAATTACAAGCCATTGTGCAGTGGACCATGGGCAACTTACATCAAGCGTCTTGGCAAAAGGTTCAATACGCCGTGCTACCGATTTGTATTGGTCTTGCCGGATTATTTGCAATGCGTTGGCGCTTAAACTTAATGGCACTCGGTGCTGAAGAAGCGCAGGCGGTTGGTGTTAACCCAAGGTGGGAACAGCTTCTTTTAATTGCTCTGGTGACTGTATGTACGTCAACTTCTGTGGCAGCGGCGGGAATTATTAGTTTATATGGGCTATTTATGCCGCATATTGTGAGAATGTTGGTTGGACCAGATCACCGCTACAGTATTCCTGCCAATATGGTGTTGGGCGGTAGTTTTCTACTGATGATTGATAACTTTTCTCGGGTTTTACTGACGTTTGAAATTCCGATTGGTATTTTTACCATGCTACTTGGTGCGCCATTTTTCTTATTATTAATGAAAACACAGAGGACTCATTGGGCATGATTCAAATTGATCAGTTAAATTATGCCTATGGGCACAAACAGGTCCTTAAAAATATTCATCTGGAGTTTCCTGAAAATCAGTTTTCAGTGATTTTAGGGCGTAATGGTTGCGGAAAATCGACACTTTTTAAATTGATGGCGGGCCTAGAGCCCGTAAAAGATGGCTTGATTCGTTACTCTGGAAAACCACTATCGGACTTTAAAGGGAAAGATCGGGCAGCCTTACTCGGTTTTTTACCGCAGTTTCATAAAACCGTATTTCCATTTTTAGTTAAAGATGTGGTGATTACGGGACGTGCCGCTTTTAGTCGATTTCGTCCTTCAAAATCAGACTGGGAACGTGTAAACCAAGCTTTGCTTGATTTAGACATCGAGCATTTGCGTGACCGTCCTTATACCGAACTATCGGGAGGTGAACGGCAATTGGTTATGATTGCCCGCATTTTAGTACAAGCACCGAAAGTCATTTTGCTTGATGAGCCAACCAATCATCTCGATGTTTATTATCAATCTTATTTAATGAAAAAATTGCGTCAGTTGTCGCGGCAAAATTTTACGGTGATTGCGATTATGCATGATCCTAACCTCGCATTTTTATTTGCAGATCATTTGTTTTTTATGCGCCAACATGAGGTGGTTAAGCCTGAGTCAAAAACACGAATAACCGATCCGAAGTTTTTAAAAAGTGTCTATGATGTTGAGTTCCATGAAGCCATGATTCAAGACAAAACCATTGTTATCCCTGATCATTCTTGGCTATAAATATGACTTTTCACTATCATCTAGCAGACAAATCAGACTATGCATCTGCGGTAGAGTTTGCACTTTATACAAGACATTTATTATTTCCAGAAATCTATCATGGGCAAGTTCCCAAAGATTTAAAAAATTTTGGGCAATATTATGTTAATGATCCATTAGGTTGCTTTATTACGGTAAAAGACCAAAGCCGTATTATTGGCACTATTGCATATCGGGCGTATGACCATCGTTTTGATTTATATTTGCCATCTAAGACAGTGGAAGTGGTTAAGTTGTTTGTATTGCCTGAATACCGCCGGAATGGCATCGCAACCATGCTATGTAAAATGTTGTTTAGCCATGCACAGAAGAATGAAATTACTACTTTGTATTTGCATACCCATCCATTTTTACCTGCGGCTGAAGAGTTTTGGCGGCTTCAAGGCTTTGACGTTATTAAACGAGAATGGATCGATACCTATGACACTATTCACATGACCAAATCTTTATAGTGCTTTATCATGCGCATGAAATCTTTTTTGAAAATGGCTAGGTGGATAACCCATAATTTTACTGAACATTGCGGTAAAAGCTGCAGAGTGTTCATAGCCCAGACTAAAAGCAATTTCCGTAATTGAGATATTTTCTTTTAAGGCATTTAAAGCATAGATGATGCAGACCCGATTACGCCAAGCCTGAAAAGACATGCCAGTTTCAGACTTAAACCAGCGGTGAAAAGTCCGTTCACTTTTATTGTGGTCATGTGCCCAATCTTTAGGGCTGCTATGAATATCAGGATGCTGCATAAACTCAGCACACTGTTTAGATAACAATGTGTTGTGAGGTAATGGAATAAACAGAGGTAGGGCTGGTGCAGCTTCTAATTCATATAACAATAAATCGATAAGAGCGCCGTCACGACCTGCACGCTGGTAGTCAACAGGTAGCTGATTTGCCTGAATCAGCAGTTGATGTAACAAAGGCGAGACTTGGATAACCTCGCAATAGTTTGCTTGTCTTGGGGCATTACTTAATTCTATATACAGACTATAAGTACTGACTTTAGATAGCCATACTCGATGTGGTTTGCCTGCGGGTATCCATACACCACTGTACGGTAACACGAGCCATTGGCCGTCTTCAGTTTCAACTTTCATAAGCCCTTCGGGTGCATATAAGAACTGAGCACGGCGATGGCTATGCGTATCTAACAAAGTATCAGCAGGATAGTCCGATCCTAACGCTAAAACCGCTTGCGGTAGATGGTCTACATCGTTAATTGGAATATTACGCATATATTTTTGGCTGAAACAAATAAAAAGATGGCTTTTCTACGTTAGTTTGCCATAGAGCTATTTTATATCATGCCTCTATAAACGTGAGGAAGATAATCATGCTATATGAGCTATTTTTATTTGGACTACTTTCAGGCATAACCACTTGGTTATTTGGCTTTGGCGGCGGATTTGTTGCTGTGCCTTTGCTTTATGCAGTCATTATTCAAATGTGGAGCAATGAAAGTAATGTCGGCATACATGCCATGCAAATCGCCGTAGCCACATCTGCCTTTGTCATGCTCTGCTCGGCAAGTTTTGCAACCTTTCGACACTATCGGTCCGGACAGATTGATTGGCAAAAAATCCACTTTTTATGGAGTGGTATCGCATTTGGTGGAGTTGTCGGTGCGGTAATGGCCTCATTGTTTAATGGAAATTGGCTTCGCTGGATATTTATGGGCTATGTGTTCATAACCATTATTGATTGTTATTACCGACCTGGGTTTATGGTGACATCAAAACAAAAGCAACACTATGGTCAAAACAGCGAACTCATTAAAGGAGGAATTATTGGTTGGATTGCAGCACTTTTAGGGGTTGGAGGAAGTGTAATGACAGTTCCTTTATTACGGCGTCGGGGTAGTTCTATGGCAGAGGCCGCGGCTATTGCAAACATTCTCACGCTGCCTTTGTCTTTAACTGCAACGCTGACTTATTGTGTATTGTCAATTTGGCAATCTGAATGGGCACCTAGTGGATTTATCGGTCTAATCTGGTTAGAAGCTGCTTTATTCTTAGTTGCTGGAACATGGATTGGACTATATTTTTCAGAAAAATTTATCTCAAAACTATCTGATTTATGGCGGGCAAGATTGTATCCGCTACTTTTAATAATAGTTCTACTCGTCATGCTTTGTGTAAATTAATTTTTTATTTCAATTAATTGAAGAATAATCTCTCTTAAAAATTAAATCTCTAAATACTATAAACCTGCAAATTTTATGTCTTAAAGGGCTTTGAAAAAAGTTTGAAAAATAGACTTGAAATATATAGTGGCTTTATGCCACTATATGTTCATCGAAGGTCATCAGACAAACAGAGGATGATATGGCTATCCAGCTTTTAGATGCGGCAAGAAATGAAATTCCAGTGAAATTCACGCAGTTTTCTGGTGGAGAGCGTCATGTTCAAATTGATGAGACAACGTTGGTTTCACTATCTGGTAAGGTATTGGTCCGCGCCAAAATGACCTCAAGTCACGATGTGATGGACTATTTGTTACTTGAAAATATATTGCTAAATCAGGGTCTAACCGTTGACCTAGAAATTCCATATTTTCCATACGCACGTCAGGACCGTATTTGTGCAGTAGGCCAAGCATTCTCACTCGATGTGATGACGAAGCTACTTAATATCAATGCGGATAAGAAAGCAGGCAAACAAGGCAAAATCACTGTGTGGGACTGCCATAGTGAAGTAACCACAGCATTACTCGCTGCAAATACTTCTTTTAGCGAAGTTGTGAATGTCAGTTCAGTCGACATCATCGCAAAGAGTGGAACACTGAGCACATTGTTAAAAGATGAAAAAACAGTACTGATTTGCCCAGACAAAGGGGCGAAAGCACGTACACAAATGGTTGCAGACGCTTTTAATCTTGAGCGTAAACAACCAATCACTATTGTTCAGTGTGATAAAAAACGTGATCCAGTGACTGGCAAAATTTTAGGTACGCATGTACATGCGACTGATTTATCAGGCCTAACAGCGGTCATTACCGATGACATTTGCGATGGCGGTGCAACCTTTATTGGTATTGCCAAAAAACTCCGTCGCCTAAATTGCCATAAGGTCGTTCTATACGTGACCCACGGTATTTTCAGTAAAGGAACAGAGGTTTTTGATGGGCTGCTTGACCAGCTATTTATCTCGGACAGCTTTCCACAACAACCATCAGACAAAATTTCAGTAATTGCTTTTGCAGCAAAATAAAGAGAATAAAGATGACTATTAAACTTAATCCATTAAACGCTATCGATTTTTATAAAGCTGATCACAGACGTCAGTATCCAGCAGGCACAGAGTATGTATACGCCAACTTTACACCGCGTTCATCTCGACTCGCAAAAATGCTACCGGACTTTGACGATAAAGTTGTGTTCTTTGGTCTTCAGGGTTTTATCAAACACTTTTTAATAGATACATGGAATGAAGGCTTTTTTAATCAACCTAAAGAAAAAGTTGTGGCTGCTTATAAACGCCGTATGGATAGTTCATTAGGTGAAGGCGCAGTACCTGTTGATCACATTGAAGCGTTACACGACTTGGGATATTTACCATTACGCATTAAAGCCTTGCCAGAAGGCAGCCGCGTCAATATACGTGTACCTGTGCTCACCGTAATTAATACCGCCCCACGTTTCTTTTGGTTAACTAACTATATTGAAACGGTTTTAAGTGCTGAGCTTTGGAAAAGTTGTACTACGGCCACAATTGCCTACGAGTACAAACGCTTATTAACTCAATATGCCGTAAAAACTGGTGCACCGCTTGATTTTGTGCCTGTGCAAGGACACGATTTTAGTAGCCGTGGCATGAGTGGAATTTATGATGCGGCTCAATCTGGTGTGGGGCATTTAACCAGTTTTATTGGAACAGACTCAGTTGCTTCAATTGACTACGCAGAAGAATATTACAATGCCACAGGTGTGATTGGTGTATCTGTACCAGCGACCGAACACAGTGTGATGTGTATGGGTACAGAAAACAGCGAGCTAGACACATTTAAGCGTTTAATCTGTGAGCTTTATCCGTCTGGTGTTGTCAGTGTTGTATCTGACACTTGGGACTTTTGGCGAGTGATTACCGAGTTTACGGTAGCTTTAAAACCTGAAATTCTGGCAAGACAACCTAATGCTTTAGGCTTGGCTAAATTGGTTTTCCGTCCAGACTCTGGTGACCCAGTGAAAATTATTTGTGGTGACCCAGACGCAGAAATTGGCAGCCCAGCCTACAAAGGTGCGGTTGAATGTTTATGGGAAGTGTTTGGTGGTACAACAACTGACCAAGGCTATAAAGTACTTAATGAGCGTGTCGGCTTAATTTATGGTGACTCAATTACTCTAGACCGTGCTCAGCGTATTTTGGAAGGGCTAGAAGCCAAAGGTTTTGCTTCAAACAATTTGGTGTTTGGGATCGGCAGCTTTACCTATAACTACTTAACTCGCGATACTTTTGGGTTTGCTGTGAAAGCAACTTGGGGCCAAGTGAATGGTGTAGGCCGAGAGCTGTTCAAAGACCCAATTACTGACTCAGGTGTGAAAAAATCTGCGAAAGGTCTATTACGCATTGAAGAAAGTGAAAATGGTTTTACCTTGTTTGATGGGCAAACAGCCGAACAAGAACAAGGCGGAGCACTAAAAACTGTCTTTGAAAATGGTAAACTTCAATATGAGTGTACTTTGGATCAAATTCGTGAGCGTTTATCCATCGCATAACTGAGTTTAGATGAGCCGTTGCATGAGTATCGGCTCATCATTTTTATTAAGAGGCTGAACGTGACTATTCAAACTGAACAAGAATTCCTTGCCAGTTATGATCGCCGAGATTATGACGCACCTTTACTCACGGTCGATATGGCTATTTTCTCGGTTTTTAATGGTCAGTTGCAGGTACTACTCATTAAGCGCCCAAACTTTCCAGCCAAAGACCAGTGGGCTTTACCGGGTGGTTTTGCCGATTTAACCCATGACCAAGATTTGATGGCCACGGCTTATCGTAAGCTGGCCGAAAAAACAGGAATTACTTCACCTTACTTGGAACAAGTTGCCTCTGTCGGTAATGCCAAACGTGACCCGCGTGGCTGGGCAGTGACCATTTTGTATTTTGCCTTAATTGATTTTAATGCCTATCAACATCAAATTTTGGCTGAATACAGCGAATGGGTGCCAGTGACAAAAGCACAAGATTTCGCATTGGCATTTGATCATAATGAATTGCTCAGCTTAGCTTTAGAGCGTCTCACCAATAAAACTCGCTATACCGCATTGCCAGCGAGTCTTATGCCTGAATTATTTACGCTGACTGAGCTGCAAACCATTTATGAAATTATTCTTGGGCAATCCTTAGAAAAAAAAGCCTTTAGACGCCGTATGATAGAAGCTGGTGCAGTTGAAGAAACCAATCAAAGTAAAATTGTAGGCAAACGACCAGCTCAGCTTTACCGCTATGCACTCGATTCTTTCGATTTTATATTTCCTCGCGCACTCGAATTACCTAGAAACAAAGAGGGTGAAGATAAGCAAAACAATGAGCTTTCTGACTAGCGCATCTTGATACACTTTGATTTATAATGCCGCGCTTATGATTGATGTCATGTTTTGATCAGCACTTTGCCTATGTCACACGCTTCTCCCTGCTTCCAACAAAATCAGTTTTTTGTGTTGGTGGAATATCTCACTTCACTACATGAAATTTATCCTGTGAAACATGAGTTTGCAGGATATCCGGCTGCAATGACATTGGCAGATCGCGTACATTCAGATCATGATATCGCGCCACTTGAAGCCAGCAAAAGTTATCCTGACTCAATCGATAAAGTCTTACACTTTTCAGGTAAGGCCCGAGACATACAAGACTTCGAGCAATTTTTAGAACAAGCTCAAGCAACCAATATTCAAAACTTGTTATTGCTTACAGGCGATAAACTCAAAGAACACCATAATGGTCGAGATGGGCAGCCTCGTAGCCGATACCTAGAGTCGGTAAACGCCGTAATGGCTGCCAAGCAACATGGTGGGTTTCGTATCGGGGTTGCTTTTAACCCATTTAAATATGTTGAAGCTGAGCGTGATGCGCAGTATTTAAAACTACATAAGAAAATTAAAGCAGGCGCTGATTTTATCATTACCCAATTGGGCTATGACATTGAAGCCTTAAAACAAGTCAAATTATTTTTAACCAAGCATAATTATTCACAGCAAATACTCGCTTGTGTCATGCCACTGACTTTGGGGCGTGCCAATTTTATGGTGAAGCATAAAGTGGCAGGTATTGTGATTACTCCACACATGCTAAAAGTCTTGGCAGACGAAAAACAGGCAGGGCATACAGACCGAGTTTATTTGCGCTGTGCTTTACAGATTTTAATATGTAAACATGTAGGATTTGCAGGAATTCACTTATCTGCCTGTCATAAGCCAGAAGAGCAAATGCTGCTTGAAAGCTACATTGAGCAATACAGACATCTTAATCTTAAAGCCTTAGAAGAGCTTTGGAACTCACTTTGGCAAGTCACGACAGGCAAAGAGTTTTCGCCTGAAATTGCTCGGTTTTCACGTCAGCCAACGTCTAAACAATTAATTAAATATCGCCAATTGCATGTTATGCATGAAGCAATGTTTGGATCAAAAATTGCTAAAGGCGTTGGACGGTTTATTTTTAAAGCGTCCTTTTGGGAAAACTCTTTAGTAGCTAAAGTATTAATTAAAACAGAAGTGCTGAGTAAACATAGCCTAGTCGGTTGTGAAAGCTGTGGTCAGTGTCGCCTAAGCGATACTTTATATATTTGCCCTGAAACGTGTCCAAAAGGTTTAGCCAACGGGCCTTGTGGCGGTACAACTTTAGACCGCTGTGAATTTGGTGACCGTGAATGCATTCATTCAGTCAAAGCAAGACTTGCTAAAGCTGTTGAACAAACTGAAATATTAAAAGAAAAACTGATTCCAACTGTGCCTATTGAAACGAGAGGAACCAGTTCTTGGAAAAATTGGTATTTAGCGACTGACGCTTAAGATTTAAAACCATATTAAATTTTAGAAAAAATACTAAACCATCTGAGAGTGCTTTTTCTTAATGTGACATTTAGTAACCAGTTTGTTAAAGTTGGTATACTTTATAACAAATGGTGAAATTCATGAAAAAGATTATTTTAGGGAGTATGTTAGCGGCAGCTTTTCCCGCATCATTTTCACATGCTTTAGCTCCAAAAAATGAAGATAAGCCAACTTATTGTGAGCAAATTGTTTCGGTGCATGGCTTACTAACCAGAGCACAAGTTGAATGTGGATATAGTGAATATAACAATGAGTTAATCTCGGATTCAGCCAAGTGTTTTCAGTATGAACTTGGTGATGAATATGGGAAAAAAGTTCTCATGTTTGGCATGAAAGAATTTGACCGTAATGTGAAAAAAGACGGGAAGAATAGAACTTGTAATAATTTATTAAAAGAATTTCCAGAGTACGTAAGGAAGTAAAAATGAAATTTATTTTGATTATTGGCTAATTTTAAAATATTGATATTTGATAGGTTTTTATATGAAGAAGATTATTTTATTTTTATCTTTAACTGTATGCACTAATTTATTTGCAATCACTGTTGATGATTTAGGTTATAAGTCTATTTTTAGGACATTTTATCCAAACATGTTTTATGTTTCGATGGAAGATAATGATTATGATGGGAATGAGTTGCCAAAAGCAGGAATCAAAGAAACAAAAAAAGAATACTTGGCGTTAATGTATCCTGTAGAGCAATATAAGAATGCAAACCATGAAGATAGATACTTAGTTTTAATTAAAAAGCGTGAAATTGATAAAGATTCTTACACGATAATTAATGGTAAATGGAAAAAAATAGACTCAAATACTTATAAGTTTTCAGATACTTGTCACGCATGCTCCAGTGCTAAAGCTGACATATATATATTTAAGAAAAGTGTTAATAATAAATATGATTTAGTTTCAAGGACATCTTCAAATTTTTCACCTCCTAGTGCATATGGTGATTTAGACTTAAATGTTAAAGGGGTAGGTGATCGTATAGTTAAAACAGGGATTAATGAAGTTGGCTTTTTCGATGATTCATCTAGCTATACCAATTATGGAACCACTGACAATTTACTTTATTTAATTCGTTTAAATGAGTCGAAAATATCAGGATATCATATTGATTTGAGTTCAGGAACTAACGATGGAGAATATGAAAGTAATTCACCATTATCTTATGAATACAGTTCTGTGTATAAAACTCTAGAAAGTCAAACCTCTCAGGTTTACCCTGTTGAAATGAGATTTAAAGGTGATGTTTTTAATGAAAAAACAGGAAAGATTGAAAATTATAATAAAATTAAACGTTTTAAATATAATACGATGAAAGACAAGTATGAACTGATTTCAGAGACTGATTACTAAATCAATTTTATCCTGAGAAAGATAAGAGAGCCGAGCTACATAAACGTATAGATACTCATCCTTGGTATTTACCACCAATGTTGCTAAAGCCCTTGAACAAACTGAAATATTAAAAGAAAAACTCATTCCAACTGTACCAATTGAAATCAGAGGAACCAGTTCTTGGAAAAATTGGTATTTAGCGACTGAGGCTTAAGTTTTGTATTACCCCTTGATTTGATTTTGTTAAAAAATCAATTTATATGCTAAAGCACGGCAATAATTTAAAAATAACAATTGTTTGCCTTAATTATGTTCAATCAAGATGATTACCGAGGAGTATACTTAAAGCAAATCTTTTGCGTTAAAAGGAAAGTTGTCTCAATGAAAAAGTTGGTTGCTGTACTTGCTGTAATTGTTGTTTTAACTGGATGCGTTTACGACCCTGTTAATTACGACAAAATACACGACCAAGAGTTCCAAGACCACCTCAGGCAAAACGGTTAGTAATAAAAAACCCACTCAATGAGTGGGTTTTACACTACTGCAAAGAGTCTTTGTGATGAACTCATGCATTACCACTTTACAGAATGGTTATAACCTATGTGATAAATATTAAACACGTGAACAGATAGATTTCTGAATAGCGATTCTTCATCAAGAAATTAATAGCTATATTTTAGCTCTAATGGCGTCAATTTATATCTAAGTCGATATTTAATTCTTAATGCTTTCGCTACTTTTATTGCATCTAAGACTTCACTATCTGCTCCAGAGTCTTTGACTCCTATAATTTGTGCTTCAACCATAGGTTGGTAGTTATCATTTCTTACTCCAGAAGCAATATGATAGTTTGAATTTACAAGCGTGCCTTGATTCATTTTAGGAATTTTAAAGTAGCGAAAATCATTTTGCATGACTAACTCCGCCCCACGTAGAATGACAAAATCTCTTGCTTGTTCTGGTGAGCTACCACGATCACCTTTATAGCTGACATAGAAGGAATCTTTACTTGCTTGACCTTCTCGGAAATGTGACATCACAGCATCAGGATTATAAGCAGGTGGAAATAACACAGCGCAGCCTGATAATGATAATAATAAGAAGGATAGGAAAATTTTATTCATCTATGGAATTCTCTTTATTTGAATTGATGAAGAGAGTTATTTTTTATTTTCATAAATAATTCCTGCTTAGTATATCGAAAGCTGATAAATACGTGTTAACGTTTTTGAATCTTTAAGCCTATTTGAACCTTTACAGGGTAAATTCTTTTTTACGTTATAGTGGTCGAAGTATAAATAAAGATCATATAAGATATTTAAAAGCTCATGAAAAGATGGGCTTTTTTGTTTATAAATATCTGATTTATTTTGGTAATATGCTTTAAGCTAATTTATTAGATTAAAAAATGAAAAGATATTTATTATTAACTTGTATCATGGCTTCAAATAGCTGTATGGCATATTCTGATACTCCTAGCCTTCAAACATCGTGTGAAAATATAAGCGTACAAGCAGTAAAAGTTATGGAAAGGAGACAAGCAGGTGTAACCTTAAGTCAGGAAAAAGAAGCACTCAGAAAATTCATGGGAATACGTAAGTATAATTCTGAAAGAGTAAAATCCGCTTTTGAAACAGTCATGAATAAAATTTTAATTGACGTCTATAAAGAGAATATCAAGGAAAATGACTTTGAAAATGAAATGATGACCAGTCGCTTTAGACAAAAAATTTTCAATAAATGTTTATCTGGTGAGCTTATTGATGAGTCAATATAAATTCTAAAATTGAAAAATAAAAAGATTCCGTTTTGAAAAGCTCGCATAGGCGGGCTTTCTTATTGATTCTATAAGCTTAACGAGTTTATTTAGAAGTAAAGAAAAAAACAAAAGAATAAGATGCAGGACAATAGATTTTTTACTAAATTTATATAATATTTACGTATCCAATATTTTGTAATGAGCACAAGAATTTTATGGGTAGAATATTATTAATTTTTATAAGTTTATTGATTGTTGGCCCAGTGTACAGTGCTGATGATTTTTTCGAAAAAAAACCTTCTATCTTAATTGGTAAGGATGAAGGGATTCAAAATAATAACAGTCGTGGGAAAGTAGATTTTTTTGAGTTATCAAATCAACAAAAAATAGATCGTACAAATCAAATTTTTAAAAGGGCAGAGCGAGGTAATGACGCTCTATTCCAAACGGCGAATATGACTGATTATGATAAATCACAATATTACAGAGAAAATAAGTATGCTAATAATAGGGGTTATTCACCATACATTGAATCTACACCTAATAGAAAAGTAATTTCAGAAGAAGAATATCAACAGGAACTTGAACAAAAAAGAAAAGAGAGAAAAGTCGATCGAACCCTTCTATACCTATTAGACAAGTAATTTCACAAGAGGTATATCAACAGTTAAAAGAGCACCATATAAAGACGCAATTGGTTGTTAGATGTATTCAATTTTAGCTACCGAAAAGTAAGGATTCTTAGTGGATATAACTTTTTAAATAAATGAACTATTCTGTTGAAATTGATTGTTAAAGAATAGGCTCACTTCCGTGGGCTTTTTATATAATGAACATATAAAAACTAGAAAATTAATATTTTGACGAACAAAATATAGCTATTACCTACCAAATCAAAAAATAGATATATTATAGAAAAGGATGGGGTTGGTATTAAGCTCAAAGGAAGCACTTAACCGATCTTCTTAAAATTCGATGGATTTCGTTAAATAGGTAGAAGATGACCGCACTTTTAGAAAAGGATTTCAGCCCGTCTGAGTTTACATTGTTCTCTGAAATATTATGGAAACTTGGCTCAGGAAAAGGGAAATATAATTTACGTGAAAATATCATTGCAGATATTGCCATCTTGTTGCGGGCTGATTTTGCCGCATCTTATATTTGGGATTCAACGCATAATTTATCGAAAGAAGGTGTGATATGGAAAATCGACCCAAAAGCGATGCAGGACTATGAGAGTATTTGGCAATTTGATGATCCCATTACGGCAGAGCTTCATAAACTCCAGAAACCAACATTTGTAAATGAAGTCATGCCTCTCGCAGACCTTAAAAAAACCAGCTATTACAATGAGTTTTTGAGAACCTATGGTTTGTATCACGGCATAAATATTTATTTTGTCCGAAATGGTATAGATATTGGCGATTTACGTATTTGGCGTGCAAAAGACGCTGACATGTTTGGTGAACGTGAAAAAAGAATCTTAAATCTGCTTGAACCTTATTTTACCCAAGCCTTACCACTAGATTTATCAACACAATATGGTCTGACTCCACGTGAACAAGAAGTGGTTCATTTAGTCTCTAAAGGCTTAAGTGATAAAGAGGTGGCAAATTTACTTGGTATTAGCTTTACCACATTAAGAACCCATCTGAACAACTCTATGAGAAAAATAGGCTGTAATAATCGCACTGAAATGACTTTACTCATTCAACATTAAAACAAAAACAATCCTCAATTTTGAGGATGCGAATGAATGAGCAATTTGTACTAAGTTCTTAAGATCACAACTTAAATGGATTTTAAGTCATCATATCAAATGCAATTGAAAAAAATAATTGGATTGAATTACAGGGTTTAGCAAATGCTTCAGTAGATGTCATCACTAAACTGATTCATGAAAGAAAAGTATCTTGTGAAGAAATCGTGCATCATTACTTCGACACTATTGAAAAACAACAGTCTTTAAATGCTTTTATTAGCACAGATAAAGCTTCAGCAATTCAACAAGCTCAATATTGGGATAAATACCTGCTTAGTGGAAAACCATGTCCAGCTTTGATGGGCATTTTAATTGCAGTTAAAGATAATATTCATGTTGCAGGTTTCCCGAATAGTGCAGGCACACCAGCTTTAGCTGATTTTAAACCTCAAAGCTCCGCAGCGATTATTCAAAAACTTATTGATCACGGCGCGATCATTGTTGGTAAAACCAATATGCATGAATTAGCCTTTGGAGTCACAGGCTATAATACTGCCATGCACATAGAAGGTGTCGTGGGTACACGAAATGCCGTAAATCCATTGCACATTGCTGGTGGGTCTTCTTCAGGTAGCGCTGTTGCTGTTGCCGCTGGAATGGTTCCAATTGCGATTGGTACAGACACTGGTGCTTCTATTCGTTTGCCAAGTGCGTTAAATGGTTGTGTCGGTTTTCGTCCAACGGTAGGAAGATACTCACAAGAAAATATTACTCCAATTTCACATACTCGCGATACCGCTGGGCCTATAGCACACACAGTATCTGATGTTATTTTAATTGATCAGCTTATTACTCAAGAGCCAAAGAAAGAACCATTACAACCTCATCAAATTAGGCTCGGCATCAATCCATATTTTTGGAATCATTTAGATGAAGATGTTCGTGAGCAGGCTCATATTGCGCTTGAGCTTTTAAAAGAGGCAGGAGTCGAAATTATTAATGTCGATATGCCGAATTTAGAACAACTCAATCATGCTATCTCATTTCCAGTGGTTGTCTATGAAGGTAAATATGACCTTATTCAATATTTGAAAGATCATCATGTAAATTTGACTATTGAGAATGTAGTTGATCAGATCTCAAGCCCAGATGTACAAGCAATTTTTAAACAGAATATCCTTCCTCAATTAATTCAAGATCAGACGGGGCAACTTGTTCCTGTTTTACCTTTCTATGAAAAGGCCATCAGTGAAGCTCGTCCACAATTGCTTGAACTTTACCAAAACACATTTAAAGCGCATAACTTACATGCTTTATTACTCCCAACATCACCGATTGTTGCACCACTCGCAAATGAACAAGTCAGCTCAATTGAAAATTTCCAGACACTCATTCGAAATACGGACCCCGGCAGTAATATCGGATTACCAGGGCTGAGTTTACCCATTGGAAAGGGAGTGAAATCGAAACTACCCGTTGGATTAGAAATTGATGGTTTACCTCATCATGATAGTGAAATAATTGCGATTGGGATGACTTTAGAAGAAATATTTAAGGTTTTAAATAAGTAAAAAAATAAACCGATAATTCTCTATTTTCTAAATAAAAAAGAGTTAAAAGTAACTCTTTTTTAGATTAATTTTGTTTTTGAATAATGCTTGGTTTATCAAAAATAAGTTGGATTTGGTCGGAAAGTTTTTATATTATTTTATTTAATATTGTTAATCATAAATACATATTTAATAAGCTGTGCTTTACTATGCTTGATAAATCTGCATATTTATATTTTATGCTTCTATAAATATTATAAAAATTCTCGAAGAATTTATTTAAATTACATATTGCTCTAAGTAAATCAACATAAGTTATACAAAGTAAAAGCTAATTTTTAATATTGATGCAATAAATTTTTCTACCAATTAATCACTTTTACATAAATAATTATATTTACAAGTTGCTGATTTTATTTGTTTAAATTAATTTTTAAAGAAAGGTTTTATAATTGCATTTTTTAAAAAATATAAAATTACATAATTTTTAAACATATTTTTTATAGCATGCCGTGTATTGGCGTAAATAGAAAAAATATATGTCAAAAGGGTCAATGATATTTAATCGATTTAAGAATCATAATTTGCACCAAATTTTACGCTGTCACGATTCATTGAATAAACCAAGTGAAAAGTTACGTAAAAAAGACGCTAATAATTTATTGGTGTAAATAAAAAATCGAATATTACAAATAAACGGAATGAATATGGATAACGTAGCTCAGCTAGAAACTGACACTAATTTCCAAAGTCGAAAGAAAATAACTTGGGGTGTTTTTAGTGTCCTGCTGTTATTTTTAGTCGCAGGCATTATATATTATTTTTTTGTATACCGATTTTATCAATCTACTGATAATGCTTATGTTCAGGCAGATGTTACTTGGGTCATGCCAAAGATTTCAGGCGAAGTGATTGAGTTATTAATTAACGATAATCAGGTGGTAAAAAAAGGTGAAACTCTAGCGGTATTAGACCACCGCGATTACCAAGCCCGTTATGATCAGGCGAGTTCTGTCGTCAGCTTAAAAGAAGCGGCGCTTGGTGTACAACAGCAAAATGAAAGGTCTGCTAAATCTTCCATTACTGAAGCAAATAGTGGTGTAGTGGCAGCTCAAGCAGACTTAACTCGTTTAAGAAAAGATTTTGAACGCTATCAAGATTTACTAAAAGATGGCGTGATTACCCGTCAAAACTTTGAAGGGGTTCAGTCTCAATATTTAACTGCTCAGGCGCAGCTCAGCAAAGCGCAGGCCGCCGTAAATGCGGCAGAAGCTCAGTTAGGCAGTTTACAAGCCAGTCGAGCGCAGCTTTTAGCAGATATTCAAAGTGCTCATGCAAACTTAAACCTATATCAGGTCGATCTGGCTTCATCAAAAGTGGTGAGTCCTGTAGACGGCAAAATCGGTAGTCTTGCAATCCAGAAAGGCTCACGTGTTTCTCCGCAAACTCGCTTAATGGCGATCATTCCTGAAAACAGTTTGTATGTACAAGCCAATTTCAAAGAAACTCAAATTGAAAAAATGCATATTGGTCAGAAAGTTGAACTCAAACTTGATGCCTATCCAAGCCTGACCTATAGCGGAAAAATTGAGAGTTTTTCACCAGCATCAGGCGCAACTTTCTCACTCATGCCACCAGACAATGCCACAGGAAACTTTAACAAAGTTGTTCAGCGTATTCCTGTGCGTATTGCCATAGATTCAAGCCCACATATTGATTTGATAAAACCTGGAATGTCGGTCAGTGCCACCGTTGACCTAAGAACTTAATAATAAAATTTTAGGTAATAAAAAATGAATAAGCACCTTGAGCCTGAGTGGATGTTTCCCGCAAAGACGGCATGGGCAATTTTTGCTGCCATGATTTTTGGCAACTTTATGGCGATTCTTGATATTCAGATTGTGGCGAGTTCTTTAAACGAAGTTCAAGCTGGAATGAGTGCAAGTCGTTACGAAGTCACTTGGGTGCAAACGGTTTATTTAATTGCCGAGATTATTGCAATTCCAATGTCGAGTATTGTCTCGCGAGTGCTTTCAACACGGGTGTATTACACCATCTGTGCAATTGGTTTTACGGTCAGCTCTTTACTTTGTGCATTGGCATGGAACTTAGAAAGTTTATTGGTTTTTCGTGGCATTCAAGGTTTTATGGGCGGAGGAATGATTCCGACTTCCATGACCGCATTGTATCTACTTTTCCCTGATGCAAAACGCTCATTGCCTTTAGTCATGTTTGGAATGATCAGTACTTTGGGGCCGGCCATTGGCCCAACCATTGGCGGCTGGCTCACCAATAACTTCTCATGGCACTGGATGTTCCTGATTAATATTATCCCGGGCATTATCATTGCTACGGTCATTTACTCGGGTCCAAATATCGACCGTGCGAACTATTCACTTATCAAAAGTATGGACTGGTTCAGCCTCGTTGGTATGGCGATGTTTCTGGGTGGGCTTGAATATTTTCTTGATGAAGGCGCAAGGCATGACTGGCTTGCAGACACAGGCGTTCGGATTGCGTTTATGATTTGCGTTGTGGGCGGCATGATTTTCTTCTCTAGAAGTTTTACCCAACCTAAACCTTTGCTCGATTTATCTGTATTTAAAAATAAAAACTTTACCTTAAGTGCCATCACGACTTTTGTGATTGGCATGGCGCTCTATGGCTTGGGCTACATGATTCCCGTGTTTCTTGGGCAAGTCCGTGAAATGAACAGTAGCCAAATTGGTCACGTCATGATGGTGACAGGCATTGTGATGTTCTGCTTTGCGCCATTTCTTGCGTGGCTTATTCCCAATTTTGATACCCGAAAAACCGTATTTGTTGGAATGATTTTGGCGGGCTTTGGTGTATGGCTCAATTCACATTTGAGCATTCACAGTGATTACGACTTTATGTTCTGGCCGCAAATTTACCGTGGTATTGGTCTCATGATCTGCTTGATTGTGGTTTCGCATTTAGCCATGAGCACTTTGCCACTCAGCAAAGTAGCCGATGCCAGTGGTATTTATAACCTGATGCGCAATATCGGCGGCGCGGTTGGACTAGCTCTCATTAACTCATCTTTAGATTGGCTCACTGCGCTTCATGTCACCCAGATTAATCAGGGGATGACACCGCAAAACTGGATTTTTACAGAAAGACTCGATCAACTCACGGCGCAATATCAAGAAGTCGGTGCAAATGCCCAGCAAATCGCGCTCAGTGTGATCTATCGCGACATTCATTTTCAGGCACTGACATCGAGTTTTAATGACCTATTACGCATGCTCGCAATCATCATGTTTGTGACCGCATTTTTAACCATCTTTATGGATCGGGGGAAGAAAATGAACATGTAGCGATTTAGAAATAAAGAGCAGCTTTTAAAGAATGAAAAACAATAGGGCATATCAAAACGTATCCCTTCATAGAAAAAGAACATTGAGATGAGTTTTCTAAAATCGGTTGATGAGATCGGGGAACTCGCAAATTAGAGGTGGAAGGTTAAAGGATTATGATTAATACAACGTATAAACTAATTTCAAAATTGAACCTGAAAAACACGACTTATGGTCAATATTTTGAAAAAGAGCAAATCGATACTGAGCGATTAAAAGTGATGTATTCCATTTACGAACAGTATTATGAAAATACGAGATTTTCTATTTTCGTAGATGATTTCCAAAATAAAAGTGGTGCAATCTTAATTTTTGATTCACAAACAAATGAGATTGTGGGTTTCTCTACCGTTGTGGTGCAGCATTTCTACTTAAACGGTAAGGACTACACCGTATTATTTAGCGGTGATACGGTCATTTTGAAGAAGTTTTGGGGTACGCGTAGTCTACAAAGTACTATGCTCAAACTCATGATCAAGCTTCGAATCAAATATCCATTTAACGAACTCTATTGGCTCCTGATTTCTAAAGGCTATAAAACTTACCTGCTACTTGCCAATAACTACTATGTGTATTACCCAAATATTAAAGATGAAAACCAGCATCTCTCGGAAGTCGTCGAACACTACTGTGAGAAATTCTTTGGCGAATATTATGACAAAGATGCAGGCCTCTTAAATTTTGGAGATGACTATCAACCATTAAAAGGTGAAGTTGCACCAATTACTGCCGAAATGAGAGAAAAGAACCCAAATATTCATTTCTTTGAGCAGTTGAATCCGACATGGAAAGCAGGTACAGAACTGCCGTGTATAGGCCGTCTGGGCTGGAAAGATATTGCCCGTTTCCCAGTTAAGCTCATGACGAAGCCGACCAGTAAAGGTAAATGTGAAGCAGCGCGTATAACCCATAAAACAAAACGTAGAGAGGCCATCCAATGAAATCTAATGAATGGCTGACGCTTGGCTCGCATTTAATTTTAAAAAAATGGTGTGATGCATCTGATCGTAATTTTCAAAAACAGTTTAATGCTTTAGAAGCAACACAACGTCAAATCTTGCATTCAATTTTACATACCTCGACGTTTGCTAAAGATAAAAAAGTTCAAAACTATGAGCAGTTTGTAAAAACATTTCCTGCGACACGTTATGGCGCTTGGCGAGAAGACATTCAACGTTACCGTGAACAAAAGCTATCACTGTCTAGCAGCAAATTGGTCCGTTTCCAGCCGACCAGTGGTTCGAGTGAACAAATCAAGTTTATTCCATACACCAAGCTGTTTTTAGATGAACTTGACCATGCAATTGCGCCGTGGATGGCGAGTTTATATCGCAAATGTCCACAGCTCAGTTCGGGCACACATTATTGGTCGGTGTCATGGTTGCCTGAAAGTCAGCGTGAAGTTTTAAAAGACAAAAACCTAAATGACGATAGTGCGCTACTTGGTGTAGGTAAGCGAATTTTGTCTAAGTTTACCCAAGCCGTTCCAAGTAATGTTGCCTTTGCCGCCAATGCCGACGATGCACTGTTTGCCACCATTTGCTATTTGGTTGCAAACCGTAACTTAGCCATGATTTCGGTGTGGAGTCCAACTTTTGCGTTGCAATTGCTTGAACGTTTAGAGTTACTACAACAAGACGTGATTGAAGTTTTACAAAGTGGTTCATGGGTCAATCGTCAGGCTTCATTAAAAGAAGTGACAGCACCGCATAGTCCTGAAAGCGCTCAAGCCCTAATTGACAGTACAAACGGCGAACAGATTGACTTCAAACAACTGTGGCCTAAGTTAAGTTTAGTGTCGAGTTGGGATACCGCAGGTTCAAAAGCTTGGGCCGAAAAATTACAAGAGAAATTACCCAGTGTTCAGTTTGAAGGAAAAGGTCTATGGGCGACTGAAGGCGTAGTGACTATTCCCTATAACGACCAATACCCGCTGGCGTATCAAAGTCACTTCTATGAATTTGAATATTTAGAAGGTGAAAAACAAGGACAAATCATTCCGTCGTGGGAACTGAAAGAAGGTGATGTGGTTAGCCCACTCATTACATCAGGCAATGGCTTGCTTCGTTACTGTATGGATGATTGCTTACGCGTGACTGGATTTATAGAGCAAATCCCGTGTTTTGAGTTCCAAGGCCGTCGTTTTGGTGTAGATCTGGTCGGTGAGAAACTCGCACCTGAAACTGCCCAGCAATTATTGTCGCAGTTAAATGAAACGGAATCTAAAGCGATTTCTTTACTGGCGATTGATACAGAGCAACACGTTAAGCCGTTTTATTGCGTGCTTTTTGAAGGCGAAATCCATCACAGCATTAACAATGAATATATCGATAGTATTTTGCGTCAAAACTTCCATTATGAACTTGCGCGGAACTTGGGACAGCTCGACCAGCCTCAAATCCGTCAAGCCAATAATGGCTGGAATGCCTACAAAAAACTGGTCATGTTTGATGGCATTATCGAAGGTAATATCAAGCCTGAGCCACTTAAAAAAGTCACCCTCAATAGTTTGGAACAACTATGAAAGGGATGAAGCAATTTAATACTCAGGTCTTAACGCGTCGATACGCTCTGTGTATAGGCATGTTATTTGTGTCGAACACACACGCTATGACTCTAGATGAGGCATTGTCTGCCAGCTTAAGACATGAAAGTCAGCTTGAGGTCAGCCGTTTAAGCGTGAACCAGTCGACCGCTATGCTTGAACAGGCCAAACAGCGTGATGGACTCAAAGTTAATTTAGTCGGGCAACTGGACTATGAAAGAATAGATACGCCTTCACACGTCCTGTTTCCAACCGAAGGAAATCGTAAAGGCCGAAGTTTGCAGTTACAGGCAGATTATCCAATTTACACGTCTGGTCGACACCGTTTAGGAATAGATGTTGCCGAAAGTCAGCTCTCGGCACAAAACCAAGGTTTGTCAGATCAAAGATCGGAAACCATCTTAAATACCGTGATGGTCTATACCGATGTATTAAAAAAGAAAGCCATTTTAGAACTTAGACAAAAGACCATGGCAAATCTGCAACGGTCTTTATATGAATCGAAGCGCCGTTTTGATGTGGGTATGATTACCCGTGCAGACTTGGCTCAGGTTTTGGCACAAGTTGCCCAAGGTCAAGCCGATATTACACAGGCTCAGTCTAACTTGACCGTAAGCGAAGCCCAGTTTTATCAAGTGACAGGTGTAACGCCTGAGAACCTTGTCGTCATTAAACAACTGCCAGTTATTCCTGCTAACTTAGATGAAATTTTGGCGCAAACCAAAAACCATCCAGCTTTAATGCGTAGCAAATACGAAAAGCAGGCTGCCGAGAAACAATATGCTTTAACTAAGCGTGAACTGTGGCCAACGGTCATGCTCACTAGCCGTGCCGGAAAGCAAGATGAGGCAAGTTATATTGGTTCTGAAAGTAATAACTACATGGTTGGGGTGCAGCTTAATGTACCGCTCTATGACGATGGTTTAAATCGTGCCAACGTTAAAAAAGCACAGGCCGATATTGATTTGGCTCATCAGAAAATACGAAGTCTTGAACTAGACTTAAATAAGCGTACCCGTACGACCTATGCGCAGCTTCAAACCATTCGACAAAATAAAGAGGCATTGGCAAATGCCATAGAGGCAGCATCTATTGCCTTTGTCTATACACGTAAAGAGTTTGATGTCGGAACCAAAACCACATTTGATTTGCTCAATACCGAACAGAAGCTACTCGATGCAGAAACTCAGAAAACAGTGAATGATCAAGACGAAGTCGTGTTTGTCTATCAGCTACTCGACCAAATGGGACGTTTAAACAGTTTGGTTCCTACACAGACCGCACAACAGGTGAATAATGAATAAAACAAATCCACCACTTGCTGAAAATACCCTGATTACCCGAGAAGCCACTTTGGCAGATGATCAGGCTTTAAGGGACTTAATCGCCGTACCGATGACCACCAAAGGCATACAAATTAGCTTTCAGCGCGAACCAAGTTATTTTAGAGCGTCTGATATTGTGTATCGACATAAACTGCATGTGGTGATTGAAGATACCGAAAGCCAAAAGAAGCTTGCTTGTTATAGCAACGGTTACCGTCCATGTTATGTCGATCGGAGCGTTCAAAACTTACGCTACGCGGGTGATTTACGGGTAGATCACAACTATCGTGGTAAATCACTGGTGAAGGTTTTAGCAAAGCATGTAAAACAAACCATGCATGAACCGAACTATAGCCAAATGATTATTTTTGATGATAACCATGCGGCGCGCGCTGCCATCCAAACGGGCAAAACTGGAATGCCTGATTATTATGATGAAGGGCTCATCGAGACATTAAGCCTCACCGACACTGGTGCAAAACGAAAAGTCACGGCTTTTTTAAAGCAGACTTCTCAGCAGAGTGACATTCAAGAGATTCGTACATGTAGTGCCGAAGCTCAGCATGTGGAAGCCATGAACCAGTTTATTAGCGACATGGCAGAGTTTTATAACTTTATTCCTGCCTATAACTTTGAAGAGCTGGCTCAAGAGCATCAGTATTTTTCAGGAATAAAACTCTCAGACTTTTCACTTTATTTTAAAGGTGAAAAACTGGTGGGCATGTTTGGCTTGTGGGATCAGCACAGTATTAAGCAAACTAAAATCTTGCATTACAGCTCGGCTATAGGCCTGCTTAGACCCGTTTATAACTTGCTGACCCCAATTACTAAGGGCATGCGATTGCCTAAACTTGGTGACTCTATTCAGTACCATGTGTTACATACGCTTATGTGTCATCCCGAAGATTTGGCTTTGCACCATAAAATGCTCGAAGATGCATATCACAAGTCAAAACAGCAGGGCGTTGGTGTGGTGAGCTTTACGCTTTCCCATAAAGACCCGCGTTATCAGCTAAACCAGTTTTATAAAGGCGAACGCTTAACAGGAATGCATGGTTTTATTAGTTATGAGGGCGACCCAAGACCACATTTTGATAAAAACTTAATTCCATATTTAGAAGTTGGGCGTATTTAATTTAAAGCTTGAAGTGATACTTTGAATGAAGCCCACGAAAGTGGGTTTTGTCATTTTGAATATGAGCGCTGAAGTTGAAGATCATTTTATAAAAGAAAATATAGCAATAATTTATAATATAATTATTTAATTTTTAATGGAAAATTATTTTAATTTTTATTGATGTGTAGTCACTAAACGTACATATAGCGCAACTACTATACAAATCGAAATTTAAGAACATGGTAGTTAAGTGATGAAAAAAAGTTTATTGGGCGGTCTTATTCTGTCTTTGTGTACAACTCCAGCTTTTGCGCTAAATATTTTATTGGTTAACGATGACGGTCTAACCAGCAATGTCAAAGCACTCTATGATGAATTAAAAGCAAATGGTCATAACGTGCTTGTGTCTGTACCTTGTTCACCACAAAGTGGTCGCGGTGGCGCAATTGTCATGTACAGCTCAACGACCATTTCTGCGGATAACGATAAGCAAATTGCGGCTGAAAATGGTTGTCACAATGGCGCAGCACCCGTTGGCGCACCTGCGGCTGGAACCTTTACCAAAGCGGGTTATACCAATGGTGACTGGAATTACACGCATGGCACACCAGTCATGGCAACCGTTTATGGACTAGATGTGGTTGCACCAAAACGCTGGGGTAAAGCGCCAGACTTAGTTTTATCTGGCCCGAATGAAGGACAAAATGTCGGAAAAGTCGTTGTACACTCTGGCACCATTGGTAATGTACAGTTTTCGGCAGGACGTGGCATTCCGTCTATTGCCTTAAGCGCCGATACCAACACGGTAGATGATAAAACGTTAAACAACCCTAACTCTGCGATTGTGGCAAAACAAACCGTAGTGTTATTAAAAGAATTGCAAGCTAAGGCAGGCAAGGGCCAATTGTTGCCAAAAGGTATCACGCTAAATGTTAATTTCCCTAAAAATTTAACAACCAGCACACCATTTGCGTTTTCAAAAATTGGGACGTATGACTTATATAAATTGAAGTTCCAAGTAACCAAAGACAATAAAGGCAATAACCAGTTTGGCCTAGGAATAGACGCGGCACCATCGGCTCCAACAGCCGCTCAAATGTCGGATGAAAGCGCCGTCATGCAAAGCAAAATTGCTGTAACTGCAATGCAAGTGGCTTACGATCAGCGACCAGCAGCTCAAGAATGGCTCAAAATTCGTTTAAAAAGCCTATTTAACAAGTAAGGAGAAAGACCATGAAACGTTGTTTGTTGGTTTTACTCCTTGGGCTTGGCTTGGCGGCTTGTAATGACAATGATCATGATGACCAAGTCTCGACTGAAAAACCTGCCTTAGCTCCGAGCTTAGACGTCGGTACTTATATTATTAGTACCGAAACTGATGAAGAGTTACCAATGGCAGGTAAATATTATTCTGGCGCAGATGGTTCTAAATTATTGGTTTTAGATGATGACGAAAACCGTGCCAAGATTGTGATGAGCTATGACGCAAAAACCAAAGCTTGGCAGAGCAACCAGTCTAATCAATCAATGACCGTTGAATTGGCGCATTATGAAAAAATTGATGATCAGAAAATTACACTGAATCAATTGGTCGGTACCTACGATTTATCTTTTCCAGATGGAACAACGGTAAATGCCGAGGTGAATGCACAAGGTAAGATTGTCTCGAAAGCCCCAAATTGTGTGTTTACAGGTGTTATTACTGAAAGTGCATTAGCCAATACAGCAAGCTATCAACTGACCGATAACAAGTGTGATGCGCTAAAAAATAACTCGAAAGGCTATGTTGTGGTAGATGAAGATTTAGAACCTATGAGTTTTAGACTCGTATCTGACACAGTTGCCTCAAAAGACATTTGGGCATTTGCACAATCTTAAAAATAAAAAGGCAACGGATTTATTTCGTTGTCTTTTCATTCCAACATATCTTGCGCCGTTGAAACAATTAACATGGTTTGAAGGTAATAATCTACACGTGAGTGATTATTGTCCTTATGTGAGTTATGCGCATTAAAGGCTGCATCATGAAGTTTCACGACTCGAGCGATCGGATTCGAACTACAACGAATTAAATATTCTTCGCGTGTTTCACTTTCTCGTTTAGTTAATCCATCAACGGCATCACGGACTTCTTTTCCAAATAAACTTTCGATTTTGTCTAGCGTAAGAGGTGTGTCTTCAACGCTATCGTGTAGAAGGGCTGTAACAATATAGACTTGTGAAAATCGGTGCTCAATTAATGAATTGACCACACCTTTAATATGGTAATCAAAGTAATCATAAGGACCATACTTTTGACCTTGATGAGATTCTTTTGACAATTTCTCTGCGAGTTCAACTTTATTTTGCGTCATTTTTTGCTCTTATCACTTTAAGTATATGACACGGCCTAATTGGGGAGATTAGTCGCTTATATACAAGTTTATACTGAATACTTAAATTAGGCATATATAAAAAGCAGCCCCGAAATGAGACTGCTCATTTTTAAATGAATTCATAAGCTTTAAATATTTGATAAAGTGAATGAGCTATTACCGCCAGTTAAAGCGACGTTTGTACCATTGATTAATAGAACAGGTTTATTTCCACCAATATTGGTTACGGCTAGGCTACCAAACCACCAGTTGTTATGTCCAACATAGTGACCTTGAGCGAGATATACGGGAATAGAAGCCGACGAAGTTTGCAAATTAACGCCAAAGTAAAAGTTAAGCTTGCTAGGGGTGTCGCCACTACTTTGACTATCAGCAAACATGTGACTACCTTTTTGTAATAGTTCAACATAACTATTAGCAACCTGCGAAGAGCCGCTACGGTTACAGTCTAAAGTAATCGTCCAAACATTTCCTTTTTTGGTAATGGAGGGTGGCGGTTCACAGGTTTCGCCGTCTGTATATACAACAGAACCATCAATATATGTGATATTGGTTAATAGCCCAGTATCATCAGTAATAACAACAGTGTTGGATGAAGTTGACATGATTAAATCCTCTTAAATTATGTTTTATCCAATCGCTTTATTTCATTGTTTATAAAAGTAATCGCGCTGGATGCTTTGTCTGGTATTTTAAATACCATTGGTTATAAAACATTTAAAGTATGATTTATTTATATGCCTTAGGCTTGTGTTTTGTCTTTATTAAAATACCATTTGAGTTGAGTTTTTAATATCGTAGTTATTCAAAATTAAATTGTTTTTGATACAAATTGTTTTTTATTGGGATTTTTTCACTATATTGTTTTTAGGTGTGGGAAGGTTTTTATTTTTTAAAAAGAAAGATAATTTTTAATTAAAATATGACCAATATTGATAATTAAAGCACTAAATAGAAATAACTTTATTATTTGATATATATTGTAAGTAATTAATATTATTGATGTAAATATTATATTTTAGTCTGGTTTAATTTGTGGTTATATTATTAAGTTTTATTAATATTTTAACTTAAAAGTGATTTTTAATAGGTTTTAATTGGGTGGTGTTATAATAAATATTAATCATTAAAAATAATAGATATTTTATACATAATAATTATTTAGATAGAAATATTTATAAATATTAGTACTGTGAGAATAAAATCCATTAATTTTAAAATTTTATTAATTGCGTTGTTAATATATAGGAGATGATTGTAGATCCTTTAAATAGTGCAGATTATCTTTTACTTGCTTTTATAAACTCATAAAAGAAAATAGATGCTCAAAATTCAAGCCAAACTAGACGTTTAGTTTTAATGATTTTGAACTTTAACTTAATGATATAAAAGTGGATGATAAATATTACTTAAGAATTTCCTTAATTATCTAATTAAATGAAAAATAATAACTATTTAAATAATTTCTAGCCAATTTCACATTGACACCTTAAATATTGAAGATTACCATTTGCGGGCTGGCCTACATTGCCAGTCGGTTGTCGCAGACCGTTCTTCAAGAGCATTAAAAGATTATTCTTTTAGTGTGTATACCCTCGTGCCCCCTCTATGGCGGAACGGAGGGGGACACCTTCGGGTGTGCTGGGTCTTGAAGCCAGTCTGCGAACCCCTTTCGTTCTGCCACCATAATTCTAATGCCTTGGCAGAACTCCCTATATAAGGAGTTGGCTTTGTACATACATCATTTCTTGGCAACCTTTGCCAAAAGCTATAACAACACAGCTTAAAACCATTAACGCAGCTTGATCGCCGTAAGGCTTTTTCAGGCTTTAGCTCGTTATTACTTAAAACTTAGACAATTAAACCTTGAGATGTGCTGTGCACAGTCTTTATGGCTTTGCTATGCCTTTTTTCTCCCAAAAGACAGCGGCTTTTATATCTCATTTATATACAACAATAATTTTATAACGGTAAAAATATGCCACATTTAGTTCTCCCAACACGTGCATTAAAAGTCGTAGATAAAGCAATTCAGTTATTTCACTACAACGGATTTCATCTGGTCGGCATCGACAGACTTGTGAAAGAGTGTGAAGTACCCAAAGCAACTTTTTATAACTACTTTCACTCTAAAGAACGGTTGATAGAAATCTGTTTGATTGTGCAAAAAGAACGATTAAAAGAAAAAGTGGTTTCAGTGGTTGAATCTAACCAAGACACAAGTGCAATGGATAAACTCAAGAAACTTTATCTTTTACACACAGACCTAGACGGGCTGTATTACCTGTTATTTAAAGCTATTTTTGAAATAAAACTGCCCCATCCAAAAGCCTATCAAACCGCCGTGCGATATAGAACATGGCTCACCAACGAAATATATAGCCTGCTTAGAGCACTTAACGCCGATAATTCCTTTACCGACGCCAAACTATTTTTATATTTAATCGAAGGCGCCGTTATTCAGCGTTTAAGTTTGGGTGAAGTTGATGGGAGAGTGGTTGAGGTGTTTTTAAGGGGGATGGGGTGATTTCGCTCACATATTACTTGGCAGTCAGCGTATTAACTTTACCTTTAGAACTGTAGCTGAGTCGTGTTTGTGGCGCCGTATCCCAGATCAATAATTAGTTGTTTTAGCTATTTACTCACGTACATAATAATTTTTAACAATTGTATCAAGATAAATTTCACTTTTTAAATATTTAAACTTTAAAGGATTTTTTAAATCACTGAACAAATGTATGCCACCGCCAAGTAAAGTCGGTATTGTCGAAATGATCATTTCATCGATCATGTCCTCTTTCAGAAAGCTTTGAATTGTGATGCCACCATCAATATAGAGATTGTTATATCCATTTTTATTTAAGCGGCCAACTATATCTTGCAGCTTACCTTTTTCAAGAAAAACTTTGCCCTGTAGAGTAGAAGGAACATCTGTTAGGGTATTACTTAAAATAAAGACAGGTTTTTGATAAGGCCACTCACAACCAAAACCTAAAATGGTCTCTAATGTATTTCTCCCCATAATAATTGCATCAATTCTTTGCAAAAACTCTGAAAAACCAAAATCTGATTGACCTGATGGTGCTGCCTCATGCAACCAATCAAGTTGATGGTTTTTGTCTGCGATATAGCCATCTAAGCTTGTTGCTATGTATACGATATTACTCATGAATTTTTCCTTGTTCTATTGTCTATTGGCAAACTAGGTGAAAACGAATAAAATAAATTCTACAATGTAGAATTTATTTTAGTGAGGATTTAGAATGGATGTCAAGGATAAAAAAAGAGGTCGTCCAATCAGAGGTAAAGATAGTTTAGATAAAGATGTGATCATAACTACTGCCAAAGCTCTTATGTTAGAGGACGGTAAAACACCAAGTATTAGGCAATTGGCTTTAGCTCTTCAGGTAGATGCGATGGCTATGTATTATTATTTTAAAAATAAAGAGGACTTACTTGAAGCTGTAACTATATCTTTAGTCAATGAAGTATATAGTCCATCAAATAGAGGTGGTTGGGAAGGTGAGCTTGAGCAACTTTGTTTTAGTTATCTAATCTTATTGAAACAATATCCAGGTTTGTTAGAAACGTTATTAGGAATGACATCGACAGGTCCTGCCACAGTTTTTCGAAGTCGATATCTAAAAATTATTTCTGATCTAAACTTAGGTGATCAAATCGAGACGCAGAGTTTAAATTTACTGGTTGATTATTTACATGGATTTGCTTTGGCCATGAAATGTAACCAATCAAAAGAGCATTTATTGATAGAAGATATCAGAGGACCGCTATCGCTAATTCAACGTATTCTAGTAAAGATCTAAAAACATATGCTCTGGTGGTGAAGCTGATAATTTTTGCGCCGCATATGCATTTACTAAAAGGTTAAGTTGAAATATTTGAGAAAAAATATGAAAGATATTGAAATTTTAGAAATAAATGAAATTGCTGATTATGAAGAAGGCTTATCACTATTGTTAGAAGATTCTATCAATAGTGGAGCTTCAATAGGTTTCTTAGTTCCTGTAGAAAAGAACGAGGTCTTAAATTATTGGCGTGAGGTCAACCATAAATTAGCACAAGGTAATAGCCGTCTATGGATTGCCATTCAACAAGGAAAGGTTGTCGGTAGTGTTCAATTATCCTTAGTAAGTAAAAAGAACGGAGTTCATAGAGCCGAAGTTGAAAAACTCATGGTGCTTACATCTGAAAGAAAACAAGGAATAGCAACATTACTAATGAATGAACTAGAAAATTTTTCAAGAGAAAAAGGTCTGCGCTTACTTGTTTTAGATACACGTGAAGGCGATGTATCCGAACTTTTATATAGCAAAATTGGATTTGTTCGTGTGGGTATCATTCCAAATTTTGCATTAAGTTCAAATGGAAATTATGACGGTACAGCAATTTATTATAAAAGGCTTGTTTAAGAAAATAGCTTTGAGAAATAATAGGTAGTTGCTTTATTAAAAAAATAATTTCCATTAAATTAAGTTTTCTAATAATAAGAATTTAAAATTTTATATTTTGTTTTAACTCATAATACTTTACTTGTTGTTTAGGATTCTTAAATATATTTATAATTAAAAGGAAGGCTGTTAAGCGATTTTACAAAAGGATCTTATCCAGTATTGTTTTTTGATTTAATTTGTATCCAATAATAATGTCTAAATCTACTTTAATTATATTAGTTAAAATAGCTGAGAAATTATTATAAATAATGTTTTGTAAACTATTTGTGTTAATTTTTTAAATTTGAAAACAGCAAATAGTGAGTCATTTTATTTTATTAAAGAATATATTCTTAATAAATAATTTCATCAATAAAAATTTCATGATATAAAGTATGGTTTTCGTTTATTAATTAAGAATGATGATTGAAACCTATAAGCATGGTCGTGTTCCTAAATCAGTTAGAGAAAAGCAAATCCTTGATATTGCTGAAAAACAATTTATTGAGTTTGGGTATGAGGAAACTACGATCGAAAGTATTCGTAAAGAAGCTGGAGTGAGTAGGCCCATGATTTACGATTATTTTGGTTCTAAAGACAAAGTTTATTTAGCTTGCGTCAAGAGAGCCCGTATTGAGTATGAAAGAAAAGTATTTGAAATATTTAACGAAAAAATTTCATTTAATGAAGTCATTTTTAAAATGAGTTCATTATATTTTGACATTATTGAAAAAAATCCGAAGCGTTGGGAAACGTTTTTTGTAGGTTCTATAACATCTAATAGTAATGAATTAGGAAAAGCATTAAAAGATCTTCAAAAGGATACGGTTAAACATGTTATTGATTTAATTATTCAACATTACCCGAATGCAGATGAAGTAAAGTTAAATGCTTTTTGTCATCTTATCTCAGCTGTAGGTATACAACTAGGAAGTTGGTGGCTAGAAAACTATAATATTCCTAAAGATAAAATAATATCTTATAACGTTTCATTCATTAAAGGTGGAATGAGTGAACTATCAATTCTTTAAATAAATTTTAAAATAACAAAAAAAATTCTTAAAAATCTTGTAATTAAATCTTTATAACTATTTTTACAATTATTTTATTGCCAGCCAAACCTACACCATGTAACCTACATTGTGTAGATTTTCTACGTATAGAATATTTTTGAAATATGTCGAGTCTTCTTATCTAAAGAAAACTGTAATGGTAAAAAGGAAAATCTAATGAGTATTACCGATCCAAATCATCTTATTAATAAACCTATGGCTGTTATAGGAGCAGGAACATTAGGGCGACGTATTGCGTTAATGCTTGCTACGAGAGGCGGGGAAGTAAGGTTATATGATCCTAATGAAACAGTTCTTAGTGAAGGTGTTTCGTTTGTAGAAGAAAATATTCAGTCTCAGGTGCAAAAGACAAATGATGGTAGGGTTGGTAAGGCAGTTATTACTTCTTCAATGACAGAGGCTGTAGCAGGTGCATGGTTAATCATTGAAGCTGTACCAGAGTCAATTGAGCTTAAAAGAAAAGTGCTTCATGAACTTGATGAAATCTCCGATTCAGAAGCCATTATTGCAAGCAACTCATCTTCTTTTCCAAGCAGCCAGTTGATTGATAAAGTTTCTAGACCAGAGAGAGTTTTAAGCGCACATTTTTATATGCCCCCTCGTGTAACGGCCGTTGAATTAATGTCTTGTGGAAAAACAAGTCCAAATTTAATCCAGAAACTTATAGAAGTTTTCCCTATGTTTGGTCTTCAGCCTTTCCATGTTCGGGAAGATAGTGTGGGCTTAATTTTTAATCGTGTATGGGCTGCAATAAAACGGGAATCTTTATATGTAGTTGCGCAAGGAGTTTCTACTCCGTCTGAAGTAGACGATATTTTTAAGCTGGTTATTGGTGCAACACAGGGGCCTTTCAGGAACATGGATGAAGTTGGGCTTGATGTTGTTCTTGCAATTGAAGAGCACTATGCTGAGCTTCGTCCCGGTCTTCCAGAAGAAGTGCGTACACTATTAAAAGAATATATTTCTAAAGGTTGGCTAGGTGTGAAAACTGGACGTGGTTTTTACAATGACTATCAGTAATTTATTCATATGAACAAACAGATATTAGATTAACTAAAGTGAGCAATTTAAGAATTATTAACAGTTTCTTCCAATATCAAATATGAAAAATACTGTTTTATTTCTTCGCTCTTTAATTTTAAGAATGGGAAATTGTATGAAATCGCTTGAACTATGTTCAGAAACATTTACGTTTACATCGAAAGTAGATAACGCATTAATCTTTGCTCGAAAATGGTCACCGTCAGACAAGACAAAGATTAAATCTTTAATTCACTTAACACATGGTATTTGTGAGCATAGTGGTCGCTACGAGCGTTTTGGAAAATTTCTTGCCTCTCACGGTTGTGTAGTATATGCATTAGATCTTCGTGGACATGGTTTAACAGCAGGTCTAGAAAAACTAGGTCAAGGTGATATTGATACTTGGGATAAAATGACCGCAGATATTAAGCAACTTGCTGATATTGCAAAGGATGAGTATCCCGATCTGCCGTTATACGCATTTGGTCATAGTATGGGGTCTGGTTTAATACAGTCACATATACAAAACCATGGTGAAATTTTGTCAGGAGCTATTTTATGTGGAACATTTGGTTACTTTCCTGGAAAGAGTGAAGATGAAGTAAAAATTTTACTTGAACAGTTATACTCACTTGCTAAGGGACCCGATGCTTACAAACCATGTGAATTTATGGGTGAAATACTGGCATCTTTTAATGGACCCTTCATTTTTAATAAAGAAGTAATAACAGGATGTGAATGGCAAACTCAGGATGATAATGAAATTCAAGAGTTTTTGAATGATCCTTTATGTGGTCAACCCTTTTCAAATGTCATGACGTATTCAATAGTAAACGGGTTGTATGGATTGTGGAATAAATTGTCTGAATCTCAAATCCCTAAAGATTTGCCAATATTAATTATCTGTGGGAAGGATGACCCAGTAGGGGAGAAGACGAATTCGGTTCAACAACTAATTACGAGATATATGAGCTATGGTATTAATTCTCTTTCATATGTTTTTTATCCAGGACAACGTCATGAGATTTTAAATGAACCATGTAAGGATCAAGTACATTTAGATATTGAGCGCTGGTTAAATAGAATCTTATCATCCTCTGAAATTATTGAAAATAAACTCTTTGTATTACAAGTTGAACCACCTAGTATTTATTCTTTAAATTTAAAAACGGGTTTAACGGAAAAAATTTTAGATATTGATTCTGGAGTTCCTGATGGAATTCAAGTTTTAAAAAATAATCGGACAATTTATTGGACAAATATGGGTATTTTATCAGGCTCAGGAGAAGTGTCTAATCTTGCTGATGGCTCTATTAATAGTTGTAGTTTCAAAGGGAAAAATTATATAAAACATATTGGTAATGGAACTATTGTTACACCTAAGCAACTTCAGTCTGATCCAAAGGGGGGATATTTGTATTGGTGTGATCGCGAAGGAATGGCTATATATAGAAGTTCTTTAACTGGTGATGAATTAAAAGTACTTTATCGTTCTGGTCAGTGGCCAACAGATGCTAGTGATGAAACTAAACATTGTGTTGGGATCGCATTAGATTTAGAAAATAAATATTTGTATTGGACACAAAAAGGTTCGCCAGACGGAGGTCAAGGCCGAATATTTAGAATGGGTCTTGAAATTCCAGACGGACAATCTGCTACAAATCGAAACGATTTAGAACTACTTTTGGATGAGCTTCCTGAGCCAATTGATTTAGAAATTGATGAGCAAAATATGCAGATTTACTGGACTGATCGCGGTCTAGATAAAGAGGGTGGGAATTCTTTAAATCGTGCTGATATTACTCCATCAGGACTAAAAAATCATCAAATTATTGCTAGGGGATTAAAGGAAGGAATTGGCCTTGCCCTTGATAAGATTAAGCGTAAAGCTTATGTATCTGATCTTAGTGGAACAGTGCGTGTAGTTTCCATGGATGGAGGTGAGTTTGAAATTGTACACTCCTTTTCAGGGCCCATAACAGGAATTTCGTTTCAACGTTAATACGATTTCTTAACGATACAGAGTTTGTTTTGTGCAAATGAATACTTGAAATTTATTATTGAGTATTCCTTTGCTATGAATAAATAAACTCAATTTCATTTTTTATTCACTTTTAAATTTATAAAATCTTAACTGATAAATATTTTTAAATAAAAATTTATTTAAAAATAAATGTAGATTAAAAGAAACAAAGGTTATTTATGCAGTTACAAGAATTAGCAGGTTGTGAGGAGTGCGATACTGTCTATCGTAGAACCTCGCTTGCTTATGGAAAAAGAGCTTATTGCGTATGCTGCGGTGCTGAACTCTATCGGCACACCAAACCTTTTTTGACACTGTTGGCTTTGATCTTAACGGCATTAATCGTATTTGTTATTGCCAATAGCTTTCCGATTGTAAAAATTGAATTACAAGGAAATACATCTGAAACGACCTTACTTGGGGCAGTCTGGGTGATGTTTCATTATGATCGGGCCTTTGTTGGCATTCTTATTTTAATCACTACCTTTATTGTACCGCTTACCTATCTTTTATTACTTTCCTATGTGTTGGGCACAGTAAGCGTATTGAAGAAAAGACCCACATTTTTAGTGTTTGCCTTACGTACACTTTATTTTATGAGAGTGTGGGGAATGGTTGAGGTGTTCTTAATCGGGATTTTAGTTACGCTTGTGAAGTTAATAGGAATGGTGTTGGTCATTCCCGAGATTGCGTTATGGGCATTTGCGATTTTAAGTGTATTGTTGGTCTATATTACTTCCATAAAGGTGAGTGATATATGGAACGAAATTGATAGGTCACTGCCATGAAAACGATAAAAAATGTGACCCAAGCACAAAGCTCGCAGCAAGGGTCAGTGCTTAAGCAATACCCAAGAGCCAAAGATCTCTCATTAATTGTGTGTCACTGCTGTGGCGTCGTAAATTCTGCTCAAAATGAAAAGAGACGACTCAACCAAAGCCATCAGGTGTTACGTTGTATTCGTTGTAATAGCGTGCTGCATTCACGTAAGCCAGCGAGTTTAAATCGAACTTTTGCCTTAGTGGTGGCTGCGACCATTCTCTATATTCCCGCCAATGTACTTCCAATGACGGTGACAGACTCACTGTTGGGTAGCCAGCAAGATACCATCATGAGTGGGGTCATTTACTTTTGGCAAAGTGGAGACTATCTGGTTTCAGTGGTCATTTTTATGGCCAGTATTTTTATTCCCATGCTAAAGCTACTGATTTTGTATTTTTTATTGGTGGCGGTATATCTTCAAAAATCTTCAGCATGGAAATTTTTACCTGAGCAATGCGTTAAATTATATCGAGTTGTCGAGTTTATTGGCCGTTGGTCAATGATTGACGTATTTGTGGTGGCACTTTTAACAGCGCTCATTCAGATTCAATCACTTGCTACGATTTTAGCAGGGCCGGGTTCGATCGCTTTTGGTGCAGTTGTAGTGTTAACCATGTTTGCATCTTTAAGTTTTGACCCACGACTTATTTGGGATAACTTCTACGCATCTCAAAATACAAATAAACCTTCTACTTTTGCCTCAAACAAAACCAAGATTATTCAGGCTGAACACCCGCCGTTGAATAATGATTCCATTAATCCCAGTCAATAAAAGAACAATGAGTATGTCTGAAAATGAAATAACCCCTGATAACTCAGATCGTCGTGATCCAGATGTTGAACTGGATAGCATGAATGATTTACCAGAGCCCCAAGAAAAGAAAAGTCGGTGGAAGCCTCTTTTAATTTGGCTCATTCCATTGGTTGCTCTTTTAATCGCGCTTTCATTAGCGATAAAAGCGCTCTTGTCTCACGGCCCGACCATTGACGTATCTTTTAGGACGGCTGAGGGATTGGTCGCGGGTAAAACAACGGTCCGTTATAAACAGGTCGATATTGGTGTAGTACGGCAGATTGATCTTTCAGATGATCGTTCACACGTGATTGCCAGAATTGATTTGCGTAAAGATGCGAGTAACTTTGCCGCAAAAGATTCACGGTTTTGGGTCGTGCGACCGCGTATTGGGACGAGTGGAGTTTCAGGAATAGACACTTTATTGTCAGGTTCATACATTGAAGTCGATGGCGGTAAATCAGAAGAGGATAAGTTTGAATTTACTGGCTTAGAGGTACCACCAGTGATTACTTCCGATGTACCGGGCAAAGAATTTTTCTTAAATGCAGATGATTTGGGGTCTTTAGATGTCGGTTCTCCAATTTATTATCGTCGAATTAATGTGGGCCAAATTACAGCCTATAAATTATCTAATGATGGTAAAACTGTAGAGCTACAAACTTTTATTCGTGCGCCGTATGACAAGTTTGTCACTACCGATGCACGTTTTTGGCAGGCGAGTGGCATTGATGTGAGCTTGAATGCTTCAGGATTTAAATTAGATACTCAATCTTTGGCAAGTATTGTCGCAGGCGGTATTGCTTTTGGAATTCCTGAAAGTTCGCGTGCTACCACAGCGGCAAATCATAGTCGCTTTAATCTGTGGGACTCAAAAACTGAGGCATTAAAAGAGCCGGACGGGCAACCTCGTGGTGTGATTATGTACTTTGATCATTCATTACGTGGGCTTTCTGTTGGAGCGCCAATTGATTTCATGGGTATTGAAATTGGTAATGTTAAATCAATTAATGCAGAGTTTTATGACCACTATAAACAGATTCGTATGCGTGTTGAGGCAGTCATCTATCCGTCACGCGTTGAGAATGATCAAACCCATGAACGAAATAACAGAATCTTCAAGGACTTTATTGAGCATGGATGGCGTGCTCAAATGAGAACAGGTAACCTTCTCACGGGTCAAAATTACATTGCATTAGATAAGTTCCCTAAAGCTAAACCAGCGACATTACAAATTTTGAGTAATGACAGTGTGGTGATTCCGACTACACCAACTGAACTGAGTGGCCTACAAGCTCAAGTTTCTCAGATTGCTGATAAGTTAACGAAATTCCCGTTAGTTGAGATTGGGCAAGATGTGCGTAAAACGCTCAATAATATGAACACTGCGATTGCCTCTACCGACAAACTGATTAAACAGTTAGATGGAAAAGTTGCCCCTGGTTTACAAGCAACTTTAGACGATGTTCGTAAAACTGTAAGATCGTCCGAGTCTATTTTGTCGAGCGACGCGCCGTTACAACAAGACGTACGCAAAGCATTGCAGCAAATGACACGTGCTGCAGCTTCACTACAGTTAATGGCAGATTATATTGAGCAACATCCTGAATCAATTATTCGTGGTAAGACACCAGAGGCCGATGATGAAAAATAAAAACACTCTATCTTTTCAACATCCTAAAGCAGCCAAATGGCTGCTTGGGAGCGGCCTGTTTTTAACGGCTGTTGCCATGACGGCATGTTCGAGTTCACCAACGCCAAACTATTATACGATTTCCCCTAAAATCACTCCGGCAGTTAGCTCGAGTATTCGAGTCATTGAAGTTCTACCAGTTGGACTGCCTGACCGATTGGACCGTGCGCCTTTGGTGCTCCAAGACAGTAGTGGCAAGTCTACGGTGTTAAATAATGAGCGCTGGACATCAACCATGGGCACGCAATTACGCGATACCTTGTCGGCGGGTTTACAACAAAAATTAGGGGCAATTGACAGTTATAGCAGCGGGCTTGCTGGAAATAATCAGCCTTTATATCGAGTTTCTACAGACTTTTCTCATTTTGATATTGTAGATAAAAGCTATATTAATATTGCAGTGTCTTGGGTGGTGAAGCGTCAAATACCGCCTAGTCAATTAGAGTCAAACAATGCAAAAGTCATCACGAATGCAGGATCTCAGTTAAATTGTCGAATTGCTTTTCAGCAGCCGATTGATCAAAAAGCAAAAAAAATGGATGCAATTGTAAGTGCTTCAAGTGAAGCAATGACTCAAATTATTAATACGGTTTCTTCTTCAATTGTAGCGTTGGATTCAAATAAAAAGAGGTGTTGAATACTAGTTCCTCACTTAAGAGAATCGATGAAAATACTATTAAATAGATCAAAGCCAATCGGATATATTGAGTAGGAACAACTATTATTATTTACTTATTTAATAATACGTTTAGCAAGTCGGTCACGCCGGAAGTCGATGGGACTTTTTCCTGTCCAGCGTTTAAATGCATGTCGGAATGCTACTGCATCACTGAAACCTAGTGCATGCGCGATATCTACAGTGTTTAACATCGTTGTTTGAAGATAGTCAATCGCGAGGGCCTTCCGTACGTTAGTTAGCAATTGACTATATGATGAACCTTCAGCTTCTAGTTTACGGCGTAAGGATCGTGAAGTAATATTCATACTTCCTGCTAACTGTTCTATATTAGGAAAATATCCTGGTACACGCGTGAGTTCTTGGTAGACTTGCCGAGAAATTCCTTCTGATTGGCGAAAATCTTCAAGCAAACGAGCACATTGTGCGGAAACCTGTGCTGCTGTTATTGGATTAGCGAGTTGTGGTATTCGTGAAAGCCATTCTGCAGGGTAACTTACTGTATTCTTAGAGCTGTTGAAAGTGAGAGGACATTCTAAAATTTGCGATATAGCATCTATACGTGGCGACTTGCACTGCATCAATGTAGCTTGTACTGGCAAACACCAAGGACCCATCACGTCTCGAATGATAGTAATAGTTACAGCAAATTGAAGATCAATTAAAAAAAGATAAAGGGTTTCGCTTATTTGTGGCAAAAGAAGCTCATCTAATGACGGAAACACCCAAGTTGCCAAACCATCATGCTCCACCCAGTATACATCAAGCATTCCATTGGCTAGACGATGAAATTTAATAGCATTATCAAACATTTTTTTCATACTTTCAGAACAAAGTAACGCGTATCCATACATGCCATAACCGGTTACATGAAGCTCTTTACCTATCTCTAAGCCCAGGTTTGGATGAGGATAGAGATGAACAGCATTACGTGCCGCAGTCAGAAATTGCAGCGAGGATGTTTGAATAAATGGATCAGCGATATCTAGAGGATTTATATCTGTGCCTTCAAGTATTTTGTATGAATCAATACCTGCTCTAGATGTAATCTCTAACATAACTGCTAGTTTAGCTGGTGAAAAGCGTTTTTCAGCCAAATTGATTGAAGATAAGGTATCTAATGCAAAAACGGAAGGGCGAAGTAGCATATTTAAAGATGTATATACATTTGGTTTAATTCCCTCTTCAAAATATTCTTCACCTAAAGGTTGTTCGGTTAACTTCTCTCTAGATTTATTCTGAATCTTACGATACGCGAGATCTCTATTTTCTTCTTCATGTAGTACAGGGTTCTGGTGTGTGGAATTGTCCGATGAAATCATGATATTTGGCCAGATGAATCATTTTTATAGTGTATCTCTTATGTCATATTAGTGTCTTGTCGCAGGGGCTGAATGTCAATAGTCTGACTGGTTCCGTTTGTATAACGTGTCTGTGATGAGCCAAATAAATTTTCATAATGGAGAGAAAAGTATGACATCGGATATTCAAACTACTGATCCATTAACTATGCGGGTAACAAATTTTGGTGTGGTTAATGGCATTGATTATAGTACCACAACTGGTGTTTATGCATGGCTCGGTATTCCCTATGCGCAGCCCCCAGTTGATTCACTGAGATGGATGCCGCCTATTGATCCTGTTCCATGGACAGATATACTCGCTACACAACAGTTTGGGCAGTCATGCGCACAAGCTGGAAGATATTATAGTCCTGCACCAAATAATGAACAATATGGTTTAAGAGTAAGAGAGTGTTTTAATAAACCTGTTGGTAATGAAGACTGTCTAACACTAAACATATGGAGTCCATCCGAGGCAAAAGGTCTGCTTCCGGTTATTGTCTTTATACATGGCGGAAGTAATGTTTCAGGTTACTCTGCAGATCCTATCTATGATGGACAAGTGCTAGCGAAAAAGGCAAATGCTGTTGTTGTCACGATTAATTATCGATTGGGTATTTTAGGTTGGCTTGACTTACCACAATTAAAGACAGGAGATGCACTCACGGATTCGGGTAACTTCGGACTACTTGATCAACTTCATGCATTAAAATTCGTTAAAAATAATATTGCAGAGTTTGGAGGAGACCCGAACAACGTCACGCTAATCGGCCAGTCTGCTGGTGCAGTAAATGTATGGAATCTACTTATTTCACCATTATCTGTTGGGTTGTTTCATAAAGCAATGCCTTTGAGCGGAGGTTTACTTAATTCCTCTCGTGCTAAGGCTCAAACTTATTCAGAGGATTTGTTAAGGGCTATAGTGGTTGCTGATGGAAAGGCGAAGGATATAAATGCTGCGAAGGCTTGGCTTAATGCAAAGTCTAGCAAAGAGATTGCCGCATATTTACGTCACATCTCGGCAGATGATTTACTCAATGTAGTTATAGATAATCCCCAACTGGGTGATGCACCTGCGCCTATTGAAGATGGCAATGTTATACCCGTAGACTCTCTAGCAGCACTTGCGGAAGGAAGGTATCAGAAGGTCCCTGTAATTGCTGGAAATACAAAGGATGAAGGTACAACGTTCTCAAAATTATTTGGTACTATTTCGAAAACTGGCATAGATGGTCTGAAGCCAAACGACTTTGATCGGTTTAGTATGGAGTTTCATTTTGACCCTGACTCGCCAAGTTTACTAACTGAGGCTGATTTTATTAGTCATCACTATCTACCAGTTTCAGCAGAGAATTCAGGTTGGAATGCCTTGTCTACATTTGTGACACAATCTATGTTTATTGCTGCTGTCAAACCTCCACTTGATTCACTAGTTTTGCAACAACCTGACAAAGTCTGGTACTACCGCTTTGATTGGGATGAGGCTCCTGCTCCATTTGATAAGGTTTACGGCGCAACTCACTCATTAGATTTACCTTTTGTATTTGGAAACTTCAACACAAATATATTTTCTTTTGCTTATAGTAAGGCTAATCAAGCAGGTCGTGAAGCATTGTCAGATGCGATGATTGCAAGCTTGGCAGCATTTGCTAAAACTGGCAATCCAAATACACCAGAGCTAGGCGTTACTTGGGAAAATTATCCTAAGAAAATCGTGCTAGATGCATCGGCGACTTTACTGCGTATAAGTAATGAATAGTCAGTTTAGAGCGATCTTATCAGACGTAACTTGAGATGGTCTATTACTTTTTATAGACTTGGATCTTTGTAGCCTTTATTTACCTGAATACCTCTAATTACGCTTGACTGGCAACTTCAACTCTATTTCATGAATGATACTTTATTTATGAAAATTGGTTGAGCAAACTGAAGGAACCCCCTTACACTGTTTAATGCTTGGGATTGTTCTTAAAAATTTTTAAATGATTTTTTTTAGAAATTAATTTAAAAGCATTAAACAGATTCTAGGATTAGTCAAAAATTAAAAAATATATTTTTGAAATACAAGACTTTTAGATGGTTTTATAATTTAAAATTGTCTTATTAAATTATAGAGTTTGTTTAAAGCTATCTGCGAGATAACATTATGAGTTTAATATGCTTAATGTATATAAGTAAAACTAGGAGTGAACATAGTCAAATTAAAAAAGATTTAAATGATATTTTGACTGAATCAGTAAGATTTAACTCACGTAATAATATTACAGGTGTACTTTACTATGGTAACGGATACTTCTTGCAATATATTGAGGGCGAGAAAGAACTAGTTAAATCATTATTCTATAAATCAATTTTGAGAGATGTGAGACATCAAAACTGCAAAATAATTTTTTTGGAATCTTTAGAGCACCGATTGTTTAAAAATTGGAGTATGAGATTTGCTCCTGTTAATTTAAGAATAAAAGATTTCTTTCAGCGATATTACAATGTTGATTTTAACCCATATTTACTTAACTCTTCATCAATTCCTTATTTTTTGAAAATAATTTTAGATCGAAAAATCCTATAGTTAATTTAAGATTTATTTTAATCAATTAATCGTAAAATATTCAGCTATATAGCTTATCTCAACCTTTTTTATTCAATCTTTTTTTTTCGTGCTCGATTAAAAGTTGAGGTATTCGAATAACCTAGTTTTTTTGCTATTTCCTCTCTGCTTAGTACTTGGTTTTTTAGAAATTTAACTAATTTTTCCTCGCGTACTTCTTTATATAATTTTTGAAAATTATATCCTTTTTCTTTAAGCATTCTTTGCAAAGTGCGTTTAGTCAAATTCAATTTTTTAGCAACTTGCTCAAGGTTCAATAGGCCATTTAAATCATCATATAGTGCATTTTTTACACGGAATTGAATTTCCTGAAATTTTGATATTTTATTTAATTCATTTTCACAAATGACTTGTAACTTTTTCGATGTTAAAGGGTCGGCCATAATAAGTGGATTATTTAGAATATGGCTAGAGGTTATAAGGCAGGTATTTCTTTGATTATAGTTCACTTTTTCAAATGTGGAGCTTAAAAGCTCGTGAAAATGTGTGAAATATTGAGGACATTCGCATTCTAAATTAATGGTAGGTTTAAACGAAGGAAAGAAAATTCGAGCTAAAGATACAAATCCAACTAAAAAAAATCCAAAACAAAACTCATAAGCTGCCACATCCAAAGGGTTATTCCAGTCTAGTGTTCCATCTTCATAAGTGATTTCATAATAACTTAAATCTTTTTCTACATATAAATCTAAGTTTATAAAAGTACACTGTATTTTTACAAATTTATTGATGGTTTCCAGAGCATCCTTGACATCATTAGATATAACAGCAGTTAATCCTAATAAGCCATGCGAGGTAATTTTTAACTCTTTGGCAGCATAAAAACCAAGACCGGGTTCTTGAGTTAAGGCAATGCAATTTCTAATAATGGTTTTAAAGTCAGAAATATTAACCTTATAATCCAAATCATTTAATCGTTCTAAATCAACACTTGTATTGAGGAAGATTTCATCTGGATTAATATTCCACTTTTGCACAAATTGTGAAAGTAAATGAACATATGAACCTAAAATAAAGTGCTCGGTACTATGTCTAGGAATACTCATTTTTTGCAGAAAATCCATTTTTAGCCTGTATTTGATGAAAAAATAAGACATTACTATCAATTTGAAAACATACATTCATCCGATTTTTAGCCATTTCCCAATTTTTTGTCGCCTAATGTGCTGTTTTGGCACGTAATGTTTGGGCAGTTCTATATTAAATAATTAAAAAGCTCAGTATATTTTTTTTAACTCTTAAGTATAAGGAAATTGAATATTTAAGAGTGTAGGGACATCAATTTAAAAAAAATGAAAAGCTTGGAGCTTAGGATGAAAAAGAAATATAGGAATGCTGTAATTCTTACATTCAGTTTAGTTATTAACAGTGGAGCTGTGGTAAATGCAGCTTTTAGCGACTCAAGTACTAGCAAGTCTTCTTGGCTAAATTGTAACGTAGATTCATGTACACAAGGAGGCAGTACTTCCGTAAAATCAAGTTATGCACAAACCAAGTATCCTATTGTATTGGCTCATGGAATGGCAGGTTTTTCTGCGGTTGGCCCTTTACAATACTGGAATGGTATTACTGAAGATTTGGTGGCTAATGGCGCTAATGTTTATGTGGCTCAACAAGCTTCTTTTAACTCTTCTGAGGTGCGTGGTGAGCAATTACTTCTACAAGTTAAACAAATTTTAGCAATTACAGGTGCAGAAAAAGTTAACTTAATTGGCCATAGCCATGGTAGTCAATCTGTTCGTTATGTTGCTGGGTTAATGCCTAATAAGGTTGCTTCAGCAACCTCTGTAGGCGGCCCTAACAAAGGTTCACCTGTTGCTGATATCGTTTATAATTTAACCAAATCATCTGTAGGCCCAATATTAGAACCAGCACTTGGTACAGCAGTTAACGTCTTTTTTTCTCTAGTGGGTGTTGGTTCAGGTCATTATTATGACCAAAACAGTATTGCTGGCTTAAACTCTTTAACTACAGCTGGAGCAGCCGATTTTAATAAACGCTTTTCTGCTGGTGTGCCAGTTACCGAGTGTGGTTCTGGTGATGAACTTGTTAAGGGTGTTCGTTACTATTCTTGGGGCGGAACAAGTCCTGCCACTAACATATTAGATCCTTTTGACTCAGGATTATTGGCTTTATCTTTACTTATACCGAGTCAAAGTGATGGCTTAGTCTCTAGATGTTCAAATCATCTTGGTACAGTCATTCGTGATAATTATGCTTTTAATCATCTCGATGAAGTTAACCAGACGCTTGGTTTAGTTGGTTTCTTACAAAATCCTGTCACACCATACCGTTTACAAGCCAATCGTCTTAAAAATTTAGGACTATAGGTTAAATATTAAAGGAGCTTATGGCTCCTTTATAAAATTATTTTGAATTAAAAAAGTAAAAATGCGAGATAACGGTCTTGAAGCGTAAAGTATTATTCATAGTTTTTATTGTGATGTGTTTGGGCTTAATCTATTGGTTTTTTAAACCAGATCATCAAACTTCAACAAATTCGAGTAGCAATAAATCAGACTCTTATACTGAATCTAAATACAGTCAAGCAAATGCTAGTCAAAATAAAAATGCACCTCAACTATCAGCTTCACTACAGGGCACGGAAATTGATTGTCCAATTCAAGTTGATAAACAAGGAAAATTAATTTTAACAGTTGGAATACGAAGTTGTTTTGATTACTTTTTTTCAAGTTTAGGTGAAAAAAGTGAAAATGAGCTTGTATCTAATATTCGTCAATATTTAACCGCAAACTTGCCAGCTGAGGCTGCTAAATATGCAATATATTTATTAGACCAATACGTGGCGTACAATCATGCTTTAAAAAATCTAACACCAGAAAGCAATTTTACAGCCAATGATTTTAATGCGTATCAACGGTTAGTAAATCAGATCAATAGTTTTCAGCAAAAGTTTTTCAAGCCTGAAGAGATAAATGCTTTGTTTGGTAATGAAAGAAATCTAAATCAATTTAACATCGAGCAGATGCGAATTTACGCAGATAAGTCTTTAAGTACGGAACAAAAAGCGAGCCAAATATCGCAATTAATTGACAAACTTCCAGAAAGTTTAGGATCAGGAGTAAAAACTGCCATGCAATTTCAAGAATTGCAGCAACTTACTCAAGAAATTAAGGGAAAAGGTGGAACATCTGAAGATATTAGAAATATGCGTGAAAATTTGTTAGGGACAGAAGCTGCAAAACGGTTGGAAAAAGTTGATCAAGAAGAAGCTGTATGGGGTCAACAAGTAAATAGTTATTTAAATGAGAGAGATCAGATTTTAAAAACTGGCATGAGCAATGAAACTAAGCAACAGTCTGTTGAGGAGTTGAGAAAAAAATACTTCGGTACAAACGAAGAGCAATTAAGAGCGCAATCTTACGAAACAATGCACGACCAAAGTAACAATTAAATGTAGCAGCTACAAATGGCTTGTTTGAAGGTAATTTTGGAAACAATAGGTGGTACTTGTTTTTACTAAGTTAGGTGTTTAATGATTTAGGGTTCTTATGAGCATTTTGAAAAAAATTATTTTGTTAGGCTTTCTATTTCTTCTAGCAACTTTTATATGGTTGGGTTATTTAGTTTTTATTGTTGTTTGTGACAAGTAACTCAATATAATTTTATTAACTATAAAATATTGAGATAAAAAGAAGGAAGTTAAATGATTTTAAAGAAATTTATATTCATTATCTTTTTATTAATGCTTGTAAAAAATGAGGTATTGGCTGATTCATCAATTGATGTACTTCTAGATGAGGGCAAAGATTATTTTGAAGGGATTAATGGTAAAGAGCGAGATTACGCTAAAGCTTTAGAACTATTTTTAGTGGCTGCAAAACAAGGAAGTCCATTAGCAGATGCTCGAATTGCATATATGTATCAAACAGGAACTGGGGTTGTCCAAGACTATTCCGAAGCTTTTAAGTGGAACCTTAAAGCTGCGAATAACGGAGAATTACAAGCACAATATAATTTAGCATTGATGTATCGAGATGGTTTAGGTACAGAAAAAAGCGATACAAATGCTTTTAAATGGTTTAAACAAGCAGCACTTCAAGGTGATGTGTCAGCTCAAATAAATTTGGGACTAATGTATCAAAATGGAGAAGGCGTTGATAAAAATCTAGATAAGGCATTCTTTTGGTATAAGAGCGCTGCTGCACAAAATGATTTCATGGCTTTTTATTATTTGGGAACGTTTTACGAAGAAGGAATCAGTGTTAAAAAAGATGAAAAACTGGCATTTGAATATTATCGGAAGGCTGCATTGTTAGAGTATGGAATTGGTCAATATGAATTAGCTAGATGTTATGAATATGGAATTGGAACAGATAAGAACATGAGCAAGGCGATCGAGTGGTATGGTAAAGCAGCTAAAAGAGGCAGTGACGAAGCTATCGAAAAATTGAAAGAACTAGAAATTAAATAATTTATCTCATTCAACCTCTAGTTTGGTGCTTTTATGCATAATTGCATATTATTGATATAAATAAAGTTTTTGGTTTTTATATGAGTTTTTAGTTTTACAAAATTCAAGTCTGTAAGAGTTGATATAAATATTAATGCTAATCTAGGAAGAAAATTATTTATGCTCCAAAGCAAGTTTAATACCGAGTATAAAAAGAACGGTACCAGAGACTTTATACATATACATTAAAAAGTAAGGATTATTTCGGATTCTGTTCGCTAACATTCCAGAAAGTAAAGCGATGGGGCCTTTAACTAAAAAAGTTATACCAGCGAAAGTTGCGCCTAATATAAATAGAGATAACATAGGATTAGTTGAGTTTGGATGAACGAATTGAGGAAGGAAGGCAAAGTAAAAAAGCATAATTTTAGGGTTGGAAATATTAGAAAAAGCACCTTGTAAAAAGATTTTAAATGATGAGTCTGGGGCACGATCGTTGTTAACTAATATTAGATCGTCTGTAGATCGGAAAAGTTTAAAACCTAAATAGATTAAATAAATAGCTCCAACAAGTTTTAATATTATAAAAAGCCATTCAGAGGCTTGTAGGAGGGTACCGACTCCTAACATTGCTAATATGGTGTGTAGTAATAATCCTGAACTGATACCAGCAGCTGTTGTTATTCCTACTCGAGTGCCATTAGATAAAGACCGTGACATAACGAGAACCATATCTTGACCCGGAGTAAGAATGATCAAAAGAGATGTTGCGATAAAAGGTAAAAGAGAGAGATCAAGCATGTAGTAACTCCGAAAAAGGATCTAGTGGAAGACTGGCGGAACTATAATTTCAAATTATAGTAACTGGGCTTTAGATATTGGATGTTTTTTTAACTTTTATTTTTGGTAAAATTGGTTATATTATTTAATATTTTTTTATAACTTAGTTTTTTGGATTAATTATGGTTGATTTGGTGGATAAAAAAATTCTGAGAATAATTCAGAAAAATTCGAATCAAACAAATAGTGAGGTTGCACAGCAAGTGGGGCTTTCTGCAACCCCTTGTTTACGTCGCGTTCACCTTTTAGAAGAACAATCAGTCATTACAGGTTATGTTGCATTAGTAAATCCAGCAGCAGTAGATTTAAAATTTACAGCATTTGTCCGGATCACGCTTGAGCGTCAAGATAAAGTGACTATTGAAAATTTTGCAAAAGAAATGGAGCAAGCACCAGAAGTACTAGAGTGTCATCTAATGGCGGGTACGTATGACTACCTTTTACGAGTTATTGCTAAAGATTTAGAGGACTATCAAAGGTTTCAAATGGAAACACTTACAAAAATCAAAGGGATACAAAATGTTGTTACAGAGATTCCGTTGAGGAGTGTTAAGCAAACAACATGTCTTCCAATTTAGCTTTATTATGTAAATAAATTTGAAAATTTGATAAAACTATTCATTTTGTTATATGTGGTATATAAAACTAATTTCTTTTAATTTATTAGTCTTTTAATCTAATATGGTTATTGAAATTAGTTTAATTGGCATCCAATATCTAAACTGTTGCAATTATACTTTTAATTAAAAATGTCAATGTGAAATTTTTAAAATGCGTATATTTGCTTATGTTAGGATAAATCCTGATGAAAAAATGGATCTTCATAAATATATGTCTATGTTTGGTGGAAGTGGCTATCATATTCAAAAAAATAGATTAATTGTTGAAGAAGTCCTAGTTGAAAAATCTATTTCTTATCGAGATAAGTTTTCAAATCTAGTTAATTATGCTTTAGAGGAAGGTGATAGTTTAATCGTTAAGGGGATAGACTGTTTAGGTAATTCTTTTGAGGAGATCCTGAACATAATTAGTAAAATTGAACAGAAGAAAGTTCATTTGGTTTGTATGGATTATTCAAAAAATGAAATTAACGGTGATTTGAAAACTGTTTTTATACACTTTTTGAAGCTTTGTACTGATTTTGAAAAAAAATTAGGGGTTCACCATAATTTTTTTGAAATAAATAGAAGCGTCAAGAGAGTGGGTCGTCCTGAAAAGCTTTCTGAGGCTCAAAAGAGCCAAGTGATTGAAAATTATAAAAAGGGAAAAAGTATTTATTACTTAGCTAAAGAGTTTTCTGTTACTCGTACTGTAATCAGGAGAATTTTAGATAAAAATAAATGTAATATTTAATCCCTATATTTTATGAAGGTAGTAAATTTTTGCTACTTTACATTATTTAATCAGCTCTATAAGGGGACTAATTTCTCCTCCTAAATACTTCGATACTTGGATACTGCATTCAAGTAAAAGCGAAATATTTTCGGTAATTTTTTCTTGTGTTAAACGTTCAGAAGGACCTGAAATGGTAAGTGCCCCTTGTAACTGTCTACCATTGCTAAATACAGGTACAGATAACGAAGAAGTCTCTGGATCTCGTTCCCCAAAGGAGCTTGCCCAAAATTGATTTTGGATTTGTTGTAGATTTTTATCTACTTCATTTTGAGAAAATGCACGAAGAATTTTACCTGAAGCTCCAACATTCACTGGAAAAGTATCTCCTTCAGAGATTGAAACTTTTACAGATCGAGCTGGTTCAATGCGAAATAAAACCACGCGCTTATCGTTATCTAAAATATAAAATGAAGAAGTTTCACCTGTTTCTTTGGTGATTCTTTCTAATACAGGGTAAAGAACATCTTTAAGCTTAAAAGAATTTTGATAAATTCTTGATAGTTTTAAAGGAGTTATACCTAAAGAAAATTGACCATCTTCATTTCTGACGACATAACCATGACGTTCTAATGAACTCAGTAATCTAAGAATAGTACTTTTATATAGCTTTGTACGGCGTGAAATTTCTGCGAGAGATAAGACAGGACTATCTATATCAAAAGCATCTAAAATAAGTAATGCTCTATCTACGGCAGCTACACCTGAATTTTGCTTATCCATTTGGCTATCAGGATCTTGTGTTGATTTCGTCATACAAAAATATAAAAACTCAATTAAATTTAAGTGTTTTAGGAATGAATAAGTATAGCTGTAATTTAAAAGATGAAATAGATTTTTTAGTGAATGTCAGTATGCAGTGAGATAAAACATAGAAGAATATAAAAGTGCCTTCAAATATTGAAAGCACTTTTATTGATTTATATAAGTCCGATAACTAGAGCTGCAACATACATCACTAGGCAGGTTCCAGTACACCAGAGTATGGATGCCTTTTGATTTTCACCATAATCTACATTGGTTAAAGAACATAATAGATAAGTTGACGCGACCATTGGACTTAACAAATGAATAGGTTGTCCGATTAAACTTGCGATAGCCATTTCATTCGCACTAATACCATAATGTGAAGCTGTTTCAGCAAGAATAGGTAAAATTCCAAAATAGAAAGCATCATTCGTCAAAATGTAGGTAAATGGCATGCTAATAAAAGCAGTAATCGATGACAGATAAGATCCAGACGTTTCAGGAATAACTGAAATGAGATGCTGAGCAATAGCTTCAATCATGCCTGTACCTGTCATGATTCCTACAAAAATACCAGCAGCAAAGATCAGAGAAGACACTGCTAAAACACTATCGGCATATTTTGCGACTAATTTTTTCTGTTCAGATAATTCAGGGAAGTTAACCACTAAACCGATACAGAATGCCAAAATGAACAGAGGAGCTAAAGGTAAATAACCTTTAATCATTGAAAAAATGAGAAGAATAGTAAGTATCAGGTTAAACCATGATTTCCAACTTTTCTTATTTGGTTCTTCATGTATAAGGTCGTCATCTGGTGTAATTTCATGAATACCTAAGCGCTTTCTTTCTTTTAAACCAAGATAAAAAGCGACAAATATCACCCAAATAAGACCAGCACACATCACTGGCAACATTTGTAAAAAGAGTCCAGTCGGATCGACTTTAAGTGCGCTCGCAGCTCTAGAAAATGGGCCAGCCCAAGGTAAAATATTCATTACCCCAATTGAAAGCAATAGAACAGTTGCCATGACTTGTGGTCGGATTCCAACTTTTTTGTACAAAGGCAATAATGCTGTTGCGACAATAATATAAGTCGTTGCGCCATCACCATCTAACCCGACACAAATTCCAAGAATACCTGTGCCCACAACAATCTTTAGCGGATCGCCTTTAACAATTTTAATGATGAATTGAATGAGCGGATTAAAGAGACCAGCATCTGTCATCATGCAAAAATATAAAATTGCAAAGGTAATCATGATGCCAGTGGGAGCAAGTAGCTTAATCCCATCAATCATCATGCTACTCATGTCTGTGACATGACCAGTCAGAAGAGCAAAAATTACTGGAATAAGTACTAAAGCTGTAAGTGCGGATAAGCGTTTCGACATTACCGCATACATAAATACAGCGATCATGCTGTAACTTAAAAAGACTAACATAAATCAATCCTTGATTTACTTAAGAAATAAACTTTAAGTAGAAATTAGTGTTGAAAAAACATTGGCTTACCAAAATTTTCTAATGGCATGATTCCATTTCTATAATCAGCAATAAAAATTCGACTCGATGAGATATCTCTATCAAACAAATTTCCATCTTTAGTGTGTAACTCTTTTAGGGAAACAAAAAGATTCATACATGCATCCTTGTAGTTCTACTGTGCAGAACGATGTTCTATTAATTGTTATTTTTTAGCTAATTTAGAGTCATGTCAAGTCTTTTTAAAATTAATTGAATTTGTCATGGGGGGATAAAATTTTTAATTTGCATTAAAAATAGAACTATGTTCTATTAGATAGAACGCTTCTGCGTTGTATGTAAAAATATTCTTGTGCAATAGGAAATGTAAGCATATGAGCCATTCAAAGGACATCGATATATTGGTGAGTGAGGTTGGACCTCGCGATGGTTTGCAAAGTATTAAACAAACCATGCCAACCGATATGAAGAAAAAATGGATTTCAGCTTTAGCTCAAGCAGGATTAACTGAAATAGAAGTTGGATCTTTTGTATCTCCAAAATTGCTGCCACAAATGGCGGATTGCGGAGAGCTGGTTGAACACACTTTAACTTTAAAAGATGTATTCGTTACCGCTTTAGTCCCAAACTTAAAGGGTGCCGAAAATGCATTTAGAGCTGGGGTTCAAAAAATTACGATCCCTGTCTCAGTGAGTGAACCTCATTCACTTTCAAATATTCGTAAAACTCATGCTGAAGTTTATGAAGAAGTGAATTCAATCATTCAGCTGAGAAATGAAAAATATCCAGAAATATTAATAGAAGCAGGTCTATCAACAGTTTTTGGCTGCACGATTCAAGGTGTAGTTACGGAAAATGAAGTCCTAACGATGGCTCAACGAATGGCCCAATTAGGTGTAGATGAGATTGGCCTAGCAGATACGGTTGGATATGCAAATCCTGTCCAAGTCCGCAGTCTATTTAAAAAATTAAAACAGGAAGTCGGAAATTTAGCAGGTAGCGCACATTTCCATAATACGCGTGGGCAAGGTCTGGCAAATGTTTTAGCCGCAATTGAAGTGGGTGTTACCACATTTGATGCCTCGCAAGGCGGTATTGGCGGTTGTCCATATGCTCCCGGTGCATCAGGCAATATTGTCACTGAAGATTTAGTTTACCTGTTAGAAAGCATGGGATTACGTACTGGTATTGATATTGATCGACTTGTTGAAGCTCGCGAATGGTTAAAGCAAGGAATACCAGGAGAACCACTTTACGGATTTATTCCAGATGCAGGCGTAGGTAAAAATTTCAAATATGCAAAGGACCAATAACATGAAAGATGAAAAGAAACTCCCACTGGCTGGAATCCGAGTTCTAGAATTCGTACATATGGTTATGGGACCTGCATGTGGTTTACTTCTCGCAGATTTAGGTGCTGAAGTCATCAAGATTGAACCATTACCTCAAGGTGATAACACTCGCAGACTTATGGGGTCGGGTGCGGGTTACTGGATGACTTATAACCGTAATAAAAAAAGTTTGTCAGTTGATATTAAAAGTGAAAAAGGAATGTCACTTGTTAAGGACTTAATCAAAACTGCGGATGTTGTGATTGAAAACTTTAGACCCGGAGCGATGAAAAAACTAGGACTCGATTATGAAGGGGTTAAATCAATTAAGCCCGATATTATTTATGGTTCAATGAAAGGTTTTTTACCCGGTCCTTATGAACATCGGACAGCCTTGGATGAAGTCGTACAAATGATGACTGGGCTTGCGTATATGACTGGTCCTGTGGGACGTCCATTACGTGCTGGAGCATCTGTTAATGATGTGATGGGCGGGATGTTCTGTGCTTACTCAATCGTTGCTGCTTTATATCAACGTCAATTAACTGGCCAAGGTCAACTTGTTGAAACTGGTTTATTCGAAAACTCTGCATTTTTGGTTGCGCAGCACATGATGCAAAGAGCAGTTACAGATAAGCCTGTAGCCCCAATGCCAAATCGTGTTTCAGCTTGGGCAGTATATGATGTTTTCAACACTAAAAATAATGAACAAGTCTTTATCGGTGTAGTTACTGACTCGCAGTGGATTGCATTCTGTGATGCTTTTGGCTTAGAAGTACTAAAAAATAATCCAGATTTCGCTCAAAATAACCAACGTGTAAAAGCACGTGAGCAAATCCATCCAATTATTCGCGAAACTCTTAGCCAATTAGACAAAACAAAAGTAATGGAACTATGTGAACAAGCTGGTTTACCTTTTTCTCCGATCCAACGTCCAGAAGATTTATTTGAAGATATTCACTTAAATGAGTCAGGTGGGATGGGGAAAGTAGTGCTAGAAAATGGTAAGCAAGTAAAGGTTCCTTTATTACCATTTACGATGGATGGTCAACGCTTTGGTGTACGTGAAAACGTGCCGGAAGTTGGTGAAGATACTATAGAGGTTCTTACTTCTTTAGGTTATGACCAAGCGAAAATCAAAGAACTTACTGATTCGCAAATTATTAAATCTAACTAATGCTTTTAAGCATAAGATTTTTAATATGTGCTCAATTTAGATAAATCTAACATTGCTGAAATGGGCTACGAACCATGTAGCCCATTTGCTTTTAATAACGAACTTGAATACCTCAAAACAAGATGAGCATATGTTTTTGTTTGAGTGTTTATTCATCATTTAACGCGCATTCAAAATTACTTGGATTTTCTTTACATCTCACTTTTTTCAAAAAATTCATCATTTTAGGATCATAAATGCCCGCCTTGGTTAGCTGTATACGTGCCTCGCGCATCATTTTCATATAATTTACTTGTTCATTTTTAGGAATATCCATCCAATATTTTGAAGGAATATCACTTTCATATTTGGCAATAATCCCAAACGTTCTATTTAATTGGCTGGCTACCCAAGTTCGAGACTTTTGCCCAAAACCTGCTGGAAACTGGTCTTTACGAATAATGAAGTTTGCTGAAATTTGAGTTAAAGGAAAACGAATGATTGCTCCTTTCTCACCTAAACCTTTGTGTAGTTCAAAAGGTTTAAATGCCACAATAGGAGCGGGCACAATATCAATTTCATGGTTATTAAACTTCGCACCGGCATTGGTCACGTCTACAGATACAGCCTGACCGCCAACATGTTGCACAAGCTTTGGTTGGGCTTCGTCGTATTTAAATACCCCAATTTTTTTACCGGCAGCTTTAGCGAGTGTATTGATACTTCTATCATTTACAAATAAATATGCAGGGCCAATTGTGCCTAAACCTGCGATTTCATAAGGACCTACAACCATGTTTTTTGCGGCCATTGGTGAAGACAACAGCTTATAGGCATTAATTGCCGTTTTCATATTTGTTAATGCGCCGACCGCATCTAAAGATCCTGTATATTTATTAAACTGACGCCCACGTAAACCACTAATAATTGCACCATCACATTTTCCAACTTTTAAATCTTCAGCCGCAACGCGTTCATCAACATAGGCTTTTAAAGATAGATCTGCTCCCCAATTTTTGGCTTCAAGTGCATAGTCTTTGGCTAAAGCGAAAGCATCTCCCGATTTACCAATTGGGTCAAACACACACACGACTTGTTGCTTGGCATAAAGAGTTGTTGTTAAACATGTGCTTGTAATAAGTAAAATAGTTTTAAAACGATCCATATTTAATTATCCATTATTTAAATTATAAAAATTATTTTATAAATCTGGGTTAGATTAGATATGACACTTCAATAAGAATTTAAAGAGAAAAGGTCAAAAGATGGCTTTACTAGCTAATATCAGACAATATTAATATGAGCAAAATTTTGCTCAAAATTGATATGAATTAAATAATATTGCGCAAATATATTCACAAAAAGTTTGTTTTATAGTATTTTTGAGAAAATAATTGCTCATTTATATCAATGAAAAAATTAACGATACAAGCACTACTTGATACGAACTGGTTAGATATAGCAGAACTAAAACTGTTAGAGTCTAAACAAGGTTCGGCTAGTGCAAGTGAATTAGAGTATGAATTGGATTATGCGCTTCAATATTTAGACAAGCGCGATGAGCACGCCTGTAGTTTGTCACTTCCTGTGCAAATACTTATAAAACATGAATCGAGCACATGGTTTGGTTTTTTAGATGATATCGTTCCTTCAGGTGCTGCACGACGTTACTGGGTGAATTATCTAGATTTACAACGTTTAACTCATGCAGAGCAAGATAGTATCTTATTAGAAAAAGGGGGCATTGCTCCTGTTGGTAATTTACGGATTAAAGAAGCACTTCCACCTATAAATCCTGACTCAACTTTACACTTACGTTATTTCAGTAAAGAAGATGTGGCTGATCGTAATGTTGATTTTCTTGAGTACGCTCAGCAAATGGGTGCGATTAGTGGTGGTGCAACTGGTGCCGGTGGAGAAGCGCCCAAATTACTTATTCGTGTTTCGCCAGATCAAAAAGTCTGGATTGATACATACCAAGAAAATTTTGATCAACCAGATCAACATTATTTAGTTAAATTTCCAAGAAATAAGCGCAGTGAAATTGATTGCGACATTCTCAGAGCTGAATATTATTACTATCAAATACTCAATGAATTAGGTTTTGATACGATTGAGACAACTCAAATGAAGCTCATTGAAGGTACAAAGTATCCTTCTTTATGGCTGCCAAGATTTGACACAGAATGGCGTAATCAGCAGTGGCACCGTCATGGTTTGGAATCTGTTTATTCGGTACTAAATAAGTCTTCAGGTAGTCATCTTAATCATTTTGAAGTTATAGAGAATCTATGCAATTTACTGACTCACATCGATTCAGATTTTGATGCTTCACAATTCATCTGTGAGTGGTTACAAAGAGATTTGCTTAATATTATTTTCGGTAATTCAGACAATCATGGTCGTAATACATCTTTTCTAAAAAAATCAGGAAAAATTTCTCTTTCTCCTATTTATGATTTTGCGCCTATGAAAGCCGATCCAGAAGTAGTGATTAGATCGACTACATGGGGAAGTCCGTATGAAGAAGGCGGTGAGTATCGTTGGGTTCAAATTACCCAAAAACTTGCACCTTGGTGTGACCCAGATTTGTCTATAGGCGCATTAAAATCACTGGCACGTAATCTTGTTGGACTAAAACAACGCTTAATCGATAAAGGTGTACCTCAACAGATTATTGAAATGCCAGCACTTTCATTTGACTACATAGAAGCTAAATTGAAAAGATGGGAGCTGTTATAAACATGAAAAATCAGACTCAAGATCGTCAGCAAGTTCTCATCGATTTATATAAACAATATTTATTTAATGAAATTACGCTTGGTCAATTGTTGACGTATTTGCGAAAGAACGTATTGAGCTTGTCTCAAGAGCAATATGCTGCTTTGGTTGGAGTAAGTCGTCGAACATTAACTGATATTGAGCAGGATAAAGGTAAACTTACCCAATCTGTGTTAGATAAGGTGTTTAAGCCGCTGGGTTTAAAAGCAGGGCTTGTACCTACACATGAACATATTGTTGGTAAAATTATCAAACTGTCCGAGTAGTTAATTCTTAAAATAAAACGAGAAAGCTTTGTATCTCTAAATTTACCTAAAAATCAAAGATACAAAGCTTAAGAAAAATCAGTTATTTGACTTTGAAAGGATCTTCAACTGCTGGGGTACCGACATTATCCCAGAAGTTTTGTAGCACAAACCCATATTCCGATAAGTTCTCTTTGAAAGGCTCAAGCATTTGATCTGCTGAAGGCTTTTTCCAGTCAGCCTGTAATTCACAAGCTAGACTAAAGGTTGTTACTGGTTCTGCACCTGCATTTGCCATGCGTAAAGTAGCGGCCTGAACTTCATATTGATTCCATGCGCCACATGCATCAATGACTGGGTAGACTTTATATCCATCATTTAATAGCGATAGTGTCGGGAAAGTACAGCAAGTACCAATGGTTACGCCTGCAATAATAATATGGGTTCGACCTGTTGCTTCTAGTAAATTAATAAGTGCTTTACGAAAAGTCGGGTCTTCATATGCATTAATGATCCCTGTACGTCGATAAATTGAATTATGGGGGAACAATGACTTAATTTCTGGGAGAGTGTCGCCGTTTTGCCATTGTGCGTTTGATGATGTAATCAGTGTTGGAATATTAAGAGCTTTGGCTGTACGTGCTAAACCAAGAACATTACTTTTTAATTCAGCGAGGCTCGATGTATCACGAACGCTAGCCATTAAACCAACTTGATGATCAATAAGTAATAAAACTGTATTTTCTGGGGTTGGTTTATCGTAAGCAAATAAACCTAGATTTTTTGCTTCTTTTGGTGAGTTTTTATTCGCTTTTATAGTATCAGTAATGGGGCTGATAATATCTTCTGCACGGATTGATGTAGTCATTTTTAACTCCGAAGAATAATTTGAGACGAGAAAGTACGGAACTTAGATTTAGGAAGATCTAAGTTCAGATTTGGATGTAGGCCAAATAGGTTAAATAGTGTTTAAAAAATCAAGACTTAACTGGAGCGCTGAATGCGAAATGGTATGTCCCGTAGCGGGTAAAATATTCAACTCAACATTTAAGTTTGCTGAATGCATTTGTTGATATGCGCTTTGGCTTTCGCTTGGAGGAATAACAGTGTCTGATTCACCATGAATTAATAAAATTTTCGTATTTTTATTAATTTCATTATTGATTGGACTGGCTAATCTTCCAGCGATGCTAATCAGCCCAGCAATAGGCCAACGTCCTGAAACGACCGCATCTAAAGCCATTATTGAACCTTGAGAAAATCCTAAAAAAACGACTTTATCTAAGTGGTTTTCTAATTGATTTTCGTTAATGATCTCTTGGATTTTTTGATCAAAATGAGCTCTGGCTTCTTTAATCCGACTAAAGCGATTCTCATCATTAACCCCAGCGATGCTAAACCACTGATAGGCCTCTTTACTGTTCATAAAGCTAAAAGGAGCATTGGGTGCGACAAAATTCAAATTAGAATGATTGGCCTTAAAAAATTCTCCAACTGCTTCTAAGTCTTCACCATTACTACCTACGCCGTGTAATAAAATTATAAATAGATCTTTCATTTTAATATCCTGAATGAGCTGAGTATTTGGTGTTTAGATGCCATTCATGCAATGGCATCTCATCTATTAACGAGCTTAGTTTTTAAAAGATTTACTTAGAGAAAATGGTCCATCACCAATGAGTGCGAGAGCAACTAAAGAAATAATCCACATAAATGGGAACTCCCAGCCGCCATTAGGGTTTGTAAAAAAGAAACCGGCAGCACCATGTACAGTAAATATTGCACCCAATAAGACAGGAATCAGTGCAATGGCAACAATTCGAGGTTTAAAACCAACGAATAATAATATTGCTCCTAAAATCTCCCAGAGAATAGTCACATATGCCATCCATCCCGGAACTCCAACAGATTGGAAAAATTGCGCTGTACCTGCTGGTGTAAATACAAACAGTTTAAGACCAGCATGGGCAAAGAAATAAAGCGCTAAGGTTATACGGAGTAATAATGCCGCATAAGGAGCTGTGTTTGATGTATTCATTGTATGTCTCGATGAGAATTAGCTTGATGAATACATACTACTGTTGAATTTTTAAGTGATTAAGTAGGCTGAAATTGAATGTTTATTTCTATTTTGGAAATAATTACTCGTAAATTTCCCATTCGGCAGGGTACGCATATTGCTCTTTTAAATAATCAATTAGAGTTCTCACCTTGTTGGCTAGGTGTTTTGCTGGTGGGTAGACCGCATAGAGACCTCTTCGCGGTAATTCATAGTTTTCTAAAATAGGAATAATCTTTTTGCCGATAAGTGCATCTTTTAAAATAAACATGGGTAATCTTGCGATGCCAAGTCCTGCTATGGTTGCAGCTAAACAAGCTTCTGTATTCGCAAAATGAATCCGACCATTTACATTAATGGTATGTAATACATTCGAAGGTGATTTTTCAAAAAAAGTCCATTCATACGGATCTTTAAAGTTTGTATCGATGATGCAGGAATGAGATTCTAGGTCTTGTAGGCTTCGAAGATAACCAAATTTTTCTAAATAAAGGGGAGATGCGACTAATACAAATCTAATTTGAGATAATGGAGTCGCAATTAAATTATTATCTTTAAGCTCTCCAATTCGAATGGCGATATCAAATCCTTCTTCAATGACATTCACCGTACGGTCGGTAAAGCTGACGTCTAATTCAATTTGGCTATATTTCTGGGCAAAGTTAACCAGTGTTTTGCTTAATTGCACTGTTCCGAAAGAGTTAGGAGCACTTATTTTTAGTTTGCCTACTGGGGCGCGAGATTGATTTTTAATACTAATTTCAATTTCATCAAACTCTGCCATAAGTTGCTTAATTCGGTGGTAATAAGCTAATCCGAGTTCTGTGGGCTTCAATGAGCGTGTCGATCTTTTTAGCAGCTGTACGCCTAATTCGTTCTCTAGTTTTGAAATGAGCTTGGATGCTTGTGCGACGCTTGTATTTAAATTTTCGGCAGCTTTAACAAAACTTCCTTGCTCAATGATCGAAATAAACATGCGATTACATTCAAGTCTATTCATATAGATTTATTTTTACTTAAATTAGTAATCGTAGTTTTAGCATAAAAAATTTGGATAAGTTAACTAGGTAAAATTAAAACGTGAGAGTAATGCTATAAATTATTTTAAATATAGAGAACGCTTAAAAACTTTTACTCAGTAAAGAAAAAATGAGTAACATGAAACCTTAGAAGATTTATCACACATAACATCTATGAAGAAAAACTCAAAACTTGACCAAGATAAGCTCTTTATTAAATTGTTATTTAAGTCCAACTCTGAAGTGACGGAGGATGAAATTGAGTACTATCGAAAATATCCCGATCAGATCGATCAAGTCACAGCTCCTCTAAACATTCATAAAATATTCTTGTGGGCTGGTGCTTTATTGGGTGTTATCGTGGTTGCCATAGCTAAATTTCTTAAGTTTTCTGGCACCTTAGATTTCCTATCTGAAGGCGTATTAGAGTTTGTTATAGATATTATTTATGAAACTGGCATTGCCTTAATTGGAGCCGCAGCTACAGCCTTTATGCTGGGTGTTTTATTGAATAAGCAACAAGAAAATGCCACAAAATGGCGTGAAGAAATTCGTAGAAGAGTAAAAGAAAGTGAAGAATAATTTTATAACTCAGCGTCTTTACTTATCCATCAAAATTTTTATGGTGAAAGTGCTTTTTGAGCCATGATTGCTATAGTGAATAGAACCTTTAAGCGCAACCACAATCGCATGTACAACAGCTAATCCCAATCCTGTACCACCAAATTCTTTATTTCTTGACTCTTCTAATCTAAAAAAGGGTTTAAATAGATCATCTTGGAACTCAGTTGCGATGCCGGGGCCTTCATCTTCAATTTTTAATATCCAGTTTTCTGAGACCACTTCTGAAGAGATCTTAAGTTTTCCTGCATTTGAATAACGAATAGCATTATCAATTAACGCAATTAAAACTTGCTCAATACGGCGACGGTCACAAAATACAGGTGTAGTGGTTAAATCAAGTTCTGGCTTTAAGTTTGCTTGTTCTAGGCGGTCTTCAAAGGCCTTGAGAACTTTTTCAATCACAGACTTAAAATCTAATAACTCATAATTTAATCTTAACTGTTGATTCTCAACTAAACTTATCGTTCGTAAGTCTTCAACTAAATGAGATAAACCTTCAACTTGATTTAAAAGACTTTTAAATAGAATTTCATCAGGCTTAAAAACGCCGTCAATTATGCCTTGCAGGCGGCCTTGTAAAATGGTGATTGGAGTTCTTAACTCATGAGCGATGGCAGCATTCCAAACCTGTGCATTTTCCACAGAAACTTCTAGTTTTTGAGCCATATCATTAAAATTATGTAAAAGCTCAGACATTTCAGCCGAGTGAATTCTGTTGTCGTAAGCTCTAGCAGAGAGATCGCCCTGACTAATTTTTTTGGCTGCTTCGGCTAAGAAATTAATGGGTAGAATAAAACGTTTTGCGAGATGCATGCCGATCACGAGTGAAATAAGACAGCCACACAAGATGACAGTAGATAACCAAATCCAATCTATAAAATGAAAATTAGTCCAATCCTCTTGTAGAGAGTCTAAAGTGAGCCAACCTTTTTCAATGGCATAGTTATAAATAAGGTATCCCAGCAACATAGAAAACAGGGTAACGCTTAAATTAACAATACTGAAAGCAATAAAAAGCTGCTTACTGATTCCTAACTTACTTTTCATAAAATATTTCCTAGCCATATTTTTATATTATTTAGACATCATCTTTGACAGCTAGTGGATTATCGAGTCGATATCCTACGCCACGCACATTAACTAACATTTGAAGTATTCCTTGTTCTTCTAGTTTTTTTCTAAGCTTACTCACATGGCTATCTACAGTTCGTTCTAGTGCATCACTATCGTTCATGCAATGATTCATGAGTTCACCACGAGTAAATACCTTGTGGGGCTGGTCAATCATGAAGGAAATGATTTTATATTCAGTCAGGGTAAGATTAAGCAATATTTTCTTGTTTTGAGCATGAAGATAAACACTATGCGTATCTGTATCAATTTCAATATCTTTGTAGATCTTATTTTTGTTAAATGGCTTGTTTGTTAGCTGAGTCCGTCTTAAGACTGCCTGAACTCTAGCGATGACTTCATTTGGGTTAAATGGTTTAACAACAAAGTCATCTGCACCAACTCGTAATGCCATGACCTTATCAATATCTTGATCTAGTGCCGTTAGCATAATCACGGGCGTCTGAGCTTTTTGACGTATTTTATTTAACACTTCCCAGCCGTTGAGCTCGGGTAATTTAATATCAAGTAAAATCAAATCAATGGGTTGGCTAGAGTGCAATTCAATGGCTTGCTTTCCATTCATAGCACGAATAACAACCATTCCTTCACGTTTTAAATAATTTTCAATAATGTCGCCAATGTCGTAATCATCTTCTACAACGAGGATAACTTTATCGTGACAATCAAAAGAAAAAGAACGATCAAACATAGAAATTTGGCTATATAAAATGCTTCAACTCATCATACGCTAAATTATTGGTACTTCTCCACACTTACTCCACACTTTAGTGACGATTGCTACACACTCATCAAAAATAATGTCAGCATCGAAAACTCACTTGGTTTGGACAGTATGCAAAAGCATCTTTTACTTCCTTTATTTTTATCTATTGGGCTGATATTACAGGGGTGTGGTTCACAAGAAACGGCTCAAGCTGAGCCAGCACCAGCGAAAGTAAGTGTATTAAGCATTCAATCGCAATCAGTTAATTTTAGTGAAAATCTTCCTGCACGCGTACAAGCATTCCGTACTGCTGAAATTCGACCGCAAGTCGGAGGAATTATTGAAAGAGTTTTATTTAAACAAGGTAGTGAAGTTAGAGCAGGCCAAGCTTTATATAAAATTAATTCTGAAACCTTTGAAGCAGATGTAAATAGCAATAGAGCTTCACTTAACAAAGCTGAGGCAGAGGTTGCGAGACTGAAAGTTCAATTAGATCGCTATGAGCAGCTCTTACCAAGTAATGCAATTAGTAAGCAAGAAGTGAGTAATGCTCAAGCTCAATATCGTCAGGCTCTCGCTGATGTTGCGCAAATGAAAGCATTGCTCACCAGACAAAATTTGAATCTGCAATATGCAACTGTTCGAGCGCCGATTTCTGGTCGTATTGGGCAATCTTTTGTCACTGAAGGCGCATTGGTTGGTCAAGGTGATGCGAATACCATGGCCACAATCCAACAGATTGATAGAGTCTACGTCGATGTAAAACAATCAATTAGTGAATACGAGCGTCTACAAGCGGCTTTAAAAACTGGTGAGTTATCTGCAAACAGTGAAAAAACGGTTCGTATTTCTAATAGCCACGGACAGGAATATAACGTCACAGCAAAAATGTTGTTTGAAGATATTAATGTTGACCCTGAAACAGGTGATGTGACCTTCCGTATTGAAGTAAATAATACCGAGAGAAAACTACTTCCGGGTATGTATGTGCGAGTCAATATTGACCGAGCTTCTATTCCACAAGCCTTGTTAGTTCCAGCTCAAGCGATTCAGCGCAATATCAATGGTGAGCCTCAGGTCTATGTGATCAATGCAAAAGGCTCGGCTGAGATTCGTCCTATTGAAATTGGACAGCAATATGAACAGTACTATATCGCCAACAAAGGCTTGAAAGTCGGTGACAAAGTCGTTGTTGAAGGTATGGAGCGTATCCAGCCAAATCAAAAACTTGCAATGACCACGTGGAAAAAGCCTGCATCAGAAAATAGTGCTTCAAATGTAGAAACAAAACCATCTACAAATCAAGGAGCTCAACCATGATGTCTCAATTTTTTATTCGACGTCCTGTTTTTGCATGGGTGATCGCGATATTTATCATATTGTTTGGGTTACTTAGTATTCCAAAATTGCCGATTGCTCGTTTCCCTAGTGTAGCGCCTCCTCAAGTAAACATTAGTGCGACTTATCCGGGAGCAACAGCAAAGACCATTAACGATAGTGTTGTCACTTTAATTGAGCGAGAATTATCGGGTGTAAAAAATCTACTTTACTATAGTGCGACAACCGATACTTCGGGTACAGCAGAAATTTCTGCAACCTTTAAACCGGGTACAGATGTCGAAATGGCTCAGGTCGATGTCCAGAATAAAATCAAGGCTGTTGAAGCACGCTTACCACAGATTGTGCGGCAGCAAGGTTTACAGGTTGAAGCATCATCTTCGGGTTTCTTGATGCTGGTGGGTATTAACTCTCCTAATGGCCAATATTCAGAAGTAGATTTAAGTGATTATCTGGTTCGAAATGTCGTAGAAGAACTAAAGCGTGTTGAAGGCGTTGGTAAAGTCCAATCTTTTGGTGCAGAGAAAGCCCTACGCATTTGGGTCGATCCAAATAAATTGGTTTCTTATGGTTTATCAATTAGCGATGTAAACAATGCAATTCGTGAAAATAATGTTGAAATTGCACCGGGGCGCCTAGGCGATTTACCTGCAAATAAAGGTCAACTGATTACGATTCCATTGTCAGCGCAAGGTCAGCTATCAAGCGTAGAGCAATTTAGGAATATCAGCTTAAAAAGCAAAACTAACGGAAGTGTAATTCGTCTGTCAGATGTCGCAAATGTTGAAATCGGATCACAAGCCTACAACTTTGCTATTTTAGAAAATGGTAAACCGGCTACCGCTGCCGCTATCCAGTTAAGCCCGGGTGCTAACGCAGTAAAAACAGCAGAAGGTGTTAGAGCAAAAATTGAAGAATTAAAGTTGAACTTACCAGAGGGCATGCAGTTTAGTATTCCTTACGACACCGCGCCGTTTGTTAAAATTTCAATTGAAAAGGTAATTCATACATTACTTGAAGCGATGGTTCTGGTTTTCATTGTGATGTATTTGTTCTTACACAATGTACGTTATACGCTCATTCCAGCCATTGTTGCACCTATTGCTTTGCTCGGTACTTTTACCGTGATGCTGCTTGCCGGCTTTTCGATTAACGTACTCACCATGTTCGGTATGGTGCTCGCCATCGGTATTATTGTCGACGATGCGATTGTCGTCGTTGAAAACGTCGAAAGGATTATGGCGACTGAAGGATTAAATCCTAAAGAAGCAACATCTAAGGCAATGAAAGAGATTACCAGTCCTATTATTGGTATTACCTTAGTATTGTCTGCTGTGTTTTTGCCAATGGCTTTTGCGAGTGGTTCGGTCGGGATCATTTATAAACAATTTACGCTGACCATGTCCGTGTCTATTTTATTCTCGGCTTTATTGGCGCTCATTTTAACACCTGCACTTTGTGCAACCATTTTAAAACCAATTGATGGTCATCATCAGAAGAAAGGCTTCTTTGCATGGTTTGACCGTAGCTTTGATAAAGTGACGAAAAAGTATGAATTGATGCTCCTTAAAATCATCAAACATACAGTTCCAGTCATGATGATCTTTGTGGTGATTACAGGTATTACCTTTGCAGGAATGAAGTATTGGCCAACAGCATTTATGCCAGAGGAAGATCAGGGCTGGTTTATGACGTCTTTCCAATTACCATCGGATGCAACGGCAGAACGTACTCGAAATGTAGTGAATGAATTTGAAAATTCGCTTAAAGACAAACCCGATGTCAAAAGTAATACGACGATTATGGGATGGGGATTTAGTGGTGCAGGACAAAACGTAGGTGTTGCTTTCACGACTTTAAAAGATTTCAAAGAGCGTACTTCTTCGGCAACTGAAATGACAAATGCAGTCAATGCATCAATGGCGAACAGTTCGGAAGGTGAAACAATGGCGGTACTTCCACCTGCTATTGATGAACTGGGTACATTCTCAGGCTTTAGTTTACGTTTACAAGATCGTGCAAACTTAGGCATGCCTGCTTTATTGGCTGCCCAAGACCAACTTATGCAGATGGCTGCCAAGAACAAAAAGTTCTATATGGTGTGGAATGAAGGTTTACCACAAGGTGACAATATTTCTTTAAAAATTGACCGTGAAAAACTTAATACCCTTGGTGTTAAATTCTCAGACGTTTCAGACATCATTTCAACCTCAATGGGTTCAATGTATATCAATGACTTCCCAAATCAGGGTCGTATGCAACAAGTGATTGTACAGGTTGAAGCTAAATCACGTATGCAACTCAAAGATATCTTGAACTTAAAAGTGATGGGTTCGAGTGGTCAATTGGTGTCTTTGTCTGAAGTGGTAACACCTCAATGGAACAAAGCACCGCAACAATATAATCGTTATAACGGACGACCATCTTTAAGTATTGCCGGCATTCCTAACTTCGATACATCTTCGGGTGAGGCGATGCGTGAAATGGAACAGTTGATTGCTAAGTTGCCTAAAGGCATTGGCTACGAATGGACTGGTATCTCTTTACAAGAAAAGCAGTCTGAATCTCAAATGGCCTTTTTACTTGGTTTATCAATGTTAGTGGTGTTTCTTGTATTGGCTGCACTCTATGAAAGCTGGGCGATTCCACTTTCTGTGATGTTGGTTGTACCACTTGGTATTTTCGGTGCAATTATTGCCATTATGTCGAGAGGCCTAATGAATGACGTCTTCTTCAAAATTGGACTCATTACGATTATTGGTCTATCCGCAAAGAACGCCATCTTGATTGTTGAGTTTGCAAAGATGCTCAAAGAGGAAGGCATGAGTTTGATTGAAGCCACAGTTGCAGCAGCCAAACTTCGTTTACGACCAATCTTAATGACTTCTCTTGCTTTTACATGCGGTGTAATTCCTCTCGTAATTGCAACAGGTGCAAGTTCTGAAACTCAACATGCTTTAGGTACTGGTGTATTTGGGGGCATGATCTCGGCAACGATTCTGGCTATTTTCTTTGTTCCCGTGTTCTTTATCTTCATTTTGGGCGCCGTGGAAAAGCTAACTTCTAAGAAAAAAATCTCATCTTAAGTTAAATGCGTCAGGGGAAATACTCCATTTCCTCTGATGCGTCCTATGCTCAACTTCTTTTATTATTTGGAGAATACTATGTCGAAAGTGGCAATCGTATCTCGTGGACTCGTTGTTTCTGCACTTTCTGTTGCACTCGTTGCGTGTGTAAATATGCAAGCACCACAGCCGACAGCGATTTCTCATATTCCTCAAAATTTTGCTCAGAATTCCTCAGGAACCACCATTGCGGAGAAAAGTTATAAAGAGTTTATTTCTGATCCTAAATTATTACAGGTCATTGAAATAGGGCTAAACAATAATCGGGATTTACGGACTGCTACGCTTAATATTGAGCGTGTACAGCAACAATATCAAATCACAAAAAATAGCCAGCTCCCGACTATTGGGGTAACTGGAAATGCAGTGCGGCAGGTTAGCCCATCTATTAACCCCAATAACCCAGTTTCTACATTTCAAGTGGGCTTAGGAATGACTGCCTATGAGCTAGACTTTTGGGGTCGTGTTCAAAATTTAAAGGATGCAGCATTAAATAACTATCTTGCAACTCAAAGCGCGAAAGAAGCTGTACAAATTGGTCTAATCAGTAACATCACGCAGGTCTGGTTAAATTATGCTTTTGCACAAGCCAATTTAAATCTTGCTGAGCAGACTTTAAAAGCGCAAGTCGATGCTTATAACCTAAACAAGAAGCGCTTTGATGTTGGTATTGACAGTGAAGTGCCACTAAAACAAGCACAAATTTCTGTAGAGACTGCTAGAAATGACGTTGCAACTTATAAGACTCAAATTCTACAGGCAAAAAATCTACTAGATTTGTTAGCAGGTTCTCCTATTCCTGAAAACTTACTTCCAAGCGATTCAATTAAAAATATTACCCTTGAGAAGAATTTTGCAGCGGGTTTACCAAGTGATTTGTTAAATCATCGTCCAGATATTAAAGCGGCTGAATATGGGTTGCGAGCGGCAGGTGCAAACATTGGTGCTGCGAAGGCGCGAATGTTCCCAACCATAAGCCTTACTGGTTCTACAGGTTATGCGTCGACTGAACTTAAAGATTTATTTAAGTCGGGTAATTTTGCATGGTCAGTTGGTCCAAGCATTGATCTACCAATTTTTGATTGGGGAACAAGAAAGGCGGGTATTGAAATTGCTGAAATAGATCAAAAAGTTGCTTTATCAGAATATGAAAAGTCTATTCAAACAGCCTTTAAAGAAGTGAATGATGCGCTTGCTACCCATGCACATATTGAAGAACGCTTAGATGCCCAGCGCCGTTTAGTATCTGCCACATCTGCAACATATAAACTTTCAATGGCACGTTATAAAGCTGGAGTTGATAGTTATTTTACGGTTTTGGATGCACAACGTTCTGCGTACGCAGCACAGCAAGGCTTACTGGCACTTGAACAGGTCAAATTAAATAACCAAATTGAAATTTATAAAGTTTTAGGAGGGGGATTATCTAAAGAATCATAATAATTGTAATTCATATTTCTAGTTGAAGCTTGTTCCAATCTCTTAAATCAGCGCAAATGAAAAAAGAGTATCTTCAACTAGAAAACTTAAAAAACAAAATGATTATTCAATTTTACTTAAGACTTTCCTTAATTATGTAATTAAATGAAAAACAATAATTAATTAAATAATTTATAGCCAATTTCACATTGACACCTTAATTTTTGAAGATTACCATTTGCCTGCTGGCCACATTGCCAGTCGGTCGTCGCAGACCGCATAATAACTCCCGCATCAGAGCCATTCCTTCTGAGGAACAGCCTTGTGTGGTGAACTACTCGTTCCCTCCCGTAGCGGTAGGACGGGAGAGGGACACCTACGGGTGTGCTAGTTTGAGTTATTACTAGTCTGCGAACCCTCTTCCGTTCTGCCACCATAATTTAAAATGTCTGGCAGAACTCCCTATAGAAGGAGTTGGCTTTGCACATTCATTATTTCTTGGCAGTCCTTGCCAAAAGCTATAACGACACAACTTAAAAATTTAAAGCAGCTTGATCACCAAAAGGTTTTCAGGCTTTAAGTCATTACGACTCAAAAAATTTGCATCAACAATAAAACTTGAGATGTGCCAAGCACAGTCTTACGGCTTTGCTATGCCTTTTTTCTCCCAGAAAAGTATTTCTTTTAGAAACAACAAGAATTTATAACGGTAAAACTATGTCAGATTTAGAAATCTCTTCCAAAAAATTACAGGTTATTCGTACGGCGATACGCTTATTTACCAGCCATGGTTTTCACACAGCGGGAATAGACCTGATTGTGAAAGAATCTGGAATAACCAAAACCACTTTTTATAATTACTTTGCCTCAAAAGAGCGCCTGATTGAAATGTGTATTGCCTTTCAAAAGAGACTCCTTAAAGAAGAAGTACTGTCAATTATTTACTCAAACCGTTACTACACTTCAAGGGATAAACTCAAAGAAATTGTGCGCTTACATGTCTGTTCTAATAACCTGTACCACTTATTACTCAAAGCCATATTTGAAATTAAACTCGTTTATTCGCAGGGTTACCGCATGGCGATTGAATATCGAAAATGGCTACTTCATGAAATTTTTGAGCTGGTTTTTAGTCTAGAAACTTGTGCAATAAAACCCGATGCCAACATGGTGTTAAACCTAATCGATGGCTTGATGATGCAATTTCTAAGTTCCAATAGTTTGGAAGAGAGAGATGTCATCCTAGAGCAGTTTTTTAAAACAAGCATTTGAATATAAAAGAATAATTTGAAAATATGGTGTGATGAGTAAATCATGAGCGCTTTCTGATCAGCCGAAAAAGTTAATGTTTTGACTTTTGGGGGAGAATATTGTTATTTTAATTACGTTATTCATAAATTAATTATAAATAACGTAATTAAAATGAAAATAATTGAAAGCGCAACATGGAGAAAGGATGACCATGAAAGAAGTTGCATTAAGTGATCTGATCAATCAGCAGAAAGTTGGACGTTATCAGAAATTTATTTTGTTCACCTGTTTATTGCTAATGATTATGGATGGGTATGACATTCAGTCCATGGCTTACGCAGCCCCAATGATTATAGAAGAATGGGGCATTCATAAAACCATGCTAGGCGTTGTGTTTAGCGCCAGCTTATTTGGTTTGTTTGTTGGATCATTTTTATTAAGTTCACTTTCGGATCGTTTTGGCCGCCGTCCAATCCTACTGATCTCAACCTTTATGTTCTCCATATTGATGCTGGTCACACCACATGTTGGCAATATTGAGCAATTGACTGCAATCCGCTTTGTTACAGGAATTTTTTTAGGAGGTATCATGCCAAATGTCATGGCTTATAGCTCCGAAATTGTTCCATATCAATCTCGTATTTTCACCATGATGGTCATTTCTTGTGGCTATACGGTCGGGGCAATGTTGGGGGGAGGCATATCAGCCTTGTTAGTTCCTTGGGGAGGATGGCAGGCGATTTTCTATTTTGGCGGTATTGTTCCTTTAATTATTTTCTTTATCACGTTCTTTAAGTTACCAGAGTCTTTATATTTTTTAAGTGAAAATAGTAAAAATACGCCCAAGATTTCGTTTTGGTTAAAGAAATTCTATCCTGCATTAACATTTAATTCAGAGATGAAAATCATCAATACGACTGAAGTTCAGGTTAAGAAGTCACCGCTTGAGTTATTTAAAAATAAGCGTGCGTTTTTTACCTATTCCATCTGGATCATCAGTATTTTAAATATGATCAGTCTCTATTTTCTGGCGAACTGGCTACCGACTTTGTCTAAAGAGTCAGGGCTGTCATTAAATCAGGCACTCATGATCGGCTCAACTCTACAATTAGGCGGTACGATCGGTAGTATTGTGATGGGTCTTAAAATCGATAAGACTGGATTTTATAAAGTATTAATTCCTGTTTTTTTAGTTGCAGTAATTAGTGTTGCTTTAATTGGCTATGCTGTTAGCCATATTGTTTTATTATTTATCATCATTTTCATTGCTGGCTTTGCGATTGTTGGTGGGCAACCTGCTATTAATGCGCTGTCTGCGAGTTATTACCCAGTTTCACTTCGTACCACTGGGGTGGGCTGGAGTATTGGGATTGCCCGTTTGGGTTCGGTCATTGGGCCGTTATTTGGTGGTTATCTTTCTCAATTTCTGGTCATTACCCATTTATTTGTGATTGCGGCAATACCTTCGTTGTTCGTTATTATCATGCTGATGATTCAGGCCAAGTACCGATCATAAGATTAACTATATACATAAAAGTTATGGAGATAATGGCTTCAAATAAGCTGATTAGATAGATTCCTAATCAGCTTATTTTCATATGTTTATTGATGACTATAAAATTTTATTTCGCCTTTGGATGGCTTAAAACTTTTGCTAAAAAGTTGATTTGTTCATCTAACAGTTTTGTTTGCCATGTTCCGCTGTAAAAATCAAAATGATCGATTGGGTATTCCGCTAATTCAACTTTACCACTTGCTAAATTAGCGGACTTGCGTGCAGCTTCAGGTGGAGCAACTTGATCATTTGAACCAACTTGTACCAGTAAAGGACACTTTATTTGACGAGCGAAATTAATTGGTCGATTTCTTGCAACTTCTAAAGCTGTACGGGCACATACTTCGTTACGCCATGTTGGTCCAGCCATCGATTTATAAGAAGTTTCTGCCCCTGGTGTACTAATCATGGCTGCCGTGCCAGGTTGCCCAACAATTGGAATAACATGTGCTTCTTGGCCTAACAGTGAGCGGGCTAAGTCTTTTAAACCGTGAGCCACGGCAACTGTTAACTGCTTAAGCCCGCCGTAACGTAAGATCTGGGTAAGGGCGGCTAAACCATCTGTAGCTGGATTCATAGAGATTACAGCTGAGATTTTTGGATCTTGAGCTGCAACGACCATTACGTGTCCACCAGAATAAGACGTGCCCCAAAGCGCGATACGGTTTCGATCTACATTGGGTAAGCTTCGCACAGCTGCGATTGCTGCATGATAGTCTTCACGTTGATTTTTATAGGACACATTCTGTCTTGGAAAACCGCCAGACTCCCCAAAACTACGATAATCGAATATAAATGTATCAAAGCCTGCTTTGCTAAATGGCTCTGCAAAATGTAATAACCCTGTATCTTTTGTACCTCCGAAGCCATTTCCCATGATAATGCAGGGGCGCCCTCGAGCGCTTTTGTACTTATCGGATGTGGTCGGGATATACCAAGCCGAACATGTAATTCCTTTGCTGGTAAATTTAATATTTTCCATAATGTTTACCTAATATATTTAGTCTCTTATTTAGGTTTTACTTAAATAAGAGACCTTAATTTTGAGGGTAGTATTAAGCTTTGATCTTCAATTCATCTGAATTTGACTCTGGAACAACTGCCAATTTTTTCTTAGGTAAAAGAGCAGTGAAATGTAATGCTTTATCGACAACAGGACCTTTGTTGAGTCTTTCTAAATCAAACTCATAATCATGTTGAAATTCCCATGGTCCTTCTGTTCCTGCCTTAGGGAACTGAGCTAAACCACGTTGAACATATCCCGGACTCAAATCAACAAACGGAACTCGCTTCATGTCTTTGTTAGCAATCACTGGCGTAAATGTTCCGTATTTATTCTCATCCATGTAGTCAAGTAGACGGCAGAAGTATCGCCATACTAGATCTACTTTTAAGGTCCATGCGATGTTGGTATAACCAAATGCAAAGGCAAAATTTGGAATATCAGATAGCATCATAGACTTATAAATGGTGGTATCTGGATAATCGATTTTCTTACCATCGACAGTCAGTTGAATCTTGCTGAATGCCAGCATGTTTAAACCCGTTGCAGTAATAATAATATCTGCTTCAAGTGTTTTACCTGACTTCAGTAAGATTCCATCTTTAGTAAAGCGGTCAATATGATCTGTCACAACAGAAGCTTTGCCCGAAGAAATTGCTTTAAACATGTCTCCATCTGGTACAACACATAAGCGTTCATCCCATGGATTGTATTTTGGCGAGAAATGAGTTGCGACATCAAAACCTTTAGGCAGTCTGCGTTTTACATCTGCAATCAGTAGGCGGCGCATCACATCTGGAAAACGGCGACTTAATTTATACATTCCTCGGCTGAGTGCAATATTTTTCTTGCGAATAATTTCATATGCACGTTGAGGCGAGAGAACTTTATTTAAAGCCAGTGCAATAGGGTCGACACTTAGCATCGCAATCACATAACTAGGTGATCTTTGAAGCATGGTGATATGTTCAACATCTTTAGCCATAGCTGGGATTAAGGTTACCGCTGTAGCTCCACTGCCAATTACGACAACTTTTTTGCCTGAATAGTTGAGGTTTTCTGGCCAGTGTTGAGGATGAACGATTTGACCTTTGAAGTCTTCGCTTCCCTGAAACTCAGGCGAATAACCATTATTATAATCGTAGTAACCTGTGCCCATAAGCAGGAAGCGCGAACGTAAGGTGACTAAATTTTTTTGGTCTTTTTGTTTGACTTTAACAGTCCAAATGCCTTCACTTGATGAAAATTCTGCACTCGTTACATAGCTGTTAAATTGAATATGTTGGTCAATACCATTTTCAGTAAGGGTTTCCTGCAAATAAGCACAGATCATTTGCGCGCTACCGAAAGTCCTTTTTTCAGTCCAAGGCTTAAAACCAAATGCAAAAGACTGCATATCTGAATCGGAGCGGATGCCAGGGTAGCGGAATAAGCTCCAAGTGCCACCGATTTTTTCTCGGCCTTCTAGAATTAAAAAGCTTGAATTAGGACGATATTTCTTTAAATGGTACGCTGCGCTAATACCAGCAATCCCTGCGCCAATGATTAAAACATCAGTAGTAGTAACTTGTTCTGATGTATTCATATCTTATTCCTCTCTACAAATTTCAGTAAATTGAGCATCAGTTAGATTTTCTAAGATGATGAATTTATTAATCTTCATTTTCCCTGATCCATGGAACTGATGAACAAACGCCTTACTTAAGCTCAGTATGTTTTCATTTAAGAAGTCCCCGTCATAAAAAGGGGCTGTTCAATATTATTAATTTAATAATTACACAATGTCAATGACACAGTGTAATTATACTTATTTTGTTATTGAGAATTTCTAAATAATTATTTAAATATTTGAAAAGTTTGATTTTAAAAATATATAATTCTGATTGTGTTATTAAGTATAAAAATCTTCTTATTTATTTTTTTTCCAAGAATTTGTTCCACAATAGTGCATTAATGCTTGTCGAATAATTTATTAATACCTACAATGACATCGTGTCAATGAGAAATTGGATAGTATGACAACTACAAGACGTAGACCCAAACACGACCCTAAAGTTTCTGAAAATGAAATATTAAATGCTGCTGAACAGTTTTTAAGTGAACATCCTTTTCGTGAACTCAATGTAGATGAGGTCATGCGCCGAACGGGCTTAAAACGTCCAGCATTTTATGTACATTTCCGAGATAAGCATGACTTGGCCTTACGCCTTGTTGAAAATATTGGGAAAGAATTATTTACTATTGCAGATAGGTGGCTGCAAGGTGATAGTCCTCAAGAAGATTTGCGCCGTACTTTAGTTGGTTTGGTAGAAGTTTACATGCAGCATGGGCGTGTACTACGAGCTTTCGGAGAAGCAGCAGGAGGCGATGAACGTGTGGATAATGCATATCGGAGTTTAGTGCAAGACTTTATTAACGCTGCTGCTCAACATATTAAAGAAGAACAAGAAGCTGGTAGAATTAAGAAAAATTTAGATGTAGAAGAAACAGCAAAAGCACTTATCTGGCTTGAAGAAAGATATCTTTCTGAAGTTTTCGGACGTCCATCAGAAGTTGATCCAAAGGTAGCGATAAGGGTTCTTCAAAACATTTGGTTATCGACACTTTATGGTGCTAATTAAAAAAATATTAACTATAAATTTATGAATGTTCAAAAGGAATTGTTCATTCATTTCTATAATTAAAAAATATATATGTTTAATATTTAAGAAAATTTTTTAAATTATTTTTTCAATCTCATTTTCCTTTTTTCTAAACATTCTTATCAGAAGCTAAATTTTTATTTTTAATTACACAGTGTCATTGACACTGTGTAATTGTTGGAGCAATATATATTCAGCTCTACGATTTCGTACGCATTGCGATAAAGCACTCAACATTTTTTCAGGGAAGAAATTATGTCTTGAGTTTGCGATAAGCCTTTTTTTTGAAAAAAAATGAATAGGCGAAAGTATGGGTACGTGGACTGAGCAATATCAAATATCAAAGGAAGGAGCATTAGATGAATAATATTCCACATGCAAATAAGTCATTCTGGTTAGCCCACTCAGGCGAATACATTCCTTCACCACCTCTTAAAGGCACTATCGATGTAGATGTGGTGATTATTGGAGGAGGGTTTACTGGATTATCTACCGCCTATCACATAAAAAAAGCCGACTCTGCTGCATCAGTGGCTGTTCTTGAAGGCGAATGTGTGGCATTTGGTGCCTCAGGCCGTACTTCTGGTTGGGTTGTGCCAGTTCCAGTACTTGACCCTACCACTGCAAAAGTACTTTATGGAAAAGAAAGATTAACTGAGCTTCAAAATTTCGCATGGAATGGTCTGGACTATGTGCAGGACCTAATCAAACGCGAAAATATGGATAGCGATTTTGAAATGCCCGGTGTGACATTTACGACACTTCGCGGCCATGAAAAAAGATTAGAGCATTTTACTCAATATTGGCACGATCAACCTCGCTCAAAAGACAGTGTCTATATGGATCGAGCTACAGTCAGCCAAGCTCTAAATAGTGATGCATTTTCTGGTGGTTGCCGAATGCCACATTCTGGACAAGTCAACCCTGTAAAGCATTCTCGAGAACTCAAGCGAATAGCTGAAGCTGCGGGCGCACAAATTTTTGAGCAAACGCCAGTACTGGATATAGAAGATAAGGAAAAGTTCTTTATTCTCAAAACCCCAGAAGGTGAGGTTAGAGCTAAACATATTGTATTGGGAACAAATGGTTTTACCCATTTATTGCAACCAGAATTGGGGCTTAAACGCGCACAACTTCCAATGTTTGTATATCAGTTAATTACTGAACCTTTAACTGATGAAGATTGGAAAGCGCTTGGTTGGAAACATCGTGGTCAGTTTTATGACAAAACAACCTATTGTCCTCCAACCTGTAGAACGACTGTAGATGGAAGATTGCAATTTAACCTATGTGATATCTACGTGGGTGAAGGGCGCTCTATGGATGAAGCTCAGAAAGTGCAGTTTTATGATGCCGCTGAGCGAATGTATAAAAAGGTATTTCCTGCATTTCAGAAATTAAAAATTGCTCAACGTTGGAGTGGCGCTTGTTCTATTCCTTTTGACGTAAGGTCTCAAGTGGGCACACTTCATAATGGTCGTATTTCTTATGCCTATGGATACAGTGGTGCGGGCGTAATGATGTCACAAAATTATGGCCGAATTTTAGCTGATCTTGCATTGCAACGTAAAACGGAGCTTACCGAGCATTGGTTTGTTGCCAATGGAGAAAAAGGACACGCTAAATTTAAACGTTTCCCATTAATTCCGGGTCTTATCGCTGCGCTACGTACTTATTTCGAATACGAACGAGTATCAGCACTTTCTAGGAGAAGACGTCTTGGACTCGATTAAACAATATGATGATGGACACGTATTTACAGCGTGGGTTGCACTAATCGGTACGGTAATGGCTGCAACTTGCTTACTTTGTTTTCTTGCAGTTACAGGTTTTGATTTGCATCAAATATTTAAACCTGAATTTGCATTAACTTTGTCGGCAAAAGACCAAGCACTTTTCAGAACTTCAATGATTTCTGATTGTTTTGGGTTTTATCTTCCTTTTTTGGCTGTGGGCGTATATCTGTGGAGAAAGTTGCGCTCTTCGGGAGGGTTGTTGTCCGATATCGCTATTTTATTCCTTGTGATTTCAACCATGTTAGGTATAGCAGGGGCTGTTTTACAGGCCGCTGTGTTAGGACCACTTGCTGAAACATATATGTCTGGAAATGAAATGGCTAAACAGGCAGCGGGCACTGTGTGGGCCACCATTTCTCAAGGCTCACAAAATGGCTTATGGCCAATGGAAGGACCGACAATCGGTTTCTGGGCAATAGTTAACGGACTACTTCTGAGAAAAAACAAATCTGCATTAGGTTTCCCATTGGTTTTGGTTGGGTTGGGATATGTTGGGTTTGCTGCACTTCTTTTCTCAGGCTTTCCTAAAGCGGCCTTATTCCTTGAACTGTTCTTATTACCAGTACAGGTCGTGTGGCTAAGCCTTTTCGGTTTGGGTTTATTACGAAAATAGATGTAAAGAATTTTAGAGCCATGTTGTGAAATATGGCTCTAAAAATAAAAAACTATCCTAAGGATTTTGGGAAATAACAACGAAAAAGGATATAGGTATGAATGGAATGCCAACTAATAGGACAAATCCGATTTTAATAGGAATGCTTGGCGTATTTGTGAGTAACATTAGTCACGCTTCAGCCTTGGAACAATCAGGCCAATCTATCTTGCCATTTCTAGAAAACGGTAATTATGCAGAAGCGAATTTATTTGCAGTCGATTCATCTGTTTCTGGCATAGTCAACGATAGAGCCGATCTTGTACGAGATCACCAAAGTCGTGATACAGGCGATATTGCAGAAAGTACGCAGTTCTATACAGCTGCTCTAAAGTTACAACTTAAAGATCGTTTAAGTTTTGGTGTGCTATACGATCAGCCCTTTAGTGCTGACATTAAATATCCGGCACGTTCTAATAATAGTTATTTTGATAATGACGTTAGCCATCAAGGTACATTCGTAAAAGCCGATACTCAAAATTTAAGTATGATTGTGGGTTATTCACCAGTTGAGCATTTTCAGATTTACGGTGGACCAGTTTATCAAACCGTAAAAGCAAACCTAGGTCTTCGGGGCAATGCCTATACTCAGGCTTTTAATGGCTATAATGCTAAGTTTCAGCAAGAAGGCGAAGTCGGCTGGTTGTTAGGAGGAAGTTATCAATTACCCGATCTTGCATTAAAAGCAGCGATAACCTATCGGTCTAAAATCAAATATAAATTTCAAGTAGATGAAGATATTTATGGTGAACCACTAAAACTCGTTGAAAATGAGAAAACCAAATTAGAGACTCCAGCATCATTAAATATTGATTTTCAGACAGGCATTTCTGAACAATCACTTATTTATATGAATTTAAGATGGGTGAATTGGAAAGAGTTTGAAACACGCCCTCCGCAATATGGCGCTCTATCTGAAATTATTATGAAAGAGGCAACTGGTGGAGCTTATACCCAAGGCTTTAAGCTCGATTCTTATCAGAACGATCAATATAGTGCGACTGTCGGTCTCGCACATCAATTTACAGAAAAATGGGCTGCTTCAACAGATGTAAGTTGGGATTCAGGTACGGGTGATCCTGCGTCAACAATGGGACCAATCAAAGGTTCTTGGTCGCTTGGTTTAGGTGTCCAATTTAACCCCGCTAAAAACTACTTTATAGCTGGTGGCATAAAATATTATTGGTTAGGTGATACAAAAACCGAAGATGGAACTTATTACTTGCCAATAGAAGGAATTAAACCATTCGCAGAACAGGCAGATTTTAAAGACAATCATGCAATCGCCTATGGTCTAAAATTTGGATATCGGTTTTAAATTTAAATGGAGCGGTTGATTTTAACTGCTCCGTTTATTAATTCCTTGATACATGCCGCTCTGCTTCAAGCAAAATCTGATTCACTGTTGTGCCAAGCTAGTTAATCAAATCTTTACAGCTCTAGATATTTTTTCAAATAGTAGCCTGTGAATGATTTTTCTGCTGAGAGCAAACTAGTAACAGTTCCAGAAAACACCAATTCACCACCTTTGTCACCAGCTAATGGACCGATATCAATAATCCAATCTGCTTGGCTAATAATGTCTAGATTATGTTCAATAACGATGATCGTATTACCTTTTTCAACTAAGCTATTTAATAAACTAATCAATTTTTCAGTATCAGAAGGATGTAGGCCCGTACTCGGCTCATCTAATACAAAAATATTATCCGTTTCATTGAGCTCTTTTGAGAGTTTTAGTCTTTGCCGCTCGCCACCGGAAAAAGTATTTAAGCGTTGGCCAATTGCAATATAGTCTAACCCTAAGCTTACCAATGAATTAAATTGCTGCTGTAAATTACGATCTTCAAAAAAGTGGCTGGCTTCTGTAACAGTCATTTTCAAGATTTCAGCAATGTTTTTATCTTTATAGTGATATTTCAGCACCTCTGGGGCATATCCTGAGCCGTGACAAAGGTCACATGTCATTTCGACATCATCTAAAAATGCGAGTTCAATTTTCTCGATACCTGATCCTTTACATTGAGGACAAGCACCTTCACTGTTAAAACTAAAAAGCTTAGCACTCACTTTATTTGCTTTTGCAAACAGTTGACGAATCGGATCAAGAAGGTCTAGATAGGTCAGTAAATTTGACCTAATGCTTGCAGTAATTGCAGATTGATCAATCACTTTTGTTTCAGGATATTGTTGTGGTAAGACTTTACTGATTAACGTACTTTTTCCAGAACCCGCAACACCTGTAATAACGCTTAGACAATTTTTGGGAATATCAACATCAATATTTTTTAGATTGAATAAATGAGCATTTTTAATCGAAATCCATTCACAACGAATGCGGGGCGTTTTTTTATAGGTATTTGGTCTTTTAAAAAACTGGCCTGTTAAACCTGATGAGTTCTTTAATTCTTCGAAAGTTCCTTGGTAAATGATTTGACCACCATTGACACCAGAAAGAGGACCCATATCAATGACATGGTCCGCTGTTCTAATAAGATCAGGGTCATGTTCAACCAGTAAAACACTATTTCCTTTATCTCTAATCTTTTGAATGATTTTAATAATATTATCTAAATCTTTTGGATGCAGCCCAATACTTGGCTCATCAAAAATGTAGAGCAGATCAACTAGACTATTACCCAAATGTTTAACCATTTTGATTCGTTGTGATTCACCGCCCGATAATGTATTGCTCACACGATTAAGGTTTAAATAACTGAGACCAACTAAGTTTAAGTTACTCAGTTTATTAATGAGTTCATGTAAAACGGTTTCAAATTTCTCACTTTTTATGGACTCTATAAACTCTAAAAGCATTGATACAGATAGAGCTGTACATTCCGCAATATTTTTACCGTTAATCTTACAAGATAAAGATTTTTGATTAAGCCGTTGGCCTTTACATAAAGAACATTCTTTGGTTGTAATAATCTGCTCAAGTTTATTCCCATAACGATTTCTTTCCCGCGTTTCTCCTTTTAGAAAGTTACGCTCAAATCTGGTCACCAATCCTTCGTAAAGTGCAGTTTTTCTCCATTTACTTGTTGGATTCAACGGCTTGTGCTGAGGGGCATACAACAACAAGTCCCATTCTTTTTCACTATAATCTTTTAATTTTTTATCTAAATCGAAATAACCTGAATCTGCATATCGAGTCCAACGCCATGCAGTAGGTTGATAGGTAGGAAAATTGATAGCGCCTTCTTCATTTAAAGATTTATCTAAATCTAATATTTTATAAATATCAATTGTTTGTTCTAAACCAATACCTTCGCATTTTGGACACATGCCATTGGGATGATTAAAAGAAAAAACATTCGAATATCCAACAAATGGTTCACCCATACGTGAAAATAGTAAGCGAAGATTGGCGTAAATATCTGTAATTGTTGAAACGGTTGAGCGGATGTTACCCGTTAAACGCTTTTGATTAATAATGACAGGTACATTTAGATTCTCAATTTTATCAACGTCTGCCACGCCAAAATGCTGTAAACGATTACGGACAAAACTATCTTGAGTTTCATTAATTTGTCTTTGAGCTTCTGCGCCAATGGTTTCAAAAACTAAAGAAGATTTACCTGAGCCAGAAACTCCAGTAAAGACAACAATTTCATGTTTTGGGATTTTTAATGAAATATTTTTAAGGTTATTTTGTCTGGCTCCATAAATATTTATTGTTCTTTTAGTCATGTGTGATCACTTGAACTTAGGGATTTATAGTAAAAGTAAAATAAAATTTATAAAAAGCGTGTAGATGTTTCTTAAATGAATTGTTTAAATATTCAACTTATAGGGCTTAATTGTTAGGAAGCTATAAATACCATATTTTCATACTAAAGAAGAGTGGTGGCAGTCCACCACTAATTAAAATACTGAAGCTAGAGTTTTGATCGCTACGATTTCTGTTTGGCTTTTTGGCGTAAGACATACAAATATAAGCTTTCTACTTTTTCACGTGCCCATGGTGTGGTACGTAAGAATCGTAATGATGATTTAATACTTGGATCTATGCAAAAACATCTAATTTCAATTTTACGACTTAAGCCTTCAAATCCACCGTAGTAATCCAATAATTCATCCAAAATGTCAGCAAGTTTTTTGCCGTGTAAAGGGTCATTGGAGGCGTTCATAATAGATCAACAATATTTTTGGAGTCCATTATTATAACCTGAGCTAGTTAGAAAATGAGAGGAATTGCGAAAACACATCCCGAAGTATATTAGGCTGTAATTGATTATCGAAACTGGCTGATGTGATGGAAATCTAAAGAATAGCTGTATACACGTACTATATCAGTTTTTCTAAGCCTGTAAAGGGTGTTTTTAAAATATATTTATAAATTTCAATAACATATAAAATATTCTATGTATTGAAATTTAGACTAAGCAAATTAATAACTTTAATGCTCAAAAGGCGATTTAGGGAAAGAAATCTGTATCGCAGTAACAAGTAGCCAAAAATAAAGCCCGTAAAGGTGATAAAGCGGTAAGTGGCTTACGCGTTCTAACTAGGGCAAATTAAAAATCTAATGACATTTTGTAGAAGGCTGCCTAGAGTGTTTTTCTGGCTAAGATTAGAAATAGGGTTAGTCAATTTAAGTCGCTAAGCGTGCTAAGTCTCCTAGTAAGTTGCTTGAGCAACAGATACAGTTGGGCAAGCTTTTAATAATTCAGTGTAGTGAAGTATAAACGGCGTAGTAACAATGCAGAGTAGCCAGAGCCTTATATATGGTAGGTTTCCAAATCTTCTATTTAACATAATATACATTATACGAACAATCGTATAATTCCAAATTAAGCCTTTGATTCCATTGGGTTTTTCTTTGGTAATGGCTTAACGCTAAACACCTGCATCTGTGCACCAAACTTAGTTTGTTGCTCTGTGAATTCGATTTCTACTTCCTGAGCATTGTCGGCACATTCTTCAAGAATCGCTTGAATCTGTTCGACTGGCATCATTCCCGGCATTGCAGTTAAGTTATATTTAACTGGAGACAAAACCGTTGTAGATAAAAAAGCTCGTTCTTTGCCGTCTTTCTCAGAACGGTAAACGGTTGGAAAAACTGTACGTTTGTTAAATGATACTTGCATGGTTAAAGCCTCCTCAGGCAACTAGATGTAACCCATGTTTGGGTGTGTACTGTGAAACTGGTTGAACATAATCAGGTGGTGCTTGCTCAGACATCTTGAGTTCAAACAAACGTACAAATGGAATAACTTTCCCATTAGGATTCTTGGCAAGGTTCTGTAAATGACCTTTAGAAATCTCACATAATTCCAATGCTTTAAGAGCATCGTAAAATGTACGTTCGTTATAAAGCTCTTTGGTAGCTTTCAGACCAATCTGGCGAATTAATGAATAAAACTTCATTGCGTTGTTAGCTCTGGTAAAACTTGGCTTACCAGTCTTTGTATAAGTCACTAACTTGGACTTAAATAAATCTAGGATTTCTCCATCACTCGAAAAATTCATATGTTTACCCTTCAATGTGTTTAAGATCGGGTCAAAAGCTACGTGCCAGAGGCGTAGCAATAATTCTGGCTGTTCATGTTGCAGCTTAATAAGCTGAAATAAATTTGATGGATAACCATTCTTGGTTAAATAGGTCTTACAAATACGACCTTCTAAACGTAAAACAGCATTTGCAAATGGCAATGCATCATTCATAGCGATAACAAGCGATTTAGAGCGCATACAGCCCTTATCAGCTTGCTTTTGAATCTTATTTAATTGGCTTTTTACTTCTTCAAATTTGCCATAGGCTTTAGGTCTAACACTTGCACCATCATTACCCCAAGTAATGTAATTCGCATACTTAACTTCACGAGCTTTACGATGACCCGAAGCCAAGTTAGCCATATAGTCCAGCGTTGGCTGAACCATATTCTGGTGAGGTAATCTAAATAAATATGTCGTATCTAGATGTAAAACCTCAGTATTTGCCAAATCTAAGATTGGGGCTAACTGGGGAAAGGCTTCGAGTAACATGCCAAGCATATGATCTGAGCCAAGTTCTATAGACTCAAAACCATACACATTGTGACCTTGTAACAACTTCAACGGAGACGCCTTAATCTCAACATAAGGCGGTGTATTCATTGTATTTGTATAAAACTTAACAGCCATATCAGTGTAGTCGCTAGGCAACGACTCATAAGGATGATAGAGATCCCCTGTTATCGTTTGACCGTCATCGGTCTTAGAAACATGACGAGTTGCAGCAGGAATACCAAAATCGCGGATATCACCATTAAACCAATGGTGATTATCAAGACTACGTACAAACGTAGGAATGATTGGGATCGCTAACCGCAGAAAATCGAGCATGGCGATTAACCGATATCAGCAATAAGATCAATGTAATGATCATTCAAATCATCATCGATAAAACCAACATGGGTAAAGGCATTTAACATACCAACTACATACCCTCTGTAATAATCATTAGGTTCTTTTTTAAAAACTTCAATTTCAGTCTTTAGTAATTCTATTGCTTGTTCTCTATTCATAATCTTCCCCAAAATCACAAATGCACAAATCATTTAATTGGCATAAAAGCATAAATCACATATAAACACAAGAATAAATCACAAATTCATTTAGAATTTAGTGATTTTAAAAGGAATAGTGTGATGGCTAAGACATTTCGATTTACAGACGAAGAAGAACAGGCTTTAAACGAAGTTGCGTTAAAGATAAACAGAGACCTAGTGAAAGCTGGGAAAAAACCATTAAGAGATACTGAAATCTTCCATGAGATCATCAGACAAACCTTATTGACTGGGATTGTTGAAGTAACTAGAGATGGAACAGTGAAAGTGGAAACAAAAAACTAAAAATGTGGTTAAAATATAATCAAAATAGCTAGTTGTTGCGAACCGTTCTCACTAAGTCTGAAAGCTCCGTTATATATAGCTCACAGACGAAAATGAAAAAAACTTTCCGCAGTCAGGCACACTATTAGACGGCAGTGTGCCCTTCTCTCCCAACCTTAGATTTCGTGTCACGCCGATGGACTGCGAGCCCTCGCCATCGGCTTCGCCACGAAATCTGAAAGTTCGCATAATGAGCATTAATGTTAAATGCCATGCGAGTGCGTATAGAAATGATCGCCTCATTGACAAAAAACCCCGCTAACGCGGGGTTTTAGTCAATGAACATGGCAAATAACATAATGCAGACTTTATGCGAACTCTCAGTCTGTAAATAAAACAACTCCATAACAGACGAAGAAAGCCAAAATCAATTGAGAAAAAATTGTAAAATCGCCATTTTCATAGAATATTTCTAAAAAATAAGATGTCATATCTACGAATCACTCCTCATCCCAATGTTGCTGCAAATGTGCTTCATAATCTTCTTTTAAAATCAAATTTTGGCACATATGACAGGGAGTATATTTAGTTTCTATTTTCCTAAGTGCTGGCATCTTGTCAGAACCACCTTCACCAAAAATCGTAAAATAAATATCTGTTAATTCACCCAAAGTAAGATCGACAACAATGGGAGTTTCATTATTAAGATCATAATATTTAATTGTCATATTTTGCCAATCCCCTAAATTTAACAAGTATTGATTTCATTCATTTTTTTGATGCCAGGGCGAGCTCTCCGGCTTAAAGAAAAATGTAATAAAATGCCAGTCAAAAATCTATTGTAAAGTCTTTTGTTCCGTAACCATGCCACACTTTTAGATGTCTCATCAACTGGCCAAACTGGAGTGTACGGCCACAGTATGAGCATTGTGTGTAACTCGAGGTTTGGTCACGTAAAAACCCGTAGACTACGCCTTGCGACCCCTGCGCACAGCTTCGGGGACTCGCAATTCCCCTGAACGAGTTTTTTTGGTTACTTCTACGGTAGAACATATAGACGGTTTTTAGTAATCAGAGAAGAAGATTTCAAATCGTTGGTTTCTCAGCTAATACTGGAGAAGGTTCAGTAATTACTTGTCCCGGTTGTTGCTTAGCAAAGTAATTAAACGGTCGATCTCCTTGATCAATCAATTTCTTGCAGTCTGATTGGCTCATATCATGCAAAATCGTACCTTGCTGCGTATACGCCACATAACGACCATTCTTTTTAATACAACCGCTAAAAACAGGCTTAGCCGTAACCTCATATTGAATCTGACTTACATCAACGTCATAAGGCTTATTAGGGTTGTACTGAACAACAATACTTTGCATGTCGTTCTTCTCTTTTGCTAATAACTCAGCATTTCTTTTAGATGGATCACGTAGATCTGCACATTGCTCAATAGTGAAACCGTACTGTTTAGCACACTGCTGATCTAATAAAAGATTCTGTTCGTCAGTCTTCTGATTAGCTGTTTGACCATCCGTTTTACTATCTTTTTTGGTATCTGATGCACTTTGTTTATCCTCAAACCTATGAGTATTAAAAGTTTTAGTATTCATTAAGCCAATTGTTACTAATCCGACTATGCCAAGAATGATGGCTACATAAACAAATAACTGTTTAGGTAACTTAAATTTGATGCTTGAATGATCAGAAGCAGAATGATACAGATTTTGATATTCATCTTTAAAATGAAAACGATAGTAATCGAAATACTTCTTATGTTTGGCATTGCGATTTGCAGCAGGTTCAGGACTAGATAACCACTTATCAAACACGAAAACATTAGTATAAGGAGGCTTAGAACTAGGTCGCTTTATGAAGTACATCTTATCAATAAGCTTATGAATACCTTTCTCAATTCGCGCAGGGTCTTGTGTAATTAACCATATGTCCTTGTTGAAATGACCATGAATAGTTAAATCCTTAATCATCTGATCTTGAGAGTATTGATTACCTTTATACTCATACGCTTTACGCATATGTACTTCATCATAAATAATAATTGAACCGTCTGGGGTTTCACGCCAATCGTCTGGAGCAGGTTCGATTTCAGGGATTCTCAAGCCGTCAATATCACAATAAATCTGACGTACTGGCTTGCCTTGTTCTTCTAATTTTTTATTTTGTTCAAGCATATCTAATATGGTTTTAACCATAAATTGAGATTTGCCGTTACGTGGTTGACCACATACTAAATTAATCACTTTTTCGTACCCCAACTTGCATACTTGATAATGCAACACGTAAGGCAATTGCAGATAAAACCATACTAATGGCCTGATCAAATCCGCTTAATCCAACAACGTACAATACGTTACCCAACGTGCCCCAATAACTTTGAATTGTGCTTACAGCTAAAGCAAAAGCCCCCTGTGATGCACCATATGTAAATAATGAAAGACCAGCGCCTTTAAGTAATTTTGAGACAGCACCAGATAAAATGGTTTCTGATACTTTTGAAAGAAGACTAGCTAAACTCATAGTTAATCCTCTCCCTTAACATTGATACCCGCAACGATAAAAGCAGAAGTAATCGCCCCTACAGCAAGTACGGCAGGCTTAAAAAATGAGAGCGCATCACATACAGGCTGATAAGGTAATTGATAGGTATATGTTTTACCCAATACAGTGAATTCAACAGAATCTTGAGGACAAACTTCCGATCCTGTAAGAGTTACTTTTCCCGCCGATGCATCATCATCAAATTCAACTTTTTCAGGATCTTTTTTTTCTGGTTCTTCTTTCATCCATTGGTCAGTAGTTTTCCAATCGTCATACCACTTACAGACGGTAAAAGCCCACTCACAGAAAACGGGAAATTGAATCGAAATAGACTGACCACCTGTGGGATTTCCTTCAGGGTCTTTAATCGGTTCTGCTTTACCATCAGCAGCACCTGAATCAGTTGTCCACCCACGATCATTCATGTTAGGTGCAGATTCAGTTGGTGGATTAGTATATTGAGGGGCACCAAAAGGTGCAGGCTGATTATTTGGAGTGTTCGGGGCGTTCTTAATTTTCTGGTCCATGTCATTAGCTAGATCATCACCAACACCATTTCCTGCATGATTATAGGCATCAGCAACAGAATTATTCATTAAGCCCGTATTAACGCGACTATCAAGAGTTGGATCAACAGGATCATGATAGCCTTCACCCATCATTGCAGCCCCTAATAGCTCAGGTGTCAAAGGAATGATTTGATCAGGTGGTTTAGGAGCGTTTGGATTATAAAGTGGGTTTTTATATCTAGACATTGTATAAGTGACAGTTGAACCATTAGTACGCGTAACAGAATAAACAGCACTAGAATCAGTTGTGCTAACAAGTTTAGAACTTGTCATTTGACTAGGACACGTGCCCCACGAACCATTACTACACAAATAAACCAACATGGCATTAAACGCAGTACCAGATGAAGCGTATTTAATTGATTGATAACCGTTTGACCAATAATATTCATAAGATGGGTCAGCTTGTTCAGGATCAGCAGGCTTTTTCTTTACGTAAGCACCATCAGTCATAACCCAACCGATAGCTTCAATTAGCTGAGTTACAGCCATAACACCTACCATTTGTACGCCTGGATTCTTTGCATAGAAAGCAACACGTTTAAACATGGAACTACCCACTTTTGAAGCTGTAGGTGAAGCTTCAGCAATAGCAATTCTCGTAACTGTTTTTGTTTTTGCAGTTACAGGATCAGTTTCTACAAAAGACCGAGCAGAACGACCATAAACCCGCTTAGCATAATTTTCTCTATTTTGTTGTAGCGTGATTTCTCGTTGAAGCCACCAATCGCCCTGATCGGCTGCATTAGCTTCTTTAATTAGAATTATTGGTGAAAGGATAATTGAGAGAGATAAATAAAAGCGGATTGTGGTTGAAATCGTTCTTTTTAAAACATTTTTATACCAATATAAATCATCATTAATAGCCATATGTACGCCCCAATATCACCCATGACTCACCCCTAAAAAGAAAGTGAGCTAAAGCAGAAGCGATAGCTCACATGTATTCAATCTGAATTAAAATGCAGAACGAATATATTTAAATACTTTGATACCTAACGGAATCAAAATTGCAGCAGCAGCTACAGTAGCACCCGCAGTTGCAGCGCCTGATAACTCCCCAGTGATTGCAGTAGTATCTACAGCAGCATTAGATGCAGCAGCAGCACCAGCAGCAGTTGCTACTACAGCAGCTTGTTTGAAACGTTGAAGCATTACTTGTTTTTTAGTGTTCATGATGAACTCCTTACTTTTCAAAAGTTTGCACTCGTATAACTTTAATGGCCCATACGACTGCGAGACATAACCAAAAAGCGCCCCCAATTGTTGTTGCTTCGGCGTAGCTTAATGGTGGTAAATAGAGATCGGCTTGACCCCATGTAAGACAGGTCTGCACCCCATTAGCATCGGCTGACGATAATTGCTTACAGACCATATCCATTTCTTAAAATCCCCAATAAATTGCTGGCTTGCGTTCCCGCCCCCAAAAGCCAGCAAATCTGTTATTTACACTTATAAAAGTGGATGCAGTAACTAGAGTGTTTAGTAAATTTTTTACCGCACTTCTTGCATGTATAAACATATTCTGTCATAGTTAAAATACACGTAAGTTGTTGATTTTTAACATATTATACATTATACGAACAATCGTATAATTCCAAATTAAGCCTTTGATTCCATTGGGTTTTTCTTTGGTAATGGCTTAACGCTAAACACCTGCATCTGTGCACCAAACTTAGTTTGTTGCTCTGTGAATTCGATTTCTACTTCCTGAGCATTGTCGGCACATTCTTCAAGAATCGCTTGAATCTGTTCGACTGGCATCATTCCCGGCATTGCAGTTAAGTTATATTTAACTGGAGACAAAACCGTTGTAGATAAAAAAGCTCGTTCTTTGCCGTCTTTCTCAGAACGGTAAACGGTTGGAAAAACTGTACGTTTGTTAAATGATACTTGCATGGTTAAAGCCTCCTCAGGCAACTAGATGTAACCCATGTTTGGGTGTGTACTGTGAAACTGGTTGAACATAATCAGGTGGTGCTTGCTCAGACATCTTGAGTTCAAACAAACGTACAAATGGAATAACTTTCCCATTAGGATTCTTGGCAAGGTTCTGTAAATGACCTTTAGAAATCTCACATAATTCCAATGCTTTAAGAGCATCGTAAAATGTACGTTCGTTATAAAGCTCTTTGGTAGCTTTCAGACCAATCTGGCGAATTAATGAATAAAACTTCATTGCGTTGTTAGCTCTGGTAAAACTTGGCTTACCAGTCTTTGTATAAGTCACTAACTTGGACTTAAATAAATCTAGGATTTCTCCATCACTCGAAAAATTCATATGTTTACCCTTCAATGTGTTTAAGATCGGGTCAAAAGCTACGTGCCAGAGGCGTAGCAATAATTCTGGCTGTTCATGTTGCAGCTTAATAAGCTGAAATAAATTTGATGGATAACCATTCTTGGTTAAATAGGTCTTACAAATACGACCTTCTAAACGTAAAACAGCATTTGCAAATGGCAATGCATCATTCATAGCGATAACAAGCGATTTAGAGCGCATACAGCCCTTATCAGCTTGCTTTTGAATCTTATTTAATTGGCTTTTTACTTCTTCAAATTTGCCATAGGCTTTAGGTCTAACACTTGCACCATCATTACCCCAAGTAATGTAATTCGCATACTTAACTTCACGAGCTTTACGATGACCCGAAGCCAAGTTAGCCATATAGTCCAGCGTTGGCTGAACCATATTCTGGTGAGGTAATCTAAATAAATATGTCGTATCTAGATGTAAAACCTCAGTATTTGCCAAATCTAAGATTGGGGCTAACTGGGGAAAGGCTTCGAGTAACATGCCAAGCATATGATCTGAGCCAAGTTCTATAGACTCAAAACCATACACATTGTGACCTTGTAACAACTTCAACGGAGACGCCTTAATCTCAACATAAGGCGGTGTATTCATTGTATTTGTATAAAACTTAACAGCCATATCAGTGTAGTCGCTAGGCAACGACTCATAAGGATGATAGAGATCCCCTGTTATCGTTTGACCGTCATCGGTCTTAGAAACATGACGAGTTGCAGCAGGAATACCAAAATCGCGGATATCACCATTAAACCAATGGTGATTATCAAGACTACGTACAAACGTAGGAATGATTGGGATCGCTAACCGCAGAAAATCGAGCATGGCGATTAACCGATATCAGCAATAAGATCAATGTAATGATCATTCAAATCATCATCGATAAAACCAACATGGGTAAAGGCATTTAACATACCAACTACATACCCTCTGTAATAATCATTAGGTTCTTTTTTAAAAACTTCAATTTCAGTCTTTAGTAATTCTATTGCTTGTTCTCTATTCATAATCTTCCCCAAAATCACAAATGCACAAATCATTTAATTGGCATAAAAGCATAAATCACATATAAACACAAGAATAAATCACAAATTCATTTAGAATTTAGTGATTTTAAAAGGAATAGTGTGATGGCTAAGACATTTCGATTTACAGACGAAGAAGAACAGGCTTTAAACGAAGTTGCGTTAAAGATAAACAGAGACCTAGTGAAAGCTGGGAAAAAACCATTAAGAGATACTGAAATCTTCCATGAGATCATCAGACAAACCTTATTGACTGGGATTGTTGAAGTAACTAGAGATGGAACAGTGAAAGTGGAAACAAAAAACTAAAAATGTGGTTAAAATATAATCAAAATAGCTAGTTGTTGCGAACCGTTCTCACTAAGTCTGAAAGCTCCGTTATATATAGCTCACAGACGAAAATGAAAAAAACTTTCCGCAGTCAGGCACACTATTAGACGGCAGTGTGCCCTTCTCTCCCAACCTTAGATTTCGTGTCACGCCGATGGACTGCGAGCCCTCGCCATCGGCTTCGCCACGAAATCTGAAAGTTCGCATAATGAGCATTAATGTTAAATGCCATGCGAGTGCGTATAGAAATGATCGCCTCATTGACAAAAAACCCCGCTAACGCGGGGTTTTAGTCAATGAACATGGCAAATAACATAATGCAGACTTTATACGAACAGTTACATAATTCATTATTAAGTCCTTGACTCTGTTGCCGTATGTTTAGCTATACTTGTTGCCTCTACAAAGAATCATTAATTATTTTAGATGCGTATTATGCAATTTATAAAAAAGACCTTAACAAAGGTCTTTTTGCGCAGCTAAATTAATTTAATCATTTCATTTTGAAGAGTTCCAATAATTGACGTAATTCAACTGTTGAATCCCTCGTTCGACAAACTCAGCATTTTGCCATTGTTTTACATCAACATCGCGTTTTATCAGTTTAGCCTTTAATGCAGTCTGTACACCTTCTTGTAGATGCCCTAGATAATATTCATCCAAAAGTGGTGAAAAAACTGTTTTTAAGGCTTTGTCTTGTAGACTCAATGCATAGAGTTCTGCTGGTAATCCTGCATTTTTAGTGACAAGTTGAATCGCATTATCGCGGTTTTCAGGCTGTGAAACCCAATGTGCTGATTGTAAAACCGTATTGATCAAGGTTTGGACAATTTCAGGATGTTGCTTAATAAACTCATTACGACCCACCAAACCTGATTGAATTGTTCCAGCACCATCTTGTCTCTGCCCAGTATTCAGTGGAACCTCTACAATTTTCTGCTGTTTAAGCGCTAGAATTGGCATTAAACCCCAGCTGGCATCAATTTGCTTAGCTGCAAGTGCTGCATTGGCCGCAGCAGGATCCAAATTAATAATGCGGAAATCTTTTTCAGTAAAGCCATATCGCTCGATATATTGATCAAACGATAATTGCATAGCAGTTCCTTGAAAAATTGCTATTCGTTTACCTCTTAGCTGTTCGAGACTGATATATCCTTTATTTGGCAAAACACCCAAATAAGCATCTATGTGCCGTCCAGTTGCTACCAGTAACGTGGTATCGATTTGATTCGATTTGCCAATAATGGCTGCTAAGTCACCTAAAAAAGCAAAATCTAATTGCTTATTGGCTAAGGCTTCATTAATTACAGGCCCTGCACCTTTAAAAAATTGCCATTCAACCTGAATATTTTTCTTTGCGAATTCTTTTTCAAGTAACTGATTTAAATATATATAATCAACTAATGGTGTGCCGCTACTGTGTCTTTCACTACTGCTTAGATCAGGTACAGCAATTCGAATTTTTACAATGTTTTCAGTCTGATTTGTTGTTTTTGATGGTGCTGATGAAAATGGTTTGAAAATAAATAGTAGCAAAGCAATAAAAATAAGTGCAGGAATAATCCAGATAAATCGATTACGTTTTGATAGTGTGGCCATATCGTTTTTCTCAACAACATATACAACGTCACTGCTTAACGACAGTGACGTTCTGCATGCTTAAAATGGTATTTAGTTGGCATTTAAAACAGCGTGAAGCTTGGCTTTTTCGAGTTGTTCTTCTGATAAATCTTTGGGTAATGTGGTTTTACCTTTTAAGCCATGTACACCAGTCGTTACTTCACCGGCAAGTGTAATTCGGCGTACAACGCGATGTTGATCACCATAATCGTTAACCGCGTAGTGCTGTGTAGAACGATTATCCCAAATCACCACATCTCCTTCCTGCCATTGCCAGCGGACAGTATTTTCTGGACGCGTTACTTTTTCTTGTAAAATATTAAATAAAAGCTGCGAATCACTTTGACTAAATCCTACAAGTCGTTTGAAAAAATGCCCCAATAATAGGCTTTTCTTGCCCGTTTCTGGATGTAATACGACTACTGGATGCTCTGTCTCATACTTGGTGGATACAAAAATTTTCTTCAGTCTTTCGAGTTGTTCAGGCTCGACATTTTGTTTTGGTCCACCATAGTCATATTCATTTGAATGTACAGCTACCAACTGCTCAGCAAATTGCTGTAAAAGCTCAGGAAGATCTTCATAAGCAGTTTCCGTATTTGCCCAAGTTGTATCACCACCTGTTTCAGGGATGATTAGGCTTCTCAAGATACTAATTTTAGGATAGGCATCCACAAAAGTGACATCAGTATGCCAAGAGTTAGCTCGTGCACCTTTTTGTGAGTCAAGTTCAAAAATAAAATCTGTGCCATCCACCGCTGGTACTGTTGGATGTTTAACAGGTGAACCAAACAATTCTGCGAATTTCTCTTGTTCGGTGTCCCCCAAATGTTGCTGGCCACGAAAGAAGAGTACTTTATGCTCTAGTAGCGCATCGTGTATAAACTGAACTGTAGATGAATCAAGCTCAGAGCTTAAATGAATGCCTGATATTTCAGCCCCAATTCGACCAGTTAATTTTTTAACTTGAAGTTGTTGTGCTGGTTTCTGAATAAATGTAGTCATTTTAATTTCCTGTCATAATATATGACTGAATTTTTATCAGAAACGGTGGCTTATTCTGTTATTTCAGAGACAATCCATCACGTAAAAAATTATTTTGATATTTAAATAATTAATAACACGCACATATGAAAATTAAATATGAAATTATATTTTTTTGAAATTTGAATAAATTTTAACTCTGATAAGCTGTTTAAAATCTTAGTTTATATCTCTGATTTATCATGAAAGCATCATCAATTATCGAGTTCAGGAATCCTATCTCAAAATATCAGAATGATTTTGACGGCGGACAATCTTCGGATCATCAAATTATAACGAATGAATTTATTCATAAAAGTATTCGTATTTTAGAAAATTATCAGGTTATTCAATCTTTATCTAATACAGAGAAATCTACGCTTATTCAGCATTTAAAAATAAGAAAGTATTATCATAATCAAACGATATACAACCAAAATGATCCGTGCACTGATATCAATATTTTGCTTGAAGGTGCGCTTAAACTTGGCTGGAGCACATCACAAGGTAAATATCACACCGATATTTTTGTGCCCTCAGGTACATTAATCAATATTGTTCCGATTGTAACGGGTCAACCCCTCCTTCACGACCATATTGCACAAGGTAGAACAGTAATTGCCAACCTTCCTGGCCAATTGTTTATGGATGTCATCAGAAATAACGCAGATGCTTTGTTTATGGTGTTGAAATTAATCTGTGTAAGAACACAGCTAAATCGTGAACAAAACTTCATTTATTCAACTGAAACATTGCAAACTCGTCTCGCTAAAAAACTAGTTTTTCTAGTGGATTATCATTCCTATCAGGACAAAGATAAAATTTTACTGAATCTTAAATTGAGTCAGGAAAATCTGGCAGAGCTTTTGCAGACTTCAAGACAAAGCATTAATAAAGAACTAGCAGCGCTTTCGAACCAAAACATCATTGAGGTTAAATACAATCAAATCTTTATTTTGGACTTTGAAAAGCTAAGTGATATTGCTCAGACTCATCAGTTCAACAGTACCACTAAGTTTATTTGATATATCTGCTTTTGTCATAATGATATGATTTTATTAGGAGATAACTGTCAGAATAGAAACAGAATAAAAATTTGTCATATTTACACTAAGCATTTTAGTCGCTTTGTTGGATAAAACATGACAGATGTAAATATCAAAAACCAACCTAATATTTTATTGATTGTGGCAGATGATTTAGGCTTTTCAGATTTAGGTGCTTTTGGCGGAGAAATCAATACACCTCATTTGAATGAATTGGCATTAAACGGCTTAAGACTTACTAATTTTCATACGGCGTCAACCTGCTCCCCCACTCGTGCGATGTTACTTTCAGGTACTGACCATCATTTAGCTGGCTTAGGAACCATGGCAGAGGCCCTTACCCCAGAACTCGAAGGTAAAGAAGGCTATGAAGGTGTATTAAATAACAAAGTTGCCGCATTACCAGAATTATTAAAAGATGCGGGATACTACACCCTTATGTCTGGAAAATGGCATTTGGGACTAAAACCAGAATATTTTCCAATAAAAAAAGGGTTTGAACGTTCTTTTGCACTATTACCGGGTGCAGCTAATCATTATCTATTTGAAGCGGATATTCCAGAAGACCAAATTCCACGCTTACTTAAGTCAACAAAAGGACTCTATGCAGAAGATGATGAGTTTTCGGAAGAACTACCACAAGGGTTTTATTCATCAGATTATTTTACCACTCGCCTTCTAGACTTCTTACAAGATGATGAAGCACGCCAAGGACGTCCTTTTTTTGCATACTTACCTTTCTCTGCACCGCACTGGCCCTTACAGGCACCTCAGGAAGATATTGATCGATATAAAGGACGTTATGCAGATGGCCCCGTTAAATTGCGTGAACAGCGCCTTGAGAAACTCAAGCAACTTCAATTGGTAGATGCGGAAACGACAATTCACCCTGTCTTAGCTAGAACTCCATTCTGGGAAAATCTTACCCAAGAGCAACGTGATAAGTCTTCAAGAATTATGGAAGTCTATGCGGCTATGGTAGATCGTATGGATCAAAACGTTGGACGTGTGGTGGAATACCTCAAAGATCGAGGTGAATTAGACAATACTATTGTTATTTTCCTATCAGACAATGGTGCAGAAGGTGCTCAACTTGAAGCTCTACCCGTCTTTGGCGGTCAACTTAATGAAATTATCGAGCAATATTACGACAACAGTATTGATAATATTGGACGAGCAAACTCATATGTTTGGTACGGAGAACATTGGGCACAAGCAGCTACTGCTCCTGCTCGCCTTTATAAAGCACATACTAGCGAAGGTGGAATTAGAACAGTTTCTTTCATTCACTACGCAGGGTTTAAACGCCAAAATCAGATCAGTCACGAATTTTTGACGGTCATGGATTTACTACCAACCCTACTGGATTATTTAAATATTCAGCACCCTGGTCAAGTGTATAAAGGTCGTCAATTGGTGCCCCTCCGTGGTCGTTCTATCTTGCCATACTTACAAGTACAACAAGATCACATTCACAGTGAAGATCATGTCACAGGCTGGGAGTTATTTGGTCAAAAGGCTCTGCGCAAAGGAGAATGGAAAGCGCTCTTCATCCCTGCGCCAAATGGTCCAAATCGCTGGCAGCTATATAACCTTAAAGATGATAAAGGCGAAACTCAGGATTTAGCAAAACAATATCCAGAAAAGCTCGATGAATTACTCAAAGAATGGGCAACTTATGTCAAAGAAAATGGTGTGATTGAAAATGTGCAACAACGAAGATTATTACAAAATGATCAGCTAGAACCGTTTGAAGCGTAAAATAACGAAGAGATTGGTATCAACTGATTGTACTAAGCCAGCACCTAATGCTGGCTTTTACATTTGCCACCTGAACAATATTTTAAAGGGATTATGTTTAAAAATTACTATTAAATATAAAGATAAGATCATCAAAATATAAACTTAAGTTTGTACTGATAATGACAGTGTTCAATTACATAAAAATTAAAATCATCACAAAGAAAACACAAAATGGAGTCATTAATGTCAGTTCAAAAGCACACCTTTCACTTCAAGAGAAAAAGATTAGTTTTAAATAAAATCACGCAAAGTCTGTTTATTTCATTTATAGGGTGTGCAGGATATTCATCTATTGTTTATGCCGAAGACACTTCTTCTACAGCGGTAACGGAAGCCAGTACGTCAAATTCACAGTCAAACAGTAAAGCAGATGATGTCATTCAGCTTGCAGATGTTATTGTGACTACTCGAAGACGTGAAGAAAAAGCACAAAATGTTCCAACACCCATTAGTATTTTAAGTGCCAAAACGCTGGAAACACAAAAACTCAGTAAACTTGAAGATCTACAGCAAGCCCTACCTAGCCTTAATGTTGCTTTCTTGAACCCACGTCAATCCAGTGTAGCGGTTCGGGGTTTGGGTAATAACCCAGCCAGTGATGGTTTGGAAGCTAGTGTCGGGGTCTATCTGGACAATGTTTACTTAGGTCGCCCCGGCATGGCTGTATTTGATTTATTAGATATTGCCCAACTCGAATTATTACGCGGGCCACAAGGGACATTATTTGGTAAAAATACCACGGCGGGCTTATTAAATATTAGCTCAAAACAGCCTACCTTCGACCCAGACCATTCTGCTGAAATTTCTTTTGGTTCACGCAATTATTTGCAGGCTAAAGGAACGTTTTCAGATGCTCTATCCGAAACTGTAGCAGGCCGACTCTCTTTTTATAAAACAACTCAAGATGGTTTTATTCATAATACCTATAATGGTAAAGATTATAACAATACAGATCGCGAAGGTGTCCGCGGTCAAATTCTCTGGAAGCCGCAAGAGAATTTTAATTTACGTCTAATTGCAGATTACAACAAGCAAGATGATGATCAAGGCGCGATGGTCGTGTACTACGCTGGGCCAACGTTTAACAGTACCGTATATGGCAATAACTATAATCGTTACTTAGAAAATGCCACACAGTCAGGTGCCAAAAATCTTTATACCAACTGGAAAGATAAACAAATTCATTCAGATGCCCCACAACATATGTCTGTTGAACAAGGTGGTGGATCGGCAGAAGCCAATTGGTCGCTAGATAGCGGTAAAAAAATTACGTCGATTAGTGCATACCGCTTTTGGAACTTCACTCCAACCAACAGTGATTTTATTAGCTCAAATGCATTGACTAATGCCGGTGTTTCGGTTCGAGATAAACAGTATTCTCAAGAGCTACGTCTAACATCTGCTGGAAATCAAAAAGTGGATTGGGTAACGGGCCTATATTACTTTCAGCAACAGTTAGACAATACGACTTTCTCTTTATATGGAGATACGGCTGACGCATTCTATCTTTACAACGTTCCGAGCGTGAGAACCTTAATTGCAAATGGTCAATCGAATATTTTGAATAATCGAGACTCATATTCATATGGAACAACTGAGACAAAAAGCTCAGCATTATTTGGTCAAAGTACATGGCATGCGACACCGAAGTTAGACATCACCACAGGTGCACGAGTCACCTATGAAGATAAATCTGCCAGTATCTATAGAACCGACCCTATCGGGGGTACACCAATTTCAGGTTTAAGTGCGGCAGAGCGTAATTTACTAAATGCCCAGCTCGGCGCATACGACTCGGGTGAACTGAAACAACATGGATTAAGTTACTCTGGCTTACTGACGGGCAGCTATCGTTTAAATCCGAGCACACTGGCCTATGCAACGTATTCACACGGCGAGAAATCAGGAGGCTTTAACCTAAGCATTGGTTCTGCACCAGCAGCGGGTGCTAACTCGTTAAAGGTTGATCCTGAAAAAGCAGATAACTATGAAATTGGGTTAAAACAGAATTTTCTAAATAATACCTTACAGTTAAATAGCAATATATTCTGGATTGATGTTTCTGACTATCAAACCACAAGCTATGAACAAGTGGGTAACTCTGTGGTGAGTGTATTGGCAAATGCAGGTAAAGTACGCAGCCGAGGGATTGAACTCGATGCTACCTATCAGCCTATTCGTCGCCTTACACTTAATTTTAATGGTTCTCTTAACGATACCACCTATACAGAATACAAAAACGCGCCTGCTCCATCCAATATCAGCATTCCAACAGGCGTAAATACACAAGATTTGTCTGGAGAGCGTGTATATGGCGTACCGAAGTGGATTGCAAATTTCAATTTCCGTTATGACTTAGCTGAGCACAATAACTGGCAGCCCTATGTTTCAGGAAGTTATGCTTGGCGAGATTGGTCATATGGCTCTTTAGATAATAACCCGTACAGTGTTATTAAAGCCTATGGATTAACAAATGCGAGTCTGGGTGCACGACATCGTATTGGTGAAAATGAACTGGATGTTGCGCTATGGGTAAAAAACCTTACCAATGAAACCTATGTGACCAATACATGGAATTCTTCTAATGGTATTGTTCTCGCTAGTTTAGGTCAGCCCCGTACCATTGGTGCAACCGTAAAACTTAGCTTTTAACAAATAAAATGCATAATCATTGCAGCATTGGCTCCTTCAAAGCCATGCTGCAAATTTTGTATAGAGTTATGGCGTATTTAGAATAGCGTCAATCTGAGTCAATTCATCTGCACTAAACGTCGTATTTTGCAATGCTTTTAAGTTTTCGATGATCTGCTCTGGACGACTAGCACCAATGATTGTCGATGTAATCCGTTCATCTCTTAAAACCCATGACAATGAAAATTGAGCCAATGTTTGGTCTCGACGCTTTGCTATTTCATTTAACTGCTGTATTTGTTGTAGCTTCAATGAAACGAGATGCTCTAACTGTAAATAACGACTACCACGCCCGATACGCGAGTCTTCAGGTACACCATTCAGATATCGTCCAGCCAATAGGCCTTGAGCCAGTGGTGAGAACGTAATTACACCAAAACCCTCTTGTTTAGCAGTCTCCGTTAAACCTTGCTCAATCTGACGTTCAAAAAAATTGTAAATCGGTTGATGCAAAGTAAGTGGAACGTGATAAGCCTTAAGCAATTCTATCAACTGTAAAGTTAACTCTGGTGTATATCCAGAAGAAATCCCTACATAGAGTGCTTTACCTTGCTGCACAATATCGGCAAGTGTCTTGGCTGTTTCTTCAAGCGGTGTTTCCGAGTCATAACGATGTGAATAAAAAATATCGACATAATCAAGCCCCAGTCGCTGTAAGCTTTGATCAAGACTAGCCATTAGGTATTTTCGGCTGCTGCTACCTTGTCCATAAGGTCCAGGCCACATGTCCCAGCCTGCCTTTGTCGAAATAATAAGTTCGTCTCGATATGGCTTGAAGTCAGTTTTTAAAAAGTGCCCAATATTTTTCTCTGCACTTCCAAAAGGTGTTCCATAATTATTGGCCAGATCAAAATGATTAATTCCCTGATCAAACGCCGTGTAAAGTACCGATTTTTGTTGCTGAATTGGAGTGTCATCTCCAAAGTTATGCCAGCAACCAAGTGACAATGGTGGTAATACCAAACCGCTATTTTTAATTTTTCGATATTGGAATGATTGATATCGTTCTGAATTTGCAAGATACATATTTTGTCCTTTTATTTGGCACCAGCCAAGAGGCCGAGGTTTTGTCTTAATGTTTGACCTTCGTATTCTTTGCGGAATAAATTGCGCTGTTGAAGGATGGGAATCACCAGATCGACAAAGTCTCTAATTCCGTTTGATATGACGGCCGGCATAATGTTAAATCCATCTGCTGCACCACTGACGAACCACTCTTCAAGCTGGTCGGCGATATATTCTGGCGTTCCAACCAAGCAAAAATGCCCTCGTCCCGATGCAATACGTTGATAGAGCTGTTTAATGGTTAGACCCTGCTCTTGCCCGAGTGCCTGAATCAATTGCTGGCGACTTTGCTGCCCTGTTTGGGTTTCAGATAAATCTAACGAAGCTAAAGGCTGATTTACATCAACACCGCTTAAGTCAAAATTGCCCAACATTCTTCCTAAAAGCCCAAGGCCAATATCATCATCAACGAGTTCATCTAAAAGCTGTTGCTGTTCCTTAGCATCTTCATTCGTATGAGCAACAAGGACATATACACCCGGCATGACCACTAACTCATGTTCTTGGCGGTCAAAGTCTTCAAGACGTTGCTTTACATCGCTATAAAATTGCTGTGCAGCGGCTAAGTTGGATTGCGCAGTAAAAATGACATCTGCTGTACGAGCTGCCAGATTTTTGCCTCGTTCTGAACTGCCTGCCTGAACCACCACAGGGTGAGACTGTGGGCTTGGGCTAATATTGAGTGGACCTTTTACCTGAAAAATATCACCGCAATGATTGAGCGTGTGTACCTTATCTGGATTAAAGAAAATACCTCTGGCTTTATCATGAATAGCTGCATCTTCATCCCAACTATTCCAAAGTCCTTTTACGACATCGTGAAATTCTTCAGCACGTGCATAGCGGTCTTGATGTTTGACATGTTCCTTTGTACTGAAATTTTTCGCTTCAAGTGCAAAATCAGTGGTGACGAGGTTCCAGCCTGCACGTCCAGCAGAAATCTGGTCTAAAGAGGCAAATTTTCTTGCGAGATGATATGGCTCATTATAGGTTGTCGTGGCTGTCCCAATGAGTCCAATATGACGGGTTTGTGTCGCAATTGCCGAAAGTAATGTGAGGGGTTCAACCTCGCTACCGCGAATTTTGCCTGATGTCGCAGTTGCTGGATCAACAGCTAAACTATCGGCAAAAAAAATGGCATCAAATTTCCCTTCTTCAGCTATTTTTGCTGCGCTTAAGTAGCGTTCATAGGGACTTAGGTTTAATTGACTCGCTGGATGCCTCCAACTGGCCAAATGATGGCCATAACCGTCTAAAAATAAATTAAGGTGGAGCTTTCTTGTAGACGAAGGATTACTCATTTTAATCAGTCCAATTGATTGGTGTACACCTCTTAAAAAACGAGGCGTACTAGACATACTTTTTAGAAATTTTTACGAAATGAAATACCAAAATAGCGTTCATCATCTCGAGGGACTTGACGATTAATACGGCTACCATTTGTGCTCAGTAAGGTTGCATATGATTTATCCGTTATATTTCGTACATTCAATGCCAATCGCCAGTCAGAGGCAGTATCAGCCAAAGCGATGCTCGCGTTCAAAAGTCCATATGCACCCTGAATGGTGTTTTGGTTTTGGTCGAGACTGAACTGTACTTTGCTCTGCCATGCATATTGGGTTGAGAGTTCAATTTGCTTGTTATTTGCCAGAGTAAAATAGCGATCGAGCTGCGTATTAAATTTCCAATCCGGTGAAAATGGTAGTGGTTTACCATTTACATTTGGGCATGAAGTATCGGCAGCTGGACATTTGAAGTCATCAATTCGTGCATGTGTATAGGCACCAGAAAAGTTTAGTGCCCAATTTGGATTGATCTTATATACCGAATCAATTTCAGCACCATAGGTAGAGACACTTCCTGCATTAACCAAGCGGGTTATTGGGAAACCATTTGGGTCGAGAGTTCTAAAATTTGCCTGATAGTTATCATAATCAGTATTAAATAACGCCACATTGACACGCAGACGATTATTCAACCATTGAGATTTGAGACCAAGTTCGTAAGAGTTAGCCGTTTCAGGATCGATGACAGGCGTATCATTTTGCTGCATATTAAAATAAACGTTATATGCAGGACCTTTATAACCTCTCGAGTACGTAAAATAGCCCAATATATTCGGTGTAAAGTCATATTGAGGTCCTATGCGACCTGAAACTCCGGTTTCACTGGTTGATCCTTCACTGCTAAATGAAGAACGAATAGCATTTCGGACACCTACACTGCTTGGAACAGTTGAAACTCGGCTGTGATCATAAGACAACTCATCACGAGTAACACGTAAACCCGCAATCCATCTCAATCGATTTGTGAAATGAAAGGTACCTTCACCAAATGCAGCATAGTTGGTGCTGTCAGTGTTATAGATTGCCTTACCAAAATCTACGACATAGGCATTAGAGGCATTGTTATACCAAGTTGACTCACGTTGATAAGTCTCATCGTTTTTATTCTTTGAAAAATATAGACCCGCGACATAATCAAAAAAACCATGATCGAGCGGTTTAATTCTAATTTCTTGAGAAAATTGCTTACTGTTAACATGACCTAAATCGGCAATTCCGGCAAAATTTGGTGTCGGAGCAGCAAGCTGATCACTGTCACCAATCTGTGTGTTTTTCCATTGGCGAAAGGCCGTAATGGATGATAATTGATGATTGGTTAATGTCCAGTCTGCCGTAAGCGCTACACCCTGATTGGTATCATCAGTCGAGGCTTGAGTATTTTCAACTGTACTTCGATTGGTTGGAGATGCCACAACAGGCGATAATGCTGCTGCATAGTTGGCATCGGTATTTTTAACCACAATACCTGTTGGAGCACTTCCTTTTTTATGCAGATAATCGGCAGTAAAGCCCAACACTAAACTATCGGTAGGCGTATATTCAAATTTAGTTCTAAACCCATAGTTTTTATAGCCATTAACATCTTGATTGGTTGTAAGATTATCTACATTGCCATCAAAATTACCTAATAGCGCCGAGACATTGGCAGTTAATTTTTCAGGAATTAATGTACCAGATGCTCCTAGTTTAATTCGTTGCTCACCATCGTTAGTGGCATAGGCATCAATATAACCAGAGGTTTCACTGGTTGGATTTTTGGTCACAATATTGACTACACCTGCCGATGCGTTTTTACCAAAAAGTGTTCCTTGCGGACCACGTAGGACTTCAATACGATCCACATCTAACAAATCAAGTGTTGCTTGCCCCGGTCGGCTGTAAACAACGCCATCTATCACTGTTGAGACAGAAGGTTCAACACCCGGTGAAGTGGTAACAGTTCCAATACCGCGAACAAATAAAGAAGTATCCTTATTGGAAGCTCCAGCCCGAAAGTTAACACTCGGTACTTGAGTTACCAATGTTTCAAGTGAGTTTCGCTGTTGCTTATCGAGTTCCTTTCCACTGATGACTGAAACGGCAACAGGTACTTTTTGGAGTGATTCTTCACGGCGTGTTGCTGTTACTACAACGGTCTCTAACTGAGCCACATCCTCTGAAGAACGTACGGTGCTTGATACTGTTTCTGCATGAGCTTGTCCCCAAACTGACAAGATACTCAGCGAAAGCAGACTTAAATTTAAAATTTTTTGTTTAGTTACTGACGTGAACGGATCACGCGCTACATTTTTCGAATGTATCGACATTATTTACCCCATAATTAAGTTTTAAAAGACGGCGCTTATTTCACTGATTTCAAATATTCGTACTGCTGAGTTGGTTTCCAGTAGGTCTTTAAATTTGATTGTTCAAGTGCTTGATTTACAAATGACGGATTAATCCAGCTTTTGACGTCAATATTTTTGCGTATCAACCCTTGTTGCGTAGCCAAAGTGATTTTTTGCTGCAATTGTTGGGTGTAATAGCCATCAAATAACGGTGAATATAAAAACTTCAGATTTACACCATTAAGTTCCTGAGCATAGATAGATGCCGGATAGCCAGATTGGGTAAAAAAGAGTGCGACTTGTGGTACTCGATTTTGCTCATTTGAGAGCCAGTTCAGCCCTTTTACAACCTGAGTCACAACTTGTTGTGTTTCATTTGGATGTTGTCGAATAAACGATTGACGACCTAAAAACACACCTTGAGTAGATCCTGCACCATTTAACTGACGACTACTTATAGGCAAGTTAACGATGTGTTTGTCACGTAACGCAAAAAATCGAGAAGGTCCCCATGATGCATCAATTTTTTTTGCGGCCAAAGCAGCGTTGACGGCGTTAAAGTCTAAATTGACCACTCGCACATCGCTGAGCTTTAAACCTTGGCTGTTCAATGCACTCACAAATGACAATTCATCTGCTGTCCCTCTTAACAAACCAACGCGTTTTCCTTTTAAATCAGCAAAATTTTTGATCGGAAGATCAGACCTTACCGCTAGATAATTGGTGATGCCGCGCGCCGTTGGAACAAGTAATTGGGTATCTAATCCATTGGCTTTACCAATGATTGGAGGTAAATCCCCTAAAAAGGCGAAATCCAGTTGATTGTTCGCCAATGCTTCATTAATGGCTGGCCCAGCACCTTTAAAGAAATGCCATTCCACTTTGACATTGTTTTTTGCAAGTTCTTGCTCAAGCCATTTTTTGTTGTAAAGCACATCAACAACTCCACCACCCGCGTGTTTCTGACCAGCAGTCAAATCGGGAGAACCAATTCGGATTGTTTTAAGGCTTTCAGCATAACTGGCATGTCCACAAGTCAATAAGCTCAGCAAGATCAATTTTTTAAAAATTGATGGTTTCATTATATTTTCCACATTTTTATTGATAAATCAGTGTCGTATTATTTAGACACTTATGAAGTAGATGGCTTAATTTGCTTACTCGCTTTACCATCGATATCAACAGGAACATCGCCTGCCAACGTAACGCGTCGCATAATACGCAAGGCATTACCATAATCATTGACGGCTAAATGCTGAGTGGCACGGTTATCCCAAATAGCGACATCTCCGTCCTTCCACGTCCAGCGAATTGTGTTTTCTGGTTTGGTAATACGATCTTGAAAAATTTCAAACAGCTTGTTGGACTCTTTAGCAGTCAGACCCACAAATCGTTTAAAAAATTGGCCTAAAATTAAAGTTCGCTTACCTGTTTCAGGATGTACTCTGACCAATGGGTGTTCTGCCTCATAGACCGTTGAAGCAAAGATTTTTTGATGGCGTTTTACGACTTCATCACTTGCAGAAGGCCGAAAACCACCATAATCAAAATCATTGGTATGAATCGCACGGAGCTGATTGGCAAGGAGCTTTAGCGGCTCAGGCAATTCATCATAGGCTGCTTCTGTATTTGCCCATGTGGTATCGCCCCCTCGATGAGGTGTAGTTACCGCCCTTAAAATGCTGATTTTTGGATAATTTGAAACAAAAGTGACATCGGTATGCCAAACGTCTGCACGACCGTCATGACGGGAATCAAGTTCAAATATATAAGTCGAACCCTCTGCCACTGGAACAGTAGGATGTGAAATAGGTTGCCCAAGCAATTCTGCAAACTTTTCTTGCTCTTGATCGGTTAAATGTTCCTGATTACGGAAAAAAATAACTTTATGTTCAAGCAATGATTGCCTAATTTGATTCAAGACCTCAGGGTTGAGGTTTGAAGATAATTCAACACCATTAATTTGTGCACCGATACGACCTGCTAAAGGAATTACATCGATTAACTCACTCACTAGTTTTCTTATTAATAAATCTGCCATATCATCGTTCTCGTCATTGATGATATGAGTTTAGAAATTACACCTTTTAAATTCTGCAACAAAAATTACATAGCATTTCTGCATTTATGAAAAATTATTCATAATTCGTCATAATCTCTTTAGTGCAGTAAGGCTTTTAATTTGTCGATGTTTTTTACAGAGATATGATTGTATTTTGTTTCTATAATGCCTTCTTCAACAAACCACTGAATTTCCTTTCTGATACTTTGTCTCGATATTTTTAAAAGTTCAGCTAAATTTTCTTGTGAGAGTTTTAATAAAACCTCAATACCTTTTTGAGTTTGGGTCGAAAAAAATTCGATTAAATAGATGAGCTGTCGTGCAATTTGTACCTTTAAAGGTTGTGTAGATGTGTGATAGATATCATTGTCTAAAAGCCGTGTTCTCTGGCATACCAATTTTAAAACCTGATATAGCATGCGTGAATTGTGCTGTATGGTGTGCTTAAAGATATGCTCTGGAATGGTCGCAATCACAGTTGCTTCGTGTGCAACATATTCATGCTCTAGCGCAGATTCAGAAATAAGATAGACAATATTTAATAGTGCGCCTGTAGGGATAAAACGATGAATAAGATATTTCCCATCGTATGAATTCCAACCTAATTTGAGTACACCACTTAAAACAATGATGAGTTCACGACAGTCTTGATTTCTCGAATATAGCACTTGCCCTTGATATAGATGCTTTATCTTAATTTCATTAAATAATTTCTGCTTTTCTTCAAGCGAACATGCGTCCATAAATTCACATTCTGACAGCATTTGTTCAGCCAGTTTTTTATATTCAAAAGTAATGTTGAAATCTTGATAACGATTGATATGAGTTTGATCTAATAAATCTAAAAAATGATCATAGTTATTTCTTCTTTTATCGTTATAAACAAGTGTTGTCATTCGCCATCTCACCATCAAATTGAAGCTCTAAAATAGACCATACAACCTAATCGTGAAATTCAAGTTTAATATAAATTTAGATTAAACAATTATATAAAAATCAAGATCTCAAATTTGGATCTTGATTTTCTTTCGTCTTGTTTATTTTGATAGAACTTAAGACTTAGGCGATGTAATAACTGATAGTTTATCAACGCCTACTCGTTCTATGCTGGCCAGTAACTTGGCAACCGTACCATATGGAACCGTCTCATCTGCATTCAGGTTCAGAGCCAGTTTAGGATTGGCTGCCTTACGCGTTTGAATGGCCTGTTCGAAGTGTTCAATAGTGACTTTATCTTTATCCAGATAAATTTCCCCTTTTGGATTAACACTAATGACCACAGCCTTGGTTTGATCTGTCACCTGCGTTGGTGCAGCCTTGGGTAAGTTTACCTTAACAGTATTGGTCAGTAAGGGTGCCGTGACGATAAACACAATCAACAGAACCAACATCACGTCCACTAGAGGGGTAATGTTGATCTCGCTGACGACATCATCTTGTTCTGATGTTGAAATTGCCATTATGCATATACCTTTTCTTTATTGTGGGTATGGCTTAACTCGCTGGCTGGAATGCTTGTATTTGTTGTTTTTGCCTTGACAGTCTTAAGCTGGAAACCTGATTTTTGGTTTAGGCTGACAAAATCGGTCGCAAAGTCATCTAGTTCTGCACCGATAGTTTTTACTTTACGCACAAAATAGTTATATGCCAGTACCGCTGGAACAGCCACTGCAATCCCGATGCCTGTTGCAACTAACGCTTCACCAATCGGTCCTGCAACGACATCCATACTGGCATTACCCGAATGTGCAATGGCCTGTAAAGCATGGATAATCCCAAAGACTGTACCAAATAGCCCAATGAAAGGTGCATTATTACCAATTGATGCGAGCAAGGCAGAGCCTTTTTCTAGTTGGCGACGTTCAGACAAAATTTGTTTGCGTAAATGGCGCTCAAGTAAATCTTGACGACTCCAGCTATGTTGTAAATCTTGATGAGTATCGTCATCTGCATCGGCAAGTGTTTTAAAACCAGTATTTGCAATGCGTGCCACTGGTCCTTGTCCTGCTTCCGATTTTTGAATCGCATCTTGCAGATTTTTAGCACTCCAGAATTCTTCTGCAAAGGCTTTGCTTTGTCGGTTGGCTTTTTGGGTCTGAACCAGTTTAATGACAATCAAACCCCACGTCACAATTGAAAAAGCAACCAATAACCAGATAGTCCCATCGTGGATCAGGGAGTTTATATCACTCATGTTAAAATTCCTTATAGATCAATATTAAGTTAAAAATTATTTTGGGAGCTGATAGTGAATAGGAACATCGACCCAACCTTCGACTGGTGTCTTCCCTTTTAAAGCGGGTGAGAATTTCCATTGTTTTACGGTTCTCACCGCTGCACTATCGAGTATTTTTTTGCCACTGCTCTGTTTGACTGTCACGCTATCAGGACTGCCATTTGGCAAGACTTTTACCCTCAAGATGACTGAACCTTCCCAACCTCGATCGAGAGCCTGTTCAGGATATTCAGGCGCTGGATTACTCAAATAACCCGCATAGCCTTTTGCTTCGGTAACAGGCAAGTTGTCATCAGCAGCTTTCGCAGGTGCTTCAGCGGGTTTTGAAACGGGTTGTTGAACAGGAGCCGCCACCACGTTTTTACTTAAGGGTTCCGCTACAGGCCGTGGTTGCTCTACTGCCTTATGCTGTTCAACAGGTTTAGGCTGCTCAACGTGTTTCTGTACTGGTTTTGGTGTCTCTATTTGCTTTTGTACAGGCTCAGGCTTTGGGCTAACAGGCGGTATCTTTGGCTTTTGCACCACTGGAGGGATTTTAGGTTCAATCACCTTAGGTGGTTCAGGCGGTTTGACAATCTCTATCACCACAGGGTCAGGTGTTTTGACATCAAGCTGAGGTGTAGGAAGTTGTTTGGCGATATACCAGATTCCCAAATGTGCTGCAGCAACTGCGACAATCGCAATTGCCAAAGCATTCTTTTTTGGCCCAGTGGGATCATTTCCAGCATCTACGTTTACGTTATGGCTAAAAAGATCATTAACCGTCGTTGTATGGGTGACCTGATTGGATAATTGCTCAAATAAAAATGCTTTTCTAATCGAGCCTTGACTAAATTCACTCATCAATAACTCCTATTAACCAATTTTGTCTTCGGTCAAAATCCGAAAAATCTGTTCTTTTAATTGATGCAATTCAAAACTTGAACGATTTCGAGGACGCGGCAAGTTGACGGGAATAATCTGTTCAACACGACCAGGTTTAGGTTTTAAAATCACTACACGATCTGCCAGAGTCACGGCCTCTTCCACATCATGCGTAATAAAAACAGTAGTCATTTTTTGTTGGGATTGAATGCGTAGCAATTCATTTTGCATTTGATGCCGTGTTAATGCGTCCAAGGCACCAAACGGTTCGTCTAACAGGAAAATGCGTGGTTGCACAACAAGACTGCGTGCAATAGCTACACGTTGAGACATCCCACCAGATAGCTGATGTGGATAGGCCTTTTCAAAGCCATTTAAACCAATCAATTCAATTGCTTTCTGAACCAGAATATCTTTATCACGTGAAGTTAACGCCTCATTTAATAAACCCAGCTCAATGTTTTGCTCAACGGTAAGCCAAGGAAATAAGCGGTGTTCTTGAAAAACTACTGCTCGATCGCCGCCAATCCCGCTTACATCGGCACCATCAATTAAAATTCGACCATCAAAATCTTGATCTAGTCCTGCCAAAAGACGTAAGAGCGTAGATTTACCGCAGCCACTGCTACCTACAATCGCAATAAACTCCCCTTCTTTAATTTCTAGATTAAAGTCGTGAATAACTTTGACAGGTTGTTGATTGACAACAAAGGACTTATGAACATGGTGAAATGCCACACGTGTTTGAGCATTAGATTGAAAAGACTGGTGATGTTTTTCAGTATTTGTATTAAGGGTAATTGTCATGGTCGGACCTCAATTTTTTCGCCAAGATGTTGCGTAGTTTTCAGTTATTTTGCCCAGCCATGCCAGAATCGCTCCTAAACCAGCGACCAAAACGGTTGCTGCTATCACACGCTCCATTTCAAAGTTTTGCTGTGCAGCCATCATGTAGCTACCTATACCAATCCCAGAGCCCATCAAGTATTCAGCTCCAAAAGATGCCATCCACGAATAGAGCAATGCCAATCGAAACCCAGCAAACATTGAAGGTGCAATGCTCGGTAAAATCAAAAGCGTCAAGCGTTGAAGTAATGTCATTCTTAAAGTGCTCGATACCTCAACAAGCTGCATTGGAATGCTCGACATGCCTTTCCATGTCGCAATAAACATCGGAAAAAATGTCGCTATTGAAATAAAAACAATTTTTGATAAATCTTCGAGCCCAAACCAAGCTGTCAGTAGTGGAATCCAAGCAAAAATGGCAATGAGACGTAATGTGTTGAGTGTAGGTGCCAACAGATTTTCAATAGGTTTAAATAGACCCACCACAATTCCTACTGACGCCCCAATTAGCCCGCCAATAATCAAACCCAAAATTGCACGATAAAGGCTGTAATACATGGCAGTAGTGAGTGAGAAATCTTGAATGCCTGACCAGAGTGCTTCTAATACTTTCCACGGCGCGGGCAAAATTTGACTCGAAATCAAGTTAAACCAACTGCTCACTGCCCAAAGCACGACTAAACTCAAAGGTAAAACCCACGATTTGAAAACATCGGTTCGGTTTTTTTTATGAAAAGTATGAGCACTTAAAGCAGCATGTGGCCAGAACACAAACTTACGTTCAATTCGATGCAGGATAAAATCGAAAATAATTCCGACAGACGCAATAACAAAAATCGTGACAAAGACAATATCAAGCTGAAATAGCTGACGACCTGTCACCATCAAATATCCAATGCCTTCCGATGAAGCCAACAACTCAACAGCAATTAAGCTCGTCCAGCCTGCTGCAACAGCTAGTCTTAAACCAGTAAAGAAGTATGGAAGTGTGGCTGGCAGGACAAGTTTTGTGAGCAAGGTTAGGCGATTAAACTGTAAAATTGCTGCCATTTCTTTGAGTTTGGGTTGAATGTCACGTACCCCTGCTTGAGTATGTAAGGCAATCGGTACCATTGTGGCCTTAAAAATGATGAAAATTTTTAAACTATTTTCGATGCCAAGCCAGATCATGAGCAAAGGCAACCAAGCCAATGTTGGGATAATGACCAACGCATAAAATGTTGCAGATAGGTATTGTTCGGCAATGCGGCTATAACCAAGTAGAACACCTAGAAATACGCCGCCTAATACACCTGATAATAGGCCAAGACCAAAGCGCTCAAGACTAATCGCAAGCTGTGACCATAGATCTTGAGATGCGATTTCAACGAAAGAATGCCATGTATCTTTTGGGGTAGGTAAAATTTGAGCAGGCATCCACTGCTCGTTTGACGCTACCCACCACAGTAGGAATAAACAAAGAGGTACAATCCAATAGATCGCAAGCGAGTTAAAATACCCAACAGAAATGAACCATGGTTTCTTGGTACTTTTCCAGACAATGCCGGATGAATTTTTTTGCGAAATTATTTCTTTCATATCTCGATATATATCCATACATTCTGCTGTTATAGATTTCTCAGAATGTTTAACTAAACGTATACCTGATGATCATTTATCCGTGTCATGTAGATCTAATATGAGACGTGTTATGATCATCTTTGGTGTTATGCTCTGGATGAGTGTAAAGAGAGATGTTTTGTTTAACTGTCTACACAGGTACAAAGATCAGAAAATATTTATATTTATAAATAAGAGATAAAGATAAGAATTCTTGTATAGACCTTTCATAAAAGATCAAATGCATATAAGGAACAAAAATTAAAAAAGCCCAACTAGCTTACTAATCAGGCTTATTCAAAGAACATTTAAACTTTAAAGCGCAATATCAAACTCTGGGCTAGCTACTGTAGGCTGCAATCGAGCACGTTGCTTTTTAAAGTGTGGAAGAACGTGTTCACCAAGACGGTATGACTCTTCAAGATGTGGATAGCCTGCAAGAAAGAATAACTCTATGCCAATGCTATTGTATTCTTTAATACGCTCAATAATTTGTTGGTAGCTCCCGACTAAAGCAACACCTGGTGGCACACCAATATATCCAAATCCTGACCAAACATTTGGATGGATAAAAAAGTCGCTAACATTTTTACTGCCATCTTTTTCGGCATACTCTTTTTCGAAGCTTAATACGCGTGCTGAGCGTAAACCCGCATGGGCTGCTGCCGCGTGTAAACGTTGCTTTTCAGCAGCTTCATCGAGAAAGCGCTGAGCCTCTGCCAACGCTTCTTGTTCAGTACGGCGAGCAATGGTATCGATTGATAGACCAAATTTTATATTTTCACGACCATACTTTTTTGCACGAGCACGTACATCGGCAATCAATGCTGCAATTTCTTCTGGTTTTTCAGCTCGCATTAAATAATAGTCGGCATGTTTTGCTCCAAACTCGCGAGCAGCCTCTGAAGAACCTGCTGTGCAAATAATTGGAAGACTTGCTTTATTCAGTGGATATTTTAGACCACCGCCTTCTGCCGAATAGTACTTCCCTTTATAGTGAAATGAAGGATTATTCCAATATCCTTTTACAACATCTAGAAATTCTGTAGCACGTGCATAACGTTCATCGTGAGGTAAGTCATCGCCTACTTGACGTTGGATGACTTCCGAGCCGCCATTAATAATATTCCAAACCAGTCGATTGCCCGTTGCACGCTGATACGTTGCAGCAGTTTGTACAGCATTATATGGACTAAAATGATAAGCCTGAAATGCAGTCACAAAGTTAAGTTTTTTGGTTTCTCTTGCAAGCAATGAACATACTGTCCAAGGCTCTTCACCGGTTGGGGCGTTTACCATGAGTGCACCAGCAAAACCATTAATTTCTGCTGCCCGTGCTACCTGACTTAAGTAATCAATATAGGTAAAATCATCACCTACTTCATAGTTCGAAACTGCTCCGGTATTTTCAACATTTTCAATATTGGCCCAATCACCGCGATTACGTGGGTCACCAGGTAGAAATTCTGTTTCGCCATGAAGTGGTAAACGTGTAAAAAATTCAATTCCCATTATTTTCTCCTTAAAGCAAAGCTTAGAATTTTGCAGTGAGAGAAACACCAACTTGACGTGGGTTTCCATAGGTTAAGACATATTGTCCAGCAGGACCATTTGGTCGCCCATGAACTTGATATTCTTCGTCTAGCAAGTTTTTAACGTAAGCATTAACTTGGTATTTATTATTTGCGCTGATATACCCAACGTTTGCGTTCCATAAGGTGTACCCTTTTTGACTCAAGATTGGGTCAACAGAATAATCTTGACGATTGACTAAGAAAAACTCACGGTCACGATATTTTGCATCTGTGCCCACAATAACGCGTGCTCCACTATCAAGATTAAAGGTATATTCACCCCCTAAACCGATGGTGTACTTTGGAGAACGAACCAAGCTGTTACCTGTATTGTCAGCATTTACGACATTGGTTACGGGGTTTTTATCAACAAAGTCGGTGTATTCACTGTCTAAATAAGCGCCTGCAAAACGTAGGCGTAAGTTATCGGTCGCTAAATAATCTAATTCTAATTCGGCACCTTTTACTTCTGCCTTAGGTCCATTTGCCAGAACTGAGGTTACTCCTCCACCTTGTCCTTCTGTCGCAACCAATAAATTTGTTTGAATATCTTTGTAGTCGTAATAGAAAATATTGGCATTGGCGGTTAAATTGCCTTGTAACAAGCTAGACTTCAAACCTAGCTCATAGCTATTTAAATATTCAGGGTTAACATCTGCAAGTTGCGTCAGGCTACTTGAAAGACCAGTGTTAAAACCACCTGAACGGAAACCTCGAGCAAAACGGAAGTATGTGTTGATATCAGGCGTGATTTCATATTCTGGCGTAATATCGTAGGTCAGCTCATTCCATCTCTTTTTACGACTTGTTGAACCATTTGCATTCGGCGCTGGGTTATAGACTGCATTGCTATACCCATCCTTTTGCCACCAACTGCCTTTGGTGTAATCGCCTGAGGTAATTTGAACAAGATCTAGATCAATATCTTTTTCTTCACTTGTCCAACGTAAACCACCTGTCACTTTAAATTTATCGGTAAATTTATAGGTACTGTTACCAAACAAGGCAAAACTTTGTGTGGTCTGGTTATAGGTAATATCTCTAAAAGCTGGAGTTCCTGCTGTTTGAGCTGGAGCGCCATTCGGTAATGTTTTATTTACTCGCGCACTTACGCCTGTTGAGTCTAAATCTTCATTAAAGAAGTGAAAACCTGCGATCCAACTAAGTCTTTTTTCAGCATCAGAAGAAACACGAAACTCTTGGCTATATTGGCGCCACTCATTATCGCTATAGCTTCTTGCTACATCGTAAGGCGTATAGTCACCATCAGAAATAGATTTTTGAGTGGTTTTATCAAACGCTGTAATGGATGTAAAAGTATGACCGCCGCCTAAATCTCCTGTTAAGGTGAGTGAAGCGCCGTCATGTTGGATTTTATTACTTTCAGGTAAGTCTAAATTTGTATCTCGGCCTTGTGGTCTTTCATAAACACCCCAGTATTTTCCAATACTTAAAGAGCCATTATTACCAAGACCATTATAAGTTTGGCTATGTAGATTGACTAAAGCATTCCAATCATCATTAATTTTTCCTAATATCTGGAAGCGGAATGATTTTTTATCTACATCCCCGTAGTTCTCACCATTGGCTAAATTTTTTGCATAGCCATCGCGGTCTTCTGAATAGAATGCCCCTCGTACGGCAACGTTATCTGATATAGCCCCATTCACGGCGCCTTCAAAAGTACGAAGATTATGGTCACCTATTCCTATTGTTCCATAACCGGTCGGTTTATCTGTAAAAACAGGTTTTCGTGAAATGTAATTTACCGCACCAGCCGTGGTGTTTTTACCATAAAGCGTGCCTTGTGGACCACGTAGAACCTCAATACGTTCTAAATCGAATAAATCTCCAGCACCAGCAACAGGCGCATTTAAATAAACCCCATCTGCATAAATACCGACTGGAAAAACTGTAGAGGCTGCTACATCGCCAGTTCCTAAACCACGAATATACCAACGTGGACGGCTATCGCCATCTGGGTTTTCAGCTGCTGCATTGGGTGTATAAGTTAAAACATCGCCAATAAATGTTGAGCCTTTCGCGGCTAAATCTTTGCCTGAAACTGCTGTAATTGCAGTTGGAACTTTTTGAATGTTTTGTGCACGATATTGTGCAGTAACGATGACATCGCCTAGTTTTTTTACATCTTTAGCATTTACCACTTGAGCTTGTTGCTCAGCAGGAATTGCATCAGCATCATCGTTCGCTAAAGCTAATGTCGAAACACTCGCCGTTACTCCCCACATAGCAGTTAAAATACTCTGCCTAATTTTTGTAACCTTAAACATGGTGACTCCATTTAAATAAATCTATTCTTATATTGGCAACTTCTATGCCATTTAATTTATTTAAATAATTTCAAATACTTAATGAAAAATTAAAAATAAAAATGATTCAATGCTGCTGATAGATAGACAGTCTGAAAGGTATTATTGTTGTTATTTCAACATTCACGATTTAACGTGTTTTATATCCCGTATTAATAATAAAGCCATACAGACGTATGGCTTTTTAAGATTCTTTGAAATGATTGATTGGGTTTAAAATTTATAACTAAATTGGCCTTGTACAGTCAGAGGACGCATTGGTTGTAAAAACTCGCTATTCGACCCTGCCAAACCATTCACAAAATTTCGTTCATTGGTTAGGTTAAGAATGTTAAGACCCACCGTCCACTGTGGCTGGCGATAATAAAGACCTAAGTCCAGATTATAGTTATTCGGTACTTTCACGGTTTGACTTAAGTTTGTGTACCAGTAGCTTGTCCACCATCCTGAAAGGTTGACCCCAAAACCAGACTGATGTTGGTAATCTACATAAGCACTTGCAGAGTACTTAGGAATTCCTGCTGCATCATAACGTCCAGCTTTACGTTGATTTAAAGCATTATTGTCTCCCCAAACCGTAGCATTGTCGGCATGAAAGCCAAATGGTGAAAAACCAGCAGGTACAATAGAGCTGTATTCAGCATCTAAATAAGTGAAATTGCCCCCAATCGCTATATTTTTTTGAAGTTGCCATCTTAATGATGACTCAATACCTTTTATTTCAAAGCGAGCCATATTGCCGTTGGTATCTGGCGATAAATCTCGTTTTTGTTCAAATCCACTTAGGGTTAAAAATAACTGGTCAGTAATAGGTTCATATTTAAATCCTACTTCTTTTAGCTCACTTCCACTGTCAAAAGCTAAAGGATTGAGTTGATTTCCTGCGCCCCAAATTAAGAAAGGCCCAAATACTCCCGTATTTAATGCAGTGCTTTTGTCATAGGTAAAATAAAGTGTGCTTTTCGCAGTAGGCTTAATAAACGTACTCAGTTGATAGCTCAATAGACTATATTTATCACTAGATGAACGGACATCTGTTGGGGTTAAAACAAGTGGGTTTTCAAGTTTTGCTCTTACAGAACTATGGTTAATGCCTAAATTAATACCGAATACATCGTTAAAGGTAAAGTTTTGTTGAGTGAACACACTTAACGTATCCCAGAAACCTGAACCCGTATAGACAGCGCCTCCTCCATTCGGTGGAAAGCCACCTTTTTCTGCATATAAACCGTTTCCAATTGGGTACATGCGCGGTAAATTTAAATAACCAAAATATTGAGAATATTGAGGCACTCCGGCTTGTCCAATCCAACCTCCTGTTGAACCGCTATTATTAATCAACCCCAGTAAATCACCAGGGTTCTTCTGTGATGGATCATTGGTTAAATCATAAGGATTAATATTAAAACTATTATTTGCAGCTAAAGACGTAAACTTCTCATGACGATATGTTCCCCCTGTACTGCTTTTATTATTAATTTTTACGCCACCTATTTCAAAATCATAGTCACCTAAAAATTCTAGTCGGTTATCAATTAACTCATGATCTAAATCTGTAAAAAAGCTTCCAACAGAGTCGCCTAAATCTTTGTTATTTTGATAGAGCGTACTGTTTGCAATAGACCAATGGTCATTTAAATCTTTAATGACTTTTAATTGAGTGCTAAATCGCTTGGCACTATTTTTATCTTCACTACGTCCTGAAACATTATCATCTAGCTTGACCAATTCATTACCAGGGATTGATGGATCATAGACCCAACCTTTAATGGTTCCTGCTTGATCAGCAGTTGAGTTCGGTAACGGCGTGGTCTGAACTCCACCAACAGCAACATATTGGTTTTTATCGTTCTTCTGACGAGTTTGCCAACCAATGACTTTAGAATTTGCCGCACCAGATTCAAATACAGGAGACCAAAAAGTCGATCCGTTTTGAATAATAGGCGTAGCTCTACCTTTGTAATAAAGGCCATTATCAACAGATTGCTGTGACGCTCTATTCCAGCCATGTGTCACATTAAAATCATAATAATCATCGTAACTGACATTCCAATCTACCCTTAAACGATCATTTGGACGCCAAGCAAGTGCTCCATAAAATGCATTAAAGTTATTTTTCACATTGTCATAATAGTCATCTGTCTTTTGTGCTGTTGCACTCACGCGAAATGCTAATTCTTTTGAAATCGGGGCTGTATGATCAATACTGACAGAGAAATTAGGCTCTGCACCTTTACCTGAGTAAATGGAACCTACAGTGCCAGAGATATTGGTTTCAGCTTTATTAAAATTAGGCTTTTTGGTCAGGTAGTTAATATATCCGCCAGAACCTGAAGTCGGTGCAAAAATTACACCTGTTGGCCCTGCCACAATATCGGCTGCTTCATAAGCATTGAGATTGGTCGGATGGCGGGTACTATAAATGCGTTGACTATCTTGAAAAACTTCTGAGTTCTGTCCGCGAATTTGTGGAGCAAAGTTAGCATTTTGTCCCCCGCCTCGCGTAATACTCGGTGCATATTTGACGAGATCATCCGCACTGCGAATAACATCTTCTCTAAATTGTTGTTCTGATACTTGGGATACTACACGCGGGGTATCCAATACAGAGCTATCCGTTCCATAAATTGAGGTAACTTTGCGTTTAGGAACTACGGTAGTTTTCTTAGTTGCTCCAGTAACGACTACATCTGACAAAGTAACTACATCGCTTTCAGAATCACCTGCTTGTCGTGGCGTTTCTTCGGCAAAAACATATAACGGTAAAGTTGCCCCTAATACGCTAAGCGCAATAACTAAAGGTTTTAATTGAAAAGGCTGTCTCATATCACACTCAGTAAAGTAAATTTACAATGCGTTACGCAAAGCCTATGCCAACCATTGAATCACCAAATAATTTGCTCTAACCATTTGATTTATTTGTTTTTAATTTCTCATTGTTTACTTATCAGTTCTATTCATGTTTATTTTTTCAACAAAGCTGTTGAAATAGAGACACTCACCAAAAACAATAATTATATAAGTATTTGATAAATATATTAAAATTATATAAAAATATTGGCATTTATTCTGCAATACCTTAGAGGATGAAGGTCTAATCAGGTATTTATAATGACAAATCAAACATTTCAGTTATCACGTCGAAAATTTTTAACACAAAGTCTCACGGCGCTAGGTGGCGTCTCTTTGTTGGGCAGTTTATCAGGTTGTGGCCCCTCTCCAGATAATAGTAACGAATCAAAAACTACCTCTTCAGCAACGCCAAAGCATGGAGGTGTTATACGCTTGGGTCTAATTGGAGGACAACAATCAGGCAGTCTAGATCCTCATCTGTCAGCATCGGGAAGTGGTATTACACGAGGTTTCGCTATTTATAATAAGTTATGGGAATGGGATGAAAATATGCTTCCCCGACTTGCTTTAGCGGAGTTTGCAGAACCTAATCACAATGCAAGCGAATGGACCATCCGTTTACGCAAAGGCTTAGAATTTCATCACGGTAAAACCATTACTGCTGATGATGTGATCTTTTCAGTGAAACGCCTAACAGACCCTAAACTCGCTTCACCATTTCGTAATCTGGTGCAGTGGATTGACCGAGATCGTATTCAAAAACTAGATGAATATACTGTTCGTATTCCTTTTATTAGTACGATTCCCGGTTTTGTTGCACTGCCTGAAACTTGGGTAAACTTTGGAGGAATTGTACCGACTGACTTCGACCCTATTCATAATCCAGTCGGAGCTGGTCCATATAAAGTCAAAGAGTTTATTCCGGGGCAGCGTTCTGTTTTTACCCGTTTTAATAACTACTTTAAAGCAGACAAACCTTATGCAGATAGTTTTGAAGTGATTGATTTTAAAGATCAGGTCTCTCGATTAAATGCTTTATTGGCTGGACAAATTGATGTAGCAAATGCGATTTCGCCCGAATATATTAAAATTTTGGAGCAAGCAAAACACATTCAAACCATACGCTCTGCGACCAATACGCATAATAGTTTTGACTTTAATACTCAACAAGCGCCGTTTAATGACCCTAGAGTGCGTCAGGCATTTCGTTTGATTGCAAACCGAGAGGAGTTGGTACAGCGAGGCTTAAATGGACAAGGTCGAATCGCCAACGATCTTTATTCGCCGCAAGACCCTGCTTTTCTCAATTTGCCGCAGCGCCAACAAAATATTGCCGAGGCAAAAAATCTATTAGCCCAAGCAGGTTTTAAAGATGGTTTGAGTGTAGAGCTTGTTACCCCAGTAAGTAGCGCTCAACCTGCATTAATTTTTGCCGAGCAAGCGAAACAAGCCAATGTGAATATTCGAGTTAAACAAGTGGATTTTGCAACATTTAATGGCCCTGACCGCAGTAAGTGGCAGCTATCGAGTAATGCGACCAATGTCGGCACGCCCTATTTATCGACTGCCGTTGTTAACGATGCCCCAATTTCCACGACTAATCGTGTGAATTTTAAAGACCCTGAATATAGTGAATTATTTTTTAAAGCCCTGGCAGAGCCTGATTTAGCCAAACGCAAAATCCATTTAGCGCAAGCACAAAAAATTCAACATGAACGTGGTGGAATGCTCATTTGGGGGTTTAGCCATACGATTGATGCAGCAGCTAAAAATATTGGTGGTTTAGCTCCTGAACATACGATTTTTCCGACATGGCGCTTTGAAAAACTCTGGAAAGCTTAATACTCATCTGTACTCACAATATAAAAAAAGCTGCCGGAGCAGCTTTTTTTTATGGAGGCCTAATTATTTAGGCACTGTAATCACAGAGAGTTTATCTACACCTACACGTTCAATACTTGCCAATAATTTTGCAACTGTTCCATACGGTACAGTCTCATCAGCATTTAAATTTAATGCTAATTTAGGGTTACTGCTTTTGCGTGACTTTATTTCTTGTTCAAAGTTCGCAAGTGTCACCTTATCTTTATCAAGGAATATTTCACCTTGTGGATTTACACTAATCACTACAGCTTTGTTTTGGTCTGTCGATTGAGTTGGAGCCGCTTTTGGTAAGTTTACTTTCACCGTATTTGTTAACAAAGGAGCTGTCACAATGAATACGATGAGTAAGACCAACATGACATCGACTAACGGCGTAATATTAATTTCACTGACGACATCGTCTTCTTGAGAGGTAGAAATTGCCATTATGCAAACACTCCTTTCTCTTTCACTTCTTTAGCAGAATTATCTTTAAGCGCCGTATTACCAGTCGTACCCTTTTTTGCAGTTGGTAGTTGGAATCCTGCTTTTTGATTCAGGCTCACGAAGTCCGTTGCAAAATCATCAAGATCTGCGCCAATTGTTTTTACTTTACGCACAAAGTAGTTATAGGCAAGCACCGCAGGTACAGCAACTGCAATACCAATACCCGTTGCAACCAGCGCTTCTCCAATTGGTCCAGCCACGACATCCATGCTTGCATTACCTGAATGAGCAATCGCTTGTAACGCATGGATAATCCCAAATACTGTACCGAACAGACCAATGAATGGGGCGTTATTTCCAATAGAAGCCAGTAAAGCCGAACCTTTTTCTAATTGGCGGCGCTCAGTTAGAACTTGTTTACTTAAATGGCGCTCTAATAAGTCCTGACGACTCCAACTATTTTGTAAGTCTTGATGCGTCTTTTCATCTGCTTCAATTAAAGTCTGAAAACCTGTGTTAGCCACTCGTGCTGCTGGACCTTCACCGAGTTCAGACTTAGTTACTGCATCTGATAAGTTTTTTGCTTTCCAAAACTCTTCTACAAAAAGCTTACTTTGTTTTGTCGCTCGCTGCGTCTGGATGACTTTAACTACAATCAACACCCAAGTCACAATTGAGAAAGCAACTAGTAACCAGATCGTGCCGTCATGGATCAATGAATTAATATCTGACATGAAAATATCCTCTTAATTTAAATTTTATTTCGGTAATTGATAATGAATTGGAACATCGACCCAGCCTTCTACAGGGGTTTTCCCTTTTAGCGCAGGTGAAAATTTCCATTGCTTTACTGTTCTTACGGCAGCACTGTCTAGAAGTTTTTTGCCACTACTTTGCTTGACACTGACTGTATCTGGGCTGCCATTTACTAATACTTTGACCCGTAAAATGACTGAGCCTTCCCAACCACGTTCTAAAGCTTGTTCAGGATATTCAGGTGCAGGGTTACTGAGATATCCGGCATAACCTTTGGCTTCAGTCACAGGTAAATTGTCATCTGACGCTTTTACAGGCTCAGCCACTTTTTTAACCGGTTCTGTGACTACTTCTTTTGTGACCACAGGTTCTGCAACTTTTTGTGGAGTTGGTTCAGCCACCGCTTTTGCAACTGGCTTAGGTTGCTCCACACTTTTTTGGACAGGTTTGGGTTGTTCAACTTGTTTAGGAATTGGCTTGGGTTTTTCCACCACAGGTGGAACTTTTGGTTTTTCAGTAATGGGTGGAATTTTGGGTTCAATCACTTTAGGTGGTTCAACCGGTTTTACGATTTCAATCACCACAGGTTCTGGTTTATGAATATCTAAAGCTGGTGTCGGCAATTGTTTTGCGACATACCAAATTCCAAGATGTGCTGAAGCAACAGCAATAATTGCGATTAAGACTTTATTCAACTTCACTGAAGCAGGTTGAATAACATCTTGATCATGCCGTGCAAACGGATCTGCAATTTCAGTTGTGGCTGCAACTGTCGCAAATTGCTCAAAGAGCAAAGCCCGCTTATGGGGATTAAAGATTTGATCACGCATAAAAATTTAAACTAAAAATAAAAGATTAAGTCGTAAATTGCACAAGCCATGCCAAAACTATAAGTTATTATTTTTTATTAATTTAATTTGTATTTTTTAAATAATTGATACAAAAGATGTTGGTTTTCAGACAGTGTTATGCTGTTCAAACAACAAGATCCCTTTGATATCGCAAAGGGATCTAAGTTTATTATTTTAATTTATATCCTACTAAGGGTAAGACTTCTTCAGCCACTCGATATGCTTCTTCTAAATGCGGGTTACTTGCTAAAATAAAATGTCCCACCCCAATATCAATATATTCTTGCAAACGTTCTGCGACTTGCTCATAACTCCCCACTAAAATACAGTTTGGGCCACCTCGTACATTTGACATTCCCGCCCACACATTCGGACTCATAAATAGGTCTTCAAAACGGTTGCCTTGTGCTAAGGCTTGCTGGCGCTTTGCTCCTACAGATTCAGTGTCTTTTCGTTCAAAAGCATTGCTATCGACAGTAATGGTTTCATACATTTGTTTAAGCTCTTGGAAGGCTTGTTCTTGGGTTGGTCGCGCTAAAATATCAATACGCATGCCAAATTTAACTTTTCTTTCTGGCGAATTCTGCTCAAAGAAATTTTGAGCCTGCTCGATCACTTTCTTCTGTTGGTCTACAGGTTCGCCCCAAGTTAAATGGATATCTGCGTGACGTCCTGCGACTTGTAAAGCTGCATTGCTTGCACCTGCTAACCATAAGCGTGGAACGTCATATTGATTCATTGGGTATTTCAGGCCACCTTGTTCAACATGGAAAAACTTTCCATCGTAATTGAAAGGTACATGGTGCGAATAACCTTTCACAAATTCTAAAAATTCATTGGTCCGTGCATAACGTTGATCATGTTCAATAAAGTCCCCATATGCGCGTTGCTGTGCACCGCCTCCCCCTGAAATCACATTCCACTCTACTCGTCCCTGACTTAAACGCTGCAAACTTGCAGCCATTTGACTTGCATAAGCAGGATGAATAAACCAAGGCTGAATTGCGATGAGCAAACGAAGTCTTTTAGTTTCTCTTGCCAGTGCAGACGCTAACACCCATGGTTCTTCAGTATGTGGAAAAGCTGGAATGAGTGCACCATGAAAACCAACAATATCGGCTGCTTTCGCCACTTGCTCGACATAGTCATAGTAAGCAAATAACTGATCTTCATGTTGCGGTGCAACACGTTGTGGAGATTGGACTGTTGGAGTTAATTGATTCCATTCACCGCGTGTGTGTAATTGATGTGCTCGACGACCATCCCCATGAACAGGGATTCTCCATAAAAACTCAACTGACATAATGAATCTCGATAATTTAAAGATTTGACGATATTTAATTCGTTAAAAGTCTTATGAGCAGAAATCATGCCGATATTTTTTTAAATTAATTTTTAGCTATACTACTGTTTTATATGAATATTAAAAAATCGAGTTTAAAGGCTGTGTTGATATTTCAACAGTTAAACGCTAAAGAGTGTCCCAATCACAACACAACGGCGGCATTTAACCTCAATAATAATTCTAAAAAATTATAATTAATTGATTTGTTTAATATAATTTTATTGGCTTGGTTCTTGCTCAATACTCATATATTTTTTAATTCTTATGATGATATGCGTATTTTTCCACGTCTAGTTTTAGGTTTTAGTTTTTTGGGTCTTGTTGCTTGTGGTGCACAAAAAACAGAAGAGAACACCCCAAAACAGTCTGAACAGCAACAACTCCGAATTGCTGTCGTTGCCAATGGCACTTCAGGTAGCTTAGATTTCATTGGTGTGCCACAACTTATTTCACAAGATCAAATTTTTCTAAAAGCATTAAAGCAAAATAATATTGAATTAAAGTGGGAACCAGTGACGACTGCTGCTGTAGCGACTCTGGTCAATGAAAGTTTTATAAATAATAAAATTGATTTTGCTTTTTATGGAAACCTTCCCGCTGTAGTGCTCAATGCAACAGGCGTTAAAACGCAAATTGTTGTACCTGGAGGTATCGGTAATAACGTCTACCTTATTGTTCCAGAAAATTCACCTATTAAATCTATTGAGGAATTAAAAGGTAAAAAAATTGCATTACATCGTGGCCGTCCGTGGGAAATTAACTTTGGACAACTCATACAAAGTAAAGGATTAAGCTTAAAAGACTTTCAAATTGTGAATTTAAACCCGCAAGCTGGGGCCGCTGCTTTATCTGCTAAAAGTGTAGATGCCTTTTTTACCTTAAGCGATGCGCTTACTTTGCAAGATCGCCATCTGGGTAAAATCATTTGGTCGTCACAATCTTTGCCAGCGGACTGGAAAATGCGTGCCGAACTCTGGGGTAGCAAAAGCTACATTGACCAACATCCAGATACCACACAATTACTTGCTGATGCGACAGTACGTGCAATGGACTGGATTGCCCACCATCAAGATGAGTTTCAGCAAAGTCAAACTAAGTTTGGTCAACCGCTTAGTGTGATTCAACGTGAAAGCCAGAACACGGCAAGCACATGGCAACAAGACTGGTCACCTAACTATCAAGTCGATTTTCTTAAACAGCATTATTCAAAAGTCATTAATCACGCAGTGAAAAATCAGCTTATTCAAACCCCAATCAAAGCAGATGAACTGTTGAATCCGAAGTTTACCCGTCAAGCGATTCAAAATTTACAGGCGAATCATGCCTCAAATAAGCAGGGAAACTAGACAATGAAAATACTAGTAAAGCCACTTATTGAGCAAAATAACGTTTTATTTAAAACCCCACTCCGTAAGAAATTTTCTTCTAAAAAGGTGTATGGGCTGCTCTCTGTGATTTCACCCTTATTAGTATTACTCATTTGGCATTTGATTAGTTCTTTACAGATTTTTCCAACCCAAATTTTGGTGCCGCCTAAAACTGTCTGGAATACTTTCATTGCGTTGTTACAAAGCGGTGAGCTTCAAATGCATCTCAAAGATAGTCTTTCACGTTTGTTTTTGGGGTTTTCTATTGCAGCAATCAGTGCAATTGCTTTTGGTATTGCCTATGGAGCAAACACAACGTTCCGTAATTACACCTATATTTTATTCAACGTTCTTTATCAAATTCCAATCTTTGTCCTTATTCCTATTTTTATTTTAGTTTTTGGGATTGGTGAATTATTTAAAATTTTACTGATTATAAAGGCCTGTTTTTTTCCAATAGCGTTAGCAACGGCCGATGCAGTCAAAAATATTCCCAAAAAATATATTGAACTAGGACAAATCTACCAGCTTAAAACACGTGCTTGGCTCAGGCTTATTGTTCTTCCATCCATACTCCCGCCGTTAATTGGTGGGCTACGAATTGCACTTGGTCGTGCATGGTTGATTTTAGTTGCCGTTGAACTACTTGCAGCTGGAACGGGTATTGGGCAAATGATGGAACTAGGACGTCAAATGTTGCGCTTAGATGTTGTGATGGTTGGTGTGTTTATCACAGGCGTGGTCGGGTTTTGTTTAGATAAAGTTTTACGTTTAGTGGAACAACGCTTTATCTCACCTGCACTCAGTTCGAGGGGTAAATAATGTCTCAGCGTTCATTTACTTTAAAACAGACATGGCAACGGCCAATTATTTTAGTACAAGGCTTGGTACTGCCATTATTGTTATTAGGTTTATGGCAATACAACTCAAGCTTAGGTGAAAGCCATGCCTATGCATTTGTTCCCTTACAAAACATTTATTCCGCATTTATTAAATTGCTTGAAACAGGTGAATTGTGGCTAAACACGTGGGGAAGTCTTAAAAAAGCTGGAATAGGTTTCATCTTAGGTTCGATAAGCGGATTAATTTTAGGTAATTTGCTTGCCTATTCTAAGGTCTTAAATGCTCTCGTTTCGCCACTATTTAATAGTATTCGACAAGTACCGTTACTGGGCTTAACACCCTTAATTGCCTTATGGTTTGGTAATGGAGAAGAAGCAAAAATCTTTATTATCGCGCTTGCCTCGTTTTTTCCATTAGTGATTAATACATTTCAGGGACTTAGCCACAATGATGCAAAATATGATGAGATCGCACGTATTTATCAATTTTCATTCTGGCGCAAATTTAAAAAAATACGTCTCCCGCAAGCCCTACCCCATATTTTAACTGGTTTAAATTTAGCCGTGCCATTTACTTGGATCACCACGACAGCAAGTGAGTTGCTATTCAATGCCGGTGCCGGACTCGGCAACTTAATGATGAAAGCCGAGATTAATGCCGAAATGGATATTTTGTTGGTTTGCGCGATCACGGTGACCCTGTGTGGAGCTTTCATGACTGCAAGTATTCATCTTACTTCAAAGCGCTTACTGCAATGGCGTGCCTAATCTTTAATTTAAAAAATAACATCGGGAATTAATATGTCTTTCTCTCTACTTTCAATTAAAAAACTCAATAAATCTTTTCAGCGTGATCAAAATACTTTGACCGTTTTAGATGGTATTAATCTCAACATTGAGCAAGGCGAATTTATCTCGATTGTTGGTAGTAGTGGCTGTGGAAAATCAACACTACTACGCCTCATTGCTGGATTAGATCAAGACTATGACGGTGAAATTTTACTGAATCAAATTCAGATAAAAGGTACAGATTTAAAACGAGGCCTTATCTTTCAAGAACACCGATTACTTCCATGGCTTACTGTTTTTGAAAATATCCATTTAGCACTTGAAGAGACTCCACTCACCCGTGAAGAGAGAAATTTACGGGTAAATGAACATATAGAAATTGTCGGGCTGAAGGGTTTTGAAAAGGCGTATCCACATGAGCTTTCGGGTGGCATGGCACAACGTGTTGCAATTGCCCGTGGACTCGTCAATAAACCCGATATTTTACTTTTGGATGAGCCTTTTGGTGCTTTAGATGCCATCACACGGAGTCACTTACAAGCTGAACTTCAGCGTATCTGGCAACACGAAAAAATCACCATGATTTTAGTGACTCATGACATTGAAGAGGCTGTCTATCTCGGAGACCGTGTCATTGTGATGTCAGCCCGACCAGGAAAAATTAAAGAAATTATTCAAGTTCCGTTGACACATCCTCGACATAAAGAAAGTGAACTTTTATTTGGTTTCCGTAATCAGGCACTTAATATGCTAGATCACACAGCATAATTAATTTGAATATTGATCGATATTAATATTATTTAGAAAATAGATAATATCGTGATATTAATATTCTTTACATTTAATTAATATAGGATAGAGAAAATGGGTTTATCTATTTGGCATATTTTGCTGTTTGCAGTGATTGTTATTTTATTATTTGGAACTTCAAAGTTAAAAAATCTAGGTAAGGACTTAGGTGGTGCAATTAAAGACTTTAAAGATTCAGTTAATTCTGATGATCAGAAATTATTGCAAAACCAGCAATACAAAGATATTAGTCCAGTTGAATCACATAATGAAAAACAAAATAAAATATGAGTGATTTATTATTATGTTTAATATCAGTTTTGGAGAGTTATTAGCTTTTGCAATTATTGCGCTTATTATTTTAGGACCTGAAAAACTTCCTCACACGTTAAGATCAGTCCTCCTAAAATACAGAGCAGTTAAAAACCAAATTAGTAAAATTCAAAATGATATTGAAAACGAACTTGACCTGATCGAACTTAAGAGAGTCATGCAAGAAGAGCTGCAAAAAATAAAACAAAATGAAGAGCAGCTCAAACAACAACTCGCTCTCATGCAACAAGAAATTGAAAATGTACAAATATCTGTTTCTATTGAACAAAAAACCAAAGCACGGCGCATCAATGACTATATCTATACCCGTTCACAAGATGAGTTAAAGACACCATTTTTAGCTCATTTTAAAACAGCCAATAAATTCAGTGAGGATCAAGCCGCATGACGGAACATATTGTCAGTGAAAGCCTCACTGAAATGAAATATAGCGAACATTTAAAAGAATTAAGAAAACGGCTGATCTATAGCATTGGTGCAGTTTTAGCGATTTTTTTACTGTTATTACCGCTTGCTCAGAAGAACTACCATTTTCTTGCTCACCCTTTAATTTCATTGCTTCCTAGCAACTCCACCATGATTGCAACAGATGTGATGAGTACATTTTTAGCACCTTTTAAGCTCAATATTTATTTTGCGATTTTATTAAGTATTCCCTTTATTCTTTATCAATTTTGGCAATTTGTTGCTCCAGCTCTTTATCAAAAAGAAAAAAGGTTCGGTATAGCACTTGTACTTTCAAGTAACCTTCTATTTTATTTAGGAATTGTGTTTGCCTATACTTTAATTTTGCCTCTCGCTTTAAAGTTTTTCGTCTTGGCATCACCTGATAATGTGTTACCCATGACGGATATCAATAGCTATCTGGATTTTTGTTTAAAGCTTTTTCTGGCTTTTGGTCTAGCATTTCAAATTCCAGTTTTAACTTATATTCTTATTTTCATTGGTCTTATTTCTATTCAACAGCTAGAAGCACATCGCAAACACATCATTGTATTCTTCTTTTTTATTGCAATGTTTATTACCCCTCCTGATGTTTTTAGCATGCTTGCTCTTGCAGTCCCTATGTGGCTGTTATTTGAATTGGGTTTATGGGTCACAAAATTCACAACGCAAAAAAACATCCATTAAAAAATGGATGTTTTTACTATGTAAAACCCTTAAGCGATTTCATTTTCATTCTTATTAGGCAGTAAGTTATATCTTGATAAAAGATTACGCAAAACATTACGAGATAGACCTAACATTTTTGCAGTCTTGACCTGATTATTCCAGCAACTTGAAAATGCAGTATTTACAATTTTATCTTCAATAATATGCCATGCTTCCCCATCATACTCCTGAAACAGACGCTTTAAGATATTCTCAAACTCTTGAATAAGATCATTATCGGGTAACACGGCGGAACCCGTTTCCTCAGAAAATCTTAAGTGCTCAAGATCAATTGTTTTACCGCCACTCACCAGCAAAGCATAGTGAATATTGTTTTCTAGCTCACGAATGTTGCCTGGCCAGCTATAATTCAGCAGCGCATTTCTTGCTCTATCACTAATATTGGGTTTAGTGGTAATGAGCTTCTGAGAGTATGAACTTAAGAAGAAATCAACCAAAGGTAAAATATCTCCTTTACGTTCACGCAGTGGCAAAATATTAAGCACAACCACGTTCAAACGATAATATAAATCTAAACGAAACTTGTTTTCTGCTACAGCTTTACGTAAATCGACATGTGTTCCCGACAAAATACGGACATTAATTGGGATCGGTTTTCGACCACCCACACGTACCACTTCTTTTTCTTGCAATACCCTTAACAGCTTAACTTGTAAAGATAGTGGTAACTCACCCACTTCATCTAAAAATAAAGTGCCACCATCCGCCGTTTCAAAAATACCAGCTCGTGTTTTATTTGCACCCGTAAAAGCCCCAGCTTCATAGCCAAACAGTTCAGACTCAGCAAGTGTCTCGACTAAAGCACCACAATTGACTGCAAGAAAAGGCTTATTTTTACGATCACTTTTCAAATGAATTTCACGTGCAATTAACTCTTTACCTGTTCCAGATTCACCTTGAATGATGACGCTGGCAGAGCTTGGAGCAATCGTTTCCACTTGATTTAATAATTTACGGGAGTTTTGATCTGAAAAGATAATCGCTTTTGCTCTTATTGGTTTTACAGGAACACCATTATCAGGCAAAGTAATTACTTTATAATCATTATCTAAAAAGGTCTTCATAATTGCCCCATAAAACTTATGATATAAGCATTCTAAAAGGCTATATTACATTTCAGGGTGTTTTTTAATAAATAATAAATAAAGATATTTAATCCAAAATTCACCTATTTTATTCTAAGAATATTTTCTCTTATAAATTAAAAATCAACACAATTCTTTTTTTATGATATGTTGCTTCTCAAACACAATGTTATCTTTTTGATTAAATCCAAACACTCAAATAATTATAAGCCACTTCTATATTTGATTTATATAGGCTTAAAGCTTGGCATTTATTTTGCTCATTCATTTAAAATCCACAAAATAGGTTTAATAATGAGCATCGAATTTGTAGGTATGGTTTTCCCTAACCAATGGTCTGAAACCAAAGGAACGCGAATTGGTCATAAAATTGACCTCGAATATCTACGTTACCATGCACGGGCACATGAATATGCGGGTTTTGATAAAGTCTTAATTGCTAGCGGGCCAAGCAGTCCAGATAGCGCGCAAATCGCAGCTTATCTGGCACAGCATACTGAGCAACTCGGGTTTATGATTGCCCATCGTCCTGCACTCCTCACTCCAAATCTTGCTGCGCGTTCTTTTGCTACGCTTGACCATACTACAGGTGGTGGAAGAATTCGGTTACATGCAATTACGGGAATTACAGCGGAGCCTCAAGAGGGCGATTATATTGTTGATAAAGTTCAGCGCTATGAACGGACGGGTGAATATCTAGATATCATCCAGAAACTTTGGAAAAGCGATCAACCGATTAGCTATGAAGGTAAATACTTTAAGTTAGATAATGCTTTTTGCCCGTTAAAGCCAGTCAACGGTACAATCCCGATTTCATTCGGTGGCTCATCTGATATTGCTTATGATATTGCAGTCCGGCATGCAGACCTGTATTCACTATGGGGTGAGCCACTGGCTGGAGTAAAAGAACAAATTACTAAATTGAAGCTCGCAGCAGAAAAAGCCAATAAACCGCAGCCTCCTGTTAGTCTATCTGTACGTCTTATTATTGGTGCAACCGAAGAACTTGCTTGGCAACGAGCAGAACAGATTCTTGCAGACATTCAAAATAATCCTACTTTTCAAAATAACGGCACATTATCGGGACATAAAATCAAAGGCATTGGTTCACAGCGCTTATTAGCAGCAGCCCAGCAAGGTGATCGACATGACCGAGCATTATGGATGCCAACCGCAACTGCTGTCGGGGCTTATGGCGATACGACTGCCCTAGTTGGTACGCCAGACACCATTATTGCGGCATTACTCGACTATGTAGATTTAGGGGTTACGACTTTTTTAAATCGTGGCTACGATCCTATTTATGATACGGTCGATTATGGTCGTTATATTATCCCCGCTGTACGTGAAGAGGCAGCCAAAAGATTAAAACAAATCGCTTAAACATTTGAAGTAAAAAGCCGCTCATTCAATATGTTTGAAGAGCGGCTTTTTTTTAATAAAGATTTTCTTCAGTGAGAAAATCTTTATTCCAACTTTTATTGCAAATCAGGTTTACAAATAGCCTGAATTTTCTCTCCCGCAATCACCTTTTTAGCAAACGGAACTGAATCTTTTAATGAGGCATTCACAGTTTCGCTATGTCCTAAGCCATGATACAAATGACCTTCGACCACTGTACCTGCTTTACAAGCATCTGCTACCAGCTTCATTTGAGAACGAGCATCTGGTGTTCGGTCATTTGCCCCTGTTCCAATAAATAATGGATGACTGATTTTTAATGTAGGATAATAACCATAATTATTTGACTGTTTCTCTTGGAGCTTTTTATAGCTTGCAGGTGGATTAGGTTTATATGCTTGTGCTGGCGAAAGCCCTGCGGTCTGAATATCCCCCATAAAACTTGTTAAGCAAGCATTTCTTGCTTGTTCAACTAAAGAAGCAGCTTCAGGCGTGAAAATATCTTCTGTTTTAATTTCTGGATATAAACTTTGTGTCACTAAGAAACTATAGATGCCATAAGCCAGTGATGGGCTGACTTCGTAAGGATTTAACTTCAACTGATTTTTTTCAGGCGTCGCTTCAGGATCTTGATAAATCACGCCTGTACCAATTGAACCTTTAATATTTAAGTCAGGTGCGTAGGTTGCCGAATAGGAAGAAGCCGCAACAGCCCCAGCGCCTCCTTGAGATTGACCAACAATCACAAACTTATTAGCAAGTGGTAACTTGGTTTTGAGAGCAGCTCTACCACTATCTAAAATACTATAAGCCAGCATTGGGTTATTAATTAACAAATGCGGTCCTGCAACACCTAAACCTTCGTAATCTGTTGCAACGACAGCAAATCCTTCTTTAAGCCAACGATTTAGATATTGTACATCTCGGTATGATCGTCCACTCCAAGACGGCGCACAAGCATCGGCCAAACCTACAGTACCATGTGCCCATAACACCACTGGCCAACCTTCTTTAGGTGGTGTTCCTTTTGGTAAGTGAATACTGCCTGAAACCACAATAGGTGTTTTGCTATCTTTACCACTGGTAGAACTGTAGAGAATCCGGATAGCCTGACTGTCATTTGCCAAACGAATATAAGGATTATGAATAGCTTCTGTTTTTAATAGTTTTCCTGCTTGTTCAGGAATAGCCGATTTCCATGTATAAAACTCGGAAACTCGGCCATCTCCATATTTATCTTCAGGAGCTGGAGCTTGTTGAGCATTTGCCAAACAACTCGAAGTTAACACCGTTGTGATTAAAGAAAACTTGCATAACGTTGATAAAAAAGTATGTTGCATTGTCATTTACCTTAAAATTTGTTTCATCATTTTTGATTTAAAATTCGTAACTTACGCGGCCATATAAATATGTTCCAAATGCTCCTTCCGGCGCATTAAAACTATATTTGACTATGTTGCCGACCGAAGAATCTTTCGCTTGATCAGGATGGCTATTAAATAAATTGATCGCGCCTAAATTGAATTTCAGACCTTTCACAAATGCATCCGCTTTGTAGCCAATATCCAAATCTGCAATCCACTGAGGGTCAAAAGTTTGGTCTAGTGCAGTATTGGTGTTATTTAAATTGGTCCATTTATCATAGCGGCGGATTGCTGTATTCACGCTCCATGCTTGATTTGACCAAAGTGCGCCAAGTGTTAGCTTTGTCTTTGGTGCAGCAGACTCAATGAGGCTTTGTGTATTTCGTCCTGCAATGCTTGAAACAGGAATTCGCTCACCTTTTGCGGTAATAGAATCTCTAGTTTCAGTAATTTCATTTTTGTTATATGCCAGACCTAGGTTCAGATTTAACTTGCCATATTGTTCAAGATTTAAATCATGTTTAAGCGCGAGCTCTACGCCTTGGGTACGTGTATCTAGTAAATTATTAAAGAACGCCACATTGGCAATGTTTGAATACGCTGTATTGGCAAAAGCATTGGTAATTACGCTTCCAGTAATATTGTCTGAAAGCAAAATACGATTTTTAATATCAATTTGATAAAGGTCTAAAGTTGCCGATGTATTAACAAGAGGCTTCCAAACAAAACCTAAAGAATAATTCGTCGATTTCTCAGGTTTAAGAGAAGTTCCACCAATGAGTAAAGCCGCCTCACTTCCTGCAACTAAAGTTCTTTGTTGAACATCTTGCCAACCTGAAGGGGTCTGCACTGTTTGTACGCTATAAGCCGAATAGCCCTGCTGTGCCAATGATGGCGCTCTATAGCCTGTATTTACTGAACCACGGACCGTAAATTTAGGTGATACATCATATTTAGCAAATAATTTTCCGTTTGTGGTCGAACCAAAGTCTGAATATTTTTCACTTCGAACAGCGGCACCAACATTCAAGTTTTTAATAATATCTGCTTCTAAATCTAGATAGATACCGTAAACATCGCGGCTAATTTTTCGTTCATCTTGGTCTGTAATTCCGGCATATATCCCCGGAACACCCACACCTAAAGTTGTGCTTGGATTGAAATATGGGCCGCGCGTATAGGCAATTGGATCACCTGCATTTTGCTTATATTGCTCCCAACGATATAAAACCCCTGTAGATAACGTGAGTGGGCTTGCTAACCAGTCAATTGCAATATCACGGCTATAGTCTAGCCCTGTATTTAATTGCGCAAAGATATTTTCACCCAAGTCATAGTTTGAAGGAGAATTTGAGCCGTAACTTGGGTTAATACCGTTACCTTGTTCGGTACTCACTTTATTTTGCCCATAGGTCGCATAAAGATCATATTTACCTGACGCTTGCTCTCCCTTTTTAACTCCAACTGTGGTTGCAAAATCATCTACAGTGACTAAGCTTAATGGTGAGCGTCCATCTGGATAACGTTCTTTAAAATAGCTGGATTGATTCAGTACTGTTTTGGTTGTTGGCGGCTCATAAAAGTTTTCCCCTATCGTTTTACGGTGTCCATAGCTACTAAAACCATAAAGTGCAACGTCATCCGTCAAAGGTAAATCTAAATTCGCCGTTACATTGATTTGATCTTTTTGTTCTGGTGAGCCAAATTTCCATGTTCTATAGGGTGTATTTTGTTCTGTATATTGAGCCTTGGTTGAACCATCATAAAAAGTTCGCGTATCAGGTGCCGTGTTACTTGCAGCTTCACGTTTGCCTAAATCTAATGCAACCGTCAAAGCACCATCATTAGGGAGTGCAAAACCTTTCCAAACATTAACTTTATGTTGTTCACCATCTCCTTGAGTATAGCCACCTGTTTGATAGCTCACTCCACCGCCCTGATCTCGTGATTTCAAAATGATATTAACGACACCAGCGATTGCATCTGATCCATATTGTGCCGCAGCACCATCCCGCAAGATTTCTATACGCTCAATCGCGCTCACTGGAATTAAACTTAGGTCAGTTACCGCTGCGCCTCTTCCACCTGCATAGGCTTGGCGGGTGAAATATGCTGATGTATGACGACGTTTTCCATTAATTAAAATTAGAGTTTGATCCGCAGATAATCCTCTAAGTGCAATACTTGGCGGAACCGATGCTCCAAACCCACCCGCAGGAGAACTGGGTAAAGTCACCGAAGGAGACAACCGTGTTAATGCTGCTGCCAAATCAGTTGCCCCAGTCTCTTGTAACTCTTTGGCAGTTAAAATATCAACGGGTGCAGGTGCATCGAGCGAACTACTAATGGCTCGTCTAGAGCCGGTGACAACGACAGATTGTAATGTGATGACATCCTCTTTCTCTGACAAATTCTTTTGGTCGTTTGCCATAGCAATTGAAGCAGTAAGTGCACTCAGTGCAAAAAGTGAGGACTGAATAATAAATGGAGAAAAATATGTACGCATATGAGCTTCCTTAACGATCTAGACCGATATAGCAAAGCCAATGCCAATAATTAAATTATTTATTATCAATAATTTAGTTAATTAAAATAAAAGAATCATTGTTTAAATTTAAACAATGATTCAAAAAAATGTTTATAAAACTACAGTTTTCAATTTCGAAGATGTTTAGACCAGTTGATTTTGAAGATACGACTGATATAACTGAAAATATGCGGCCTGTTGCTGTATTAACTGTTCATGTGAACCTTGCTCTACAACATGACCGTTTTCGATCACGACAATTTTGTCAGCCTCACGAATGGTACTCAGCCGATGTGCAATCACAATACATGTTCTATTTTGGCATAAGCGTCTGAGTGCATATTGTATTTTTTGCTCGGTATAAATATCGATTGCTGAAGTAGCTTCATCTAAGATTAATATTTTAGGATTTGCTAAATATGCACGAACCAAACAAACCAGCTGTCTTTGCCCATGACTGAGGTTTTTACCGAGGGTTCCTACTTCAGTGAAATACCCTTGTGGAAGTTGTTGCAAAATTTCATTTGCCCCCAAGTCTTCAATTGCCGCGATAAGCACCTGATCTGAAGCATTAGGTTGAACTAAACGTAAGTTATCTAAAATCGTTCCACTAAATAAAACATTATCTTGTAAAACAATACTCACGTGTTGTCTTAAGCTAGTCAGACGAATATTTTGGATGGGGTAACGATCTAGAAAAATTCCGCCCTGTTGAGGTTCATAAAACCGCGTTAACAACTGAACAATCGTACTTTTGCCATGTCCTGTTGGCCCTACAATCGCAATTATTTTTCCAGCTTCAATCTCCAAATTAAAATTTTGTAAAACCGGCTTATGGGTATAAGCAAAATGTATCCCTTGAAATCGAATATGACCATTCAACTGCTCAAGCTTCACAGCATTCGGTTGTTCTTGAATGCTAGATTGCGTATCTAAAAGTAAAAATATACGTTGAGCACATGCGGCCCCATTTGCATAACGTTCAAATAAATCAGTAAGTTCCTGTAAGGGAGCTAAGAATAAAAACACATAGAAAATACTTTCGGCGAACTGACCAATACTAATCATTCCACCACTATAGGCATAACTACCAATCACAATAAATCCGGCAGTGGCTACAGTCGAAAGTAGTCCTGTAAAGGGTGCAAACCAACTGGTCCGCTTGCTGCCATAAATAATAGAGTTATTAAAATCTTTTAATAAATCCTGATAACGGGATTGATTGGTTTCAGTGTAATTTAACTGCTGAATGATTTTTGCTCCATTTACTGTTTCAACCAAATGAGCAGTAAATCGACTGCGTTCCTCCGCAACTCGTCCCCAATGTTTTTGTGATGACTTTTTAAAAATAGCGGTCATACCAAATAAAATGGGTAGCGTCGCAAATAAGCACCAGAAAAATGGTGGATAGATATGCCAAAGCAGTACTGAAGCTAATCCACAACGCAAAATTGCCGAAAGTAACTCTGGTGGTCCTTGTATTAAAACAGGCTCTAGTGTTTCGACATCACGATCAGCCCGTGAAATAATCCTGCCAGCCTTGGTACGATCAAAATAACCAATATTTAAACTTTGGATATGCTGAAATAACGACCGCCTTAAACCATTAATCACTTTCAAAGCTGCTCGGCCTGAAAGATATTTTGATACGCCAGCTAAAGCAAAACGACAAATCCAACTTAAGGTTAAAATGCTAATCGAAATGAATAAAACAGGCTGATTCAATACCATTTTTCCAGCAATGTGTTGAAAGCCCGAATCTAAAATATATTTCACCACCCAAGGCCGAACAAAAACGCTCATCACTTGTAAAATTTCTACTGCAATTAAAGCAAGCAGCAAGTAACGGATGGGATAAATTAAAGGAATAAGTTTTTTTAGCATTCCTCTATGAATTGAGGCATTTGCCAAATTTTCTTCAATTTGTAGATCAGCTGATTTTGTAAATGGGCGGAAATTTTTAACACTGGTATTCATGCATCAATCTCCTGCTGCTCTAACTGAAAACCCATCAACTCTCGATAAAACAAACAATCTTGAACCAATTCAGCATGTGTGCCTTGGGCAATAATATGACCCTGATCAAGCACAATAACGCGATCAGATAAAGCAATCGTGGTTTGTTTATTAGAGTTAATAATGATTGTTTTCTTAAAATGGTTTCCATCATCAGAAAGTCCTGATAGACGCTGTAAAACTTGTTTTTCTGTAGTCGCATCTAAGGCACTTGTAGAATCATCTAACGCTAAAATTGGCGATTTTTTTAAAATAGAACGGGCCAAGGCAAGTCGTTGTTTTTGTCCTCCAGACAAAGTAACGCCCTTGTCTCCAATCAATGTGTCTAAGCCATGATCAAGTCTTTGTAATAGTTCAGATGCAGAAGCTAAATGTAAAGCCTCTTTCATCTCTTGCTCCGTTGCATCTTGCTTAGCAACTCTTAAGTTATCTGCCAATGTGCCACTAAAAAAGAAATTTTCTTGAGGAATGATCTGAACCAAATGTCGTAATTCAAATAGGCTCAAATCTTTAACATTCGTCCATCCCATTTGCTCAGAACCAATCAAAACTTGCCCTTCCGTTGGGTCAATAAACCGGTTGAGTAAATTCATCAAAGTTGTTTTACCTGAGCCTGTCTTACCGACAACAGTAACGATTTCACTTGCTCGAAATTCAACACTGCATTGCTTTAAAATAAAATTTTTTGTTGTTTTATCCTGAAAGCTGACATTTTCTAATTTAATGCTTAACTCATCACGCCATTGCAATGTTAGAGGATATTGTTGATCTTCAATTGCAGACTTCTCATCTAGCATTTGCCAGATTCTTGTTGCAGACGAACGCGCATCAGCAAAAATATGTAAGACCTGACCAATGCTTTCAATACGAAACACCAATAAATTTGCCATGAGAATGGCAGCAACAAATTGCCCTACTTGCAACTGATTTTGACCAATTAAATAAGCACCAAAAGCAATGACCCATAAGTAAGAACCCGCAATAATTACTTGCGGAATAGGCAACCTTTTCGCACTTGTTTTGATGGTCTGAATAGAATGATGAATAAATAGATCTACAGCATGGTTAAAACGTTGTAAAAGTTTCTCTTCGAGTTGAAATGCTTTGACTACCCGAATTCCATTCACGCTCTCTGCCAAGGTATCGCTGACTTTTTCATATGCAGATGCAACTTGATGGTCCAGAACCACCAATTGATTGGTCAGTTTAAATAGAACCAAAAGCCCTAAAAAAATAAATAATAAAGGAACTAGGCCGAGCCAAGGATGATACCAACACAAGAGCCCAACGGTTACCGTAACAACTAAGCTTGACTCAAACACTTGTCGCCAAAAATTGATGAGTGCTTCTTTTAATTTATCTGAATCACGTGTTGTACGAGATAATACTTCTCCTAAGCCATGTTTCCAGTGCCATGAAACATCTAAATGCTGTACTTGACTAAAGATTCTTTCTCTTAAAATACTGAGTAGTTGCTGGCCAATGGTTAAAGCGCTTAACCCTGCCAAATACTGAATAACAGCTCTAATACTGGCAATACTCGCAAGTAAAATGAACCAAAACCAAGGATTTAAAGGATCAGTGATAGTATGCTGAAATAAGGTTTCTCGTTCACTATGTTTTAAGGTATCAATCGCATGTCCGATTGAATACTGTTGAAGTGCTAACCCTATATTCGCAATAACAAATAAGGTTGCCGTCAATAAGAAACGAAATGGCATAAAACGATATAAAGCCAAACTTCGTAGTAATGGATAATTTTTAAACATAAAAGATAGTAAAAATTTAAGATTCCGTTTTATTGCGAGATTCATGCCAAATTAATGGTCTTAAAAAATATTTTAAATCATTGTTTTATATTGTTTTTGTATAGTGCTATGTATGGGGGTGTTGTTTTTAAAACACCAGCGCAATTCTTGTGTTGTAATCGCAACAAAATTTGATATATCAACATCACAAAAAAAGATATTAAAAATAATTAATAAATATCAACAAATTAATGAATGGCATCAATTTTGCTTTAAAGCATGAAAACCACAAAAGGATGTCATGATGACAACACTTCAAACTCAACCATTAAACACACTTTGGTATACACGCTGCCCCGTACCAACTGGTCTAGGCATTTCAATTCAAAAAGGTTGGCTCAAAGAAAAGTTTAATGAACAACAGATTGAAATAAAATCAATTCGAGAATCAAACTCCAAAGATATTCGTAACTCTCATTTTAACCACACCCTTGCCAACTCAGTTCGACACGGCGGTAGTATTCCAGCTATCTGGGCATATTCATCTGGTCAAAAAACGAAAGTAATTGGCTTATCTTGGGCGGATGAAGTTCAACTATTGTTAACGCGCTACGATTCAAACATCAAAACTGTTGCAGACTTAAAAGGCAAACGTTTTGGTATTCCACTGAATCAAGATGCAATTATTGATTTCTCACGTGCACAGGCGATTCGTGGTTTAGAAAATGCCTTAAAAACCGTAAATTTGAATGTAAGCGATCTTGAGTTGGTTGATTGTTTACGAGCAGATATTTTAACCGCACAGCAACAGCAGCCTGAAGAAAATGATTCTAGTTTTTATGGTAATCGCAACAAAATTAATGCAAGTGCGGAGATCGTGGCATTAATTAAAGGTGATGTCGATGCTATTTTTCTAAAAGGTGCACACGCTGCGCAAATTGCTCATGATTTCGCCCTGCATACCATTATTGATATTGGCTCACATCCAGACCCTATTCTACGCTCTAATAATGGGACACCAAGAACACTAACTGTCGATGAAGATTTTCTAACACAACATCCAGAGCAAGCCCAATTGATTGTCGATGCTGTTTTACAAGCAGAACAATGGGCCCATGCACATGCCGATGAAACCCATCGTTATTTGGCAAAAGAATGTAATAGTAGTGAGCAATGGGTTCATGCGGCATACGGTGCAGATGCACATCTGAAACTGAACACTAACTTTGATGAGACTTCTATTGTTGCTTTACAAGACTTGAGTGACTTTCTCTATCGCTGGAACTTTATTCCTGCACAGATTAATGTTCGTGAATGGCTGGCGCAGGATATTTCTATTCAAGCTCAAGTGGCTTAACAGTACAAAAGCAAAAAAGGTTGTCTTGATGACAACCTTTTTTATTTTTAGCATCCAAATTCAAGTAACCGTAAACTATCGTAGTAGTTAGCATCGGTAATGTTAATCTCTTTAATAACAATTATTTTAACGGAGTCTTATCGAGTTTCATCCAATTTTAGGATTAGCTTTCAGCTGGAGTTACTTTGGTTTCGCCCAAAGTAACCAAAAGCATTGTCATCTGCAAAACCTGTTCTTTTCTTGGATTTCTTAAAACCTCTCGTAGAAACAGTCTCTTGTTTAAACCATGCAGGTTGCAGATGACGTTTCCGAGTATCATATTTACTTTCGAACTCGGGTTATTTACTAAATTTAGTCACATTTTCCGCCTGCTTCTTCAGAAGCACTGAGTTGTATTCTCCTGGTGGAATATTATTTAAATAATAATTTCCCACATGATAGAGCCTCCAGCGAATTGGATCATGCGTGGTGTGAGTTCGTGCATTTCGCCAGAAGCGGTCTAGATTCCATTTCGATAAAGTTGAACTTGCCCCGAGTAATCCAAAAATTTCACTCGAAATTTTTAAAGATGCGTGATCAGACTGACTTCTTGTAGCAGCAACCGATAAAATCAGTTCAGTTTGTAAGTCTTCATCTTCTACATTTGCCAAATGCTGTTCAAAAATCTGTGCTGAACGATCTAACAATGCCTCAGCCGAACGGACCAAAACAGCAAACTCACCAATCTGTTTAATAATATGAGATTCATGTGTAGGTGAATCAACACCACTTTCCACCCAAGGACGAGCATGATGTTGTAAATAATCAATCCCGCCTTGTAATGCCCCTTTGGCAATTCCTGTGTCCATTGCAGCGTGTAGAATTTGAGGCCAAGTCAGTCCCGTACGTAGAACCGTACCTAAACCGCCAGTATTCCGCTTAGCAACATAACGTTCATCAACAATCACATCTTTAAAATTAACAGTGCCACTGACGCTATTATTTTGTCCGATTGCATCCCAGTCATCGAGCAACTCTACTCCCTGTGTATCTCGATGAATTAAAATTGAAACTGGTCCATCATCACTACCTGCAAATAAAGAAATCCATTCTGCAAGTAAAGAGCCCGTAGAGTAAAACTTACTGCCATTTAAAATTAATTGTCCTTCTGCATTTCGTTCTACACGTGTTTTATGCTGAAATTTATCTTTGCCACCCACTTCTGCAAGTGCATTGCCCAAACGTTTTCCACTTAATACATCGGCAAGTAATTGATCACGAATTTCATCGTCATAGCCAGTTAAAATTCCTCGGAACATAGTGAAGTGAATTTGTAATAACTGCCCTACACCACCATCGGCAGATGAAATAATTTTCACCACATTCACCAATGTTGAAATACTCGCACCTAAGCCTCCAAATTGCTTGGGCACAATAATCGCGGTTAAACCAGCTTCTGAAATTAAACGCGCCTGATCATAGGGTACTGTCTTGTTATAACTTGGATCTCGAGCAAATTGATTCAGTTGATCTGCCACCTCTTTTGCAATCTCAAGTGCTTCTTGCTCGCTTTGAATATGTCTTACGCTACCTAATTCTAAAAAACTGTGTTGGTTAATATCGTTCATTTTTAACTCCGAAAAATCTGTTCTTTTTTATGCGCTAACTTCAAGTACGTTGTTTTTAAACAAGCTTGGCGCATGGGTAAGCAAAGTTTTGGTATATACATGTTGAGGATGACTAAGCACTTGGTCTGTTTCACCGTATTCAACAATATGTCCATTTTTTAATACGGCGACTCGATCTGCGATTGCACGAACAACCCCTAGGTTATGGGTCACAAATAGTAAGGTCACACCTTGCTGCTGAAGGTCTTGTAGTAGTTTTAAAATAGATGCCTGAACTGAAACATCCAAAGCAGAGGTAATCTCATCACAAATCAAAACATCAGGTTGGCACAGCAAAGCTCGCGCGATCGCTACGCGTTGTCTCTCCCCACCCGATAAATCTCTAGGATAGAGTTCTTGAACTTGTATAGGCAGAGAGACTTGTTTAAGTACCTGTGTGACTTTTTCTATGGCTTCTTGTCGAGATGCTCCAAAGAAATGCTGCACGACTTTAATTAAGGTCTGACCAATCGTATGCGCTGGATTCAAGGCTTTATAAGGGTTTTGAAAGATATATTGCAGTTTATGTCGTTGCTGCAAATGACGTTGTTTCCCACGCAACGACAAGACTTCATCTGCTAATGTAATTTGCCCATCTGCATTTTCATTCAGGCCAGCAATGACACGCGATAAAGTGGTTTTTCCTGAACCCGATTCACCAACTAATGCTAAACATTCGCCTTTTTTGAGTTGAAATGAGATATCAAAAAGAGCCTGTTGCTGCCCATACCATGCATTAATATGTTCAACTTTTAGTAGTGCTTCTCGATCAGTTTCTCGTTCAATAACCTGATGATCAAGCTCTTTAAAAGTAATCACGCCAACATGATCCGAATGGTGACAAGCAACAAAATGCGGGTCAAACTCATCTTTTAATTGAGTTAATTCAGGTTGTTTTTGACGGCATATGTCTGTGGCGAAAGTACAACGTACTGCAAAAGCACATCCCGCTGGACGTTCATTTGGTGAAGGTGCATGTCCTTCAATTGGAGATAAATATTTACGAATGGCCACATCGGGAATGGCGTTAAGTAAACCTTGCGTATAAGGGTGTTTAGGGGTTTCAAATAGTTGGGTTAATACCGCATCTTCAGCAATTCGCCCTGAATATAAAACAATCACCCGATCTGCAATGTCTTTTACAACCGTTAAGTCATGCGATACATAAATAGCAGCAACATTATATTCGCGGCATAATTTACGAATGATGTTCAATACTAAAGTCTGCGTCGTCACATCTAAGGCGGTGGTTGGCTCATCTAAAACAATCAAACGTGGCTGTAGCAAAAATGCTAAGGCCAATAAAATTCGTTGTTGCTGTCCACCTGAAAGTTGATGGGGATAACGCTTGAGAAATAGCTCATCATGAGGTAACCCCACTTCATCTAAAATTTTGGCTACTTTTTGGTATTTTTCAGCGTTCGATAGCTGTGCCTGATGGACTTCTAATAATTCAAATAAATGTTGACCAATACTTAATGCTGGGTTGAGTGCCGTTCCAGGATCTTGAGCGACATGACTAATTTTATAGCCACGAACCTGACGTAAAGCATGATCATCTAAACTGAGAATATCTTCATCATCCAGTTCAATTGTGCCTTGAATAATCTTGGCACCATGTCGTGCATAGCCCAATAAGGCACTCGATAATGTCGTTTTACCAGAACCACTCTCTCCGACCAGCCCTAAAACTTCACCTTCTCGCAAGCTAAATGAAATATTAGAAACGATATGATTGCCGGTGTTTACCAATGCCACGGTTAAGTCTGTTACGGTCAATACTGTATTTTTAAATGTATTTGCCATGTTTATTTTTCCTCAATCCGAGCTGCTGCACGTCCAACGCCCTCTGCCAATACATTCGTTCCGAGTGCAAACAAAGCAATTAAAATGACAGGAGTAAACACGGCCCATGGTTGAACTAATAAACCAGCGCGATTTTCATTAATCATGAGTCCCCAATCTGCTGCTGGAGGTGCCACGCCATAACCCAGAAAAGCCAAACCAGATAACATACCCACTGCCCATGTCAGCATCACACCAAGATGAATGAGTAATGGCGTCAACATATTGGGTAAAATTTCACGAAATAAAATATAGGTTTTTGAATAACCAAGAATTCGGGCAGCTTCGATATATTCCTGTTCCACTAAATTAAGTGCAACGCTTCGTGCAAGACGTACAACTCCAGGAATAAAAGCAATTGAAACCGTTAAAACGATGAGCCAAGGCTGTCGACCTAACATCGAAACAATAAGTAAGACCAAAATAAGATCGGGAAAGGCCATAAAAACATCAGTCAGCCAAGTCACGAACTGATCAATCTTATTTCGGGCAAAAGCAGCTAATATGCCTAAACTAGAACCAATCACTAATGCGACCAAACTGGCAGCCAGCGTCATCCAGATAATTGAAGCACCACCAGCAAGTACACGTGACCAAACATCATGACCAATATAGTCATAACCTAAAAATGATTTTCCTTCGGGTGGTCCATAAGTCATGCCGACCAATGCAGTGGGTTCAAATGCAACAAATAACGGTCCAACCAGTGCGAAAATCAAAACTAGAGCTGTGACTACAAATCCAAAACGTACTTGTCTTTCACGAATTAATGTTTGAAAAAAGTTTCTTTGGTACCAATGAAGTGAGCTCATTTCCCACCTCCTTGCTGAATATTCTTTAAAGCATTGCGACGATCGACAGGTTTTACCGTAATTGGTCGGCCAGACTTCCATAAACGTAATGCCTGACGTCGCCCTGGCGAACGTGCTTTATGTCTTTTTGCAGTCCGTATTTTTGGTGTGAGTAAAGTCGTGATTAAATCTGCAATTAAATTAACAACCACCACACAAATGGTGAGCAATAAAACGATTGCTTGAATGGTCGGGATATCCCTCATTTCGATTGCTGCATTGAGCGCATTACCAATACCGGGGTAACTGAAAACCACCTCAATAATGAGAGCACCACTCAGCAAAACTCGTATGGTCAATGCTGTACCCTGCACCACAGGAACCAATGCATTAGGTAAAACATGTTTCCAAATAATCCGGCGCTCAGGAATACCACGCAGTCGTGCAGAGGTCACATATTCCGACTCTAGCGCATCAATCATGGAACCACGCACTAAACGCATCAGATATGGAATGAGTGATAAAGCTAAAGTTAAAATTGGTAAAATTAAAAATTCTAGTTGGCTATAAGGCGACTCGTTAGGAATCAGCAACGATGCGGCTGGCAATATGTGCAAAACCGATGTTGAAAAAAACATCATTAACCAAATCGCAATAACAAACCCCGGCACCGCTTTAAACACAATAGAGCTAGAGACAATAATACGGTCGAGTTTGCTATCGCGATGAAGCGAAAGCCACACACCTAACACGACTGAAAGCGGTACAGTAACGACAATCACGAGGCTCGTGAGCGCAACTGTATTACCAAAATAATTCTGAATAATTTGTAAAACAGGCACATTGGAATCAATCGAGCGTCCAAAATTACCTTGCAACAATTGACTCAACCAATGCCAGTATTGAAGCAATATCGGATCATTTAATCCCAATTGTTCACGAAGTATTTGTACCGTTGCTTCAGGTGCTTCTGGTCCTAAAATGACGCGAGCTGGGTCAGATGGAAGTGCTTGTGTCGCAATAAAGACAATGAGACTAATAACAAATACAACCAATACCCCTGACACCAAACGTGTCAAAAACCAAGGTAACCATGCGGGAAATTCAAATGACTTGGCAATTGTTGGTTGTTGAATGGATGCTTCTATTTTGCTGGATTGAATTGTCATATTGGTTACCCTCTACGCCAGAATTCATCTGTACGCCACGCAGCAAAGCCTGTGCGATCAGGCGTTACACCACCAATTTGGTTCGAATGTGCATCAAGGACATTATTAAAGCCCCAAATGAGTAAACCACCTTGCTCATGTTGAATATGCTGTGCTTCATGAACAAGAACTTTTCGTTTTTCCAAATCGGGTTGTTGCAATGCCGCATGCACTAGTTCCGTAAAACGCTCATTCTTAAAACGAGTTTTATTATTTGCCGCACCCGGCCCATCAATTTGCAAGACTGTTAATAAGAAAGGACGTGAAACGTTCGAACCTGTACTAAATGCCCAATCTTGTTTTACAGCATCCGCAAAAGTAGCAGCTTCAACCTGTTTAACATTAACAATGACACCTGCTTGAGCAGCATGCTGAGCAAAAACTAATGCGGCATTGCTATCTGGGCCTGTATATAAATCGACTGTTAAACTATTATTAAAACCAGCTTCTTTGAGTAGCGATTTTGCTTTATTTAAATCTTGCTTGCGCTGAGCAATACTGTGGTCATATACAGGATCGCTAAACGAATAAAGGTCATTTGCAACTCGTCCTTGCCCAGCTAAAGCACGTTTGACCAAATCGTCTCTATTAGCAATCAATCTAAAAGCTTGTCGTACCCGAGGATCATTGAACGGTGCTTTAGACGTATTCATATCAAATGATTGCCAAGCATCGGTTTCCGATGAAACTAGATTTAGTCGTTTATTAGATTGAATTAAAGCAATATGCTCAGCACTTACTCCAGATGCAATATCAATTTGGCCAGATTGCAAAGCAGCAAGACGCCCTGTCTGATCCTTAAAATCAATAATTTCTATTGCATCAGCATAAGGTTGATTTTCTTTCCAATAATTTTCAAAACGTACAAAACGTGAACGCTGGCCGGGTGTAAAACTTTCAAGCTTAAAGGGGCCAGCCCCGACTACATTTTTAACTGGGTCGTAATCTGTAGGAACAATACCACCCCAGCTCATCCATGCTTCTGGTAAAGCAACCAATCCCTTTCCTTGAGAAAAAGGAATTTCAACGGTGTATTCATCGCGCTTTTTAATTGCATCTCTTTGCAAAGAATAAAGATAAGCTGCAAATGGTGAGGCAAGTTTGGGGTCAGTTAAGCGCCGTAAAGAGAAAATAACATCATCGGCTGTAATGGTTTTACCGTGGTGAAATTCGAGTCCTTTTTTTAAGCGAATAGTCCATTTGGTTCCGTCATTATTGGGCTCAGCAAATTCAGCAAGGGCAAGTTTTGGCTGAATATCTCGGCCCCATTCCCATAACTTTGCATATAAAGGCCAGCCTCTAAACGCACTGGACATACCAATAGGTTTATGTGCATCTAAGTTGCCTGCTTGGTTACCATTAATCACTCCAATTTTGATCACACCACCTTTTTTCGGCGTATCATTTTGGGGGGAAGCGGCAGTGGCGCTTTCAGAAGATGAAGAATCGGGCTTAGAACATCCTATAAGGCTCATTGCAGCAAAAGCACCAACACCTAATCCAGTCTGTTTAATGAGTTCTCTACGTGTAATTTTATTCATGCCTTCTCCCTTAAACCACGACTTCTTGATTCAAGAGGGAATCAATGGATGAATTTCTATTGAGCTTAGGTAACTCAAAACCATGATCTAGCTCTAATAATGGAAACAATAAGTCCGCTACCCGATAGGCCTCTCCAATTAAAGGAAAACCCGACAAGATAAAGGCTGATACACCATAGCTTTCGTATTCTTTAATCCGTTTGGCAATATTTTCAGCACTACCCACTAAGGCAGTTCCTGCGGCTGGGTTTAAAATATCGAAACCAAATAAAGATGGGCCAGTCCAAACATTAGGATAAATTTCAAAATCTTTAGCTTGAGGCAAAATACCTCGACGTAATTGTTCTAAGTTCTTTTGAATAGATGGGTTGTTGCTTTGATAACTCTCAAAAGTTTCATTTGGAGAAAGCTGTCGTTTAACAGCTTCGATTGCATAATTTACATCAATCTTGTCAAGTAACGACTGAGCATATTGCCAAGCCTCTTCTTCTGTTTCCCGAACAATAATTTGTAATCGAGTTCCAAATTCTAAAGTTCGGCCAATTTTTGCTGCCTCAGCCGCAACCTTGCTAAACTTTTCTCCAAGTAACGGCGGTGTATTCGCAAAACTTAAATATACATCTAACAATTCAACAGAATGCTGAACGCCTTTGGCAGAAGTTCCAGCTCCCCACAAAGGAACACCTTGTTTTTGAGTCGGACCACGCCATTTCGACATTGGAGACCCGCCCTCTAATCGTGGAGCAATTTGAATAAACTCGCCCTCAAATCCAGAGGTATCACCTAAGTAGTTTTGTTGAAATGCATTCCAGTATTCTTTACTAAAGTCATAACGTTCATCATGAGTATAGTGAATACCTAAAGCTGCCAAACCCTTATCATTTCCATTAACGACATTAAATAACAAACGCCCTTTAGAAAATGCATCAAAAGTTTGCGCATATTTTGCCAAAACTGCTGGCTGGACTTCTCCGGGATGTTGGGCAACTAGAAACTTTAAACGTTCAGTAAATGGAATTAAACTTGCAGCAACAGCAAGTGTTTCATATTCACTTGTACCCATGAGTGAACCGTAAAAACCAAGTCGATCTGCGGTAATCGCAATCTGTTGCAAGTGTTCATAATCAGTATCCCACCGCCCAGATTCCAACCAAGGATATGGCCCATCTGGAGAAGTGAGATACCATAAAAGTTTTACAGCCATAGTATTCTCGATCTTTATTTTTTAAATCTTTATCTAATTCAGAGGAAGTAAGCCCAGAGATTTTGCTTTTTCAGTCAATCCGCTCATTTTCCATTGCTGATGTAAAACCCCTTGCCCGTATTCTCGGCTGCCACCGACTAATTCAGCGAGCAGCTGAATTTGAGCACCTTCTTCAAGCAATAAAATAAATTCAGCAGTTTCCTGTAGTCCTTGGCGCCCCCATACAGTCGCTCCGCCATTGGCTTCCAAGATGGCCCGATGTTCAATATCAACTTTGAGTTGATCTAAAATAAAATCCACTTCAGCTTGACGGCGATCAATGTAAATCGGCAACTCTTTAAACAAATGAAAGCGCTGAACAGGCACATAACGGATCGGTAAAGTACGATGGGTTTGAGCCCAAGCGCCTAAATTCGGCGCGTGTACATGAGATATTGTGGTGACATCTGCATGTTCTTTAAAAAGCTTGTTATAGCGCCCACCTGCACTTTTTCTTCCCAGTAAAACTTCACCATCAATGGTCTCCACCAATACTTTGCTTTTTTTATCTTTAGACCACGGCCCTGCATAGTTAAATGTGACTAAGGTATTTTCAGGTCCACGTTCAACAAAATTAACGGTTCCGTTTGCAGTAATTGTTCTTGTTTCACGGAATACTTCAAAAGCAAATTCAGCTTTTTCACGGTTCAATTCGATAAAGTCATTGAGTTCACGAGACAATGGCGTTTGAATAAGTGTTGTCATGATCAAATCCTCTTTAAAATTTTTTATTTTGACGACGTTTTAAAACTTCGAGTAAAGGACGATGATCAACCCATGTTTCAATATCGACGTCGCGCTCTAAGAAGCCATGCAACCAAAGAAAATCTTTTTGTTGTTTTAATAGCTCTAAACGATCTTCACTTAATGACGGATGTAAAGACTTATGAAAATTATTTCGATAGGCTGTCGCAACACTCTCTGCCCCAGCAATCGTTTCATCTTCTAAAATGACCAAGACCTCATCTAAATGATCTTGTGCCCAATCTGCGGTATCGAATAACTCTTCAAGAAAATCGACTACCACATCAAAATGATCTTCTAACAGGTCTTCATGGACCGTAATGGGACGAGGTGTGCCGTTATTAACACGAGAAGTCACATCTTCAAATTTATCTAAATCAATTCCAACTTTAAGGCCACGTTTAGTTGCAGCTTCAACAGCAGATGCTCCTTTTACATACACAGCATCAACTTCACCTGTAATTAATGCATCTAGGCCTGACCAATATGTACTCGCATCACGATTTTCTTTAGATCCAGCACGCTCAGGTACTTCAATAAAATTCACATCACGGAAAGTGAGATTGGCAAGTTGTAAAGCACCACGAATACCTTGCAATGACATGGCTCTAAAAATACTGCCAGCACGTTTGTCAGCATATTCTGGTAAAGCAACTTTCGCATTTTTTAAATGCTCTGGCTGGCTAATATCTGAATCAGGTCGCACAATAATGACTTGCCACTCATCAATCCAAGTCAATCCAATGAGTCGGCTTGGCGCGCCTTCAGAGCGTGCAGCTAATGCAGGTACATTTCCACCTTCTCGGAACAAAGCTGGCAATTGGTGATCAAAATGATGAACCGATAAACCTTTACGCGCATCTTGCAAGACGGCAACATCAATGCCGTGCTTTTCAAACTTTTTAACTAAAGTACCGCGTTTTAATGAAATACCTGTTGCTGTAGGTACTGGACATCGAGTGACCCAAATTTCAGACAGGATGTTTTTTACAAATTCTTTAGAATTTTCTTTTTTATCTACTACAAGTGACATACGGATTCCTTAGGATAATTCCACTTTCATCACTTGCATTGAGCAGCTTTTATGCCAATTTAATTTATTATTTATTTTCAATTGTTTAAGCAAAAATAGCAGGATTGGAAATGTTTATATTTCATCATTTTTCAATGCCACTGTTGTTTTATCAACAGTTACTTCAGGCAAACATAACTTCTAAAATGCAAAAATATACAATCAGCTATTTTAGTACCTGCTGGAATCCAGCTTGAAGCTTTAGTACATGGCCGAAATAAGCTTGATAACGATGTCGCTAAAATGAATATTTCTTTATTCAGATAGTTATAGAACTTAACTAAATGTTGTCTGCCTGCAAATAAGTCTACGACCAAACTTCTATAACTCTAAAGCTAGATAAATATGCATTATGCTTCTATCTCAAATAGTGCACTTCTTTTAAATAATTTTTAAAGATGTCGCGTTTAAACATTGCTACTCTTTTCTCTAGTTCATATTTCTAATAGATATTGTTCAGTCTTAAAAAATCGTACATATTTAAATTGTAGTTATAAAAATATATTTCACGCCTCAATATATTGAAAAAGTGTGATGGGTTTCAATATATTTGCGTTGCGTAATAATTTTTAATAAATAAAGCGTAATTAATTTTTAATTTATTTCTGATAAAGTTAAATTAGTCACATTTTAAATAAAATTGGTATCTTATTCCTCTGTAGTAATTTTGCAATATAAATATTAGAGGTAAAATAATAAATTACATATTTATTAAATATTTAATTATATATCATATGATGTTTTTATATTACTCAGTTTATTTATTGATCTTTAATTTTTTAAAATTATATAAATATCAATAATTTAAATTAATTGTTTTATCTTTAGATAATTACATGGATTAATATAATTTAAGAATTTTAACTATTACATTATTTAAAATGGTTAATGTGATTTATATCACATGAAAATTAATAATTTTTTTGATTTAAAATTAATGATTGTTTTTAAATTAAAAATATTGTATCAAATATATATAAACTATTTTATAAATAGGTATATAAAATGAAAAATAATATTTTTAAACTTCTTATTCTGATGGTGCTTTCCACTTCCCCATTATTTTGTTATGCAAATAACACAATAATGATAAGAGGAAATATTGTTGAAGATACATGCTCAACACAACATAGCGAGATAGAATGTGTTGAGGTAAACAATTTAAATATTAAGCTTGATAGTGAATATTTAAATAAAAATAGTCTTTCTAATTTAGCTCAACATACTGAGAAAATGGACACTAGCATTGAAAGTATAGGTTCTAACCGCAAAGTGGTGGTTATCAACTATCACTAACTTAATAAAGCGTAGCTTTTGAGGCTACTCCTACAATAAGTATGATTTAAGAGTGATTTGTCGAATTCATCGCACATTTTGATGAATTAAATGATGAGTCGCTCTTTTTTCATAAAAATGACTATTTGTATGTTTTTTCTATATACATATGCATAAATTATTCTATATAATTGTATTGTAAGAATTTAAGCTTATTTTTCACATAATTTGTTCAATTCTTTCTTATTTACATAGTGTTCTTATGTAACTTGCTTATCTCTGTATCTCTTCTTTTTTAGAAAAAACAAAAATTATTTATAAACAGCTATATAGCCTGTAAAAGGCAGTCATTAAGCATTTATTTTTAGTGTGATTTAATTTTTATTATGAAAAAATAATGTGATCTAGTTTGCATTTTGTTTAAGAAGTGTTAATATCGCCGCATTACTTTTCAAGATGTCAAACACTGGAAAAGTAAGGAAATAAACTTTTATCCAGACTTTTGAGAAAACACTATGAAAAAACTTGCTTTGATCGCTGCTCTTTCGGTTGTAGGGATTGCGAATGCTCAAGCTGCTGATGGTACAATTACAATTAATGGTTTAGTTACAGACAAAACTTGTGACATCGTTACTCCAGCTGGTAAAGACTTCACAGTTACTCTTCCAACTGTTTCTAAGCAAACTTTAGCTGTTGCTGGGGATGTTGCTGGTCGTACTCCTTTCCAAATTAAATTAGCTAACTGTTCTGAAGGTAAAGTAGCTACTTACTTCGAACCAGGTGCTAACGTTGATTTTAATACTGGTCGTTTACTTAACAAAGACGCTACTGGTGCTAAAAACGTTAACGTTCAACTTTTAGGTAGCAACAACAACTTCATCCCAGTTCTTGCTGCTGGTGCAAATGGTGCTCAAGCTAACTCTCAATGGGTTGACGTAGCTGCAGCTGGTAGCGCAGACCTTAACTACTATGCTGAATACTATGCAACCGGCGCTTCTACTGCTGGTAAAGTAAACACTTCTGTTCAATACACTATTATCTATCAATAATTGATGGATGAGAGGGTTTCTATGTTTACATGGAAACCCTCTTTTTGTGACGCTTTCCCGAATCTTTGTTGGTTGAGAACTCGAAAAATGAAATTGAACAGTTATAATTTTTTGTTAGGTCTGGCATTTGCTTCAGCAGTTGTTGCACCTGCTACTCAAGCAGAAATTGTAATTCATGGCACTCGTGTGATTTATCCTTCGGATGCTCGCGAAGTTACACTACAAGTTAGTAATAACGGTTCAAAACCAGCACTTGTTCAAGCATGGCTTGATGAAGGCGACTCAAAAAGCACTCCGGACCAATCAAAAGTACCTTTTATGATTGCTCCACCTATTTCTCGTGTTGAGGCTACAAAAAGTCAGACCCTTCGTATTACTGCTCTGCCAACAGCTTCTCAGCTAAATCAGAAGCAAGAAACAGTTTTGTGGTTAAACGTTTTGGATATTCCTCCAAGACCAACTTCAAAAACTGAAAATACGACGCCTGATAATTTCCTGCAATTAGCAATTCGCTCACGTATTAAATTCTTTTATCGACCAGCTTCGATTAAAGACGATGCGAATTTAGCAGCTGATAAGCTTCAATGGGTTAAATCTGGTCAAAACTTAACGGTAAAAAACCCAACTCCTTTTCATATCACGATGACTTCTGTTTACCAAAAGGCAGGTGATAAAAAAGTTGATTTATTACCTCAAGGTTTAATGATTAAACCTTTTTCTGAAGAGTCTGTTCAGCTTAAGAATGGCAATCTTCAAGATATGAGTTTTATGAATGTCAATGACTATGGTGGTCGAGTCGAACACCAAATAAAACTTCAGTAATCAGATTTATCTTTTTAATAAATTTAAGCACCTATTATGTGAGTAGGCGGACTTAGTTATGCCAAAAAAAAGGCAAGAATCTTATAAATTATTAAAACGCCATATTTGTTACTACTTGGCTTCTGGTGTTGTCACAATGACAATGCCTGTATTCGTGCACGCTGAAGAAACAGTCGCGAGTGCTCCTGTAGAAGCTGAATTTGATTCTGCTTTTTTAATTGGCGATGCTCAAAAAGTTGATATTTCTCGTTTTAAATACGGTAACCCTGTTTTACCAGGCGAATATAATGTTGACGTTTATGTAAATGGCCAATGGTTTGGCAAACGTCGTATGTTCTTTAAAGCATTAGAATCGAATAAAAATGCTGTAACCTGCTTTACAGGAAATACTCTTGCTGAATATGGTGTAAAACAAGAGATTTTAGCGCAACACGCTTCTCTTCAAAAAGAAAATAGTAGTTGTTACAAAATTGAAGAGTGGGTTGAAAATGCATTTTATGAGTTTGATAACTCTCGCTTACGTGTAGATATCTCGATTCCACAAGTTGCTTTGCAAAAAAATGCGCAAGGCTATGTCGACCCAAGTCTATGGGATCGAGGGATTAATGCTGCCTTTTTATCTTATAACGGCAGTGCTTACAAAACATTTACTCAGTCTAATGACCAAAGCGAAACAACAAACGCGTTTATGGGCGTAACTGCTGGACTAAATTTAGGCGGTTGGCAATTACGTCATAATGGTCAATGGCAATGGCAAGACACCCCTGCCGAAAATCAATCTAAATCAAGTTACGAAGAAACAAGTACTTACTTACAGCGCGCATTTCCTAAATACCGTGGTGTTTTAACCTTAGGTGATAGCTTTACAAACGGCGAAATATTTGACTCATATGGTTATCGTGGTATCGATTTCTCAAGTGATGATCGTATGTTACCAAATAGTATGCTTGGTTATGCTCCGCGTATTCGTGGTAATGCCAAAACCAATGCAAAAATTGAAGTTCGTCAACAAGGTCAACTTATTTATCAAACAACGGTAGCACCAGGTAACTTTGAAATTAATGACCTTTACCCTACTGGTTTTGGTGGCGAGATTGAAGTTACTGTTATTGAAGCAAATGGTGAGATACAAAAGTTTGCTGTGCCTTACGCATCTGTTGTGCAGATGCTACGTCCTGGCATGAATCGTTATTCATTAACTGTAGGTCAGTTCCGCGATCAGGATATTGATCTCGATCCTTGGGTAGTTCAAGGTAAATACCAGCAAGGTATTAACAACTACCTGACAGGTTATACGGGCATACAAGCAACTGAAAATTATGCCGCTGTATTGTTAGGTGCTGCTTTTGCTACGCCAATTGGTGCGATTGCACTTGACGTTACACATTCTGAAGCTGAGTTTGAAAAACAGTCTTCACAATCGGGGCAAAGTTTCCGTTTAAGTTATAGCAAGCTAATTACTCCGACCAACACAAACTTAACATTAGCAGCTTATCGTTACTCAACAGAAAACTTCTACAAATTACGTGATGCTCTACTTATCCGTGATTTTGAAGAAAAAGGTATTAATACCTACTCTGCTGGTCGCCAACGTAGCGAATTCCAAATTACCTTGAACCAAGGTTTACCTGAAGGTTGGGGTAACTTCTATGTAGTAGGTTCGTGGGTTGACTATTGGAACCGTAGCGAAAGTACTAAACAGTATCAGCTTGGTTATAGTAATAATTTCCATGGCTTAACTTATGGTTTATCTGCAATTAACCGTAAAGTTGAATATGGCTCAACGAATCAAACACACGATACTGAATATTTAATGACGTTATCGTTCCCGATTGATTTCAAAAAGAATTCAGTTAACGTCAACGTCACTGCTTCTGAAGATAGTCGTACTGTTGGTGCAAGTGGAATGGTTGGAGATCGCTTTAGTTATGGCGCTTCAATGTCACATCAGGACTATGCGAATCCATCATTTAACGTAAATGGTCGTTATCGTACTAACTATACAACTGTGGGTGGTTCTTATAGTGTGGCTGACTCTTACCAACAAGCGATGGTTAGCTTAACTGGTAGTGTAGTTGCACATTCAGAAGGTATTTTATTTGGACCTGAACAAGGCCAAACGATGGTACTTGTGCATGCGCCAGAAGCTGCCGGAGCAAAAGTTAATAATGCTGTTGGTTTGAGCGTGAACAAAGCAGGTTATGCCGTAGTACCTTATGTTACTCCGTACCGTCTTAATGACATTACTCTTGACCCACAAGAAATGTCGAGCGAAGTAGAACTTGAAGAAACAAGTCAACGTATTGCACCTTTTGCTGGCGCAATTGCTAAAGTAGATTTTGCAACTAAAACTGGTTATGCAGTTTACATTAATAGTAAAACTATAGATGGCAACAGCTTACCGTTTGCAGCTCAAGTCTTTAATCAGAAAGATGAAGCTGTCGGTATTGTTGCACAAGGTAGTATGATTTACTTACGTACTCCACTTGCTCAAGATCGTCTCTATGTGAAATGGGGCGATGAAAGCAATGAACGTTGTTCGGTTGAGTATAACATTAGTAATCAGTTGCAAAATAAGCAACAAAGCATGGTAATGACTGAGGCTGTCTGCAAATGAAAAGAATATTATTAACAGGTTTCTTATTTACGGCTGGCCTTGGTGTGTATGGTGAGGCTAATGCTTCCTGTACTTTAGCCAATAACAAAGGAGGCTCATTTAGCACGGTTGACATTTCCATGGCCGTAGGTCGCGTTGTGGTCCGACCAAGTGATCCTGTTGGAATGATTTTAAGAAAAGCAACCTTTCCAATTACCGACAATGGTTCAACAGCAAAATGTACGTCTTATAGCGATACTATTACTGCTGCACTTACTCAAGGCTATCCATTGAGCTCACTAGGGAATAATATCTATTCAACGAATATTCCTGGAATTGGTATTCGTTTGTACCGTGAAGCAGAAAATGCAACTAACTTTTCAGGGTATTATCCGTATACTCGTAGTTTAACACCAGGAACAACTTATAATCTTGCTACAGGATATTTTGTTGTCGAAATTGTGAAAACTGCGGCACAGACTGGTTCGGGTACATTAGTGCCTGGTTTATATAGTCGATACTATGTAAGTGGTTATGTAAACCGCCCTTTTTTAACCAGTACAGTTAACGGTAATGCAATTACCATTGCCTCCTCTTCATGTGAAATCCAAGGTAATATTAATAAAGTTGTACAGCTTCCTACTGTTACAAAGGCTGGATTCAAAGGTGTTGGCTCAACTCAAGGTGAACAAACCTTTGATATGAACATTTTATGTAATGGCGGTACAAGTCCAACGGGTTATGAAGAGAAAAATGTTATTAGTTTAAGTTACGACTTTACACAAGATGGCACAAATAGTCAGGTACTGGCAAATACGGCTGCCACATCTGAAAAAGCCAATGGTGTGGGCGTACAATTACTGTGGAATTACCAAAATAAAAATCAAGTCATCAAAAAAGGTGACAAATTAGCTTTAGGTACAGTGTCTTCTAACCAGATACTTCAATATAACGTACCAATGACCGCTCGCTACTATCAAACAGCTGCAAATGTGACTGCTGGTAAAGTGCGTGCCATGGCTACTGTAACTATTGAATATGATTAATCATATTCAATAGTTTATAAACTTAATAATTTCAAATATTTAAAAATTAATAATAAGTTTTACTTTATCACTACTTTCTAAAAATTTAATACTTAACTAGATAGGAATGTTTATGAAAAAAATAGGTATAGTTGCTGTTAGTGCAGTGACATTATGCTGGGCCATATATGAAGTATCTTCTAATAATACCAATACAGTAACGCATAGCGAGACAAGCCCAAAAGTCGCATCTAAAAGCAGTGCATTATCTGTAAATAATGAAAAATTAGTACCACAGTTGCTATTAGCTCAAACTAACTCCCTTAATTCTGCCCCAGTGTGTAAATATAGTTTTGATGCGACTCAAGAAGATTTTGATCTTTGGAATAATCAACATTCTGACTATTTGCCTATGAAAATATTTCCATTGATAAATGGTCAAAAATTTGGTTTTAAAGTAGAGCCTGTCACGGAAGATAATTATGGTTATCTTGATTATAATGCAAAAAGTAAGGCAAAAATGAATTCAACAAGTTATGACGGCGATTTTTTATTGCCTAATAAAGGTATTGTTGCTTTTGAGATGGAGCTTAAAGTCCCCCTACTTTCTTCAAGCAGCTCATCTTACTCAACCGACATCAGTTTTAATGGTGTAACAGATAATAACTATACAATTAGATCAAATTATCATTTTGATATTGGTGCTCAGGATTTTGAGTTTGGTGAAAATCCACCTCGTTTATATCATAGCTTATCATCGGAGGTGGGAGATTATGAACTTATTGATAGTTACTTTAAAAACAAAAAAATGACAGATAACACAAATGAATATCAACGCTTAGGTGTTTACATTAATCAGGACACTAAGCAAGTCGGATTTATATCTAATGGTGTTGATGAAGGATATCAATTTATATTACCTGGTGCACTACAGAAAATAGCTTTCTCAATGAATGGAAATATAAATATTCTTTCTACGAATTTATTTGGACAAGAGTTGTCTAATGAACTCATTACTGACCGTAATGCACTACAATTTAGCTATCCTCAGGGTACAACTGACATGTGCGGTAATGCCATTTAAGATATAAAATGATAAGTTGTAAAAAAGGGCTGAATCACAGCCCTTTTTTCTTTTATTTAGAAATGAATAACAGTACGAATTGATTTACCTTCATGCATTAAATCAAAAGCAGTATTAATGTCTTGTAAAGGCATGGTGTGCGTTACAAAAGGCTCAAGTTGAATCTCACCTTTCATTGCATCTTCAACCATTTTTGGAAGTTGTGAACGGCCTTTTACCCCACCAAAAGCAGTACCTAACCATTTACGGCCAGTAACCAACTGGAATGGACGAGTCGAAATTTCTTGACCTGCACCAGCAACACCAATAATGACTGATTGTCCCCAACCACGATGTGCACACTCTAGAGCCGAGCGCATAACATTGACGTTACCAATACATTCAAATGAGTGGTCAACACCCCAACCTGTCATTTCTACAATGACTTGTTGAATTGGTTTATCGTAATCTTTAGGGTTTAAGAAATCTGTAGCACCAAACTGCTTAGCAAGTTCAAATTTATCTGGGTTGGTGTCTACCACAATAATTTGTCCAGCTTTCGCTTGACGTGCACCTTGTACAACAGCCAAACCAATACCGCCTAGGCCAAATACAGCAACCGAATCACCTTCTTGTACTTTAGCTGTGTTATGAACGGCGCCAATACCCGTAGTCACACCACAACCTAGTAAACAAACTTGCTCGTGATTAGCTTCAGGATTGATTTTTGCTAAAGATACTTCTGCAACTACCGTATATTCACTAAATGTTGAACAACCCATGTAATGGTAAATTGGTTCACCATTATAAGAAAAACGTGTGGTTCCATCTGGCATTACACCTTTACCTTGAGTCGCACGTACTGCAACACACAAGTTGGTTTTTCCAGATTTACAGAATAAGCATTCTTTACATTCAGCTGTATAAAGTGGAATCACGTGATCACCTGGTTGAACGCTTGTTACGCCCTCACCCACTTCAACCACAACACCTGCACCTTCATGACCTAAAATAGCAGGAAACACACCTTCTGGGTCATCGCCAGATAATGTAAAAGCATCGGTATGACATACCCCTGTATGGGTAATTTTTATTAAAACTTCACCCGCTTGAGGTGGTGCAACATCAACTTCAACAATCTCTAAAGGTTTTCCTGGGGCAAAGGCGACAGCTGCACGAGATTTCATCTTTGGGTTTCCTTTAAATCATTCGGTATTTATAGTCGAGCAAAATAGATTATATATCGGTAATACAAGAGCTTAATTTTGCTTAAATTAAAATTGGCTTTCATGACAATCCATCACAGCATAGCCAGTCATGTACCTCTAAGCAAGCCTACATTTAAAAAAGAAGAAAACCTCTTGCTTGAAGAGGTTTCTTATAAAATCACTTATTTTATAAAAGGATTATGTTTACTTAGAGGTAAATATCTGGTGGATATGGTGTGTTATCGCTAATTGGCGAATACAGCGTGTTTTCAACAAAGAAGCCATTTGGAGCTTGAGTTGTATCGATCGTAATTGAATCAAACATAACCTGTGGATAGGCCCAAATAAATTGCTTCATCAAACCTAAAGAAACATTGTTTTTCATATCACCAAAAATTCTTTGCCAGATAGGTGTTCGATATGGCTTGGTTTTATCAAATCCATAAATATAGGCAATAGATGCATCAGGAACGAAACCTGATAAGTAAATGACTTTATTGGCAGGATAGCCCAGCCCTTGTATAGGTATTTGGGAAACTGCTTGATGTGCCAAGTCTAAGCGAGCTTCCAATAACCAGTCATAAGCTTCTGTCATCATGTAATCAAAATTAGGATATGAATAATGTTGGCTTGGATAGTTAATATAAGTGGCTAAAGTCTGAATTGGAGATTGAATAGATGGAAAGAAAATGAGGGGGCTAACTTTGGCTGTGGAGTATTTTGCTTTAATGGCCGTACGAATGTCTTGGCAGGTTTGACCTAATTTATTTCTAAGCCATGTTTTAAACTCATCATATGGCGTTCCTGTTTTATTCATTGCTTCATAAATTGTACCCAAATCTGGTGCATATAAACCTGTATCTGCATTAAAGGCTAGTTTTGTTGGATAGTCATATACACAAGGTAGATTCGTATCGGTGTTATACCACCACCAAGGTTCACCAATCTGCATGTTTACATCACATCCCCCTACTACCATTGCATCTGCAAATTCAATAAAGACTTTACGTAGATATGCCAAAGCATTCTGATGACTTAAACTAAAAAAATAGCTCGGTGGTTGGTAGCCTGTTTTACCCAGATTACTGTTCCAGTCACGCTGTGCCCAATATTCATTGGCCCCCAAGGAGTACATTTCAAAGCTTACCCCAAAGATGGGTTGCAGACTGGCGCTATGTAACGCCTGAGCATATTTCTCATGCCATTTACGCGTACATGAGTTAACGACCGCTTCACCTGTTACCAGCGTATCTGGTATTTGCCATTTATTAATATCACTTTTCCATGTCATTTCAGGATAATGTGACATTCCACAATAGTGGTTAACCAAACCCTTATATCCCAAGGTCACCATATTGTTGACCAAGCGCTGAGGGTTTAAATCATAGTGGTCATCATAGCTCGTACAGATACCATAATTGTGCTGAGGAACAACCACACGGCTCAAACTTAACTTTGCATTTGTACCAGTTACGACTGAATTGGTTAGACGAATGTAGCCATCTTCAGGCTGGCTTAAAGGTATAGCTGATTGGCTATTATAATGGCTAGTGAAACCTGAAAATGAAATCCGTTGAATGTTAGTTACTGGGAAGCTATCTGTAGCAGAAAAGCCAGCTTTTACTGTATCCCAGTTAATATGAATATGTGCCGTTCGCGATGAAGGATTATTTGCATAGTTAAATAAGACAACATAGGCAACTTTATCTACACCATTTTCATTATAGTACACCGTTAAAGTGGGCGTTAAACTTGGATTGTTAAGCACTGGCATCGTGGCAGATAACTCAATATCGAAGTCCCAGACCACCCCTGCATAGCTATATTTGGTTTGATACGCTAAAAATTTATGATCTTTAGCATCATTAGAATCCCAACTAATTCCTACTAAATCATTTGCCATTCGGGCTCTAAAAGAGGCTTCAAAACCATTTCCATAATTCGTAATAGCAAAAGACATCGTTTGTGGACCGTCTATTCTCCAATAGATAGGGTTAAACCGATCAATAAGTGTATTTTGAGTGATTGGATGTGGTGATGAATTAGAATTATTTTGTACATTTTGTGAGTTAGTTATCATGTCTACATTCTCTTAATGTATTAAGAGGTTTTATATTAAATAATAATTTTTATTTTATTGTTCAGATAAGTAACAATGACGTTTAAATTATTTACAGTTAATATTTTTTATAAAGCTCAAAATATAGTTAAACAATTAAACTTAATATTATCCTAAAATATTTTTGCACTGAGGAGATAATAAATGTCAAATTTTATGCAGCCTACTCATTTTAGGATATTGTTTGTATTTACTCCTCTTGTTTTTGCACTAACAGGTTGTAGTGACGCTTTATATTCTCAAAGAACCACACCAGTAAAGACATCTTCAGAAAGTATCGCCTATCCAGAAGCTGATACAGTTTTAGGGGAAAAGTTACAGCCTAATGAGGAAGCGTTAGCTCAAAACATAACTCAAGTCATTGAAAAGTCAATTCGTGAACAATATACGGCGGGAAATGCTTTACGTGATGCACATCCCAAAGCGCATGGGTGTGTTCGAGCCGAGTTTCATGTCTCAAAAAATATACCTGCTCAGTTTGCTAAAGGAGTTTTTATCCCAGATCAAAGTTATCAAGCATGGATTCGTTTTTCGAATGCGTCTAATGATGCCACGAGTGCCGACATTAACAAAGATGCTCGAGGCATAGCCATAAAACTTTTAGGTGTATCTGGAGACAAAATTTTAGAAAGTGAAAAACAAGCGACCACTCAAGATTTTATTATGATTAATCACCCTGTCTTTTTTGCCAATGATGCAAAAAGATATCTTTCTTTTATGAATGATGTGAATAGCCATAATATGATCAGAAAACTTCATATTCCTTTTGCCTTAGGTTTTAAAGGAACCATGAATGCACTGGGAGCACGTAACTCACAAATTGCAAACCCACTCTATGCACGTTACTGGTCTATGGTTCCCTATCAGTTGGGACTTGGCAAAGATCGGCAAGCAGTTAAATATTCAGTACGTGCTTGTTCGGTAGCATCAAATAATCTACCTAAAAACCCTAGTCATGATTTTTTAAGAGAAGCTTTAAAAAATACTTTGCAAAATAATGATGCTTGTATGGAGTTCCTTATTCAGCCGAGAACTTCAAGTAAAATGCTAGTAGAAGATGCGATGACAGAATGGGATGAAAAAGCAGCTCCCTTTTATCAAGTAGCAACTATTCACATTCCAAAGCAAAACTTTGATACACCTGAACAAAACCAGTTCTGTGAAAATCTTTCTTTTACGCCGTGGCATGCTTTACCTGAACATAAGCCATTAGGTGCTGTAAACAGAATGCGTAAGGTCATTTATGAAAATATAAGCAGAGTTCGACATGATATGAATTCAGCCCCTAGACAGGAACCTTAAATATTTTATCCCTGATGGTTTGTCTAAGCTAACTACCTTTAGTCAATTCCTTTGCTTGTATCTATAGTAATACGATCAATAAAATCTGCTAACCATAAAACAAAGTCATCTTCACTTTTATGCTTTGGAATCAAACTTATATCTAATGTAATAGGTAGTTCATTTTTAAAGCTAACAACTGTACCCTCGAAATTCACAAAGTTATATAAAAATTTTAATTCTGTACCTGCAATGGCTTTTTTGATTTCTATGATGAGATTATTTAAGTTTTTAAAATGATTGTTAGAGTATTTATATTTAATATTTTTATTAATTTTTTCTGCTAATAGTAAGTATTTTGGCATTTCTATCTCCTTATTAATTATTTATAAAATATAAGTATAATTTCAAAGTTATAAAAATAAGTTTTTAATTTTTATTAAATTGTTTCTGCATTTTTAATTTTAATTGATCAGTTGTGGCGATAATAACAACATATTGTTTAAAAGTGTGATTTATTTTTGCTTTTTTATTCTGATTAAATTAGTAGGTATTAATATCGACTAAAACACTCGGCTTTAAAATTTATATTAAATAGGCTCAACATATTTAAACTATTAAGCCTATTTAATTTTTAATATTTACTTAAGAGGAAAAGCACTTCTTTAAATCTTAAGTAAGTTTGCGGAAGTTCTTCACTCTATGAACTTTCCCACATTTTCTGCACTCTTTTAATTTCATCGTGAGTTATATCAAAATCATATTCCCAGACATGAATACAGAAAATTTGTCTAAGGTTGTGGAGCATAGACACCTCCTTATAAAAACTGACTAAGCAGTAAGTTTTTTAAGAATATATTTAGCTTATTTAGAAGAATTTTCCTTTTTAGCTTTATCCTCTTTGTGTTTACAGCAATAACCGAAAACAGCACCAGCACTAAAGAAAAACAGAGCTTTGAACATTGGTATCTCCAAAAGATAATTAAGTAAATTAAAAATTAACATTCAAGGTTGTATCTGTTTTTAGGCCAATGGAGCTGATTCTGTGCGTTATGCAAACTTTTGTGAAAAGTTATAACAATATATTTTATAAGAATAAGGAGAGCTAAATTAAAAAACCGCCCCAGAAGGCGGTTGCTGAATTTACAGCGACATATAGAAGTGTAGTGGACGATCACTTCTATATTTTTTGAACTTATTTTTCTTCTTTTATAATTTTAGTAAAGGCATCTGATTTGAAATAATTAATAATCATCTCCCCATCATCACTTGTCGATGATGACACTTTAGGAGGTTCGTCATAGTTAAACTTAAAGTCTGGAGGAATAAATTTCGAGATTGGTGGAAGCTTAGCCTCTCCTCCCGTTGTAATTCTTTCGATAAAACCCGCGAGCCAAAGTATATATTCATCTTTATTTTTATGGTTGGGCATAAGGCTCATATCCAACTTAATCGCGCACTCTTCTAATGGCTTGGTTAAGCACTCTTCAAAATCTATAAAATTATATTTAAGTTTAAACTTGGTTCCTTTAATTTCTTTGCGGATTACGCTAACCAACTGATTTAAGTTCTCTGCTGAGCTTTCAGAAAATAAATTTTTGTCCTCAATTTTTTTATACACATTCTCAGCAATGATTAAATATTGTGGCATTTTATTTTCTCCCTTTTATTGTCAGGCTACTCACTCAGCCCTTTAAGGAAGTATGATAGATATTATGTTTTCTAATGTAATTGTTGTGCTGCCAATTGTAATTAGTGTGTTTTTGTGAAACTTGCAAGCATAGCCATCCGAAAAAAATAAAATTAATGCAAAATGAGTCTCATTTTTAGATAAAAATTTATTCTAATCAAAAAATATTTTTAGCTCATCTAAAGTTGGAAGCTGATTATAAGATTGATCTGCAATTATGGTATTTGCCCAGTTTGTCTTTGAAACTATACAAAAATTAAGCTTCTTTAGAACCTGAATGTCTTTTTCTAATAGACCTAATGGAATCCACATAAAATGAGTAGTTCCTACCAAATTAGGTACAGGCGATCCACATTTACTACAAAATGAAGATGTGAAGCCTGTTTCTTTTTTATAAGTATGGATAAGCTCAAAACCTGAGAGCCATTCAAATTTATCCTTACTCACTAAAGTTGCAGCATTCGCTCCTGTTCCAGTTTGTTTACGACAGAGACTACAGTGGCAATGGTACACAGTCTTGATTTCGTTATTGATAGAAAATTTGACTTCATTGCATAAACAAGAACCTACATGACTCATCTCGAGCATCCTTCGAAAATAATATTAAATATAGCATTAGCCTTAAAAAGGTTAAATTTAACTTTATATGTTTAAATGGATGTGCTCTCTTAGAAGTGCCTATAAATATAAGGAATTGCTAGAGTTGAGGCTTGGCATAATGCATTTATAGAGTTTAATATGAATTTTGACATATAAATTGAATATAAAAATGCTGTGATGTGCTTATCTTGGATGCGACAAAAGCTTACATGATTAATCAGTTCTATCAGCACTACAGTAGTATGGCATTAAATGCCTGGGGCTTTACACACACACCTTCGTATAACGATACATACGACCCTGATGAGAATGATACAGTGACAAATAGCTTTAATTGGTTGAATGATGAACAAGCTACAGAAAAAACTAAACAAGGATTAACTGCTTTTGTTGCATTAGATGATGCTTTTATCAGTATCGCCTCTCGTATGTATCTAATTAGAAATGCAAAAGAAAAAATCGATTTACAATACTATATTTGGACAAATGATTTTGTTGGGAACCTAATGCTGCACGAGTTATTAACGGCGGCAGATCGTGGTGTAAAAGTTCGGTTACTCATTGACGATCAAAATGGAGTAAAACTTGATGGTGTTCTAAGAAGCCTTCTACACCATCCTAACTTTGAAATTCGTTTATTTAATCCATATAAATTCAGATATGTAAGAATTTTGGACTATATTTTCCGGTTCAAGAAAGTAAACCATCGTATGCATAATAAATTAATTATTGCAGATGGCGTGATTGCTGTAACTGGCGGGCGTAATATCAGTAGTGAATATTTTGATGCAAGTAGTAAGTTTCAGTTTACCGATCTAGATATCTTATTTTATGGACATACGGTACAGCATGCTCAAGCAGTTTTTAATGATTTCTGGCAAAGTGAATTAAGCCAAGATGCGACCAAGCTGGTCGGGACTTGCGCTGTCCACCACTTGCAATCGTTACGACAGCATTATCATGATTTGCTTAATGAAAGTGAAAATCATACTCAAACCGAAGATAAACTTTATGATGCTCAAACTTATTTAAAAGAACTTCTAGAGCACTATCCAATTCAATGGTCAAAAGCATATTTTGTCGCAGACTCACCGAAAAAGATCTTAGGAGTAGCTTCTAAAGAGGAGATGCTTTATGGGCAAGTTATGGCCATTATGGGTGAACCAAAACAACACATCGAATTGGCTTCAGCTTATTTTGTTCCTACACAACAAGGCGCTTACTATTTAAAACAGTTAAAAGTTCAAGGCGTTAAAGTTAGGGTTTTAACTAACTCTTTTGCTGCAAACGATGTGGCAATTGTGCATGCTTTTTATAGTCAATATCGAGTCGAAATGCTGAAAAGTGGTGTAGAACTATTTGAGTTTAAGCCATTTTTAGAACGCAGACGTAGAACATGGTATGAAGTGGTAACAGGAAGCGTAATTCCTGCCAAAGGTAAAAATAAATCGAGCTTGCATGCCAAATTTTTTGATGTAGACGGTAAAGTATTTATTGGTTCTTTTAACTTTGATCCACGTTCGACTTACTTAAATACTGAGGTTGGTCTTGTTATTGAATCGAGTCAATTACAAGCTCAAATTTCGGTCATGCTCGATCAGCATTTACCTCAAGTCGCTTATCAGCTTAAGTTAAACAGTGAAGGTAAAATTATTTGGTTAGATTATCAGTCAAATGGACAAGTTGTTGAATATGAAAAAGACCCTGATACGAGCCTTTTCCAACGTACAATGATTAAAGCCGTTTCATATCTGCCAGTTGAATGGATGATGTAAGAGACTTCAAGTTGACTTATAAAATCCCAATCTCTTTAAAGAATTTTTGATAAGCCTCAGCTTTTTTCTCTAGTGCCAAAGGATAAGCTCGAGAAGAAGATGGTAAGCGGTATAAATGAATATCTCTTCCTGCAAAGTAAGTCGATGTAGATGTCCCAATGAGAGGTTTTTCAGTGTTTTCTGGTAAAACTGAAATTAAAGTATCAGTTGCTTTATCGCCTGTGGTCATGATGGTCTGACATAGAGGAATCTGCTGAAGCAAAACCGTAAGATCTGTTGGGGTTACGATTTCAAGAAATTTATCTGCGGCATTCCCCTTCAACCGCTTAATTTGATAAGCCGTGTCAAAGATTGCAATACCTGTTTCAATTAAGAAATTTCGGATACGTTCTTCATTAAAATTTTTTTGGTTCTCACTTAAAAAGTAAGTTTTGTCTTGGAAAAAAATTAAACCAAAAATTCGCCACATATCATTTTGGAAATTTGGATAGTAAAAATCCATCTTCCATTTATTACGCGGTGGCGGAAAGCTACCTAACATGAGTAAACGCGCATTTTCAGGTAAAAAGGGTTCTAGTGGATGTGTTTCTATCTCAATTATCATAAAAAATCAGTGTTTACTTAAAAACTTTATAAACAAATTACCCTATTTTTTAGTTAATCACGAGTCATGAAATGCAATTTCTCTTAATTAAAGCGTTAATGGGAAAAATCAGCTCTTACTGAAAGACATTGAGGTGATACCTCTGTAGGAATCACCTCAATAATTTATAACGTGTAAGTGGGCTGGTGAACTCAAATTTATTAAGAGTTCAAAACTTTAAAAACCTTACCTGTTCTTGGATGAGCAAAACTGTTATCCGGATCTAAATTAATGACTTTATCCGAAATCACAATTTTAGAAAGTGGCAACCAGCTTTGCTCTTGTTCAGCTTGGACAAAGTTTTTTTCATAAATATTTTCATAAATTTGTTCAACTACAATTTCCATTCCACACATACTTTTGGCATTTACTTCTTTTAAAATATGGCGCTTTGACATTCTAGTCTCCTTTTTTATTATCCGCATCGCTAATAATAAAGACTCCACTGATACAATATGTAAATTTTAATAATGAAAGTGTTTTTTTTGTTTTAATCATACTTTTGTAATAATTAAATGAATAGTTGAGTAATTATTAATTTAATTATTATCTTTAAGTTAATCTATTTAAAATAATTATGAGTTTTAATAAAATTAAAGGGTTCATTATTTGAACCCCTTTTTATTTAATTTTAAACTTGTACAGCGTTATCAATTGAGCCGTCATCTTGATTTTGGACCCTGTCTTTACTAGTCACTGAGTCGCTATCGTGATCTGTGTTAAAACTCTTACTGTTCTTTTGCTTCTTCTTGTAGACACACATCCCAATCGCAATACCTGTTCCTATCACTAAAATTGACTTTAACATTTTGCACCTCTTCGATTGACGGAGTAACTTTTGAAAAATCAGCTTTAATTAATAGCACATAATTTGTTATTTAACGGCTTTCATTTGCTCCGCTTTTGTAAGGTATTTAATTTTTATGTTAATTGAATAGTGTAATAGTTAAAAAATAAATTTTGATACAAAGCAAAAAGCCTATTCTATATTTTGAATAGGCTTTTTACTGTATTTCAGGATTAAGCAGTATTATGAATTGCTTTAAGCAATCTTATTATCTTTGAATACACTACAAATGTATTTAATGCTGAAGTTTTAGTCAAGATGAAATTGAGTGGTTATACCAATAATTAGTAATTCTTGTGATGGATATCACGTTTATTTGTTTCACATAAGAAAAAACCCATTTCTACTTCTCATGAAGAAATGGGTAATGTGAAAACCACAAAAGACCTGAAATACTAAATGTTCTTACATTCAGTAAGGTTGAGTGTAGTGAATATACCGAATGGTTGACAATTAAACTATTTGTATTTTTTTTAGTCATTTCGGCCAATAAAAAAACTGTTATGATTCTGTAGATTAACTCTGTTTAGTCATTCATTATTAACCCAAAATTCTATCAAACACCCTCACCCAATTATTAAGACATATATTTTCAATCAGTGTTTTAGAATAACCACGCTGTTGCATACGCTCAATTAAGCAATGTAGCCCTGTCACATCTTCAAGTTCAGTACCAATAAGTGCACCGTCAAAATCAGAGCCAAAGCCTACATGTTCTTCGCCTAAATGATCCATTAAATATTCTAAATGTTCTAAAATTACATCGATGGGTGTATCTGCATTGCGTTGTCCATCGGATCGTAAAAACGCGACATCAAAATTTACGCCTACCATACCTTTACTTTCTCGAATTGCTTTGAGCTGCGAGTCAGTTAAGTTACGTGCTTGAGGACATAAAGCATGTGCATTAGAGTGCGTTGCTACGATTGGCTGCTGCAATATATCTACCGTATTCCAAAAAGCTTGTTCATTCATGTGTGAAACATCAATCACCATCTTTTTATCGGCACAGCGTTTTATAAAGTCTTTGCCATCGCTGGTAAGACCTGCTCCAGTGTCGGGTGAATGAGGAAACTTGGCATTTAAACCATATCCAAAGCGGCTCGGTCTATTCCAAAGTGGGCCAATACTACGCAGGCCTCTTTCATAAAACACATCGAGTAAATCAGGATTTTGTTGTAGAGCTTCTGCACCTTCCATATGCAACACAATTGCTAGCTTTTGCTCTACTAAACAATCCTGAATATTTTGAACTGATGTGCAAATTTTAATATTTTTAGAATGCTGAGCGAGTTGATGAGCTAAATCGAGTTGTTCCAAGCAAATTTGTTCAATTTGCTGTTGGGTAAAATCAGAAGCATTTTGATCAAATAGCTTATTGGGATGATGCTGTTGCACATAGCTGTATGGAGGTAAAAAAATCGCAAACATTCCTCCTATAAAACCAGCTTGTTGACAGCGGTTTAGGTCCAGATGACCCGCTAAGCGTTCATGAATAAAAGCATGTACAGGATCTGGATGTTCACTTAGCCATAAGCGTGTTAAAGCATCATTATGTCCATCAAAAACTGAAATATGGCTAGGCTTCATGAGCATTCCTACTTGCTATATGTCTGTAATTGTGTGGACTGGAATATTTTGTGTGCCGCTTAAAGATTTAGAGTTTCTACTATTACGGAAAACTAAATTTTGCAGTGGTGCAGCCAACTGACTTTCTGTACGTGCTTGTTCAATCATTTGATGATATGGCGATTTTCCACATACAGGATCGGCATTAGCTGCATCTCCAGTCAACATATAGGCCTGACACCGACATCCGCCAAAGTCTCGATCTTTATCTGGGCAACTACGGCAACCTTCTGGCATCCATGCATCACCACGGAAATGATTAAATCCAGTTGATTTGTACCAGATATCTGACAATTTATGTTCGCGGACGTTTGGAAATGAAATTGGCAATTGTCGTGCTGCGTGGCAAGGTAGCGCCATACCATCTGGAGCAACTGTAAAGAAGATTTTACCCCAGCCATTCATACAGGCTTTCGGTCGCTCTTCATAATAATCAGGCACTACAAAAATGAGTTTGCAAGGATGATTTTGCGCTTTTAATTTTTCTCGATATTCATTGGTAATCCGTTCTGCACGTGTCAGTTGCTCTTGGGTGGGTAATAAACCTTGGCGGTTTAAAAAAGCCCAACCATAAAACTGACAAATTGCTAGCTCGACTGTATCGGCATTCAGCTCAAGGCAAAGTTCAATAATTTGTTCAATCTGGTCAATGTTATGTCGATGAATAACAAAGTTAAGCACCATTGGGTAATCGTATTTCTTAACCAGTCGGCACATTTCATACTTTTGTTCAAAAGCATGCTTTGAACCTGCCAAGGCATCATTTACCACAGGATCGCTAGCTTGGAAACTCACTTGAATGTGGTCTAAACCTACTTGTTTTAGATCAGCAATACGTTGTTCAGTAAGGCCCATGCCTGAGGTAATTAAGTTGGTATAAAACCCTTGCTGATGGGCATGTGCAACGAGTTGTTCTAAATCTTGACGTACCAGTGGTTCACCACCAGAGAAACCGAGTTGAACAGCACCCATCTGACGTGCTTGATCAAAAACATCAAACCACTCTTGAGTGGTCAGCTGATTTTTATGCTGAGCATAGTCCAAGGGGTTTGAGCAATATGGGCATTGTAGCGGACAACGATATGTGAGTTCCGCTAGTAACCATAAAGGTAGGCCAACACCTTCTGTCATATTAAATCAATCCAGTGTTGCTGTTTTGCGACCAGCATGTAATCCACTACATCTTGTTCAATCTCAGCAATATCACCAAATTTTTGCTTTAACTGGGCAATAATTGCAGAAACATTCTGCTGCCCATCAATATATTGCCCGATTGCCCCTGCACTTTCATTTAACTTGATCATGCCTTCAGGATATAAAATCACAAAACCATTTTGAGCTGGCTCGAACTGAAAACGGTAACCTTGTCGCCATGTCGGCACAAGGTTTAAATCAAACTGCTCTTTATTCATTTAAATAGTCCTTTGTGCCAAACTCGTTTGCTCGTCACAGTGTGATATGGCGCTTCATTGTGAACATGTGCAAGTGTTAAAGCATCTAAAATGCTCCATAAAATATCCAGCTTAAACTGCAATATTTCAAGCATTCGCTCTTGTTGCTCATGAGTTGTAAATGAATCAAGTGTGATTGTTAAACCATGTTCAACGTCACGGCGTGCTTGACTTAAACGAGAACGGAAATACTCATAACCTTTATCATCAATCCATGGGTAGTGTTGTGGCCATGAATCAAGTCGTGACTGATGAATTTGTGGAGCAAAAAGTTCAGTTAAAGAACTACTGGCTGCTTCACGCCACGAAGCACGGCGTGCAAAGTTCACATAGGCATCTACTGCAAAGCGAACACCCGGTAATACCAGTTCTTCAGAAATAACTTGTTCACGACTCAAGCCCACAGCTTCGGCTAAGCGTAACCATGCTTCTCGACCACCGCCATCTGGATATTCACCATCTTGATCGATCATGCGTTGAATCCATTCTTGACGGACTCGTTGGTCGGGGCAATTTGCCATAATCGCCGCATCTTTAAGCGGAATATTAATTTGATAGTAATATCGGTTTGCAACCCAAGCCTGAATTTGTTGCTGGGTGGCTTTACCTTCATACATCATCACGTGAAATGGATGGTAGATATGATAATACTGGCCTTTATCGATAATGGCTTGTTTAAATTGTTCTGTCGTTAAAGCTTCAGGTGTTTGAGTCATGTCTCACCTTAGAGTTCAATCTGCATGCCGTCATAGGCAACTTCTACACCATTTGCTTTAAGCTCAGCAAACTGGCTAGAGTTTTCATTTAAAATTGGATTGGTATTGTTAATATGAATCAGCACTTTTTTAGGTGTACTCAGCTGATTTAAATAAGACAGTGAACCACCTTCGCCACTAATATATAAATGCCCCATTTCACGGCCAGTTTTAGTTCCAACCCCTGTTTGTTGCATTTCATCGTCTGTCCAAAGCGTACCATCAATCATGACGCAGTCTGAGCTCTGCATAATCTGCATGATTTGATCGTCAATTTTTCCAAGACCCGGTGCATAGAACAACTGTTTTTGTGTCTTATGATCTTTGATAATTAAAGCGATATTGTCGCCGTCATGTGGGTCATTTCGATGCGGTGAATATGGTGGTGCAGCACTTTTAATAATTAAAGGCAAAAATTCTAAATTTTCGAAACCATCAATTTTAAAAGCTTGTTTAGGGTTAATCTCATGATATTGAAGACCGCCATTCCAGTGTTTGAGCATATTAAAAACTGGAAAGCCGCTCGTTAAATCTTGGTGGACCATTTCTGTACACCATACATTCATTGGACAACCTTCACGTAAGGTTAAAAGCCCAGTCGTATGGTCTAACTGACTATCCATTAAAATAACGCTTGTTATTCCTGTATCACGCAATTTACGCGCCGGTTGAGCTGCTTTAAATTCGAAAAGTTGCTGGCGGATATCAGGTGATGCGTTTAATAAAACCCAGTCTGTTCCATTTTCAGAAACAGCAATTGATGATTGAGTACGGGCTTTGGCTTGGATTGAACCTGTGCGTACACCATGACAATTCGGGCAATTACAATTCCACTGCGGGAACCCGCCTCCAGCAGCTGAACCTAAAACATAAATATACATAAAATTAATATCTTATTAGAAAGAGATAAGCCCTAGAACAAGACTAGGGCTTATGACATATTTGGATGAAACTGAATTAACGTGCTTCGAAGTACATAGTAACTTCAAAACCAATGCGTAAATCAGTAAAAGCTGGTTTAGTCCATTGCATAAATTATCTCCGGTTCATATTAATCTTGTGAAATGAATCACTTGATTAAATCTTATAAGGTCATTAAAAATTTATTCTAAATAAAAAATTTGGGTTTGTAGACCACCCCTAGCCAAGATATTGTTCGATAATTGTGTTTTTTGTCCAAATTTTAATATTTCGAACATATTTGCTCATTGAAGGTTTCATCAAACATTCATACTAAAAGCGTATTTTTTTATCCGTCTTAATTGATCAAATGATAAAAAAATGAAAAATTTAACAACATTTTTTAAAGTAACAACACTTTCTCTGGCAGTAACGTTATTGGCTGGATGTAATGACGATGATGATAATGACACCGCGCCACCCGCTCAAAGAAGCAATCAAACCGTAAATATTTTAGCTTTTAATGACTTTCACGGAAATCTTGAGCCACCGAAGCGTTACGTCGAAGCACCAAATCCAAATGATGCTGCTCAATCTGTTCGTATTCCTGTGGGTGGAGTGAGTTACTTTGCCGATGCGATTAAAAAACTTAAAGCAGAAAATCCAAATAATGCTGTAGTTTCAGCGGGCGACTTAATTAGCGCTTCTCCTCTAACCTCTTCTTTATTTTTAGATGAACCGACCATTGAAGTCATGAATGATATTCAAATTGACTTTAATGCTGTGGGTAACCATGAATTTGACCGTGGTACAGATGAATTACGCCGTTTAAAGAACGGTGGATGTCAGCAATATACAAGCACTGCGCCTTGCCAAATTAATAAAAACTTTAGTGGTGCAAAATTTGATTTCCTTGCGGCTAACGTAGCAATGAAAAATGACGCCAGTAAAACAATTTTTCCTGCTTATAAAGTTAAAACTTATGGTGGAATTCCAGTTGCATTTATTGGTTTAACCCTTAAAGCAACGCCAAGTATTGTTTCTGCTGCCGGCATTAAAGATGTTGAGTTTCGTGATGAAGCCGATACGGTAAACGCCTTGATTCCTGAATTACAAAAACAAGGAATTGAAGCGATTGTAGTGGTGGTACATGAAGGTGCAGCGCCAAGTACAAAGTTTAATGAAAAAACATGTGATGGCTTAAGCGGCCCGATTTTAGGAATTTTGGATAAGCTTAATCCCGCAGTTGATATTGTTGTTTCAGGTCATACACACCAATCTTATATTTGTGACTATTCTACAAAAAATCCGGCAAAACCGTTCTTACTTACCTCAGCTGGACAATATGGCACGCTCATTACTGACATCAAGGTTGAGTTAGATGGTAAAACTGGTGATGTGATTAAGAAGGATGCTAAACAAGTTCCTGTACAAAGTGAGGCCTATACGTCTGGTACAACCACGGTAAGCCTTACCGATCTCTATCAAAAATTTAGTAAAACCCCAAGCATTGAAGCTATTTTAGATAAGTACCGCCAAGCGGTGACCACCATTTCAAGCCGTGTGGTTGGCACTGCAACAGCAGTAGTCAGTCGTGCTCAAGTTGAAAGTGGTGAAAGCCCGTTGGGTATTATGATTGCAGATGCTCAACAAGCGTTTGCGTTAAAGGCAAGTAACCAAGGCTCTGACTTTACCTTAATGAACCCAGGTGGTGTCCGCGCCGATCTACTCATCAATAGCAGTAACCAAATCACCTTTGGCGATGTTTTTGCGGTTCAACCTTTCGGTAACTCTATTGTGACTTTGAGCTTAACTGGCAAACAAATTAGAGATGTAATTGAACAGCAATGGTCTGGTTCAAATGCAAACTCACCTAGAATTTTACAGCCGTCTAAAGAATTAACTTATCAATATGCGGCAAATACGTCTGTTTCACCACGAGCAAGTAACATTATGGTTGCAGGTTCACCGCTGGTTGACAGTAAAGTATACCGCGTGACTGTAAATAGCTTTTTGGCAGATGGTGGTGACAACTTTACGGTATTAAAAGAAGGCCAAAACCGTGTAGGCGGTGGTCAAGATATTGATGCCCTTGAAAGCTATGTCGCTAAGAATTCACCTTTAATTATTCCAGCGACTACTCGAATTAAAGTCATCAAATAGCAAATTTAATAAAAAAGGACAGTTTAGGCTGTCCTTTTTTCTATCTGGACTTTTTATTCTGTATAGAGATTAAGTTCAATGCTACTGATATTAGTTCCTGTATTCGCAAAAATAACATCTATGACTTCATGCAGTAGTTCTTTCACTTTTTCATGTTCGTAGCTAGTTGCTTCTGCGGTTTTTAAACAAATCAAGTTACAGCTCATTTTATCTTTTCTGATCTTATAAATACTTTTACTTTTTCCTAAGAACACCCTTTTGATGAGCTTGCGATTTTCAAATTCAGATAAGATTCGATAAATTGTTCCGAGCGTAATTTTATGTTCATTTTTAATTTGTGCATAAATGCTCACCGCGCTTAAGCCTTGTGGATTTTGATTTAAAATTTCAAAAACCTGTATTCTCGATTTTTTTATTGGTAGTCCATTTAATAATGATTTTGAAGTTGCCGTCATGATTAATTAGCCCTAATGTTGAAAAGTATAGAAATTCTTAAAATTATTTTGTCTATACTGGTTTAAAAATTATGGATATTTGTTTAATAAAAAACAAAGCCTATTCCCCTACGAATAGGCTTTGTGCTTAGTTTTAACTTAGAAACTATAAGTCGCTTTTACAAAGTAATTGCGGCCATAAAGTTTGGTGTTAAAGGTTTTGTTTTTATCTTCCAGATCAACATCAGTCAGGTTTTTTACGCCATAGTCCAATGTTAAGCGTGGCGAAAGTGGTGAAGTAAATGTCACATCGTAAGTTGTATAAGCTGGTAACTCTTTAGTTGCAGAGTACATTTGTTTACCAACGTAGCTTACGCCTGCATTTACACGGAAGTCTTCAACTGGTGCCCAAGAAACTGAACCATTAGCCAGCCATTCTGGTCGTTCAGTTAAATCTTTACCTGTGGTTTTATTTTTTGCATCTAAGTAAGTGGCATTTGCCTTAACACCTAGATTATCCGTGAAGTCGTAACCACCTGTAAGCTCAACTCCTTTAAGTTCTGCACGGCTTACATTAGTCCAGATTTTTCTAAAATCACCCACTAAACGCGGGTCTCCATCACTTAAGGTAATGGCTTCAATGAGATTTTTCACATCGTTTTGGAAAACTGTAACTCCAGCATTCCAGTTTGGACGGGTTACAATTAAAGATGCTTCGTAGTTGGTACTTTCTTCTGGTTCTAGGTCTGGATTACCTCGAATGTGACAACTACCGCCACATGAAATCATTGAGTAATTGATATCTAACTGTGCTGGAGACGGAACTTTATAAGCTTGACCAACACCACCTTTTAAGACAACACCTTCAGCGAGTTGATAGGCTAAATAGGCTTTACCGGTCGATTTACCATCAAAGTCATCAAAGTCGTCGTAACGGCCACCTAGAGTTAAGGTCAGTGCATCATTAATATGGGTATCGTTTTGAACAAATACACCGTAACTTTTTTGCTGGTTTTTCCCTGTACCGATATAACTCACAACGTCTGTAATTTTTTGATCTTTATAATCAAAACCAGCTGTGGTGTTATTCATTACCCAGTCAAAGTTCGCGAAAGCACGACCAATTAAGTTTTCTTGCTTATAATTACGACTTTGTGGTGCATCATATTCGCTGTCGTAGTCATAAATTTTGGCTGTTTCTTTTCCAATATAAGCTTCTGTTTTCCCCCAACCCCATTTTCCGCGGTGAGCAATTCCTACATTGGTACGCTTCATTTCCGACTCTTGAATTGAGGTCGCAGCATCTTGAGTAAGTGGGCGTTTATCGTTGTTATAGCCCAAATCTAGGTCTAAAGTTTGTTGGTCATTAATATTCCAACTTAAAGTACCATTTACATTTTTGGTGTCTTTTTCTACAAAGTAAGCGCCATCTGGATCTGGTTTGCCATTTCGATACCATGCATCGCGATTATAAGCATCTCCAGCCAAAGTAAAACTTACATTGTCGGTTAGACCGCCATATAAGTTAAATCCGTAACGGAATTGATCTTTACCATTCCCACGGTCAGCTCGGTTATATTGTCCAAAGACCGAACCATGAAGCTGCCCGTCTTCGGCTTTCTTGGTAATAATATTGATTACGCCACCCATAGCATCTGCTCCATAGAGAGATGACATTGGCCCTCGAATAACTTCAACACGTTCAATACTATTTAAAGGAATTGCACTCCAGTCAAAGTCATTACCACGCCACATGGCACCATTAGATGACATGCGTTTGCCATTAAGTAGAATGAGTGTGTAATTGCCTGATGTATTTAGCATTCCCCGTATAACGATTTTATCTTGACCGCTATTATAGTTATAAACCCCAGCCTGCTTTTGTAAAACATCAGCAAGGCTTAGTGCCGCACTACGTTCAATCTCTTCACTCGTGATCACACTAATGGATGCGGGTGCTTTATCTACGTCTTGTTCTTTTAATGCAGCAGAAACCACAATAGTTTTAAGTTTTTGAACTGGTTCACTATTACCCTGCTGTTCAATATCTTTATTTGCTTGAACGGCAAAAGGAAGCAGTGTTGAGATGGCGACCACCAGCGCCTTTTTCGTTAACGTCATTTCTCGGCCCTTATTCTGGATAATGATTACCACATGATAATTATTATCATTTATGATGTGCCGAGCATCATATACGCATGACTTTTACTGATCAAGATAAAAATAATTATTAGTTATATAATGATAATCATTATTGTTTGTGCTGTAAAAAAGCGTTACCATTACACTTTCGTGTGCCTAAAAACCTATTTAAAACAATCTTAAAGTAGACATAACAATGCTCTCTCGATTTTTTATCTATCACCCTATCTTTGTTTCTGTCGTTGCAATCACTATTCTTATTTTTGGTTTCCTTGCCACTTTAGCCATGCCAGTCGAACGCTATCCCAACCTTGCTCCACCGGGTGTTACGGTTGTAGCGAATTATCGTGGTGCAGCTGCTGACACAGTCGAAGAAAGTGTGACCCAAATTTTAGAACAACAAATAAAAGGTCTGGATAATTTGCTTTACTTTACGTCCTATAGTGAATCGTCCGGAACGAGCAGCATTGATATTCATTTTAAAATTGGCACAGATATTGATAAAGCACAGCTCCAAGTACAAAACCGAATTAATGGTGCATTAAACCGTTTACCTGAGGAAGTTCAAAGACAAGGTGTAAACATATGGAAAACCACGGGTGATATGCTACTTATTGTGGGGTTATATGATGAAACAGGTAAAACCAGCAATATTGATTTGTCTGATTATATGGTGAATCACTTTGAACAGCCTTTAAGTCAGTTACAAGGTATTGGTGAAGTTAATGTTTTTGGTTCAAGCTATGCCATGCGCATTTGGTTAAATCCAAATCAACTTAGAAATTATCAACTTGTGCCGAGTGATATTGAAAAGGCCCTCGAAGATTATAATACTCAGATTGCTGCGGGTTCGATTGGTGCAATGCCCTCTGCTTCTGACCAAAATATTTATGCAAAAGTAAAAGCAGGTTCACGTTTAAAAACAATAGATGACTTTAAATCGGTGGTGGTTAAAGCAAATGTTGACGGTAGCCTTGTTTATTTAAAAGATGTCGCGAGAGTCGAATTAGGGGCAGAAAATTATGAAAGTATTAACACACTTAATGGCTATCCATCGGCAGGTTTAGGAATTTCTCTAAGTCCAGATGCCAATGCAATCGAGACTTCTGCTCTTATTAAAGAAAAAATGGCCCAGCTTAGCCAGCATTTACCAGCTGGATATAAAGTCGTTTATCCGAGAGACAATACACCATTTATTGAAGAGTCAATTAAGCAGGTCATAATCACTTTGCTTGAAGCAATCGTTCTTGTTGTTATTGTGATGTATCTCTTTTTACAAAATTGGCGTGCAACTCTTATTCCAACCATTACGGTTCCCATCGTCATTAGTGGCACATTTGTGGTGTTGTATTTATTTGGGATGAGCATTAACACACTTACGCTATTTGCTCTAGTTTTAGCGATTGGGTTATTGGTTGATGACACGATTGTAGTCGTGGAAAATGTTGAACGGCTTATGCACGAACAACAGCTAAGTGTACGTGAAGCTTGTTTAATGTCGATGCAAGAGATTAGCGGTGCATTGGTGGGTCTTACGCTGGTCTTAACCGCGGTATTTATTCCAATGGCTTTTTTTAGTGGTTCGACGGGTATGATTTACCGTCAGTTTTCTATTACATTAGCAGCAGCCATGTTGTTATCGCTATTTGTAGCCATGACCATTACACCTGCGATGTGCGCAGTTCTATTAAAAAAACATAATAAAAAACCAAAATGGGGACAAATGCTTGAGCTTGCTCTTCAAAAAGTCAGATCAGCTTTTAGTTTTTTATCTGTTCGTTTAATCCAGTTTAAAGTATTTTCCAGTCTGTTGGCTGTGGGCATTGCTGTTATTTTATTTATGATTTACCGCAGTTTGCCCACAAGCTTTATTCCAAATGAAGATCAAGGATTACTTGCTGTTCCCTATAGTTTGCATAACAGTGCTTCAATGAGCCAAACTGAAGAAATTGGAAGACTCGTCAATAATTATTTCTTTGAACATGAAGGCAAAAATATTAATACCGTACTGGTCGTGAATGGACAAAACTTTTCAGGGAGCGGTCCAAATTTAGGTATGGCCTTTGTTTCGCTTAAACATTGGAATGAGCGTAAAGGAGAAGCCAATACGGCGAGTACTATTCGTGAACGTGCTCAAGCATATTTACAAAAAAACTTGCCGGCTAAAGTCATGGTAGGAATGCCACCAAGTGTATCTGGTTTGGGTCAATCTGATGCTTTAGAACTTTGGCTTAGAGATGTAAATGGTCAAGGGCGCGATGAATTAATTAAACAATATAAAGCCTTAGAAAAAGAATCTCGAAATTATTCAGCCTTTGAAAATCTAAGCCCTCTTGTGAGTGAAGATAAAGCTGAAGTATTTATTCAACTCGATCAAAATAAAGCCAAAATATTAGGAATTGACCAACAAGCAATTCGTTCAACACTATCGACTGCTTGGGGTGGAAACTATGTTGGTGATTTTGTTGAACGAGGTCGAATTAAGAGAATCATTATGCAAGGTGATTCAGAGTTTCGTTCTAAACCTGAAGATTTAGCGTATTGGCATGTACGAAATAATACAGGTGGAATGCTTTCCCTTGCTCATTTTGCGCAAAGTCAGTGGACAGGTGGCCCAGAAGCTCTTACCCGATTTATGGGACTGGCTGCCATTCAACTTGAAGCAAATGTAAGTTCAGGCTTTAGCTCAGGTCAGGCAATGCAACAGTTAAGTGGTATGGTCAGTAAACAGTCTGGTATAGATGTCGCATGGAGTGGTCTTTCTTTACAAGAACAGCAATCTAGCAGCCAAGCGATCTATTTATATCTCATTTCTATTTTGTTTATTTTCTTATGTTTGGCTGCTTTATATGAAAGCTGGAAAGTTCCTTTTATTATTTTATTAGGGCTTCCTCTAGGCATTACAGGCACTATTATTTTTGCTTGGATTTTTAAGTTACCTAACGATGTTTACTTTCAAATTGCCCTATTAACAGGTATTGGCTTATCTTGTAAAAATGCAATTCTCATTGTTGAGTTTGCGACTCAAGCACTCAAACAGGGAAAAAGTAAAATCGATGCGGCAAGTGAAGCTTTAAAGCTACGCTTACGCCCGATTTTGATGACATCTCTTGCCTTTGGTGCTGGTGTGGTTCCTTTAATTTTTGCAACTGGTGCAGGTGCTGCGAGCAGATATGAAATTGGAATGAGTATATTTGGTAGTGTCGTGTTTGGTACTTTATTGGTACCGCTATTTACTGTGTTCTTCTTTGTTGTGGTTCATAGTTTACCGAGTTTTCAATGGTCAATGAAACCATGGCTGAGTCGAACTTTGAGATTTAACAGCCGTATAAAAAAGGACAATACATCCTTTTAAAAGTTAAGATAAAAAAATGGCAGATATTAAATCTGCCATTTTTTATTCTTTCAATTTAAGCGACTAGCTTATCAATCCAAACTTCTAGAGTTGGTTGTTCAGCTAAATCTTCAAAACTCACTTGTGCGCCGTAAGCTTGCCATTTACCCACTAATGTCATGAGGCGTACCGAATCAAGTCCAAGCATGAGTAAATCATCATTTAACTGAATGTCTGATGCAGGAATCTGAAGTTGTTCACTCACTGCCAAAACAATACCTTCTTCAGTAAGTGGTGAGACTGCTTGTTCAAGTGCCCAAGCTCGTGTGACTTGCTGAGTTGTCATGACTTGCCCACAACGAGTACTTGTATACTTTAAAGCCATATCGTGTTCTTCACGGCTAAAGTCAGCAAGTGCATCTCCGCATAAAAACGGCTGAATATTTAGCATAAAGGCTTCTGCCGCACTCATGAGGCAGCCAATATGAGCATAAACACCACAAATGATGAGTTGATCGCGGTTTGACTCACGCATAAGTTGTTCGAGTGGAGAAAATTTAAAAGCGCTATAACGCCATTTTGTTAAGACAGTATCATTTTTATCAGGCGTAATTTCCGGCAAAATTTGGGTAATATATGGGTCATCTTTTAGACCAGTTCCCCAAAAGTCCGTTAATAACTGGCGATGTTCAGGTGTCTGGTTACCGGGCTGTGCGGTATAGACGACAGGGATATTAAACTTACGCGCAGTTTCAATCAGTTCTTTGGTATTTTTAATAAGCTCTGGAATAGGCGCTTGAGTTTGATCATAAAAATCTAAAAAATATTGCTGCATATCATGTACCAATAAAACGGCGCTATCGGTATGCAACTGCCAATGTGTTTTATTCGCGGTAAATTCGTGCGCTTGTGGCATGTTGTAACTGGCAATTTTAGGAATACTCATCAAATTTTTCCTTTTTTATCTTTAAGCAAGAACATTAGTGTTGGTTTCAAATTGTTGACGTAATCTTTTTTTGTCGATTTTTCCAAAGGCTGTATATGGAAATTGCTCGATAAATTCGACTCGATCGGGAATTTTGTAGGTAGCAAGTCCATAGTCTTTCAGATGTTGACGAACTGACATTGCAAGACGAATTGGGCTTGGATCATCAGCGTGTGCTTGCCATGCAACAAAAGCACAGCTCTTTTCACCCATAATCTCATCAGGCATAGCAACCAATGCTGCTAGGCGAATTTGTGGATGAGTTAATAAAGCTTGTTCAACTTCTTCGGTCGCAATTTTTTCACCAGCGCGATTGATTTGTTCTTTTGAACGCCCTTCCACAACAATGCAGCCATCTTCTCGAATACGTACTAAATCGCCTGTTCGATAAAAACCATCCGGTGTGAAAGAACGTGCATTGTGCTCCGGTGCTTGGTAATAGCCACGAATGGTATAGGGACCGCGAGTAAGCAAATGCCCTACCTCTCCAGCTTCTACTGGCTGATCATTATCATCCAGTACTAAAATTTCATCATCTTGCGAAATTTTTAAACCTTGGGTATGGATAATTTGCTCTTTCGTCATGTCAAAATGGGTGTAATTCACCAGCCCTTCAGCCATGCCAAAAACTTGTTGTAGATTGACTTGGAACTCATCAATCAAGCGTGTGGCAACTGCATCGGGTAAACGCGCTCCTCCGACTTGTAAGCAACGTAGAGTCGACAATATTGGATCTTGATCTTTTGCCGCTTTATCCATCCAAGGTCGAACCAAAGCAGGAACCAAGCAAGCATCAGTTACGCCGTGTTTTTTGATCAATGAAAAAGCAGTTTCAGGACTTGGATCAGTTCCTAAAACCACAGCCCCGCCCGAATAAAAAATACCTAAAGAACCGGCCGAGCTCATTGAAAAGTTATGTGCCGCGGGTAAAACCATGAGTAGGCGTGATGACTGACTGAGACGGCAGATTTTCGCACTCTCACGTACGCTATATAGATAGTCATCATGGGTACGTGGAATCAGTTTAGGAACACCGGTACTTCCACCTGAAAGTTGTAAAAAAGCAACCTGATCTGCCGTAGTTGGCGAAATCGCCTCATCCACAATATGGGTTTCTTTTAATAAATCTTGAATGGCTACAAATTTGTCGGCATTTCCAAGGACAAATATATGTTGTAAGCAAGGAGCAGTTTGCTGAAGCTTTTCAGCAAGCTCTCGGTAGTCAAATTTTTGTGCACCAAAATCAGCACAGAAGTAAGCTTTTGCTTGAGTTTGTTTGAAAAAACTACTGAGTTCTGCAAAGCGATGTGCAGGTAAAGACATAACAGGTAAAGCACCAAGCCGAATCAGTGCAAAAAATAAAACATAGAACTGATAGTGATTCGGCATTTGTACAACTGCTTTATCACCGGCTCTTAGTCCGTGTTGATATAAGTGGCTTGTACAGTAATCAACTAAATGATCAAACTCAGCGTAACTAACGGCTTTATCACCATCATATACTGCTATGTTTTGCGGGTATTTTTGAGCACTTTCACGCAAGAAATCACTCAAGTTTTGTCCAAGCCAATAACCTTTTTTACGGTAAATCTCTGCAAATTCTGCTGGATATGGCACGGCACCATCCAGATAAACCTGTGTTGTCATGTGTTTGGTCCTTGTATTGGCAATTGATTTGGTGAAATCTGGAATCCGTCCAGTACAGTACGAAATTTAGCGGCAGTTTCAGCGTGTTCAGCTTGTGGTCGAGAAGCTTCAACAATGCCTGCACCGGCAAATAAACGGGCAATGTTCTGATAAATTCGGGCACAGCGAACAGTCACCGACCATTCACCATTACCTTGTTCATCTGCCCAACCCATAGTTCCTGCAAATAATTCACGGTTAAATGGTTCAAGTTGCTGAATTAGTTCTTTCGCAATTGGACTAGGCTCCCCACAAATTGCAGGTGTTGGGTGCAAGCGTTCAATTAAGTCAAAAACATGTGTATCGGCTTTCTTAAGTTCGCCCGTAATATGTGATGCCAAGTGCCAAAGGCGTTTAGTACGAATCAGGGATGGTTGCTTAGGTACTTTTAATTCCTTACAAAAAGGTGTGAGCTCATCGGCAATCATTTCGATGACGAGTGCATGCTCATGTTGATCTTTTTGTGAAGCAAGTAATGCTCTGGCGTTGTTTTGGTCTAGGGTTGGATCGTCATCACGAGCCAATGTGCCAGCAACCGGTTTACTCCAGATTTTTGTATTTTGCTTTGCAATTAAAAGTTCGGGGCTTGCACCGACAAACCACCCTTCACTTTGAGGATGCCTCGCGACTGCATAGTTATAGCCTTCGGGATTATGCTTAGCTAAGTTATAAAATAGGTCCGAGACGGGAATATTTTTTTCAAATTCAAGTTGTAAAATACGAGCAAGTACGGCTTTATCGAGTTTTTTTGCTTGCATTTGCTGAACTAAATACTCAACTTGCTGTTGGTAATGTTCACCTAAAGGGAAATAATCAGCCTTTTTTAAAGATAAAGAACCAAAATCAATATCAGATTGTGCATAGAGTACTTTCTGATAGATTTTTGCATTTTGCATCAGCATTAAATTGACATCGGCTGCCGAACAAAATGGTAGTCCACCCATAATCTTGACGTCTTTATAACCGTCATTCATTGCAAGTTCTAATTGAGCTCGTGCTTCATCTAACCAATCTTTTAAAAGGCTATTTTTAGCAACTTGAATATCTCGTAATTTTTGATGACTATTGATGGTGTATTCTGGCGTGGTAAAAATAAAACCTGCGTCATTTCCACAATTTAAAATTTCTTGGGCTAATGCAACGCGGCTTTCAGTAAAATTTTCTCGTTGGATAAAATACGGATGCTGTGCCGACATCTCGCAACTCCTTATACAGTTATTTTGTTGTAATGAATGAATGTTTAAACGCCTAAAGTGGCTCCTCCATCAACCACAATTTCTTGCATGGTAATTTGTGCAGCTTGATCAGAAAGTAAAAAGCTGACCGTATTCGCAATATCTTCAGGCTGGGCTAATTTTCTTAAGGGAATGCCTGTACGGTATTGGCTTAAATCTCCATCGATTACCGCAGGCGGAGGTGAATTATCTGTCCAAAGCTGCTGCTGCATTTGAGTTAGCGTAGAGCCTGGTGAAACAATATTAAGCCTTACTTGGTGGGGTGCGATTTCAAGTGCAAGATTACGGCAGTAATGGCTCAGTGCAGCTTTACTCGTTGCATACATGCCAAGTTGTATACGTGGCATACGTGAACTGTTCGAGCTAATCGTGACAATACTTCCCTGCTTTTTTTCACAAAAGTGCTTGGCAAGTTGTTGACTTATTGCGATGGGTGCCATGACATTTACAGCGAAAAGTGTTTGCCAGTCTTCTGTTTTTGCCTCAAGCATAGAACGCATAATCAATACGCCCGCCGCATTCACTAAACCCGTTACGCTATGTTTGTTTAAAATATCTGTAATGAGCTTCGCTGTTGTTTCTTGATCAGTAATATCTTGCTGAAAGCCATGCCAACGCGATATTTCACTGCTTTCTATCTTTTGTGTGATTTCCCATTGTTCGGGATTTTCCTGTCGGTCGATGCCGATCACTTGATACCCTTGCTGCAATAATTTTTTTGTAATAGCAGCTCCAATACCTCTTGCAGCACCTGTGACTACGATGGTAGAGCTCATGTTTTACTCCAGTTTGACTCGAATAGTAAATTCCGCCACATAATTGCAAATAATTATCATTATTATCAAGTGCGATAAATATCAAACATAAGATTACAATCTAAATCAAGTTATTTATTAACCAAGAATTCGATCTATTTTATTGATTTTTAAAAATTTTAATAAAACGCTTCTTTTTTTATTGATTATAATGATAATTGTTTTCATTTACTAATGAGAATCATTTTGTTAATTTGACCGCGCTTTCTTGTCGAGATGGACTCAAAATGAAGCCATTTTCTCATCCCTTACATCCCCTATTTCAACAACTCAATGTTGGGAGTGAGGTCTGGTGGAATACCGTTAAAAAATTAGGTAGTCCGCTAGTTAACCTACAAAAAAATAAAGCGCTCTGTACCTTTGTATGGCGTAGTCCTGAGCCTAAAGAAAGTATCTTTGTCTATATTGATATTTATTCACAGAGTCCTTCTATCTATCAAAAGTGGAATCGTTTTAGCCATATAGCTGGAACAAATGTGTATTTCTTTGAAATAGAGCTGCCCCTAGCTTGGACTGGTAGTTATGTTGTAGTGACTGCTAGTGAAGAAGCGCCAGAAACAGATTGTGCGGCAACACGACGCTTATGGTGGCAAACACAGCTTAAACAAAATGCTCAAATTGACTCATTCAATCATCATGAGTTTTATACGGGACATCTGGCCCGATACATCAATCAAATTCAACTCGAAAACACAAAATCTTTCATAGACGATTGCCCAATTACAAAGACATTTCAATGGTCAAGTCGCTTATGCCAACAGGACTATTTAGTTGACATTTTTATTAGTCATCAATTGGTTCAAGAAGTCTTGCCACTCGTCATATTGCTTGATGGCCAAATATGGAGTCGAGAGCTTTCAATTCTGCCCGAAATTCAACATTTAACTATTTCAAACAAGATTCGCCCAGCAGTTTATGTTTTTGTTCATAGTTTAAATAGTCAACAACGCCAACAAGATTATGGTTGTCATGATTCGTTTAGTCAGGCATTGGTTAATGAACTCATTGAAATACTTATAAAAGAACATTCTTTTATTTCTAAAACAGACATTACGTTATGTGGTCAAAGTTTAGGTGGTGTATGTGCTTTACATAGTACTTTGTTGTTCCCGACCATTTTTACTTCCCTGATTTTGCAATCTGGATCTTATTGGTGGTCAGATTTTTCAAACAGTATTTTAGGGCAAAAACACAAAGGTAATCTTTTAGAACTGCTTCAAAACGTATCTCATCAATTATCAAAAACAACTCGAATTTATATCAGTGCTGGCACGTATGAAACCGATATGCGGGACGATGCCCTTCAGCTTTATCAACAATTGCAATCATTCAATCAAGTAAGTTTTCACAGTTTTTCAGGCGGACATGATGCTGTGAACTGGCGTACCGACTTGCTTAAGGCATTGCAACAAACTCTTTCACTATAACCATTTGTTTCATCAAGGATAACAATATCATGAGCAACTTACAGGAAAATTATATCAATCCTTTCGATAACGAAAGTTTGTCTTTTCAGGTTTTAAAAAATCAACAAGGTGAGTTCAGTTTATGGCCTGCTCAACATCAGGTGCCATCGGGGTGGGATATTCAGCATGGACCAGATACACGAGCTTCATGTATTGCATATGTAGAAAAGCACTGGCTTGCAATTAACCCCTTTCAACAAGCGTAAAGGAGTATTGTCATGAATCAAGCATTAAACAATGAATTTACTCCGGACCTTTCTCAACCAGCTCGTTTTGAATTGGCATCTACTCAGCTCGGTATTTTCCTTGCCGATCATTTAAGTTCAATTGAAGATTTATATACCATTGCGCATTGTTTGGAACTACCAAAAACTGTCGATATCCCAACGTTTAAAAAAGCGATTCAGATCGGCTTAAATGAAGCCGATACGGTCATTGCTACATATTCATCCGACCCGTCTCAACCGTTTATTGAGCTTAATAACCTAGTTCAGTTTCAAATTGAAGAATTTGATTTTTGTCATTTAACGCCTAAAAAAGCTCAGCAACGTTTATGGGACTGGATGCCATCAGATCGTCAATGTGCTAAATCACTTAAAGCTGGTGAATCTCAACTGTTTCGTCAGGTGTTATTTACGACGCATGATAAAGTGTATTGGTATCAACGTTATCACCACATCATGCTGGATGGCTTTAGCATGATTAACCTGACCAAACGTATTGTTGAACTCTATCAACAATTACAAGAAGAAAAAGACCTTTCGATTTCTCCGTTCATTGGCGTTAATGATGTTATTTCGGAACGTCAGGCTTATGAAAATAGCCATCAATTTAAAATAGACCAAGCTTTCTGGAAGGCATATTGTGAAGACTTACCTAGTCCAGTTAGTTTAAGTACTCATCATTTAGCGGCAAAAACTACAGCGACATTTATTAAGCATCAACTCCGTTTTTCGACAGGAATTTTAGAGCAAATTCAGGCTTTAGCTGCACAATCTAAATTAGCCTTGAATGACATGATGATGTCATTGTCATTACATTATATTTACAAAATGACAGATAAAGCCGATTTGGTTAACGGTATTCCATTTATGCGCCGTTTAGGTTCAAAAGCGATTCGCTCAACCTTACCGACGGTAAATGTGTTGCCTGTGAAGTTTAAAGTTGCTGAAAAAGACAGTTGGGTGAGCTTGGCTCAACATGTACAAGAGCAATTACGACAAATTCGTCCACATCAGAAATATGATGCCGAACAAATTTTAAGAGATTTAAATAGTATCGATATTCATGAACGAATGTACGGCCCTATTTTAAACTATAAAGCTTTTGATCAAGACTTGATGTTAGATGGTGAAAAGGTCAAAACACACCATATTTCTACAGGACCAATTGATGATTTTGAGTTTTCTTTTATTGTTCAAGATCATGAACTCATTATTGAACTACGTGCAGATTCGCAGCGTTATACACAAGATGAACTATTTAACCATGGTCAACGCTTAACTTTATTGCTTGAACAAGCTCTAATTCGTCCAGAACAGGCATGTAGCAATTTTAATGTTACGACACCACAAGAGCTTGCTGCCCTAACTCAAAGTGGTATTGGTCCACATGTTAGCCATCCTGAACAATATAATAATGTTCTAGATATTTTTTATGAGCAAATTAAGAAGTATCCCGAACGTACCGCAATTGTGAGTGGTGAACGTCCAAACCTTCAGCATCTTAGTTTTGCTGAGCTTGCAGTACAAGTAAATCAACTCACTCGTTTTTTACAAGAAAATGGGGCCAAAAAGCAAACGGTCATTGCTGGAGCTATTCCTCGTTCGATTGACTCAGTTGTGGTGATGTTATCTATACTCAATTCTGGTGCAAGTTTCTTACCTCTCGATTTAGATTATCCAATCGATCGTATGCAAATGATGTGTGAAGATGCAAATCCATTATTTGTATTAACCACACAAGCACTCGCACAGCAACTACCAGAAAATATTCAGCAGTTATATCTTGATCATGAAGATGTTCAAACACAAATTCGAAAGCAAGATGCGAGTGATATTCCCGCCGAAAATCGCAAATTTGATTTCCAAGATGTTGCTTATGTAATTTTTACCTCAGGTAGTACTGGCCGTCCTAAGGGAGTAATGAACACACATGGTTCTTTACTCAACCTCATTTTGTCACATAAACCAACCATTTACTGGCCTGTATTAGAAGCTGTAAAGGAGCGTTTCCCTGAACGTCCGTTACGTGCAGCGCATACACACTCTTTCTCGTTTGACTCATCTTGGTTGCAAGTTTTTTGGATGTTATGGGGCCAAGAGCTACATATTTTTGATGAAAACATGCGTCGTGATGCATTTGGTTTAGTGCAAGAAATTCAGCAACGACAAATCGATACACTTGATTTACCGCCATCTTTTTGTGCGCAAATGATGACGAATGGTTTATTTGCTGAAAATCAGCATCATCCAAGTCTTATTTTGATTGGTGGTGAAGCTGCACCGTTAGCTTTATGGCAACAGCTCAATGCTCAGCCAGCTCTTTTTGCTCATAATCTGTATGGCCCAACCGAATATACGGTTGATACTTTCCGAGCAGAATTAAAACAGACAGTTCGCCCTGTAATTGGTAACCCTATTGGTAATACACAGGCCTATGTACTAGATCGTCATTTACAACGATGCCCTACAGGCGTGATTGGTGAACTTTATATTTCTGGCTTTGGTATTGCCAATGGTTATTTAGGTCGAGCTGATTTAAGTGCTGCCCGTTTTGTAGCGAATCCATTTGAACATGGACAGCGCATGTACCGTACGGGTGATTTAGTCCGCTGGAATAGTTCGGGTAAACTTGAATTTATGGGGCGCTGTGATGACCAGATTAAAATTCGTGGTTATCGAGTTGAAATTGGTGAAGTTGAAAATGCACTTTCGATTTTAGCCAATGTTGAAAGCGCAGTCGTGATTGCAGAACCGATTAATAACAGTCATCGTTTACTCGGTTATTGTGTGGTCAAAGACATTGAACTTGATGAAAAAACCAGTGAGCAATTAAGTCAACAATATTTAAGTCAGTTACGTCAAAACCTGCCTGAATATATGGTGCCTTCTGCCCTGACTGTTATGTCCGAATTTCCACGAAATGTAAGTGGTAAAGTTGATAAAAAAGCACTACCAAAACCTCAAATTCGTACACATAGCCGAATGGCCGAAACGCCTGAACAACAGCTTTTATGTCAAATTACTGCATCTGTTCTTAAGCTTGACGCAATTGGAATTGATGACGACTTCTTTATGACAGGTGGCGATAGTATTTCGGCCATTATGGTTTGTACTCAATTACGCCAACGTGGTTACGGCTTAAGACCAAGTGATGTATTCCAATTTAAAACAGTCGCGGCTATGGCACCGCAACTCACTCGCTTAGATGAACAACAAGTAGCCGTTTCAAAACCTTTATTTTCAGCAGAGCTAGAACAAAAAGTTCAAGAAAAATATGGAAAAAACAGCACTATTTTACCTTTGCTTCCTTTGCAAAAAGGCATGCTGTTCTTATCTCAAGTAGAAAATCAATCGAACTATAATGCCTTTACTCGTCTTAGTTTAAATGGAGATATTGATCCAGTACGTTTGCAGCAAGCGTTGATTACCGTATTAAAACGTCACCCTCAATTAGGCGGACATTTTGATAGTGAATTAACTGAAGAACCTGTTTTTATCTATTCATTACATCCTACTCAAGCTTGGCCAGTTCAGTTTTCCTCAGTCACTCCCGATCTGCTTGAGCAAACCATTCAAGAAGCATTGCAGCAAACGATTCACTTCGACCAACCCTATGGTTTAATTCGGGCAACCTTAATTCAACATGCTCCAGAACATTCAGAATTATTGATTATGGTGCATCATCTGTTAACAGATGGTTGGTCAACTCCGCTGTTTTTACAAGACTTTATTAAGGCTTATCAGCAAACTAATCAACAATTGCCAGTGCTTGAATATAGTTATGAAACAGTAATTAAAGCTTTATCTGCACGTGACCATGAAACATCAAAAGTAATATGGCAACGTGATTTAGCAGATTTACAGCCACTTATTTTATTTAATCAAGCACAGCAAGCTGTACAGGAAACTTCATATCGTTTAAGTGCTGAGTTGGGCGCGAAACTTCAACACAAATTACGCCAGCAAGGCATCACGCTCAATGTCTTCATGCAAATGATTTGGGCAATGACTTTAAATATTTATGCTCACCGTGAAGATATTGTGTTTGGCACACCTGTTTCTGGACGTTCAGCACCTATCAATGGCTTAGAGCAACAGATTGGATTGTTTTTAAATACGATTCCAGTACGTGTAAAGCTCAACATGCAGCAAACATTTTGGGAGCAATTGACTCAATTACAGCAATTACATGTTGAACATTTAGAACATGATGGTTTGGGTCTGGGCGCAATTCAGCAATTAGTGGGGCAAGGCAATCTTTTCGATAGTTTGTTAGTCGTAGAAAACTACCCTGATAACCAGTATTTACAGCAAAAACTTGGTGATGCTGCGATTTCAAAACTCACAAATCGTGGTTATAGCCATTACCCGCTTGCTTTGCTGGTTATTCCTGATCATCAAATTGAGCTATTACTCGAACAGCGTGGTGTAATTGATCAGCCTGAACACTTCCTTGAGCGAATGGTTCAATTGATTGAAATTGCATTAAATGAACCAGAGACGTCTCTAGCTCACTATCGCTTGCAGCTGGCTGAAGAGCGCGATTTAATCCAGAAAACGAATCAAACCCAATACTATGTTCGCCAGAGCACATTACAGCAATTACTCAGAGAACAAGCTCGAATTACGCCTGAACAAACGGCGTTATCAGATGAAAATCATCAGCTCAGTTTCAGTGAAGTGCGTTTGCAAGTTTGTGCTTTAGCACAGCAATTACAAAGCGCCGGTGTACAGGCTGGAGATATTGTTGCGGTTGCTCTACCAAGATCAATCAAACTGAGTATTGCTATTTTAGCGGTGATTGAAGCAGGTGCAGCTTATTTACCTATTGATTTACAACATCCATCTGAACGCATCAAATTTATGTTGCAGGATGCCAAATCTAAACTTGTGATTGGCGAACAAAAAGATCTAGCTGCTATTGCTTTTCCATCTATAGCCACCTTTGCTTTTAATGAATTGTTTCATGAAACAAAGGTTGATTTAAGCAGCTATAAAACAACAGTCATTACGCCACAGCATCCGGCATATTTAATCTATACATCGGGTACAACAGGCCAGCCAAAAGGTGTTATGGTTTCTCACCAAGCCATTGTGAACCGTATTTTATGGATGCAATCAAAGTATCCACTATCAGCAACCGATACAATTTTACAAAAAACGCCATGTACTTTTGATGTTTCTGTATGGGAGTTTTTCTGGTCATATTTAGTGGGTGCACGATTGGTTATGGCACCTGTAGATGCACACCGTGATCCATTGGCATTATTAAGCCTCATTCAAAAATATCAGGTAACAACATTACATTTTGTACCGTCAATGTTGGCTGTTTTTGAAAATGCTGCTACCGAAATTTTATCTCTTGCTCAGCGTCAAAGTTTGCCAATCCGCCAAGTGTTCTGTAGTGGTGAGGCGTTACCAACGGCTTTAGCAAAATCATTTACCGAGCACTTTAGCTGTGAGCTACATAACTTATATGGCCCAACGGAAGCTGCGGTAGATGTGAGTTATATGGATGCAACACTGGGATTACACCCAGAAGAAAGTAGCGTTGCAATTGGATATCCAGTCTGGAATACCCAGCTTTATATCTTAGATCAATACTTACGCCCTGTTCCTGTTGGAGTGGACGGTGAGCTTTATTTAGCAGGCCACCAACTCGCCATGGGTTATTTGCATCGAGCAGACTTAACGGCAACTCGTTTTGTGGCAAATCCATTCGCAGCAGGTCAACGCATGTACCGTACTGGTGATATTGCCCGATGGCATGCAGACGGCAGTATTCAATATGTAGGCCGTGCTGATGACCAGTTAAAGATACGTGGACAACGTATTGAACTAGGTGAAATTGAACAGCAATTACGCTTAATTAGTAGTCTTGATGTGGTTGTACACCCTATTTCTTCTGAACAAAATAAAGCTGATGTTCAATTGGTCGCTTACTTACAAACAACAGCACCTGTGGACATTGAGCAATTAAAGAAACAATTGGCGAAACAGCTTCCTGTATATATGGTGCCGACACACTATATGTTGGTCGAGCAATTCCCATTAAGTCATAATGGTAAGCTGGACCGTAAAGCACTGCCGCAACCACAACTTAACTCTTCAAATACAGAAAAACAGTACGCCACCACTGCTTTTGAACATGAACTGACACGTATTTTCCAGCAAATTTTAAATACAGATCAGAATATTGGTGTTAACGAAGATTTCTTTGCCATTGGTGGGCATTCCATTTTGGTGATGAAGCTTGCAATTGAAATCCGAAAAGTATTTAAACGGACCATTCCAATTGGCCAGTTAATGAGTCATGTCACGATTCAACGTTTAGCAGCTTTATTGCTTACACAAGAACGTTTAGCAGAAGTTGAACAAACTGGTATGCAACCTATTTTACCAATCCGTTCTGGCTCAGGGCATCCATTGTTCTGTTTCTTCCCTGGTTCTGGTTCGGCATGGCAATATACGGTTCTGAATCGTTATCTGCATTCTGATTTACCCATTATTGGATTGCAGTCACCTCGACCAGATGGCCTATTGGCAAATAGTACTGATATGGACGAACTGGTTGAAAAACAACTTGAGATTATGCGTAAGCAACAACCAACCGGACCTTATACTTTATTAGGTTATTCACTTGGCGGCACTGTGGCTTATGCAGTTGCAGCGAAGTTAACTGAACAAGGTGAAAAAGTTGATTATCTCGGCTTATTAGACACTTACCCTGCTGAAATTCATCAGTGGTTAGATTTATCCGTAGAGGAAATGAATGCTGAAGCTGAACAAGAACAGCTTCAATTCTTCAATAATATTTTAGCCGATGCAGATACGGCTTTAAGTGAAGAAACCCGCCGTTTACAAGAGGATATTTTCGCAAACTATCGCGATGCGGTACGTTTATTAAAACCTTATAAGATGCCGCACTTTGATGGTGAACTACACTTAGTTGTCGCTGAAAAAGACTTGCTACCGTATATCCAACCAGAACAACAATGGTCACCTTTAGTTAAAAAACTTAATATTGTTCGACTAAGCGAAGCGGACCATACCGATATATTGTCTCCGCAGCAGCTTGAAACACTGGGTCCAATTTTAAACCGCATGATTTGTCAGGCGCGCGCTTTAGAGGAGCACACGCCATGAGTTTCAAATCTATATTGACCGATTTTAGTCTTTTAAAACGTAATGCACATTTCCGACATGTATTTATTGCCCGCACATTGTCATTATTAACAATTGGCATGTTGGTCGTGGCTATTCCAAAACAAGTCTATGACATTACGGGTAACTCGCTTAACGTTGCTGTCGCAATGGCTTTTGAAGGCATTGCTATGTTTATTGGCTTGTTACTTGGTGGTTTGCTGTCAGATCGCAAAGATCGGAAATGGCTGATTTTATTGGCACGTGGTGTGTGTGGCTTAGGCTTTGCTGGCCTCGCCATCAATGCCATGTTTGAGCACCCTTCGCTCTATGCGATTTATTTTTTATCGGCATGGGATGGTTTCTTTGGTGCACTGGGTGTAACGGCAATGATGGCGATCATGCCTGTGATTGTAGGGCGCGAAAATATTGTACAAGCCCGTGCCATTAGTATGGTATCCGTACGGCTTGCAACCGTTATTTCACCAGCAATCGGCGGTATTTTAATTGCTGCTAGTGGTGTTGCAACCGTATATTGGGTCTCAACGGTGGGTACTTTACTCACTGTGTTTTTATTGATGGGGCTACCTGCGCTTAAACCGCAACATGCATCAAATGGTGAGAGTCCTCTTCGCCAATTAGTTCAAGGGTTTAAGTTTGTTTTTAAAAATAAAGTGGTCGGTAGCACCATTTTAATTGGAACGCTGCTCAGTTTTAGCAGCGCTATTCGTATTATTTTTCCGCAAATGGCAGATGAAATTTTTCACGGCGGCGCATTTGAACTCGGACTTATGTATTCGGCCGTGCCTTTAGGCTCAACTTTAGGTGCATTATTGAGTGGATGGACAACAAAGTTACTCAAACCCGGCTTAGTCATGCTCTATACGTGCTTAGGTGTTTTTAGTTGCATGATTATGATTGGACTTTCACCGTGGCTCATCGTGACTTTACCAATTTTATGTGTGTTTGGATATTTGATGTCGATTGCCAACTTGCTTCAATACAGCATTGTGCAAGGACATACACCTGACGAATATCTAGGGCGTATTAATGCAATCTGGCTCGCACAAGATGCGTTAGGCGACTCGATTGCAACCACAACTTTGGGTCTCTTAACTCGTTTTTTACCAATCTCAGGAAGTATCCTCTTCTTTGGCATATTAAGCTTTGCAGTAGGATTTATGTTCTTATTCAACTCTCAAGATATACGTGAAACAGGATTCCAAGATCCCAAATTACAAGAAAATTAAACTCTAAATAAAAAAGAAGGCAATTATTTGCCTTCTTTTGTTTTAAGCAGAATGACGTGCCTGAAAAACCCAAGTCATAATATCGTCTTGTTCTATGGTCCAGCCACCTTGATATTGTTCTAAGAGTTGATAGCGCTGCTGAATTTCTGGCAGAAAAGTTAGCGTTAATGTTTGATTTTCAAAATTAATATCAACGATAGATGCTTCTAAGAAATCGATATATTGCTTTGCAGTAGGATAAACCGCTTTATAAAGGCTTTCCTTTACAGAGAAAATTAAACTTACATAGTGGGCAAAATCAAAAAACTCGCAGGCTTTAGTTTTCCATAAATCAAACTCAGATGGTGTTAAAACAAGATGTGCACTCTCTTGAGCAAATTCAGAGGTCACCCAGTGCTCAATATCAATTCCCAAACAAACCGCATTGTTAGATAACGCAACAATTAACTTATTTTGTGAATGACTAATACTCCCCAAAACATGATTTGGCCAGATGGGCAAAGGTTCGTGCATAGAGGTTATTGGCTGATCTAAACCAAAATGATGATTTAAAACAGCTTGAGCTAAGACCCTGCCACATAAGTACTCATTTTTACGTTCGACACGCGCTTGAGCAATTTTTAGGGGATGCTCTAATCTTTGGTCTATATGCAAATGCTTTGTTTGCGATAAATCCAGCCCATAACAAAATAGCTCTGATGTAAGAAAAATAGGACTCGAAATTTCATAAATTGATTTACTGATTTGTTCAGGAATATATAGATAATGACTCACTGGATTCGACTTCAAAATAAATATTTTTAATGACTTATCTCCTATCTTAACTTACTTACTGTAAATTCATAAATAATTATACTTATCATTTGATAATAATTATTATTTACTTATACTATTGGGTAAATTTTGACTTTAATTTACTTATAAACATCGATTATGAAACTTATAGGACTTTTTTTGACCCTGTTGGGAGCCGTCAGTATCTATTGTAGTCATAGCAACCAAAATCTGTTGTCTCAACATCTTCCTACTTTCTTTAAGTATTTGGGTCTAGTGCTATTAGGCATTGGATTTATTACGCTCTTTGCAAGCTTACCGAAAGTGGTTGCCGCTTTTTGCTGGTTCATGCTCATCATTTTTGCGTGGTCCTTCCTCCCTTTTATGGCGCTTTTTAAACGGAAACTGGTTTCATGAAAGCTAAAATTCAGTCTCCGATCCAGCCAGACTGGTGGAGTAAAACTTTTGCAGGTGGTGTTTTAGGTCTAAGTTTTTCTATCGCGATTGGTAATTTAATTGTTTTATTAGGCCAGCCTTATGTTGCCATGGATTTATTGGTGCAAGTTGGTATGTGGAGTGTTCCTTGGGTTTGGATGCCTATTATGTTTGGCAGTTATTTTTTTACGACTGGACGAAAAGCGCTTATCTATTTATCCATTGCTAATGCCCTAGCGTATAGCTGTATTTTTGTATTACGGGGTTAACCATGAAAGTACGTTCAGACATCATGAAATTAGCAAAAAGCATGCATACTTGGGTGGGTGTATGTGCAGGAATTTTGCTTTTTATCTGTTTCTTTGCTGGTGGGCTCAGCATGTTTCAGCACCATATTAGTAAGTGGGCTACGCCAACACAGCAAGTTTTACCGAAAGTCTTACCCGATCAATATAATGAACTCATTCAAAAAGTACAGACCGCCTATCCTGCTGCGCAAAAGAACTTCACACTAAATTTATCATCGAATGAATTTCTCTATGCCCCCATTACTTGGAGCGAACATGAACGTGGAGATGGCTTTAATGCTACTCAGTCTACGTGGATGGCAAGCTTAGATGATAAAGGTCAGTTAATCGTTGCCCAAGAAAACTTATCTAAAGCTGGCTGGCTGATCGAACAGTTGCATGAAACAGCAGGCATACCGGGCATGGCAGGCCATCACGGATTAGGTCTCTATGTGATGGGTGTGGTTTCTATTTTATATTTTCTTGCTCTACTTTCAGGAGTGATTATTCTTCTACCAACCTTGGTAAAGGACTACTTTGTTATTCGCCCTGGTAAAAACAAAAAGCGCTTTTGGCTAGATGCACATAACGTGATTGGAATTACCAGCTTACCTTTCCACATCATTATTAGTATTAGCGTTATTGTCTTTGCTTTTCATGACTTTTTTTATGATGCGATTGGACAACTTGCACTCAAAGGACAGCCTGTTTTTCAGCGTTCTCCCCCAGCACTGATTCAACCTAAACAAACCCAGATTGATGTACAGCAAATATTAGCCCAAGCTAAAAAAGTAGCGCCTGAATATTCTGTTGACTATATCCAGTTCAGTGGCCTAGACAAACCTGAAAAAGCCAATGCACGTATTGCCCTCTATAGCTCAGATCAGATGTTGCGCGGTGCAAATCATGACTTTATGCGCATGAACCCATATGCAGTTGAGCACTTTAATCATAAAGGTATTAACACACAAACTGATGCTGGAAATAAGTTAATCAACGCCATGTTTAGCCTGCATTTTGGAAGTTTTGGTGGTACAGGTGTACGTTGGATTTATTTTGTTTTGGGTGTTGGTGGCGCTTTCTTATTTTATACGGGCAATATTCTTTGGGTTGAAACCCGCGCACGTAAACAAAAGCGTGCAGAAGACCCTGTTCCTGTTCAACGTAAAGATGTAGTGTTCCTTGCGAACTTAACGATAGGTGCATGTTTAGGGTGTGTTTTAGCTGTCGTAGGTACAATGTTGGCCAGTCGTTGGCTTTTCGCAGCATTCAATATTGAAAGCATGAATCACCTCTTTATGTATGGTTATTATGCGATTTTCCTACTGAGTTTGATTTATACCTTTGTGATTGGCTATGCAAAAGCTTTACCACAATTGTTGTTAACCATGGTTTTGGTGTTATTTGCGATTCCGCTTACATCCCTTTTAGCCTACTTCATTCCTCAAAGTGGCTTATGGGTACATGGCGGAGAAATCTTAGTGGTTGATTTCTTAGCTATCATTTTTGCTTTCGCTTTCTGGCGTTTTTATCAACAAGCTCAAGATCGCCGAAAATCTGCTCCAACAGGCAGTTTATGGGCTAACTAATAACCATGAACTAACTAGACTGAAATAATGTGTGAAATATGAAAAATTATAAAATCCACATTGTTTCGGTCAGTTGTTTAATTTCTTGAATATCATGACTCACATAAATCATCGGAATTTTTATTTCCTCTTTTACCTTCTGAAAAAAAGGAATAATTTCAGCTTTATGATTCGCATCTAGTGCTGATAATGGCTCATCAAGTAGTAACAGCTTAGGTGAATATAACAATGCTCGACCAAGTGCTACGCGTTGTTTTTCACCACCTGAGAGTTTGATGGGCATACGTTCTAATAAATGCCTTAACTTTAATAATTCAATAATATAATCTGCTTCAAAGTGACGTTCTTGTTGGGACAAGTGCTTAAGACCAAATAATAAGTTTTGCTTTACCGTTTTATGCGGAAAAAGCTGAGCATCTTGAAAAACCAATCCAACATGCCGCTTTTGAGTACTTAAGTTAATGTTTTGATCTGAATCAAACCATGTTTGATTCTGTATTTTAATGAGTCCACTATGCGGAGTGTTCAGCCCTGCAATGGCATGTAAAATTGATGTTTTACCTGACCCAGAGGCACCAAATAGCCCAATAACAGAAGCATCTGACTGGAAACTAGGCTCAATATGAAATTGACCCATCTGTAGGTGAAAACGGCAATCAATCAACATAACCTTACCGTCCTAAACGCTTCTTTTGATAACGATGAAACCACTGTGCAAACCATAAGGCTAAAAAAGCCACACTTAATGATAAAACAATAAGCCTTTGAATAGCTGCTTCTGTATCGGGCTGTTGCATTAAGCTATACATAGCCAAAGGCAAAGTACGCGTTTCATTTGAAATATTACCCACAAAGGTAATGGTCGCACCAAACTCACCTAAACTACGGCAAAAACATAAAATAGCACCAATTAAAATACCACTGCTGGCAAGTGGCAACGTGACATGAAAAAAGGCACCTAAAGATGAGGCACCTAATGTCTTGGCTGCCATTTCTAAACGCTGATCGACCAGTTCAATTGCTAATCGAATAGATTGAACCAATAGCGGGAAACCCATCACTGCCGAGGCAAGAACGGCGCCTTTCCAGTTAAATGCAAAATCAATTCCGAGCGGTGCCAAATATTGCCCAATAATGCCGCGACTCCCAAAAACTTGTAATAACAAATAACCTGGAACAACTGGCGGTAACACCAAAGGTAAGAACACCAATGTTTCAATGAATGACTTCCCCCAGAACTCTTTACGTGCCAAAAACCATCCCACACAAATTGCAGGAATAATGCTGACCACAAGACAACTTGCCGCTACCTTACAAGAAAGTTGTAGCACGCTGAGTTCTTCTGGGGTTAAAGAGAACATCATGGTTTTGCTGGAGCCAATACGCTAAAGCCATATTTTTTAAAAACAGCTTTGGCTTGGTTGCTTTGTAAAAATTGATATAACTTTGTTGAGTTTGGATTCTTTTTAACTATCCCTACAGGGTAAGTAATTGGCGAATGGGTATTTTCTGGAAATACACCAACTACTGTTACATCTTTACTAATCGCTGCATCAGTTGCATAGACAATGCCAACCTGACATTCACCTCGCGCAACAAAGTTTAATGCCGCTCTAACATCTTCTGTTTCAACTAACTTTGGCTCAATACGGCTCCACCAACCTAAATTATTAAAAGCTTGTTTAGCATATTTGCCGACAGGCACACTTTTGGTATCCCCTGTACAAATCTTGCCTGTAAATACTTTATTGGGATCGGTCGTTTTATCTAGTTTTATATTTAGTAACTGCCCTTTAGGGGTAATTAGAACCAGACGGTTGCCTAATAGATTTATACGGTCATTTGTTGCAACTAATTTTTTATTTTGCAGATAATCCATCCACTGGGTATCTGCTGAAATAAATACATCAGCTGGCGCCCCAGCTTCAATTTGTTTGGCTAATGTCGATGAGCCTGCATATGAAGTTTTAACTTCTACTTTATTTTGTTTTTCATAAATTTTTTCTAAATCGTTAATCGCATTGGTTAAGCTCGCTGCTGCATAAACGGTAACCGATTCAGCTTTGGCTGCAACATTAAAGACCAATCCTATGCTGAGGACTGAACAGACTAAAACCAACTTTTTTATCTTCGTATCACTTACCATTATATTTTACCTTTTTGTCGTTTTTTGCAGCGATATATACCCAAGAATATAGCGATAACCATAGACGATGAAAAGTAGAAATTATTTATAAAGATGGATATTTTTTCTGAGCAACTAAAAACCTATAGTTAAGCAAAACTGATTCTCGCTTAAATTCTTTGATTTATAAAATAATTCTCATCTTATTTCTTTAAATAGCTACTCATAATTTGATAATCATGTTCTAAGGCTTGTCGAGCATTGATTTCCATTTGGCGATAATGCTGTAAGACTTTCTCGCCTAAAGCTGTAACAGCTGCCCCACCACCATGTGTTCCGCCTGTTTGAGTTTCAACTAAAGCTGTTTCAAAGCACTGGTTCATAGTGTCTACCAGCTGCCATGCACGGCGGTAACTCATATTCATAGATTTTGCAGCTTGTGAGATCGAACCAGTTTTCTCAATTGCTTCAAGTAAGTCTGCCTTACCCGGACCAAACGCAATGTTCTGCTCTAAAAGAATTCTAATCTGTAATTTTAAGTTTTGTTCTTTCATAGACTTAGTTCACAAAAGTTTATTTTATGCTCGCTAACATTATAGGGAAGTTTAACAAGCTAAGACATATACAAATTTAAATCTCGATTAACTCTTAAAAATAGTCTTATTAAAAATCAAAACTGCACAAAGTGGATAAAGATCTGGAAAAAACGGATAGAGGCCAAAGCCTAATCGCGGTTCAATCAGGTAAAAGCTGAATGAATAGGATTGAGCAAATGACCTCATCTAATTTAAAACAATGGAATGATTTTGTAGATGGATGTATCGACTTCCGTCCTAACGATGGCGTGTTTCGTATTGCACGTAATATGTTTACTGAGCCTGAACTATTTGACTTGGAAATGGAACTTATTTTTGAAAAGGTTTGGATTTATGCATGTCACGAAAGTGAGATTCCAAACAATCATGATTTCCTAACAGTTCAAATTGGTCGTCAACCGATTATTGTGAGCCGTGATGGTAAAGGCGAACTACATGCCATGGTCAATGCTTGCGAGCATCGTGGAGCGACCTTAACACGGGTTGCTAAAGGCAACCAATCTACATTTACTTGTCCATTCCACGCATGGTGCTATAAGTCAGATGGCCGTTTGGTGAAAGTCAAAGCACCTGGTGAATATTGTGAAGATTTTGATAAATCAAGCCGTGGCTTAAAACAAGGCCGTATTGCCAGCTACCGTGGATTTGTATTTGTAAGCCTTGATACTCAAGCAACAGATTCTCTAGAAGACTTTTTAGGTGATGCAAAACTGTTCCTTGATTTAATGGTTAATCAGTCGCCAACAGGTGAACTGGAAGTACTTCAAGGCAAGTCGTCTTATACCTTTGCAGGTAACTGGAAGCTACAAAATGAAAATGGCCTAGATGGTTACCATGTAAGTACTGTTCACTATAACTATGTTTCTACAGTCCAACACCGCCAACAAGTCAATGCATCAAAAGGTGAAGAACTCGATACGCTTGACTATAGCAAGTTAGGTGCTGGTGATTCAGAAACTGACGATGGCTGGTTTAGTTTCAAAAATGGTCATAGCGTGCTGTTTAGTGACATGCCGAACCCAACTGTTCGTCCGGGCTACAGCACAGTTATGCCGTATATGGTCGAAAAATATGGCGACAAATATGCTGAGTGGGCAATGCACCGTTTAAGAAACTTGAACTTGTACCCTAGCCTATTTTTTATGGACCAAATTAGTTCTCAGCTTCGTATTGTTCGCCCTGTGGCATGGAATAAAACCGAAGTCATTAGTCAGTGTATTGGCGTTAAAGGTGAATCTGCAGAAGCACGCCGTAACCGTATTCGCCAGTTTGAAGATTTCTTTAATGTGTCGGGCCTTGGTACACCAGATGATTTAGTTGAATTCCGTGAGCAGCAAAAAGGTTTTCAGGCACGTCTTGAACGTTGGAGCGATATTTCTCGTGGTTGTCAGTCTTGGGAATACGGCGCAACTAAAAACTCACAAGATTTAGGTATTCAACCCGTTATTACTGGCCGAGAGTTTACCCATGAAGGACTCTATGTAAACCAACATGGACACTGGCAACGTCTAATGCTCGATGGCTTAAATAAGAAAGCCTTGAAAATGCAGGATATTACTTTTGAAAACAATGCCGTAATGGATGAGGTGTAACCATGTCACAAGAACTATATTTTGCTGTATCTCAGTTTTTGTACAAAAAAGCAGAACTTTGTGACGCTTATGACTGGGATGCCTACCTAGAGCTTTACGATGAAGATAGTGAATATCATATTCCACAGTGGATTGATGACCATAACTATGTTCAAGATCCAAATCAGGGCTTGTCTTATATTTATTATGCGGACCGTACGGGACTTGAAGATCGTGTATTCCGTATTCGTACCGGAAAAGCGGCGTCTGCAACACCGTTACCACGTACTTTGCACAGCATAAACAACATTCGAGTTAAAACACTGGATGATGGATTAATTGAAGCAAAAGTTGCATGGCAAACGCTTTATAACCGTCAAGGTTTAGAAGGATGTTTTTACGGACATGCCACTTATCTTTTACGCCAAACTGCAGATGGTTTCCGTATTCGTCTTCAGCACAGCATTTTGCTTAATGACAAAATTGATTCCGTTTTAGACTTCTATCACGTTTAAGGGGAATGAAAATGGGACATTCAGTTGCACTTAACTTTGCCGATGGCAAAACCTTTTTCATTTCAGTAAATAACGACGAATTGTTGCTTGATGCAGCAGTTCGCCAAGGAATTAACCTACCGCTAGACTGCCGTGAAGGTGTTTGTGGTACCTGTCAGGGTCAGTGTGAAACTGGTATTTATGAACAAGAATATGTTGATGAAGATGCATTAAGTGAGCGTGATTTGGCTGAGCGTAAAATGTTAGCTTGCCAGACACGTGTGAAATCCGATGCAGCTTTTTATTTCGATCATGATTCTGCTATCTGTAATGCTGGTGATACCTTAAAAATTGAAACCAAAGTGACTGCGGTTGAGCTGGTTTCTGAAACAACAGCAATTTTACATCTTGATGCGAGCAGTCATACCGCACAACTTCAGTTTTTGCCGGGTCAATATGCTCGTTTGCAAATTCCAGATACTGAAGACTGGCGCTCTTATTCTTTTGCAAATAGACCAAACGCAACCAATCAATTACAGTTTTTAATTCGTCTCTTGCCTGATGGTGTGATGAGTAATTATTTGCGTGATCGTTGTCAGGTTGGACAGCCCCTATTCATCGAAGCGCCGCTTGGTAGTTTCTACTTACGTGAAGTAGAACGACCACTAGTTTTTGTGGCGGGTGGAACAGGTTTATCCGCATTTTTAGGAATGCTTGATAACTTGGTCGAGCAGCCTAACTCACCTGCCGTTCAGTTGTATTACGGCGTAAATAATGAAACTGACTTGTGTGAACAACAACGTTTACATGCCTACGCGGAGCAGCTACCAAAATTTAGTTATCACCCGATTGTGACTAAAGCAACTGAAACATGGCAAGGCAAAGCAGGCTATATTCATGAGCACTTAAATAAAGATCAATTGGCCGAGCAGGCTTTTGATATGTATTTATGTGGTCCACCACCAATGATTGAAGCTGTTAAAAATTGGTTAGATGAACAATCTTTGCAAAACTACCGTATTTACAGCGAGAAGTTTTTACAGAGTAATACCTCACGTTGAAGTATAAATAATTTAAAAACCACTAAAACCTGAAATGATTCAATATACTCTGTAGGGGGTATATTGAATTTTTGCATTTAAATTAAAAGTTTTTATATATCAACAACATAAAATAACAAATTCCGACAAAATAAATTGACCAGCTCACTCGGATTTGCTATAAATTTTGATAGATCTTAAGGAATAAGATCATGATGAGATTAACTTATAGCACCTTTTGTATCCCTCTATTCTATTTCTCAAATGTATTAAATTGATGGACAAAATCCGATGTAAAAATTTGAGAAAATCACATTAACTAGCGGTTAAATTGGTCTGTATTTTGCTTATATCTCATTGTAATTTGCGAGTAACTTAATTTTTTAAGTGCCGTATTTACTTGCTGTGCAGCGAAGTTTTAAAGCTCTTGCAATACAAGTAAATACAGGAGTGAGCCAAAAGGGATAAATATGAACCAAGCCAACTCCCCAGAACTCAGTGGGCGTCATTTTCAAAATGAGTCTATCTTTACCAATCATAATCTGGTGTTCGATCACCACGATTTAAGCGAAACTTGCCGAAATGTAGGCCAAATTTTTAAACCGCATGATCTTAAAATCTCTCAGCAGAAGCGAGATTTCAGTGCAACCATGCACCATGTTAAAACAGGCGCACTATCTATTAGTCGCTTGGAATATGGTGCGGATGTCATTATTGAACCAGATCACCTTGATAGCTTTTACTTAATTCAAATTCCAACTCAAGGCTACGCAGAAATCGAATTCGGTTCACAAAAGTTTATTTCTTATTCTCAAGTTGCTTCTCTTATTTCTCCTCAGCAATCTTTACGTATGCGCTGGCATGCGAACTCACCACAGCTTATTCTAAAAGTTTCAAAGGATGATTTTACCTACCATTGCCGTCAACACATTGCTGATTCAGAAAATAACTTACTTGTTTTCGACCCAAAATTAGACTTTGCTACACAAAGTGGAAGCTACTTTTTACAGCTCGTTAGAACACTGATGGATGCTTTAGCATGTGATCAACATCCACTCCATCATCCTTTAGCCTTTAAACAATTTGAGTCAAATTTGTTTAATGCTCTCATTTATGGTCAACCCAATAATGCATTACATAAAATAGATCAGCATAAAGAAAAAACAGTCTCTCCTTATTTCGTGAAGCGCACAGAAGCCTATATTAAAGAACATTTACATGAGCCACTTAATGTCGAAATTTTAGCTGAACATGCGGGCGTGAGTGTGAGAACACTATTTACTGGCTTTAAAAATTATTTGGGGACTACCCCAATGTCTTATCTTAAAGAATTACGTTTTGAACAAGCTCATTTAGAGCTCATGCACAATGAAAATCTATCAGTCACAGACGTTGCATTTAAGTGGGGATTTACCCATTTAGGCCGTTTTTCTCAAGAGTACAAACGCCGTTATGGTGAGTTACCCTCTTCTACACGCCGTTCAGGGCAAGTCGACGGCTCGGGTTTAATTACTTCAATTTTTTCTTAAAACAAATAGATAAAAGCCTTTTATATTTTAGATATAAAAGGCTTTTTTTATGACTTAAAAATGATGAACATAACGAACTTGTAGTCGCGTACCTTCTGGGCGGTTTTCAGCATCTTGCTCAAAATAAGCATTTGCAACCAAGTGATCATTTTTAGAAAAACTATACATTGCGCCTGGGCCAATAGCCCAAACTTGTTCACGTCGGCCTTTAACTTTTTCACCATCGACTTCGGTATCAGTGACTTGTTTTAGCCAATAGCCATTTAGTCCTAAACGGAACTGTTCAGTAATGGCATAGTCTGTTGCAAAGTTTGCATGAATTGCTTGCCCAGCTTGCATATCATTTGCTCCAGCAAAAGCATAGCTTGGGTCATTATTCTTAAAGTTATAGAGATAATGAATACGTGTGGATGCAGTCCATTTAGGATTAAACCAATACGTTGCAGCCCAATAAGGGTCAAATGAAACAGCATTATTACTGGGGTTAATATCTTTTTGTTGATCGTATTCGCCAGTAGGTAAATTCACCTGAAACTCAAAACGATGTACAAACTTCGGTCCTTGCGCGCCCATGACTGGATCGAACTGAATAAAAGGTCCAATCATAATGTCCCCAAAGCCACTTTGGGCCTTAATTGCAGCATTATTCAAGCCATCATCCACATCCATTTTGCTGACAAAAGGAATTAAAAAATTCATGCCTAGGCTAGCTTTATCTTTTACTCGGACATTCGATAAATAACTAATCTGTTCAACCAGTACTTGATAATTTAAATCTGTTTTAGGTAAACCTAATTTTTGTCCATTGGCATCGACCAGTTTATTACTATCGTAATTTTGAAAGTAAGTTTGAGCATACCAGCCAGGCCCTGCGGGTAAACCTCCATCGAGAAAGCTGGTCATACCTAAGTTTACGGTCGGTAAATCGTAGGCATGAGAAACTAATGGCAAACCCAACAATGTCCCTGCTAAAAAGCCATGTTTAATTAAAGTGCTTTTCATCTTCTTATTTCCTATAAAAAAATCACGACCGGATTGATCGTGATTGTGGTGAATTAATGTGCTAATTCTGGATGCTCTGCGGCAATCCGATACTTTCCTGCATGGAATACCAAAGGTTCACCTTGGCGTTGTTGGTATTGTTCAATCTGACCAATGAAAATCAGGTGATCGCCGCCTTCATACTGATTTACATTGCGGCAAACCAAGGTTGCGAGTGCATCGGATAAAATTGGAATGCCTGCATTGCATTGCTGATGGGCAATGCCTGCAAATTTATCTTCAGCACCTCGAGCAAAATGTCCTGAAAGCTGATGATGCTCTTGTGCCAACATGTGAATGGCAAAATATTCAGCTTCAACAAAATCAGACAAACTTGGCGCTGTTTTTGAAAGACTCCACAAAATTAATGGCGGATCTAAAGACAGTGATGAAAAGGAATTGGCTGTCATTCCTATTTTTCGACCATTTTTACCACGAGTTGTAATCACGGTAACGCCAGTTGCAAACTGTCCAAGCAAATTACGGATTTCTCTTGTGTTTTCTGCATTAATTGCTTGTAAAGCTAAAGTTTCAATTGTGTCCATTTTCATATCTCCCTTTGCTGTTTTGCTATTAAGCCACTTTTGCTGCGGTTTTTGAGGCCATGAATGCTTGAGCCTGATTTGCATCAAACCACCAAGGAGCAAAGGCACGAGGGTCATCAAAGTTATTGGCCATAATGGAAGCAATGCTCTGGTTTTGGCTTGCGGCTGCTAATAGCTCAACAACATGGGGTTGCGGCGGTACTAACAGGCTATTGGTCCAAGCCACCACTTTTTCTGCATAAGCCCAATAACGTTCAAAAGTTTGAACCATCCATTGTTCGCTAAAGTTTTGATTATCATTGGCTAAAATGGCATCGAAATAGATTTTGCTACACTTAGCAGCGTTGTTTGAGCCTTGACCAGTAATCGGGTCATTCACCACCAAGGCATCTGCCATACCAAAAATTTTCTTGCCAGACGGTAAGGTTAAAACGGGTTTGCGTACTGTCGGTGGGAAACGCCCTGCTAAATATCCACCAGCATCGGTTAACTCAACATTTGCGCAGCGTTCATATTCCCAAGGTACAAATTTCTTGAGTAAGTCCAAACTACATTGCAGATGCTGTTCAGGTGTTTTCACATCTTGCCAGCAATCCATTGGTCCATTTGGAATTCCTTCAAACACCATAATGTCGCAAGGACCATTCACGGTAAGTGCTGGAAATGAAAAGTACTCACCGACTTCAGGAATAATGTTAAAAGTCACACGAGAGTATGGGGAAATTGGCTTCATGTTTTTGACATAGGTCAAAGCCAAAGCGCGCTGAGGTTTATCAAAGACACTGCGTGCATCATCACGCTCAAACTGTTTAACGACTTCACCTTTACCAGCCGCGAGTAATACAAGCTCGTAGTCATTTGCGAGTTGTTCTAACTCTTCTATACCCACATCCTGAATTACTAATCGACCGCCACGGCGTTCAAATTCTTCCATCCAATATGGCATTTTGACACGTTGATCGACCGATTGAGCGTAGCGCTCAAGACGAGCACTCCATTCAAATGCTTTACCACCATTTTCAGGAGTAACTAAAGCCAGCCCAATACCTTCTACCGCTGGACATTGCTCTTCCCAAAAATTCAGTCCCAAGTCACGTTCAGTTTGTAAAGCGGTATGAAACATACACTGGCTTGACATGACTTTGCCTTGGCGGATTTCATCGGCAGTTCGGTTGGTGATCATTGTCACGTCATAGCCTATATCTAATAAGCCTAAACCAAGCTGTAAACCAGACTGTCCTGCTCCAACAATTGCAATACGGCGCATAATATTCTCCATAATTTTCTAAATGTGCTTTTAAAACGCTGTGCTATTCGGCTAAACGTGGAATAGCGGGCTGTGATCCTTCAGGGCCCATTACTGAATAGCCACCGTCGACTGCGTAATCTGCTCCGGTCACAAAGCTCGCAGCGGGTGACAATAAAAACAAAACAACATTGGCAACTTCTTCGGGATGACCCAATCGACCTAACAAGTGATAATCGGCTGCCACGCTATCGGCCTTTTCGCGGTTATTACCGCTGACTTCTGCAATAACACGAGACCATGTCCAACCCGGTGAAACTGAGTTGACGCGAATACCATCGGCAGCAAAATCCATTGCCATGCTTTGTGTGAGTTGACATATCGCGGCTTTAGACACTGGATATAACCAGCGCCCTGTTTGTGCCACTTTGGCCGAGATTGAAGTAAAATTAACGATTGAACCTTGCTGCTTTTTTAGGTCATTGTAAAAAGCACGGCTCAGCTCAACGGTAGAGACCAAATTAATATCGAGTGCTTGTAACCAATCCTGACGTGAGGATTTAAAACCGTCATCTAAATATGTACATGCCAGATTGACTAAGTAACTCACTTCACCTAAATGTTGGTGAATATCTGCCACAGCTTGTTGAATAGCTGCATCACTGGTTAAATCGGTTTGGATAAACATCACGTCATGGTTAAAGCTTTCTGCAATCACTTTGCCTTTGGCATCAATATCTAAAATAGCGACATGAGCACCTGCACTTACCAAAGCTTGTACAACAGCTTTACCAATCAGTGTTGCACCGCCACTTACCACAGCGACTTTTCCTTTTAAATCTATATTCATTGTAGATACTCCTTAATTGACTGGTTTGCCTTCACTACTTGACCAAGATGGCATCAACGTATTTGAAGGAAGATCTTCATCAAGAAGTTTTCGCGCGGTCTCTACACCTGCAACGGGTAAACCTGCCGGGTCTAATAAACCAATTTGAACAAGCACCGATGCTTGATCCCAGTAAATATGCTCATGACACAGCTTTGAACCTCTGAACTGAATTACACCCAACATTGGAATCTCGACATATTTACCAGTCGGTTTTACACCCGGTAATAACCAGTCAATTTCAGCGTCGTGGGTAAAGCTCATAATGAACTCATCGACCACTTGTGTTGAGCCAACCGTACGAGAGATCGAAGTAATCTTCATATCTTTCGGGTTTTGGTGAACAAAATGATATTGATAAAAACGAGCAAGCTGGCTTTGGCCTACACCACCAGTTAAAGTTGGAATATGGTTGACATAAGGTTCTGCGACCATCGTTGCCATGGTTGCTGGCACATCACGCGTATCAAACTCATGACGAATATGCTCTTCCCATAGCGCAACTAAGTCATATTTTGGTCCAATCGTGTCATGTAGAGCGGTTACTGTACGCTCGTGGGCAAAACGTGCTGACGGTTTGTGATAATGATTGCTTTTAGGGCGTGCAAAAGCATGATCAACACCTTCATAAACATAAGTTTGTACATTTGAATATTGGTTGACCGCATCAACAATCGCTTGTCTCGCATCTGGCGGTGTAAATTGGTCCAGTTCTGCAATATGTAAAACCAAACGACCCTTTACGTTAGCTAACTCATCTAACTCTTTTTCAATGCCTACACCGTAATAACCTACAGCACATGCCACTTCCGAAAGTCGACAACCTGCCAAGTAAGCTAGCTTTCCACCCAAACAGTACCCCACCACACCGAGGCCTGTAGAGGAGTCACATTCTGGTCGAGTCTTTAAAAAAGCTAAGCTATCCTGAATATCTTCAACCCCAAGATTTTCATCATATTGCTGATAAAGCTCGAAAGCTTTTTGAAAATCTTCTGGTGTGTAACCCAGTTCTATATTAGGTGCTACACGCCAAAATAAATCAGGAACTAAAACGGTATAGCCTTCTTCTGCAAGAAATTCTGCTTTTTCTCGCATGGCTGCATTCACCCCAAAGATTTCCTGACAAAGCACAACTCCAGGTCCTTTTCCTGTTTCTGGTGTTGCTAGATATGCACTGAACTGCTTTCCAGATGCTGTTTTAATTTGAACGATTTGACCAGCCATAGTGTCAACTCCTGACATTGTTATGGCTTTATCTTCTATCCGAATATTTTTTTAGGCTGTCCAAAAGCTGCAAGCACTATCCAATCTCTGCGCAATTATCAAAATCAATAAAAATGGATAAAACACTAAAAATAAGAAAACTAATAAATTTCATAACTTTAAATTAAAAAATTAAATTAATACTTTTTATCTCATTTGGAAAAAATGGATGAAGATTAGGACTTATTGGATAGTGACGATTGGCTAAAAATAGTTCAATCAAGTCATGTAATTAATTTGATTACATAAAAAAGCCCAGTCATTTTCTAAATTAAGGCGTTTATTTATGCATCGACCATGGCCAATTTATGGACAACAAAAAACGTTAATGCTCATCAATATTTTATGTTGTAGTGCATTTTCTACTCAGGCTTATTCAGCGGATGAAGAATGGAAATTTACATCAAAAAATGCATATATAGACAGAAACTATGACAATCCAGATGTAAAAGATACAGGTAGCTGGTCACAATCAGTTTCTCTATTTTTCAACTCAAATATGCATGATACGCCGTTAGAAATTGGAGGAACCCCGATTCAAATTGGCGCAAATGCTTCAGCACAATATGCGGTTCGTTTAAGCCAAGATAAACATGTTGCAGATACGGTATTACCTTTTGATAAAGCCACGCAGTCCCAAGCACCTGATTATCTAAAATATGGCGCGACTTTAAAGTTAGGCTATAACAAGACACTACTAAGCATTGGTGAATTATGGCTGGATTTACCCGTAACAACTGTAGATGCAAGCCGACAACTTCTGACGTCTTATTGGGGAACTAATCTTAAGAGTCAGCTAAACGATAAGCTTTTTGCAGAAATTGGTCGTATTGAAAAAGTATCGCCGCGAAATGAAGAAGATTTTCATCGATTTTCTTTTACTTCAAAAGGTGTGACTGGCTACTCCGATGGACTTAACTACATAGATCTTCGCTATCAATTTACGCCTACGTTGAAGGGTGAATATTACTTTGGAAATATGGAGGATTTATATAACAAACATTATGTCGGCGTTGACCACCTATGGAAAAAATCTAATTTTTCAGTTAATTCAAAATTCAAATATTTCAATGCCAAAGATAATGGAAATCTTTTTGACATCGATGCACAAAATGTAGGGTTACTAGAAACGCTTAAAGTAAAAAATCATAGCTTTGGTTTGGGTTATCAGCAAATTATTGGTGAGTCTGCTTACCCGTTACCAGATGGTTTCTTGCCTGAAACTTATTTCATTAACTGGAACACCACTGGTTTCTTCAAACAAGATGAAAAGTCTTATCACTTCATCTATGGCTATGACTTTAAAGATTATGTGCCTGGTTTAAATACCACTTTCAAATATGTATATGGCGATCACTTCAAAACAGCAGATGGCTTAAAAAATAAAGAAAGTGAAGCAAACGTTATTGTGAATTATGCCCTTCAACAGCCATTCCTCAAAGGCTTAGCTCTTCAGTACATCTTCATCAATTACGACGTTAAGCATGGAAACGATTTCTCTGAAAACCGTTTCTTCGTCAATTACAGCAAAAAATTTTAATGAATAAGGAATACGTATGAAAACGATAGATGCAAACACGATTATCAACCGCGAAAAACTGTCTCCACTCCAGTGGATAGTTTTTATCCTAGGCTTTTTCGTCTTTTTCTGTGATGGTCTAGACACGGGAATTATTGGTTTTATTGCTCCAGCCTTACTGGATGATTGGGGTATTACCAAGCCTCAACTTGCTCCTGTTTTAAGTGCTGCGTTAGTCGGCATGTCGATCGGTGCAATCATTTCTGGGCCTTTGTCCGATAAGTTTGGACGTAAAGGTGTCATTGTTTTTACAAGCCTTTTATTTTCAATATTTACAATTTTGTGTGGCTTTGCCAATTCAACCCAAGACTTAATGATTTATCGCTTTATTACAGGTGTTGGTTTAGGCGCAGCCATGCCAAACATCAGTACCATTGTCTCTGAATATATGCCTGTAAAACGTAAAGCATTCCTAACTGGTCTTGCTGGCTGTGGTTTTATGTTGGGTATTTCTTGCGGCGGTGTGCTATCAGCTTATCTATTAGAAAGTTATGGCTGGGCGAAAGTGATTATTATTGGCGGAAGTATTCCCCTAATTTTAGTGGTTGTTTTATTACTTAAATTGCCTGAATCAACACAATACTTAATTACACGTCATCAACAAGATAAAGCTCAGCGTATTTTAGAAAACATTCAAGGCCATTCGTTCCAAGAACCGGTAAAACTTGTTTTAACTCAAGCAGAAAATGCCTCAGATGAAAATCCGGTTAAAGTGGTTTTAGGAAAATACCTTTGGGGTTCAAGCATGCTTTGGCTCTGCTGCTTTACCAGTCTATTGGTGTTTTATCTTTTAACAAGCTGGATGCCAACGATTTTAAAAACAGCAGGTTTTAGTACTCAACAGTTTAGTTTAATTGCAGCGATTTTCCCTTTTGGTGGTGTGATTGGTGCAACCATTATGGGATGGTACATGGATAAACTTAATCCAACTACAGTGATTAAATATTCATATCTCATCGCTTTCGGCCTATTCATTGTTGCTGGTCTGGTGAGCTCAAATATTTTCTTGTTAGGTCTTACTATTTTCTTAATTGGTGCATTACTCGCTGGCGCTCAGTCTTCATTACTACCACTTGCAGCTATGTTCTATCCAGCAGTGTGCCGCGCGGTTGGTGTTTCATGGATGCATGGTATTGGTCGTATCGGTGCAATTTTAGGTGCTTTCTTTGGCTCGCTTATTTTTACTTTCAACCTAAGCTTAAGCGGTATTTTCTTTATTCTCGCACTACCAACCTTCGTCTCATTTATTGCACTTAGCCTCAAAGTGATCTATGAAAAATCTAAAAGCAAACAAGTGTTAAAGCTAGAAGAAAGTCTATAAATATTAAGCGATAAATAAAAGCTGATTTAGTTGCCTAAATCAGTTTTTTATTGCGAAAGTTAAATATCAGAAAATTTTGCCTTTGGTCTCACTTGGATTTTCTCCAAACTCTTCACGATATTCTTGAGAAAAACGACTTAAATGGTTAAAGCCCCAGTCATAAGCAAGCTTTGAAATAGAAACTTTTCTATCTGCTCCTGTGGTGCTCAGGATTTTATAAATTTGTTGGAGACGATATTTCTTCAAGTACGACATTGGGCTGGTGCCGTAGTACTGTTGAAATTCATCATACAATTTTGATTTTGAAACCCCAGCCAGACGTTGTAGGTCTTCTGCACAGATTTCTTCGTGCGCATGTTCAATAATAAAATTACGAACCTTACGAATATACGCTGGCTCATCCTGATGTGAGAGTAACTTTAAGGCTTCAGAGTAGTTATTTTCTTGAGACAACAATAACGCTTTAATTACAAAATTTTCATAGTCTTCAGACAACATCTGCAAACCATAAAAATTGCTATATTGCGATTTTAACTGTACAAAATTTTGAATGTTCTTCCACCATGCACCAATAAGTTGCTCAGAGTCTAAATGCATTTCAGGATTAAAAATAATGGGAGCTTCTATAGGTTTATTCAGTAGATCCGCAAGGACAATCTGCATACTTCGTTCAGGAATAACCACCTGAAATTTTCTGCAATCTTTATCGATAATCAAATCTTGCTGATCGTTGTTTGAAACAATAAGGCCCCTGTTTTCATCAGATTGATAATGAGCACCACGAATGTTGAGGGCTTGTCGCCCTTGTATAGGTAAGCTAATGCTATACGCTTTTAAATTTGAGATGTTAATGGCAACGTTTGCACCATAACTGATTGTACCGATTGCCATTTTTTTATTAGGCAAACGCATTCCGTCATAGTGAAAATCGAGAGTATCTTTGTAAATGGTGTCTAGACGGTGTTCCCCACAAATTGTGGACATCAAATTCTGCGCAAATTCAGCTTTGCGTGAATAATGATTGAGTTCCGTCTGTTGGCTGAGTGATTTCATATCCTTTTCACCTAGCTAAATAACTTATTGCTTAAAAAGCAACTTGTATGCCAATTAATATCCTTTAATTGACGAGTTTTCCTGAAAAATATCGAATCAAGAAAGAGAGTAAAGATTACTTTCTCATACTCTATTAGATTTTAAAAATGGAAATAAGTTAAATACCTTTAAAGTATAATTTCATACTTTAACAAACTTATTTTATTAGATTTTTTATAAGCAACTAGAGTAGAGATAAATCATTATTTCGAATAGTAGACTATCGTAAATTTTAACGAATAAAAAACCGCCCATTTAAAATAAGCGGCTTTTATAAAATACTTAAATTATTGAGCGGTGTAACCACCATCCATCACGACAGCTTGGCCTGTTACCCCACCTGCTTTGCTACTCGCAAGGAAAATTGCATAGTCAGCAATTTCTTCAACAGAGAGCAACCGTTTTTGAGGAACCATTGCCAAAATTACATCTTCAAGCGCACTGTCTAAACTTACATTACGGGTTTTAGCCAAATCTGCAATTTGCCCACGAACCAATGGTGTATCTACATAACCCGGACATAGAGCATTTACCGTAATACCATCACGTGCACATTCTAATGCCGCAACTTTTGTTAGGCCAATCACGCCATGTTTAGCACTGTTATAACCTGCCTTTCCAGCGAAACCAATTAGGCCATTAATTGAAGCCATATTAATAATACGACCATATTTTTGAGCTTTCATAATTGGAAAAACATGCTTAATACCAATAAATGCCCCTGTTAACATAACCTGAACTAGCTTTTGAAAAACTGCCGTTGGAAACTCTTCAATAGGTGCAACATGTTGGAAACCAGCATTATTAATTAATATATCAACGGTTCCAAAGGTCTTTTGAGTCAGCTCAATGGCTTGTTTATAAGCATCTTCATCAGTTACATCACATGGTGCAGATAGCGCATCAAAACCTTGCTCTTTAAGTGAGTTCGCCGTTTCTTGGCACTTTTCAGCATTCATGTCAGAAATAACAACTTTGGCACCTTCTTGAGCAAATTTCTTAGCAATCTCTAGACCGATACCGCTTGCAGAACCTGTAATAAAAGCAACTTTACCGTCTAAAAGTTTAGTCATCTATTTACTCCTTAATACTTATAACGTGCTGATTTAAACAATACCCGTTACGGTAAAGACCGTAATCACCACAAATACCGCTAATGTTTTAATTACCGTAACTGCAAAAATATCTTTATACGATTGTTTATGGGTTAACCCTGTAACAGCGAGTAAAGTGATAACAGCACCATTATGCGGTAAGGTATCCATACCACCCGACGCCATCGCAACCACACGGTGCATGACTTCTGGTGGAATACCAGCAGCTAAAATCGCGGCATTATAGTGTTCAGCCATCGCACTTAAAGCGATACTCATACCACCAGAAGCCGAACCGGTAATACCTGCTAATACTGTTGTGGTCACAGCCCCATTCACTAAAGGGTTTGTAAAAGTACTGCTCATTGCATGACTAATCATGGCAAAGCCTGGTAATGACGCAATAATTGCACCAAAGCCATACTCAGAAGCCGTATTCATCACTGCTAAAAGTGAGCCACCAATACTGGCATTAATACCTTCTTTAAAATTCGTCACGACACGTTGATAATCAAATAAAATTGCAGAAATAATCCCGACAATGAGCGCAAGACCAACCGCCCAGATCGCACCAGTTTTTGCTACATCTACGGTGTAGTCAGCTAAACCAACAGTGGCAAAATCAAAGCCATTTGGGTACCACTCTTTGATTGCTTTAGACAAATATTTGTTCATTACTGCAACAAGAATAAGAGGTACAAACGCTAAAAACTGACGAGCCGTACTTCCATTGGTTTGCAAGTTCATATCGGCTTCAATTTCTTGAGATGGTGTATCGTTTACACCAAACCCAGAGAACCCTTCTCCAGCTTTTGCAGCAGCACGACGACGCCATTCTAAGTAGCTCAAACCCATGCATAGAACAAAAATAGCACCAATAATTCCTAGAAATGGTGCGGCATAAATATTGGTGCCAAAGAATGTAGTTGGAATTACGTTTTGAATTTGTGGCGTACCCGGCAATGCATCCATGGTAAATGTAAATGCGCCTAGCGCGATGGTTCCCGGAATTAAACGTTTTGGAATATTGGCTTGTCTAAATAGCTGGTTTGCAAAAGGATAAATTGCGAATACAGCAACAAATAAACTTACTCCACTGTAGGTCAAAATTGCACCTAAAAGTACAACGGTTAAAATTGCCTTTTTCGCCCCAATCCATCTCACAATGGTTCGAGCAATAGACTCAGCAATTCCTGACATTTCAACGACTTTACCGAAAATTGCGCCAAGCAAGAATACAAGAAAGTAATCTTTAATAAAGTTCACCATTTTCGGCATAAAGACACCCGAATAAAATGGTAAAACATTAGCTGGGTTAATAAGTAGAACAGCAAGTAAGGCACAAATTGGTGCCATAAGAATGACAGAAAAGCCCTTGTAAGCTGTATACATTAACAGCCCAAGTGAAAGTAGAATTACAAATAATTCCCACATATATTCCTTCTCCCTAAAGAATAAATATTAGGTTCAATAAAATTACCAAAAGATATTTAGGTTATCCCAAACCTAAAATGATAAAAATCACAGTATCTATGCGTGATAATAGGTAAATGAGCTTAAAAATAAAATATCACTAAAATATTTAAAAACAATGTAATTTATTTAAATTTTAAAATATCATTAAAATACAATTACTTATTTTATTTAGGTGGTAAAACACTATCATTTAAAAGCTTTTATTTTTTAATAAAACTTATTAATTATTGAATAAATTAAATTAATATTTCTATATTATTTAATAAATACAATTAAATAATATATTTTTTAAAATATTCTTTATCAAATAAAAAACAAAAGCCCCCCTAATAAGGGCTTTTATCAAAATATTAGTTTTATTAATTGTAAAGTATTTCACTTAAGAGCTTTACAGTAGCAAAGTCAGCTAGCATTGAACGTTCAGATTTACACTTATCAGTCTATATTATTAACAATTGGGTTATTTTGATTCTGCATAAATGTAATCCAATAAAATTCAATACTTATATCTGATTTATAATGGTAACAATCTAGGTCTACGATATGGACCAGAACTTATGCGAAAAATATTTTTAACATTTGGTTTGATATTTTGTTTCTCAAAGGCAGGGTTAAAGCTTGATCCAGCACACAGTCCTTTTCCTTCAGGATCAGGTGCCACTGCCATACTCCATTGCCCTACTGGTAAATAAAATGTTGCTTTCTCACCTGTATCAAAACGTCCAATAGTTTCATTACGAAAGAGAACACTTAAATAACAAGCGCTACCTAGAAAGCCAGTATCTCTAGTGATTTCAACTTCAGCATAACCATCTTTATTTTCTTGATAAGCTAATAAACGTTCTTTGGGTGATTGCTTTGCCATAGTTGTCGAAATAGGCGTTGTGGCACACCCAACCAAAGAAACGACAAAACCCAATAAAAGTATTTTTTTCATGATATTACCCACTTTAATAATGAGTTAAATTTAACAGTTCAGAAAACGGAAAACCACCCAAAGGTGGCTTAAATCTTAATGATATTTTAGTAGTGAGAGTAAAAACTTAGTTAGTGTTAAATTAAAGTTAAATACAGTACAGTAGATCCAACAGAAAAAATATGGGAAGCTCGTAAGTTCTTATATCAGTTAGCCTTGAATACATCAAAGACTGCTCGAACTTCATGGTAATTTTTTATCTTATCCCCTGTTGTTCTATCTGCATCAAAACTAAAATCAGTCAGTTTTTTTATTTCCATCTCATAGATTTCTCAAATTAAAAACCACTCAAATGAGTGGTTTTTAATCAAATAAAGTTCTTAAATAGTACTTCCACAAATATCAGTGGAACCAGTTGGATATGTGAACTGCATATTTGACTTATCAGTTACTAACTGAACTGAAACAGTTTTACCTAAAAATTTAGAATTAGGATTTGGTGATTGTATAGCCACACCATTAAAGCCAATATTTTTAAGGGCATTTTCAGCAACTAAATTAAGATATCCATAATTTGTGCCGTTGATGATATACCCGATTTGTTTACTGACCTGATTAAAGTAAAGCCCAACTCTAAATTTGCCATCTGTTGGCATAGAAACAGGGATTACTTTTCGATCAACTTCTTTGGCAACAACCACCCCTGAAGTATCTCTTTTTGTTGTAACTCCAGTTAGTGTCACATAGTTTCCATCAGCAAGACTAGTATCTTTATTTATTAATCCATAACCCAGATCTAAACTAATTTCATTTTTTAAATTAGAAGCTCCTAATATTTGAAAAGCCATTTGCTGAACTTCGTAACTGTTACCAAGTACAATATTTTTTAGATTTGAAGCATCAAAAATAAATTCTGCAGCAACTATGTTATTTCCTACAACCGATTTATCAATTAGAGGAGTTTGTATAGACGGTGAACTGATCATTTTGTTAGATGTTGCTACCTGATCTACAGGAATATTTCCAATATAAGTAACTGTTGCAGTTCCTTTTTGCTCAGCAATATTAATTGGAGACATTAATTTAATCTGTCTTCCAGCTGCAGCATTTTTTGCATCGACTTGAGCCTGAGTTACATCAAAATTATAAGTACAGGCAGCATAAGTATTTACTGAAATTCCACTACTAATTAATAAACCCAAAATAATTTTATTCATGTAATCTTCCTTTTTATTTGAGCAAACAGTATAGCTAAGCATATAAAAAAATTAATCAAAAACTGATAAGCGGTAACTTTTAATTCTTTAAAAAATTTCTCTTATGTAATGTCAATATTTAATTTCTACTACAATAATATGAACGATATAAATTAATATATAGATTAGCACTGCTAATACACCGCCGATTACTAGAGCTATCTCCATGGAATTAGAAGGATTGTTTTCTGGTTTTCTAGCAAAAATCGCAGGATATTTTGCATTCTTAATTTTCTCTTCAGCAATTCGATAATGCTTTTTACCCATTCTTATAAATATAAGAATACAAATAATAGGCAAAATAAATGATGAGTAATAAATCAGTGAATCTACTGAAAATTTGTTATTGATCGCATCATCACATTTATAAAAATACGTCTGTTTTTCTTTACTTAATTTAGTAATTTTTTCAGAAGTAATTTGACTAAAATCAAAATCATTACGACAACCAGATATAAAGACATCTTTAGCATCTCTAGAACTACTGGACCCACTACTCGTATGCCGCATATGTACTGTTGTATAAGACATAATATTATTAGAAAATAAAAAACCAGATTTTATTAGATTAATAATAATTGGCAACCTAAACCTTCCTCAACTGACATTTCCAGATTGTACTTACTAGGTCGTGTTGAAGATGAATAATTCGAAATGAACCTGTAATAGTTACCCATTCATCATCAAGTTTTGGAATTATAGTCAATTCATTCTGCATCACAGTTGCTTTTTTATCTGTAGCCAAGTTCAAAAGGGTTTAGATTTTATATTGATTGTATGAGCAAAATAGAATTACACATTTGAGTAATTTTCGTTAACTTCATTTTTAGAGTCCCCATTTGTTGTTTTTTTAGCTATTTTTTTCATCCAGCGCTTTAAAAAGCCCTCTAAAGAGGGCTTTTTAAGTAGAAAAACTACTCTAATTCATATCCTATCGTTGATTAAATTTGATATTGATCAGCTTTAAGATTTGGTTGATCTACAAGCAATTCAATAAAAGAAGGAATTGATGTAGTGTTAAGCAAATACGGGTTAAATTCATCGACATGATGATGAAAAAAGAAATCTTTTATTTTCGTATTTATAGGAGCAAATTTCATACTCCAATGCTTAAATAACCGCTGTTCGGAAGGTTCTGAAAAGATTATTTCACAGTTCTGATGCCGCGAATCTTTCAAAATTGAATTATAAAACAGTGATTCAACCTGTTCTTTCTCACCCTCTAAATACTGTAAGAAATACCCATTACCATAGTAAAGTACTCCCGTAATATCATTATAAGAGTTGAATTTGACTGCTTCTGTGAGGATATCAATTAAATCTTGTTTTACTTGACTATGTTCACTATTGGTTTTACTTGCATACATAAAGCCTATTAAACTCATAGCGATAACTCGAAGATATATGTCAGTTGGGCATTCTGACAGCTACACACCACGCTTACAACCTGACCTATTTAAAACCTTGTATTTCAAGAGTAAAGATTATTATCGTTTTGAAAATGACAAACTTTAACAACCAGAAATCTTTTGTAAATGAATACCAACCTAATCAACTCATCAGAAACTTTTAATATTAGTAAAATCAAGAATTGTCTTTAATTTGTGGATGTCTAATGGAGAACCATGAAATTATTCTTCAAAACGAACATCATAAACAACTTAAGATTGTCAAAGTTCAGGATGTACGTTTTGATGTAAATACCCTTAACAATAGTTATCAATGGTTATGGGTATTTGATCATAGTTCAGAGTTTTTCCCATTTGAGTTGTGGGATCAGCTCGACAATGCAACTGTTCATCAAAAGATAAAGCTAGATAATCAAGTTTTTAAAATTATCAAGATTTTGACAAAGAAAACTAAAGTCAGGCCGTCATAACATATAGCTGTACGAATAAGATAAAAGCTTAGGAAATAGTCATTCCTTAAAGTTTTTAAATCACTACTGGATTAGCAAGCCAATCATATAGAAATTGTTTTTGGTAATGAGTTTGTTGAATTTTTTTCAGTTATGGAAAAACCACTCATTGAGTGGTTTTTTTCAATTAAATTTTGAGACTAAATAGCCTCTATGACAATATATTTTCCTTCATAAAAGACACCATCTGTACTTGTTTCTTTTAATTTGCAATAAATCGCAATCGGATGTATCAGCTTTTTATTTTCTTCACTAGGCACATGAGTAATCCCAGATAAAAAATTTGAATTATCATTTTCTAAACTCCAAGACGTGCCTCCATCTTTATGCCATTTACTATTTGGATATTTAGAATCTAACCATTCAATACACTGCTTCATAGTTGAGAATTTTTTTGTTTCCTCTTTTTCAATTTTTGATGCTGCACCTACCGAGGCTCCAAACGTCAAGAATAAAGCTCCAATTAAAGTTTTTCTCATAAAATTACCCTTTATTATTAATAATTAAAATTTAAGAGCTTAAGATATAAAAAAAACATCATTAGGTAGATTAGTTTTTAGGAAGAGTTTTGTTAATTTCACTACTGGCAGTTTCATGAAGTTTTAATAAGTTGAAACTTTCATAGTTAGCTAAAATACAAAAAAGAAGAGCTGCTAGCAAAACTAGGGTTATCTTATTCATTTCATTTTACCTTTGAGATTTTATTTTTTTAATGTCGCAATGGTACATGAAAATACTATCAAAACCTTAACTGTTAAGAATCTACCACAATTTATTACAAAAGCTGTTTGTAAGACTTAATTACCTTTCTTAGATCTTTTAATGGCAATATAACTTAAGGATCAACAACAATGGCCGGACAGGATCCTTATGCCAACTTTATTTTTCTCAAGGCAATAAAAAACCATTTCAGGTTTACGAAGGTCATTATCTATATTTCTTTAGCGCACTTTAATGAAGCTACCTTTAAGTCATTATCAGCTTTGTAGATCATATTTGAACTAGAGGCGCTTAAAATTGTTCTAGCTTCAATTATATCTTTGTTAAGAGTCTTAACGTCTAGAATCATACCATTTTCAATGTAAATCATATTATTTGCATACTTAACTTTGTTGAATACAACATGTCCTTTAGTATCGTCACAAAGTACTCCATTGCCATCTGAATCAAGTTTTATGGTTGATATGCTTGGGCCAATTGAAATCGTCCATATACCTGATATTGAAGGTGTTGAAGGCTGCTCTTCGTTAAATTTATTATTAACCATTTGAGCAGTTGGGCTTACACACCCACTTAATAAAAAAACTAAGCTTAATGCAATGATCTTTTGCATGATAATTATCCATTTTAATTATGAATAAAATTTAACAGTTCAGAAAATGAAAAACCACACGAAGGTAGTTTAAGTAATGTATTTAATATTTATTAATCTTACATTTCAGTTTTTAATGTAGGTACTAGCGGTGAAAGTTCGGTTTTATGTTTTATGAGTTAATCTGTATCATTGTTCTCTACATCTTTTTCATAATTTTTGTCAAAAAACATCATATTAGATAAATTTTCGTATAAATTACCCTTCTAGATGAGCTGAGCAATCTAAAGGAATGAAATGACGCTTAAACAATTAAAAGCTTTTTTAGCACTTGCGCGTACACTCAACTATGCTAATGCATCTTTAGAGCTACATCTAAGCCAGTCTGCTTTAAGTCTCACCATCAAGAGTTTAGAAGAAGAGTTAGGCGGTAAATTGTTTAACCGTAATACACGTCGTGTTGAGCTTACCCAAGAAGGTAAATCTCTCATTCCCTATGCTAAAAAATTACTCGCCAATTGGGATGAAATGGAAAATGATGTCAAACAACGTTTTAAGCTTAATCGTGGAACCTTAAGTATCGCCTCAATGCCCTTTGTGACTCATGCAATTTTACCTGAGGTAATTCATCAATTTTTAGAACTTCATCCCAACCTGAACTTTTCAATTCAAGATATTCCAAATGAAACCATTATAGAAAAAGTACAAGACGGTATTTTTGAACTTGGTATTTGCTTTGAACCTGATCTCACCGAGGGCTTAGAATTCAAGCCTCTGTTTGAAGAGGATTTCTTAGCTTTATTACCTAAGACTCATCCACTTGCTCAATCGTCCTCTATTACATGGCATGAGCTTTGTTCAAATCCATTCGTGACCTTACAAAAACCTTCAATTGTCCGATATTTAGTTGAGCAAAATTGTTTGCGAAATAATATAACGCTCGATTTGAAAGTTGAATGTCATCAAATTTCATCACTTTCAAGTTTCGTTGCTTACGGAATTGGAGTAAGTGCGATTCCAAGGCACTTCGCTAAACATATTGATAAAGAACATAATGTGTTGATTGAATTAAAGGATGAATCTATTCATAAGACTGTAGGAATTGTTTATAAAAAGAACTTTGAAATTTCAAATATTTCGACTCAATTTATTGAGGCTTTAGTTCAATATAAATTTTAAAAAATTAAAGACTGCATTTTAGGATGAGCTAAGCAGATGCTTAAGCTAAATTTACTAATTATTATAATTTTCAATGCTATGAGATGATTTTTTAAAGTATTTTGCTTTATGTTCGTCTGATCTTTTGTAGGTAATTTGATAGTATTCATTGATTATACTTATTAATCATTTAAAAAAATTAACTTCTATAACACGAATTGAGATGCTAAAACTAAGATCACTAAGGGATATAGGATAACAATAGAATGAATAAAGTTTATGCCAATGCAGAGGCAGCACTGAAAGACGTTATTGCAGATAATCAAACACTTGCCGTTGGCGGTTTTGGTTTATGCGGAATTCCTGAAAAACTGATTGTTGCAGTTAAACAAAGTGGTGTGAGTGGTCTTACTTGTATTTCGAATAATGCAGGCGTAGATGATTTTGGTTTAGGTATTTTACTTCAAACCAAACAGATCAAAAAAATGATTTCTTCATATGTTGGTGAAAACAAAGAGTTTGAGCGCCAATATTTAAATGGTGAACTTGATGTAGAACTTACACCACAAGGTACTTTAGCTGAAAAGTTACGTGCTGGCGGTGCAGGAATTCCAGCATTTTATACTCAGACTGGCGTCGGTACACTCATTGCCGAAGGTAAAGAAGAACGTACTTTTCATGGCAAAAACTACATTTTAGAAGAATCTTTAACAGCAGATGTTGCTCTTGTTAAGGCCTATAAAGCAGATAAAGCGGGTAATTTAGTATTTCGTAAAACTGCTCAAAATTTTAATCCTGAATGTGCGATGGCTGGAAAAATTACAATCGCAGAAGTTGAACAGGTTGTTGAAATTGGTGAATTGGATCCAGATGAAATCCATTTAGCGGGAATTTATGTAAACCGTATTGTACTGAATGCATCACCTGAAAAACGCATTGAGCATAAAACTTTAAGCACGGAGGCAGTATAAAATGGCTTGGTCACGTAATGAAATGGCACAACGTGCTGCAAAAGAACTTGAAGACGGTTTTTATGTCAATTTAGGTATTGGCTTACCTACTCTAGTTGCCAACTATATCCCTGAAAATATTAATGTTTGGCTTCAATCTGAAAACGGTTTATTAGGTATTGGCGAGTTTCCAACTGAAGAAACTGTAGATGCTGATTTGATTAATGCTGGTAAACAAACAGTTACTGCTCGCCCTGGTGCTGCTTTTTTCTCAAGCTCAGAATCTTTTGCCATGATCCGTGGTGGCCATGTCAACATTGCCATTTTAGGTGCAATGGAAGTTTCTAAAAATGGTGACTTGGCTAACTGGATGATTCCAGGTAAGAAAGTTAAAGGTATGGGCGGCGCAATGGACTTGGTTGTTGGTGTCCAAAAAGTTGTAGTGCTTATGGAACACTGCGCAAAAGATGGTACGCCAAAAATTGTGAAAAATTGTAGTTTGCCTTTAACAGGTAAAGGTGTGGTTCATCGCGTAATTACTGACCTAGGTGTAATGGACATTACTCCACAAGGCTTAGAGCTGATTGAACTTGCTAAAGATGTCACGCTTGAACAGATTCAAGCTGTTACAGGCGTCGAATTTTATAAAACCTTAGTCGCATAAAATTAAATTTTTAGTAAGAAATAAAGACTTAAGTTAGAAAGTGAGCTTGAGTCTTAACCCTTTTAAGCACCGGATGTGCTGTCTATAAATAAGAATGAGAAGGATTTTTCAGCTATGGAAAAACAGCAAGGAATTTTTGAAAGATTTGCTCTTCGGATTAGTGACTGGTCTGAAAAATGGTTTCCTGATTCATATATTTTTGCATTACTCGGCGTCATTATCGTGTCAGTTGCTGCTTTAGGTATTGGTGCGCCAATTCACGATGTCGCGACTTCTTTTGGGAATGGTTTCTGGAGTCTTATTCCCTTTACCCTGCAAATGACAATGCTCATTATTGTAGGTTATGTCGTTTCTGTTTCTAAGCCCGTAAAATTTCTGATTCAAAAAATGGCGCGTATTCCAAATTCTGGACGTGGTGCTATTGTTTTGGTAGCAACGGTTAGTTTGTTAATTTCACTAGTCAATTGGGCTGTTAGTACAATTCTTACAGCGCTTTTAGTAATTGCATTAGCAAAACGTAAAGAGCTGAATATGGATTACCGTGCTGCTGCGGCAGCGGCCATTATTGGTATGGGTGCAACTTGGGCACTTGGAATTAGCTCTTCAGCAGCACAGCTTCAGGCAAATAAAAGTAGTTTACCTGAATCAATTTACAATCTGACTGGCGTTATTCCATTTACCGAAACGATTTTCCTTTGGCAATCAATTGCGATGACTATTATTTTAGTGATTGTTTCAATCGCGATTGCATATTTTTCAGCTCCAAAAGGCAATAATGTTAAAACGATTGATAGTTTTGATTTGCAATTTGAAGAAGACAAACCACATGAGGAGAAATCAACGCGTCCGGGTGACTGGTTAGAAAACTCACCTATTTTAACGATTATTGTAGTGGCTTTAGGTGTAATTTGGATGTTTTTTGAGTTTTCAAAAAGTAATCCAATCATTGCTATTTCAAGCTTAAACACATACAACTTTGTGTTCTTAATGCTTGGTCTAGCATTGCATGGAACACCACGAAACTTCTTAAATGCCGTTGCAAAAGCAGTTCCAGCCGTATCAGGAATTTTAATTCAGTTTCCACTTTACGGAAGCATCGCCTTTATTATGACGCAAGCTTTAAACAGTCAGGATTTATCGCTGTCTCATTATGTTGCCGAGTTTTTCGTTTCAATCGCATCAAAAGAAACCTTTGCAATTGTGATGGGAATTTACTCTGCCATCCTTGGGTTCTTCGTACCATCTGGCGGTGGAAAATGGATTATCGAAGCACCATATGTCATGCAAGCAGCAAATGATTTAAAAGTTCATTTGGGCTGGTCTGTACAAATTTATAATGCAGCTGAAGCTTTACCAAATTTAATCAATCCATTCTTTATGCTTCCAATGTTAGGCATTTTAAAACTAAAAGCAAAAGATGTGATTGGTTTTACAGTCACTCAGCTCGTTGTGCATTTTCCATTAGTTTTATTTTTATTGTGGTTCTTTGGAAGAACGCTTAGCTACACCCCACCCACTTTTTAATTTACTGGAGTCTTTAGTTTCGGCTAAAGGCAATTTTAACAAATACATCAATAAGAGATATTAAGATGAGTTCAATTGTTATAGTTTCAGGTAGTCGTACTGCTATGGGCGGTTTTCAAGGCAGCCTATCTGCTTTAACTGCACCAGAACTTGGCGCGGCTGTAATTCGTGAATCTATTCAACGTGCAGGTGTTGCACCTGAACAAGTAGATGAAGTTATTTTTGGTTGCGTATTGAGTGCAGGCATAGGTCAAGGTCCTGCTCGTCAGGCGATGCGTAAAGCTGGTGTACCAGATCATGTGGGTGCGGTCACCATTAATAAACTATGTGGTTCTGCTATGAAAGCGGTGTTAATGGCTTCAGACACCTTAAAAGCTGGTAGTGCCAATATTATTGTTGCAGGTGGCATGGAATCTATGACTAATGCGCCGTATATTCTGCCGAAAGCTCGCGGTGGTTACCGTATGGGTCACGGTGAAATTAAGGACCATATGTTTTTAGATGGTCTTGAAGATGCTGAAACAGGCCGCTTAATGGGTTCTTTTGCTCAAGACATGGCAAACACTAAAGGTTTTACACGTGAGCAAATGGATAACTTTGCGATTTCTTCTTTGAAAAAAGCGCAAACTGCCATTACCGAAGGTTACTTCAAAGAAGAGATTGTTCCTGTTGAAGTCAAAACACGTAAAGGTGTAGAAGTTATCGATCAAGATGAACAGCCATTAAAAGCTAATCTTGAGAAGATTCCAACATTGCGCCCAGCTTTTAGTAAAGACGGAACAATTACAGCTGCTAACTCAAGCTCCATTTCTGATGGTGCTGCTGCATTAGTACTTACCACAGAAGAATATGCTCAAAGCCATGGCTTAAATACTTTGGCGAAAATTGTTGCAACCTCTACTCACTCACAACATCCAAGCGAATTTACCATTGCTCCAATTAGTGCAATTCAAAAAGTGCTTGAGCGTGCTGGTTGGTCAGTTGATGAAGTAGATGCTTGGGAAATTAATGAAGCTTTCGCAATGGTAGCAATGGCCCCAATTCATGAACTCGGCATTGATGAAGCAAAAGTAAACGTCCATGGCGGTGCTTGTGCTTTAGGCCATCCAATTGGCGCAACTGGTTCAAGAATTATTCTTTCTCTTATCTATGCTTTAAAACGCCTAGGTAAAAAGAAAGGTGTTGCCGCGTTATGTATTGGTGGTGGTGAAGCTACAGCTGTCGCAATTGAAATCTAAAAAATCAAACCACACAGAAGGTGTAAGAGTTTTTCTTACACCTTCTTTTTTAGACTTTAAAAAGTTCATAACAGGTTTGTCGGAACCATTTATGGCTACTTTTATGATGGCAAGACATATGCCAATGTTGTTTAACGTCATAAGTTGGGAAGTCTAGAGGTGCTGGTAAAATCTGTAAATTTTCTCTCACCAATAAGACTTGGCTTAAATAATACGGCACCGTTGCGATCGCATCTGTTTCTTGAACGACTAATCCTACCCCAAGATAGCTCGGTAAGCGAATTAAAATATTTCTATCTAATCCTTTGTTCTGTAATTCATTCTTAATATGGTAATGTCCGATTCCAGCATCAATATCAATATGATACTCGCGCATATAATCATCTAAAGTAAAATTATTTGGGTCTAAACGAGGATGGCTCTTAGAGCTAATCACTACATAATGCTGTTTAAAAAACTTTTGTTGATAAAAGCCTTCTTCTAATTGGGGTAAAAAGCCAATTGCAAGATCAATCTCACCATTTGCCATTTGATAGCTGGTTTCTGGTGTAATGGGCCGAATATTCAAACGAATTAAAGGTGCTTTCTCTTTTAAATAGTTGGTTAGTTGCGGTAATAACACCAGATGAGACACATCTGTCATCGCAATTGTAAAAAGCTGATCTGAAGTTAGCGGATCAAAGTTCACACTAAAGTTATTAATGCTTTCAACTTTATCAATCACTTCACTAATAAGTGGAAAGATTTCTTTAGCCAATTCGGTTGGAATCATTTCATTTCCAACACGAATAAAAAGCGGATCATTAAAATGCTGACGGATTTTGTTCAGTCCATTACTAACACTCGGTTGTGTAAGGCCAATAGCATCGGCAGCCATTGAAACGCTTTTAAACCGATAAATATGATAAAAAATATTTAGTAATCTACTATCTAGATCAAACAAAATTGTCTCCGTCTGGATCAAATAATCCATTCAAAAAGGACTGAAAACAGATATAACTTAAATAAAAATGCTAAACCTGTTTTTAGATTATTGATATATCGCCTAAATTAACAAAGAATCTAGACTATGGGCAATGCTTTATAAAGCCTTTCATCATAAAGACAAAAGCATTGCCCCTTTATTTGGTTACTTCGTATATAAATCTAGTGAATACAGCTCATACCGTTATAAATTTTTTAAAATTTAATCATGCTGAATTTGAAAACCTTTCCAGATTTGCTGAACTGATTTGTTATCACTCAAATTATTTTTAAAAATATAAATATCTTGAGGAAGACAATACTCATGATGATCTAACATGACCAGTTTTCCGTTCGCAAGATCTTCCTCAACATTAATTTTTGGAATCCATGCCACACCTAGACCTTGTAATACAAGCTCTTTCAAATTCGTTGCATTATCAGTCTCGTATAAGGTTTTATAATTCAACTTGCCTTCGATCAGTTGATCTACCAATTTTCGCAAATAAGCGTGTTTACTATAAGCAAGCAATGAAAAATTATTCTGAATTGTATGCTTAGGCGTATGATCCGCTTCGGTAGCTGAGACAGGAACAATCTCTGTTTCAGCAATCTTGATCCCACTTAAAATATCATCACCAACACGATTAATATTAGATCGATCTGCATAACAAATCATAAAATCGCAAGCACCTTCTTTTAAAAGAGATAAGCCCTCACCACTATTCGTCGCTACAATTTCGATTTTTAAATCACGCATAAACGTTGGGAATTTTTTTAAAAAAGTCGTTAAAAAACCCGATGCTAATGAGTGGACTACACAAAAACGAATCGTAGATTCGGTTTCATTTTTGATGTTTTTAATCAGCTTGGCTGTTTCTTCTACCTGCTTCTCAATATTTTTAGACATGACCAGCATAATTCGACCGATGTCTGTAAATTCAATATTATTTTTATTATTTCTAATAATGACTTCAGCTCCAATCATCTCTTCTATTTGCTGAATTCTACGCGTAAAAGCAGATTGGCTAATAAATCGTTTTTCGGCTGCTTTTGAAATAGAACGCTCTCGTTCAAGTGTCAAAAGGTCTTCTACCCAACGTACTTCTAAGTTCATTTTTGCATTCCCTTTTTATAGTTATGTCCTTAATTTGTCTGCTTGGGAAGCTGAATAAATAGCTGGATAGATGAATGAAAAATATAAAACATGGGAGTACCTGCAAAAATGCGATGGAAGGATGGCAAAGCCAAACGATAAAAGTAAGTATTTAATAATTCTGACATAGAAAAGAGTGTAAGAGAATAAAAGACTTTCATTTAGCGCAACAACTCATACAAATATAAAATTATTATTCTAAAAATTATTTTAAATCAAAAAGTAAGGTTGATATAAATCAAGTAAATAACCATTTAAGCTTTAATAAAAACTAAAAATACCCTCATCGTTTTATCAAGTCTTAATTTTTATAAAAAAAGTCCGCACCTTGGGGAAGAATACGGACTGTAAAACTAAAATTTTGCTAATTTGATTATTTCAGGATTTAAGCTTTCTGACCTAATCAACTAGTTAAAATCAGAAGATATATTTGCAGTATAGTTCAACTAAATAAACCTGACTATTCTACTAAAGTATCTACCCTATATTGACCTGAAATAAATTTTTAATATTCACCAATCAAATAATATAGCTTTCTTGAAATTTCAACCATCATATTCGCTGTATATTGAGTAATTTCAAAAACTTGCTTTTTCTGCGGATTGAATACCATATTATCTTTTTCATCACTAAAAAAGATATAAGTGGTGTATTTATCCATGTGATGGATATGCTCTTTTAAGCTTAATTTTTCCCCAGATTTGGGATCATAGGCGATAAACTTCATTCTCATGAATTTTGTCTCTATACATACAGTCTTTTATCTAAATTTCAATAAAATTTAGATAAAACAATATTTTGATGGTTAATATAAAATAGTTAGGCTGAGTAACCGTGGCTATTTATAAGATATTGGTACAATACTATTTGCTTTGTTTACTGAACTTTCAGCAGAAGCAATCGATTGCTCCGCGTCTTTAAGTAAACGGGAAGTTTTAGACTCACTTTTCTCTTCACCATGAAAAAGTACATAGTATGTAAAACTACCCAAAATGATTAATGCGGCTGTGACTTTTAACATAAACTTAAAAACTAAGATTTTTTCGTATTATAGTGTCTTTTATGTGAAATGCATCACATTTTTATATAAATTTGTTAGGTAAACTACACTTCCATTTTAATTGCCCTCATTAAATTAGTTGATATTTCACTTAAATTAACAAGTCTAAAATTTTGCATGCAGCTCTTTTTCAAATTACATCTTCATTTAGTTCATCATCGAACTTTTTATTTTTAATTTATCTAAAAAGTAAACCATTAATTTATAAAATAAAATTTCGATATAATTTGTGAATAAAAAAGTTTTTTTATTTTTAGGTTTAGAAAAGGAAAAAACTGATATGCAAAAAATGCATAATTAACTTGATAAATGCATTAGAAGTGAAGCATTTCGAAATCTAATATGAATTATCTACTCTACTAATTCGAAGTTTAATGATGAACGCTGAAATTACCACCCGTATTGAGAAGGATCTTATTGGTTATAGAGAAATCAATAATAATGATTATTACGGAGTTCAAACATTACGTGCTCTAGAAAACTTTAACTTAACACAAAGCAAAGTTGGAAATTTCCCACATTTAATTAAAGCATTAGCAATGGTAAAACTTGCTTGTGCTGAAGCGAACTATAATCTTAAAAGCTTAGATCAAACTAAATTTGAAGCGATTGAATACAGTTGTAATCAACTTATTCGCGGTAATTTTCACGACCAGTTCCCGATTGATATGATGCAAGGCGGTGCTGGTACTTCAACCAATATGAATGCAAATGAAGTATTGGCGAATGTTGCTTTAGAATATATGGGGCATTCTAAAGGTCAATATCAATATCTACATCCTAATAACGACATTAACATGTCACAGTCAACAAATGACGTGTACCCTACTGCGATTCGCTTAGGTTTGTTATTAAGCTTAGATGAATTAAACCTTCCTTTTAATAACTTAATTTTAAGTTTCCGTAATAAATCTCAAGAGTTTGCTCACATCTTAAAAATGGGTCGTACTCAGTTACAAGATGCTGTGCCTATGACATTAGGTCAAGAGTTTGGTGCTTTTGCAGTAACTCTACAAAAAGATCTTGAACAAATTAATACGCTTATTCCAAATGTTTTAGCTTATATGAACCTTGGTGGTACGGCGATTGGTACAGGAATTACCACTGAATATAGTTACCGTGAACTTGCGATTCAAGCGCTTGGAAAAATTTCTGGCAAGAAAATTAAGTCTGCTCCTGACTTAATCGAAGCAACTTCAGATATGGGTGACTTTGTTCTTTTATCTGGTTTATTAAAGCGTACCGCAACTAAACTTTCAAAAATTGCCAATGACTTGCGTTTACTTTCAAGTGGTCCACGCACTGGTATCAATGAAATTAACTTAGAAGCACGTCAACCGGGTAGTTCGATCATGCCAGGTAAAGTAAACCCAGTTATTCCTGAAGCAATGAACCTTGCTTGCTTCCAAATTATTGCAAATGATTTGGCTGTAACTTTAGCTGCTGAAGCTGGTCAATTACAGTTGAATGCAATGGAACCACTTATTGCATTCAAACTATTTGAATCTATGGATTTGCTTGGTAACGCGATGGCAATGTTCCAAAGTAAATGTATTGATACGATTACGGCGAACCCTGAACATTGTAAAGCTTTAGTTGAAAACTCAATTGGTATTGTGACTGCACTTAACCCATATTTGGGTTATGAAACTACAACTCGTATTGCTAAAACTGCAAATGAAACTGGACAAAGTGTATTAGCACTCGTTCAAAACGAAGGCTTATTATCAGCACAAGTGCTTGATGATATCTTGTCGATTAATAATATGGTTAAACCAAAAATGTCGGCTTAATTCCTGAAAATAAAAAAGGAGCTTTTATAAGCTCCTATTTTATTTGTTCTATATTTTAAAAACTGAAAGTTGTAGAGAACTGGGCTGTACGTGGATTACCTAAGAATAGGTAGTCATCACCCATAAATGCCCCTACATCACGCCAATATTTTTTATTAAATAAGTTATCAATATTGAATCTGAAGGTCGTGTCATGCCCAGCAAAATTTGTTTTATAGGCAGCACCAATATTAAAGATGCTATAACCACCTACTTTTGCCGTTCCCTCTTTGTTTGCATATTTACTGCTACTGTATTGCATACCACTGAGTAATCTTAACCCTTCAACGGAAGGTACTTTATAAGATAACTGTGCTGTTGCGCGTACTTTCGGTACATTTTGAGTTTGATGACCTTTGTAGCTGTCATTATCAATATCAACAAGACGAGATTTGGTATAGGTAACGCCAGAGCTTACATCAACTGTATCGGTTAAAGCGCCCGTTAAACCTAACTCAATACCTTGGTTGTGTTGTTCGCCTTGTTCAACAAATTCTAACTTCCCTTCAGAATTTGTAGTCGTATATTGATTATCTTGTTTTAAATCAAAAATAGCTGCTGTTAATAAAAAGTTGCGTATTTGTTGCTTCACACCGAGTTCAAATTGTTCAGAATTTTTAGGTGATAAAACCTCTAGAGCATTATTAGCAAACCAAGGTGCTTCACCACCATCTGATAATCCTTTGGCATATGAAGCATAAAGATTAGTCTTAGCAGTTGGGCTATACATGAGCGCTAATTGCGGTAAAAACTTATTTAAATCTGTGTCTCGGCTTTGCTGGCCATCTGGCTTATAGGCTTGCTCATCAAGATGAATAAGCTTCCCACCGAGTAAAGTTGACCACTGATCGTTAAATTGAACTCGGTCAGATACAGTAAATGCCGTTTGATCACTTTCTAGGGCTTTGTAACGATCGCCTGGACTTTCTGATGATGGACTGTAGTCAATCGTATCTTCATAGATATTGCCTGTTCCTACCGCTACATTCAGTGGTGTATGGTGTTTTAAGGTTTTATAAGTACGTTGTAATTCGAAAGCTACTTGATGCTGAATGTTGCCAGTGTTGAATTGACCATTTAACCCAGCAGCGAACTGGTTAGTAATACGCGTATCATCTGGGCTGCGGAAATCGTAAATATCATAATTACCGTGTTTATCAAAAGTATTGCCTAAACCAGTAACTTCACAATTATCGTTATAACATCCCCATGGGAAAGCACTGTTATCATCAATCACAACACGGCTTTGTGATGCACTTAAGCTACCATTCCATTGATCGTTAAATGCATATTGATATTTTAAACTCGCATTTACACTGTTATTTACAACCGGTTTACTCCAAGACTGATACCCCAATAAACGGTCTTGATCTACATTTGTTGGTACTTCTTGCCCATCAAGCAGTTGATAACCCGGTACTGAGCGTTGGCTTTGATGCTGAGCTTCAATGTCAAACAGTAGTTTAGAGCGATCATTAATTTTCCAGTCTAAAGCAACAGAACCAAACTCACGCTTACCATTTGCATGATCAACGTTTGGGTGAATACTTTCATGCGCTAAATTGACTCGATAGCCAAAATTATCATTTAAAAAGCCACCTACATCCGTTGCAAGAGTATAACCACCTTCTGAATTTGCATCGACCGTAATAGTTTTAACATCGGCAGGTCTTTTAGTTACATAGTTAACCACACCACCGGGTGTCGACATTCCACTTTGAATCGCAGAAATACCTTTTAAGATTTCAACTTGCTCTTTATTTTCTAAAGCTACATTTTGCTCGCCACGTATGGTATGGCCATTAATGAGATAACTAGAGCCTAAATCGAGGGCAAAACCACGTGCTACAAAGTTTGGATAATAGCCAATAGCAGCGTAGCCATCTCCTAACGATGAATCATTTTTAATAACATCGGTCAGTGTTTTTGCATGTTGATCTGCTATGCGCTCAGAGGTAATGGTGGTAATAGATGCAGGAACTTTCTTTACATCGCCTGTTTGAAAACCAGATAAATTAACTTTCTTTGATGTATATAGCGCATCACTATTTTGTGTAGCGTTCACAGTAATGGTTGGGAGCTGCGAAACCTCCGCTTCATTTGCGTAGACTAGAGATGTCATCAGTGCAATAGATGAAGCCAATGCTGTTTTAGAGCATGTAATGAAGTGAAGATTTAGCGTGTGTCTGTCCATTGAATAACTACCTGCCCATACCGTGCATAATATAAGTGTGTTAAAAATCGGAAAGTTTCCTTATTTTTAGCCACGCAAGAATACAGCTACAAATATCGATAAACAACAAATTATATAGTTTTTAGATTAAGTAAATTTTGTGTAATAAAGCATCATCATTATATAAATTTCATTTATTTTCTTTGAAATTGGGACTATAACTTTTTAAGTATTACCAAATAGTCAAAATAAAACTAAGCTCAGAAATAGGTCTAGACCAAGGAGGAATACAATAATCAATATGCTTGATAAATTAGATGTTTGATTTTAAATAAAGTTTATGGTGAATTGATCAACTCACTAAATTAAGGAATTGTTCGATAATCGGTAAAAATATCTTTAAATCGAACAAAAGATCATAGAATCACTAGAATGGAAGTTTAAAATTATAAAAAATAAATGGAGAGGAATTCTAAGAAAGTACTCAGGATTGAGTGATATTTAAAGATTCATTCTATTTCCTGTTCAGTACATCTGAAAATTTCTATTTTTTTCTGCTAACTGACGGAATATCTATGACATATACTAAGGAAGAAAAGAGCAGCAGAATACGAGGGATTGTAGGCGCAGCTTCAGGTAATTTGGTCGAATGGTTCGACTTTTATATCTATGCAGTATTTGCTGCTTATTTTACTCAGGCTCTAACTGCACCAGATATGGATAGTACGACCAAATCGATTTATGTTTGGGGTGTATTTGCAGCAAGCTTTTTTATGCGTCCTATTGGTAGCTGGATATTTGGACGCATTGCAGACCGACACGGTCGAAAAAAATCAATGATTGTCTCAATTTGCTTAATGGCTTTGAGCTCTTTTCTATTTGCAGCCCTACCCACTTATGAACAAGTTGGCTTATTTGCCCCTTTCCTTTTACTGGTAGTACGCTTACTTCAAGGTCTATCGGTGGGTGGTGAATATGGTGCAGTAGCAACATATATGAGTGAATTAGGTTTAAAAGGTCAACGTGGTTTTTATTCCTCTTTCCAATATGTCACCCTTTCTGGTGGCCAGTTACTTGCCAGCCTACTTGGTGTAATCTTATTAACGTTTTTAAGTGAACAACAATTACTTGATGGCGGATGGCGTATTCCGTTCATTATTGGTGGTATTGCTGCCATTCTATCTTTACTCGCACGGAGTCGTTTAGAAGAAACGCTTTCTCATCAAGATAGTGAACGCAAAGAGTCTGGTAGCTTAAGAGAGCTGTTTAAAAAGCATTGGAAAACCTTTTTATTGGTGGTCGGATACACTTCTGCTGGTTCATTAACGTTTTATGTAGAAACTGTTTATTCAAAAACCTATTTAACTAATTTAGGTATGGATGGCAAAACCGTTGGTTATATCATGACCTTCGCGCTATTTGTCTATATGTGTGCTCAACCTGTATTTGGTTCCATTTCGGATCGTATTGGGCGACGTTCTTCAATGCTGGCATTTAGCTTATTATCTGCGATTTTTATCTATCCAGTGATGGCAATTGGGATGCCTAATTATATAGATTCGCCGATCATCATTACCTTGCTACTCATTTTTATGATGATGATTTTGAGTTTCTATACATCTATTAGTGGCTTAGTAAAAGCTGAAATGTTCCCACCTCACGTACGTGCACTCGGGGTAGGATTTTCATATGCGGTAGGTAATGCTATTTTTGGTGGTTCTGCACCTTCGGTTGCTTTGCAATTCAAAGCTGCTGGAATTGAAAATACCTTCTTTATTTATGTCATTGTCATGCTGATTATCTGTTTCTTGTGTAGCCTTGCGCTTCCAAAAAAACCAGATTATTTAGAACATGATCATTAATTAAATGAGATGCCTTCTGTCCCAAGCAGAAGGCATTTTTTAGCACTTAGCAAATTCTTTTAAAAAAGCCCACGGGAAAATTCCTTTATCATGTCCATCACTAAAACAAATTTGGGCACCGTAACCTTGATCGAACATAGCTGTTACTTCGACATTTTGATCTTCAATTTTAATTTGCTTAATTCGCTTCGCTCGGCAAAAGCCACATGGGCAAATTTCCCTTAAATTTTGATGGCTCAGAGATACGCTTAAACCATCGGTCCATATAAAGTGAACTTGTTTATTTGTAGTATCAACACGAATATCAGGTCTGGCTTGCATATTTCACCTCACCAATTTGATTTAATCCAATACGAATCGCTTTTCGTACTTCTGGGTCGGAGTCATTTTGATGTTGTTCTAATAGATTCTGAGCTTCTGATGTGCCAATTTCACCGAGTGCTAAAGCGACCTCTTTACGTAAATTGCTAATTTCATGATTAAAGTTATCAGACAAATGAGTAACTGCCAGACGCGACTTGAGTAATCCTAAGCTTCGAACTGCAGCAATACGTACTTGCCAATATAAGTCAGATAAAGCATGAATTAAGGGAGTTTCAAGCTGAACGATATGTAATTTTCCAATCGTAAGAGCAGCTTCAACTCTTAGTTGCCAACTTTCCGAAGTTAAAGAATGTTGAAGTGCTTGGATAACCTCAGCTGATATGCTCTGACTATAGGCCAAACCACCTGTTGCAATGCGGCGAACCTCATCATCTACATCTGTTTCAGCAGTTTTTGCCAATATCGTAATCGCTTGGTCTTGCTGTAACCAACTTAATGCACTGACTGCCTCACGGCGCACAAGAACATCTTCATGATCTACCAAAGCAGATATCTCTGTGAATAATTGCTGTGGTCGTAAAGGTTTTAAAGCACGTAAAATTGTACTAAGAGCAAAAGTATTCGTATGCTTTAAATAAGGCGCAAGGATCTGGGCGGATGCCGCATTTTTCACTTCACTTAAGCTTTGGCTGACAGCTTGTCTAACATTCAGATCTGTATCAAATAAGGCTTGAGCCAATACTTGTAAACTGGTTGGATCTTCCCAACTTTCTAACTTTTTTGCTGCCTCTTCACGAACTAAAGCTGAAGAATCGTGTTGTAGTGCTGCATGCAACCAAGGAAGTAAATCCGGATTTTCTTCATCACCAATATTCATTAAAGCAACAAAGCGAATCTTTTCATCTGTATGATTAAGCTGTGCAAGAAATTCCTGATTATATTCATCGAGGTCATCTAAAGCTTGATAATAAAAACTCATTCGTATTCCTTAATTTGTGATTTCTTTCCAAGCCCTAATGGATTTAAACGGCTTAACTCTTCTTGTTGAGTGGCTTCTTTTAAAGTCTGGATGCAATGTTTTTTAATAGCAGTAAATTCACTACTTGTTACAAGCTCAACGTCTCGTGGACGTTCAAACTTAAGCGGAATTTCTTCAATAATTCGTCCAGGTCGATGGCTCATAATCAACACTCGATCGGCTAAAAAAAGTGCCTCATCAATATCATGGGTAATAAATAAAACCGACGTTTGGATTTCTTGCCAAATTTCGAGCAATAACATTTGCATTTTTAAACGAGTTTGGGCATCTAATGCACCAAAAGGCTCATCCATTAATAAAATGCGAGGTTGATTAATCAGTACTCTCGCAATTTCAACCCGTTGCTGCATGCCACCAGAAAGTTCAGCTGGAAATTTATGTTCAAAACCTTTAAGTCCGACCAGATCAATCATTTTCTGAGCTTGTTCAATACGCTTTTGTTTGGCGATGCCTTTCATTTTTAAACCAAAGGCAATATTTTCAAGCACGCTTTTCCATGGAAATAAGGTATGTTGCTGGAACACCAAACCTCTGTCTGGATGTGGTTCAAGTATAGATTCATTATCGACCGTTAAAGTCCCAGAACTAATGGGTAAGTGCCCTGCCAAAGCACCTAATAATGTAGATTTACCACAACCCGATGGGCCAAGTAGACAAATAAACTCGCCCGGTTGTATTTCGAAATTAACCCGATCTAATGCCTGAAAACGATTTTTAGCTTGCCCTAAATGTAAAGATAGATTTTGAATACGCACATGGCCTTGTGTAATTGACATTTTAAGACTTCCTTAGTTGATACCATGGGGTAAATCGGTTTCCAATCACACGCACCAATGTACTGCTAAACATACCTAACGCTCCTATTAGCACCATGCCAACCACAATATTGCTATAGTTTTGCAAGGTGAACGATTCCCATGTGAAGTATCCAATTCCGTGTTGGCCTGAAATCATTTCGGCAGTCACTAAACAGAACCAACAAGTGCCCATTCCAATGGATAAACCCGTAATAATGTTCGGTAATGCACCCGGAATAATGACTTCATAAATGATAGCTAGATCAGAAGCACCTAGACTTTTCGCTGACGCAACGAGTCTTGGGTCAACTGCACCAACACCATGTACAGTGTTTAATAAAATTGGAAATAAAGCCCCGATAAAAGTGATAAAAATCATAGAAGCTTCTGACGATGGAAAAATCAGAATCGCTAAAGGAATCCATGCAACTGCTGGAATTGGACGTAATACTTCTAATGGCGGCATCAGAAATGCAGCAAGTTTTTGATAACGTCCTGCTAACAAACCAATACCTACACCAATTAAAGCCGCGAGCACAAAACCAACCACTACGCGAAAGACACTAGATTCAACATGTTCAAATGCAGTGTTGAGTTGAAAGAAAGCCCAAAGCGAATGAATGACATCTAATGGTGTCGGGACATTGCTAAAGTTCACAATGCCTAAATTTATTTTAAACTGAGCAAGTCCTTGCCAAATGACTATCCAGAAAACTATAGATGTAAAAGCTATCGCATAGTTTTTTAAATGCGCTGGATATAACCTCAATTGTTGGAAAAATTTAATCAAAAATGTACTTTGGTTTTTAGGTTTTGTTTGGACTAAACTACTCATTCGTCACCTCCTGCTCATTAGGTAAGACAACACATCAGCTCTGTGTTACAAGCTGAATAGCTTTAAAGTCATATACTTTTCCGCCTTGTTGTTTAGCCCATTTTTCAGCATCATCTTTTAATAAAAAGGCCTGAATTTGTCCTGCTTTATCTGTGGCATACCATGCCAGATTGGCAAGTAACTTAATGTCGGACTGATGATCTTGGCTATAAACCACACGCACCGTTTTTCCAGCGGCTTGAATTTTCTTTAAATCAGAAAAAGCATGCTCAGGTGTTTCATAGCTACGCACTATTTCTTCACCCTTTACCCAAATTTGAGTTACCCGATCAAATGTTTTGATGGGTTGGCCTGTTAAAGCATCATTGGCAACCAAAGGTAATTTTGCATAGTCAGCCAGTTGCTGGCTGTAATTAAGTCCAGATGCTTGAAATGCGTCCTTAATATATTGGTCATCAATAAATTTATTTACATCAAGCGTACCGTCGTTTTTGCCTAGAACTTTTAAGGTATCTATCGCAATTTGAGTCGCTTTTCGATATTCAGGTTTCCAAGTTAAGTCACGAGTTTGCAAACCTAATGGACCATGGAAGAGATAGACAACCTCGGCAGGAATACCGGTTTTTTCAGCAATAAGTTCACTATATTTTTCAGGTTGTTCTCGAATCAATCGATTTGCTTCAATGGTTGCCTGTAAATAAGCTTTTATGACTTCTGGATGCTGCTGTGCATAATCCTTGCTGGCAAGTGATCCATGAAATGTGGGTGATTTTGCTTGTGAACCATCATAGATTTTTTTAGCAAAACCTTGGTAAGCAAATAACTCGCCAAATGGTACGAAATCAGCATGCGCAGCAATCTTATGACTTTTTAAGGCAGGCCCTGCTACTTCTGGCGCCTGAGCAATCACTTTAATATCTTTATCAAGTTGCCAGCCTTCAGCTTGTATTGCTCGCAATAATAGTCCGTGAGCAGTTGAGGCAAAAGGTACAGAAATTGTTTGCCCCTTTAGCTCTTTAAGTGAAGTGACTTTTGAGTCAATTGGAACAACAATCGCATTGCCGCTACCATTAATACTGCCTGACAAAGGCGCTAAAAATATGCTTTCTTTTCCAGCTTTTTTAAATGCCGCTAAATTATTAACAGCAGGAAAGTCGGCCATTGCTCCCAAATCTAAACGCCCAGCCACCATCTCACTGGTAAGTGGTGCACCAGAGGTAAAGTTTTTCCATTGAATGTCATATTTAACATTCTTGTATTCACCATCTTTGGGTAAATATTTTGGTAATAAATTCAATTCACGAATGAGCAACCCACCTGTTGCACAGTTAATGGTCGTGTCTTGTGTACCAATGGCTACACGCACAGTTTCTGTTTTACTACCGCACCCCATAGTGCCGAGTACAATGGCACCAATTAAGCTACTGAGTAATAGTTTTTTATTGATTAATTTATTTTGTCTCATGTTGAGTATTCCAAATTAATTATTTGAGTAGGTATGGGATATTTACTTTGACTGCATCCGTTGGGCAGTCCTTTTCACAAGGCATGCAGTACCAACATTCATCAAACTGCATGAAAGCTTTTTGAGTTGTTGGATCGATTGCCAATAAATCCATTGGACAAACATCTACACAGACTGTGCATCCTTTATCAGCAATACATTTATCTTCATCGATAATGACGGGTGCGACAGTACGGTGCTGTACTTCTTTAAAAATAAAAGCCATGATTTAAATTCCTGATTTATTTAGTCTGCTAGAGCAACATCTTTTTGAATGCGTAAACGGTCATACGACACAGCTTCATCTTGATTAATCGGAACCACATAAGGCTCGATTTGTTTTTTGAAACTGACCATGTTGCCGTGTTCATCTTTTTTCAAATGAGCGTGAAAGAACCAATCCGAGTTATTTTTTTGAGGGAAATCTGCTCTATAGTGGTACAGTCCCCAACGGCTTTCTTCCCTAAACAGTGAGGCTCTAGCAGCCATTTCCGCGCAGTCTCGAATAAAAGAAACTTCAGCGGCACGCATCAGCTCATGTGGGTTTCTTGCAGAGATTCGCTTGATATCCTGTTTAATTTCTTCAAAACGCTTTAGCCCAATTTCCATTTTTTGGCGAGTTTTAGGAGGCTGCAAATAGTCATTTACAAAACGGCGCAGCTTATACTCCACTTGTTCGGCTGGTAAACCTTCTGAACAATCCAGTGGCGCAAATATTCGAGCTTTTTCTGCTTCTATTTCGCTTTGGTTTAATTCGCTATCTTCAATTGCATTCACATATTGCGCGGCATTTACACCCGCAAACCATCCGTAGGTAAATGCACCAAGCATATAGTTATGAGGTACAGCCGCCATATCGCCAGCACTGTATAAGCCTTTAACCGAAGTCTCAGCTTTTTCATTGACCCATACACCAGAAGCACTGTGTCCACTACAGAAACCAATTTCTGAAATATGCATTTCCACCATATCTTGACGATAATTAGTTCCTCGGCCCTCATGGAAACGTCCACGGCTTGGGCGCTCATTGGTATGTAGAATCTCTTCAATAGTTTGGATCGTTTCTTCAGCCAAATGATCTACTTTTAAATAAACAGGACCATTACCACTTTCCAGTTCTTGGTAAAACTCCCACATCATTTGACCACTCCAGTAGTCACATTCAATGAAACGTTCACCTTTACTATTAGCGGTATAACCTCCTAAAGGACCGGTCACATAGGCACAAGCTGGGCCGTTATAGTCTTTAATCAGTGGATTAATCTGGAAGCATTCTAAGTTGGCAAGTTCAGCACCTGCATGGTAGGCCATTGCATAGCCATCACCTGCATTGGTTGGGTTTTCATAAGTACCCATCAAATAGCCAGAAGCTGGCAAACCTAAACGCCCTGCGGCACCACAACATAAAATGGCTGCTTTCGTTTTAATGACATAAAAGTCGCCACTACGACAGTCAAAACCAAGTACACCATTGATTGCACCTTGCTCATTTTTTAAAAGCTTCGTGGTGACAATCCGATTATTAATTTTGACTTGAGCACGCTTTAACTGACGATATAAAACTTTTTTTACGTCATGACCTTCAGGCATTGGTAAAACATATGCCCCCATGTGGTGTACTTTTTTTACTGCAAATTCGCCTGTCTCATCTTTTTCAAACTTAATACCCCATTGATCGAGCTGTTGAATGGTTTTGAAACTATGCTTCGCATATGCATATACAGTGGTTTGGTTAACTACTCCATCATTGGCAATTGTAATTTCTTTGGTGTATTGCTCAGGTGTTGCATAGCCCGGAATGACAGCATTATTCAGCCCATCCATTCCCATTGAAATTGCTCCACTGCGCTTTACATTCGCTTTTTCAATGAGCAAGACTTTTAAATTCGGGTTTTCTTGTTTTGCTTTAATCGCAGCCATTGGTCCAGCAGTTCCACCACCAATCACCACAATATCGAACTCAAGATATTTAGTTTCCATTGTAAAATCCTTATTTTTATCTGAGTTATTAACGATGAATACGTAAACGGTACTGGAAGGTATCGCCCGAGAAATAGAGATATTCATAGTCAATCGGTTGGCCATTTGCGTCATGAGTCAAACGTTCGACCCGTAATACAGGAGTTCCGATTTCAACTTGCAGCAAAGCTGCTAATTCTTCATCCGCTACCGTGGCATCAATACTTAAATCCGCATGCCCCAAAGGGATGTCACACTCTTGTTCTAATGCCTTGAAAATATCGGTTGTACGTAAATCAATCGCTTTTTCTTTAAGCTTCAAACCAATATGTTCTGGCAAATAAGTCAACTCATAAGACACTGGTTGACGGTTGAGCAAACGAACACGTTGAATTTCATATACATTGGCTTTAACAGGTAACTTTAATTTGGGCACAACATGCATCGGAATCTGTTTAAGCTCGGCCGAGATGACACGGTTTAAAATTTCGTGACCAGCAGATGACATTGCTTCTGCAAAACCTTGCAAACTTGAGATGTTCTGGAACGTTTTTGGCTTACTTACAAAGGTCCCTTTACCTGGCACCTTAAAAATATAGCCTTCCAACTGTAATTGGTTGAGTGCTTGGCGAACTGTGATTCGGCTTACACCAAACTGTTCAGCAAACTCGTTTTCAGATGGAATTTGACTCAACACGGCATATTCACCATTTACAATTTTGTTAAGGATGAGTTCCTTTAACTGATCGTAAAGAGGCTTATGATTTTTGGGATCGTGGGGTAGCTGGCTCACGGCTTACAACCTGTTATAACAACTTGAGCAAATAATGTTTAAAATGTTTCAGCTTTGGAAATAATTTAAAGCGATAACTTTAGTTAAAAAAATAATTTCAATGAATATCAATAAATTAGTAAATAGTTATCTATAGAATTTAATTATTGTTATAAAAAAGATATATGTATTTGTGTTGAATAAAAACTCTAGATAGCCCAAGAAATTTGAACATATTATTAACTACCGCATGTTGTTACCCAATGCAGAAGCACAAGAGTTAGCAACCTACTAGTTAAATTAATTGTTTATTTTTTATAAAAAATTAAAGGTGGATCAGTTATCTTAATTGTGAAGGGCTCATTCCATAAAACTGTTTAAAGCGATGGCTTAAATGGCTTGCTGAACTAAAACCACATACTAGGGCAATATCTTGTAAAGAAAGCTGAGATGACTGAATTAGCCCTTTTGCCTTAGTTAAACGTCTTTGCATGACATATTGGTGAGGTGCCATATTCATAGACTGTTTAAACATATGAGCAAAATGGTATTCACTTAAATTCACAACATTTGCCAAGTCTGACAAAGTGAGTGCTTGGTCTAAATGCCCTTCAATCCAGTCTTGAATATATTTGAGTTTATGAGGTGCCAGTCCACCTTTAATAACTGGCTGCTGCCACTTAACATTGCTATATCTTCGAATTAAATGATTCAACAATAAACTGGCAGTGGTACTCATTTGTAAATGGTTTGATGAATCATTCCAATCACAATCTAACAAGAAAAACTGATATAGCGCACGAATCTTTTCGTCATCATTAAAGACAACTTCATTTAGTTCAATTTGATTGGGCTCTTTGTCCCATATTTTTTCAGCAACATCACGCAAATGTTGGTCGGTATAGTACAGGTGAACAAATTTAAGCCCGCCTCGTATATCCCAAGTAGACTCTTGATGTTCAGGCAACAAACAAAAACGCCCCGGCCCACCGCCATTTTTCCAGCCCGCAGGTGTTTTTTGATAGCTTTCATAGCCATCTTGAATATAAAGACTTAAAGTATGGTGATCGCTACAGACACTTACACGATCTTGTTCATTAGACCAAAATGCAAGTTGCATATTTTCATCAAGCACCACAGTTTCGTGAAGCTTGGCTTTAGATTGCTGTAGCTGTTCTAAAGTTTGATAGGCCATGCAAAATTAAAACGAATATCATTAAGCTTAAGTTAACCATATTCAGCAAAATTGAGCTAGTTTAGATCTATAAAAAACGCAAGATCTTGCATGTACAACACAAGAATATATACGTGAAAAATGAAGCATTCCTCGATACTTAAGCTTAGTAATCGAGGATGAACTTATGAATATTTTACTCTATGTTGCGGTGGTGTTGATTTGGGGAACAACATGGATTGGAATTGCCGTTCAGAGCCATTATGCAACACCCGTCGTCGCAATTTTATGGCGTTTTGCCATTTCAGCCTTATTACTGTGGGTTGTTTTACTATTTTCAGGAAAATTACAGCGAATTGCTTTAAAAGATCACTTATTTTGTATGCTGCAAGGCCTTTGTGTTTTCGGCCTAAACTTTATTTGTTTTTATACTGCCGTTAAATATGTAAATAGCGGTTTAGAGTCCGTTATTTTTTCGATGGCTGTTTTCTTTAATGCTATTAATGCGCTTATCTTTTTTAGGCAAAAACCTTCCCCAAACTTTGCTCCAGCTGCACTTTTGGGCCTAGGTGGTATTGTTCTACTCTTTTGGCATGACCTGATTAATAGCCAATTTAATGCACAGTTATTGATGGGTATTGGGTTATGTGCAATAGGTACTTACGGTTTTTCTTTAGGGAATATGATTAGTGTTAGGCACCAAAAACGTGGCCTAAATATCTTTTCAACAAACTGTTATGCCATGACTTATGGTGCATTGGTAATGTTAAGTCTAGCTTTATTTACTGGACAAGATTTAATGCCTCCAATGAATTTCCCATTTTTAAGCTCGGTACTTTACTTGGCTGTATTTGGTACAGTTATTGGGTTCTCAGCTTATTTTTCTTTGGTTGGGCGAATTGGTGCAGCCAAAGCAGCCTATAGCACATTACTTTTCCCTTTAGTCGCTCTAACAGTTTCTACCTTCTTTGAAGGATATGAGTGGACCTTAAATGCATTATTTGGAATTTTATTGATCTTACTCGGCAATTACTTAATGTTCAGTAAGTTTGAAATTGGAAAAAAGTTATTTAATAGTCAAAAAAGTTGTGAGAAGCAGGCCTAAAAGCCTGCTTTTTTAAAAATTATAATTAATTTCAGCAGTCCATTTTTAGCATCAGCTCAAAATCTTTTAAAGCAGCAGCTGCCGTAGCTAAAGGTGCAGATGCTCCTCCACTTACAATAAGTTCACCCATTTCTTGAGTTAACACCCGAATGCATTTATTAGAACCTTGCAGATGAGCAAAAGAATGATTTGCTGGAACTAATCTTAATTCAACACCTGTTTGAATTTGCTGATTTTTCAGATGAATAAAACCGACCAGACGAGGAATTAGATCTTCTTTTTTCCAATCACGTATATCATCGGCAGTAACATGACTGATTCCTTGTTTTGGAATATCCTGAATTTTTACATGAGCTCCTAAAACAGTATTTGCCAATATGGTAATTTTAGCAGCGGTATCCCATCCATCTACATCGAAAGAACTGTCAGGTTCTGCAATCCCTTTTGTTTGAGCTTTTTCAAGAGATTCTGCAAATGCACATTCATGTTGCAACATATCATTCAAAATAAAATTTGTGGTTCCGGTAAAAACACCTTCTATTTCTAAAATTTGGCAACCAGCCAAGTTATATTCAAACAAATCAACAGTCGGTAAGGCCGCAGCTGTCGCACCGCTAAAAAATAATTTTTTCTTGTGTTGATGTGCCAAGTTAATTAATTTTTTGCCTTCTACGACTAACGCACCTTTCGATACTGCAATCGCATTCATGCTATGTGTTAAAGCATAATTTAAATAAAATAGGCCTTTTCCACCTGTCACATAGTCACTTGGCCCTGTCTCGATAATGACATCCGCCTGAACCTGTTCTAAAAACTTTTGCTCAGTTAAGCCTGCTTGATATTGTGTTTTATCTAACCACTTTGCAGCTTGTAAACCTTCTTGATCAATTAAACCTGATGATGAGTTGCATACTCCTACTAAGCGAGCATCAATTTGATATTTTTGTTGATAATATGCCGATCGATTTAAAAGAAGCTCTGCAATTTGTTGCCCAATCCGTCCAAAACCACAAATTGCCACGTTAACTCGCTTCATATCGCTTTCTCAAAAATTTATATGGTTTAAAACAAATTTCCCAAGAGAATTTTAACATCTCGTCTTTGGATAATTGCTAACTACAGAGATAGTTAAAATACTATATTACTTAGATATTTGTTAGATTAACTATCTTAATGACCATATAAATTGCGACAGCAAAAACCATTAAAGCAAAGACTTTTTGCACAATTGCAGAGGGAATAAAACGAATAGCTCTGCGCCCTAATAACATACCAACTGCACATGCGAGCGCAAACGCACTAGTAATGCCTACTGGATAGTGAAAACCCTCTGCAATATGCATCACAATACTCATTCCACTGATGAGAAAAATAATCATAAGTGAAGTTGCGACAATGCTATGCATGTCCAAATTTGTGACTTTTCTAAGCGCTGGCACAATTACAAAGCCGCCACCAACCCCTAGCATGCCAGTTAAAAGCCCAGCAATAATTCCGATACTGGCAAGAACGCTTCCCGTTTTAAAATTCCAGATAAAACGTCCCGTACTTGGGTTGACCTGACACGGCGGATTATGAAAGTCTGATACTCGGTTACTAATAAGTCGATAACCTACTGTAAACATGACCAAGCTAAACATTAACATGAGCCAGACAGGTGAAATCGCATTGGCTATTAAAATGCCGATATGTGCCATAGGAGCACCAATTAAGGCAATCCAAATAGCAGCACGATAACGAACAATCTTTTTAAATAAGCCTTCAATGGTTCCAATGAGTGTAGACAGCGCAACTGCCAATAACCCAATCGGCGCAGCTTGAGCAACACTCCAGCCTTGACTGCTCATGAGCGCAGGTACAGCAAGAATACCGCCACCTGCGCCAGTAAGACCAAGTAAAAAGCCAATCACGATGCCTTCAACGACAAGTAATAACATATCAAAAGCCTAAATTTGCATATACATCATTTGCAGTAGACTGCTGGTTAATGATTGAATAAATCTGCGAAGCTTTAGTCGCTTCTCAGGACAAAGCGTTGCTTTGCTTATCCTCTTAACTCGAACATAGTTCTCGTCTTCTTGCGAAGCTTTAGCCGCTTCTCAGGGTAAAGATTATTAATCTTTACTTATCCTCTTCCGCTCGAGCATAGCTCTCGCCTTGCGCTCGTACAAAGCGTTGCTTTGTTTTATCCTCGCTCAGGTTTGACCATCCACTCGCGGCCTTTGAGCATGCCTTGCCAATAAATCGGCGGTAAAATCTGCTCTTTGAGTAACCATGCCAAACGAGATGGCTTTTGCCCATCAATCACCCATTTTGGAAAACTTGGAAGAAGCTTACCGCCGTAACCAAATTCAGCCAGAACGATTTTTCCACGCTCTACTGTAAGTGGACATGAGCCATAGCCGTTGTATTCACAAAAGTTTTGCTCACCTTTCAGTTGAGCTATAACATTCACCGCAACGATCGGAGCTTGTGCACGTGCGGCAGCAGCAGTTTTGGCATTAGGTGCATTCATCACATCGCCTAAAGCAAAAATATTGGCATGTTGTGTGTGTTGTAAGGTTTGAGGATTCACACTCACCCAGCCGGCTTCATCAGTAAGAGTACTGGCACGAATAAAGTCGGGCGCTTGTTGCGGTGGAACAACATGCAACATATCGAAATCTGTTTCGACCAATGCTGCACTTTCATCATTCACCACCTTAAACCATGCTTTTTTCGCAGGCCCATCTACTTTGACAAGCTGATGGTTAAAATGTAGTTCTGAACCATATTTTTCGACATATTGCATTAGTGCAGGTACATATTCCTTCACACCAAATAAAACAGCACCAGTGTTATAAAAATGGATAGAGATATCTTTAAGTTTGCCTTGCTTTAACCAGTAGTCGGCTGAAAGATACATCGCTTTTTGAGGGGCACCGGCACATTTAATCGGCATAGGCGGCTGGGTAAAGATTGCTTTTCCACCATTTAGCTGTTGCACTAATTCCCATGTATACGGCGCTAAATCATAACGATAGTTAGACGTTACCCCATTTTTTCCTAAGGTTTCGACTAAACCTTCAATTCCATGCCAATTCAGTTTTAAACCAGGACAGACAACCAATGCTTTATATTGAATCGGTTGGCATCCTTCCAAAATAACTTGATTATGCTCAGGGTCGAATCCGGCAACTGCTGCTTTCATCCATTTCACTTTTGAAGGAATCACACTTGCCATTGAGCGTGCAGTTACTTGTGGTTTAAAAATACCACCACCAACCATGGTCCAACCCGGTTGATAATAATGAGTGTCTGCTGGATCAATAATGACAATATCTAAATGAGGTTCACGAGACAGTAAGCTCGATGCTACAGAAACTCCAGCTGCTCCAGCACCCACAATTACAACGCTATAACAAGGAATTGTGGCTGGTTCATGGTCACGTTTTAAAATACGTGGCACTAAGCCTTTTAAGTTAAAACCAAGTTTGTTACCTGCTTCTACTAACAGTGCTGCATCTTTTGGAGCAACTTCAGCCAAAGCCCACAAACTGACTGCACGCATACCAGAACGGCAATACGCTAAAACAGGTTTTTGGGCATTCTGATAATGCTGTTTAAACTCTGTAACTTGTTGGTCGGTAATTTTGCCGCTGGTCACAGGCTGATAAATTACGTTTAGACCATATTGTTGAGCTGCTTCTTCAATTTCAATCACATTGGGTTGGTCTGCACCTTCTCCATCTGGACGGTTACATATCAGAGTTTTTACCCCTTGATCAGCAATTTTCGCAATATCGTCGGCAGTAATCTGGTCAGCAACATAAAATTCTTGATTAACTCGTTTAAGTTCCATATTGCCACCTTATGATTGTGAAGTTGAGCCACAGGCCTGATTGGCGGGTAGCGCTTTATCGATTTGTTTTGGATATGGCAGATTTAAGTTATTCATTAATTCAATAAAATCTTCTCGTGAGCGATTCTTACCTAAACGTGAATTTTTTAAACGTTCATAACCAATCGTTGAAGACAAACGACCCTTATAGTCGTGTCCTGGATACACAATAGTCTCGTCAGGTAGGCTGAAAAGTTGCTTATGAATACTGTCATAAAGTGTCCCTGCATTACCTTGCTGAAAGTCAGTTCGACCGCATCCATCAATTAATAATGCATCACCAGTGAAAACCATGTTTTCAACCAAGTAACTCGTACAAGCACTGGTATGGCCTGGTGTATAGCGTGCTTCAATACTGAGATTGCCGACTTTAAGCATGCAACCATCTGTAATTAAAATATCTCCGCAACTTACATCTGAGTTTCGATGTAAAACTGATTTGCAATGAAAACGTTCACGAAGCAAATTTGCAGCAGTAATATGGTCTGCATGAACATGCGTATCTAAGGTATAGATGAGCGTAAATTGATGCTGCTCTAATTCTTTTGTATAAATCTCTATATCTGATGCAACTGGATCAATTAAAACAGCCTCTCGAGTTTCTTTACACCCAAGCATATATGTATAAGTCGAACTTTCCTGCTCAAAAAACTGCTTAAAGAACATGATTTATACCCCAATAATTTATTTCTTTCCTATATTTTGCAAATAAGGTGCCAATTATTTAAAATTAAATAATAAATATAAAAATCAAATATTTAATATAAGATATAAAATTAAAGTTAGAAAATAAACTTAGCTTGATGTTCCTTTGAAACTCAAGTATGTTTCAATGAAACGATTGTGAAACACATGAAATGGCAAAGTTAAATTTTGAGTCAGAACAAGATTTTTTTATTTTATTTGAGCAATTAAAAGCTTTATTCCCAAATGCGAGTCTTTTTTTAGCAGACACAACGACTCAAGCAATTCACTATAAATTTAATACAGATGACATTTCTGTTGAGAGCATGGCAGCGCTTATTCAAGATCATCATAATCAGTATCTTGAAATTAATACTCCAAAAATGAGAAAGCGATTCATCTATCAGGAAAATGATATTTACATTGCAGAACATCGCATTATCGGGAAATTGCATATTCTACAGCCCGTTAGCATAGAGAATGATATTGCTGATCAAGTAGAGCTAACAGAACAATTGCAAGACTTGGCTAAAGTTTTCAATAGTTGTTCACCAGAAATGGCCCGTATGTTTTCAATTATTCAAAGAGTGGCAATTACTGAGTTTCCAGTGCTTGTCCGCGGCGAATCTGGTAGTGGTAAAGAACTGGTGGCAAAAGCAATTCATGATTATAGCCAACGTAAAAATAAGATCTTTGTAGCGATTAACTGTGCAGCTTTAAATTCTAATATTTTAGAGAGTGAACTATTTGGGCATGTGAAAGGTGCTTTTACAGGAGCAATTCGTGACCATAAAGGCGTGTTTGAACGTGCCGCAGGTGGAACTCTGTTTCTGGATGAAATTGCTGAGATTCCTTTAGAGCTACAAGCTAAACTATTACGGGTGTTAGAAACAGGTGAATTTACGCCTGTAGGGGGTGAAAAACCGATTCAAGCCAATGTCCGAATTATTACCGCAACACATAAAGCTTTACGCGAAGAGGCTAAGGCTGGGCGTTTCCGTCATGATTTACTCTACCGTTTACGCGTAATTCCAATTTTTATACCACCACTCAGAGAGCGGAAAGTCGATATTCCTCTTATTGTTGATCAAATTTTAAAAGAAAGCTCAACTCAACTCGACACGATGCCTCGTCATGTTAATCAAAAAGCCATGCAGATTTTGCTAAACTATGACTGGCCTGGAAATGTTCGTGAGCTTAAAAATACATTGCTTTATGCATTAACTATGGCAAATGGTAAGAACGAAATTGAAGTTGAAGACTTACCGAATGAGCTCTTAAATGCAGAGGATTACGTTAAATTACCCGAGACAAATACAGAACTTAGTCCTGAAAATGTACAAGCCGCTTTAGAAAAATATAACCATAACTTAAATATGGTCGCGAATATTTTTGGAATTAGCCGTACTACCCTTTGGCGATATAGACAAAAGCATAAGCTTTAGCTAGGTATTTAGCTCGTCTAAGGCGTATCATATTGCACTTGGTTAGGTTCATTAGTTCAAAGGCTTTATATGATTGTTCGCGATAAAAGCAATGTATTTAAATTATTATTTGCTTGGAAAGGAACAATTTTGCCGAAGGTTTTGCCTGCACTGAGTTTTGTTGTACTTATTTCAGCATGTGTAGTTTGGCTCTCTTATTATCATTGGATTCAAATTCCTACCGTACCTGCAATCGGATTTACTATCTTCGGTGTGATTCTGTCAATTTGTACGGGTTTTCGAAATAACGCATGTTATGACCGTTGGTGGGAAGGCCGCAAACTTTGGGGTGCGCTAATTGCCAATGCCAGACATATTGTTAGAGATAGCCATGTTTTATCTAATGAACAACGCGAACATTTAATTCATCAGGTCTTAATTTTTAGTAATTTATTGCGTGATCGACTGCGTCAACAAACAGTCGAACCCACAAAATTTCTTGAGCATGCCTATTTAAATAACTCTTCACTTAATTATTTAAATGAGCATATTAATGCACCGCAATTTGTACTCGAAAATATTCAAAAAGATTTAGTTAAAATACTAAAGGACGGCGAAATTAGTGACATTATCTATAGCACGCTAAATCGACATATTATTGAGTTAGGCAATATTCAAGCGGGTTGTGACCGTATTGCAGGTACACCTTTACCCTACTCTTATTCTGTACTTTTACATCGCGCTGTTTATTGTTTTTGTTTCATATTACCATTTAGCCTTGAAGCAGCTTTAGGTATTTGGACACCGCTTATTGTTGGCTTAATCGCTTATATGTTTTTAGGGCTAGATGCTTTAAGTGCTCAAATTGAAGAACCTTTTGGTTTGCAAGAAAATGATTTACCGCTCGATTCTATTGTGCGTTTGATTGAACGTGAGTCTCTAAGCTCTTTAGGACAGCCATTACCTCCTATTATTGAAGCCAAAAACAACAATTTACTTTAATAAAAAAGAGCGATGATTCGCTCTTTTTTATAGGCTTAAGTACCTATTTAGGGATGTACGATAATCTTAACGGCTGACTCATTGTTATGAATTAAGGTTTCAAAACCTTGTGAAATCAAATCATCAAGTTGAATACGCTGCGTAATAAAAGGTTCCAGATTTATTTTACCTTCTTCGACCAGTTTAATGGTTTCTTGATGGTCATTTACGTAGGCAATTGTGCCTCGTACATCAAGCTCTTTCATTACCACACTGTGCACATTAATTGATGCTGGATGGCTCCAAATCGAAACTATAACAATCACACCTGTTGGTTTCACTGCCGCGACTAAAGTATCTAACACCTTGTTAACGCTACTACATTCAAAAGCTACATCGACACCATCGCCATTAGTGATTTTCATGACCTCAGAAACAACATCAACTTCTGACGGGTCTAAAATATAATCTGCGACTCCCGACTCTTTGGCCTTTTCTTTACGTTTTGCACTGAGCTCGGTAATGATTACCTTAAGACCTTTCGCTTTTAAAATTGCCGAAAGCAATAAACCAATTGGCCCCGCACCACCTACCAGTGCAATATCACCAGCCTTTGCACCACTGCGCACATAGGCATGATGACCCACCGATAACGGTTCAATTAAGGCTGCCTGATCCAGTGGAATTTTATTGGAAATTGGATGCACCCAACGGCGTTTAACCGCAATTTTTTCGGATAAACCACCGCCACGACCACCTAAACCAATAAAGTTCATATTTTTGGAAAGATGATAATTATCACCCAGTCCAGTAGGGACATCATCGGCCACAATATAAGGCTCTACGACGACATGTTGACCAATTTCAATATCATCCACACCCTCTCCTACAGCATAGACCACACCTGAAAACTCATGCCCCATGGTAATCGGTGCAGATTCACCTGAAATAGGATGCGGATGTCCACACGGTGGAATAAAAATTGGCCCTTCCATAAATTCGTGCAAATCTGTACCACAGATTCCACACCAAGCTACCTTAATGCCTACAGTGCCGGGAGTGACTTCTGGTTCAGGGATATCTTCAATACGAATATCGCCTCTGTCATAAAAACGCGCTGCTTTCATTATTATCTCCCTCAAATAAGGATGTTGTTTTAGCGATAGACAATTCCGCCGTCTGTTAAAATGGATTGACCCGTAATATAGTCCGAATCTTCACTTGCCAGAAAAGCAACTAATGCAGCTACATCATCTGGTGTTTGGGCTCTACCTAAAGCAATACCTTCCACATATTTTTTATAAGTTTCACCGATTGCTGCACCGGTAATTTCAGCAAAACGTTTATCGATTTCAACCCACATGTCTGTTCCGACAATTCCGGGGCAATATCCATTTACCGTAATACCGTGACTGGCATATTCTTTTGCCGCAGCTTGGGTAAGTGCTCGTACCGCAAATTTGGTTGCCGAGTAAATACCGAGTAAAGCAAACCCATCGTGGCCTGCAATTGAGCAAGCATTAATGATTTTTCCTTTATGTTGACGTTGCTTAAATTTTGCAGCAGCAGCCTGAATGCCCCACAGCACGCCACCAATATTGATATCGACAATTTTTTGAAACTCATCAGGTGTGATATCAGCAATTGCCTGAACTTGTGCAATTCCAGCGTTATTAATCATGACATCAAATCCACCAAGTGTCTGTTCAGCATGATTTATAGCGTCATATACTTGCTCGCGGTCACTTACATCGGCAATAAATGTGCTCGCATTTACACCTAAAGCCTGAATTTCCTGCTGCACATCGTTCAGTCGATCTTGTTTCATATCCACTAATGCAATATGTGCCCCTTCTTGCGCCAAGCGCAGGGCAATCCCACGGCCAATGCCTTGAGCTGCCCCCGTCACTAAAACGACTTTATTTTTTAATCCCTTAACCATGTTCAACTCCTGTAAATGCAGAATTTCTACATATGAATCGCTCGTTGCATTGAAGCTAGAATGGATTCATGCATAGCTTCTGATAAGGTTGGATGCGGAAAAATCACCTGAGCTAAACTTTCATCAGTTGCTTCTAGGTATTTGGCAATAGCAAATCCTTGGATATGTTCGGTTACTTCATGGCCTACCATATGTGCACCAAGCAGTTCGCCCGTTTCTGCATGAATAATAGTTTTCACAAAACCTGACGCATCTCCAATTGCCAAAGCTTTGCCATTTGCAGTTAAAGAGAACTTTCCGATTCGTATAGGTAGATTCTGAGCTTTTGCTACGTTTTCAGTTAAACCAATACTCGCCATTTGTGGATGTGTAAAAATACAACCCGGTATCTGACTACGATCGAGTGAATGTACGTTTGCCACACCAGCAATTTTCTCGACACATATCATGGCTTCATGGCTTGCTTTATGGGCAAGACACGGTGCTCCAGCAACATCCCCAATGGCATAAAGCCCTGCTACATTGGTTTTACAATAGTCATCAATTGCCACAAAACCTTGTGGATTGAGTTCCACACCTAAACGTTCTAGTCCTAACCCCGTAGTATTAGGCTGTACACCAATTGCCGAAAGCACACGGTCAAAAACAAGCGTTTGAATGTCATTTGCTGTTTCAATCACACAGTGAACTTGATCATTTTCAATTTGAATACTTTGAACGACAGCATCGGTTAAGATTTTCATTCCTTTTTGTTCAAATTGCTTTCTGACAAATTGAGCAACTTCCGCATCTTCGGTTGGTAAAATCTGCTTGGCTAAATCAATAAGCGTGACCTGACACCCCAAGTCTTGATAAAGGCTAGCAAACTCACTACCAATTGCACCTGAGCCCACAACCAGTAAGCTTTTTGGTAATTGCTCTGGTACAAGCGCTTCTTTATAGCTCCAGACATATGTTCCATCGACAGGAAGCTGAGGAACATGTCGAGCTTTAGCTCCAGTTGCCAAAATGATATGCGGTGCACTCAAAGCCTGACTATTACCTTGAGCATCGGTCACTTCAAGTTTTTCTTTAGCCGTAAGTTGAGCACGGCCATTAAACACTGTCACCTGATTCTTCTTCAGCAAGTAATCGATGCCTTGTACTAACTGAGCTGAAACTTGTCGGCTATGCTGCACAAGCTTTTGTATATCAAAATCGAGTTGGGATACCTGAAAACCAAACTGTCCTGCATGTTTAAACTGAGTTGCAAGCTCTGCCCCTGCAAGCAAAGCTTTAGTTGGAATACAGCCCCAATTTAGACAAATTCCGCCTAAATGTTGCTCTTCTACAATTGCGGTTTTTAACCCGAGCTGGGCTGCACGAATTGCAGCCACATACCCACCCGGTCCCGCGCCAATCACAATTAAATCAAATTGAGTTTCTGACATGCGGGTTCTCCTACACCAAAATTAAAGCAGGGTTTTCAACAAACTGCTTAAAGCTGGCCAAGAATTTCGCCCCAACTGCACCATCAATGACTCGGTGATCGCATGACAATGTCGCTGTAACAATCTCACGAACCACTACATTGCCATTTTCAACAACAGCGCGAGATTCAGAAGCACCTAATGCCATAATTGCACCTTGCGGTGGATTAATAATGGCATCGAACTGTTTAATGCCTAACATTCCTAAATTTGAAATGCTAAAGCTGCCGCCCTGAAACTCATCAGGTTGTAACTTGCCAGTCTTGGCACGCGTTGCCAAATCACGCATGTCATCGGAAATCTGTGCTAAAGACTTCTGATTTGCTGCTTTTACAATGGGTGTAATTAAACCGTTTGGAATAGCCACGGCCACCGAAATATCCGCTTGGGAGAACTGTAAAATTGATTGAGTGGCCTCATCAAATTGAACATTCACCTCCGGCACTTTAATCAGAGCCGCAGCTGCTGCTTTAATTAGCATGTCATTAATCGAAAGTTTCACTTGTGGAACAGTCTCATTAATCTGTTTACGTAAATTTTGCAGAGCCTCTACGTTTAGATCGACCACTAAGCGGAAATGCGGTGCATTACGTTTTGCAGCCTGTAGCCGTGAAGCAATCGCTTTACGCATACCATTCATCGCCACAGTCGTAATTGTCGATTGTGGTTGAGCTGCACATTGAGCAGATTGTTCATTTACCGACTTTGGGTTATTACGATAGTAAACCGCTTCAACATCTTCTTTACAGACACGGCCACGAGTACCTGAAACACGGCAGTCATTTAGGTTAATGCCCCATTGTTTTGCTAAACGGCGTGCTACAGGTGTCGCTGAAACTCGGCTATCATCAGCAGTAGATTTAACCACTTTAGCCTGAGTTTGCTGCTTAACATCAGGCCACTGACCTCCAGCTGCTTGTACAGCTTTCTGGATGTCTTGAACACTAATGCGTCCTTCACGACCAGAACCTGTGACTTTCGCTAAGTTTACATTGTGCTTTTCTGCAAGCTTTAACGCATGCGGTGTGGCAAACAAATCAACAGATGTTTGATAGCCTTGCAATGACTCCGGTACAGCATAGTCACCTTTAGCTACTACCTTTGCAGGAGCTGAAGCAGTCTGTGGCTGTTCTGCTTTTTCAGCAATAGGTGCAGGTGCAAATGTTTCCGATTTACTTTGTTCCGAAGGTGCTTCGGGGGCCTTAGCTGCTGAACCACCTACTGATGCGATAAACTTTTCAATTTCTGCATCAGAAATTTCACTATCAGCACATACCGCAATAAGACCACCAACAGGTAAAGTATCACCGTCTTTTGCTAAAATTTTACGGAGTGTTCCAGCAAAAGGCGCTTCTAATACATTGACGATTTTTGTGGTTTCAATTTCACAAATTTCATCGCCTTTATTAAAGCTATCGCCTTCTTTAATCAACCATTGGGCAATCGTGCCTTCTTCCATGGATAATCCCCATTTCGGGATCTCCAGCGTTTTAATTTCGCTCATCCTAAGCCTCCAATGTTTTTCGCACAGCTTGCTCAATACGCTCTACACTTGGAATCCATTCTTTTTCTAAAACTGGAGAGAATGGGACAGGCGTATGTGGTGGCGTTACGAGTTCAACAGGTGCTTTCAAATAGTGGAAACCTTTTTGCGCGATCAGTGCAGCCACATCATGACCAAAGCCACAGCGTGCTGCTGATTCATCCACAATAACCACACGCCCAGTCGATGCAACAGACTCTAAAATTCCTTCTTCATCCAGAGGGGAAATTGTGCGAGGGTCTACGACTTCAACCGAAATACCATCTTTTGCCAGTTTGTCTGCAACCTCATTGGCACGGTGTACCATCAGGCCTAAAGCAATAATGGTCACGTCTGTCCCTTCACGGGTGTAATTTGCTACACCAAAAGGAATGGTATAGGCATCATCTGGAACTTCACCTTTAATGTCGTAGAGCATTTTATGTTCACAGAACACCACAGGGTCGTCATCACGAATAGCCTGAATTAATAGCCCTTTCACATCATATGGGCTAGATGGAACCACAACTTTTAAACCCGGAACCGCGGCAAATACGTTATATGGTGACTGAGAATGCTGAGCTGCCGCAGAAAAACCTGCGCCAATCATGCCACGTACAACCATTGGTGCTTTTGCTTTCCCGCCAAACATATAACGGAATTTAGCGGCTTGGTTATAGAGCATGTCATGACACACGCCATAGAAATCCATAAACATTAAATCGGCAACAGGACGTAAACCTGTAGCCGCAGCACCAGCGGCCATACCAATAATTGCAGATTCGGTAATTGGCGTATCAATCACACGTTCCGAACCAAATTCTGTCCATAAACCTTTGGTTACGCCGAGTACCCCACCAAAACCTTCTAACTGGTTGTCTTCAGTGTTTTTACCGCCGTGTCCACCGCGAACATCTTCACCAACAACAAATACGGTTGGGTCGCGGCGCATTTCTGATTCAACGGCTTCTTTAATTGCATTACGAAAACTTTTATTTGGCATCTTTACTATTCCTTTAGTAAGAGACATAGACGTCAGTAAGGAGTTGTTCTGGTTGTGGGTATGCCGCAGCACGAGCTTTTGCAACGGCGTCATCAACATTTGCCTTTGAAGCTGCATCAATCTCGTCTAGCTTAGTTTCATCAATTTTGCCTTTAACTTTCTCTCGGAAAATTTTCAAAGGATCTTTATTTTCTTTGATGAACTCGACTTCTTCTTTAGAACGAATCAAGCCAGGGTCCCCTTCGAAATGGCCATAAAAACGGTTTGTAATGGTTTCAATCACGCTTGGACCTTCACCACGGCGCGCGCGGTCAATGGCAGTTTGAGCAGCTTCATAAACGGCAAAGAAGTCTGTACCATCAACTTTAACCGCTGGTAAACCAAAACCTGCTGCACGACCAGCAATGTCTTTGCTTCCTACTGCGTAATCATGACCAGTTCCTTCACCAAAACCGTTATTTTCGAAAACAAAAATAACTGGAAGTTTAAGAACAACCGCCATGTTCATTGCTTCAAAAGTAAGACCTTGGTTTGAACCGCCGTCACCTGTAAAAGATAGTCCGACGCCACCAGTCTTTAAGGTTTTCGCTGTCAACGCTGCACCAATTGCTAAAGGAGGCCCACCACCCACAATCCCGTTGGCACCGAGCATACCCTTATCTAAATCGGCAATATGCATAGAACCGCCTTTTCCACGGCATAGTCCGTCATCTTTACCGAAGATTTCCAGCATCATGGCGTGAATGTCACAGCCTTTTGCAATACAGTGACCATGTCCACGATGGGTTGAAGTGATATAGTCTTTGTCTGTTAGGTTTTCACAAATCCCGACTGCTACAGCTTCTTCTCCGCTATATAAGTGAATAAAGCCTGGAATATCACCATTGGTATTTTCTTCATGAAGTCGATCCTCAAATTCACGAATATCACGCATGCGTTTATATGCTGCGAGTAATTGCTCTTCCGTTAATTGCATATCCTTTTCCTTTATTATCTTGATTATTAAAAATCAACCAAGTTTCAGCGAGAGTTATATATTCCGCCATAAATAATAAAGCTCAATTTAATTTAATATGCTATTAGACTAAAAAGTTTTAAATGGTTTTTATGGCTATTATTTTTTATTTTTCAAAAACTTGTACAGCAAAAATAAAATTAAAAAATTTTAATACATTTCATTAGCTTGCAAAACAAACCTTTAACCAACCTTTATTAATTTATAATATTAGCTGTGTACTATGCTCATTAATAAAATCCATGTCCTTTATTTAAGTTACAAGGATTTTTATTATATAGAGTCTAGTTAAAAATTATTTAATATAAAATGGAATTTTATATATGGACTTAAAAAGACAAATAGAAGCTGGTATTAAATTAAGAGGAGCGGATAAAGTTGCTCGCATTCCGATTAAAATTTTACCTACAGAAGAGTTACCGACTAAACCTGATTGGATTAGAGCCAAAATAACCGATTTTGAAGAAATTAAACGCATAAAAAATTTGCTGCGCCAACAGAAGTTACATAGTGTTTGCGAAGAAGCAGCATGCCCCAATTTACCTGAATGTTTTGGTGGAGGTACGGCAACATTTATGATTATGGGAGATATCTGTACTAGACGTTGCCCTTTCTGCGATGTAGCACATGGTCGCCCAAAACCTTTAGATGAAGATGAACCTAAACATTTGGCGGAAACGGTCGCAAATCTAAACTTAAAGTATGTTGTGATTACCTCTGTAGACCGTGATGATCTACACGATGGTGGCGCTGCACATTTTGTAAAGTGCATTGAAGAAATCCGAAAAAGCTGCCCAGAAACTTTGATTGAGATTTTAGTACCAGATTTTCGCGGTCGTTTAGAGACAGCGCTTTCGACTTTGAGCTTATCTCCTCCAGATGTGTTTAATCATAATATTGAAACAGTTCCGCGTTTATATAAAGCGATGCGCCCTGGCTCAGACTATCAACATTCACTAGAGTTACTTAAACGCTTTAAAGCATATTGTCCCGATATCAAAACCAAGTCTGGCCTGATGGTTGGATTAGGAGAAATTGAAGCAGAAGTACTTGCTCTACTGAACGACTTAAAAGATTATCAGGTAGACCTTATTACTATTGGACAATACTTACAGCCATCAAAGTCACATGCACCTATTCATCGGTTTGTAAATTTACAAGAATTTGAAAGATACACGCGACACGGTAAACGATTAGGTTTTAAAAATATTTGGAGTGCTCCTATGGTCCGCTCTAGCTACTTTGCTGATCGACAATATTTTGGAGAAGAAGTACCAAAGCCTTTCAGCCGACAAGATGTCTTATCTTAACGACCAGGCAATTAACAAAACTTATCCAATAGAATAATGGTCAAGGCTTATAAAATTATTTATGGTAAGGAGATAACTAGGAAATAGTCAAAATAAGAAAGTTATAACGGTTGAGCGGCTACGGATACGCCATTTCAATGATAAAGGAATTTCGATATGGATATGTCAAAACAATTATCATCACCTTTTTTAGATACCACGCCGTCATTATTCCGGCCAGAAAAGTCATCTCATTCTCAACAATTAGGAAAAAAACCACCAGTTGACCTCGAAGCGGCTCCGTTATTTGACCTAACCGAAGAATGGGAGCATTCGTTGTTTGGTCGTTCGATTCACGAATGTCATCGGAATCTAATGCATATTGCCGAAGATGCCGATATGGCAATTGGTGTGACCGACCCACATGGTACTTTACTTTGGACATGGAGTAGTACACCGATGCGCTCATCGGCAGAGCAAGTTCATTTTGTTGAAGGTGGCCAGTGGTCAACTCAAGCGGTGGGACAAAATGCGATTGGTTTAGCCTTAAATACTCATTCAGCTAACTGCGTTTACTCACACGAAAACCAAATGAATAGTGTAAGAGATTGGGTCTGCTATGCGGCACCAATTACCGATACAAATACAGGCCAATTTTATGGCATTATGAATTTGTCGACCAAATATCAAAAACATAATTCTCTGGGGCTTTTAGCTGTTGAAAGATGCGCTGATATTGTGAAGCAAGCAATTCAGCTTCATCAGAAAAATATTTTATATATTAAGGCCTTTGGTACTCCTAAAGTTCAATATAACCAACACAGTCTTACATTGACTCAACGCCAGATTGAAATTCTGTGCATTCTAACCCTTTGTCCTGAGGGAATTAATCTTGAAGAACTTCACTATGCTTTATATGGCGATCGACCAGTTAGTACCACCACCTTAAAAGCAGAACTTTCTCAACTTAGAAACCTAATCCCCGATGTTATCGAGTCTCGACCTTATAAACTTAACTGTGAAATTCAATGTGATTTTTTAATGGCAGAGCAAGCATTAAACCTAGGCTTCACATCGACTACTCTTACTCTCTATAGAGGAAGTTTTTTAGCTAAATCAGAAAGCCCATTTTTGTGTGCATGGCGAGATTGCTTTGATGCTCGCTTGAGTCATGTGATTTATCAGATTGAAGATGTTGATCAACTATTACGAGTGGTCAGTCGTGTGCCAGATCGTGTAGATGCTGTTGAACGTTTACTTGAATTATTACCAGAAGACACACCTTATCGAACTAAACTTTTAAAATTACTCGAATAAAATAAAAGGGAGAATATCGTATAGATATTCTCCCTTTTATTGAGGCAAGATCAAGCAGAAGCTTGAAGCTGCACCCGATAACAATCATCTAAGGCTAATTCATAATAACGCAGCCCTTCTTCAGCAGCATGAAATGCTTTTTGCTGCCAGTCAGGACGATCATTACATAACCGCTTAATCAGCTCCATGGCTTCATAAGGATGAAGATCATCATAATGCGCATGTGCACGCAACCAAGCCAAAGAACGTTTATCAATCGTTACTTCAGGATGATCAGTGTATGCATGAATACCCTTATAGACCTGAATAGACCAGTCTCCAGTTGCCCATTCAATTGCCAGATTTGTTGCAGCAAGGCACTCTGCCAAATTACCACGATGACTCATATTCCATAAGAAATGGTTTACTGCATTCATCGCAGCTGGTGGCCGCACACTATCAAGCTTTTCTACAGTTAAACCAAAACCTCCAGCCCAATCGCGATACCATTTTAAGTGCCGCTCTTCGACCTTAATATTTTGGATTAACCAATCTCGTGCTTCTGTAACGCCAGGTTCAGAAAACCCTGTTGCTTTGCCTAACGCCCCAGCCATATATGACGGGAAATGCGCGACTAATGGATAGAAATTAAGTAAAGCATAACGGAAACTATTTAGGCTCAATCCCCCATTGGCCATTTCCGAAAAAAACGGATGTTTACTTACCCGTTCTTTCGCTGGTAGCAGGTCATCCCAGAACTGCTGTGACCATCCATTATGCGGTGTAATTTCTAAATGCATTCCATATTGATTTAGAGCAGTCATTGCTAATTTTCCTATTTATATGACAGCAATCATCTGTATTTCACGCTATAAGTCTATCCGAAAATGATAAAGATACAATCGTTAATCGACCATTTGTAACTTTTTTCGATGGATTGCGACGCTTTAGATAATTGTTACGCTAATCATTGAAATGTCGTGATTTTTATCACATTTAACTCAGATAAAAATCATTACTTTTTTAAAAAATCTGTATTATTATTTTGAATAAATCACACATTATATAATCAATATTTTTAGATGGAACTTTACTAAAAATAAGTCTCATTTTATGACAACTTCCAATATAGAGAGCATTAATTATGAAGTTGCAGGGTTCCAATATATTGGGACAGGAACAAATAGATTTATTAACCACACGAGGATTAAATTTCGTATGGTTTCCAAAGCAGCTTGAAACGATTTATCGTTTTCAATACCAAAACGGTGCTGCCTATGAGTTCCGCTATAGAGCGCCTATTATTTTAATATTATATATATTTTTAAGCTTTGGTATATATCAAGTATTGCCAACTGAACAAGTTTTACCCTGGTTTAGCTATTATTCTTGGGTGGGTGTAATTATTTTCCTTGCCTGGATTTTATCGTTTATTAAAAAATTAAATCAGTATTTTGATTATTATGTAGGAATTGGCTCAGCTTTAGCAGTAGCAATTACTTTTATTTTAATTAACGTTATAGAAAATGGCCAAGAGAACGTTCTTTTTCATGCAGCGATGATGTATGCAATTGTAATTATCTATGGTGCAGTAGGTATGCGTTTTTATACCGCCATATTTGCTGGATGGGTTGGAGGACTTGTTGGCATTTTGGTAAGTAACTACTTAAATGGAGTGATCGACTGGACTTTCTTGAACCGAACTTACACCTTCAGTAGCTTCTTGGGAATGACCCTTGCCTATGCAACTGACCGCCAACATCGAGAAAACTACTTACAAAACTGCATGATCGAGCTGAATCGCATTGAACTGATGCAGCAAGCACAGCAATTATCTTTGCTTTCCCAGCAAGATGCACTCACCGGTTTAGCCAATCGACGCTATCTAGATGAAACACTGGATAACGAATGGCGCCGTGCTTTACGACATGAAACACCCCTTACCATCATGATGGTCGATATCGACTATTTTAAAGCCTACAACGACACTTTAGGACATCTAAAGGGTGATGAATGCTTAAAAGAAATCGCTATTGCTATTTCCTCTATTGCTGCACGCAGTGGTGATTTAGTTGCTCGTTATGGTGGCGAAGAATTTTTACTGTTATTTCCAATGACAAATTCTCAGCAAGCCTTGATTCAGGTTGAACGTTTAATGAATGCTATTGATAAAATTGCAATTAAACACCCATGTAGTGATGTTTCACCACAAGTCACTATTAGTGTTGGAGTGGCAACCACGATTCCACGCCTAAACGATTCAATTTCTGCTTTCGTAGCACGCGCTGACCATGCTTTGTATAAGGCAAAAACGAATGGGCGTAATCAATATAAGATTGCTGTAAACGAAGAACAAATTGTAGATTTAACTTAAAAAGTCTGACTTCCATTTGAAATGACTCAATATAAATAATTAGCTTTTCCATCCGTGGCAAAGCTAAAAATAATTTAGAATCAGTACATATGAAAATCTCTTTTATTTAAGTTTAAACCATTTGTTAAAATAGCGTATATAAACTTAATAAATTTAGCGACTTTCAATTAATCGACATTCTGTTTTATATAATAAAAATTACAGGCTTCAGTCAATATAATGTAGAAAAATTCCACTTCATTAGAACCCTCTCTTCAGTTTCTTCCAAAATTTAATTAAAAAATAAAAAAATGAATTTTGTTCTATTCTCTGCGGCACAGTAGAAATGGTTTCAGCCGAAAATGGTAAAATCGAAACAATATTTTCATGTATAGTTTCATAATTTGGATAAGCTTCTTTTTTTATTATTTCTATAATTTTTTGTATTTCATCAAGGGATAAATTCAGAAACCTCTTAATTTCTTGAGCTGTTTTTGACTCAATAGATAATAAAGCACAAACTCTAGTAACATTAACAATCTGCTCTGCATGAATGTTTTTAAAGTTTGGATAACAAACAAGTTTATAAAGAATCTTTGTCTCCAAATGATCTTTAGAAACGATATTCTCATTATTTGTTATACGTTCTTGATGACTAATTTTAAAATATTCATTCTTCTCAATATCTTGTAAAATATTGAGAAGCTCCTGATACCTTATAGGTCTCTTCAAACCATATTGGTAGCCTTTTAAAAGTTCAGGATTATTACTTAATACGATCTTAATTTTTTTTGGAATAAGTATATTGGTGTAACCGCTATCTAAATCAATAATATGTATGTCTGGATTGTCTTCACTGTATATCCAATTCCCTAAAAGATGAGATGACAAAGATAAGTCATGAATAACTTTTATCATTGCCTCTAAATTTTTAGGCAATAGCCTATCCTTTGACATACAGCCAATTCTATATGTGCATTGATTCATTGATATTTCCCCAATTTCAATGATGACTTTGAAAATTCTTTGTTTAAAGTAATAAAAATTTAAATATGTAGTAAGCTTATATAAAAGCAATTTGATTAAATTAACTTTAATTGATAAATATAAAAATCTGGTGTAGTAAAAATTAACAATATTTAATTGCTGATTTTACAGATGAATATATTCAAAAATAAATCGCAGAATATTATATTTATATAAACATTATAAGACAAGATAATAATTTAAAATTTAATCAAACTTCAGTGTAATAAAAACTTAAAACCCCATATTTAAATTAAATACGGGGTCTTAAGTACTAATCAAAAAATATGATTAAGGTTCAATTGGAGCAAATGGCGGAATAACATCTGCATTTTGAGCACGATGGCGTAGGAAGTGATCCATTAAAACAATCGCTAGCATTGCTTCTGCAATCGGTGTTGCACGTACACCTACGCATGGATCATGACGGCCTTTAGTCAACACATCTGTATCTTCACGATTTAAATTAATCGTTTTACCTGGCGTTGTAATGCTTGCTGTTGGTTTTAGTGCAATAGCAACTCGAATGGATTGACCACTTGAGATACCACCCAAAATCCCACCAGCATGATTCGCTAAAAAGCCATTACTGGTCAATTCATCACGTGTTTCATGACCAAACTGTCCAGCAACTGCAAAACCATCACCAATTTCTACCCCTTTAACCGCATTAATACTCATCATCGCATGAGCAATATCAGCATCTAAACGGTCAAAAACAGGTTCACCCCAGCCTACAGGAACTTTTTCAGCTAAAATTTCTAGCTTCGCGCCACAGCTTGTTCCCTGTTCACGCAAAGAAGTCACCAAAGCTTCAAAACGTGAAACAGCGTCTACATCGCCACAGAAAAATGGATTATTCGGAACTTCATTCCAATCCAGTTTTTCGGCAACTTCATTGCCAATTTGAGTAACATGACCACGGATCAAGATGCCAAATTTTTCTGCCAAATATTTTTTAGCAATTGCACCCGCTGCAACACGCATAGCAGTTTCACGAGCACTTGAACGGCCACCGCCACGATAGTCACGAAAACCGTATTTTTGCGTATATGTATAGTCGGCATGGCCAGGTCTAAAAGTTTGGGCAATATTACCGTAATCTTTTGATTTCTGATCAGTATTCTCAATCAATAAACCAATTGGCGTGCCTGTCGTTTTACCTTCAAAAACACCTGAAATGATTTTAACCTGATCTGGCTCTTTACGTTGAGTCGCAAATTTAGAAGTTCCCGGTTTACGACGGTCAAGATCTTTTTGCAAGTCTTCTTCAGTTAGCTCAAGGTCTGGTGGCACACCATCAACAATTGCCATTAAGCCAACGCCATGAGACTCACCACAAGTGGTTACACGAAAGAGTTGTCCAATACTATTCCCTGCCATATGCCCAACTCCTTATATTTGCTCTTCAAATAGTTTTCTATAACGGCGACATTGTTCAGCAGTCAAGGCAAAAATACCTGAACCACCTTTTTGGAAAGTGAGCCAGTTGAAATCAATCGTATTAAAGTTCTGACGCATCGACCATTCAGAATTACCTACTTCAATGACAATAAGACCATCTTCAGTTAAGTAATCTGCCGCTTGTGCAAGCATTTTACGAACTAAATCTAAACCATCTTGGCCTGCTGCCAATGCAAGTTCAGGTTCATGTAAAAACTCTTCTGGTAAGTCAGCCATATCTTCAGCATCAACGTATGGCGGATTACTTACAATCAAATCATACTGATTTTCAGCTGGAATCTTGGCAAACAAGTCAGATTCAAGTAATGCAACTTGGTATTGCTTATTGTGGTGTTCAGTATTAATTGAAGCAACTTCTAAAGCTTCTTTAGAAATGTCAGTTGCATCTATTTCAGCGTCTGGATATGCATAAGCCAAAGCAACCGCAATACAACCAGAACCTGTACACATATCTAAGATACGTTGTGGAGTTTTAGGTTTTGCATTTTCTGGCAAATTATTGAGAGCTTCACGCATTTGACCATTTTCATCTAAACAATATGGTGCAAAACGTTGCTCAATTAATTCTGCAATTGGTGAACGTGGAATGAGTACACGCTCATCTACATAGAATGGCTTATTAAAGAAATAAGCAAGATTTAATAAATAAGATGTTGGAATACGGTCATTGATACGACGTTCCAATAAGCTTAAAAATTCTGCTTTTTCGCTTGGTAATAACTTCGCATCTAGAATTTCTGCGTCTGCTGACCATTCAAGAGATAAGGTTTGTAAAACTAATGCAGAGCTTTCTGCAAAATAATCTTCAGTACCTTGTCCTAAATGTGCATCATGTTGACGTAATGCTGATACCCCAAAACGAATAAAATCTCGAATTGTTGATAAATTTTCAGCCGCTTCCTGTAAATGTTCAGGGCTAATCGTCGGTCGCTCCACTTAGGCGTCTCCAAAGGCAAATTTTGCAAAGTGACTATTCTACTGAGTGAGGTACAGCAAAGCAACGCTTTGCCTTGTGAACAGGAGTTTTACATGCCTATCTCTAACAATCACAGATTAAAATCAGAATACTTTGTTTTAATTAAGAAATAATGAACTTTATAAGTAGCGTTAGATGTAGTCTTTGAAATAAAAAAGCGGTCTTTAAATACTGACCGCTTTTCGAGTTTAGTCGGCTTAAAGCTTAAGCTTTTCGGCAACATAATCAGAATCTTTATCTCCACGGCCCGATAGATTCACCACAATCATGATTTCTTTCGGCAGTTTTGGTGCTTCTCGAATGGCCCATGCGACAGCGTGTGAGCTTTCCAGCGCTGGAACAATGCCTTCAACACGAGAAAGTGTCATAAAAGCATCTAAACATTCTTGATCAGTTGCAGTGCTATATTCAACACGACCTAAATCTTTTAAAAAACTGTGTTGTGGCCCAACACCCGGATAGTCTAGTCCTGAAGCAATAGAATGCACAGGTAAAGGTTCACCCGCGTCATTTTCAAGCACATAACACGCCATACCATGAATTTGACTTGGCTTACCTAAAGTTAGCGTTGCCGAATGCATATTGCTTTCTAAACCATGTCCAGCTGGCTCAACCCCAACAAGTTTTACGTCTGAGTCATTTAAAAATGCAGTAAATGCACCTATTGCATTTGAACCACCACCTACACAAGCCACAACATAATCGGGATTTTTTCCAAATCGCTGATGCGTTTGATCTTTAATTTCATTACCAATAATAGATTGAAAATCTCGAACCATTTTAGGAAATGGATGTGGACCCACAACAGAACCAATGGCATATATAAAGTTTTTAGGATCTTTTAAATATTCTTCAAATGCACTATCTACAGCATCTTTTAATGTTGCTGTACCACGTGTAACTGCCACCAAATGAGCACCCAAAATTTTCATTTTGACCACATTTGGATGTTCTTTTTCGATATCGACTTGACCCATGTGAATTTCACAGGGAATTCCTACTAATGCACAAGCGGTTGCCAAAGCGACCCCATGCTGACCAGCACCTGTTTCAGCAATAACTTTCTTTTTGCCCATATATTTAGCAAGTAAAGCTTCACCTAAGCAGTGATTAATTTTGTGGGCGCCCGTGTGGTTCAAATCTTCACGTTTTAAGTAAATTTGTGCGCCACCTAACTGTTCAGACAAACGCTTCGCATGAAATAACGGACTTGGACGGCCTACATAATTCGTAAAGAGGTCTGATAGTTCATTTTGAAATTCAGCTGTATGGCGAATTTCTTCATAGGCAACATTAATTTCATCCATTGCTTCTTTTAAATGTGGAGGAATGAATTGTCCGCCATATTCACCAAAAAATCCTTGTTCATTCGGCAAAGCAATACCGTTAATTTGATGTTGCATATCATCCCTCTTTTTAAAATTATTAAAGTTATTAAGCTTATCGAGAAAGGTAACGCGTTAAATCCTCAATGCCTTTTAGTGTCATTGGATACATATGATTTTCAAAAATCTCTTTGATCCAACCAATGGTTTGAGTGTAATGCCAATACCCTTCTGTTTCAGGGTTTAGCCACGCTGTTTTATCAAAATGTTGACGTAGGCGACGTAACCAAACCTCACCTGTTTCATCATTCATATATTCAACCGAGCCACCCACCGATTTCAACTCATACGGTGCCATACTGGCATCACCCACTACAATTACACGATAGTCGCGTCCATAGGTGTGAAACAGATCCCATGTGTTCATACGGGTTGCTGTTCTTCGGTAGTTATCTTTCCAGACATAGTCATAGAGACAATTATGGAAATAGAAATATTCGAGTGTCTTAAACTCACTTTTAGCAGCACTAAAGAGTTTTTCACATTGAGCAATATGAGCATCCATCGAACCGCCCACATCGAACAACATCAGCACTTTTATTCGGTTTCGACGCTCAGGTACCATTTGAACATCTAAAATACCTTGCTTGGCTGTTTCACGGATTGTACCGTCAACGTCCAACTCTTCAGCTGCACCTTGGCGCGCAAATTTACGTAAGCGTCGTAAAGCAATTTGCATTTGGCGAGTACCAAGAACTTGGTCATCATCTAGATTTTGATATTTACGCTGTTCCCAGACTTTAACTGCCGAACGTTTACGCCCTGGTCCACCAATTCTGACACCTTCTGGATGATCTCCAAAAGCCCCAAAAGGTGAAGTACCACCAGTACCCACCATGCGGTTACCACCCTGATGTTTTTTATGCTGTTCGCGTAACCGCTCTTCCAGCATTTTCATCAGTTCTTCTAAAGAACCTGCTTTTTGGAGTTCTGCCCGTTGTTCAGGAGTTAAATGCTTTTCTAGAAGTTCTAAATCAAACCAGTCTTTTGGCAACTTATGAACTTGCTTGAGTAACTCGTCCAGATCAAAGGTTTCAATGCCGTCAAAATAATCTTTCATGGCACGATCGAACTTGTCAAAAAAGCGCTCATCTTTAACTAAAATTGTTTTAGCAAGTTGATAGAACTCTTCTTGATCAGCAAAAACTAAGCCTTCACTCACAGCACGGTTTAAGTCAATGAGTTCACGAGTTGTAACTGGAACACCGTATTTACGTAAGGTGTAAAATAACCGCACAAACATGGGTTATTCCCTCCTTTAACGTCGAGACATGAAAGCCAAACGTTCGAGGAGTTGCACATCCTGCTCGTTTTTGATCAGCGCACCATATAAAGGTGGAATCGCTTTTGATGTATCTCGATTGCGTAATACATCCTCTGGCATATCATCTGCCAGGAGTAAGCTTAACCAATCAATTAACTCAGAGGTTGATGGTGGTTTCTTCAAATTAGGAATTTCACGTAGTTTAAAGAAAACCTGTAAAGCTTCGTTTACTAGTGTTGCAGAGATATTTGGGAAATGAACCGCAATGATTTCTCGCATTGTAGCTTCATCTGGAAACTCAATGTAATGAAAGAAACAACGACGCAAGAAAGCATCTGGTAATTCTTTTTCATTATTCGAAGTAATAATTACGATTGGGCGTTGTGTTGCCGTAATTGTTTCATTGGTTTCATAAACATAAAAAGACATTTTATCGAGTTCATGCAGCAAGTCATTTGGAAACTCGATATCGGCTTTGTCAATTTCATCAATTAACAAAACACAACGCTCTTCACTCGTGAAAGCTTCCCACAGTTTACCGGGTTTAATATAGTTCTTAATATCGTAAACTCGATCATCACCTAACTGGCTGTCTCGTAAACGAGAAACCGCATCATATTCATACAACCCTTGCTGCGCTTTGGTTGTCGATTTGATATGCCAAGTGATCAGTTTTAAACCCAAACTTTGTGCTACTTGTTCAGCAAGCAAAGTTTTACCCGTGCCAGGTTCACCCTTAATTAGTAAAGGCTTTTGTAAAGCACGAGCTGCTTTTACAGCGAGCTTAAGACTATCAGTCGCGATATATTGATCTGTACCGGTAAAATGTTGGGTATCAGCAGACATGTAAAGACCTTATTTTTCTATTTCAATGGTTAGATGGAACGCATGCTTTTGTTTGTTGAATATTTTGACCAACAATAGCCAACAACCAAACCTAGACCAACTACAAACAGAATTAAAGATAAATTTGACCAAATTAGAGGGCTATCTTTAGTTAAAACACCAAATAGTAGTCCAAAAATAGCAGGTGCTACCGATGCATTTGGTCCTTCAGACACTGTTGGGGTAACTAAAATAGCAAATACAATAAGCCAGCTAATTGCACCAAAAGTTGTAGGAAGGCGACGCATTAATCGCCACCAACACCATAAAGCAATAATAGCGCCTATTCCGTAAGCTGTTAAAGCAATAACACCTTCAGGAACAACATCCAAAAAAGAGAATAATTGATTCATTATTCCAGTTTGATCTTCACGCACCACGTAAGCCCTCTGGTTCAACCGCATTTGGGTTAATTAACCCTTCTGGTGGCATCTGAATAAAGAAACCTTTTGTTTGTAATGAGTCTAAAACATGTAAAACATTAGCACGCGCCAATTTACGTGTTGGAGCTAATTCTAAATGCATGACAAACGTTGCACGACCAAACGCTTGTAAAACAGCTTCAGGAACATTTTCAAACGGATCAGCTTGTTCCGCATCGTCAGGATAGTTTGGACGAGCAATATACATGTACATTTCATCTTTTTTGCTCGATCTATAAATATCACAGTGCATTTCAAATCAACTCTTGAACTAAGGACAGCATACATGAAAAAAAACGACTCACACACGCAGGTTTGTTTACGCATCAGTCGTTTTTTTAATTCTTGGGAAATATTAACCTACAACATTGATTAAGGTCGATAATAACTTTGTTCCAGATAAAAACTGGCTTTCACAACAAATTAATAAATATTTGATTTTAAACACCAAACCTAATTTTCAACTTTAATAAAATAAAAACAATTTTTAGGAAAAAAGAAAAAATGTTCGTTACTGAGTACTTTTTGTGATCTATTTTTAATACTTGCACACATTAATACTATGAAATTTATGATATTAAAGTAAGGTATTACCTTTTTAAATTCACATTTAAGTAAAACTTCTAAGCACTTAATACACATTGGGAGACATTACTTAACTGGTTTAAATTCTCAGCATGTTTAAATATTAAGTATCTTAATCATAGATATGGAGGATGAACCTATGCCTCGCGGTGATAAAACAGCTTACACAGCAAAGCAAAAACGTCAGGCTAAATATATTGTTGAGAGTGAAGTGGATAGAGGTCATTCTCAAGAAGAAGCTGAACGAATTGCATGGTCTACTGTCAATAAACAAGATGGTGGCGGTAAGAAAAAGTCTCACTAAAACAAATATTAAATACTTCTTTAGCTTGGGCTAAAGAAGTATTTTCATCAAAAATAAATTAATAGTGTTTAGAAAACTCGAGAGCTCTTTATATAGTCATCACTTACTTGATTTAAGGCATTCAAAATAGCACTATCATTTTGACTTAATAAGGCTTCATTTAAACATTCCATGTAGTCTATAAGCTTAGACTTAGAAGTGTTGGCAAATTCAGAAGTTACAGCTTCATCTTCATATAAGATCACGTAGCTACGCGCAAAACCATAGATTAAATAGACGGCTGCTTTTTCTTTTGTATTTTGAGGTTCTTTAAGAGACTGTTCACAAGCATTTTTTAACTCTTTAAATGCGTCTGTACCAGTAGATTGATTTTTGAAAGATAAAAGTATTGTTTGGAAGTTCATATCCATATTCCACTCAAAAAGTAAAGCTACAGAAGAAGATGGAAGCTGTCAAATAATATCCTGATTAATATAAATTTAATTGTAAATAAATTTATATTTACTCTCCCTAGCTTACGAAAAAACATGCAACAAAGAACCACCCTTGTTTTAAGGATGGTTTGGTTAAAACGCAGCAATAATTAGAAGCTTATTTCAATTGTGATGGTGGTGCCGGAATGTTCAATATCAGTTGAGACATTAAACCCTCTGTTTTTAAGCTCCTCTTCAACCAGAGTAAGATGATCAGGGCTTATAGCATCAACAGGAAACCAAAAAGTTGCTTTTCGCTTCCCTTCCTTAGATTCAGACTCAGTACCAGTTAAAATTTTTTCCAATATGACGTCTTGATTTATTTTAAAGTTTTTAGCATTTTGACGAGCTTGTTCAGCATTAAAGTTGTTAAGCATATTTATCTCTCTAATTATTAATTTATCTAAGTTTATAGCATAAAAAGGCTATATGAGTTTTAGTGTTGTGTAGTTAAAACCAATCAAATATATAAGTTTATTGGTTGAATAAACTTTCTACCCATTCAATAAATTTTCTCGCATTTCTATTTTTAAAATCTTCCTTATTTGGAATGTAGTAACACAGTTCTGATTGAATGGGTTTGGTTTTAAACTCCTGTAAAAGATTCGCCTTAACGAACCTATGGGTAAGTGTAGCAGAACAAAAAACTAATCCATTGGCAGATAAAGCCTCATGTATGCCAAAAATTTCCTGATCAAATTTCTTAATTATCACCCTCTCCTTTTTCCATCCATTCACTTCAAGCCATGTGTCTAATGGTGGACTTGGTAATGCTTTATTTTTCCATTCAGTGGTGAATAACGTTATTGGCTCACTAGCATCTTTGGTCAGAGCAAGTTTAGATGCACCAAATACATTAAAAGACTCATATTTAAGGACATCTTTAGAAGGTACTGAAGATACATCACCATATCGAATAGGCAATGTATATAAGTGACTTTCTAAAGCTTCGCCTGTAGAGAATTCAACTGAGATATCGGGGTGCAATTGATAAAATTCATTTATTGAAGGAATTAACAGCATTGCAGCGAGTGAAGACGTACTAGCCACTCTCACTACATTTCCATTTACTGTTATTTCATCTAATGCATCTTCAATTTTACGAAACCCTTCAGAAATTGCCCCAGCAAGTCTCTCTCCCGTGGTTGTAAGCGTTATTTTTCTTACTTGTCGATGAAATAAATCAACATTTAATCTGCTTTCTAAATTAGTAATATGATGTGAAATCGCAGTTGGTGTTAGCGAAAGTTCTTCAGCAGCCAATTTAAAACTCCCCAATCGAGCGGCTGATTCAAATGCCTTAAGTGCTTGCAAAGAGACTTGCATGCTTTCTCCAAAGTTATATTTATAGGTGATCTAAACTCATCTATAAATGTAATTTTCTCGTTTGTCTACTTATCTTTTAAAACTCAAAATAAATTAAACCTTAACTTTTTTTGGAATTTATGATGAGTAAAATATTACATATAGATGCTAGTGTAAGAGCTGCGATTAACCCCAATCCAAACCATAATTCGATTTCTAAAAATATTGCCAGCCGATTGGTCAGCTCATGGAAAAAGCAACTGGCTATAGATGAGTATATCTATCGTGATGTAGGAATGAATCCGCCACCATTTATTACTCAAGACTGGATTGATGCTGTATTCACACCTGAAAATAAAAGAACTCAAGCTCAATGTGATGTTTTATCTATATCGGATCAGTTAATAGCAGAAGTTTCGAGTTCAGATATCATTTTAATTTCTTCCCCTATGTACAATTATGGTATGCCAGCTCAACTTAAAGCATGGTTCGACCAAATTATTCGGATTAATAAAACATTTGATTTTGATCTTGCTCGTGGCGACTTTCCTTTACAACCTCTTCTATCTGGAAAAATTTTAATCATTATCACCTCTAGTGGAGAGTTTGGTTTTGAGAAAGATGGCATCCGCCATCATATGAATCATCTCATGCCTCACCTTCGCACACTCAGCAAATATTTAGGGGTAGAGAAAATTTATGAAATTGCTTCAGAATATCAAGAGTTTGGAGATGCACGACATCTAAAATCATTAGAAAATGCTTTTCAAAAAGCAGAGAAACTCGTAGCTGAACTTTCCGCTTCATATACAGAAAGTTAGTAAAATATGAATCCTTAAATTTTTCAAATTTAATAACCTACTGACTTTTTAACTGAATTGTATGATTAAAAATAAAAAGCCAACCCATTTGGGTTGGCTTTTTTATTTCTGCACCGAAACAAACTTATAGTTATATATTATTTATATTGAAATTGTTTTTCTTACAACCAAGAATATACAGACCTGTATGTTTAATCAATTGAATTTTTCTCATTGAAGAAGTTAATTTAATTCATTATCAATTTTACAAATTAAAATTACTTCAACCCATCACTTTACTAGCTTTTTAATAAAGTTAATTATTTAATATAGCTAACATAAACATTTAATTTATTAACTATTAATATTGAATATCTATTATTTATAAATAAAAACTACTCAATTTAAATTATTCATTACTCTTCATTAAAAAAGCCCACCACGAAGATGAGCTTTTAAATTTTAACTATCACATCATTTTAAATGGATAGACTTTGTTTTTCTTCTTGAAATAACTGAATTAATGGTTGAGTTAATAGCTCGTAACGCCAACCCAAAAGATAATCAGGTAAATCTTGTTCATCTCCTTGAGAAAGAACATGTTGATGAATTGCATTTAGCCATTTCTTTCTAAGTAATACTTCTTTAGGAATAGAAGTTTCACTTATTGCATGAGCAAGTACCATATCCATTTTATGCAATGTTTCTTTAGATGTTACTTTAAAAGGTTTGGCAATTCTTGTTGGCCATTCACTTTCAATTGGTAAATCTTTAAGTAATTCTAAAATAGTTTTTCCATATTCACGAACTACGTTTGGGCGAATATCTTTAACTTGCGAGAGTTGAAAACTATTACGTGGATTCTTTTCAACCATATCAATCATAGTCGAGTTTCTAAGTATGAAACTGCGTGGCTGATTCGTTGCTTTAACAATGTATTCGCGCCATTCACTTAAATTTTGCAGTTGCATCAATTGACGGCGCGAATGACGATAATTACCAACATCGGTATAAAGCAACTCTGTCGGCGTTTCACTAATAATTTCTTTAGTTAAACTACTACAATCTTCAAGAACATAGTCATAAAGCCCTTTTTGCTTAAGCTGTTCTTGAATATGATGAGCTAACTTCATTATATATAGAACATCATTTGCCGCATAACAAAGTTGCTGAGGCGATAAAGGTCGAGCTAACCAATCAGATCTTGTTTGATCTTTTTCAATGTCAATGTCGAGACAAAGCTTCAACGCACCTTGGTAACTTACTTGCAGCCCATGGCCCAAGAAAGAAAGCCCCACTTGAGTATCAAACACATTAAGCAGATCTTCTTGATCAGCGTAATGATAGATTAAATCAATGTCTTCCCCGCATGCATGAAAAATGTTCTGCTGAGCGAGAAATATTTTTTTCCAAAACTGACTTAGATCTAATGAAACACCATCCAACAGATAGACATCGCCATTTACATTAACTTGGCATACTCCAAGTTTAGGCCAGAGTGTGTCAACCTTAATAAATTCTGTATCAAGTCCATATATCGAACATTGATCCATTTTTTGAAGAACATCAACCAAATCGGTTTGCTGTTGGATAAACTGAAACATGCTTTCTCAAGTAAATGCAAAGAGTGCTTAGAACTCTGGTATATATAACATAGAAGTAGGAAATTACCACTTAAACCTTTATGAATACTCTATTTTTGAACAATTTTTCGAAAATAGATAATTTTTTGATCTTTTATTTATATTTTTAAAGTTAACTCCAAATATTCATTGTTTAAAATCTATAAGATCTTTTTCATTCTTATGGGCTTTCATATTTTATTTAAACTTTTTTTAATTAAAGACAAAATAACATTCATCTTTTATAACTAAATTAATAAATCTAAATCAATTTTATATGACATCAATGAAACAAGCATCGAAATGCTTATTTCATTCTCATACGATTATGAACTGCCTGACTTAAGGTATGGCTATCTACATACTCGAGTTCACCACCTTGCGGTACACCTTGAGCAATACGTGTCATTTGTATAGGTAAGTGCTTAGTCGCCTCTACCAAGTAATGAGCGGTCGCCTGTCCCTCTACAGTCGCATTTGTTGCCAAAATCACTTCTTCAATTTTACCTTGGCTTAAACGCTGAATCAGATAAGGAATACCAATTTCTTCTGGACCAATACCATCTAAAGGTGAAAGATGGCCACCTAAAACATGGTATTTACCACGAAAACTTCCGCTTTGTTCAATCGCCATTACATCTGCTGGTGATTCAACCACACACAATAGTTGATCTTCTCGCTCAGTTGAAGCGCAAATATCACAAATTTCATGTTCAGTTAAAGAATGGCAAACGCTACACTCATGAATATAACTTGAAGCTTCATGTAAAGCATGGGCTAATGCAAACGCACCTTCTCGATTTTTCATCAAAAGATGTAATGCCATACGTTGAGCCGATTTCGGACCAACGCTAGGTAATATACGTAAAGCTTGAACGAGTTGTTCAAATCTATCACTAAACACAGAATTTCCTTAGAACATGCCCGCTAAGCCAGGTGGCAAGCCCATACCAGAATTCGCTTTTTGCATTTTTTCTTCCGAAATGACTTCTGCTTGACGTACAGCATCATTTACCGCTGCAGCAATCAAATCTTCAATCATATCTGGTTCATCTTGAAGTAATTCAGGGTTAATTTCGATACGTTTTACAAGATAGCGCCCAGTCATGGTTACTTTAACCAAACCGCCACCAGCTTCTGCATGAACTTCAGTTTGAGCAAGCTCTTCTTTCGCCTTTTTTATATTTGTTTCCATATCTTTTTGCATGCGCTGCGCTTGCTGCATGAGCATATTGATATTCATAACTTTACTCCGTATCTCTATCAAATCTTTAAAGTATTATGCGTTATCTGGTAATACTTTATAAAAACTTAATCTCATTGAACCAACCTATGCGATTAAAACACATACAGATTAGTGCATTGAACTCAAATTAATCCGTAATTCTGACACAATAGGCTAATGTTTTCTATCAGTATCTCTAGCTCTATTTTACGTAACGACATGAGTAACATGCTCATACTTAGGTACACTTCCTAAATACTTAGATGGAATACGTTAAAGTCTAATAAAAACTCATAGCACTATTGAGATGCCTGTAGACCTTTATCAATTGTTTTATATTCACTTAAGGGAACTTTCTTAAAGGAGGTATTTGCTTCTTGAATAGATTTATCTGCTTCTTGAACAGACTTCTCTGCATTGTTGATTAATAAAGTTGTCTCATTCACTGGGTTCTGACTCGGTTTAGTCAGCAATTTGTATCCAACTACCCCGATTACCCCCACTACAACGACAATAGCAATAGGCTTAAGCATTTTAAAACTCACATTTCTTTTAATTAAATTTACAGTCTTTATACCTTGTACTCTTAGCTCTCATTTAAACAAAAATGTAGTTTTTTTATTGTAATTCTGAAATTTGATTAACATTTAAATATAAAAAAACCATCTCAATTAAAGAGATGGTTTCATGAAAAAATAACCCAAAAGAATTATTTCGATAAGGATAATTAAATCAGATCAAGACCACGTGAGATATCACGAATAATGTCATTAATATCTTCTAAGCCTACAGATACACGGATTAACCCCTCTTGAATACCAGCCGCAGCTTTTGCATCAACAGAAAGTTTGCCATGTGTAGTCGTTGCAGGATGGGTAATTGTTGACTTCACATCACCTAGGTTACCAGTAATCGAAATAAACTTAGTATTATCAATAACCTTCCAAGCACCTTCACGTTCGCCTTTAACAACGAAAGAAACAATCCCACCAAAACCAGTTTGCTGTTTAGCGGCAAGTTCATGACCTTCTTGAGTTGGTAAACCAGCATAGTAAACTTTTTCTACTTTTTCATGAGTAGATAACCATTCTGCAAGAATTTGGGCACTCTCACAGTGTGCCTTCATACGCAAACGTAAAGTCTCTAGGCCTTTTAAGAAAACCCATGCATTAAATGGACTCATTGATGGTCCAAGTGTACGGACAACACCAAAAACCTCTTCTAATAACTGATGATTACCGACAACAGCACCGCCTAGTGCGCGCCCTTGCCCATCTAAATATTTAGTCGCCGAGTAAATGACAAGGTCTGCTCCAAACTTTAATGGTTGCTGTAAAACAGGCGTACAGAAGCTGTTATCAACCGCAAGTAATGCACCATTCGCATGAGCAATATCTGCAAGCGCTTGAATATCTGCGATCTCTGCTAGAGGATTAGACGGCGACTCAACAAATAACAGTTTAGTTTCTGGACGTACTGCGTTTTTCCAATCGTCCAAATCACATAAATCGACAAATGTAATATCTACACCAAACTTGGCAATATATTTTTCAAACAAGGCAACAACTGAACCAAATACTGCTCTTGAGCAAATAACATGATCACCCGCTTTGAGATATGCCATAGTAACTGACAAAATCGCGCCCATTCCAGAGCTTGTCGCAACAGCACGTTCAGCACCATCTAAAGCTGCTAAACGTTTTTCGAACATCGATACAGTCGGATTGGTAAAACGAGAATAGATATTTCCTTGAACTTGACCAGAAAATTTTGCTGCAGCTTCTTCTGCATTTTCATATACAAAAGATGATGTCAAAAAAATCGGTTCGCCATGCTCACCTTCAAAACTACGAGTATGTCCGGTACGAATGGCTAAAGTATCAAGTTGGTATTCTAAATCATCAGACTGGTTCATTAAATGTTCGCCTTTACTGGTCATGTACTAAAAAACTATCATCATTTTGAGTGTCTAAGGTATTTAAGGTCAAGGTAAACCTTAAAATTATCGCTTAGACTTTATTTAATTTTAGTAAATAGTTGGTAAAGCAAGATGAAACGCTTAAAGTCCCTTGTCTCAGAACAAAGCCAAATCAAGCACCTTTCTGCCCGACTATTTCATTCAAAAACATTAGTACTATCTCAAAGCACCCCCTTTGAGGTGATTGGCGAATTCAATCAAACCCGTATTCGTTATTACTCAGCAACACAAAAAAAATTTAAAGAACCATTAGTGTTTGTTGCACCACTCGCAATTAATATGGCGATTTATGATTTATATCCTTATCGCTCTCTTATTAAATACTTTCAAAATGCAGGTTTTGATGTTTATTTAGTCGATTGGGGTCGCTTAAAGTTTAAAGATAGACACCTTAACTTTTTATCATTTATTGAAGATTTCATTCCAAAAGCAATAGAACTCGTTCGCACACATTCAGGAAGTGAGCAAATCTCACTCCATGGCTGGAGTATGGCAGGCATATTCGTTACTTTATATGCTGCTCTGAATCAACCTAACTACATTAAAAATTTAATTGTTCTTGGTAGTCCAATAGATAGTTATGCATCTGGCCATATTGGCAAGCTCTATCAAACCATAAATCAGTTGATTAGTCGCAATAAGAGAATTCAGGAACGTATTTATTCTGGATTGCCAAAACGTCTGATCCACAGTCCCGGAATTTTAAATTCACTAGGTTTCAAAATTCTTGATCCTAAAGGTTGGTTAGATGGACATGTGCAATTGCTAAAGAATCTTGATGACCTGCAATTTGTACAAGAGCATGCCACCCTAAGTAACTTTTTAAATAATATGATTGACTATCCGGGTGGTATTAATCAGGACATGTTGTTTAATGTCTGGCTACAAAATCCGTTAAAACGTGGCTTTATTCAGTTAAAAGATAAGAAAATCGAATTAAAAAATATAGATTGTTCTCTCTTAGTTGGCGCGGGTCGTAGTGATCAATTGGTGACTGCTGACGCTGCTTCGCCATTAAGTCAATTGACAAGCAGTCAGGATGTCACGTTTACTCTCATCCCCGGTGGTCATTTAGGCCTAATGTCGAGTCAAGCAAGTGCTCTGGAGTTTTGGCCGAAACTGGCTGCATGGCTCGCCGAACGTTCAACACAAATTTAAGGATAAGGTCATGAGTCAATCTGTTGCATTTATTGGTTTGGGTGCAATGGGCTACCGTATGGCAGCGCATTTACCAAAACACTTCGATACTGTCTATGTATGGAATCGAAATTTTGAAAAAGCCAAACAACATGCAGCAGACTATGGCACTAAGGCTGTCTCATTAGAGCAAGCTGTACAAACAGATATTATCTTTTCATGCTTACCGACAAGTACTGATGTAGAAGAACTTATTAGTAGTGTAGAAATTAAATCTGGAGCAATCTGGATTGACTGTACCAGCGGGGTTCCGGACTCTGCCCGTGCATTAGCTAGCTCATTAAAGCAATTAAATGTTGATTTTCTGGATGCTCCAGTAAGCGGTCAAACCGTAGGAGCTGAAAACGCAACTTTGACTGTAATGGTGGGTGGTGATGTAGCAGCTTTCGAACGCGCATTACCAGCTCTACAAGCGGTAGGAAAATTAATTAAACATGTCGGTGAGTCTGGCGCTGGATTTGCAGTAAAAGCAGTTAATAATATGCTACTTGCGGTCAACCTTTGGTCTGTTGCAGAAGGTTTCAGTGCTTTAAAAGCGCATGGGGTAAGCTTGAACGAAGCTTTAGAGTGTATTAACGCTTCAAGTGGTAAAAGTCTGGTAACAGAAACTATCTTCCCACAGCGTGTATTGAGTCGCGAATTTCCAGTAACCTTTGGCTTGCCTCTTCTTGCCAAAGACACAGGAATTGCTTTGGATTTAGTCAAGCAAGCAAAGCTTCCTGCCCCGCTTTTGTCATTAGCACAAAGTTTAATCCAAGCAGCTCATTTAACTGCTGAAGACAACAGTGACTTCTCTGCGGCCGTTAAAATGTATGAAGCGTGGACAAAGATTACATTAGAGTAAATTTAATCTTTTAGAGGGCTGCCTATTAAACTTAGTTTTAATAGGCTCAATAATGAATAGTAGGAAATCTCAAACATGTAAACTCATGTCATTCATTACGAAAATTTTTCTAAATAAAAACATTAAGTATCAGAAAGATTATTATTTTTATACTACGTAGGTACTTTATTAACCTTTTTATAATCCGAGGATCTAAAATAATTTACAATCATTTGCGCACTTTTCTCGGATACAACCTTAGCTTGTTCCATTTTTGCTGAATAAGGATTGGCAAGCATACAGCTAGGAAGCAAAGTATTAGCAAGTGGTGGAAACTTTTCTCTTCCTCCCAAAGTAATCTTTTCAATAAAACTAGCCAACCACATAATATATTCTCCTTTATTTTTATATGTTGGCATTAAACTGATATCGAGTTTAGCTGAACATTCATTTGCTGGCTTATTTAAACATTCTTCAAAATCAATAAAGTTATATTTTAATTTATATGAAGTATCTTTTATCTCTTTTCGAATCATACTAACTAAGCGATTCAAGTGCTCAATAATATCCTCTGAGAAAAGCTTTTCTTCTTCAGATTTCTCATAAATGCTTTCAGCAATGAGTAAAAATTGTGGCATTCTCTATTTCCTTTTAATCTTGTCTCCGATGAATAATCAGATCCTTTAAGGAAGTATGATGAATATAACATTGCTATATGTAAGTTAGTTAGATTAAAAAGTAACCACAACAGTAAAAGTGAAAGTTGTATGCCTAATGCATCACACTAATTAAACATATAGCTAATTACCACTCACAAGAGTGGGGTTAAATTAATATATTTCGAAATAACTTAAATAAAAAAAACCCATCTCAATTTTAGAAATGGGCTACAAAAACAAAAAACTATCAAACGCAGCAATTTAAGGACTATATAATAGAAGTTAAAACATGCAAAATCAATACATCTTTCAATTGAAGTGTAAAATAAGATTACTTTTGGTCTATTAATATTTTACAGCTTAAAAGAAAAAGCCCATTTCCGTCTAAATTAAAATGGGCCCAGTGAATTCCACTTAATCCTAAAAACACAAACTGTGATAATTATCACGTTTTGTGTTTTTGATAATGTCATTGCTAATCCCCTTTTTCATTGACCTAATTTCAAACTTCATTTGTCTATTTAGCAAATGGAATAGGCTATAAGATCTCATCTTTTGCTAAAATTTTTTATATCTGATCACCTTAATCTTAGGCATATTTTTATATCGCCAATAAAAGTTAAAAGTGAATTTAAAAGAATCAAATTCTAAAAAAATATATATAATTTCTCTTAAGTTTATGTTTTTATTTGATTTTTATAAATTATTGATATCTAAAGTTTTTATTTGTTTTATGAACAAATTATCACCCAAAATGACATTTGAGTAATTAATAATCATTGAAATATTGGTAATAAACCTTATATTGAGTACAGGTTCATACCTTTAACTGAGGAAACGCTCATGAATAAATTTATGGTTGCAGTCTTTACTGGCATGGTGAGCATGGCTGGTTTAAGCGTTCAAGCTGCAACGCCTGAGCAAGAATGTCAGAAATTGCAAGACGACTATAATTTGATTTATGCATCAAAAGGCTTTTGTTTTAAAGATCCTGATGCTAAAGAAAAATATGGTAATGAAAACTGTCATACGACAAAACCAAAGTTTTCTGACAAAGAGCAACAACGTCTTGATGCTATTAAAGAGCGTCAGAAAGAATTGAAATGTAAATAATTTTAAAGGACTAATACATGGCATATGATGATCAAAATATCTTCGCAAAAATTTTACGTGGAGAACTTCCAGCGATAAAAATCTATGAAGATGATCAAGTTCTAGCTTTTATGGATATTATGCCTCAAGCCGATGGTCATACATTAGTTATTCCAAAAACACCAGCTGTAACGCTGCTTGATTTACCCCCAGAAGCAGCCGCATATACCATCCAAATTGTTCAGAAAATTGCGAAAGCAATGGAAAAAGCCTTCAATTTAGAAGGTATTGTTTTGATGCAACTTTCTGGAGCAGCGGCTGGACAAACTGTTCCACATGTTCATTTTCACCTTATTCCTACAAATGTGCATCAACTAGGAAGACATGCTGTAGAGTTAGGCGATCAAGAAAAAATTAAAGCTTTAGCTGAGAAAATTAAAGCAGCTCTTTGATTTTTAATATATTAAAGCGGAGTTTTGACTCCGCTTTTTTTCGTCTAAAAAATATAAAAACCTAAAATAATTAATTTATTTCTAAATTTTAATCGTCATAAAACTGTCATTTATTTTTCACGCCCCTGTCACAAAGTTTGCCGATACTGCTTAGCAAGTTGGTGAGCTTTTGTAACTTTTTGTACATAAGTCAACTACAAAATAAATAGTTAACTAGGCATACGCCATTTTTAAATACCTTTTGGAGAAATCTCAATGAAGAAATTGCTACTCGCTGCCGCAGTTGCAACTTTGAGCATAAACGCGGTGCAAGCAGCGCCAACTTTGTATGGCAAACTAAATGTTTCTATTAACCAAGTTGATAATAAAAATTTCGATGGTAAAAGTGATGTTACCGAAGTTAACTCAAACTCTTCTCGCATTGGGGTAAAAGGCGAAGAGAAATTAACTGACAAGTTATCTGCTGTTTATTTAGCTGAATGGGCAATTTCTACTGATGGTTCAGGTTCTGATAGTGACCTTAGCGCTCGTAACCGTTTCATCGGTTTAAAAACTGAAGGTGTTGGTACTTTAAAAGTAGGTAAATACGACTCTTACTTTAAAACTGCTGCTGGTGGTAACCAAGACATCTTTAATGACGATACACGTTTAGATATTACCAATATCATGTACGGTGAAAACCGCTTAGATAACGTAGTTGGTTTTGAATTAGACCCTAAATTATTAGCTGGTTTAACTTTCAACATCATGGCTCAAACTGGTGAAAGCACCTCTGACAGCAAACAAGGTGAAACTGGTAAAGACAGCAAGAATGACAGCTTTGACTCTGTGTCTACTGCGCTTGGTTATGAAAACAAAGATCTTGGTTTAGCAGTAGCTGCCGCTGGTGACTTTGGTATTAAAGGTAAATATGCTGCTTACGGTTTGAAAGATGTTTATACAGATGCTTACCGTGTAACTGGTTCTTATGACATCGCAAAATCAGGTTTTGTGGTAGGTGCTTTATGGCAACATGCTGAACCTACTGATGAATTGACTGCATATGGTCAATCATATAAATCAGATGGTTCAATCGATAAAGCTGGTAAAGCTTACCGTGGTTTAGAGGAACAAGCATATGCAGTAACAGCTGCTTATAAAATTCCTAACACTAAACTTAAAGTGAAAGCAGAATATGCTTCAGCTGAAACACAAGTAAGTGGTCAAGCAGATCGTAAAATCGACTTGTATGGTTTAGGTCTTGACTACCAAATCAACAAGCAAGCTCGTTTCTATGGCATTGTTGCTCAACAAAAACGCGATTGGTTGAATGATGATGACAAGCAAACTGTTGTAGGTACAGGTATCGAATATAACTTCTAATTAGTTATCTTCGATTCAAATCTAAAATAAAAGGGCTAATGCCCTTTTATTTTATTGTTCAGATTAAAAAGCCGATATTTTTATATCGGCTTTTTTTACTTTGTAGCTTACTTTAAGAAACCACTTACAAGATTCATAACGTTTTGAATGTCTTGGTTCGCTTCTTGATGATCGGTACTTTCACCCTGAGGTGTTAATGAGTCAATGACTTGAGGTAAGACTGAAGCAATTGCACTGTAAACTTGCTCTTTTGGAGCTTGAGCTTGCACAGCAACTTGCTCAATGTCAGCTGGATTAAATAAACTCTGCAATTGTTGAGTAGGAACTTCGCTATTACTTTGATTTGGATCAACCCAGCTTTGAACTTGATTACCTAAACCTGCACCTTTTAGCTTTTCTAAAGCAGCCTGCAAACCACCTTGTTGTTGAACCCAACCTAAGATTAAAGGTACAACTGCAATTAATAAACTTTGTACGCCACCACCTGCTTGAGGTGCGTTATTATTATTTCCAGTCACTTGACCTAATACAGAACCTAGTACTCCTCCAAGACCACCTTGTGCGCCAGAAGAAGTATTGCCCCCCATTTGTCCGAGTACTGAACCTAAAATTCCACCTAAACCACCTTGACCTGATGCTTGCTGGTTCCCACCTAAAGCCTGCTGAGCCAAAACTTCTACAATGTTGCTTAAATTTGTCATGTGTAACTCTTATGTATGGTTTATACACGAGCATACGCGGATTCTTGTGAAGACAGCAAAAGCCAAATTGTTAAATTTTGAAAGAGATTTAGTGCTCTTTTACCAGCGGAATTTATTCCAGTTCTCTGGGTTTGCCCAGAACTTTGAATTAAACCAATCTGGAACATGCTTATAAGTCAAGATGTTAAATTGCCATAAAGCAAAATCACTATCATGTGAAGTTTTATCAATGAGTTGCGTGAAACCTAAAGAACGTAATAACTGTTCATCACTGCGTTTACTCACTACAACAATTCGCTTTGCTAATAAATCTCTTAGCTTCACTAATAATTGTGACTTTTGTAGTTCAGTTATGTTCTGCATTTCATCTGTATCAAACAATACAAAACCCAAGTCATAACGCTGAGTAAAAGGCAGACTTAAAAGCTCAGTTACGGTAAAATAGTGCCATTGAATTGCGTTATTCTGGTCAATTTTCTGGCCAATACAAAGTGCAGTATGAATGGGCTGTTCGTTTGATAAATCGTCTAGCATAGAAGTGATGACATTTTGTTCAGCCATAACTGCAACCCTTAATTGAAAGATGTGAGTTTAAACTTTATGGAACTACAAGGCATTTGCCATAAAATGCATGCAGGCCTAAAAGATGCTAGTGTAACTGATCAACAGACAACCAAGGCAAATGTTGAATACAAATTTGTATTAGACCGTTCAGAAATTGATCTTCCTTTTAATTTAGGACAAGAACTAGAAATCGAATGGACAGGTAATATTTATTGCACTTCTTGTGGCACTAAAACACCAAAATCTTATTCTCAAGGCCACTGCTTTAAATGCTTTAAAACTAAAGCAGAATGTGACCTATGCATTATGAAACCTGAAACATGCCACTATCATTTAGGTACATGTCGTGAAGATGACTTTGCCCACAATCTTTGTTTCCAACCTCATATTGTATATTTGGCAAATTCGAGTGCTTTAAAAGTGGGTATTACTCGTGTTAGCCATATGCCAGGCCGTTGGTTAGATCAAGGTGCAACACAAGCCTTACCAATTTTAAAAGTTGGATCCCGCCGTTTATCTGGTCAGCTTGAAACCATGTTCGGTACTTTAGTTGCTGACAAAACTGATTGGCGCAAACTCCTTAAAGGAGAAGCTGAACCTCTGAAACTGACAGAACAACGTGATCAGTTAATTGAAGAGTTCGCACCTAAAATTCAAACTATTCGTGAAGAATTTAGTCAAAATCTTGAATTTAACGAAACGGTTGAACTACTAGAAAATGAATTACCACGTGAGTTTGTTTATCCAGTTGAACAATATCCTGAAAAAATTAAGTCTCTAAACTTAGATAAAACGCCAAAAATTCGTGGTGTATTACAAGGTATTAAAGGGCAATATTTAATTTTTGATATTGGTGTCATCAACGTCCGTAAATATACGGGTTACGAGCTGATCGTACGTGCCTAAGTAAGTTTTAAAGCCCCTAAAATGGGGCTTTTTAATTAAGATAATCTGTTTCTAAATAGCCAAGCTGCTAAAGGCAAAGTTATTAGTCCAAGTATGATCATTGGAATAAAGTTGAATTTGACTTGTGGAAAGCTTGCACCTTCCAAATAAACTCGTTGTACCAAGTTAATTCCAAACCTTAAAGGATTTGCGTACGTTGCTATTTGTAATGCTTCCGGCATGTTTTCTACAGGAGTTAATAAACCTGAAAGCAACATTAAAGGCATAATCAATAAAAACGTAAATAACATAGCTTGTTGCATATTTAAAGATAATGCCGAAATCGATAAGCCCACACCAACTACAGCCACATTAAAACTCAACAAACCAAAATAAAGCAGCCCAATAGAGCCATTCATGGGAATTTTAAACCAGAACAAAATAATCAATAAAATAATGGTTGACTGCATCAGCCCTACAAAAATTGGCGGCAAGGCCTTACCAATCATAATTTGTAATGGCGTATATGGCGTAACTAACAACTGATCAAATGTCCCCTGCTCACGTTCCCGCGCGACTGATAAAGCGGATAAAAGTAATGTTTGCATCATACTTAAGGCTGCAATTAATGAAGGCATTAGACTCCAACGAGACTCTTGATTTGGGTTGTACCATGTTCTTGTTTCAAGGCTAATCGGTAAAGCTAAGTTAAATTTTTGCTGATTAAACTGACCAACAATTTTATTTAGATATGAACCAGCTACAACAGCAGTTGATGAGTTCCTGCCATCAACAATCACCTGTACAGGAGAGCTCTGGTTATTATTTAATTTGTCTTCAAAGTCGGACGGTATCGTAATTACAACCAGTGCCTGACGGCTATCAATAACTTGTTTGATTTGACCAGTATATTGAAGTGTTCCAACACGCTTAAAAATACCAGAGCCATCTAGTTTTGAGATGAGTTCATGTGAGACCTGCCCATTGCTCTGATCTAAAATTGCATAATCCACACGGTTAACATCATAGGTTGCAGCATAACCAAACAAAAGCGCTTGCATGAGGGCTGGTACAAATAGAATGACTCTATTTGCAGGATCACTAAAAATGGTTAAGAATTCTTTTTTGACCAAAAAACTTAAATGTTTTAGCCAAGCGATTAGTTGCTGCCACATAACTTTATCTCAACCGTTTTTTTAGTGAAAAGTTCACAGCACATATCAAAACAACGATATATCCCAACAGAAAACCGCACTCTTTAAACCATAACTTCCAATCATCACCTCCCATAAATAAGGTTTTAATTAAAATCATAAAATGTGTAGCCGGTAATAACTGGCTAATAATTTGCACAACCAAAGGCAAGTTGCGTGTATCAAAAACAAACCCAGAAAGCATCAGCGCGGGCATAAAACTTGCCAATAAGGCAATTTGACTCGCCTGAAACTGACTTTGAGCAAAGCCTGATATAGTTAAACCAAGTAATAAAGAAACAACTAAATAGAGAAATGAAGCAGACAAAATTGAGAATAATGAACCGCGCATAGGCACTTCAAAAATAAAATATGCAGCAACAATACAAATCATGATATCAATCATGCCGACCACCACATAGGGAATGAGTTTTGCTAATACAATTTCAAATGGCCGTACAGGCGTAACAAATAAAGCCTCTAGAGTTCCTCGTTCCCTTTCACGGGCAATAAGCAGCCCCGTTAAAAATGCGCCAATTAAAGTTAAAATGAGTACCATTAAGCCAGGAACTAAAAACCAAGTACTGTTACCAGATTCGTTAAACCATATTCGTTGTTCAATATTAACGGCGCTTGATGTTGCTAATATTGGGCTACGGTCAAACTGTATAGACGGTGCAGTAGCTAAAGCACCTGCAACATAACCGTCTAAGGCTGTTGCTATGGTGGTGGATGTCCCATTTAATAATAGTTGAACCTTGGCATTACCTTGCTGCGCCTGACTGGCAAAATCTGAAGGAAAATGCAAAATGGCATCAATTTCGCCATCTCGAATGGCCTGCTCTGCTACAGGCAAATTATGAAACTCTAGACTTGTTAAATAGCGCGAGCCATTTAAACCAGCTAAAGCCTGATTGATCTGCGGTGAAGACTGATCAACGACAACACCGACTCGGGCCTGATTTAAGTCAAAAGAAAGTCCATAACCAAACAGTAGAATTAAAATAACAGGCAAAACGAGTCCAATCCCGAGGCTGCTTTTATCACGAATGAGCTGCTTAGTTTCTTTACGAACTAATGCTGTCAGCCGATTCCAAAATCCAAAGCTCATTGTAGTCCTCCTAAACAGCATGCCTTAACGCGCGTGCTTGTTCCACAATTGCTATAAAAGCCTCATTCATGTCACCAATATGTTTATCTTTACTTGCCAATTTACGGACTTGTTGGGGAGACCCTAAGGCCAATAACTTTCCAGCATCTTGTATGGCAATGCGGTCACAATATTCTGCCTCCTCCATAAAATGCGTCGTAATAATGATGGTAATGCCCTGATTTGCCAGTTCACCAATGCTGTACCAAAATGAGCGCCGTGCAAGCGGGTCAATTCCGCTCGTGGGTTCGTCTAAAAATAAAATTTCTGGTTCATGTAATAGTGCAGCAGCCATTGATAGCCGTTGTTTATACCCACCCGGTAAATCACCACTTTTACTATGAGGCTTTAAATCGTATTGCTGTAAGGCTTTATCAATTTGTTGATTAAGTTTTTTGCCAGATAACCCATATGCTCCACCAAAAAACTTCAAGTTTTCTAAGACAGTTAAATTGCTATACAGTGCAAATTTTTGAGAGACATACCCCACTTTGGCTCTTGCCTCAGCACGAGCTGTCCGTAAATTTTTACCAGCAACTTCTAGATAACCACTACTTGCCGGTAGTAACCCACATAACATTCGAAATGTTGTCGTTTTACCCGCGCCATTGGGCCCAAGTAATCCAAATATTTCGCCACGTTGTACAGTAAATGATGTATTGGCAACAGCAGTAAAATCTCCAAAAGTTCGGACTAAATCTTTAACTACAATGATAGGTTGCTCTGATTTTAAATTATCGTTTTGTGCTAATTGAAAAGCTTGCTCAGAAATAGATATATGTTTTGATTGCTTTTGAGTCTGCTGCAACAGCATCATAAATGCATCTTCAAGTTCAGGTGGTCTTGTATTTGCTTTTAGCCCTTCAGGTAAAGTATCGACTGATAGCTCTTTTTGACGACTAATAAAGTTCACTTGTTCACCCTTTGGAACAGCATCAATAATCTCTAAATCGTTATCAAGTAACTGGGCTTGTAAGGTCCGAGCTTTAATTTGTTCTGAAGGTTTTAGACTCCATGTTTGTCCATGTGCTATTTCTTTTAATTGTTCAGGTGAACCTTGTTTTAAAATTTTGCCTTCGTGCATGATATACACGTAAGCGCACTTTTCTGCTTCATCCATATAAGCAGTACTTATAATTACGCTTAAGTTTTCTTCCTGAACAAGTTGTTCAATAATGATCCATAAATCTCGTCTCGATAGAGGATCCACCCCAACACTAGGCTCATCAAGTAACAGTAATTCTGGGGACCGAACTAACGTACATGCCAGCCCTAGTTTTTGTTTCATCCCACCAGAAAGTTGCCCAGCTAGGCGTTGAGTAAACTGAGTAAGATCCGTTATTTCCAATAACCGCTTAAACCTTTGCCCCCGTACATCCTTTGAAACGCCGTGTAAGTCAGCATATAAATCTAAATTTTCCTGTATGCTTAAATCTTCATATAGTCCAAAGCGTTGTGGCATATAGCTAATACGGTCTTGTACAGCCTGCGGATTTTTACTCACGTCAATTCCAAGTACATTTAATGAACCAGAAGTCGCTTTATATAGTCCTGCAATTAATCTTAATAAAGTTGTTTTTCCCGAGCCATCCGGACCTACCAAAGCGGTAAGTTCTCCTTTGTTAATTTGCATATTCAAATCAACAATTGCCGTAATTTCTGCTGTCTTTTTACTCTCAGCCTTAAAAGTCATGAGCAAATTTTTAACTTGAACCACTGCTTTTTCATCAGTCATGAGCTTTCTCACCTGAAGCAAGTGGCACTTTTACAGTCACAGGTTGACCCATTTTCAATTGATCATTCGGATCATTTACATAGACCCTAACCTCATAAACTAGTGTTGTTCTAATCTCTTCGGTCTGTACTGTTTTGGGCGTGAACTCAGCCACTGAAGATATATAACCAATTTTTCCATTGATAGGCTGATTAGGATCAGAATCACGAATAACTTGGGCCGTGCCACCCATTTTAATAGAGCTTAAATCTTGTTCGTTTACATACACCCGAATCCATTTGGGATCGGTCAAAGCCAATGTATAAACGGCCTTTTGCGCAGTTGTCATATCTCCAACTTCTTGTAACCGAGCTCGTACCACTGCCTTTACAGGAGACTTTAGTTCAGCTTGAGTAAGGTTATAGTTAATTAGATCTAAATTAGCCTTAGTTACTTCATACTGTGCTTTGGTCGCTTCACGATCTTCTTGTCTGGCACCTTTAATGATTAATTCTAAATTAGCTTGTCTTTCACGGACCGCTGCCTCAGCGCTATCTTTATTACTTTTGGCATAGTCGAGCTCTTGTTGGCTAATTGCCCGACCATCCGTACTACTTACCAAAATTTGTAAGCGTTGCAAGTTTTTGTTGGTTTTATCAAGCTCGGCTTGGGCAGATGCAAGTTGTGCTTTTGCTTGACTAATTTCTTCTGGGCGAGCTCCCACATCTTGTTTAACAATTGCCTCTTGTTGAGCTTTAAGTTGTGCTTGAGCTTGCTTTGCCTGAATGTGTAGTGCATTGGTATTAAGAGCCGCTAGTACTTGACCAGCTTTAACTTTATCACCCTCTTGAACTAAAAGCTTCTCTATACGGCCAGACTGTTCAAATGCAAGTGAAACTTGGCGAATATCAACATTTCCATATAAAGTTAATACACTATCTTTTTGATTTTTATTGTTATATTTCCATACCCAAAAGCTAATAATAACTACAACTATAACAACCAAGACGACGGCAATCACTTTTTTATTCATCTTATTAGCCTTCTTATTAAATTCAAATTTTCTTAGTTTAAATTCAATTTAAATTTAAATTACTCCAATCTTTGAATAAAAGATATACTTTTATGGTGAGTAAAAATTAGGGTTAAACATGTCCAGATCTAGACGAAGTGATGGTGACTTAACCAAGTCCAAAATTATTGAGGCAGCAGGACCTTTAATTGCCCAATATGGTTTTGCAAAGACAGCGAACAAAACAATTGCTAACGCTGCGAATGTCGATTTGGCTGCAATTAATTATCACTTTGATGGTCGAGACGGGCTATATCAAGCTGTGTTAGTGGAAGCTCACGCTCACTATCTAGATGAAAAATATTTACTAGAACTTGTTGAAAGCACTCAGTCACCAGAAGAAAAGCTAAGCTTATTACTTGAGACCTTGCTGCATAAATTAACTGAAAAAGAAGTTTGGCATGGCAAAGTCTTTATTCGTGAACTCTTTTCACCTTCTGAGCATTTATTAAATTTTATTGAACTTGCAGGTATGAGGAAATTTTTTCTTATTCGTAAGCTCATTAGTCAAGTTGCTGGTTTAGATGAAAATGATCCGGCTGTTTTGCCTTGTATTTTAAGCGTGATGACACCTTGCATGATGCTCATTATTGCCGGACCTAATGCTCAAGCACCTGAGCCGCTTAAAAATATTGCCCAGATGCCATTACACGGTTTAGTTGAACATTTTAAGAAATTTTCTTTAGCTGGCTTAAAAGCAATTAGCCAAGCAAATCTTAAAAATTAGCGATTTAAACATTGCAAAATGGCTTGTACCGGATCTTCTGTATTTCCAGAAATAAGTTGTTTATGCATGGTTAAATGTTGCATCACTTGAATTTGAGCTGTTTCAACATTCATTAGTTTTTCTATTTCAGCGGCTAAATTTTCTGGTGTTGCATCAGCCTGAATAAGCTCTTCAATGACTTTCTTACCCGCAATAATATTGGGTAAAGAATAATAAGGAATTTTCACCAAAAGCTTAGCAATTATATAGGTCAACCAATGCAATTTATAGAAAGTGACCATTGGTCTATGCATGAGCATGGCTTCTAATGTTGCCGTTCCAGAAGCTAAAGCAATGATATTACTTGCATTCATGACCATACGACCAACTTTAGACTCGCTATCTGTATTTTCTAAAATATGAATTACAGTTTTCAAATTAGGCGCTAATTGTTCAACACCCTGCTCAATCTGTTGTTTTCGTGCATCGTTAATCGCGGGAATTAAGAATTGAATATCTGGATATTTCTTATGCAGAATATTGGCAGTTCCAAGCAACATAGGCAAAAGTCGTTCTACCTCACCTTTTCGGCTGCCTGGTAATAACGCAATATGTTTTTGATTTTCATTAAGACCTAATTGCTGTTTAGCAATTTGGATTGGATTTTCAAGTGGCAATTGTTTAGCTAATGGATGGCCTACAAATGCTGCTGGAACTTCATATCGTTCATAAAAAACTTTTTCAAAAGGAAATAAGCAAAGTACTAAATCTATACTCTGTTTAATGCCATGAACACGTCCTTGACGCCACGCCCAAACTGAAGGACTGACATATTGAACTGTTTTTATTGGAATATTCTTTTCTTTAATACTTTTAGAAAGTCTGAGGTTAAAGTCTGGCGCATCAATACCAATAAAAATATCAACTGGATTTTGAGTCCATTGGTTAATTAAACCATCCCGCACGGCGAATAATTTTTTTAAGTCTTTTAATACCTCAACAATCCCCATCACAGACAGAGTTTCCATTGGGTAATAACTGTTAAAACCTTCAGCAATCATTTGAGGACCACCGATTCCCTCAAATTCGGCATCGATTCCTTGTTCTCGAAAACTACGCATAAGTTTCACACCAAGCGTATCTCCAGAAACTTCCCCAACCACAATGCCTATTTTAAGTTTTCGGTTTGCCAAGGCGATTTACCCAAGAATTTGAAATAATGCATTCTAGCATAGAGGTTTATCAATCTTGAACTTGATCTATATGTACTTACCAAGAGCAGCTACAGCACAAGCTATCTAAAATTACATTCATTCACCATATTTTAATCTAAATTAACAATGCAATTTGAATTGTAGCTTACATTTACAAACAATAAAATAAATGAGAATTATTTACATTATCCTTAATCTTATGAATATCCCACCTCGACCATTTAAGCTTACTGTAATCGCCTGCGCGATTTGTTATGCGAACCTCTCTTATGCTCAAGACTCAGAGGTACAATCTTTACAGACGATCCAAGTTAAAGCATCAAATGCTGAGCAGTCTTCTGAACAAACCAAAGCATATAATGTTAAGAACTCAAGTAGCGCAACCAAGCTTAATATAGAGGCTAAAGAAACCCCTCAAACTATTAATGTCGTTACTCGTCAGCAAATTGAAGATTTCGGACTGACTAGTACCCGAGATATTTTAAGTAATACTCCCGGTGTCACTGTAACTGGATTAGAAACAAACCGAACAACTTATACTGCTCGTGGTTTTGATATTTCAAACATTTTGGTTGATGGAATCGGTATCCCTCAAGTTGACAGCTATAATTATAATAATAGTGATGCAGATAGTTATTTGTATGATCGTGTTGAAATTGTCAAAGGTGCTGATGCCTTAACAAATGCTCTTGGGGATCCTGGCGCTACAATTAACTATATACGTAAACGTCCCACTAAAGAATTTCAAGCAAATGCTGGGGTGAGCTACGGTTCATGGGATACGCAACGTTATGAAGCGGATATCTCTGGTTCCCTTACACAAGATGGACGAGTACGGGGACGTCTTGTAGGTTATGAGAAAGTAGGAGATTCTTATCTAGACCGCTATTCAGAAGAAAAAAATGGATTTCAAGGAATTTTAGAAGCTGACGTTACAGACACCACAAATGTTTCAGCAGGATATTCGAAAACTCGTCAATACGCTAATGGTTCTCAATGGGGTGCTCTACCCTTAGTTAACTCCAAAGGTAAACCATTAAGTTATTCTCGTAACTATAATTATGCACCGTCATGGACATACTACGATTGGGAAATAGATAATTATTTTGCCAATATTGAACAAAAATTATGGGGAGACTGGAAGCTAAGATTAGGATATAACCTCAAAAAATCAGATGTTAAAGATAAAATGCTTTATCTCAGTGGCTCTCCTTCTGATACTGATAATACCTCTGGTATTTCGCTCTATCCAGAGATTTATAATCAAAAATTTAAAGAAACTACTGCTAATGCAGATATTCAAGGTACTTTTAATTTATTAGGGCAGCAACACGAAGCAAATATTGGTTATAACTGGTCAAAATATAGTGCTCAAAGTGTTTATTCTTATGGCAGTAGTTTAGGTGTTATTACCACAGACTTACCAAGCTGGACTCCTGAAGAACCGACTTGGGGAGATTTTACCTATGCTGACCCAGAAGAAAGAACTATGAAGTCCGTTTACGGTGCGACTCGTCTTCATTTGGGTGAGGATCTGAAATTTATCTTAGGTGCCAACTACACTGAAATTGACACTTTAGAATATAAAAAGAATAAAGTTTCTCCATATGCAGGTATTACATATAACTTTACTCCTGAATACACAGGTTATATGAGTTACACCTCTATTTTTAGACCACAAACTGTTATTGATCTTTCTACTAAACAAACAGCTGTACCAGTAGAGGGTGAAAGCTATGAATTAGGTGTAAAAAGCGCTTGGTTAGATGGAGCTTTAACAGGAAATATCGCCATCTTTAGAACAGATGAAGATAATTTTGCACTAGATCCATTATGGGATCCGCTTTATAACAAATACTCATCTCCAATCGGAACGATTAGATCGCAAGGTGTTGAGGTAGGATTAACTGGAAAATTAACTGATAACTTAGATTTAGTTTTTGGTTTTTCAACATTTAGTCTAAAAAATATGGAAACGGGTGAAAGAGGTAGACCTAATATCCCGACTCAAACGCTTAACGTTTTGGCATCTTATACTGTTCCACAGATTCCAAAGTTAAAAGTTGGTGCAAGCATTAAGTGGCAAGATGATATACATGATACCTCTTACTCAACTGTAAAACAGGATGCGTATGCATTGCTTAACGTTATGGCCAGTTATGATTTAAACGAACATGTACTGTTTCAAGTAAATGGTAACAACCTGACAAATGAAAAATATTTGACAGGTTTATCTGGTGGCCAAGGTTACTATGGCGCTCCAGCCAACTATACAGTTGCTGTAAAGTTTAAATATTAATACCGTAGTCAATCTCAATTAGGGATTGGCTTTACTTATTATTCTTTGTGTATGTGTCAGTAACGATGTCCAAAACTGTAAATCTCCCAGTGTCATATCGCATTAAAGTTTTCTATCGATTCTTACTAGTTTTCGGTATGGGGTTTGCCTGTATGGCGTATTTAAGTCTTGGACTCATTGGAATTTTTCTTTTGACCCTCGACAAAGCTGAAGCTATATATCTCGCTGCATTTATAGCAATTCTATTTTATGTATTGTTCGTAATTATAGGTTTTTGCATTCAATCACTTTTGAAACTCACTGGGCTATCAATTGTTTTGTGCGCCCTTTTCTTTTTTGTGACATGTATGGTGGGTTATGCATAAAGGTATACGTCAATCTATGGCATGGCTACACTCATGGACTGGCTTAATATTTGGATGGCTCGTATTTGCCATTTTCTTAATGGGAAGTTTGTCCTATTACCGCCACGAAATTAATTTATGGATGCAGCCTGCACTTGCACAATATGAAGTAAAGCAAGATATTGCCATTAAAACAGCATATCAATATTTACAAGAAAACGCTCCAGATGCCAAATCTTGGTATTTAACTGTTGCTACACCTGAAAGTCCCGTCAACACTATGTATTGGGAAAAAGCTGATGGCGGGTATGGCAATGCCACACTTGATGCTAACACGGGAAAAGAACTTAAACTTTCGGCAACTCTAGGCGGCGATTTTTTTTACCGCTTCCATTACCAACTTTTTGGCATTCCAATCATAGTTGGGCGATTAGTCGTATGTCTTGCCGCATTTATTATGCTGATTGCTTTGGTTTCAGGCATTATTACCCATAAAAAAATATTTACCGACTTTTTTACTTTACGCACATTTAAGTCTCAGCGTTCATGGCTAGACTTTCACAATATTTCTTCAGTGGTTGCACTGCCCTTCTTTTTAACCATTACATTTACGGGCTTAGCTATTTTCTTTTATTTATATCTGCCTTGGGGAATGCAAAAGCTTTACCCTGAAAACCCTTATCAATATTTTACCGAAATCCGCACAAAGACTGTACTTGAGAATCAATCAATTCAGCCTGCTCAAAACTTAGCTATTGATAAGCTATTGAACCAAGTTCAACAAAGTTGGGGTAATCAACCTTTATCAACGATTAGTGTGAAAAACCCGAATACCAATCAGACGCAAATTACATTTATTCAGCAAGAAGACCGCTCTATTACTCGTAATCAGGCTCAAATTACATTAAATGCTTCAACCGGCAAAGTCTTAGAAGACACACGTAATAATAGTCCTATTGCAACGTTAAATGCGGGTGTCTATGGGCTACATATGGCGACATTTGCTCAGCCTTTACTTCGTTTAGGATTCTTTTTCTCAGGCATTTTAGGCTGTGTAATGATTGCCTCTGGTTTATTACTGTGGAGTCTTAAACGACAAATTCAAAATAAGAATAGTAAGTTTCATTTCGGGCACTACTTAGTTGACCGATTGAATGTTGCAGCGTTTGTTGGATTACCTTGTGCAACTGTAGCCTACTTAAGCGCTAATCGATTATTTACAGTCACTTCAACCACAATCAATTATGAAGTTTATAGCTTTTTCTTGGTTTGGCTCATCAGCTTAATGATTGCATTAATCACTAAAAAACAGCATTTGTGGCGAACTCAACTTTGCGTTTTTATTATACTAAGTATTGTACTTCCCATCTTAAATCTAAGTTATTTACTTAAACATGAGTATGTTCAAAGCCTCAGAGATTATTGGACCTTTGCACGTGTAGATGTATTTTTGTGGATCTTTGCAGCTTTAGCAATTTTTATATTCTGCAAAATTCAACCTATCCAGCATAAAGCTGTCGCAAAAATTCAAAAAAAGCTGAATAAACTAAATACTGAGGTGAGCTCATGATTCTTATAGCTTTCATCTTAATTTTATTAGGGATGTATTTACTATTTATGGCGAGTGAAAAATATCGATCACCGAAATCGACAGGACATTTCAAATCGATAGCTCAAAAATATTACCGACACATTAAGATAGCTGCATTCATGCTATTTGGTTTATGTGCATTTATTCTTATTCAACACTATAAATTTTCAATTGGTTTTGTCAGTTGGTGGATCTTTGCAACGCCATTAACTTTTATTCTTATACTTTTAGTTAATCCTCTAAAGTCTTCAAAATAATCGTTTTCTTAAAAAAGTGATGAAAAATAGAACAAGCTAAGCAATATTTTGATTGCTTAGCTTTTTTTTGCATAAGCAAATCATTATTCATGACAACTGTTTATCTCTAAAAGGAATAAGATATGTGCGTTTCGTGATAAGTGGCGATAAAGATGTCTGGTGCTTTTGAATTTATCTTAGCGGGTATGTTAGTTGGTTTCTGCGTAGGGATTACGGGAGTTGGTGGTGGATCATTAATGACACCAATTTTAATTGGCCTTTTTAGAATTGAACCTCATATCGCAATTGGTACCGATTTACTTTATGCCGCAATTTCAAAATTTTGTGGATCAATGGTTCACGCTAGAAAGCTCAATATTGTCTGGCCAATTGTTTTATGGTTAGCAGTAGGCAGTATTCCTGCATCTTTCGGTACCACATGGGTACTTGAGCATTATTTAAGTCAGTCAACACACTATAAAGCTGTACTCACCATGGTATTAGGTTTTATGCTGACTTTAACTGGTGTATCTATCATTTTCCGCTCTCGTATTGAGAAGTTCTTTAGTCGTTTTAGAAGTAAAGAAGTCACTCAAACTGAGACTGAGCATTTAGCTATCCATAAGAAACGTAGCTTTATCGTGGTGATGGGTATCATCTTAGGTGTATTCGTAACGCTTTCATCAGTCGGTGCTGGTGCATTTGGAATTATGGCACTCGTGATCATGTTTCCGAACTTACCAATGATTCGAATTATTGGGTCAGATGTTGTACATGCCGTATTGCTTACTTTAGTAGCTGGCCTTGGACATATGAGTGCTGGTAATGTCGACTTTACGCTTCTTATGTGGTTATTGGTAGGTTCAATTCCTGCAATTATTGTTGGTACGCTCATTAGTTCTCGTATGCCAGAACGTTTAATCCGAAAAATTTTAGGGATTACCCTATTTGCCCTCGGTGTTAACTTTATGGTTCACCCAGTCAAAGCAAAACCGAAAGCACCTGTGGTACAACAACAAGCTGTGGTTGCTGAAAAAACAAGCAACTCAACTGAAAGATAGCAAAATCAATAAGATTTTTCCAAACTGAAATACCATGAGATGTAGGATTTTCATAATTATTTCATGGTATATTCAGTACACAAAACAACCTTTAGTATGATCGAACCAGTGACAGCAATGACTACACATTCAAATTCCGTTTCAAAGCCAGATATCGACGACGTTAATATTAAAAGCATTCAAACTCTTGTAACACCAGCTGAGCTTAAGTCAGAACTTCCTTTATCTGATGTTGCTTCACAAACTGTTCTAAAAGGTCGCGATACCATTCGTAATATTTTAGATGGTTCAGATAAGCGTTTGTTTGTCGTTATTGGTCCTTGCTCTATTCATGATCCAAAAGCTGCTCACGAATATGCCGATCGTTTAAAAGCATTAAGTGAAAAGGTTAAAGATTCATTGTATTTAGTTATGCGTGTTTATTTTGAAAAACCACGTACAACAATTGGTTGGAAAGGTCTAATTAATGACCCTGACATGAATGACTCTTTTAATATTGAAAAAGGTTTACGTATTGGTCGTAAGCTTTTGCTTGAATTAAATGAAAAAGGTTTACCATGTGCAACTGAAGCACTTGACCCGAACTCTCCGCAGTACTACCAAGACTTAATTTCTTGGTCTGCAATTGGTGCACGTACAACCGAAAGCCAAACTCACCGCGAAATGTCTTCTGGTTTATCATCACCAGTAGGTTTTAAAAATGGTACAGATGGCGGTTTAACTGTTGCAACCAATGCGATGCAGTCTGTTAAATATGGTCATAGCTTCTTAGGTCTTAATGAAGACGGACAAGTTTCGATTATTAATACAAGCGGTAACCCTTACGCACACGTAGTATTACGTGGTGGTAATGGTAAGCCAAACTATGATGCTGGCTCTGTTGAAGAAGCTGAAAATGCTTTAGCAAAAGCAAAAGTTAGCACTAAAATCATGATTGATGCGAGCCACGCAAACTCAAATAAAGACCCGTACTTACAACCACTTGTTCTTAAAAATATTACTGAACAAATTTTAGATGGTAATAAGTCAATTGTTGGTCTTATGGTTGAAAGTCACTTAAAAGGCGGCCGCCAAGATATTCCTGAGAATCTTTGTGATCTCGAATATGGTAAATCAGTGACTGATGGCTGTATTGACTGGGAAACGACTGAAAAAACATTACTTGAAATGCATGAAGCTTTAAAAGACGTTTTACCAAATCGTTAATACATCTTTTTAAGAAGATCAATTAAGCCCTCATTTTTGAGGGCTTTTTTATTTTTCTTTGTCGGAATTTAGCTATGATGACTTTTCTTTTTTGATTATACTTCGGCGAGCTTTTCCACTACGACCGCCTAGAATATGGTGCTGAGTTTCCGTCAACATTTGCTGAAGTGGCGCACGCTTTTAAGTGCTATCACTTTGCTGTGTTTACTATGGCACATTTTTTTGCCTACTTTAGTGCAAATTGGCATCGTACCTGAGTTATACACCATGCCTAGTCACTGTCAGCCAGTCACGCTAGAGCATTCATTTCACCAACAAAATTTCAATACTCAGCAGCATCACTCTTCACATGCCCATCACCATATGGAATCTGTTCAAGATAAATTTCATAGTTCGCATGCTCAAGAAGTTTTTGCTCTAGCTACTCAAATCATGAAGCATTGTCCGCTTTGTACGCATGGTCTAGATGCAGCAATTTTAATTCCTTTAATTGCTTTGATTTTTGTTTTAATTTTACGTTGGTTTACCCGTGTACGATGCCTGTGCCATACGTGGACAATACAGCTAGAACTTCCCCCTACCTTCTATATTTTACCGATTAAACACGCCCCACCTGCTGCTCTGTAAAAACGCAACTTTTACCATCCTTGATTTTCAAGGACTCAAAACTTATTGCTTTTTATAGGGTCAAAATATGTTATCCCTCAAATTCCGCTTATCTGTTTTAAGTGCGGCGTGCTTTTCTGCCTCAGCCAGCCCTATTATTTTTGCTGAAGATTTAACACCAGCAAATAGTGACACAAAAACATTAACAACGATTGTAGTCACAGCAAGCCGTGAAGGTGAAACACTCAATAAAACACCAGCAGCGATTAGCCAAATTAATAATGACCAAATTGAAAATAAACATGCCACGTTTATTGGACAACTTGTGAACCAGACACCAGGGGTTTTAATGAATGACCTTGGTAATGAGCAGCACATGATGTCTATACGTCAACCCATGACAACCGCAGCTGTATATCAATATTTAGAAGATGGTCTTTCAATTCGCCCTGTAGGCGTGTTTAACCATAATGCCTTATATGAAATGAATATGGCTGGCGTGGACAATATTGAAATTTTACGTGGACCTGCGAGTAGTGTTTATGGAAGTAATGCTATTGGTGGAACTATTAATTTTTTAACAAAGGCACCAAGTACAACACCAACAGCTGATATTGGCCTGAGCGCGAGCAGTGAAGGCTATCGTCGTGTAGATGTAGGAGCATCTGATACTTTTGATACAAGCAACGGAACACATGGTTTAAGAATTTCTGCCTATGCCAGTGATCGCGGTGATAGCTGGCAAGATCATGCCGAATCAGATAAACAAAGCATTACCTTACGTCATGATTGGCAGATCTCAAATGCAACAAAACTGAAAAACATTTTTAGTTATAACCACTTATATGCAGATATGACAGGTAGTTTAAATGCTGAAGATTATAGTCAACGCCCTGGCTATAGCTATCAGACATTTACCTACCGTGAAGTAGATGCAACTCGATTGTCTTCCCAGCTTAGCCATGACTGGAATGATCAGCAACAAAGCCAAATTACTTTATATTATCGAGACAATACAACTGAGCAAAACCCAAGCTATAACATAAAAACAGATAAGAAAGATGGAGTTGCAACAGGAACATACAGCGGACAAACAACATACAATAGTTTTCAGTCCTATGGGCTTAACTTACAGCATTCAGCAACGTTAGGCCAAGTTAAGTTAGTCGTCGGTGGCATGGCTGAGCATTCTCCGACCCAAGGTCGAACCAATGACATTCAAGTTTTTCGAGATCCAGTTACCCGTATTTATACCCGTTTTAAACAGCGAAAACTTTTACGTGATTTTGATGTCGATGTTGATAATGAAGCAATCTACGCCCAAGCTAACTGGCAAGCTCTACCTACTTTAAACTTAGTCGGCGGCGCTCGTTATGACTGGATTCGTTATGATTATCAAAATAATTTAACTCCATCTAATGTTACGGGCGCACCTGATGAAACGCGAAACTTTCATAAGACCAGTCCGAAACTAGGTGCAATTTGGAACGTAGCACCACAAATTGACTTCTATACAAACTGGTCACAAGGCTTTGTCCCACCAGAAGTTAGTAGCCTTTACGGCGCAAATTTAGTCACACCAAATTTGACTGAAGCAACTTTTACCAATATTGATGCAGGTATTCGCTTTAAAACATTGAATGATCGTTTGGACGGTGAAATTACGCTTTATCGTTTAAATGGTGCAGATGAAGTAATTAGTTATACCAAGCCAGATAATAGCCGTGAACCACGGAATGCGGGTAAAACTCGTCACGAAGGTATTGAAGTAGGTGCAACTTGGCAAATTTCCGATCAGCTTGACCAAAAACTGAAACTATCAGGTAGCTGGGCTCACCATCGTTATGAACAATTTCAGCCATCATCCACTATCGACTATAGTGGTAATGATATGCCAAGTGCCCCAAAAACTTTTGGTACGCTGGAATATCAAATTAAACCAATTCCCGAACTACTACTTTCAGCAGAAGGTGTCTATGTAGGTTCATATTGGATTAATGATGCTAATACACAAAAATATGACGGACACACAGTACTCAATCTTCGTGCGAACTATCGTAAAAAAGCTTATGAGGTATATGGTCAGATTTTAAATGTGGCAGATACTCATTATGCTGAAAGTACTTCTTTTAGTAATAATGAAGTGAGCTATACACCAGCTGCACCACGTACTTATTTATTAGGTCTACGCTATCACTTTGGTGATTAATCAACTTTAAAGTTTGTGGTCATCAATTTGGCCACAAACCTTTATCTAGCTATAAATAAAAATAACTCACGACAAAAGCAAAAAGCAGCACGGTTTCGCTAAGCTCAATCGCTGCCCCCACTGTATCACCTGTAATACCGCAAATTCTTTTAATAAAGAGATGTCTTAAATAAACCAGACTGATTAAAAAGCCAATAACGGCGATGAGTCCTTGCCATTCCCAATATAAAGCCAATAACAAAACTACCGCAGTTATTATCCATGAGGCTGTTTTAGGTAAATGATCTGTCAATGAACGGCCTAAACCTTTTTCACGGACATATGGCGTAGTTAAAAACAAAATAGATGGCACAACACGACCAAGTGCGGGAACAAAGACTAAAAATAACGTTTGATGCTGTCCAGTCAACACATAAATCAGTACAAACTTGAGCAAACAAATAATAACTAAACTTAGCACTCCAATTGGACCACAACTTGGATCTTTCATGATTTGTAAAGTACGTAGTTTGTCTCCAAAACCGCCTACCCATGCATCTGCCGTATCTGCTAGCCCGTCTAGATGTAATCCTCCGGTCAGCCAAATCCATAAAGTCATGATGATGGCAGCAAGTAAAAGAACGGGTAATTTAACTAAAAGACACGAGATAAGAAAAAGAATGCCACCAATAATCAGTCCAACAAATGGATAAAACAAAATAGCTCGACCATTTTGTTGCGCCGTCGGCATTGTCTTTAGCTCAATAGGCAGAACAGTTAAAAATTGCAATGCAATCCAAAAAGGTGTCATATCCAAGTCTCTAACTGATCTATATTTAAAAGCAAATTGGATTATGAAGAAATAAAAATGGGAATAGCAATCCCTATTCCCATTAAAGACTTCAAAAACTGAAAATCTATTGCATTTGATAGCACTGTTTCAATTTGATGTAGTCGTAGTAAAAACTAGTTGGTGTATAACGTGCATAGTTACATGTAGATTTGAACAAAGTTTCTTTTTCGTTATAAAGCATTTTTACCAAAGTATTGCCTTGGCTATTTTGGTAAATATCCCATTGAACATTTGCCGCCATAGGTGAAACTACTTCACCACGCCATGCGCTAGTTGAGTAATTATAGGTCTGACGTAGTGGTAAAGGCTGCATCATATTATGTAAATCTAGGCTCGTTGCCAAAGGAATAATAATTTCAGCATGGGCAAACCGTAAAACTGCTTTGTAAGGCTGAGCTTTATTCACCACGGCGTCAACTTGTTGGAACAGGTCCTGTTTAAGTCCTTGAGCAATTTCACTTGTGACTTGATTTGACTCTGTAAAACTTGGACCTTTTTCGTAAAAATCGTTTGTATCATTAAATTCAGCGTAGAATTTCGCAGCATCTAACGCCATATATTTATCAAAATCGATACCTTTTAACTCATCTTTCATGCCACCAGCAATTGAATAGAGCTCATAAATATAAGCTGCTGCATCAACTGCACTGGCAATTGTATTTTTGCCCTTACCTTTTTCTGTAATTTGCTCACCTTTTGGTGAAGTTACCGTAAAGGATCCGGTATTGCTAAAGCTATAACCTGTTGTACCCAGTTTTTTAATAAAGTCTGTTTTAAAAATCGGATTAAGTACAATTTGGGCCGTTTTTTCGGCTTCTGTATTTTTTGATAACTCATCTAACTTTTGGGCTAAATCTTTATTATTTTCTTCAAAATCTTGATAGGCCTGACTAGCATCATAAATTTTTTGTTGATTAGGACTCAATGGCTGAGTTAAATCTTCATCTGCATTCAAACTATGAAAATAGAGCTTAAAACGATCAACGCCACCATCTTCAACACTTGGAACGCTTGCACTCGATAAATTGGTATAAGACGTTGGTACAATTTTATCTTTAAGTTGCGGTTGTTGTTGAATGAGTTCAGCCGTGAAGAACTTAGCACTATCTACCGCACGATCCACCCCAGAACTTTGTACCAATATAGATGCTTGCGAATTTAAAAGACTTGGTAAGCGTTGTAATAAACGATCTGCAATGCCGCGGTGTTCTAAAATACCAGTCATGGTTTCATTTCCATAACCGTACTGGCGAATTCCTTCCACGCCATAGCCTAATAAGATATTGGCTTTCATCATTGCTTCTAAATCAGCACCCAATTGTTCACCTAATGGTGTTAAGGCATTTTCTGCTTTTGCCTGTTTCCATAAATTATAAAGTGCCAAATCATATTTCAGACTTGAGAGACCTCTTGAACCGTGACGTGCCACTAATTCTGTAAAAACTGGCTGGAACCCATTCGGTGCTGTTTCATAGTTTTTTATTTCTTGTTGTGGTTGATAAGGTGTTTTTGTTTGATAATATTTTGATGAGTTTGTTGGGACAATTGTTTGATCATCATTATTGTTACAAGCCACAAGTAATAATGAGGCTGCAAGCACAGTCGTTTTAAATAAAATATTCATAAGTCAGATGAGTGATTAATAAGAAATGCCAATAGCTTAATTTTTAGCAATGACAGTTCTATTACAAATACTCAAATATCTTTATAAAAATAATAACTTACATGTGTATAAAAATATAAAAGTGCTATCTCAACATAAAAGTTAATTGACCATCTGTTTCAGAAAAGTCGAATGAATATAATTTCCCAAGCTCTGCCGGCATTTTTAGCAAATCATCTAAAGGTTGTTGCGTGGCCAAACAAGCTAATAGCTTAATCACACCGCCGTGGGTAACAACCAATGCATGTTGCCAGTTTTGGTTTTGCATCTCTACAAGTAGTTCCTGAAAGCCTTTAAGCACCCTTGTTTGAAATTGCATTAATGTTTCTGCATGCGGTGGACAATATTGACTCGGTTTTTGCCAAAAATTTGCCAGTAATTCCGGTGAAGTTTCATAAATTTGCTGAGTTGAGACACCTTCCCACTCACCAAAATACATTTCTTTTAAGTCATGGTTTAAAAGTAAAGGTAGCTGAGTTGTCTTTGCAAGTTGCTCAGCAAAACAAGCACAACGTTTTAATGATGAACTTATAATGACATCCCATGACTGATTTGCAACTTGCTCAATGGTTGACTGCATCTGCTGCCAACCTTTTGCCGTTAACTCATCATCCAAATGTCCACGTAAAGTATGGCTATACTCACTTTCACCATGTCTGAGCAAATCAATTCTGAATTTACCCAATTTTATCCCCGCTTACGGCAGCTTGAGTAAAGGTAGCCATTTGGTTGTGTAATACACATGCCATTTTAACTAATGCTAAGGCAGTCCCAGCACCACTACCTTCACCTAAGCGTAAATTCATTTTTAAAATCGGGTCAGCATTGAGTTCTTGCAAAATACGGCGGTGGCCATATTCTGCCGATTGATGGCCAAATAACATCCAGTCACGTACTTTAGAGTTCATGCGTACCGCACATAAAGCAGCGACCGAACTAATAAAGCCATCTACAATGATAGGTAGGCCAATCTGCGCACATCGAATATAAGCACCTACAATTGCCGCAATTTCCAATCCACCAACTGCACACAATGTTTTGAACGCATCACCAGTAACATGTTTATGGTGAAGTTCAATTGCTTGTTCAATTACTTCAATTTTGTGTCTTAGCTGATCGGCACCAATTCCTGTCCCGACTCCAGTTAATTGTTCAGCAGTATCATTTAATAAAAGACATGCTAAGGCAGAAGCAGAACAGGTATTTCCAATTCCCATTTCACCCGCAATATAAATATCTGCGCCGTTGGCTTTAGCCGTGTCTACACTATTTTTACCTAACTCTAAAGCAGCACGGCATTCATCAGCATTCATTGCGGCTTGTTTGGCAAAATTTGCTGTCCCAGCACGAATACAATGACGCTCAACACCTACGTATTCATATGCTTCACCTACGGTACCGCAATCAATCACTTGCAAATGAGCTTGATGATATTTGGCAATTACACTAATTGCTGCCCCGCCAGTTGTGAAGTTTTGCAACATTTGACGAGTTACGGCTTGAGGATATGCAGAGATATTTTCTTCAACCACACCATGATCGCCCGCAAAAATAGTAATCCATGGATGGTTAGCTTGTGGATGTGCATTTGACTGCAAACTGGCAAGTTTAACTGCTATCAGTTCTAAATCACCTAAGGCACCAGTAGGTTTTGTGAGTTGGAGTTGATGTTGCTCTGCTTGTTGTTTTGCGTCCAAATTTGGTTGCTGTACAGACTCTAACCACCAGTTCATTTTATTTCTCACCTTTTAAAATCATTGGAAAACCAGCCACACAAAACACAACCTTATCTGCAATTTGCCCTAGAGCTTGATGTAGTCTGCCTGCTTCATCTACAAATCGTCGACTTATCTCACCGAGTGGCACAACGCCTAAACCCGTTTCATTACTTACTAAAATAATTTCTGACTCAAGCGTAGGTAAAACTTTTAACAGCTGCTCACACTCAAGTTGTTGAACACTTTGATCATCTAACAGTAACAAATTGGTTAGCCAAAGCGTTAAACAATCCACCAAAATAATTTGATTAGGTCGATCAATTTTTTGTAGAGCATTTGCTAAATATAATGGCTCTTCAACCAAAGACCAGTGAGCAGGACGCTGATTTTGATGGTGTTCAATTCGACTTTGCATTTCTGGGTCAAGCGCTTGCGCAGTAGCAACATAAGTCACAGCTAATTGCGTATTTATTGCCGTTTGTTCAGCCAGTCGACTTTTACCAGAACGGGCTCCACCTAAAATCAGTTGCAACATGAATCACCTAAAAACAAATGCTGAGATGGATATAACTTACCTTGTAAAGTTTGAGCTTGATAATAACCAAACGTTAGATGCTCGAACTTAAGATCAAATTCAGCGTGTTTGTATTGTACAGGTAATTCAGAAATTTTATGTAAAATCAAATCACTACTATATTCTTTTTTATATAACCCCAAAGTAATATGCGGACAATATTCTAAAGCAGCTATTTCATTAGAAACTAAACCTAGCTTTTGGCGTATTAGAGGCAAGGTATTTTTGATATCTTGGATTTGAACAAATAAAGCACTAGTAAAACTATCAATTGAACCAATTTTTAATTGAAATGAGGAAAAATTCTCTTTTCTTAAGATTTCTCTTTGCTGCTCAAATTCACTCAAACTAAAGTCATCACTATAGATTCTAGTTTTGTGGGTTAAAAATCCACATATAAACAGCGTGATATGATATTGACGATTATTGGGTTCTACTAAAAATTCTGAAAAATGCGCGCGCAAGGCATCTAAATAATCAACTATTTTTTGATCATTAATTTCTAAATACCATAAAGCATAATTTTGGCGCCCAAGATGCCATTCGGGATAATCCCGTATAGAGGTTGGCACCATGAACGTCGAAGGTTTTAGCAGCACAGCTTTAATTCAAAATCATTCAATTTTCATATTAAAGCACGTTTGCCTTTCAGTTGTAGAACATTAATTATTTAAACGAACTTAAGCATACTGAGTACGCGTACTTTTGGAGTTGGTAATATTCATGTTTAAAGGCTGTTTGCCTTGTTCAGAAAATAAATATTGAACTAATTGCGTTAACTCAACTTCAAGTTGTCTTTTTTGGGTAGTATTCATATCCATTTTTTGAATTTGCTGTTGTAAATGTTTGATTACATCAGCCTCTTCAATTTCTAAATATTGAATTGCATACGCATACCCTAGCGCAGCGCCTTTTAATAAGTTTTTATAAGGCAAATCATGACCTATATTCACCTCAATTGACGCAATTACTCTTTCATTATGAGTTAATTTGCGAAGTGGATCTCTGGCCACTCGTTGACAAGGGTCTTTAAAAGCATATTCACATGAGTCTAGAAAGCTTTGTGCCATACGATCCAAATCTTTTGCATAGTTAGGTAATACAATTGCAAGCCCTTGCTTTACTTCTCTAATTAAGTTTTCTGCAAATGCTTTAACTGAATGATCACCCATGGCAACACCGATAGATTCATAACCTAGTAAAGATGCGTACCAAGCAAGCATGGCATGCACGCCATTCCATAGTCGGTTTTTGATTAATTGTATATCTGTAATCTGATTAACCAAGACAACTTGACGTAACTTTTCGAGCAAAGGACTGCCTTTTTCTACATAAATTGGCATATCCGTTTCGCTATGAAACAGAATTAGGTCCATGCTTTGTAATATATGACCTGGCTGGAAATTACGGCGCATGTTATCAACATATAAAGATGCCTGGTTTTGCTGATCTTGGGACAGTTTATTGCAATCTTCGATTTCGACTTGTTCTTCATGCTCGACATCAGATAAATGCTGTTCAAGAAAGTGATGCTTAATACGAAGTTGACGATATAAATTCTGATTAGATAGCTTTGAAACCATGCGATTTACAACGGTGTCACAAAAGTAATGTTCTTTTAAAATATGCTCAGTTACATCTTCATCGTTAGTTAACTCTAGTAGAGCTTCTCTAAGATGCTTCATAACCAAATATTTCGCGCCTACTTTATTTAAAATAATTAGAAAAGTTAGCGGTTCAATACATGTTTCAAGTGGCGAGTTAAAACGTGCATATAATCCTTTTGCAATTATTTTTGACTCAGCCTCGATCGCTTGTTCAGGTAAGCAAAGTGCAATCAAACTTGAATGTGTATACATCTCTAGCATTTGTTGCTCATTGTCAGAATCAACAATGGTCATATTCTCAATACGTTCATCATAAGAAAATTGACCATAGCGAATACTATAAGTTCCAAATGCATTCACAGCCTCTCGAAAAAGACTATTACGTGTTGAAGCAATAATTCTCTTTGGTTTTGTGTACCCATCCCAATGTGACAAGATTTGCGCTATATAACCACCACCAATAGCGCCGAAACCATGTATTCCAACCGTCAATTGATTTAGGCTTTGCGGAAAAGGCTCCTGCATCTCTGGCATATCCATAGCAGGAATAAATTGATCGAGATCAGTTAACAAGTCATACATCTGATCATAATAAAAATGTGCTTTTTCCAGCATTTCATCATTTGGTTCTTTAATATCTTTTAATAAAATCGTCAAACCTTTTGAAGTGTGAGCCGAAGTTAAACCATTTTCAGAATCTTCAAACATAAGACACTGGTTAGCATCCAAGTGAAGTTGACTAGCAGCTTTTAAAAAGATTTCAGGATGCGGCTTTCCTTGTTCGACTTCATCACCACAGGTAATCACATCAAAAAATTTATAAACATTCGCATTAATTAAATATTCTTCGGCAATTGCTCTACGGCTTGAAGTCGCAACAGCCATTCTTAAGCCAGATTTTCGTAAACGTTCTAAAACTTGAACCAAACCTTTTTTAATCGGTACGCCGTGTTTTCGAATATATTCGAGTTCCATCTCATCGGCTCTTTTTCGAATTTCTTTATAGGGAACATTTACACCATATAACCGTTGAGCCAATTGTTCAGCAGTAGTTGCACTTAAACCTAAACATTGCATTAAATATTCGTGTGAAAATTCCTGTCCAATGAGTTCTTGAGATGCATGTTGCAATGTTTGAAACCGCAACCTCTCAGTATCAAACATTGTCCCATCCATATCAAAAATTGCTCCATGAACAGGTTTTCCATGAAAAATAAGCACGCTTTTTCCTCTTTTTTGATCATGTTTTATTCAGGGTATACAAAAAATTGGTTAAAAAGGCGGGATATTAATAAATGAAACATTAGTGGTTATTTTTTAATCAAAAATATAAGAGATCTGTTACTGAGCAGAGTTAAAACTCTAAAAAGGTTGAACAATATGAATAAGTATGAAGCTAACTGTAAATACAAGAGTAGCAAGCCATCCTCGCTTGCCACTCTTGGTTTATTCTTTTTGTTGCGCTGATAGTATTTATTTTTCTTAGTTCCATTTACCGCTACTTGAACCTGCATATTTTTATAATGTCTCGCAGGTGTCATATACCAGAAATCAACTCACCTTTCGCTATTCTCATTGTTGGTGCTTCTGGTATAACTCTAAAATTCATAAGAAAATGAGCATGAACGAATAGAATATAAGATTGATATTACAACCAATGTCTTTGCTCCTTTAGAAAATAGCTATATCGCCACTAACAATAATGATAATCATTTTCATTTGATAATTCAAGCTTTTTCTTCATTATTTGTGCTTCTCTCTTTTAAAAAAAGATCTGCATAAAGTATTTTCTCAATATAGATAGAGAATCATGATTGGTTCTTAAAGTATGTTTTTCGGTCATTATTATTGATCAAGCACATCAACAAATTGAGCATTTAAAAGCTGAGCTAAATCTTTTGGATTTAAACCAATATCCAGCCCTCTTTTTCCCCCACTTACATAAATTTTATTAAAGTTTTGAGCGGATGCATCAATGACCGTTTTTAATCGTTTCTTTTGGCCTAAAGGACTAATCCCTCCTACTAAATATCCTGTTAAACGTTCGGCATCTTTAGGATTAGCCATCTGTAATTTTTTACATCCAAACGCCGTAGCTACTTTTTTTAAATTTAATTGGTGATTAACTGGTAAGACAGCAACGAAATAATTTTTATCGTCACTTACCATTAGAGTTTTAAATACTTCGTTTACATCTAAATCTAATTTTTCGGCTGCTTCTAATCCAAAACTTTTAGCATTTGATTCATGTTCATATTCATGAATAGAAAATTCGATTTTATTACTTTTTAACAATCTACATGCAGGAGTCATGATAAGTGGTGTTATAGATGAAATTGTTTCGATTATAGTTTTTTTAGAAAAATTTTTAAATTTGCTTAGGCTATTTACAAGAGTTACATAAAAATTCAAACAGCAACTGAAGAAAAAATAATCTCAACTTGATATTCGTTGCTCGACTCCATATATTTTATTTAGATTTGAAGTCTGAGCTGACAATTTTATGAGTTATAAACACAATAATCTGATGGCGATGCGTCACCGTTTTTGGGATGAATCCTCAGATTCTGTATTAAATGAAAAGCAATTTTTGCAGCAGACGTTAATTGAACAAGGTATTTTTAATAATGCAACTCTTGATGATGTTAAGTACTTCTTTTACACCCTTCCTAGCATCATTATTGTAAAAGCTCATGCACTTGGTTTTATGCATGATTCAGTCAAACAGATGTTATTGCAACATATTCAGACCAATCGTCTGCATTTGATGCAGAAATCTGAATTAAAGATTCAATTTAAAATGTAATCCATTTTGTTATCAAAGATCTGTTTTATCTTAGTTTTACTCATCTCAATTGTTTTAATTTCTTAAATTTCCAAATTGCTTAGGCTATTTAAGAATTATTGGAATAAAGATGACCATTTCGGCCTATCATTCAGTCTGAGAGAACTATTTTAATACGCTCAAAACATGTAATATTCGTTACAATTTTAGATCACCAGCGTTTGGCTGCATGATGCGCATAGGATTCTATTTTCATGTCAAATCAGAAAGATAAGCTTAAGAGTTTAAAAACTTCTTCCATGGATCGACGCTTATCAATCGCGAAAGCTTCTTTACTTGCAGGAACACGTTGGGCAACTGCAAGTGCCTCTTCTTTATTTTCTAATGAAGAAGAAAAAGAAAAGAAACGCAAAAAAGCGATGAGCGAACAAGCTAACTATCTGGTTTCTGAAATAGGTAAACTTAAGGGTTCTATTGTTAAAATTGGCCAAATGATGGCTCTTTATGGTGAACACTTTTTACCAGAAGAGATTACACAAGCATTAAATACCCTAAATAACCAAACCGTTGCCTTAGATTGGCCTGCAATTAAGCCACATTTACAAGAGCAATTGGGTGCTAAATTAAATGATTTAACGATTGATCATGAACCAATTGGTACTGCATCTCTCGCACAAGTACATCGTGCAACACGTAAATCAGACGGCTTAGAGTTAGTTTTAAAAATCCAATATCCTGGCGTTGCAAATGCAATTGATTCAGATATGAGCTTGTTTAAAAACATGCTTAAACTGACACGTATGGTGCCACAAACCCGTGAATTTGATCAGTGGTTTGATGAAGTACGTGAAATGATGCATCGTGAAGTTGATTATGATGTTGAAGCTGCCACTACCCGTCGTTTCGGTGAACGCTTAAAAGATGACGAGCGTTATATTGTTCCGACAATTGTAGATGAATACTGCACTAATCAAGTACTTTGCATGACTTTTGAACGTGGTGTTCCAATCAATAGCCCTGTGATGTTGTCTTTACCTCAAGAGCGTCGTAATCAGCTCGGTGAAGCTTCACTCGAAATTGCAGTTCGTGAAATTTTTGAATGGGGTGAAATGCAGACTGACCCTAACTTTGGTAATTACCTTGTTCGTTTGGGTAATGGCCAAGACGTTCAAGACAAAATTGTGTTATTAGATTTTGGTGCTATCCGTCAGTTTGATGAACATCTGTTAGCAGTTGCACGTCAACTCATTCAAGCAGGTTATCAGCATGATAAAAATGCGATGGTACAAGCCATGACTGGATATGAATTTTTTGATGCAATGCCTGAAAGTATTAAACCCGGCATGGCTGATGTGTTTTTAATCGCGACAGAAGCATTTAGTACCCCTGCAAATAATCCAGATATGCCCGCTGGCCTTATGGATGAACATGAACGTTATGACTGGAAGAAAAGTCAGTTACATAGCCGTGTTATGCAGCAAGCAAGTAAATCAATGGCATCACGTTATTTCTCAGTTCCTCCAAAAGAATTTATGTTTATTAGCCGTAAGTTTATTGGGGCCTATACGTTTATGACAGTTATTGATGCAAAAACAAATGTGCGACGTATGATTCGTAACTTTGCTTAATTTAATAAAGGACTAGAATGATTCCATGTCATTCTAGTCAATACCTCTGAACCCACCCAATCATCAAATATTTTTAAACAAATAAAATCAAAAACTTATAATTTTATTATTTTCTATTTGCCATTTATCTACTCATTATTTGAATGTCAGTAACGACATAGTTTTTTAATATGAGGCGTGTCAGCATAAAACAATAACAACGTGTTAGGACACCATAATCATGACAAGTATGATCAATAAAGCTCAGGGTTTGGGTTTATCGCTAATTACCAGATTGGCTGGAAGCGATGTACTTGATCAACTCAAGTTGCGTAAATTTGTTGAAAAATCTCTTTATCAAGGTTCAAAAGCTGGTTTTAAAGCATTAAGCCAGACTCAAAAAGCATTTAAACCAAAACAGATCTCCCAACAGCGATTACCTCGCCAACAAAAAAATCTATTTGATTTAAGCCTAACTGAAGAACAACAAATGACCTCTGATGCAATGTCTCAATTTGCTCAAGAGGTTCTATTAGGATTAGCACATGAAGCTGACCAGAATGCTCAGTTTCCTGAAAGTCTTTGGCAATATGTTGAAGATTTAGGTCTTAACTACTATGCACTTCCAGAGGCATTAGGCGGTGTCGCGACCGAACAAAATATTGTAAGTAATCTATTAATAGCTGAAAAACTAGCTGAAGGTGATTTTAGCCTTACAGCAGGATTACTCAGTACATTTAGCGTTATCAATGCAATCACACGTTGGGGTTCTGCTGAAGTTCAGTCAATGTACCTACCCTGTTTTGCAGAAGACTCAGACATTACAGCAACCTTTGCAGTTCAAGAAGCAACTCCGGCATTTAATCCTTATGCTTTAAAAACAAAAGCATCACTTGAAAATGATCAGTTTTTTATTAATGGCGAAAAAACATTAGTAATTTTAGGTGATTTAGCTGATGTATTTTTAGTAAGTGCAGACTTTAACGGCAAGCCAGACGTATTTGTCGTGCAATGCGGTGACACAATTTCAATAAAAAACACTCCGGCCATGGGTCTTAAAGCCACAGAAACTGCAACTCTTCGTTTTAATCACACACCCGCTCTTAGACTAGGCGCAACAGACTTTGATTACACTGTTTTTTTAGATTTGGGGAACTTAATGTGGTGTGCAATGGCTGTAGGTACATGTGAAGCTGTTAAAGCTTATTGTATTAAATATGCCAATGAACGAACTGCTTTCGGTGAACCAATTTCTCATCGCCAAAGTGTCGCTTTCATAATTGCAGATATGGCTATTGAAATTGATGCAATGCGTATGCTGGTTTTAAACGCAGCAAGCCTTGCAGAATCAGGCAAACCATTTCACCGCGAAGCTTATCTGGCCCAACTACTTTGTGCTGAAAAATCCATGAAAATCGGTACAGATGGTGTGCAAATTCTTGGTGGACATGGTTTCACAAAAGAACATCCAGTTGAACGCTGGTACCGTGATCTACGCGCTACTGCAATTTTACAATCTGGCTTACATGCTTAAATGATCAATCAGAGGATACTTTAATGAATTTACAAAATCCTAAAAAATTCAAGATGATGATTGATCAGGCACACGATGTTGCGATCAATGTTTTACGCCCTATTTCTCGTAAATATGATAAGGCTGAGCATGCTTATCCCAAAGAGCTGGATATGCTCGCTTCACTCATTGATGGTATGAATGAAGGTGGCGAAGGTATTAATGCTGGAGCTGCAGGTGCTGGAAAGCGTGGTGATACAGAAAGTGAAGGTGTTCGTAACGGAACCAACATGTCGACCGCTCTTGGAATTATTGAGATGTGTTATGGCGATACAGGCTTATTGCTGAGTATGCCACGTCAGGGGCTTGGGAACTCAGCAATTGCTGCTGTGGCAAATGATGAACAGTTAGAACGGTTTAACGGAACATGGGCAGCAATGGCCATTACTGAGCCAGGATGCGGCTCTGACTCTGCTGCGATCCGCACCACTGCAACCAAAGATGGCAATGACTATATTTTAAATGGTGAAAAGATTTTTGTGACCTCTGGCGAACGTGCAGATTCTGTCGTCGTTTGGGCCACGCTTGATCGCAAACTTGGACGTGCAGCTATTAAGTCATTTGTGGTACCCAAAGGTACACCGGGAATGAAAGTTGAACGTCTCGAACATAAATTAGGAATTAAAGCTTCAGATACAGCAGTGATTAGTTTTATTGATTGCCGTGTGCCAGCCGAAAACCTTTTAGGTAATGCCGAAGTAGACGTCGCTAAAGGTTTTGCTGGAGTAATGGAAACTTTTGACAATACTCGCCCCTTAGTTGCAGCAATGGCAATCGGTTGTGCTAAAGCTTCACTAGAACGTATTAAAGAGATTTTTAAAGATCAACTCGATCCTAATTACTCTACGCCCTACCTACATGCTTCTAACTTTGCAGCTCAAATCTACCGTATGGAAGCTGAGTGGGAAGCTGCTCGCCTCCTCATGTTAAAAGCAACGTGGATGGCAGATAACAAAAAACCAAACTCTAAAGAAGCTTCTATTGCAAAAGCAAAAGCAGGTCGTGTGGGTAATGAGATCACTTTAAAATGTGTCGAATTGGCAGCAAGTGTGGGCTATAACGAAGATGAGTTACTTGAAAAATGGGCACGTGATTCGAAAATTCTCGATATCTTTGAAGGTACTCAGCAAATCCAGCAATTAATCATTGCCCGCCGAGAACTGGGTAAATCTTCTAGCGAACTAAAATAATAATTAAGGGAAATTTTCCCTTCTTTTATTAGCTGTTTATGTAAAAACTTAAAAGCCCTCTAGCGATTAAACTAGAGGGCTTCGTATTTCAGGAATTTACATTTTTATTTATTCGGTAGTTGTACTGTCTAACGCTTTATCAACTACACCAAATTTCTTAAAGATTTTTGCACGTCGTTTTGACGAAATATTTGCTTTGTTTAAATCACCTTTATAATGATCAAAAACACGCTTATCCATTATTTTAAACCACAATGAAGGGATTAATGCTGGTAGTAACATACTTGCATAACCGCTTGGTAGCTCAGGTGCCTCGTCAAAATGACGCAATGCTTGGAATGGACGAGTCGGATAAGCATGATGGTCTGAATGACGCTGCAATTGGTACAAGAATAAGTTTGTTACAACGTTATTATTGTTCCAGCTATGCTCTGGCATTGTACGTTCATATTGACCATTTTCTTTTTTCTGACGTAATAAACCATAATGCTCAATATAGTTAATAATTTCAAAAAGACTAATGCCATAAAATGCTTGTGTTGCTAAATATGGAATTGTACGTTTACCAAAGATTCCAACCATAGAACCATGAAAAGCAGCAGTCATTCCCCAGCCTTGTAATAGTTCATTATCTGAAGACCAGAATTCTTTACCTTTACGTTTTAAACGATTTTTTTCAATTTCTATTGCAGACTTAAAAGAACCAATAACAGTACGTGGCCAAAACTCATAGAATGTTTCACCCATACGTGATGAAGCTGGATCTTCTGGTGTTGCTGCACGCTTATGATGACCATAAGGATGCTCAATACGGAAATGATTATAGCCTGTTGGAACTAAAGCAAGATGAGACAGAATATGGTCTATACGATCATGCTTATGACTTAACTCATGGGCTGTATTAATCGCAATACCATTGATTGCACCCATTGAGATACCAAGTAAAATCTTATCAATAAAAGATGTTGTTTTACGACTTGTTAAATAACATGCATAAACATTCGCAGCATACTGTAGAGGGATAAAGCTCTTCACAAGACGTGAGTAATAGGGATCTTTTTCTAAAAGCTTAATTTCTTCATCTGTCGGATTTCGAGCATCTTTCCCAATAATAGTATCAATTACAGGAATCACAACATGTAATAAAAGTGGGCCACCTAATGCGAAGACTTTTTTCAAAGGGCGTGGACCAAACTGATAACCAGCTAAAATAGCTAAACCGATAGCAGGTAAAGCAGGACTAATCATCCATAAAAAGCGTTTGCGATCTATTTCACGCATAGACGCAGGCACTGGCATAAGTTCTTGCTGAACATTTACTGGTGCATTCATAGCTATATTTCCTTTTTCTATATGTCTATATAGTTAAAGAAATAGTGTTTAGTTAACAGTAGTAACCGTCCAAAAAACCTATGTTAAAGTCTTTGGCATTTTCTTCCACTTTTCTGTCCTAAAAACACATGTTGATCTATTCTTATAGCTCACTATAATTTTATTAAAATAATGATTGATCATTTAAATATGGATGCACTAAGTAAATTTTTTGATGATATTCACCTAAATAAGTCTGAATACATCTATTTAAAAGCGCAAGGAGAATGGGCTTTTAAAACACAAGATCAATCTGCTTTACTTGCTTATATTGTTTTAACTGGTTCTGTATATATTCAACTTAACACTTCAGAAAAAATAACTGCGACTGCTGGCGATATTATTTTAATTCCTTCAGGGAAAGCACATAGTGCGACTGACTCAAAATCAACAGCGAGTAAGTTGGTAGATTCTTTAGATATAACATCGCTTTTTAATGGTCATAGACAAGATGCCATCGAATTTGGTACTTCATCTCCAGATAATACATTATTGCTATCTTTACGCTGTCAAATCGATACCCATATGGCTGGGCCACTCATTAATGCCCTGCCGTCCATCATGCATATTCAGCATGAAAATCAAACTACCCCACCTGAATGGCTACAAATTGGACTTTATTTTCTAGCAATCGAAACTCAAAAAATTAGGCCAGGTCACGACAAAATTATTGATCACTTAGTCAGTATTTTGCTCATCGAATGCATTCGTGATCATATTCAACGGATGACAGATCAACAAAACTGGTTAAGTGCCTTAACTCATCCAGAACTGAGCAATGCGCTATCTGCTATTCATAGCCAGCCAGAAGTCACATGGACAGTTGAATCTTTAGCTGAACAATGTTGTATGTCACGTTCTAAATTTGCAAATTTGTTTAGTAGTATTATTGGCGAGCCACCTCTAACTTATTTACAGCATTACCGTTTCCGTTTAGCCAGTCAGTATTTACGCACAAGTAATTTATCAATTCAGCAAATATCAAATAAGGTTGGCTATTCATCCGAAACAGCATTTAGTCAGGCATTTAAACGAATTTTTGATTTATCTCCTAAACAATATAGACAGCAATATATTGGACACAGCTTAGATTAACTACCAATAAAAAAAAGCGCCGAGGCGCTTTTTTTATTGAATCAAATTATTATTTAATTTTTGCATGTGATTTTAAATATTGACTGTAATCTTCTAATATTTGTTGACCACGTGACTGACGATAAAGTTGCTTTAACTGCTGCAACTGATCAGCAGGAATAGCATTCGCAGCAGATGAATTTACATTTGAAACTGCAACAACAACTAGCTCATTTGGTAAATTTGCAGTTGTAACAGACCACATACCTGGCTTAGGTGTAGCTGCACTAAATGCCGCGCGCTCAATTTCACGCTTTAATCCTTGTGAACGACTAAATACGCCAGCCGATTCAAATGCTACTTTATTTTTAGCAACTACTTGATCTGCTGGTTGAGTTTTAAATTCAGCTAGCATTGTAGCAATTTTAGCTTGAACAGCTTTACGCGCTTTTTCATCGATAACTTTTGCTTTTGCTTCATTCATCGCCTGTGCTAAAGGTTTTACACCAGCAGCATGATAATCACGTACTTTAACCCATACCGTATCACCATTCGCTAACTGAATATTAGATGATGCATTACGGTCACCATTTTTCACGTCATCATTAAACAATTTAATTTTAACGTTTGGATCACTTAAATATGGATTTTGTGTAGCTAAAGTTACGCCATTTAATGATTCAACTTTTGTACCTTTTACTTCTTGTACAACAGCTTCTAAAGAATCATTACCAACAATCGTTTCATTTAAACTGTTTACGGTATCTGAATAAACAGTTGCAACTTTATTCTTTTCAACCTCAGCAGTTAAACGCGCCTTCTCTGCTTCGAATGAAGGGATTTGACTAGCTTGAGTTTCTGCCTCAATAATATGATAACCATATTGAGTTTTTACTGGTTGAGAAATCTGTCCATTTTTCAAGCTCACTACAGTTTTATCAAATGCATCGGAAAAAACACCTGGTGCATACGCTTCAACTAAACCACCTTTTGCTTTCGAACTTGGATCTTCAGAGAACTGAGATGCAGCTTGTGCAAATGTCAGACCGCCTTGAATTTTCGCATATACTTCTTTAGCAAGTTTTTGAGCTGCGGCATCATCACGAGCATCTGTAGTAATTAAAATATGCTTCACAGTACGTTTAGCATCTTTTTTCTGAGTTTCAACAAACTTGCTATACGCTTGTTGCAGTTCAGCTTCAGTTGCAGGAGCTGGTTTAGCCATTAGTGATGGCGACACAACCACATAATCCACATCAACAGAAGATTGTTGTTTAAACTCATTTTGGTGTTTGTTGTAATAATCTGTAGCTTCTTGATTAGAGGCAGTTAAACCAGTTTTATAACCATCTAATTTAATACTAGCCAAATGTAATGTACGTTGTTCAGTTTGCAAATTCGCAATTTGCATTAAATCAACTTTACTTACTAAAGAGTAATCAGAAAAAGTTGACGTTAGCATTTTTAAAGCATGATCTTGACGAAGACTAGCAATTAAGCCCTGACTTGTCATACCAATAGAACGTAAGTAATTTTCATAGAGTTTTTGAGAGAACTGTCCATTCTCTTGCAAACTAGGCTGTTGAGCTAACATTTGCTCAATTTGAGTATCACTAAGTGAGATACCTAATTTTTCAGCTTGTTGAATTAGTAAATTACGCGACACTAAAATATCGAGTGCCTTAGCCTGAATAACAGGCAAATTAAGTAAACTCTCATCGCCTTTAACAGCAGCTAAATATTGTTCTTTGTAAGACTGAGTTAAAGTTTCAAGGTCTTTTTTAGATATTTCTTGGCCATTTACTGTTTTTGCAACATCAGCCTTGTTTCCCCTATTAAAATATCCTTCAATACCTACAAGTGCTAAAGGGGTCAAAAACAAAATTAGAAGGACTTTGCCGAGCCAACCCTTAATGACTGTACGAAACGATTCCATAAGTATTCCAATATTTTATTTCGAGGAGAATTTTAACTGAAAAACCACAATCAATGAATGAGCAATATTGGTCAATTCAGATTTTTAATAAAAAACGCGCCTATATTGGCGCGTTTAATCATCTTAAAAGATTAAGCTACTGAATCTTTAAGACCTTTACCAGCTTTGAAGCTAGGTACTTTTGTTGCTTTAATTTGAAGCTCTTCACCAGTTTTAGGGTTACGACCAGTGCGTGCAGCACGTTCTTTAACACTGAAAGTACCAAAACCAACTAAAGTTACTGTGTCACCTTTTTTAAGTGCTTCAGTAATTGACGCAATTGTCGCATCGAGTGCCTTGCCTGCATCAGTCTTAGATACTCCCCCTTTTTCAGCAATTGCATCGATTAATTCTGATTTATTCATGAATAAAACATCCTCTTAATATCGTTTGTTTAAGGTCCAAGGCTATAGTTTAAAAGGCCATGACGCCTTTATAGCAATGCTTTGGGGGAAAACGCAATACTAGAGCAGGGCTTTTAGCGAAAATAAATGCTAAAAAACTGTTATATATTTGCTAAATCCCAACATTTTTTACTTTTTATTCAATTTTTCTTTCAATTGCTGGTTTTCTTCTATTAAAGCATCCACCTTAATATGAAGCTGTACCAAGAGCTGTTCAATGTGCTGTAAATCCTTCGGAGTGACCAATCCAATCCGGTTTAAAGAATGGTTCACACTGGTATCAAGAATTTTCTCTACTTTATCTTTTGTTTCAGATACAGATTCTTTTGCTTTTTCTGTGACTTTGCCTACAGTGTTATCTGCTAAGTCTCCAGTTTTTGACTCTAGTTCTTCACCAACTTTGACTAAGGAATCAAAGAGTTTGTTGCCCTCTTCTTCTGCGCGTGAAAAAGCTCCTAGTCCAGCTAACCAAATTTGCTTGGTATACTTTCTAAAATCTAAAGCTGATTTTCTTGAACTTCTTGATTTTAATTTATTTTTTTCTTCTGACTCTTCTGCCTGTGTCTCTATGTTTGCATTATCCATTAATCTAAACTCCTAATCAGATGAGAGAGATGATGACTGATTTGACCACAAAATATTTCTATAATATCAAAGTAAAGACTTGATCCATTTACAAAACTGTTCTACAAAGCAATTAAGTCATGTAAATATATTTAACACGACATTGTGTTAAGTTTGGGATAGGATGTCCCATTCTTCGGTTAACTGCTATTTGTAAGGATAAACTTTTATGAGTGAAACGCAACAAAGACAAAAACATCCCCGTCTGTTGCTGAATATCGTTCTAATTATTTTAGAAACTTTCTTTTCATTTATTCTCACCCACGATGGTGTTCTTCGCTTGCAAGCGAAAAAGTTTATTTCAAACAAAATGACTATTCGTATCAATAGCTATCTACCTTTTTTTGACTTTTATGTTCAATTTACAGAAAAGGGTTTGTTGTTCGATATCCATTCTTTTGACCGACGTATTGATCTTGAAATCAATAGTACTCTTATCGACTTAATTAAGATTTTTGCTTTTTCAAACCAGCGCAGTCTTAAAAATATGCGTATCGATGGTGATGAAGAAACTAAAAAAGAGTTATTAGATTTAATTTCTCACCTTACTCTGCCTAAACTTTTAGCAGACTGGAAGCAATGGTTTAATACACCTGATGATGAAGCTGAAGCCCTTGCTTCACGCAAAAGAATTGCCCCATTACTTGAAAAAATTGATCAACAACGATCAGAAATCAATTCACTTCATGTGGAAATTAAACAATATCAAAATCGAATTACTCGCTTACAGCAGCGTCAACGAAATATTAACTTCTCCTTTGGTATAATTAGCCTGATATTTATTGTTTATTTCATATATAATTTGTGGGTTGCTTAAATTATTTTTCCATTTTGTTCCTGCACTTGAATTAAAAATAAAAAAACTTGACTATTTTAGTCGGGATTCATAAAATCCTATTATCTAGTCTTAACATGTGTATCGAATCATGCGCCTTACAACTCGCGGTCGCTACGCAGTGACTGCTCTACTTGATTTAGCTTTGCAGCCAACTGAACAAACGATCACGCTCGCCGAAATTGCAGCTCGCCAATCCATTTCAGTTGCTTATTTAGAACAGTTATTCGCAAAACTTAAGCGTCATGGGTTAGTTTCTAGTGTTCGTGGTGCAAATGGTGGTTATCATTTGGCTCGAAATGCTGATGAAATTACTGTGTTAGAAATTATTGAAGCTGTAAATGAAACTGTTGATGCAACTCGTTGCGACCATAAAGGTAACTGCCAAAATGGTGCAATGTGTCTCACACACGATTTATGGCAAGAACTCTCTCATCATATTGCCGACTATTTAGCAAAAATCTCTCTTGCCGACCTCATTAGCCGAGACAACGTTCAAACTGTTGCATTACGCCAAAATGTGACTGGCATAGATTCAGCTCTTTTATCGGGTACAGGTATTTGATATGAAACGTCCAATTTATCTTGATTACGCAGCAACCACTCCAGTAGATCCGCAAGTTGCAGAACGTATGATGGAGTGTTTAACTTTCGACGGTACCTTTGGTAATGCTGCATCTCGTTCCCACGCTTATGGCTGGCAGGCAGAAGAGAAAGTTGAATATGCACGTGAGCAAGTTGCAAATTTAATTAAAGCTGATCCACGTGAAATCGTTTGGACTTCTGGTGCAACTGAATCAGATAACCTTGCTCTAAAAGGTGTAGCACAATTTTATGCATCTAAAGGCAAGCATATCATTACAAGTAAAATTGAACACAAAGCTGTTCTAGATCCTTGTCGTGAATTAGAAGACCAAGGTTTTGAAATTACTTATTTAGAACCAGAACCACAAACTGGTTTAATTACACCTGAAATGGTAAAAGCTGCCCTTCGTCCTGATACTGTTCTTGTTTCTCTTATGATGGTAAACAACGAAATCGGTACAGTTACAGATGTAGCAGCAATTGGTGAATTAACACGTGCCAATAAAACCTTCTTTCATGTAGATGCTGCTCAAGCTGCTGGTAAAGTTGAAATTGACCTATCTACTATGAAAATTGACCTAATGAGTTTCTCAGCTCATAAAATTTATGGTCCAAAAGGTATCGGTGCATTATATGTACGTCGTAGTCCACGTGTTCGTTTAAAAGCACAAATTCATGGCGGTGGTCATGAGCGTGGTATGCGTTCTGGTACTTTAGCTACCCATCAAATTGTAGGTATGGGTGAAGCTTTTGAAATTGCTGGCAAAAGAATGCAAGCAGAACAAGAGCGTATTCGCAAGCTTCGCGACAAGCTTTGGAATGGTTTACAAGATCTTGAACAAGTTTTCTTAAATGGCCATCCAACTCAAAACGTTGCTAACTATTTAAATGTCAGCTTTAACTTTGTTGAAGGTGAATCTTTAATGATGTCGCTCAAAGATGCTGCAGTATCAAGTGGTTCTGCTTGTACTTCTGCAACTTTAGAGCCTTCATACGTTCTTCGCGCATTAGGTTTATCTGATGAGCTAGCACACAGCTCTATCCGCTTCAGTTTTGGTAAATACACAACTGAAGAAGATATTGACCATGTGCTTACAATTACCAAAGCCGCTGTTGAGAAATTACGTGAACTTTCTCCGCTTTGGGATATGTACAAAGAAGGTATCGATCTTTCTACAGTTGAATGGGCTGAACACTAATTCATTGAAATTAGTGTTTTTACCCTCATATTAATATTAGGCTGACCCCGAGGTTTGGAGAAGCGAAATGGCTTATAGCGAAAAGGTAATTGATCATTACGAAAACCCTCGTAATGTTGGTGTTTTAGACAAAAACTCTGAAAATGTAGGTACAGGCATGGTGGGTGCACCAGCATGTGGCGACGTGATGCGTTTACAAATTCAAGTAAACGATAGCGGTGTGATTGAAGAAGCACGCTTTAAAACTTATGGCTGTGGTTCAGCAATTGCTTCTAGCTCACTTGTAACTGAGTGGTTAAAAGGTAAAACTCTTGATGAAGCTCAAGCAATCAAGAATATTGATATCGCAACCGAGCTTGCTCTTCCACCAGTAAAAGTTCACTGCTCTGTACTAGCTGAAGATGCGATTAAAGCTGCGATTGAAGATTACCGCACTAAAAAATCAAAAGCTTAATTTGTTATTACTGTAAAAGTTGGAGTTTTCATGATTCATTTAACTGAAAATGCTGCGACTCATATTAGCAATTACCTCAAAAACCGAGGTAAGGGTGAAGGCATTCGCGTGGGTGTGAAAACTTCTGGCTGTTCTGGGTTGGCTTACGTTCTTGAATTTGTTGATTCTGTCGATGAACATGACGAAGTTTTCGAACAATTTGGCGTTAAGGTATTTGTAGATCCAAAAAGTCATGTCTATTTAGAAGGCTTAGAAATGGACTACGTCAAAAATGGCCTTAATGAAGGGTTCGAATTTAACAACCCCAATAAAAAAGGCGAATGTGGTTGTGGTGAGTCTTTCACTGTATAACCCTTCTCCTTCCATCTCTCATTAAAACAGTGTCTTTTTAGCACTGTTTTAATGTATTTAATTAACGTGGACCTCCTTTCTAATGAATCATTTTGAGTTGTTCAATTTACCCGTAGAACTCGATATCGATTTGGCGAGCTTAAAATCTAGTTTCTTGAATTTGCAGCAGCAATATCATCCAGATAAAGCAGAAGATAAAAATCAGGCATTGATCAAATCAAGTGAAATCAATCAAGCTTTTAAAACATTATCGCAAGTAGATAGCCGCGCAGCTTATCTTTTAGCATTAAAAAAGCAAGATCATCACCTTGATCAATCTATTAGTGATTTTGAGTTCTTACAATCAGCTTTGGAACTTCGTGAGCAACTGGATGAAGCAACCTCCCCAGAACATCTAAGCACTCTTAAACAAGAAGTGTTTCAATGGATAGAAAGTTTAGTTCGCGAATTTAAAATTGATTACTCAGATGAAGACTGGGGTGAAGCTCGCGATACTGTACGTAAATTACGGTTCTTTCAGCGCGTTCTTAATGATATTGAAAAAGCAGAAGATCAAATGTTGGATGACGAAGACAACTTTGATTTAGACGACGATTTTTAATTTTGCTTTTTCCAATTTATATTCAAGGGATTTAACTCATGGCACTTTTGCAAATTGCTGAACCGGGTCAATCCAGTGCCCCACACCAACACCGCATTGCGATTGGTATCGACCTAGGAACAACACACTCCTTAGTTGCGACAGTGTTATCAGGCAAGCCTAAAGTACTCAATGATGAAAAAGAAAGAAGACTCCTTCCTTCTATTGTGCACTATGGAAACGATGCAACTCACTACGGTGAAGAAGCAAAGCCTTTCCTTATTGCCGACCCGAAAAATACAATTGTCTCTGTAAAACGCTTTATGGGTCGTTCAAAAGCGGATATCAAATTTCAGCATCCATATGAATTAATGGGTTCTGAAAATGAGATGCCAGCTTTTGAAACACGTGCTGGTCGTAAAACCCCTGTTGAAATTTCTGCAGAAATTTTAAAACAATTAAAAGATCGTGCTGAAACTAGCCTACAAAATCCAGTAAATGGTGCAGTTATTACTGTTCCTGCCTATTTTGATGAAGCTCAGCGACAAGCAACTCGTGATGCAGCACAACTTGCTGGTTTGAATGTACTACGTTTATTAAATGAGCCAACTGCTGCTGCTGTGGCTTATGGTTTAGACCAAGAAACTAATTTAGCTACAGATCATAACTACGTAATTTATGATTTAGGTGGTGGTACTTTTGACGTATCAATTTTGCGTTTCTCACAAGGTGTCTTTGAAGTATTAGCTACAGGTGGCCACACTGCTCTAGGTGGTGACGATTTAGACCGTCTCATTGTTAAATGGGCTAAAAAGCAGTTAGATATTGATACTTTGAGCGATGAAGCATATGCAGTATTTATGGTTGCTGCTCGTCAAGCTAAAGAACAATTATCTACTCAAGAATTAGTTCAGTTAAAATTACTTGAAAATGTATTAACACTGGACCGTCCAACTTTTGAAAGTATTATTCAAGTTGCTTTAGATAAAACAATCAGTGTTTGTAAGCGTGTTTTACGTGATGCAAAACTTGAATTATCAGATATTCAAAATGTTGTTTTAGTGGGTGGCTCTACGCGTTCGTATGCTGTTCAACAAGCGGTTCGTAATGTATTTAATCAAGAACCTCTTTGCACGATCAACCCTGATGAAGTGGTTGCAATTGGTGCTTCGATTACTGCCAACCAATTAATTGGAAACAGTCAAGACGGTTCATTACTTTTAGACGTAACTCCTCTTTCACTTGGTCTAGAAACTATGGGTGGACTAGTAGAGCGCCTTATTTCACGTAATACTGCTATTCCTGTTGCTCGTCGTCAAGAATTCACAACTTATCAAGATGGCCAAACCGCCATGCTTATTCATGTGGTTCAAGGTGAACGAGATTTGGTAGAACATTGTCGTTCATTAGGAAAATTTGTCCTTCACGGCATTCCACCAATGACTGCTGGTCAAGCACGTATTGAAGTTACCTTTCAGGTAGATGCAGATGGTCTACTTACTGTTTCAGCTCATGAAACAACTTCTGGTGTACAGGCTCAAATTGATATTAAACCATCTTATGGCTTATCAGAATCTGACACTGAGCGCTTATTAATTGAAGGTTTCCAACATGCGGAAGAAGATAAAAATCTACGCCATTTAAAAGAAACCAAAGTTGAAGCCCAACGTGAACTTGAAGCATTAGAACAAGCTCTCAAAGTTGATGCTGATTTGCTTAATGATGAGCAGCTTGAAGCACTTAAAACTGCTGAAAATTTGCTAAAAGTTCAGCTTGAAGGCAATGATATTCAAGCAATTGAAAAAGCTGTAGAACAACTTAAAGTACATAGTGATGCTTTTGCCGCACTACGTATGAATCGACATATTGACCACGCCTTAAAAGGTACAAAACTTGAAGATTGGTCAAATTCAAACTAAAGGTATAGGTGATCAATATGCCCCGTATTAAAGTACTTCCTCATGCTCAGTTCTGTCCTGAAGGTGCAGAATTTGAAGTTGAACAAAATGCAAATCTTTGTCAAAGTTTGCTTGATCGAGGAATTAAAATTGAACACGCTTGTGACATGTCGTGTGCATGTACAACTTGTCACGTAGTCGTTCGCAAGGGTTTTGACAGCCTAGAAGAAATGGATGATGTTGAAGCAGATCTTTTAGATCGTGCTTGGGGTCTTGAACCAGATTCTCGTCTCTCTTGCCAAGTGAAGATTGTTGATGAAGATTTAGAAATTGAGATTCCTAAATATACAATCAATCACGCATCCGAAAGCCATTAAAATAAAAAAGCTGCTTTTAAAAGCAGCTTTTTTTTACTTCACATTTTAAGCTTTAAACCTGATCTTGTTGATCAATTTCAATAGGCTTAACTTCATCTTCAAGTCTCAAACGTGCAATACCTTGAGTATTAATTAAAGTTTGTTGAACTTTAAGTCGTTGAATCATTTTCTCAAGCACTTCTACTAATTCAGGGTACTCATAGTTTTGTACTTCTTCTAAATTAAGGACTAAATGGAAGCCTTTATATTCATAGTCGAACCATTGCTGATGATCTGACTTATTCCCTGTGTATTTCTCCATTACTTGCCAAGTCTTCACAGCACCTTGAATCCCTTTTAAGTAAATTGGTGTTTTTGGAGCACAAAGAAAATCACTTTTGATTAATTGATAAGTATCATCTGAAATTAAAATTTCATCTATTTCAGCAGCATATTGTAAACGAGCTGCTAAATTCACATCACGACCTACAATAGTATAAGCCATACGATGTGTTGCCCCATAGTTCCCTACGTGGCAGTAACCAGTACTAATTCCCATGCGAATATGTAAGGCTGAGTAGCCCATTTTTTTCCAACGCTCACGCAGCAATTTCATTTGCTGACGCATAGCGATTGCCATTTCCACACAGGCTTTTGCATCTTGCTCTACACCCTGAGAATTCGGATCACCAAAAAATATGAGGATGGCATCCCCCATAAATTTGTCGACGGTAGCTTCATACTGCTTGGCAATTTCTGTCATATGGCTTAAATAGTCATTAAGCAAAAATGCCAAATCATCAGGAATTAAAGTTTCTGATAATTCTGTAAAACCCTGAATATCAGAAAAAAATACAGTCATTTTTTTTCGTTTATATTCAATTTTTGCTTCTGCCTCACCGCGCATGATAGATTGCCACAACTGTAGTGGTGCATATCGGCTTAACTGATTAGCAAAAGCAATATAGCGGGTCATTTGGTCATAGTAATGTTGACGCTGCTGACTGATTTTTTTAACCCAACGATGTTGGTAGTAATTTCCAATGGTAATAAACATGACCAAACCCAAGAGTGTAATTACAGTTAACTCTTGGCTAGTAGGTTCAAAATATGTATAAAAACCAAATAGGAAAAAAGTACTTAAATAAAAAATAATCGCGCCTAGCAGGCTCGTCAAACAAATAACTGCGAAAGAAATACGACTATTAATTGCAGAATAAAATAATGCAAATACCGCAATAAATGTAGGGACTAAATTGAGATGCAGCCCTGCCAAGGTAACCGCTACAACAATTGCATCAATTGCAAAAAAGACACTTTTTTGAGTTTTCTTATCGAATTGGTATTGAAGCCAATGTTCTAACTTCGAACTAATAAAAAGTAAAAAGAGAAAAAAAGGAGGAACGTAGATCTGATAATTTGTATTAGGTGAGGTAAAAGCATAGATCACTAAAATTAAGGACAGAATTGAATATCCCATCAAACGATGAAAATATGCAAACTGCTTAGGCTCTCTATCGATAAACCTCTCTAATTGCACCCTGTCCTCCATACCTCAATGTAGCCACATTCGTATAAATGTGGCATTGCATTGATTTAATCCATGCGCCAATCAAAAGGCATATCACCTTGACCACGTAAAGCAAGCATAAGGGTTTGACGCATATGAGCCAGTACATCATTCGTGTATGAAACTGCAGGTGTTCCCCAAACTGGCTTAGGCCATGCAACATCATTTTGATAACGTACAACATGATGGAAATGCAACTGAGGTACCATGTTACCTAAAGCTGCAACATTCATTTTATCAGCACGGAATACTCGAGCTAGCTGGCTAGATAACCAACTTGATTCACGTAAAAACTGTTCTTGATCAGCTTGGCTCAATTCATATAATTCTGTGATTCCCGGTACACGAGGGATTAAAATCAACCACGGGAATTGCATATCATTCATTAAACGACATGTTGAAAGCGGAAAATCGCCGACAAAAAAAGTATCTTGAGCAAGTTGTGGATGCAAACTAAACATATCTTTTATAAATGACAATAAACAATAATGGCTAATACTATCACATCAGTTTTGATGTGAGTATTGCTAGTGGCTGGTTTGATTACAAATAACAATGATTTTATGCACTTATTCCTCCTATGATCCGAGAAATCGTGCATAAAATTCTGATATCAGCTTTTAAAAAATTTGTATGGGATTAAAATCACTTTGAAACATTATTTAAGCATGTAATTCATTTAATAATTTAGCTAATAAATCATTAATAAATTGAATGCGCTTTTCCTGTTCTTCTAACTGAACCATAACTTTTAAACGCTGTCCGCCCTCCATACGATAATAGGTCGGATGCTTTTGCATCAGCTGAATAATGCTAATCGCTTGAACAGGTGTATCAGGTGAAAATTCAATATTACCACCTTGAGTATTAATATCGATTTTTGTGATACCCAGTTGCTCTGCTTTCAAGCGGATCTGATGGACAGTAAACAAATGTTTAACCGATTGCGGAGGAACCCCAAAACGATCAATGAGTTCCATACGGATATTATCGAGTTTTTCTTGTGTATCTGTATTACTAATACGCTTATAGAATAATAAACGCTGATGCACATCTCCTAAATACTCATCTGGAATGAGTGCCGGAATATGTAAATTAATTTCCGCAGTCAGCGATAAAGGTGCATCAAAATTCGGTGTTTTTCCTTGCTGAATCGCCTTAGTGGCTTTTTCGAGCATTTCCATATACAAACTATATCCGATTGCCTGCATTGAACCGCTTTGTTGTTCACCTAAAAGCTCACCAGCACCGCGAATTTCTAAATCCTCTGTAGCTAACATAAAGCCAGCACCGAGTGTAGAGGCACGTTGGATTGCATCCAAACGTTTTTCTGCATCACCTTTCAAGTGCTTTATAGAAGGAACTAACAAATAAGCATACGCTTGGTGATGTGAACGCCCTACACGTCCACGTAATTGATGTAATTGAGCCAAACCGAGTTTGTCAGCCCTTTCTATCAAAATTGTGTTGGCATTTGGAACATCAATTCCGGTTTCAATAATGGTTGAACATACCAATACATTAAACTCTTTGTGATAGAACTGCTGCATCACTTGTTCGAGCTCTCTTTCTCGCATTTGTCCATGAGCAACGGCCACACGAGCTTCAGGTACAAGAACGCGGATGTTTTCAGCAGCTCTTTCAATCGTATCGACTTCATTATGTAAGAAATATACTTGGCCACCACGTAATAGCTCACGCAAAATCGCTTCTTTAACAGAGGCTTCTGTATGCTCTTGCACAAAGGTTTTAACAGCTAATCGACGGGCTGGCGGTGTAGCAATGATAGATAGATCACGCATTCCCGAAAAAGCCATATTTAAAGTTCTTGGAATAGGCGTTGCTGTAAGCGTCAACATGTCTACATCTGCTCGTAATGCTTTGATACGCTCTTTATCACGCACACCGAATCGATGTTCTTCATCGACTACCATTAGGCCCAGATCTTTAAATTGCACATTTTCTTGTAAAAGTTTATGTGTTCCCACCACAATATCAACTTTACCAGCAATTAGATCTTCAATATTTTTTGTATGGGTTTTACTTGAGCCAAAGCGTGATAGCACTTCTATACGCACAGGCCAATCAGCAAAACGATCTTTAAAAGACTCATAATGTTGTTGTGCAAGTAAAGTCGTAGGCACTAAAACAGCAACTTGCTTGCCATTTTGCACAGCAACAAACGCGGCTCGCATTGCCACTTCTGTTTTACCGAAACCTACATCACCACAAACAAGTCGATCCATAGGTCTGGCTTGTTGCATATCGTGAAGCGTCGCTTCAATAGCATTCGCCTGATCGAGTGTTTCTTCGTAGGCAAATCCACTGGCAAATTGCATATAAAGTGATTGATCGAGTTCGAAACCAAAACCAGGTTTTGACTGACGACGTGCTTGTATATGTAATAATTCGGCTGCAACATCATGAATTTGTTCTAAAGCTTTACGTTTAGCTTTACTCCACGCATCACTTCCAATTTTATGAAGTGGCGCTAGATCGGGATCGCCACCACTATAGCGACTGATCAGATGCAAATTAGTCACAGGAACATAAACTTTTGCCCCTTCAGCATAATTGAGTTGCAAGAATTCATAATCTTGCCCTTCAATTGCTAAAGTAACTAATCCTGCATAACGTCCCACACCATGATCAATATGAACAACTGGAGCATCAATACTGAGTTCAGTCAAACTGCGAATTAAGAACTCTTCAGAAACTTCTTGCTGACGTTTACGACGACGCTGAACTACCCGATGTTCATATAACTGATTTTCTGAAATAACAGTTAATTGGTCTGTTAAAAGTAAGCCACGGTCGAGCGGTGCATTTGTAATCGCAATCGCAAACTGACTCGTTTGAAATTGTTCAAAACTGTCTACACTAGGGATATCTCCCAGACTAGCACGTAAACCATCTCTTAGGCTTTCACGTCGGCCTGCACTTTCTGCAACCAATAAAACGGGATGATTGGCTTCATCAATATATTTTTTGACGACGGTAAACGGTTTTTCCTTTTTAGGATCGACTGCTAATTTTGGCGGCTGCTCAGCCTTAAGATTTAATGCTCCAGCTTTTTCTTCAACCAATTCGGCACTTACAAGCATACGAGGAAACTGGTTTAAAGCACTCAGCAAATGGTTTGGAGCAATAAATAGTTCTTCAGGAGCAAGAATTGGCTGATCTACATTATGACGTCTGTCTTCGTAACGACGGAAAACTTCTTTCCAAAAATTAGTTAAATCATTATCTACATCATTTGTTGTAATTACAATGCAATTCTTTGGTAAGTACGTTGTAAGTGTACTTTGCGATTGCATTTGTGCTTTATCAAAAAATAATGGTAAATAAAACTCAATTCCTGGTGAAGCAATTCCCTCTAAGACATCTTGATAAATCGGGTTTTTCTTAGGATTAGCAGTAGGAAAAAGTTCAGAATATCGATCTCTAAAAATTGAGCGAGCTTCTTTTAATGGGAATTCTTTTGCGGGTAAAACTGTAAAACTTTTTAAAGCTGTAGTCGTTCTTTGTGTTTCTGGATCAAAGAATTTTAATGTATCAATTTCATCATCAAACAGATCAATACGGATAGGTGCTTCTTGTCCTGAGGCAAAAATATCCATAATACTGCCACGCACAGCAAACTCACCATGATCATAAACAGTATCTACCAAATGATAACCAGCTTGTACCAAACGTAATTTCTGTTGCTCTAAATCAAATTTTTGACCTACACGAATATCAAAATGTTCACCCAAAACCCATGAATATGGCGCAACTCTTTGAGCTAAAGTACTTGCTGAAAGGAGTAATACCCCCTTCTGAGGCATATTAGATAAAATTGCGAGGCGTTCTGAAACAATATCTTGATGAGGTGACAAACGATCATACGGTAAGATTTCCCAATCAGGGAAAATTGTTGGTTTTATGCCATAAAATTCAAGTTCACTTTCTAATTGAGCTACATGCTGGTTATTTCTGGCAATCACAACAAGTAAAGACGAATGCTGAACAGCAATTTCCTTAAATAGTAATGCAGCAGATGAACCTAATAACGACCCCACCCAACGCTTTTCACCGGCCTTGAGCTGTTGTAAATTCAATTGAGAGATTTCTTGTTGAAACATGTATATGGCTTTTATCAGCTAAGAAGATATAGGCCTAATAGTAGCATGATGTTTTTAGTGAATTGAGTTATTTTTTTGAAAATCAAACTACTAGTTAGCTCTACTTTTTATATTTTTTAATCAATCAACTATGATTATTTATCACGCAAAAACAAAACGTAATATTGATTTAATATTTGTATAATCGCTTTAAGCTGAAGTAGCTTTTCTTGCGTATTTCCTAATCTTTCTACATAGCGCTGGGTTGCGATTTCCAGATCAATTTTTTCACTAATTTGTGGAGTAATGAGGAATAACTTCTGAAGATTATCAAAATTTTGTAATTTACGGTTTGAGAAATACTCAAGATGTTCTGACCATTTCTCATTGATTACTACATCGTTAATGATAGGTCCTTGTTCAGAATCAAATTTTAATTGATTCTCTTGCAAGTAAAGTTGTTCTGGCGTTTCTTTTGAGCCTTGAAAAAGCTGAGTTATCTTCTTAAACATTTCATCACATCATATTAATTTTAAATTTAAGTCATGGAAGCAATCTAAATACCTCCATGACTTAAGCCTTCTAATTTAACGACTATTCATCGCCTAAATCATCAAGAAAATCGACAGTTGGTACAAAAAACAGAGTTCCAGTCTGGGCAGTACTAAAGTCAAGCAACCGATCAAGATTACCATCCTCATTGCCTAAAAACATGTTTTCAAGCATTTGCCGGGTTGTACTAAATTTACGTGAGTAACCAATAAAGAATGTGCCATATTCATTTCTAGACGGATTTGAAAAAGGCATATTAGCTCGCATAATTTTAAGTTCATTGCCTTCTGCATCATGAGCTTTACTTACAACATTATGAGCAGTTAAAGGCTTTTCATCATCACCAAGTTCAACATCATTGAACTTTTTGCGTCCAATCACTTTCTCTTGCTCTTCATCGGTTAATGAACGCCATTTCTCCATATCATGTGTATATTTTTGAATAAAAGCATAACTTCCCCCGATAAAATCAGGATCTTCATTCCCCACTAACGCCCACTGCGCTGCAATAACGGGTTCCGGGTTTTCAGTCCCATCAACAAAACCAATAATTGCACGTCCGTCAAAATAACGAAAACCATGAACTTCATCAATTGGATACGTTACTTTACCAAGCTGTTGATTAATTATATTGCCCAGCTCGTAACATAAAGCCTGGCGATCGGCACGAATATGAAAAAATAAATCACCCGGAGTTGAGACAGCCGTATATTTCGGGCCTCTAATTTCTTGAAATGGCTGTAACTCTTGAGGCTTCGCTTGCTCTGGGAATAAAATATCCCATGCATTTGAACTAAAACCCAACGTCGCATTAAATTTACTTTCTGGGTAACGATTAGACAGACTTCTGGTTAGCGCTGAAAAATTAGCAGCAAAATCTTTTACTTTTTCTATTACAGAATCACCTTGAGCCAGTCCCAATACAATAAATAATGCATTTTCACCAGGAGCGCTCGTTACAGGCTGAATTCTCATACATTCCATAAAATATGCCTTTTAGGTAATTAACCTTATTAATTTAGCATACTCATTTTCTTTTCATACATCTTGTAATGAAATCTGAGATTGGTAAGAGTTTAAGTAAAGCGCCTTAAACTCTTACTAAAATAGATATTAATTAACGTCCATACTGCTTCTTTAAATATTTTACGATTTGAGCAGACTCAAACATCTTCACTCCTGTATTCGGATCTACCAAATACGGCACCTGCATTTTACCTTGCATAATAGGCAATATTTTTTCTCTTTTTCCGCCTTCTAAAGGTATATATTTACCTGGCTTTAAACGAAGTATGGCAGGTCCCATATCTTGCCATCTCTCTTTTGCAACATTATGCAAAATATATGGAAGCTCAAGCTCACAGAGTAAACCTCTTACGACTCTTGAATAAGGGCTTGCCTCAAAACTCCATAACTCAAGCTTTTGCTCAGGCGCAGCTCTATTAACAATTTTTTTATTTATCCAAACTCCACGAGCACCATTTAATATGGTCCCTGCAAATGCCACATACGGCATGTTCGGGTAACTCGAAAATTTCTGAGGTGTCTTTCCAGTCTTACCGTAGTGTTTAAATAAATGATGAATAATATCTTGTGATTCGTATAGCTGATCACCTGTATTTTCATCAATTAAAAAAGGAAATTTTAATTTCCCGCCTTTTTCTTTTACAACTGAACGATACTTTGTTCCGCCTTTAGGACATGGATAAATTTCGACATCCAGATTCAAAAGTGTAATCACTTCACGAACGCGGCGGCAAAATGGTGAACCTTCAAATTCATATAGTTTCAAAGCTTTTACAGGTTGCTGAGGAAAAGCTGTGCCTGTTACGCCCCTACCGCCTTCAGCAATTGCAGATACAACTGCTTGAAGTACTTTAATTTGATGAATCACCATCATGCGTTCCTTTATATTAGAGAATTAGACTAATTTTTCTTTTGCAATCACAATTCCATTATTATCAGCATAGATAAAATCACCTGATTGAATTGTGACACCACCAAAATACAAATTAATATCTACTTCACCAATGCCTTTACGATTACTTTTTTGCGGAATTGCAGCCAATGCATGTACGCCTAAATCCAAAGTTGCAAGCGCATCTACATCTCGTACACAACCGTAAATCACGACACCATTCCAGTTATTTTTAACTGCTGACTCAGCAATCAAATCACCCATAAGTGCACAGCGCATAGATGCGCCACCATCCACAACTAATACTTTATCTGTACCATCTGTTGCCAATAACTCTTTTACACGTGAGTTATCTTCAAAGCACTTTACTGTTACAACCTGTCCCCCAAAAGTTTTACGTGCGCCATAGCTTTGAAAGAACTTTCCATCCATTGAAGGAATTACAACCTGTAAATCTTTTTCAGGGTTATCATCTAATAAATCACATGTTACAAATGGCACTGTCGACACTTTTATTCTCCCTTATCGAGTTTTCTGTATGCTCAGATTATCATATCGTTTAAAGGCTTCAATTTGCGTTAGCGCCGCTACGACCATCGTATGAGCCAATTGCTCCGCAGTTACAGGTTTATATTTGAATGGTTTTTGTAATTTATTCTCAATAAATTTAAATAGACTTTGCCCTAAATCTTCTATAAAACGTACGTCACTGCGTTTACCAATAAGTAAAGATGGTCTAAAGATAGACAATTTCTCGAGTTGTAGACTTTCAATATAATCTTCTAGTTGTCCTTTCACTTTATTATAAAAAATCGGTGAATTGGCATTTGCACCAAGTGCACTCACTAACAATAAATGAATATGTTTATCTTGTACCAAATCTGCCAAATGAGCATTGATTTCATAATCCACAGCGTAAAAGGCTTGTTTTGAGCCTGCATTTTTTAATGTTGTTCCCAAACAGCTAAATGCATGGGTATGACCGTTCACATCTTCATCATTTAACATTAAGAAATCTTCTACAACCAGCTGATTAACTTTTTTATATGTATTAAGTAGTTGTGATTCTTTTCTTACCACAACAGTAATCGCTTCAAATTCTGGTGTTTGCTCAAGCTGTTCGACAAGAGCTAAACCCACAAGTCCTGTAGCACCTATCACAATTGCTTTTTTCGTACTTATAGTCATTTTTTATCCAACCCTCTTTAAGTTTGTATCAAATTTAACCTTTTCTTACGGTTTTAGCAGCCCCTAAAACCGCTTAAAATGCTCTCAAGGCTTGACTTCACGGTGTCTATTCATCACAATATGGCACTTGTTTACGGGCTGGTGATGGTTGCACCAGTTTACTGGATTGACCACAGCCCGCCCAGACCAACTTATTTTCAAGGAGTGCAAGAGTGGCAAACTCTGCTCAAGCTAAAAAACGTGCGCGTCAAAACGTTACTGCACGTAAACACAACGCAAGCTTGCGTTCTATGGTTCGTACATACATCAAACGTACTTTAAGTGCAATTGCTGGTGGTGATCATGCTGTTGCTACAGAAGCTTACAAAAAAGCTGTTCCTGTAATCGACCGTATGGCTGATAAAGGCATCATCCACAAAAATAAAGCTGCTCGTCATAAGAGCCGTTTAAATGCTCAAGTTAAAGCGTTAGCTAACTAATTGAAGCATGTAAAAAAAGCCCTATTGGGCTTTTTTTATTACTTATCGTTTTTGAGCTTATAGCCCTGTGTTAAATTTGGCTACATTTAGCTCATAGGCCTTACCTCTCCAAATCCATTTTAATTTGCAATTTGGAAACTCTTCGCCCTCAAACCATACAAATAAGCCTTCCATCATTTCAGGCCAATCTTCTTTCTTAATTTTATTTTCACCAGAAATTACCGCAACAATCGCAGCAATAATAGTGTCATGACTGACAGCTAAACTAAGTCCGCCTTGAGTTTTCGGATGAGTACGGTAAATAAGCTCTAGCACGTCTAGAACACCAGTAATGGGGTGTTTCATGCCAGGTAATGCATTATTAACAAAACTATTAATAAAACCCAAAGCGCCTTGTTTTTTAAAATAAGGAGCAGCTTGCTGTATATCTAGTACAAAGCTACCGGGTTCAACCAGTAGTCCTTGCTCAATAATTTCAATGGTATGCGTATTAGATTCGGGACTTACATCATCCGCCCCTTCAATCATGAGCGCAGCCGTATCTACACAACGTTGTATTGGACTTGAAATACAATGCTGGATAACACGATCTGTATTTTTAATTAAATAATTACCCCATGCCTGCGCAAGCTCACGCCCTTGAGGAGTAAGTTGGAGGTCATATCCTGCTAAACCCTGCCCGTCCACAAGTTCTCTTAGAGAATGGCGCGTAAATAAGGTCACGGGAGTTGAAGCATCGGGCAATAAATCAATTGCTTCAAACATACTTTTAGGCAATAAATCGAGTGCCATTGTTATCTTGTCATCTTTTTTCAATACTTTGCCACTATAACATGTCTGGCATAACTCTCAATCTATAACACCTGATTGGGCTAATGCTTCAAATGCTATTTTTTTGCTTTCCTGATCACGAAATGCGATAAAGCCCTTATTTAAAACGGTGTGTCTCTGGTTATATTCAAAAGGTTTTCCATCAAGAGTAAGTAAACCACCCCCTATACTTTCCAACAACCCTTGACCAGAACTTGTATCCCATTCAGAAGTTGGATGGAATCGCGGGTAAATATCTATTTCACCTTCCAACATCATGCAAAATTTATAGGCACTCCCAGCTTCTCTTCGAATAATATTATGTTCTTTTTCGATAGGTTGAATAAATTTTTGATATTTTGGATTTTTACTGCCGTGACTAAGTCCTATTTGTATAGGTGCATCTGGCGAAGGCGAAGTTATCTGATATTGATACCACTGCTTTTGACTAAAACTATATTTAAAAGGTAAATCTTGCAGATATCCTAAATACACGACTTGTTCACATGGCACCGCAATAACTGAAAAGATTGTCTGTTTACCCTTAATCAAACTTAGGTTTATCGTGAACTCATCACGCTCATGAATAAACTCTTTAGTTCCGTCAAGAGGATCTAACATCCAACACATAGACCAGTCATGGCGAGCACTATAATCGCTTTCTTCAGACAAAACAGGCAAGTCTGGGGTAATCTCCGCCAAGTGCTTTAATAAGAAAAGATTCACTTTTAAATCTGCTTGAGTTACAGGTGAATCGTCTTGTTTTTCATGAATAGTAAACTCATAACCCGCAGAATAATTTTGATATTCTTGTAATAGAATCTGGCTCGCTTGTTCCAAGATTGGAAGAAGCTGATTAATCAAAGTATCTTGTGGGCGCGTAGTTGTTATAAACATAAATATGCTCTACATAGTTTCATTTCTATTATAGGTGAATTATGAACAATTCAATATTCGCCAACAGTTTGATTTACTAAAAAAGTAATTTATCTTAATGATTAGATGAACGATGCTTTGTGTGCACACTATATAGTTAATATGAAAAATGATGATGTTAAAAAACCATTATTATGTACAAAAAACAATCTATAAGTTATGAAAAATAAACAACTTAAATCAGATCCATCCATTTCCTTTTCATGTATTTCTTGCTATGTTCAATCACACAATAACAAGATGGAAGAAAGCGCACATGATGCTATATGGATATCATTTCTCGACAATAGAACGTAACTGGGAAGAACTTACTCCCTTAAATGAGTTCCTACAAACATTTGCAGATGATGATGGTGATGTTTCAACAAGAGATAAAGAATCTCTTAAAGAAATTATTGCAAAATCAGATACAGCTTTAGCTTTAGCAAGAGAAATGGGTTGGGATGGTAGTTATACAGGATGTCCTTATCTATTCTGGTTACCAAACAAAAGTAGCCAGTCTTTTGAATATGGTTTTGTATTTAAACAGACCTCAGATAATACAACTTTTGTTATTTCACCCATTGAATTGAGTTATCTAGCTCAGGATTCTGAAGTACAAACATTAAGTAAAAATATTGAATAAATAATATAGGTTATTGATTCAGAGTTGATATCAATAACCTCATCTTATTTTAGATAGATTAGTCAAACATGCTTAACTGTGGTGTCGGTTTTATAACTTTTTCTTTTGGCACATGAGAGCACTCAAATTCTTCAACCGGAAAGCCTTCGATAAAGCTGGAAATATCAGGTGATTCTAAACTTAACCACTCTTCTAGTCGATCATGTGGAATCACAATCACTGATCTTTTGACATCGCCTGGTTCATGAAAGTCTTTCATCATGGGATGGTCTATGGCGTCCATAGTTAACATGCTTGCAGAACGAATAACCGTCTCATTAATTTTGCAAATTTCATAGATCGCTGCAATGAAAAAAGCTTGCCCATCTTTACGGCGTACACCCCATCGTTCGGGCTTATCATTTATATATTTACTTTCATAAAACTCGGTCACTGGAATTACCCCAAACTTACATTTAAGAGCAGCTTCTTGAAAACTCGGTTTTTGGAAAATCGTTTCATGACGGGCATTGTAAGTATGTTTCGCTATGTTGGTATCTTCAGCCCACTTTGGAACCAAGCCGAACATAACTTCACGCCATTCAAAACCTTGTGGTGATTTGAATAATAGTGGCATTGTTCCCGCAGGATAAACCTCTTCAGCATAGCTAAAGCCAACCACAGGCAACTGAAGTTGCTGTAATTGAGCAAGAGTTAAAGGTTTAAAGTTGGCGCACATAGCAAGAATAAAATACTCTATATTTACTTCTGTTATTTTATAAGCATTTACGCAATAAACCAAATAAAAAGGCACTCGAAAGTGCCTTTAACGACATAACTTTACGCTTATGAAATGTGTTGAATCCCTTGAGGAATCGCCTGCAATAGACGTTTAGTGTAATCATGTTGAGGATGTGCATAGAGCTCATCTGAGTTGGCAATTTCCACAACTTCTCCATGGTTCATGACCATCACCTGATCAGAGATATATTTCACAACAGATAAATCATGTGAAATAAAGATATAACTCAGCCCAAACTCATCTTGTAAATCTTGTAATAAGTTAAGTACCTGCGCTTGGACTGAAACATCGAGCGCAGAAACAGATTCATCACAAATCAAAATTTCAGGTTTTAATGTTAAACAACGTGCAATCGCAATACGTTGACGCTGTCCACCCGAAAACTCATGCGGGTATCGATAATAAGCTTGTTCAGGTAAATTGACTCTATCAAGTAAACCAAGCGCAATTTGTTTGCGCTCAGCATCATCTTTACCAATACCATGAATTTGCATAGGCTCTAATAATATTTGCCCAATGGTAAAACGTGGATTAAGAGAGGCATATGGGTTTTGAAAAATGATCTGAATCTTTCGCTGATATTTTGCAAACTCTTTTTCAGTTAATGAAAGAATATCTTTACCTTCGATGAAAGCCTGTCCACCAGATGCCTGATGTAAGCGCATGAGTAATAGTCCAACAGTCGTTTTACCTGAACCTGACTCACCGACTAAACCTAAGGTTTTTCCTTTAGCGAGTTTAAAAGAAACTCCTTTAACTGCCTGAAACTCTTCTTTGCCAAATAGACCTTTACGGCTATAAAAGCTTTTTTTCAGGTCTTTTACTTCTAAAATGATTTGCTCATCACCATTTAAGCCACGTTTGCGCTCGGGAATTTCTGAAGCATCAAAACTTTGTTCGACCAATATATTGTCTTCTTGACGCATAAAATCGCTGGTCACTGGCAAACGATAAGGTCGTTGTGACATTTGCGGGCGACAATAGAGCAAAGCTCTCGTATATACATCTTTAGGCTGTTCAAGAACCTCTTCAGCAGCACCTTGCTCTCTAATCTCACCATGACGCATCACAATAACTTTATCTGCAATTTCACCAACCAACGCTAAATCGTGAGTAATAAAAAGCATCGACATTTGACGGCGCTTACGCAATGACTCAAGTAAATCAATAATCTGTTTTTGGATCGTGACATCAAGTGCAGTAGTCGGCTCATCGGCAATGAGCAGTTTAGGCTCACACGCAATCGCCATAGCAATCATGATACGTTGTTGTTGACCACCCGAAAGTTGATTTGGATAGGCATCAATTTTAGTTTCAGGTGAAGGAATACCCACTTCTTTAAGCAACTCTAAAACGCGTTGTCGAGCCTGTTTGCGGCTCAATCCCATATGCAAACACAACACTTCTGCAATTTGATTACCAACCGTAAAAACAGGATTTAATGATGACATCGGCTCCTGAAAAATCATCGCAATATCTTTGCCACAAATTTTACGCATCTCTGTACGAGATAAGCTCAGTAAGTCTTTGCCTTCAAATATAATTTTACTTTGCTCATCAATTTTACTCTGGCCTACAGGCAGTAACCCCATAGTTGCCAAAGAAGTAACCGATTTACCGCTACCCGACTCACCTACTAAAGCAACCGTTGTATTTTCAGGAATATCAAAGCTAATTCCTTTTATGGTTTCAATATATTGTTTATCTTCACCTTTAAAACTTACTCGTAGATTTTTAACATGAAGCAACGGCGCACTCTTATTTTCATGTTCTGACATTAGGATTTCCTCTTATTTTAGTTTTGGATCTAATGCATCACGGAGTGCATCAGTAAACATTGAAAATGCCGTTACCAAAACAGCCATCGCGACAGAGGCTGCGACAAGCTGCCACCACTTACCTAAAAGAAGTTCACTTTGTGCTTCATTTAACATGCTCCCCCAAGACACTACGCCTACTGGCACACCAAAACCTAAGAAACTCAAGATGACCTCAGATTTAATGAAAGACACCACCAAAATTGACATTTGGACCAAAGCGATATGGCTGACATTAGGGAAAATATGAATGAACATACGGCGAAAGTGTCCAACGCCAATTGCTTTAGCAGCAAGAACGTACTCACGTGCAGTATGTTTCATATATTCGGCACGAATTAAACGATAAACACCCGTCCAACCCGTTAAACCTAAAATCAGAACAATGGATAAAATGCCTTTTTGTTGAAGTACGGCAGCAATAGCGAGAACTAATAATAAATATGGGATTGAAGTAAAAATGTTATAAAACCAGTTGAGAATGTCATCAACCCAACCACCAAAATATCCAGAAATTGCACCTAAAAGTGTACCAATCCCTACCGCAAGTAAAGCGGATATCACCCCAACAATAATTGAAGTTTCAGCACCTTTAATGGTCTTTTTAAGGACGTCTTGTCCCCATTTATCAGCTCCAAATATAAGTGTGCTTTTAAGTTCACTTTGCTGATCAAGTAAATGTCCTCCCAGCTGTTGATCAATTGCTTTCATATCATCAGCTAAAGGGTCAGCTACACCATAATAATCAATTGCACTTCCAGCACTCTTTTCTTGTTTAATTTCAGCCTTGAGTTGGTGAATTACATCTTTTAAAGGATCGACTGGATTTATCGGTAACTCTTCTTCAATCGCTGCTGCATTTTGCCCTGCACCTGTTGTCTTATCTGCGCCTATAAATGTAGGTGGTGCATAACTTACTGCAACCTCTTTATTCCAGTCAGATGCAATCACACCCGTCATTGATAGAACTAAGATAATAAAATAAAGCAATACAATCACTAGCGATGACATTGCGATCTTGTCAGCCCGAAGACGACGCATGGCAAGTTTCCACAGGCCAGATGAATGAGCTTCGGCTTTTGTTTGTTGTTTTCTTTTTGATAAAACGCTCAGCATAGCCCACCTACTTCAACTGTACACGTGGATCAACCACTTTGTAGACCAAATCGGCAATCAGGTTAAAAATCATGGTTGCAGCGGCGATGTAAACTGTAATTGCCTTAATTACAGGAAAATCACTCCGCTCAACTGCAATAATCACCTCTCGACCAATCCCAGGAATGCCAAAAAAACGTTCAATTAAAAATGCGCCTATGAGCAATGCAGGTAAAGTTGACATTACATCGGTAATAATAGGAATTGAAGCGTTCCGCAGTACATGTACACCTAAAATTCGGCTTTCACCTACACCTTTAGCACGTGCTGTTCGAACATAGTCCTGATTAATTTCATCAAGCACAAAGCTACGATATAAACGTAAAGTCGGTGCAATACTCACCACCAGCATGATTAGAATCGGTAGTAAGGCAAACTTAAATAAATTATCAGTAAAGCTATCGCTCCAGCCTTGTACAGGGAACCAACTTAGCTGATAAGCCAGAACATATTGAAAAACGATAATGTAAACTAAGATGCTGATCGACATGCCGATGGTACAGAGCATCATGACCATACGGTCGGTTAGAGAACCACGTACAGCTGCAACAGCCAATGCCAAAATAATTGAAATAACTGTCTGTAAAATAGTCAGTGGAATTAAAAGCGTGAGCGATGGTCCTAATCGAGTTAAAATAATTTGGGAAACAGGTTCGCCAGTACTCCAACTCGCACCATAGTCAAAAGTAAGAATCTGCTTAATAAAAATCCAGAGCTGAACGTAATAAGGCTGATCTACACCAAGCTGCTTACGAATGTTTTCGATCTGCTCAGGATTAGACATCTTGCCCGCTAAAATATAAGCAGGATCGCCACCTACCCAGTTAAAAAGAATAAAAATAAGTAAGACTACCCCCAACATAGTTGGAATCATCTGCCATAAACGCCGAATAACATATGCCAGCATAGTGATAATTCCTTATTTAACCCGTTGTCCGGTAATTTCATTAAAGAACGCTTTGTTATCAGGTTCACGGCCAAGGAAATCTTTAACTAATTCAGCTGCCGGTTTTTGGCTACCTTGTGACAAAATGGTTTGACGGTAACGCTGTCCAACTTGCGGGTTATTAAGGTTGTCCCCATAAGCAGAAAGCATGTCTAAAGCTAAAACCTCAGACCACATATAGCCGTAATAACCTGCTTGATAACCGCCCATCAAATGCCCAAACTGCCCAGGAAATTCTGTTGTTGGTACATAACCTAAGGCTGTAGCAGCTTCCATTTTTTGCCAATTTTCTAAAGGTTTTACTTTTAAGGCATCAGCAGTATGCAATGACATATCGTACTGTGCATAAAGAGTCTGACGCGCATAGCGCAAGCCACGACCATAGTTATGTACAGCTTTTAAACGGGCAATTAGTTCGTCATCAACACGTGGACATGCTGGATCACAATAATCGGCCACTTTAGATAAAGTCTCTTTACGGCGTGCCCACTCTTCATACATTTGAGACGGCGCTTCTACAAAATCACGCTCTACGGATGTTCCTGACTGACTGGCATAACGTGTATTTGATAAAATGCCATGTAAGGCATGACCAAACTCATGAACAAAAGTTTCAAGCTCGTCACTGTTTAAACCTTTACGGTTAAAATTTGTGACCAAAGCCGAAATGGGCAATCGATTGGTTAAAGTGCTGCCACCGTATACTCCCCAAACGGCAGCATGGCCATATTTCCCTTCACGAGGAAATTTATCCATATATAAGCCGCCAAGAAGCTTACCTGTTTTTTTGTCAACTACATCGTAATATTCAACTTCATCCTGCCATGCTTTAACTTTGACAGGTTTAAAATCAATGCCATAAAGGTCAGATGAAATGGCAAATAACCATTTTTGAGAAGCTAAAGTGGGAAAATAATCACGAAGTTTTTCCTGATCAATCTGATATTTATTCTTACGAAGTTTTTCACTCCAGTAAGCTTCACTCCAACGTGTGATCTCGGTTTTCTCTAGGGGCGTTTTTAACGTTTGTGCTTTAAATTCACGGAGTTCTTCTACTTCTTTACGTTCAAGTGGCGCTACTGTTTTTTGGACTTCTGCTAAAAATTGATTTACAGCCTCAGGCGTTTTAGCCATACGGTCTTTTAAAACCCAATCTGCATAACTTGCTTTTCCAAATAACTGAGCAAGCTCATAACGCAAATCAATTGCTTGTTTAAGTAGTTTTAAATTTTGCTCAGTACCACGTCGAGTAAAGGCAATTTGATATCTTTTCCGAGCATCATCATTATCTGCCAACTCCATAAAGGGACGATATTCAGGATATTCAAACCCTAATAAATAATTGCCTTTAGCATTTTTCTTTAATGCTGAAATATAACTTTGAGGTAAGCCTTTCATCTCTTCAGGAGTAAACTCAAGTTTCTCCGGATTATCACGGACATTACGGGCATATTCTTGTTCGAGTTTGGTCAACTCATCCAGAATGGCCTTCATTCGTGCACGCTTTACTGGTTCAAGTTGAACACCTGTGTCTTCAAACTGATCTAGAATATCTTGGCGGTATTTTTGGTCAATTGGGTCTGTTGCTTGTGTATTTTTAATTAAGTTATATAGCTTCGGGTTCTGAAATATATCAGTGTGAAACTGATTAATTTTGATTTCACAGTCTTCAGCTGCCTTACGTAATTTTGCATCTGGGTCTACGTTACTATATAGACTTATCGGACCTGAGAAATCTTCAAAATGCGCAAAAATTTTATCCCATTTTGCCAATATAGGTGCCGCTGCTGCATTATCTTTCACAGGCGTTTTTTCGAAAATTGTAATCTGTTGTTGAATCTTTTTTAAATTAGCATCACACCATGCTGGGAGTTGTTGTGCTTTAAGTAATGGCAAAGTAGGACGTGTTGTCTCTGCCGTTGCAAACTGACTTATACCTATGGTCAACATACATAAAGTTGTCATTTTCAGTGCATTATTTTTCATCATATCTCCAATTTTTTTTCATTTAATGATTAGATTTAGTATGTGTATCGATATCAAAATACATCCACTCAGCATGTAAAATTGGATGCTTTTTATATCCAATGATTTGTGGTTGAGCCAGCATATTTCGGTAGCGTGCATAAGAGACCTGAACAGGCATATACACTTCTAATAAACGTGACATTTTTCGATAAAGCGCGTCTCTCTCAGGACCTGCTTGCATTTGTTGTGTCTGACGATATAACTGATCAAACTCTGGTGTCGAACCACAAGACCAGTTCGTCATATGCGTATTGGGTCCATAAAAATTCTGCATAAAATTATCCCCATCTGGATAATCGGCGATCCATGCAGAAGAACCAAACATACCTTCACATTGTTTTTGCGCTCGAATGAGGTCTGCAAAAAGCATGGGTTTAAAGACCATGCGAATATTTAAACTATCAAAGTTCTTTTTCCAAAGCTCAGCGCTTTGCTGACCAATACTGTCACTGCGCGCCATATATTCAATGACGAGAGGCTTACCGTCTGGTTGTGTACGCCAACCTGAAGCATCTTTTTTATAATGATATCGATCTAATAGTAAATTTGCTGCTTTCACGGAATATGGCGTACTGCTTCTATACTGTGGATCGTTACCCACTACCCCTGGTGGAACTGGAAAATCTAAACGCTGAGCATCATCATTTCTTACTAATTTAATTTCTTGATCTATTGAACGAGACATTGCTATTGCACGGCGTAAAGCAATCTTTTCTTTACTCATTCCGCCTACCACCGGATTTTTAAGGTTCCAATAGATATAGCTAATTTCAGGATCAACAATACGAGATAGCTGCACACCTTCTTTAGCAAGTTCAGGTCTTAATTTACCGTCTTTAATTGCTTTTGCGACCAGTTGACCTTCAAGCTGAAATATATCAATTTCACCACGCTGAAATGCCAGCCATCGCGATTGATTTTCTTCCATAACCTGAATATCAATTGTACCTATTTGAGGCATTTTTTTACCTTTAAGGCGTTTTACAATTGCCTCGTCCTCAGGGGTACTGGCAGCAAAGTTCCAAGTAAAACCACGGAAATCAGGATTCGCTTTTAAAACAATTCGTGATGCTGGTACCCATTTACTGAGTACATAAGGTCCAGTCCCTACAGGATGGCCCATTACATAACCTGCTTTATCTTTATATTTTTCGATGACTTCACGTGCCACTGCACCTGTAGGGTCATGTGCCAGTAACAGAGGAAAGTTATAATCTGGCTTAACTAAACGAATCACCAAGGTGTATCTATCTGGTGTTTGTAAACCAATTACTTTTTGGTCATAGTTAAATTTTCCAGTTTTATTGGCTGCGTTTATTAATGCATCCATACCTTCAATTTTGTTCTCTAGCAACCAGCTATTTGGAGAACGTAAATTCGGGTCCAATAAACGCTTAAAAGAATAAGCATAATCATTGGCTGTTAATTCTCGTGGTTTACCTTTGAAAACAGGGTCCTGTGTAAAATAAATACCCTTTTTTATGTGAATGGTATAAGTCAGACCATCGGCACTAACTTCTGGCATGGCTGTGGCTATTTTCGGAACAAGTTTTGCTGGCCTTGCTAAGTAGTCATAGGTATATAAAGTTTCAAATATTGAAGTGGTTACATGTGCTGAATATAGATCATGAATATAAGCTGGGTCGAAACCTGTTTCTGCTGTCGGGAATACGTAACGTAGAACTTTATTGGGATCGGCTGGGCTTTTAGCACATAGAGCTGTAGAACCAGTTAATGCCATGCTAGCAAATAAAAAACTGACGCCACAATGCTTGAGCTGTTTTATTAAATTTTCAGTCATATTTATCTTTATCTAAAATTATTTTTTAACAGGGGTAATATCAAGATATTGCCAGTTCGTATTCATCATTGGGTGGGGTTTAAAACCCTGAACTTGTGGACGTATCAACCAGTTACGAATTCGAGTTACATGAATAATCCAAGGATTATCAGCTTCAATCTGGCGATTAAGCTTTTCGTAATATGGTAGACGTTGTTGGGGTGGTAAATGAGTGGCTTGATTATAAAGAGCATCGTATGTTTTAGACTGATAACAAGCATGGTTTCCCTGACCTGCGTTTGGACCATAAAGTAATTGTGCAAAATTATCTCCCTCAGGATAGTCAGCAATCCATGCGCCGCCCCAAATCATATATTTACATTGAGTTGCGGCTTTTAAGTTATCTGCAAAATTACTCACTTTGAATTCAGCACGAATACCAATCGCGTCTAGATTTTTTTTCCATAATTCAGAAAGAATAACTGAAGATGAGCTATTTTCATTATTAATTTTTAAAACTAAAGGTTTTCCATTTGGCAAATTTCGATAGCCATCAGCCCCTTTTTTATAACCATAATAATCAAGTAATTTATTTGCCAATAATGGATTGTACCCTACGCTACTTCTGTACTTGGGGTTATATCCATTTACACCTTCAGGTATGAACATTTCTGCTCTAACAGCTTGGCCTTTGTAAACCAGTCTTATACTTTCTTTTTGATTATATGCCAACGTAATTGCTCTACGAAGTGCAATCTTTTCTGGGCTGAAACCACCAATGACCGGATCACGCATGTTCATCATCGTATAGGTCATTTCGGGTTCCTTATATGGAAAGTGCTTAATTCCCCTTTTCTGAAAAGAAGTCTTAAGTTGATTTCCATCTAAAGCTTGAGGAACAGCATCTGCTGTAAGTCTGTCAAAATCTAATTGACCAGACTGAAAAGCTAACCATCGTGACTGTTGTTCTTCAATAATACTGACTACAACCTTACCAATTTGGGGCATTTTCTTACCGCTCATTTCTTTAATAAGCTGGTTATCCCAAGGTGTTCCTGTTGACTTAAAATTCCAGACAAAACCTCGATAATCAGGATTGGCAACTAACTCGACCTTACTTCTTGGAACATATTTACTTAACATGTATGGTCCGGTACCAACTGGATGCATGCCGATACGATCACCGTAATAATCCACAACTTCTTTTGCAACGCCACCAAAGGTAATATAAGCAAGAATATAAGGAAAATTAAAATCTTGCCGAGTCAAAGTGAATTGTAGAGTGTATCGATCAAGTGCTTTAACCCCAGCAATCGGAGTAGCATAATTAAACTTTCCCGTTTTCTTTGCTTGAGCTACAACTGCATCTGCACCTAACAATTTACCCTCAATAAAAGAAACTGAAGGTGCCCTATTTTCAGGATCTAAAATGCGTTTAATTGCATAGACGTAATCTTCAGCTACCAGCTCACGGCGTTTACCTTTAAAAGCAGGGTCATCGGTAAAATAAATACCAGGCCTAATTTTAAATGTATAAACTTTCCCATCTTGTTCCACCTTAGGCAGGCTTTCAGCCGTATATGGAACTAACTGTACTGGACGAGCTAAATAATCATATTTGAGTAAAGGCTCAAATATGGTTTCCGCGATACTGGCACTATAAAAATTGGTGGTTTTAACCATGTCAAAACCATCATCTGGGGCTTCATAGGCAACGTGTAATATTTTGTTTGGTTGCGCAGGCGTTTGGGCGAAAGCACAAGAAACTGATGTAATAGCCAGACTTAGAATGGCGAGCTTAAAAATTTTTAATTTCAAGTTCCTACCTACTTAATTAATTTTTTAAAGATATTATCCTTTTGAGTAACATCTAAATCCGAATAAGAAAAGTTCTTTCTCAATGGACTACTTTCTTCTTTGTAAATTATTAACCTTTCTATTCAATCTTTTATTTGATCGAATGGAAAACATCATAATGAAATTAGAAAGCTGTAACTATCTAATATAAAGCGAATTTCATGCCATATTTTATGATCAAGAATAATTCATATAGAAATATTTAAAATTTACATTTTAATTAGGCACTTAAAACTTCTGGGACTATATAAATAAAAGTAAGTTTTTGCCAAATATTATATTTATATAACTTATCCATTATTAGCCTATAATGCACAATTAAAAGTCATGAATGTTTCATTCTAGTTCATAATTTTTTTATAGATCAAACAAGAAACATCAACATAAAATATTAATTTATATTAAAAAATGAAAAAATAAAAAAAATGTTACATTATACAATTACATTTAAAAAAGTTCTAAAAAGATACAAAAGATACGAATCGATACATGAACAATCCAATAATGATTACTTTTTGTACAAATAATTTTGGAACTTTTGGCCACCTTATAAAAACTTACCAAATGGAAAATTTTTTAGGTGGAGATAAAACACTAGATCCTCACCACAAACATAATAAAATCAATATATATCAATATTTTGCATAAACTAAAAAAAGAAAAATATATAGTTGGCACTTGCTTTGCTTAAAAACTTTCCAGCAATATCGCTAACTACAACAAAAAGGGATCAAATCCACGATGAAAAAAAAATACAATGTTCGATCTCAGGTAACCCCCAAGATTGGCAAAACAATTCTTAAATTAAGTACCCTTAGTTTAAGCATGATGTGTCTTACCATGGCACAAGCAGCAGAAACAGAACAATCCAACTCACATGATAAACCCATCAAAGTTGTAAAAGTTGCTGTGACAGGCTCTTCAATCAAGGGAGTTGCAGCTCAAAGTGCTTCACCCATTACTATTATCAAAGGCGAAGATCTCGCAAATGCTGGCGTTACTACAGTTGAAGAAGCATTAACTCGCGTAAGTTCAAATCAGGCTGGCTTCTCAACTGATCAAAATGTTGGCGCAACCAATACAGATGGTTCTACAGCTAACCTTCGTGGTTTAGGCAGCGATAAAACATTAGTATTACTTAATGGACGTCGGCTCGCAGCCAATCCATTTGGTACATCTACTGTAAATCTGAATATTATTCCTCTAGCAATGATTGACCGTATTGAAGTTTTACGTGATGGTGCGTCAGCTGTGTATGGTGCCGATGCTGTTGCGGGGGTTATTAACTTCATTACAAAAAAAACATATGAAGGCATTGGGATTAGTGCAGGTTTATTACAACCAGAACACAAAGGTGGTGACAAACAAGATGTTTCTATCTTTGGTGGTTATGGGAACTTAGATGATGATGGTTTTAATATCTTTGGTGTTTTAGATTATCGCCGTACTAACGGCATTATGGCAAAAGATCGAAAAATTTCAGAACGTGGGGGGCTATTACCAGAACTCGGCCTAGATGGACGCTCTGCTAATGCCTTTACCTCAAATTTTTATGATCCTGTATCTGGCGTTTCAGGAAATCCCTATGCTCAAAATGGTCAATGTTTTGGAGCTGGAGAATCAGCAGAAGATGGTTTTTGTTATGCAAATACCCAAGCTTTGATAGGCATCAAACCAGACGTAGAAAACGTTTCTGCATTAGGGCGTGGTACATTCAAGATTAATGATAATTTAAATGCTATTGGTGAATATATTTATTCGCGTAGTGAAGTTATCACTTCTGTTGCTCCGGATCCTTTTAGCCGCAGCAACCTTTCAACTCGTGTCACTCTCCCAAATGACAGTCCATATTATCCTGGTAACGGTATCGTTCCTGGCGTTGAAGGACTAAGTGGTGCCCCCCTTGAACTCTATTTACGGTCACATGCAGGAAACCGTATAGCTAAATCTATTAATGAATCCCATCGTCTTTTTGCTGGTTTAGAGGGTGAAGTCTGGGGTTGGGATTTAAATACAGGTTTGACCTATGCAAAAAGTGAAGCCTCTGATCATTTCGTTAATGGCCAATTAAACAAAGCCAAATTACAAGATGCTTTAAATAATGGAACACTGAACCCATTTGGTGAAAGTAGTAATCCTGATATCTGGAATACTCTATCAGTTAAAGGAAAATACAACGAAGCAACTTTAGAATCGACTACTGCTGATTTCAGTATTAGCCGCCCTATTTTTACTTTACCTGCTGGTGAGGTTGGTTTTGCCTTAGGAGGTAGCTTTACCAATCAAGAATGGAAACAACATATTAATGCGGATTTAGTCCGTCAAGCTCCTAGTAGTGGCACAGATCCTAGTAAACCCGATAACTCTGGTGACCGGGATATTACCTCTGCATTTGCAGAATTTCAAATACCAATAACCAAAACGATCGAAGCACAACTTGCAGCTCGTTATGATGACTATAGTGACTTTGGTAATACATTTAATCCTAAATTCGCTATACGTTGGGAACCATTAAAACAACTAATGTTCCGTACCTCATATAGTACAGGTTTTCGAGCACCTAGCTTATATGAGATTAATGCAGCTCAAAGCAAAACATACACTGGAGCAAAATATAATGACCCACTTTACTGTCCAGGCGGTGTCATTGTAGAAGGGAAAAATAAAAATGACTTTTGTAATACTCAATTTATGAAATTACAGGGGGGATCAAAAGATTTACAACCAGAAGAATCAAAATCATTTACTGCTGGTTTTGTTTTTGAGCCAATTAAAAACCTTGTATTAACGGTTGACTACTTCAATATTAAGATTGATGACCTGATTGCACAGGTAGGGGAAGCTACTATATTTGGGGAGCCTGAAAAATACTCTGCTCTTTTTGTAAGAAATGCTGATGGTTCTATCGATTATGTAAAAACTAATTTATTTAACTCTGGCGGTATGAAAACAGAAGGTTTTGATATTAGTCTGAACTATTTAACTCCAATGACATCCACTGGCCGTTTTGGCTTTGGAATTGATGGGACTTATGTATCCAAACTAGATTATCGCGACTCAAAAGGTGAACCATGGACAGGTCAGGTTGGCCTATATGAAGACCCTGCTGTTGTCCGGTGGAAACACACAGCTAATATTAACTGGGCATATAAAAATTGGAGATTAGTTTTCGAACAACAGTTTATACGTGGTTACGATGATCAAAATCAGATAGGTGAAGAACAATATGATCATCATAAAGTTAGTGATTATACCCTCTACAATATTTCTGGTACTTATAAAGGCTTTAAAAATCTTGAGTTAACAGCGGGTATTAAAAATATTTTCGACGAAGAGCCGTCTGCTTCAAACGTTTTAGATAATTTCCAATACGGATATGACCCTCGGTATGGTGACCCAACAGGACGTACATACTATTTACGCGGTACATACAAGTTCTAATTGGTTATTTTGCAAACACGAATTTAGACATCGTGTTTGCAGACCGAATACTCACCCTTAGTCAAACATTAATTCAAGAATTGTTTGTCTCAAGTTTCAGGAGTAACTATGGGCATGACTTTTACAGACATAGAAAATAAATCTGCAAAGCGCCTTATTGGTATTGCCGCAGTACTTTTTCTGCATCTTATTGTTGCCTATATTCTGATGTCAGGTTTAGCAAACAATATTCAAAAACCAGCAGAAAAACCTGTGGAATTACAAATTATTCAAGATATTAAACCACCTCCTCCGCCTAAACCAGAGGAGCCAAAACCTAAGGAAAAACCGCCAGAGCCACCTAAAATGGTAGAAAAAGTTGCCAAAGTTCCTGAGCCGCCTAAACAAGTAGAGAAAGTAGCGACACCGGTACAAAAAACGACACCAGTAGCTCAACCAACAAAAGTTGCTACCCCAGCTCCTGCTGCACCTAGCACCCCATCACCAAGCCCTGTTGCCGCACCAGCTCCAGTGGCAGCTGCCCCTACTCCTAAACCAGCTGGCGTAACTCGCGGTGTTTCGGAAGGTTCTGCTGGCTGTGAAAAACCGGAATATCCTCGTGAAGCACTGATGAATGAAGAACAAGGTACGGTGCGTATACGTGTTTTGGTTGATACTTCAGGCAAAGTCATCGATGCCAAAGTAAAAAAATCAAGTGGCAGCAAAACCTTAGATAAAGCAGCAACTAAAGCTTACAGCTTATGTACATTCAAACCAGCAATGAAAGATGGCGTGCCTCAGCAAGACTGGTATGAAATTGAATATCCATTCGTAATTGAATAAACAATTGAATTAGTAAGAAATTAAAAAATATTGGAGATAATATGATGAAAAAATCAACTCAACCGCTAGTACGTTTCGCTTCTGCAAGTTTAATCGCAGCTTGTTCATTACTTCCATTAAACTCGGTTTTTGCAGAAGAAACGAGTAATGCTCCTGTGGCAACAGCAACCGCTGAAGCTACTTCAAATGCAAATACTCCAACTCCACCACCGAAACCAGCAACAAGCGAAACTGTTAAAAACCCTTATGGTCTAGAAGCTCTTTGGCGCGAAGGAGACTTAGTCGCTAAATCTACCTTATTTATATTAGTGCTGATGTCTATTGGCACGTGGTACATCATTATTTCAAAATTCTTACAGCAAGCTAAAGTAAAACGCCAAGGTAAAGAAGCTGAGAAAAGTTTTTGGGAAGCAACTTCACTAGATAATGCAGCTGATAATTTAGAACAAAGTAGCGCATATCGCTTTATTGCAGAAAAAGGCATTAACTCAACTAAATCGCACGGCGGCTCTTTACTTGAGCGAATCGATTTTAATACATGGGTGAGCATATCAATTCAACGTGCAATTGAAAAAATACAAAATCATTTAGGTGGTGGTTTAGCTTTCTTAGCAACCGTTGGATCAACGGCACCCTTTGTTGGTCTTTTTGGTACGGTTTGGGGAATTTATCACGCATTAACTGCCATCGGAATTTCAGGTCAGGCATCTATTGATAAAGTTGCTGGTCCTGTCGGTGAAGCTTTAATTATGACAGCTATTGGTCTTGCAGTCGCAGTACCCGCTGTACTTGGTTACAACTGGCTAACTCGCCGTAATAAAGCCGTTATGGAAAATGTTCGTTCATTTGGTTCAGATTTACACGCAGTTTTATTAAGCGGAGAAATTAGTACCAATAATTCGGTTAACCGCAGCATTAAATAACGAGGAGCAAACGTTATGGGTATGAGTGTGGGTTCTGAAGATGATGACGAAATGATTGGCGCAATTAATACAACGCCTCTAGTTGATGTCATGTTGGTTTTACTTATTATTTTTCTAATTACGATTCCGGTAGTTACACATACGGTTCCAGTGAAACTACCAGAAGAAAAAAATACGCCATATGCCACCACACCTGAAAATATTCAACTTTCTGTGAACAAGAAAGGAGATATTTTCTGGAATGAAAGCTATGTGCCTAATAAAGAAATATTGCTATCAAAGCTTCAAGCAGTTGCACAAAAAAGGCCTCAGCCAGAAGTTCATATTCGTGGAGATCAGCTTACTCATTTTGAGGCGATAGATCAGGTCATTAGCACGACCAAACAAGCTGGTATTGGCAAAATTGCATTTGTTACTACCCCACCAGCCTCCCAGTAATTATTTTAAGGAGAATTTTATGGGTATGAATGTCGGTTCAAATAATGATGACGATGTGATGTTAGAGGTCAACATGACACCTCTTATTGATGTCATGTTGGTACTTATTATTATGTTCATTATTACCATCCCTGCACCAAACAACGCGATTAATATTAATTTGCCAAATGGCACACCGCCTCCAACAAATGAAAAACCACCTGAAGTGATTGATGTAAGAATTGATGCAGCAGGTAAAGTTTTTTGGAATAACCAGCAGGTTTCAGACCGCACCGCACTAGAGACTTTATTTCAAAGTGTGGTTGCCAAAAAAGATCAAGACCAGATCAAACTTAAACCAGATCAAATGGCTGAATATAAAAATGTAGCGATGGTCATGGCTACAGCGCAGCGTTTAGGTGTCACCAAAATTGGAATTGTGAGCAGTAACTAATATTGCTTTTAAATCTGTTCTATTACTTCATACGCTAACTGGAATTTTCAGTTAGCGTTTTTTTTGAAGGGAAATATTCAACTCTAAAATAATATCTCCACATTCATCATATTCTCCAGTTTCTATAAAACCCATTTTTTTATAAAGTTTTCCAGCACAATGATTCGATGATTTATACATAGTTCGAATGCGTTTAGCTCCTTTTGTAAATATTTCATCGATTGCAATTTGCAATGCTTCGGTACCATAACCTTTAGCTTGATTATTTTTATCAATCATAAAACGAAATAACCAGAATAATGTCTCATCAGGTGGATCAATTTCGACGCAATACATTAAGAACCCAATGACGTCATTATTGAAACAGATCACTCTTGGACAGTAATGTTCTTCCACTTTAGACTCAGCAATAGAATAAACATTTGGTGCAACATAGTCTTTTTGAGATTCATCTAATGATAATCTTGCACATTGAATCCAATTCTCACGATCGAGATTTTTTAAGTTAATCAAACTTGAAAACCTTTATTTATAAATTCACACCTTATCTGTAAGCACAAAATATACCGAGAACAAAAAAAGCCTCCGAAGAGGCTTTTTTCATGACAGGTTAAAATTAGTCACCTGTATAACCTTTTAACTTTAAACGAGCAGCATGAAGTAGCGGCTCAGTATAACCTGAAGGCTGTTCACAACCTTTAAAGATGAGGTCAGAAGCGGCTTGGAAAGCAATGTTAGTTTCAAAGTTAGCAGCCATTGGTTTATACAATGGGTCATTCGCATTTTGCTCATCAACAATTTTTGCCATGCGTTTAAGCACTTCTTCAACTTGTTCACGAGTCACAATACCGTGACGTAACCAGTTTGCAACGTGTTGAGAAGAAATACGTAATGTTGCACGGTCTTCCATTAAGCCCACATTGTTAATGTCAGGAACTTTCGAACAACCTACACCTAAGTCAACCCAACGAACAACGTAACCTAAAATACCTTGGCAGTTATTTTCAAGCTCATTGTTGATTTCTTCTGCTGACCAGTTTGTTTCTGGTGCAAACGGAGGAGTCAACAAGTCATCTAATGACAACATTTCTTCAGCTTTCAACTGATCTTGACGTGCTTTAACATTCACTTGATGGTAATGCATCGCATGAAGTACTGCACCTGCTGGAGATGGAACCCAAGCACATGAAGCACCCGCATTTGGATGTGCAGCTTTAGTTGCCAACATATCTTTCATGCTGTCTGGTTTTGGCCACATGCCTTTACCAATTTGTGCTTTACCTTGTAAACCAGTCTTCAAACCAATTGCAACGTTACGGTTTTCGTAAGCAGCAATCCATTTTTGTGTTTTTACGGCTTCTTTACGAACAACTGGTGCAGCTTCCATTGAAGTATGAATTTCATCACCAGTACGGTCCATGAAACCAGTATTAATAAAGATCGTGCGGTCTTTTGCAGCAGCAATACAGTTTTTCAAGTTTACAGATGTACGGCGCTCTTCATCCATAATACCGATTTTTAACGATTTAGGTGGTAAACCAATCGCTTGTTCAGCACGTTCAAATAACTCTACAGCAAACGCAACTTCTTCTGGACCATGCATTTTTGGCTTAACAATATACATAGAACCTTTACGAGAGTTCTTGTTTTCGTTTTCACTACGAATGTCCGCAACTGACAATAATGGTGTTACCAAGGCATCCATAATACCTTCGAAAATCTCTTCACCATCTACTAAAATCGCTGGGTTAGTCATTAAATGGCCTACATTACGAAGTAACATAAGTGAACGACCATGAAGTTTCGTTGTACCACCAATTAAGTTTTTAATTTCGCGGTCTTTATTTAAATCACGAACAATCGTTTTACCATTTTTCTCGATAGATTCTTGAAGCGTACCTTTCATTAAACCTAACCAGTTACGGTAACCTTCAACTTTTTCTTCAGCATCTACTGCCGCAACAGAATCTTCTAAATCCTGAATAGTAGTTACAGCCGCTTCGAATGTTAAATCTTTAACACCCGCTAAATCAGTTTGACCAATTGGACTAGATGCATCAATTTCGATAATGACATGAAGGCCATTACTTAAAAGAACAACTTCTGTAGGGTTCGCTTCTTCACCATTGAAACCAACGAACTGAGCTTCATGAGCTAAACCTGTTTTTGAACCATCTTTCAAAGTCACAACAAGTTTGTTTTGCTCAATCGCATATTTTGTCGCATCTGCATGTGAACCTTGTGCAAGTGGGAAAACTTCATTTAAGAAGTTTTTAGCGAACTCAATCACTTTTGCACCACGTACAGGGTTATATCCTTTGCCTTTTTCAGCTCCGCCTTCTTCAGAAATTACATCGAAACCGTAAAGTGCATCATATAAAGAGCCCCAACGCGCATTTGCTGCATTTAAGCTATAACGTGCATTACGTACAGGTACAACTAACTGTGGCCCTGCCAATAATGCGATTTCTTCATCAACGTTTTCAGTTGTAATTTGAAAATCTTCAACTTCTGGCAATAAATAACCAATCTCTGTTAAGAACGCCTTATAAGCACCTAATTCAAATTTATTGTTGCGGTGCCATTCATCAATTTTTGCTTGTAATTCATCACGCTTAGCCAATAATGCTTTATTTTTTGGGCTAAGATCGACAACAACTTGCTCAAAGTTCTTCCAGTAAGTTTCACTATCTAAACCAGAACCTGGTAAAGCTTCATTTTCGATAAAATCGTAAAGTTCTTTAGCAATCGCTAACTTGCCTTTTTGAATACGTGCAGTCATTGTCTTTCCTGAAGTTGCTACTTTTTATACCAAGAGAATCCTAGTATACCGATTTAAATTAAGCTGAATACTAATATCACATTCCTAAATAGTAAGCATTTTCCCTTGTAAAACTATTGACAAAGATAAATTCTTCTATATAGGAAATATTAAAATTCTAACTAGGATTCCCAACAATTTATTCAATATTTAAAGATACTGAAACTAGACTTTTTGTTAACAGACAAAAAATTCCACTATCTTATTTTTCTAAAGCGTATTTAGTTATATCAAACTTTGCAGCATGAAAAAGCATTATTTAACTAAAATTATCTATTTTTGTTGTAAAAAAAGCGCCCTATAAAGAGCGCTTTTCATATCTATTTTTTTATGCGTTTTTAGCTTCATCAATATGGCGATGTTCAGAATGCAAATATTCATCCGATTGCATTTCCAGTAAACGCGAACGAGTACGCTCAATCTCAAAGGCTAATTTTTCACCTTGATAAATATCAATAATACTATCTTGCGAAGTTAAAAGTAATTTTACTCCACGATCATAAAATTCATCGACTAGATAAATAAAACGACGTGTACCTTCAGACAAGAAATCTGTTAAATGCGGAACATTACTTACCAGAACCGTATTATAGATATTTGCAATTTCAATAAAATCTGCTGGGCTACGTGGTTTAAAGCAAAGTTCAGAAAACTCACACCACAACACATCTTCGGTATGTCCTAGAGTCTCGACCACACGATTATTAATCACAATCGGCTCTTGAGAGTGAGCTTGTGTGTGAGTTAAAGCGCTAAAACGTTCCGCCATCCAACTTTGCACTTCATTACTTAATGGTGATTTAAATAATTGAGCTTGCTTTAAGACACGTAAACGATAATCCACACCGGCATCTACGTTTAAAACAGTACAGTTCTTTTTAACCATTTCAATTGTTGGCAAGAAACGGTCACGATGAATACCGTTTTTATATAAACCGTCTGGTGCAATGTTTGATGTAGCAATCAATGTCACACCACGAACAAACAATTTTTGAAATAAATCACTCAAGATCATTGCATCAGTTACGTTTGATACAAAGAACTCATCAAAACAAATAACGACTGCATCTTTATAAATTTGGTCAGCCACAATTTCAAGTGGATTACGTTGACCAGAAAGCTTGTTTAATTCTTTATGAACATGTTGCATGAAATGATGAAAATGCATACGTGTTTTACGACGAAATGGCACTGACTCATAAAATTGATCCATAAGCCAAGTTTTTCCACGGCCTACTCCACCCCACATATAGACACCTTTAGGTGAGGTTTGGCGGCGAAAACGACGGAAAGCTTTTTTAGAGGCTTTATAACGGTTTAAAAGTTCTTTCCATACACGATCTAATTCTTGCACTGCCTGTGCTTGCGCTTCATCTGCCATAAACTGGCCTGAAGCTAAAGCCTCAGCATAGCGTTCTGCTGGGGAAGAAGGTGAGAATGCAGTACTATGAGAAGATTTTAAATTTAACATATCGTTTTATTTCAATTTTAACTGATAGGAGTATAGCGAACATTTTGTTCAACCACATTAGCTTTTAGCATCAAGAATTACGACGATGACTCTTTGCCATATTGTCGAGGACTCTGCCCAAACCATCGTTTAAATGCATGATTAAATGCCGCTGGTTCAGAATAACCGAGTAAGTCGGCAATAACTTCTATTGAGTATTCTCTATATTCCATAAGCTTTAATGCCTTATTCTTAATAATTTGTTCACGAATTTGCTTATAACTCGTATTTAACTGTTGCAATTGATGCCTTAATGTCCTTTCAGGCATTTTCAATGCAAAAGCTGTTTCCGCCATGCTCGGGATAATTCCTTGTTGCAACTCAAGATAATCTTGCACACATTGTATGATATGTGGAGTTTGGTGATCTTGTTGATTTAATCTTGTTATTTCTGTAATACATTTTGATTCATAAATACGATGTGTAATGATGTCCGCAGAAGGGATTTTGATTTCAAGTACATCCTTGCTTAGGCTAAATGCTGCATATTTACCATTAAAGTGCACATCATCGCCATAGTATGCAAAATAGCGAGATAAGGTCTCTGAGTCCGTTGGTTTTTCAAATGGAAGTTCTATACGCATAGCGGGCATTTCTAATCCCATCATCATATAAATATCTTGAATAAATTTATAAGTTCCTGAAACCTCACATTGTGCCCGTAACTGCCCCACTTGGGTTTTCAAATCAACAGGCAAATAATTTAAGATGGTGCGCTCATCCGTTTCATAAAGTCCTAAAGCACCAAATAAATGTGTAAGTCTTTGATATTTTATTCCTTTACTTAATGCAGTTTGAACATCATTACTTGTTACAAGCAACATAAGTAGTGGCCCATAACCGGCCAAAGCATAATGCTGTCCAATGAATAGACCCTTTTCAGGCTCAACATTTTCGCTAATAATTTGTTGTATATCCCATTCTAGGCGATCATGAATTGTGGAGCTCGGATCTAAAGCATCAACCTTAATTCCTATGCCAGCCAAACGTGAGTCGACATCAATGCCCGCATTGCGCATTCCTTGAATTAAATACATTAAACCAAGTATCGACCGTTTCATTCTTCTATCAATTTCCCTAGACTCAAATGTTTTACTATAAAGAAGAAAGAAAATTAATTGCCGAATCTATCAATTTTCACGTCGATACAATCATGTTTAAACTGATCAAAAAACGTTAGTCTTTCCTGCAATCCTCTTTTCAGCTTATGCAGGGTTTCCAATGCTAAACACAAAGCAAGATGCTATTCAAAAAACTAAAATCGCTATTATTGGTGCTGGATTTGGTGGCCTAGCAATGGCAATTCGCTTACTGCAAAACCAACAGCAAGACTTTGTTATTTTAGAAAAATCAGATGATGTTGGTGGAACCTGGCGCGAAAATCGCTACCCGGGTGCGGCATGTGATGTTCAATCTCATATGTATTCTCTCTCGTTTGCCCCTAAAACAGACTGGTCGAAACGTTACGCTGAGGGGCCAGAGATATTTGAATATATTCAAGATATTACAGAAAAATATAAGATTAAAAATTACTGTAAGTTCAATCACGATGTAACTCATGTCCAATATGATGAAATGCGTCACGTATGGACTCTTGATTTTAAAAATCAGCCTTCGATTGAAGCTCAATTTGTAGTTTTTGCATCAGGCCCCTTACACATCCCACAAATCCCTCATATTCAAGGCATCGAAAAATTCAAAGGGAAAGTTTTTCATTCCTCACAGTGGGAACATGACTATAACCTAAATGGTAAATCAGTCGCATCTATTGGTACTGGTGGTAGCGCGATTCAATATATTCCAGAAATAGCTGGAGATGTTAAACAGCTCTATGTATTCCAAAGAACGGCAGCTTGGGTAATACCACGAGATGAACGCAAGTACTCTCGTTTGAGTAAAGCATTATTCAAATCTTCTAATCTTTATCGTCAAATTCATCGTAGTCGTCTTTATTGGAGTAATGAGTCGCGCGTTGTACCCATTGTTCAACCCCAAATTATGAAATATGGTCAAAAGTTGGCAGAAGCTTTCATACGCTTTCAAGTGAAAGATAAAGAAGTAGCCAAGAAACTTACACCTGACTTTGTGATGGGATGTAAACGTATTCTTATTTCAAATAAATATTTCCCTACATTTAACCGTAAAAATGTTGAGCTAGTAACAGATAGTATTCAAGAAATTAAAGAAAACAGTATTGTCACTAAAGATGGTAAAGAACGATCTATCGATTGTTTAATTTATGGTACTGGTTTTATTACTGACCCACGTATTTACTTGAAACATTTCACTTGTATTGGACGTAATCAAATCGAGTTAAAACAGGCTTGGAAAAATGGTGCAGAAAGTTATTATGGCATTATGACTAAAAACTTTCCAAATCTCTTCCAATTAGTCGGCCCTAATACAGTATTAGGTCATAATTCGATTATTTTTATGATTGAATCTCAAGTAAATTACATTTTACAACTCATCCAACTTGTAGAAAAATCTGGGCAAAAAGCAGTTGAGATTAAACCAGAAGTTCAAGATGCTTTTAACGAGCGGGTTCAAACTCAGCTTCAAGGAACTGTGTGGCAAGCTGGAGGTTGTAGTAGCTGGTATCAATCTGCCGATGGAAAAAACTTTTCACTATGGCCCACCTATACATGGAAGTACTGGTTAGAAACGCGCAAAGTTAATCCTAAAGATTATTTACTTTTAAATAAAAGCGCACAGAGCTATGCAGCTTAAAATGTTCAAGACATAATAGGTGGGTTAAAACAATCCACCTATTATTATATGCAATCTTTTTATCTCATCATTCAAATTTTTTTAGCACTTGCTTCCGGCTATTTTCTAGCACCCAAACTATCTTTAAATATCCAAAAGTTTATTTTTAAAATACTGCCCTATTTTTCTTATATTCTCTTAGCAAGTGTAGCTTTAGAATTAACACTAGCACTTGATCAAATTGAGAATCCTTCTGCCATACTTCCACCCGCTATTATTATTGCACTTACAACATCTTTTGGTTCTTTCTTTACCTGTTTATTGGCTTATACAATTTTTGATAAACAAAGTGTCAAAGGCAAAATTTCACTTCAACTTTTTGTAAATGCTTTAAAAAATATTGCAAAGGCCTTTCTTGCTTTAGGCGTCGGTGTTCTATTAGGAGCTATTGCCACTCAATTCAATTCACATATGGCCTTTAATAGTTGGTATTTATTATTACTATTTATTTTCTTAATTGGTATTGAACTTGCCTTCACTCATTTCAACCGTACTTGGTTAAGCTGGAAGATTTTAATTGTACCCTTAGCCGCTTTTATCGGTTCATGTATAGCCGGCTTCTTTAACTACTTTTTACTTAGCAAGAATTTTGCACTGAATGAGACGTTAGCATTAGCACAAGGTTATGGCTGGTATTCAATGTCAGGGATCTTATTTACGCAATTACACTCGGCAGAACTAGGTGGTATTGCATTATTAACTGATTTATTTAGAGAAATTGTGGCTATATTTTTAATGTATACAATGGGATGGCGTTTTCCACGCCCTGCTATCTCAAGTGCTGGCGCAACATCAATGGATGTTACCTTAGCCATGGTAAAACAGTCATGTGGTACACATTATGTACCACATGCCATGATGAGCGGCTTATTATTAAGCCTACTCGCCCCGCTATTAATTAGCTTATTCCTAAATTTTTAAGCAATTGAAGTAAGAATAGACTTCAACATTTCTGTTGGATTTTCTGCTTTAGTAATCGGTCGACCAATGACTAAGTGTGTAGAACCATCAAGCATAGCCTGCTTGGGAGTCACAATACGTTTTTGGTCGTCCGCATTTGAACCTTCCGGACGAATACCAGGTGTTACTAAAGAGAAGTCTTGTCCAATCAAGTCGCGAAGAATTTTAGCTTCTTGTGCAGAACAAACCACACCATCTAATCCACTTTCTTTAGTGAGTTTAGCTAAGCGTTTTACATGCTCTACTGGTTCAACATCTAGACCAATATCTTTTAAATCTTCACGCCCCATTGAAGTTAACACAGTAACCGCAATTAATTGAGTTTGATAGTTACCTGCTTTTAAGCGTTCTACACAAGTTTCCATCATTTTACGGCCACCTGAAGCATGGACGTTGACCATCCACACTCCTAAATCAGCTGCTGCACAAACAGCCTGAGCGGTAGTATTTGGAATATCATGAAATTTAAGATCAAGAAAAACTTCAAAGTTTTGTTCTTGAAGTTTTTTTACAACAGATGGGCCTTCATGAGTAAAAAGCTCTTTACCCACTTTTACACGACATAAAGTAGGATCAAGCTGTTCAACAATTTTTAAAGCGTCATATTGGCTTTTTGCATCTAACGCAACAATGATACTCAAGAGACTTTCTTCCATCATATAAAATCAGCATCATTATAATAGACAAGTCATCAAGTAATAAAGAAATGTATAAAGAAGGCTTTCAAATTTAGACACAATAATGTTATGGGGACTTATTTTTAGAAAAATACAAAGAAGTACAAGCTAACAAATTAAGGAAAATACTACTCTTTACTCATTAATAAAGAGTAGTACGGGGATTATAGCGGAGTAGAGTTTTTATCTTGCGGATAAATATCTACAACGGTTTTTTCATGTCTTACATTTGCAGCTGCCTCAGCTGCTGCTAATTGAGCACTTTGGATTTGTTCTTTTCTTAAATGGTCAATATCTTTACGAAGACGTTTAATTTCCCAGCCTTTTTGGAATACTCTGAAAACCTGCACACCTAATAAAAGACCAACCACAGTTCCTAGTACCAATGTGAGTAGCAATAATAAGCCTAAACGCATAGCTGGAACTTGGGTAAATAACAAATCAACAGACAGCTCTGTTGGATTCTGCAAAACAAGTGCTAAAGAATAGCCAAATACAACAATAAGCAATGCAATTAAAATATAACGCATAGGCACCCCGCTTATAAATTTTTATTTATTTCCCGGATTCGTTGACTGCATCACGCAGTGCTTTACCGGGTTTGAAATGTGGAACAGCTTTAGCTGCCACTTCTACTGATCTTCCAGTTTTAGGATTACGACCAACTCTTGGATCACGGTGGTGTAAAGCAAAGCTACCGAAACCACGGATTTCAATTCGATTATCAGTTGATAGGGCCTCTATCATTTGATCAATCATAATTTTAACCGCCTCTTCCACCAAAGGTTCAGCTAAGTGTGGGTTTTTCAGCGCAATGCGTTCAATCAAATCAGACTTATTAAGAGCTTCAGTAGTCATCTACGACCTCGTTATTTATTGCTACTCTATGTCGTCTGATAATAACCTGTTTAAATACAAAACGGTAGCGTAGTATATTGAATACTAGGCTACCGTTTACAGTAATTTGTATAAAAAGTACAATTCCGTTACATGAAACTGTACTTTGTTAACCTATTACTTCATTTGTGCTTTAATCAAATCACCAATAGTCTTAGGACCATTTTCTTGATTTGTTGTTGCTGTACGCAAGCTAGCAACTGCTTCTTTCTCTTCAGCTTCGTCTTTTGCTTTAACAGACAAGTTGATAGAGCGAGATTTACGATCAACGTTGATGATTTTCGCTTCAACTTCTTGACCAACTTCTAAGAATTTAGTTGCATCTTCAACGCGGTCACGGTTGATTTCAGAAGCTTTAAGAGTAGCTTCTACTTCGTCAGCTAACTTAACAGTTGCGCCACGAGCATCAACTGCAGTTACAGTACCTTTAACTAAAGCACCGCGTTCGTTAGCAGCTAAGAAATCATTGAACGGATCGCTGTTCAATTGCTTGATACCAAGGCTGATACGGTTACCTTCAGCGTCTACAGACAAGATAACAGCTTCAACAGTGTCACCTTTCTTGTAACGACGAATAGCTTCTTCACCTTGCTCGTTCCAAGAAATATCAGACAAGTGTACTAAACCGTCGATACCGCCGTTCAAGCCAATGAAGATACCAAAGTCAGTGATAGACTTGATAGTACCAGATACTTTTTCGCCTTTCTCATGAGCTTTAGCAAACTCTTCCCATGGGTTAGCACGAGTTTGTTTGATACCAAGGCTGATACGACGACGTTCTTCGTCAACTTCAAGAACCATAACATCAACTTCATCACCAATCTGAACAACTTTAGATGGGTGGATGTTTTTGTTAGTGTGATCCATTTCAGAAACGTGAACTAAACCTTCAACGCCTTCAGCGATTTCAGCGAAACAACCGTAGTCAGTTAAGTTAGTTACACGAGCTTTAACGATAGAACCTTTAGGATAACGGCTCATGATCGCTAACCATGGATCTTCGCCTAATTGCTTAAGGCCTAAAGATACGCGGTTACGCTCACGGTCAAATTTAAGTACTTTAACAGTAACTTCTTGACCAACTTCAACAACTTCTGAAGGGTGCTTGATACGTTTCCACGCCATATCTGTGATATGGAGAAGACCATCAATACCGCCAAGATCAACGAATGCGCCGTAATCAGTAAGGTTCTTGATTGTACCTGTAACTGTTTGACCTTCTTCAAGTTGAGCAAGTAATGCTTCACGGTCAGCAGAAGATTCAGCTTCCATAACAGCACGACGAGATACAACAACGTTATTACGTTTAGCATCAAGTTTGATTACTTTAAACTCTAACTCTTTACCTTCAAGGTGAGTAGTGTCACGGATAGGACGAGTGTCAACTAATGAACCTGGTAAGAATGCACGAACAGGACCGATGTCAACAGTGAAACCGCCTTTAACTTTACCAGAGATAACACCAGTAACGATTTCGCCATCTTCAAAGATTTTTTCAAGTTTAGTCCAAGTTTCAGCACGCTTAGCTTTTTCACGTGATAAAACTGTTTGACCCATACCGTTGTCAAGAGCTTCAACAACTACGTCAACAGTATCACCAACCTGAACTTCAAGTTCACGTTGTTCATTTAAAAATTCAGCACGGTCAACAATGCCTTCAGACTTTAGGCCAGTGTCAACAGTTACCCAGTCGCTATCGATGTTTACAACAACACCTTGGATGACTGCACCCTTTTCAACGTTGAGGTTTAATTCACTTTCTTCAAAGAGGGCTGCAAAAGATTCGGTCATGATATACCTGATAAATTCAGCGGTCTTGGATCAGACAAGGCCGGTTTAGTTAAGTATCAACATAGTCTTTATAGACTGATCAAGCTATGCTTCAACTGATAATTCTATTTGCTAAATGGTGCGGCTATCGACATAATCAACCATCAACTTAAATACCTGATCGATCGTTAATTCCGAACTATCAATGATATAAGCGTCTTTGGCTGGCTTGAGCGGAGCAACTTCTCGCTCCATATCTCTTTTGTCACGCGCCTGTATATTAGCTAAAATGTCGTTTATTTTAGCATCTAGGCCCATGCCCTGCAACTGTTTTACTCTTCGCTCAGCACGCGACTCAGCCGAAGCAGTCAGATAAATTTTTGCATTTGCTTCTGGAAAAATAGCTGTTGCCATATCACGGCCATCTGCAACTAAGCCAGGTTTTTGTGCAAAAGCTCTTTGTCTCTCAAATAACGCCTGTCTAAGTTCAGGAACTGCTGCAACTTTCGATGCATATTCACCCACACGTTCTGTACGAATTGTTTGCGATACATCTTCGCCATCTAGAAAAACTAGAATGCCCGCTGCGGAAGTTTCAAATTTAATATCCAATTGACGTGCATATTGAATACATTCGTCGAGTTGACTGTCTAATTTCTCTAATAAATCGTGCTTATGTAATGACAACCCCAATAAACGATATAAGGCACCAGAATCGAGTAAATGATATTTATAATATGCTGCAAGTTTTGCTGCCAATGTTCCTTTACCCGAACCACTCGGACCATCAATAGTAATAATTTGAACTGTCATTGAACTCTCACTAAGAAGCAACTGCTTTAGCTAATCTCGAAAAGCCTAGTGTAATGGCTAGTTTTAGCTGTGCAAGGATTAATTTACTTACCACTGGAGCTTTTGCCGTTAACTCGATGCGATATGTAACTAAAGTTATGTATGGGGTTATTTCAGAAAACTCTATTCGACCTAAATGGTGTTTAATCAAAGGATTGTCTATTAATTTATATTCAATGCTTTTATTTTCTTCAAGCAAGGTAATTTCTTCTTTAATTGGCTTAATTGGACCAAACCCCATACGACGAACTGAACCTAAACCATCAGGTCTTTTAGAATCTGCTGAGTCTTTCACACGTACAACTTGTAATGGCGCAAAAGCAGTATTGTAAGTTGCATGTTTAGAAAGCAAATTAAATACGTCACGAAGAGGAGCATTAAATTCTTTTTTTACGGTAATTACATTACGCATTGAATATTCCTTATTAAAAAACATGGCAGTAAAATCGCGTTAGTTTGCCATAAGCTCGTGTTACTTTTTAATCATTTAAGGACGTTTTCTGTTGTTTTTCTTGTTTCTTTTGCTCGCGTCTTTGTTTAAAAAAATGACTGAGTTGTTGGGCACATTTTTCTTGTAAACAACCTTGTTGAAAAGTAAATTTATGATTGTAATAACCATCTTGTAGTAACTGACGAGCACTTACCAATGAACCTGCTTTAGGTTCTGTTGTACCAAAAACCACATGTTTGATTCTTGCATGTACTAATGCACCTACACACATTGTGCATGGCTCAAGAGTGACATATAAAGTCGCATCGTCAGGTAATCGATAATTATTTAATGATAAGCATGCTGCACGGATAGCTTGAATTTCTGCATGTGCAGTTGGGTCTAACAAACTAATTGGAGCATTATAGCCAGATCCAATCACTCGATTTTGGCTTACTACAATCGCACCAACAGGAATTTCACCCTGCTGTGCAGCTAATTCAGCTTGCTCGTAAGCAAGCTGCATCCAATATTCATCACTAAATTCAGTCATGTATTTAGGTGATCACACCGTGTTGTCTAAGTAACGCATTCCAGCTATCTATTGAAGTCACTGGCGGACAATCAGCTAATATGCCTCTTAAGCTTAAGTCTTCACATGGTTTCCATTCTGGTGATAAATCTTTATCAACCAACCGTGCACGAACCCCTTCAACAAAGTCAGGATGACGAATTTTCCACTCAGAAATCTGAGCTTCAAGATCAAAAACCTCATCCCAAGAATGTATCTGTTTACCCCATTGCCACAACAACCAAGTGATTGCCGCAGTACTAGGAGATCCTTTTTGTAAGTTCTCACTCGCTTGGCGTAACCAATCACTGCTCGCATCACGCAAGCTCACAATAGCTTGATAATCTTGTTCAAAATTAAAACCACGGCAAACACTATGAATCACATCAAGTGAGTTTTGTAATGGACCTGCCGCAACCGGACGATGCAAACTATTTAAAGTATCATCAATTGCGCGGAAATCCCCAGCAGGATAATGAGCCCAATTAATATTTAAAACTTTTTGCAAAACATTATCACGCTGTGCTTCACAAATATGTGTTGCCCAACCGATGCTATATGCTCCAGCGGCTGTCATGATTGAACCAGTTAAACCAGTAAACAAGCCTATTGGACCACGATCTGCCAAGAAGCGGCTCGCCCCTACATCCGGATATAAACCAATATTAATTTCAGGCATTGCTAAACGAGAATATGGAGTTACTAGACGGAATGGTGCTGCCATAAACAAGCCCAAACCACCACCCATAACATAACCTTCGCCCCAAACAACTACAGGCTTAGCATAATTATGTAATAGTAAATCTAAAGCATATTCTTGCTGGAAAAACTTATTCGCTGTGTCTACTTCTTGATTGATAACAAGTTGACGTAATTTTCTAACATCACCACCTGCACAAAAAGCTTTTGGTGTTGTTGAATCTAACCAAATTGCTTTAACGCTTTCATCATCACGGAAATCTTCAAATACTCGTAATAATGCCGTTACGATTGATTCATCTAAAGCATGCAATGATTTAGGACGATTCAAACGTACTATACGCCAGCCGTTTTTTGCTTCTTCGACCACCAAGTCCGGGTGATAGTTATTTAGATTGGGAGAGTTCATCATGCGTCCAATTGCCAGTCTATGGGCTCAATGCCATGTTGTTTCAAATATTGATTTGTTTTTGAGAACACTTTGCATCCAAAAAAACCACCTCTGTTTGCAGCAAGAGGCGATGGATGTGCAGCGGTTAAAACCAAGTGTTTATCTCTATTTATACGTTGTCCTTTGCGCTGTGCATAAGCACCCCACAAAATAAATACTATATGTTCTCTTTGCTCATTCAGGACATCAATAACTTCATCAGTAAATGCTTCCCAACCTTGCTTTTGATGTGAGGTTGGCTGTCCAGCTTCAACAGTAAGCACACTGTTCAGTAAAAGCACACCTTGTGTAGCCCATTTCGTTAAGTCGCCATGACGAGGAGCTGGAATACCCAAATCTGTATGTAATTCATGAAAAATATTACGTAAAGATGGTGGTAATGCAATACCTTTTTGAACAGAGAAACTTAATCCATTTGCTTGGTTTGGTCCATGATATGGATCTTGTCCAAGAATAACGACCTTCACATCAGCCAATGGTGTCGTATTTAGAGCACTAAAGATTTGTTTACTCGGGGGATATATTATTTTTTGTGCTTGTTTCTCTTGAAATAAGAAATCGCGCAAATTATCCATTTGAGGGCTTAACAAAAAAGGTGCTAAAGATATTTTCCAGCTTTCTTCTAATTGAACTTTACTGAGTTTATCTTGCTGTTGCTCAGTTAATTGCATTAATGTCATCCTAGATCAATTTTCAATTCTACAAATACTGTAAGTAATTCGACTTATACTTCGACTTGTAAATCAACTTGAGGATTATTAAATTTAATCCCATTTTTCAAGTCTTCATACATTTGAGGATTTGCCCACTCTATCTGAATTTGTTCTGAAAAAACAATTCCATCGAGACTTAAAATCCCCATTTGTTCATTTTGAATATCTTCAATAAAGCTTTGTGCATATCCAGTATCAGTCTCATGAACAATAACTGAATAAACCTCAACATCACCTTCCCCATTTTGAGTGATGGTTGATTGTAAAACTTGCTGAGCTAAATAAAAGAAAATACGTGAAAACTGTTCAGCCGAAGGTGAAACAGGTAAAGAAATCCAACGAGCACTAAAAGTCTGACAAGCATCAATGTATTGAGAATCATCTTTTTCCCAAAAACAGATTGCATGATCAAAGCTGTCAATAAGGTCTTTTATTACCCCTTTTAGAAGCCCAAAATCATAAACCATTTGTCCATGATCTAATTTCGAAGCTTTAAGCAATAATTCGACTTTATAGCTATGTCCATGAATTGATCGCTTACAACGATCCGATGTACAGTTTCGTACAACATGTGCATTTTCAAACTTAAATAACTTACGAATTAACATGTGCCAAATCGATCATTCCTTCTAGGAACATTATTATAAAGCAAAAGACGAAAACTTCGCACCACTTTTCAATTAGAAACAATTAGCGAAAAGTATGATAAGACTTGTGAAGAAATATTGAAGATAAATATATAGAAAATTTATCTTCATTTTATTTTGTCATTAGAGAAGTTTCTAAATATGACTTTTCAACAACATGATAAAAACAAATAAACCAAAATTTTTCAATTAGTTAAATGGTGACATGTTTCTAGAATAAACATAAACCTGCTTATCATTACGCATTAGTGCACTTGTAAATTGTCTTTTCCGATTATTTAGCACGACCTCAATTTGTGCTTGAAAAAAACTCGACTTTACATCTAACAAGCTATTCACTTCAGTTCTCTTTTGAGTGTCGACTGTTGAAAAAGCATTCAATTGCCATAATTCATCAACATTTTGAAAGAATTTTAAATTTTGTTGGCGCATCTGAAGCTCTTTTTCTACCGCCCCTAAATCTAATTTTGGATCAATACTCGCCAAAACTAATGGCGAGACGGTATTAATATTTACTTTTGTATTCTCAGGTAATGCAGAAATATAAGGAGCAATTAAATCATATTTCTTACCGTCAAACCCTCTTACTAATTTTAGCTCTTCAATACGATGAAATTTAGCATTTGAAGCTAAATAGCTAGGATCAAGACCTTCATAATAACTGCTTTCAGCACCCATAGGCCCAGATGGTTCGTCATCTGGATCTTGCCAATCGATGACTGCTTGACTTAATTCTGCTGGCAAGCCTACACGTACAAGTAACCGCTCAAACCAATTTTTAGCAGCTTCGTTTACCTTACCTTCATTCGTCGTCAAATTGTTTAGGTTAAATTTGCCTGACTCATCCAATAAACGTCCTGATACTGATCCATCTTCTATTGGAAAAGGTGGCATCGGCTGTGCCCATGTTTCTTTTAAATGATCAACGCCACCAGCATTGTTTGCATCTTGAATTAATAATTCAGAAAAAAAAGCCTCTGCACTTTTTGCATAGAGTAATGACTGATTTTGACGCATCAAATAGCCAGTATTTTCCATCGTATTGGTTTGATGCTTTGCAATAGAGGCAGCCAAAATTGTAGCCAAAGCAACCATAATTAGAATGGTGAGCAAAGCAACGCCTTGCTGGCTTTTTTTATAATGCAACACTATCCCACTCCTTTATTGGAGAGCGATAAATCACCTTGATTTAAGCTATAAATCCACTCATAACTTACACCGGCAACTGTGAGTTGTATTTTTATTCCTTTCGGCAACTTTCTAAATTCTTCAGGTTTTGTGGGATCAATATTAATTTCTGGCCACTTTGTCACTTCTTGAGGCGTTAGTACCATAATTTGAAATTGTTCAACTTGGCTCAACAGCGTACTTGATAATGGTTGCTCTCTGTTTGAAGTATTTAAATTACTATATTTAAGACGATAAAGCTTTTTTTGATCAGGATCATATCGATATTCGATACGTTCAAAAGGTGACAACCCTTGTTTTAAGGGATCAGTAACACCTGCCTTACTAAAGTGAAGAACTTGATTATCTAGTTCCAAGGCTGGACGTAGTTGCCCGCCTTGATTAGCCGATAAAGGTATAATTTGCAACGTATCACGTAAAACTTGTTGATAAGCATCTTGTAATTCGAATAACTGTACTTCGTGTTGTGCATTACGATCACGGACTTTTAATAAATAATCAAAGATCTTCCAACCCAACAAAGATAGAACAGCAAAAATTGCAATTGCGACTAAAAGCTCAACTAAAGTAAATCCTGAGCGAGGATTAACAAAGCGAAGCTTTGTCTGAGCGCAAGACGAAGAGCTTTGCTCGGAGTAACCCCTCATCATCTGCTCCGATCGTGCAGCAAGACGAGAAACTAGACTTCTCGAGCGAAGATATTTATTTTTTATCATTATTTTGCTTTCATTGGATAATTAAAAAATACCAAGTGGGTAATACCATTTTGAACTTTCCCTTTATCAGAATCATATAAGCTAATTTGCAAATCTACTTTCTGAACATTCGGGCTGACTGTAGCTTCAGCAGATTTATCAATCTGCCAAGTTTCACCTTGAGAAGTAACTTGCTTACTTTGAGTACCTTGAAGCCATTCTTGATTTATCTCCATTAAGGCAACTTCATTCATTGCTACAAACTGAGCTTTTGTTCTAAGAATTGCATTTGAGGTAGATTGGGTATATTGCATGGCCACTTTAGTTAACGCGACGGCAGCTACAGCAAAAATTGCTAAAGCTACCATTACCTCTAATAGAGTAAAGCCTTTAGATTTCATTTATTTTACCCAAATGATCAATCTGTATTTCTGAACCAATTGGTTTTTGTTCAAAGTAAAACTGTATTTTAACTGTTTTAGCTTCACCATTTCCAAACCAGATTAACTGCGGAGCCTGCCCGCCAATTAAATCTGTATTGGTAGCTTTTGAATAGGTTTGACCATCTAGAGGTTGTACTGTAAACGATACATGTTTAGGCAATTGGCGCGTAGTAAATTCTGGGTATTTCTGCCAACGATTTTTTAAATCTTGTACCTGTAATTTACTCTGATCGTGGTATTCATACAGCTCATAAGAAAATGGAGAAACGTCAGTTTCACTCATAGTAGATAGAGCTAAAACACGAGACTGATCAAGTGACTCTTTACCAATTTTATGGGCATCAAGCAAAAATAACTCTCTTGCTTGCATCGCTTTCTTTTGGTCAACCCCACCTATATTAAGTACAACAAGAGAGGTCATAATCGTCATAATAACAATCACCACCATCACTTCAATGAGGGTAAAACCTTTTTGTGATTTAGGCGGTGATTGAGATTTCATATCGACCTATTAAGCATATTGTTCAGCAGTTTGTTTAGGTAAGGCTAATGCCTGATCAATATAAGCCACTCTTAAAGTGTCCCGCGAACCCAAATAGCGTTGGTAAAAACTTGAGTTGAGAATAGCTGCTGCACCATGCGTTAACGACCAAATAGAAGCCAGATAATCTCGAGTTGTCATATTGCTTTGAATCGATTCTAAATAGTGATCTGTCATGCGAATGATAATTCGTAATCGTTGTTTACGCACTTGATAAAGCTCATTAAAAAGGTGATGCACACCTTGAGCTGTAATCGAAAGTTTTTCCTCAATTTGATGAAATAAAACTGTCCGTTCAGGATGGTGTAAATGATGCAGCATAAAAAAGGCCAAATGTTCTGGAAAGGCCTTTTCAGTATCTTGAACCATTTCGAGTAACATACGTTCATTACGAATAATCAACAGCATGTACAATTCATCTTTACTTTGAAAGTGTTTGTACAAAGTTCCTTTTGCTAAATCAAGCTCAGCAGCCAAGACATCAAGTGTCATTCCGGCTTCGCCATTTTCTAGCAATAATTGCTCCGCAACCTGAAATATTAATACTTCTCTTGCTCGGAACTGAGCCTGACGATCCATCTTCACGCAATTACTCTCTTATATAGTTTCTATAACTTAAATCGCTTTTAGCAAGTTCTCAAAATTTTGTGAGGTGATCATTGCAATTTCCTCAACCGATTTATCATATACATCGCTGAGCGCTTTGGCTACATAAGGTACATATTTTGGTTCATTTGTTTTTCCACGGTATGGAACAGGTGCTAAATAAGGGCTATCTGTTTCAATTAAAAGCCGATCTAATGGCACTTGTTTAGCTACATCACGCAAGTCTTGTGCATTTTTAAATGACACAATACCTGAAAAAGAAATGTAATAACCACAATCCAGAACAGCCTTTGCTGTCTCCCAATCTTCGGTAAAACAATGCAAAATTCCATGAGTGGAGTTTTCAGCACGAATAATATCTACCGTATCATGCTTTGCTGAACGCGTATGAACGACAACCGGTTTTTTTACAGTTTTCGAAGCTTGGATATGTCTTGCAAAACATGCCTTTTGCTCTTCAACAAAATCTGTACTGTGGTAGTAGTCCAGTCCAGTTTCACCCAGAGCCCATACTTTTTTCGACTGAGCCAATTCAATCAAGTATTCGGTCGTGGCACGAGCCATTGTATCGGCATCTTCACAAGGATGAACACCTACTGTATAACCAACGTCTTCATGTCTCTTTGCAATCTCTGCTAGTGCAATGTGGTCATCAAGATCAACGGATATTGCCATAAATTTAGACACACCTTCTGCTCGCGCTGCTGCGAGCGCAAGGTCCAGATCGCCGTTATAAGGCGTTAAATCTAACATCGTTAAATGGCAATGCGTATCAACAAACACTTTTCTATCCTATTTGATTACATGGTATAACTTGGACGATCTAGAGACATACTACCAGCCAAAACTCTTTCTGCCTCAGCTTTATAGTAAATTCCCTTATCTCCACTTAATTGAATAGCAAAACCTTGAGGTTTAAATCCACTCTGCTTGTGCGATATCCAAATCACCTTACCCGTAAGAGGAATTTTTTGAGACTGCTCAGGCAAAGTAGCTAAAATGAAAATTTCTTGTCCCATTTTTACTTTTTGTTTTGATGGTACAAATAGGCCTCCACCTTGCACATATCCCATATAGCTTGCTTGTAAAGTAGCTCTATCAGGAATATTTACCTGAATAATCCCCCCCATTTGCGGCTGCATAATCTTCCCCTTAAACATTCATTAACGTTATAAACAATTGATCTATAATAAGTTGACTTTGTACATTTTGCTCAACAAGCTTTTTTGCTTGTTGTAGTTCACTATAAATATTGAATAAGCTTTCTAAATCGTAATATGGAATTAATTGATCAAAATCTAAATCTGTATTTTTCTGCGGTTGATTTAGCTTGACACAAATTAAATCTCCCAACAAGTACTCAAAAAGTACGATAAAATCGCTAAAACTTAATTCTTTTTGCCATTTTCCTGAGAAAAATAAAGGCATATTTTTTTGAGCTACAATTTTTAGCCAGTCATTTAAGAAAGTCTGTCGTTTAGTAAACCAATCACTTTTTGCAATTTCTATAGCTTGTAAAGGCATATCATTAGATAGACCAAGCAATAAATCAGGTTGGACTTCTGCAATTTCAGATAAATGCTCATTCAAATATGAAGTAGCCTGCTCATATGAAATGCGGTCTAAAGCAAAGTGCTGCAATCGGCTACGAATAGTGGCTGGTAATTTAAGGTAGTGATCGGCCAATAAAATTAAAACAACACGCTCACCTGGTTCTTCCAAGGTTTTTAATAGCGCATTTGAAGATGCTAAGTTAAGAGCTTCAGCAGGTTCAATAAGAATAACGCGCCAACCCTCTCCTGTTTGTTGCACGAAAGGCAGTAAATCTCGAATCTTTTCGATTTTTATTTTTGCATTTTGCTTTTTATTTTCTTCATCTGTTGTGATATGGACATAATTTGGATGAGTATCCGATTTTAACCATTGACAGCTGCTACATTCACCACAAGCACCATGAGGCTGCTTATTTAGACAAAGTACCCACGCCAAGAAATGCTTAGCAAATGCATGTTTCCCACAGCCTTCCTTGCCATAGAATAATAGGCCATGTCCAATATTGGGAAACCTTGTTGTTAAGGTATCCCATGTTGTTTTCTGCCAAGGATAAACCTTTGAAGTTACATTCGGATTCATTAAAAATTAACGCTTATTCAAAAGATTCGACTGGCATATTATTTAAGCGATCAAGATCAGCTTGAGTGTCCACACCGGGTGGTAAATTTGCTTGGGCAACAGCAATCGCAATACGATGACCATTTTCTAAAACACGTAATTGTTCAAGACTTTCTAATTTTTCAAGCTTACCCATATCCCAGGTCACATATTCTTGCAATAAGCTCACTCGATACGCATATAAACCTAAATGACGAAATGCTTGTGTATGTAAAGTCGGTTCATCATGTTTAGCCTCATCCCGATCATAAGGAATAGTAGCCCGGCTAAAATATAAAGCTTCATTTTGTTTAGACATGACTACTTTTACAATACTATCGCGCTGAAACTCATCTAAGGTATGAATTGGCTCGCACAACGTCGACATTGAACAATTTGGTTTATCAACCAAAAGTTTTGCAACTTGCTTAACAAGTTGGGCTGGTAATAAAGGTTCATCTCCCTGAACATTTACAATAATGTCATTAGCATCCCAACCTTTAATGCGCGCAACTTCGCTTAATCGGTCTGTTCCTGATGGATGATCAGGACTTGTAAGAACAACATCTACACCATCTGCACGGCAAATCTCAGCAATACGTTCATCATCTGTTGCCACACATAGATCATCAAAACCTTCGACTTTTTTGGCTTGATCCACTACACGTAAAATCATAGGACGGCCATGAATAAGCAACAATGGTTTACCTGGCAAACGCGAACTTGAAAAGCGTGCTGGAATGACGATGTGTTTCATTTTTTCTTCCTAAGATAATTGGATATCAAGTTGTTGCAGTTGCTGCTTTAAAACCTGATAACACTCTACAGACAGGATAGCTTTAACAGGAACAACCCAAATAGGTTGTTTAAATTCTGGATATTTTTTAAGCAATGGCAATAATTTAACTGCATCTTTTTCAGTTGTAATAAGTGGCAGTTCATCATTAAAAATTAAATCATCGATTGCGTAATCATGATGGTCACGAAACGCATGTTCTTGAAATTGTTTCAGACCTAAATCTTTAAGTGTTTGATAAAAACGCTGTGGAAAGCCAATCCCAACTACAGCATGATAATTACTTTGAGGATTAAAAATGTGTTCGACCCTTCGCGAAGGATTGAGTAAATATGGTTGTCCAGTATCAAGATGCATATTTAATTCTGTAGTTGGTTTATACGCATGTTCAATTACTGTTCCAGTTTCTAAACGCTCAACTGGCTCTCTCAAAAATCCTTCAGGTAATAGTTTTTGATTTCCTAAGCCTCGATTTTGATCGAGTACAATCCACTCGATTTGTCGTCCCAGTGCCCAATGCTGCAAACCATCATCACTAATAATTAAATCTACTGATGTTGATGCTAATAAAAGTTCAATTGCAGCCTGTCTATTAGGACCTACTGCCATTGGTACACTTGTCGATTGAACAATTAATGCAGGCTCATCTCCAACCTGAGTTGCTTGAGCACCCGAAGTAACTAACATGGGAAAAGGACCTATACCACCATATCCACGGCTAATGACCCCAACTTTGACATTATGCTGTTGTAGATAATTCACCAGTTGTATTAATAATGGAGTTTTTCCACTTCCACCCACAGTAATATTACCAATCACCATGACCGGTACAGGTGCTTTATAAACTTTCTTTAAACCCACAGTATAAAAATTACGATTTAATAGAAACCCAGCACGATACAAACAAGATAATGGACGTAAAGCAATCAACCAACTCGATTGCTTATTCCATGCATTCTGGATCAGCTGGGCCAATGACATGCTTAGTTATCCTCAAAATTACGCTGATGTAATTGATAATAAGCACCATGTTTTTCAAGAAGCTCTTTATGAGTACCTTGCTCAAGGATTTGCCCTTGATCCATCACTACAATACGATCAGCATTTTCAATTGTTGATAAACGGTGTGCAATAACGATCGTTGTACGGTCTTGCATCGCTTCATCAAATGCTTGCTGAATAAAATGTTCAGATTCATTATCGAGAGCACTTGTAGCTTCATCTAAAATTAGAATTGGAGCATTCTTTAAGATTGCTCGAGCAATTGCAATTCGTTGACGCTGACCACCAGATAGGTTTAGACCTTGTGCGCCTAAAACAGTGTCATAACCGTTTGGCAAATTCATGATGAAGTCATGTGCATAGGCTGCTTTTGCCGCTGCATAGATTTTTTCATCTGATGCACCTTCCAACTGACCATATGCGATATTTTCACGAACAGTACGATTAAACAATATAACCTGTTGATTTACCATTGCAATTTGCGTGCGCAGACAAGAAAGTTCAATATCATTAATTGGCAAATCATCTAAATAAATTTGTCCACTCGATACTTCTTGAAAACGTACCAACATATTCACTAATGAACTTTTACCAGCTCCTGAACGACCAACCAATGCCACTGTTTGACCCGGGAGAATATCTAAAGAAAAATCTTTAATGGCTGCTACGCCATCAGCATAATTTAATGTCACATGATCAAAACGGATTGCACCATTTAATTTAGGCTTCAATTGACCGTTATTTTGCTCTTCAGGTAAATCTAGTAATTCAAAAACAGAATGAGCTGCTGCTAAACCACGTTGTAGCTTTTCATTTACATCAGTCAAGCTTTTAACTGGTTTTGCTAATAGACCAGCAGCTGTAAGATAAGCCACAAATTCACCAGCACTTGTATTACCTAAAATCTGAGGTCGCAAAGCTAACCATACAATAAGGGCCATAGCACAAGCCATTACTACCTGAACAACTGGACTATTCAGGTTTTGCACAATCACCATTTTTAAACCGCGTTTTAAGTTCTCTTCCGATGACTTATAGAAACGTTTTTGTTCAGATTCTTCACCAGCAAAAGTCTTTACTACAGCATTACCATTAATACTTTCTTGGACAACATGGTTCACATCACCCATAGTGTCTTGAACTTGTAACGAAAGCTTTCGCATACGTTTCGAAGCTTTACGTACCAATACACCAATTACTGGTAAAAACACAAAAACGCATAAGGTAAGACGCCAATTGGTATAGAACAGATAGCCTAATAGTCCAATAGTAATCATCCCATCCCTAACAATGGTTCTTAATGATTCCGAAGAAGCAGCTGTTAGCTGTTCAACGTTATACATAATTTTGGCAGTAATATGGCCAGATGAGTTATCTAAGTAATATTGTGCTGGGAGTCTTAAAAGTTTGGCGTAAACTTCCTGACGAATACTAAAAACTAAACTACGGGAAATCACAGCAGTATAGTAGCCGCCCATAAATAGGCCTAAGCCGCGGAAGAATACTAATAAAATAATTAATAACGGGAACCAATCCAAATCTGCTCTACTGCTGTTTTGGATTGCATCAATAATAAATTTAATCAATTTAGCAACGGAAACTTCTGTTGCTGAGTTAATACCGAACCCGATAAGTACTAATAAGGCCACGCCCCAATAAGGTTTTAAATAGGCTAAGAGACGCGTATAAACCTTAAAATCTTGATTCACTCAGAAAAACCTCTAGAAGGAACTTTGGTACTAATATTGATGTTAACAAAACCGAGTTGTCCTGCCACATCCATAACGCGAATTACATCCTGATGAGACGCTTTGGCATCCGCAGCAATGATGAACATAAAGTCACGGTGCTCTTGAGCAACTTGCTTAATTGCAGTACTCAGATCAGCAACCTCTTTAGATGAAAGCGCTTGACCATTCACAGCATAATGACCAGCAGAGTCTACCACGACTTCAATTTTATGATCGTACTGTTTTGGTGGAACACCTTGTGCATCTGGTAATGTTAAATTGATGCGACTTGGCTGATTAAAAGTGGTCGACAGCAATAAAAAAACCAAAATGAACAACAAACAGTCAATCATAGGCGTTAAATTGATATGAATGTCTTCAACTTGAGAACGTTTAAACTTCATTTGGCGTCCACCTCTTAACCAACACGGCGGTGTTCAGCTACAGATGAAGAACGCTTATAGAACAATGAAGCATGAAACAAGGTCGATTGCTGTTCTAATTCAGCAATATAATCTTGCACTACTCTTTGGAAATAGCGATAAGCAATTAGAGCAGGAATTGCAATTAACATTCCCACAGCTGTGGTAATTAATGCTTTAGAGATACCAGGGATCATTAAACTTGGACTACCAGCCGATCCAAAATCAATCACAAGAAATGACTCAATAATTCCCACCACAGTGCCAAGCAATCCGAGTAACGGCGCTACAGCACTTAAAGTGCCCAAGAAGTTAATATTTTTTTCTAAATAGGAAATTTCTTGAGAAGCTGCAACTTCCATTTGCGCGCGAGCAAATTGCTCACCATGTTCGCGATGCTCAAAGCCTGCTTTTAAAATGTGTCCCAATGCACTATTTTGCACTTCTACATTTTGTTCTAAACTTTCCACTATATCTTCAGCTCTTAAAGAGCTCTTACCGCTTAATGCTTCGGGTAGAACTTGTGAACGTCTTAACCGAACAAAACGTTCAATACTGATCGCAACAGTTAAAATTGAGCATAGAATTAAAGGCAGCATCAACCAGCCACCCGCTCTCACAAGTTCCCACATATGTTCTTCCCCAAGAATATAAAATTAGAAATACATGACCCATCTGCAAATTATTCTGGCAAGCAAATATTTAAAATGCCATCTAACTCATCCAAGGTATGATAATGAATAACAAGTTTACCCTTACCTTTTTGGTTATGATCAATTTTTACATTAGCACCAAAACGCTCTGATAATTTTTGTGTCAATTGCTCAATATCTGGTGCTACAGGCGCTTTTTCCTTTTCCTGCTTAGGCTCACTTCTATCACGCACCAATTGCTCTGTTTGACGAACTGACAATCCTTTCTCGATTACAATTTTAGCAACTTCTAATTGATCTTTACCTTTCAATGTCAAAATTGCTCGAGCATGCCCCATATCAAGCTGCCCTTGCTGCATGAAATCTTTAATATCATCAGCTAAACTCAATAAGCGCAGTAGATTACTGACAGTAGTACGTGCTTTACCAACTGTGTCAGCAATTTCTTGATGACTTAAACCAAATTCATCATGAAAGCGTTGTAGAGCTATTGCTTGATCAATTGGATTTAAATCTTGACGTTGAATGTTTTCAATTAACGCTAATGCAATTGCCACCTGATCATTTAAATCACGAACAATTGCAGGAATTTCAGTTAAGCCCGCAAGTTGAGCTGCACGCCAACGACGCTCACCTGCAATGATTTCATATGGATGTGTTTCATCATCAACTGGACGGATTACAATAGGCTGCATCACGCCATGTTTTTCAATAGAAGATGCTAACTCTTGTAAATCATGCTCATGAATAAAACGACGTGGTTGATATTCACCACGCTTCAGTAAATTCACATCAATTTGTTTTAACTGTCCGTGGTCTAACGCCTGTGCTTCCAGTTGTAGTTTTTCTTTTTGAATTGAACCAAGTAATGCATCTAAACCACGTCCTTTAGCCAATCCGCGTTTTTTGATGCTCATACTTTACTTCCTTTCTTCACTTTACTTCTCTTTAACATCTCAGCTGCAAGATTTAAGTATGCAACTGCACCTTTAGAACTTTTTTCGAAATAGATAACAGGCAACCCATGTGCTGGTGCTTCTGCTAAGCGAACATTTCGTGGAACAACAGTATCATAAAGTTTCTTGCCGAAATATTGCTCTAGTTCTGCAGACACATCACGTGTTAAAGCATTTCGTGCATCGTACATCGTGCGTAATACACCAATAATTTCTAAATCAGGGTTGAGTGCTTTTTGAATACGATCAATAGTCTGGGTTAAATCAGCCAAACCCTCTAGCGCATAATATTCACATTGCATTGGAATAATTACACTATCTACAGCCGCCAAAGCATTGACAGTAATCAAACTCAAACTTGGAGCACAATCTACAATGATATAGTCAAATGAGTTTCTGATTTCATTCAAAGCGTTCTTTAGAATGAATTCACGACCTTCCTGCTCTGCGATAGCGAGCTCTACACCTGAAAGCTCACGATTGGAACCTAGAACTTTATATCCAACTTCTGCTTTTTGAATGGCTGTTTCAATTGGAACTTCGCCAAGAAGAACATCTGTAATTGAATACAAAAGATCGTTCTTTTGAATACCAGACCCCATCGTAGCATTACCTTGTGAGTCCATATCTACAAGTAATACACGTTTTTTTAATACAGCTAGAGACGCTGCAAGATTTACTGCAGTCGTTGTTTTACCAACACCACCCTTTTGGTTTGCAATCGCAATAATTTGAGCCATGGTAACCTTAATACTTTTTATTTAGATACGTTGAAGTAAAAGTAAATGACGTTGTTCATCAAGTCTTGGTACGCGCAGTTCAATCACTTTACATGAAAAGCCCTGCTTGAGCTGCTCAATTTCCTCAACTGGCACTACACCTTTCATCGCTGCGATTATACTGCTCTGATGAAGATATGGCTGAGCTGCATCTACAAAGTCCGTTAAAGAAGCAAAAGCTCGACTTGTTATGACGTCAAACTGGCCAAGCTCATCAATTGTATCTTGATTCTCAACACGTGTTTGCACTGCCACAACGTTACTCAATTTTAGATCAGCAATAAATTGCTTCAAAAAACGAATTTTTTTACCATTAGAATCTAAAAGAACACATTGGCGTTGTGGCTGACAAAGAGCAATAATCATGCCAGGCATTCCACCACCTGTACCCACATCAAGTAGTCTACCTTCAGGTAAGTCATTTAAAATACTTAGACTATCCAACAAATGCTTCACTAACATTTCTTTCGGATCACGAATTGCTGTCAGATTATATGCTTTATTCCAAAGTACCAAAGCATCTTGATACTTTAACAATAATGCCAAAGCTTCATCGCTAAGCGATAAACCTAGTTTTTGACTACCCTGTTGTAACTCTTGAAAAAACGGATGCATAAACAGATAACATCTAAGTAAAATTTAAAACAAAGTATACCCATTTATGCATCGTGGAACACTAGTTAACGATTAGGGATTACACACTTAATCGTAGAAGCCTTCACGAATTTGCAAATCTAGCTCCATTAAACGCTCAGGCGTTCCCACATCGACCCATGCACCTTTAAGCTTTTCACCAGATATTTTTTGATTGTGCATCGCTTGCTTCAACAGTGGAGCTAAAGGACGTTTACCAGGTTCCAATCCATCAAAAAGCTTAGGATGGATAACAGATACACCACTAAAAGTGAGATTCTCACCCTTCACATCTTGATCGAATGTAAAAGCGCGTCCATCCAATAATGTAAAGTCGCCTTCGGGATGCTGTTTAGGGTTATTAACCAATACAAGATGTGCTAAATCATCATTTAACTTAATATGGGGTAGAGCTTCAAAATCCATTGTGGTCCATACATCTCCATTCACCAGAATAAACGGATCTGTTCCAAGCAGTGGCAAAGCATTAATAATTCCACCAGCTGTTTCTAGCCCCTCATCCTCTCGTGTCCAACGGATATCTACACCAAATTGAGAGCCGTCTCCTAAGCTACTGATGAGTTTATCTGCCAACCATGCAGAATTGATGACGATTTCAGTCACACCAATTTTCTTAAGCTTTTCAATATGCCACACAATTAGCGGCTTACCGCCTACCTCAAGCAGAGGCTTTGGTGTATATAGCGTAAGTGGACGCATACGATTACCCAAGCCAGCAGCAAGAATCATTGCTTTCATTATGCTGCTACCTCATAGCTACCATATTTCTCGATAAATTTAGGCATCACTGTGTTATTTATAAATACCATAAATTCTTCAAGTTCAGCGTAACCACGACTTTCTTCAAGTAAATACCACATGACTCGCGGCAAGTCTTTTAAGTATCCAGACTTACCATCACGCTCAAACAAACGAACAAAAATGCCAAGAATTTTAATATGGCGCTGAATAGCCATTAAATCTGCATCACGCTTGAATTGCTCAAAACTGCGGTTCTGTTTGGCAGACTCAGGCAATAAGTCATAAAATGTTCTAAACCATTGATAAACATGCTCAGCATTCCATTGAACATATGCATCACGAGTAATCGAAATTAAGTCATATGTATCAGCACCAATAACAGCATCTTGGAAGTCGATTACTCCAAGCTCTAGTTCATTTTCAATTTTCATCAGATTACGACTGTGAAAATCTCGATGTACAATAACTTGCGGTTGGGCTACTGCGGCACGAGCCAAGAAATCAAATGCATCATCAATCGTTTTTTTCTGCTCAGCAGTCGGCTGAATAGCAAGCGATGGCAACATCCAGTCTGTGAGTAACTGCATTTCCGACATTAATTTTTCGTAGGAATAAGCTGGAAACTGGTTAGTCCCATCAATAGATTGCAATTGAATAAGTTGTTTAAAACTTTGTTCATAGTATTTATCGACTGTTTCATCATTTAATAATGTAGACAACAGCACATCACCAAAATCTTCCAATAGCAGAAAACCTTGAGCCAAATCTTTCGCGACGATCTGCGGTACGCGTACACCATGGCCTGCAAAAAATTCGTCAATGGTCACAAACGGAACACAGTCTTCTTTTTCTGGAGGGGCATCCATAAGCATATACGTTTTATTTTGTAACTGGATACGCGCATAACGTCGGAAGCTTGCATCACCTGCTAAAAAAGCGATCTTAAATTGATCATTTTTAAGAACAGATGTAAGCCATGTATATATCAATTGTTCACGTTGTGTATTCATTTGCAATAAAATCTAAAACAAGCTGAGATTTTTGAAGGGTTAAGTGTAGCCACTTATAAACTTTTTCTCTATGATGCGACAATAATTAATTGTGAATTAGCATACTTGGTTAATGAGACAATGAAGCATCAGTTTAAATTTAATCCTTTAGCGACAGCTATTTTTACGCTCTTATGTGGCTCCATACAATCAAGTTATGCTGAGTCAGCTGATGTTGTCTCCAATATAGACAATAATCAACTTAAAGCGAGCATCAAAGAAGCCTACCCGGGTCAAGAATTCTTTCAACAGTACTATGTTGATAAATCTGCACCTGAGGCCCAGCTTCGTGACAATAAATATTTAAGCTCGGCATTTTGCCAGGGTACTTGGGTTACACCGATTAACCCACAGACCAAAGCCTTAGATGCCGATAAGACAACCTCTGTCGTTACGGCTAATTATGGACATTATAATCCTGCCGGTGACTCGGTTTTAGAAGGCGATGTCGTTATTGATCAGGAAGGACGCACAGTTCGTGCTGACAAGGTTACGATTGATAAGACCCAAACCTTTGCACACGCACAAGGCCGAGTACAACTCGCTCAAGGTGGGTTGCTTTCACAGAGCGACGAAATTAATTACAACCTAAAAAACCAGACTGGTAATTTAGAAAATAGTTTTTATATTTCTGAACAGCAACATGCTCATGGTCATGCAGGGAAAATCGAAAGAACATCACCAAATGTGATGGTTCTTAACGATGCTACCTACTCGACTTGTCCACCGGGTCAAAAACCTGGTTGGAAAATTCAAGCAAATAAAATTGAGTTAAATCAGGAAACTGGACGTGGTACAACCCACGGAACAAAACTATATGTTAAAGATGTTCCAGTTCTAGCAATTCCCTACTTTAACTTCCCAATTGATGATCGCCGAACTACAGGTATTCTTAATCCACAGTTTGGTTTCTCAAACGATGGTGGTGTTGAGCTTTCTATTCCGGTTTATTTAAACCTTGCACCTAACTATGATCTGACACTTACTCCACGCTATTTAGCAGATCGCGGTGCAATGTTAAAAGGTGACTTTAGATATTTAACCGATGGCTTTGGTGCGGGCGAGATGTGGGGTGGCATGTTGCCATCTGACAAAGAATATGATGATAAAGATCGTAAAGATTTCCATTTCTTACATAACTGGAATATCAACGATCAATGGTCGACCAATCTAGAATACAACTACGCTTCAGATAAAGACTATTTCTCAGATTTAGATAGCAGCCCTAACTCTAAAACAGACCTAAACTTACGTAGAGCATGGGAACTTAACTATCAACACGGTATTCCGGGTTTAAAAGCTCAGCTTAAAGTTGAAGATTTCCAGACACTTGACCCAGACATTGCCGATGTTGATAAGCCTTATGCACGCTTGCCACAATTCTTATTAAATTATGTCACGGGTAATCCATTAGGTTTACAATACGAATTTAATAACGATACCGCATACTTCAAGAAATCAATTAATGATGATTCTGCTCAGGAAAGTAGCGGTACACGTATCTACAACCAGTTTGCAACACGCTACAACTACCGCACACCAGCAGCATTTGTAATTCCTGAAGTTTCAGTACGTTCTATTCAAACATTCTACGATAAAGACAGTATTGCATCTCAAGGTCTAGATGGCGGTTCTGAAAATAAATCAGTCGTTGTACCTCAATTCACATTGGATACTGGACTGAATTTTGAACGTGAGGGCAAGTACCTACAAACACTTACCCCTCGTGCGTTTTATGCATATGCTCCATACAAAAACCAAGACAACTATCCAAATTTTGACTCAACTTCAGCATCAGTAAGTTACGATCAATTATTTAACCCTTACCGCTTCTACGGACATGACCGTCTTGAAGACAACAACTTTCTATCACTTGGCGTAAGCTATAGCCTTTTTGACACAGTCGGCTTAGAGCGTTTACGTGCAAGTGTTGGTCAAAGTTATTATTTTGAAGATCGTCGTGTGACATTAAAGCAACAAGATGAGATTGATACTGAAAGTAACACTGGTCCAGTTGTAAGTTTAACAAGCCAGTTAAACCAAAACTTCACTATTGCTGCTAACTCAGCATGGATGTCTAATGGTGACAATGCTCAGCGTGATTTCCAAGTTTATTATACTGGAGATAAAGGAAACCTATATAACTTAGGCTATTTCTACCGTAAAGACATTGCAGGACGTCAAGATACTTACGATCAGGTTGTTGCATCGTTTATACAACCAGTTAAAGATAATTGGCGTATTATGGGCCACGTACAATATGACATGGACAATGATGTTGCCCGCGAGATATTACTAGGGGTTAACTATGAGTCATGTTGCTGGGGCATTTCTGTCTATGGTCGCTCATACTATAACGATCTAGATGATCCAAAATCTCCAGATGTTAGTGAAAAACGTGCCATTATGGCCGAAATTACGCTAAAAGGTTTAGGTGGTTTAAACAATAAACTCGCGTCTTTACTTGAAAATCGCGTTTTAGGTTTTAACAAAATTAATCAATCTTGGACACAACGTTAATGAAGACAAAGCATCTTAAACAGTTTTTTAAAGCAACTACCCTTGCTGCCCTAATCTCTTCATCAATGCATAGTTTTGCCCAACCCGCTGATGAAGTTGTGGCAATTGTGGACAATAGCGTAATTTTAAAAAGTGATCTTCAACAAGGGATGGCTGAAGCCGCTCACGAACTACAAGCACAAAAAAAAGAGGTTCCACCTCAGCAATATTTACAATTTCAGGTGTTAGATCAACTCATCTTGCGTGAGGCACAACTTGAACAAGTTAAAAAATATGGCATCAAACCTGATGAAAAAAGCTTAAATGAAGCAGTCTTAAAAGTAGCAAGTCAATCTGGAAGTAAAAGTTTAGAAGCTTTCCAGCAAAAGTTGGATGCTATGGCACCAGGAACTTATGAAAGTTTACGTGGCCGAATCGCTGAGGATTTAGCGATTAGCCGTTTGCGCCAACAACAAGTCATGTCCCGTATTAAAATTAGTGACCAAGACGTAGAAAACTTCTTGAAATCACCTCAGGGACAAGCTGCTTTAGGCAACCAAGCGCATGTGATTCATATACGTATTACTGGTGATAATCCGCAGGAAGTTCAATCTGTAGCTCAAGAAGTACGTTCGAAGCTTGCACAAAGTAATGATATAAACGCATTGAAAAAGCTTTCAACTGCAAATGCAAAAGTTGATGGGGCTGACATGGGATTCCGCCCACTTTCAGATATTCCTGCCGAGCTTGCAGCCCGTATTACCCCATTACAAGAAGGTCAAACAACCGACTTAATTTCAGTACGTGATGGTGTACATGTTTTAAAGCTTATTGAACGTAAACAAAATGAGCAAAAAGCTTTAGTACCTCAATATCAAACTCGCCATATTCTTATTCAACCGTCTGAAGTGGTTAGCCTTGATAATGCCAAGCAAATTATTGACAACATCTATAAGCGCTTAAAAGCTGGCGATGATTTTGCAACTCTTGCAGCGACCTACTCAAATGATACAGGCTCTGCGCGTGATGGCGGCAGTTTAGGTTGGGTGACGCCTGGCATGATGGTGCCTGAATTTGACAAAAAAATGCAGGAAATTCCTGTCGGTGAAATCAGCGAACCATTCCAAACTCAATTTGGTTGGCACATTTTACAAGTAACTGAAAAACGTGAAAAAGATATGACTCATGAATATCAAGAGCGTATGGCACGTCAAATTTTAGGTGAACGTCAATTTAATACTGAAATCGACAGCTGGTTGCGTGAAGTGCGTGCGAATGCTTATGTAGAAATTAAAGATCCAAGTCTAGACAAAAAGAACTTACAAAAGTAAGTCTTTTGTCTTCATTAAAACCTGCGTTCATCGCAGGTTTTTTTATGAATAAAATTCACTTAATAAAAAACCGGTTATAAATAACCGGTTTTTTAAATTAAACCCTAACGGGAATTATTTATAACGATCAACCATTTTCTCTAAAGAAATTGGACGAATCTTGTCAGCATTTCCAGCTGTACCAAATGCTTCATAACGATCGATACAAATTTGCTTCATTGTATCAACTGTTTTAGCAAAGTATTTGCGTGGATCAAACTCAGATGGATTCTCTGCCAAAAATTGACGAATCGCACCTGTTGAAGCTAAACGTAAATCAGTATCAATGTTGATTTTACGTACACCGTGTTTGATTGCTTCTACAAGCTGCTCAACAGGTACGCCATAAGTTTCGCCAATATTACCGCCAAACTCATTGATTACCTTTAACCATTCTTGCGGAACAGAACTCGAACCATGCATTACAAGATGAGTATTTGGTAATGCCGCATGAATTTCTTTAATGCGGTCAATTGCCAAAATATCGCCTGTAGGTGGACGCGTAAATTTATACGCACCGTGTGAAGTACCAACTGCAATTGCTAGTGCATCAACATTTGTATCAGCAACGAACTGAGTCGCTTCTTCAACAGAAGTTAAAAGTTGTGAGTGGTCTAGCACACCTTCTGCGCCAACACCATCTTCTTCACCAGCCATACCAGTTTCAAGGCTACCTAAACAGCCAATCTCACCTTCAACAGAAACACCACATGCATGCGCTAAAGCAACGACATTACGAGTTACATCAACGTTGTATTCGTAAGATGTAGGTGTTTTACCGTCTACACCTAATGAACCGTCCATCATCACAGAGCTAAAGCCAAGCTGAATTGAACGCTGACAGATATCAGGGCTTGTACCATGATCTTGGTGCATTACCACTGGAATATGTGGCCATTCTTCAATTGCAGCCAAAATAAGATGGCGTAAGAATGGAGCGCCTGCATATTTGCGAGCTCCAGCTGATGCTTGAACAATTACAGGTGAATTGGTTGCATCCGCGGCAAGCATGATTGCGCGCATTTGTTCTAAGTTATTTACGTTAAATGCTGGTACGCCGTAGTTATGTTCAGCAGCGTGATCCAAGAGCTGGCGCATTGAAATGAGTGCCATAATATCCTCCCAGGTAGTGCGGGTTATTCTACCCTTTCATTTATTTCAATTCAGCAACAAATCACAGTATTTCAAAAAAAATCCCCGCATATGCAGGGATTTTTTAACAAAAAACAACAAATTAATGTGTTTCTGAAGCAGCAGCCTCACTTGATGCACTACCTTCAACCACATCAGTATTCTTTTCATCTAAAACTGGCTTATCAATCGCATCAATTGCTGCTTGTTGCTCAGGCGTTACTTTTTCAGAAACAGCAGTAGAAGCTGCCGATTCTTGCCCAGCCTGAGATGCTTCATCTTTCTTAGCACAAGCAGTCAACATCATCGGTACAATTAACACAGCAGCAAATGTAAGCTTTAAATTCATCACTATTGTCCACAGTTGGTGATTTAATGCTCGCTATTTTATTGCAGATATATGACAGTTTAATGACCTATCCATGAAAAAAGGGATTGGCAACCCAATCCCTCCTTCTTTTTAGATAACAGTATTAAGCGCGCTCAAGTAGAACCGCAACTGCTGGCAAAGTCTTTCCTTCAACAAACTCAAGGAAGGCACCGCCACCTGTAGAAATATAACCAATTTGATCAGCAACGTTATATTTATCAATCGCAGCTAAAGTATCTCCGCCACCAGCAATAGAGAAACCAGCAGATTCAGCAACAGCAAGCGAAAGCGCTTTCGTACCTTCACCAAACTGATCAACTTCAAATACGCCTACAGGACCATTCCAAAGAATCGTTTTTGATGTTGTTAAAATATTTGCAAATGCTTTAGCTGTTTCCGGACCAACATCTAAAATCATGTCATTTGATGTTACATCTTCTACTTTCTTCACAACTGCTTGCGCTGCTGCTAAAGAACCTAAGAAATCTTCAAAGTTAATTTGCGAAGCATCCGCAACTACCACATCTGTAGGAAGTGGAACACTTACTTTAGCTGCAATTTGTTTTGCAGTTTCAACCAAGTCAGCTTCGTATAGTGACTTACCAACATTGAAACCAGCAGCTGCCAAGAATGTATTTGCAATACCACCACCAACGATAAGTTGATCACAAATACTAGAAAGTGAGTTTAGAACATCAAGTTTAGTTGAAACTTTAGAACCTGCAACAATTGCAACCATTGGTTTTTCAGGAGTTTGCATTGCACGGCCTAGTGCATCTAACTCAGCTGCCAATAAAGGGCCAGCTGCTGCAACTGGAGCAAAGCGAGCAACACCTTCAGTAGACGCTTCTGCACGATGAGCAGTACCAAATGCATCCATTACAAATACATCGCATAATGCAGCATATTTTTGTGCAAGCTCTGGATTATTTTTCTTTTCGCCATGGTTAAAACGTACATTCTCAAGCAATACAACTTGACCAGCTTCAACCTCTACGCCATCTAGGTAATCTGTTAACAATTTAACTTCTTGACCCAATACTTCTGTTAAATAAGCAGCGACTGGTGCAAGTGATTGTTCCGGCTTTGGTTCACCTTCAACAGGACGACCTAGATGTGAAAACACCATCACTGCTGCGCCTTTTTCTAAAGCACCCTTGATAGTTGGTAATGCTGCACGTAAGCGAGCATCACTAGTAATCACACCATTTTTGACAGGAACGTTTAAATCTTCACGAATAAGGACACGTTTACCTGTTAAGTTAAGGTCAGTCATACGCTGAAAATTCATGTAAAGCTCTCTTTATGATTTTAAAAACGCGCCAATTTTAAATGATTACATCAAAAAAGGTTAGTTTTTTTGCATAAAAGCTGTAGAAAGCCTGAGTTTTGATTATGATAGAGATAGTCATTTGATATTTCATCCATTATGTCTATTCATCCAGATCCACAAATCAATCGTTTAAATGTTTTAGGGGAACCTTTAGCAAGTTGTTGTTTCGACCCTATTACTGGCTATTTTAGAAATGGCTTCTGCCACACGGCAGTAACAGACCTTGGTCAGCATACCGTATGTGCGCAAATGACCTCTGATTTCTTAAATTTTTCACAAAAAATAGGTAATGATCTTATTACCCCGTTACCAGAAGTAGATTTCCCTGGTCTAAAACCCGGTGATTTCTGGTGTATCTGTGTAACCCGTTGGGTTGAAGCATATCAAGCAGGTCAAGCACCTCCTATCAAAATACATGCATGTCACCAAGCTGTATTAAGCTATGTGCCTTTAGATGTTTTAATGGAATTTGCAGTGTAATGGTTCAGCCACAAATTATTTTGGCATCAAGCAGTCAAACCCGTAAAGCTTTAATGGATCGCCTAGGGATTAGCTATATCTGTGTGAGTCCTGATATTGATGAGAGCCCTCGCAGTGAAACCCATGCCGATGAACTTGCGAAAAGGCTAGCTTTCACAAAAGCTCAAGTGATTGCTGCACAAAACCCACATGCAATTATTATTGGTTCCGATCAAGTCGCATGGCGAGAACACGCTCCTAACGACTTCATTGGTAAACCAATGACCACTGAAAATGCCAAAATACAGTTAGCAGAAAACTCAGGTCGAACTGTCTTCTTTAGTACGGCACTCAGTGTGCAATGGCTTGATGGGAGTTTTGAGCAAACGCTTGTTGAACATTATCAAGTTAAATTCCGAACCCTAACTCAAGCTGAAATTGAACGATATATTGCATTAGATCAACCACTCCATTGTGCTGGTAGCTTTAAGTGTGAAAGTTTAGGAATTAGTTTGTTCGAAAAAATGACTGGCCTAGATCAGACGACACTTATGGGTTTACCCATGATTCAACTTTGCCATATTTTAAGGCAGCTTGGTCTACAAATTCCTTAATTTTAGATGTTTTTATAAATAGGTTATTTCCATGACAGAACCTTTAGCAGTTTTAGGCGGTATTACTGCCGAACAATTTTTAGCAGAATATTGGCAGAAAAAACCTTTACTGGTACGTAACGGGTTGCCAGAAATTGTCGGTCTTTTAGAGCCCGAAGATGTGCAAGAACTTGCTTTGGAAGAACATGCGAGTGCCCGACTCATTCGCCAAAAAGATAAAAATCCAAATGAATGGCATGTCAAGTCTTCACCTTTAACCAAGGGTGATTTTCAAAAGCTACCAAAACTATGGACGCTTTTAGTACAAGCTGTAGATCATTATTCATTTGATTTGTCTGAACTTTGGAAAAAATTTCCATTTATTCCTCAATGGCGCCGCGACGACATTATGGTCTCTTACGCTCCTAAAGGTGGTTCAGTAGGAAAGCATTTTGATTTTTATGATGTGTTTCTAGTTCAAGGTCATGGACATCGTCGCTGGCAGTTAGGACAAATGTGCGATGCAAATACTGCCTTTGTACCGAATCAACCATTAAAACTCTTGCCAGAAATAGATGTACAATTTGATGAAATTTTGGCACCTGGTGATTTGCTATATGTTCCACCTGGAATGGCGCATTATGGCGTTGCTGAAGATGATTGCCTAACGTTCTCATTTGGTTTTCGCATGCCAAACGTTGCAGGGATGATGGAACGTATTAGTGATCAATTTTCAGCTAATAGTTTATTGCAAAATCCTGTTGTTGACATAGTACGCAAACAGATAAGTCAAATTGGTGAAATTAATACCTCTGAACTTAGCCACCTAAAAGACTTAGTATTAGCTCAATTACAGGATTCGGCAGCACTTGATGCCGCTATCATGTCTTATATGAGTGAACCTAAATATCCGGATAATATTCCAGAGGCTGATGAAATCGAAGCCGATGACTTGAAGGAAATTTTACATGAAGGTTACGAAGTTCTTTTAGAGCCTGCCTCTCGCCTACTCTATACAGAAAAAAACGGCACCCTAAACTTTTGGGGCAATGGTGAAGCCCTATTTATAGCTGAGTCCTTTGAGCAAAAATTAAAAGCAATTGCTAATGGAGAAAGTCTAGCTTTCGATAGCCAATTTAATGATGATGAAACATTAGAGAACGTTGCTCACTTGTTAAATGAATCTATTCTGATGCTTTTACCTCCTGCAGAGTAAACGTCTTAATAAAAGTAGACTTTTACATGACCGTGGAAAAGTCTACTTTTTAAATTAACAATCTAACTCAAAATAAACTCGATTATTACTCATTAAATTTACCTGAAAGTCCTTAAATAGCGCGTAATTAAAGTTATTAAGCATAAAAAATTTTGAAAACAAAATTAAAAATAGAAAACCTTATTATTAGAGAAATAGCATACCTCTTACTTACTTTTTCCTTAAAATTTAAACGATACCGTTTAAAAAAATAATATCTTTTTTCTATCAATAACAAACAATACCTTGTAAAATTAAAGATCCAGATTCTCATTAATACAGATCACAGTTCAAGCGAATAGCAATTCATTTGTGAGAGGCTAAAAAATATGTCGAAAAAAGATGACATTATTAACACCGCATTAAGACTTTTTAACTCGTATAGCTATAATTCTATAGGGGTAGATCGCATCATTAATGAATCTGGCGTTGCAAAAATGACTTTTTATAAGCATTTTCCATCAAAAGAAAAATTAATTGAAGAATGCCTACTTCTACGGAATACGCTTTTACAAAACTCTCTGACTTCAGCCTTATCACAACATGATGAGTTAGACCCTCTCGCGAGAATTAAAGCAGTATTCTTATGGTATTCCGACTGGTTTAATAGTGAAGATTTTAATGGCTGTATGTTTCAAAAAGCTTTGGAAGAAGTTTTAAAACAGTATCCGTCAACACACCAACCTGCTACGTTGTATAAAGCTTGGTTGACTCAACTTATGCAAAATCTTCTTAATCAATATGATGTAAAAGAACCAGGTCCTTTATCTTTACTACTCGTTAATATATTGGAAGGTATGACCATTCAAGCTCAAGTCGAACATGGTTCAATAAAAATTTATGATTATTGGAATCGAGTTGAAAAGTTAATCGACTTTGAAAGAGCCGCTTAAAAATAAAGCGTGATGTTCTTCTTCTTATATTAATGTTCTTCTTATCTATCACGCTGCGTCTGAAAGTCATTTTGGTTCAAAATTAGACGTTTTTTTCGACCCTACCGAACCAAAATATACAGACCTGTCTGTACAAAACAGATTATATATTTAAAAAATAAAAACTCAATCATTTTTTATGATTCATTTAAAGATAAATTAGATTTAACTATTTATCAGAGTGGAATAGCAGTTATTTCATATTAGCTTCAATTCACTTATACTTAACAATTAAACTTATAACACAATGCAACACTTTAGACACAAAAGAACTACAAACAACTGTTTTTAATTAAAAATACTACTTATTTATCAGTTCCCCTTATATTGCTTTTCAACAAAAACAATTGGATTGATTAGTTTTGCTACATTCATTTGTGCAAGATCAATCTATACTATGCCCGCTATATTGATATAGGTATAAAGTATGAAAGATGGACTCCAAATTGAAGAAATGAAAAATGCGGCTGATTCAGTCGTTGGAATTCTCAAATCTTTGGCGAATACAGATCGTTTATTAATTTTATGTCATTTAGCTTATGAAGAGCTAAATGTCTCACAAATTGAAGAGAAGACCCAAATTACACAGCCCACTCTTTCACAACAACTTATGATGCTACGTAAAAGTGACGTTGTATCAACTCGTCGTGATGGTAAGCAAATTTTTTATTCTATTAAGGACGACAATATGCATTCAATTTTAAATACGCTTCACCAACTGTACTGCGCAAGTAAATAATATCTTTAAACTATAAATTTATAATAATATTAGTAATTTCCTGAAATATGCGATTTTTCAGCTTGAAAGCTTAGAGTTTAGTCCAAGCACAGAGTTTTGAAAATTCGCGTAGCTTTTCCAAAGTCTCACTGATCCCCTTTATTATTTCATCTATTCATTTCTCTGCGATTTGATAGTTATTTGATATAACTCTTTTTCTGACGAACAATTAACAAGCAAAACAATTAACGAGAAAAGTTAAATTTCAATAATAAATAAAATTAAAACAATAGTTTAATATTACCAATCACTATAAAAAAATCTAGTTAGCATAAAAAAGCTTAAGATTCACTTAACTTAAGTATAAAATACTCCGCTTGTTCAACCTTTAGCCATGATTAGGTTAATAAGGCCTTTATATGCTTGCATTCTTTTCTCGATTAAGCTTAGTCACTAAGATTATTATCGCCATTATTTTAGGTATTGGCGTTGCATTATTATTTCCAAACGTTACGCCTTATTTAAGTTTATTTGGTGAGCTTTTTATTAAAGCCTTAAAATCGGTTGCCCCTATTTTAGTTTTTGTATTGGTACTTTCCTCTATCGCCAACTTCCAAGTGGGTCATAGTGCAAATTTACGTCCAATCTTGATTTTATATGTAGTCGGTATGTTGCTTGCTGCTTTCACAGCTGTGATTGTGAGTCTTTCTTTTCCTAGCACTTTGTTCCTTAACACTGTTTCGCACAATGATTTGCAAGCCCCAGGAAGTTTAGCCGATATTTTAAAAAATCTGCTTTTGAGCTTTATTGCGAACCCTGTTCAAGCAATCAGTGAAGCAAACTTTATCGGTATTTTAGCTTGGGCAATTGGCTTAGGTTTAGCTATGCGCCATAGCTCAGACACCACTAAAGAAGTAATGCAAGATGTTGCTCATGCTGTCAGCGCTATTATTCATAAAGTAATTGCTTTTGCACCTGTTGGTATTTTCGGTTTGGTTGCAGTAACTTTTGCTGACGCTGGCCTCGCGACTCTTGAAAGTTACGCACAATTATTAATAGTCCTATTGGGTACGATGTTCTTTGTTGCTTTAGTTATTAATCCAATTCTTGTTGCACTTACCATACGCGGGAATCCGTACCCTCTTGTGTTTAAGTGTCTTAAAGAAAGTGGGATTACTGCTTTTTTCACACGAAGTTCAGCAGCCAACATTCCAGTTAACTTAGATTTAGCAGAACGCTTAGGTGTTAATCCATCTACAGCAAGTGTGTCCATTCCATTAGGTGCGACAATTAATATGGCGGGTGCAGCAGTAACAATTACTGTACTTACGCTAGCAACTGTACATACGCTTGGAATTCATGTTGATTTTGCAACAATGCTTATTTTATCAGTTGTTGCTACAGTTTCAGCATGTGGTGCTTCTGGTGTAGCTGGTGGTTCTTTACTTCTAATTCCAGTAGCGTGTAGTCTATTTGGCATTTCAACTGAAATTGCTATGCAAGTCGTGGCTATTGGTATGATTATTAGTGTATTGCAAGACTCTACAGAAACAGCGCTTAACTCTTCTACGGATGTTTTATTTACCGCAGCTGTAGATATTCGCTCTAAGCAAGCTTCTTAAACACATGCCATTTCAACGTCTACCAAACTGGTTCCAACTTGGAGCCTTTTTACTGGCATTCAATGCCGGAATGATTAATGTATTAGGGTTAATTACCCTTTTGCATCAATCTATTTCACATATGACTGGCAACGTTAGTATGCTAGCTATGAGTTTGGTAGAGTGGCAGCCAGAACATATCATTTTCTTGCTTCTGGTAATTATTTGTTATGTTTGCGGTTCATTTTATAGTGGTTTTATTTTAGGCAGCAGTCATTTTCGATTAGGTCGTCGCTATGGACTACCTTTGAGTCTTGTTGCCTTATTCATTTTTCTTTGTTGGCTATTACTTCCTTATTTTCCACGCTATGGATTATTATGGGCTTGTACAGCGATGGGCTTACAAAATGCGATGGTAAGCCATTATAAAGGAACCATTATTCGAACTACCCATCTATCTGGTGTTTTAACAGATATTGGTTTAGCACTTGGATATAAAGCCAGAGGCTTACCAGTAGAAAACCGACGTATTGTTTTACATTTACTTATTTTTACAGGTTTTCTGCTTGGTGGGATTCTCGCAGCGCTAGTACATCCGTATTTAAAGTTACAAGCATTTTTATTGCCAGCAACTTTAAGCTTAGTCTTAAGTATTTCTTACTGGGTAGTTTATCTCTATAGCCCTTCAACTTCACATAAGGATTAAGTCATGGTTAAAAATGCCTTACAAGCACAGCTACTAAAAGCTGGGTTAGTGGATAATAAAAAAGCAAAAAAACTAACAAAACAAGCTCATCATGAGCAACGTATCGGTCAAAGTGATGAACCAGCAATCAAAGCGAATATTGAAAAAGCTCAACAAGAAAAGTTAGCTAAAGATCAGGCTTTAAACTTAGAAAAACAACAACAACTTGAGGAAAAAGCCCTCAAAGCATCAATCATTCAAATGATTAAACATCATAAAATTTCAAATACTGATGGTGATAGTGTTTATCAATTTATTGATGAGGGTAAGATCAAGAAGGTATACATTTCTCAGCAAGTATATAATGCACTTGTTAGCGGTAGCTTAGTGATTGCTAAAGATCAAGATCAATACGCTTATTTGCCAAAAGCTTTAGCTGAAAAAATCGATCAAAAAATGCAAGGTTTCATTTTAATGAATAATGCTGAGAAAAATGAACAAGCCACTGATGAAGAAGATCCTTATGCAGCGTATGTTATTCCTGATGATTTGATGTGGTAATGCATACAAGGGCCTTTATGATGCAAATCTAAGGGCCTTTTTTGATTTGGGTTAAAAATATTAATTTAACAAATGTTCAAAATATTAAGAAAAAATACTTAAAGAATAAATTCCTTCACCACTTTATCTATTAATCCCGATATAATAAATCATAATTTTTTAAGTCCTCGCGACATTCTTGAAGATTTCTTCAGGTATCCAAATTTTACGTCATGTACAAATGAATGACGTACAACGTAATCAGTTCTGTGTATTTACACATACTCAAAAGATCGAAAACTAAGTGATATTGATCTGACTGACTTTCTTGTAAATTTAATTGCAAAGATTTAATTAAGTGGCTTTTGTCTTAAAGGTAGTAATTCATGCTGAAGTGGTTTGAAAAACTTGTAGATCCCTACCCAACAAAAGGTCTGGATGAACCTTTACCAACTCGTTTTTTTCCATTTATTTGGCAAGCGACAGAAGGCTTACGCCCTTACTTATTATTACTTATTCTGTTTACAGCAGGTGCTGCAAGCTTTGAAGCCTTACTTTTTTCAAAGATTGGACAACTCGTAGATTGGTTAAGTAAAAGTCATCCTGAAAGTTTTTTAAGTCAACATGCAACTGATCTATTGCTTTTAATTGGTGTTTTATTTGCCAATATCTTCTTCGTAAATATTCAATCTATTATTAAACACCAGATTTTATATAGTACTTTTCCAATGCGTTTGCGTTGGCGGTTCCATAATCTTTTATTGAAACAAAGCTTAGATTTTTTCCATAATGACTTTGCTGGAAGGCTTTCCGCAAAAGTTATGCAAACGGCTCTGGCAATCCGTGAATTCTGGATTATTTTGGGTGACATGTTGGCTTATGTCGCTATTTACTTTATTACGGTTAGCATTGTCCTTGGGGCTATTTCTCCTATTTTGTTAATACCACTTTTAGTTTGGTTAGCTTTATTTCTCTTAAGTGCATGGTTCTTTATTCCTCGTTTAAGTAAAGTTTCACAGCAACAAGCTGATGCCAGAGCAGTGATGACTGGCCGCATTACCGATGCTTACACCAATATTCAAACTGTTAAATTGTTTGCTCATGCAGGACGTGAGAGCCAATATGCCAAAGCATCAATGAAAGAGTTTATGACAACAGTCTATGCTCAGATGCGTTTAGGTACTCTTTTTGAAATAAGTATCAACATGCTATCAGCTGTTTTATTTATTGGCGTTATTGGCACTTCCGTTTGGCTATGGACTCAAGGTTTAGCAGCATTAGGTGTCATTGCAGCGACTACTGCCATGATTTTAAAGCTTAATAGTATGGCTGAATTTATGATGTGGCATATGTCCGCGTTATTTGAAAATGTTGGAACTATTCAAGATGGTATGCAAACATTAGGTAAAAAAATCAATATTCAAGACAAAGCAGATGCAAAAACTCTTGAAGTTGCCAAAGGTGAAATTGTATTCAAAGATGTGAGTTTTGCTTATAACAATAAAAATGTAATTGATCATTTCAATTTACATATTAAAGCAGGCGAAAAGATTGGTATTGTTGGGCGTTCAGGTGCAGGTAAATCCACTCTAATCCAACTACTTTTACATTTTTATCATCTTAAAGACGGTGAAATTTTAATTGATGGGCAAAATATTGAAAATGTGACTCAAGATAGTCTAAGAGCGAATATTGCCTTAGTAACCCAAGATACGTCTTTATTACATCGCTCAGTGGCTGAAAATATTAAATATGGCCGTCCAGATGCATCTGATGCCGAGATGGAGAATGCTGTAAATAAAGCCAAAGCAGCCGAATTTATACCTCAATTGGTTGATTTAAAAGGTCGTAATGGATATCACGCCCAAGTTGGTGAACGTGGTGTAAAACTTTCTGGCGGTCAAAGACAACGTATTGCTATCGCACGTGTATTCTTAAAAGATGCTCCTATTCTCATTTTAGATGAAGCGACCAGTGCACTAGATTCAGAAGTTGAAGCAGCAATTCAATCTAGTTTAAATGACCTTATGGTTGATAAAACGGTTATTGCAATTGCACACCGATTATCTACTATTGCACAAATGGACCGTTTAATTGTTCTTGATGAAGGTCGAATTGCTGAGCAAGGAACACACGAAGAGTTAATTGCTCAAAATGGAATATATGCACAATTATGGAAACGCCAAACAGGCGGCTTCCTGTTTGAACAAAAAGTTTTACAGGGTCAAGATTAATGCTTTATTTAGAAGATTTGAAAATTGGTGATCGTTTCATTAGCCGTGAATATGAAATCACCTTAGATGAAATCAAAAAATTTGCAAACTCCTATGACCCTCAAACATTTCACACAGATGAAGAGCAAGCTAAGTATGACCCTATTTTTCAGGGGATTGCTGCCAGCGGTTGGCATACGTCAGCCATCACTATGCGTTTATGGACAGAATGCATGCCAATTCATGGCGGCCTCATAGGTTCCGAATCTAGCCTACGATGGCCACGCCCCACCCGACCTGGTGACAGAATTCATGTTGAAGCTGAAATTTCAGCTATCACACCATCCAAAACAAAATTAGATCGTGGTATTGTTAGTTACGTTACGCAAGCCTTAAATCAACACGGGGATGTTTTACTTATTTCAACAACAAAAATTGTTGTCTTTAAAAAAAATGTTTAAAAATGGTTGATATGATTGTCTAACAGTTTTTATAAACTCAGATTATATTTCATGACAAGATGTGTAAGAAATGCATGTGAAAAATTGATGAGAGCAATGGAACGCATATGAAAATTACCTCAGCTCGTCAAGATCAGGGTATTCCGGGTGTCTATGGCTTATTGCTATTAGATGTTGTTTCACGTTGGGGATACAACGACGAAACATTATTTGCTCCATTTCATCTTACCAGCGAGCAACTGGCTGACCCTGACTATCGTATTTCTACACCAGTAGCAAATGAACTAGTAAAACACGCTCTTAATTTAACTGGCGAAACTACGTTGGGTTACCATCTTGGTACTCAAATGCGTATTTCAATTCATGGCTTCATTGGCTATGCAATTATGACAGCTAAAGATATTACTGAAGCAATTGCTCTTGCAGCTCGCTTTATTCAGCTACGCCTACCCTTTTTACAATTATATTTCTCAACTTTTGGGCCTAAAGCAACCTTACAATTACAGTGTGATATTGAACTTGAACCTTTACGTACAGAAATCGTTTTAGGTTTAACCATTGGTATCATGAGCATGGCCAAAGCGATTACTGGTATTGAAGATTTAGCTGGTGATGTAGATTTAGATTTCCCAGAACCAGAAGGTTTTGACAAATATAGAAATAAGCTAAGCAGCACAATTCGCTTTAACCAACCTCATTTAATTTCAAGTTTTGATAAAAAATATTTAGGAATTAAATTGGTTAATGCTGACCCTATCGCAAGTCAAGTTGCTATTAATCAGTGCGAAGCTGAACTATCCGCTTTAGGTGAACGCCGTCGTTTAGCAATGCGAGTTCGTGATATTTTAAGTAATTCTGAACAACATTATTTAAGCATCGAAAATGTAGCTGAATGTCTACATATGTCTGATCGAACGCTCAAACGTCAATTAGCAGCGGAAGGAACATCATTTTCAACGTTAGTTGATGAAGTACGCTATCGACATGCAACATCGTTACTTTCACGTACAGATTATAGTCTTGAACAAATTGCTGATGAACTTGGCTATTCGGACGTTGCAAATTTTAGCCGTGCTTTTAAACGCTGGAGTGGCCGCAGCCCGAGCAACTGGCGTAAAGACCCATACCTATAATTTTTAAAACTATTGGACACAAGCTTAAGGAGTTACCATGAATCATCCTTCGGAACTGAAGTATGCACGTACACATGAGTGGGTAAAGATTGAGGGTGATCTTGTTATTACAGGGATTACCGATCATGCACAAGATGAACTTGGCGATTTGGTTTACGTTGAAACTCCAGAAGTTGGGAGTAAAGTTACTGCTGGCGAACAAGCTGGTGTGGTTGAATCAGTAAAAACTGCTTCTGATATCCATGCTCCTGTTTCAGGCACTGTAGTAGAAGTAAATACTGACCTTGAAGATGATCCTGATTTTGTAAATGATGATCCATATGGTAAAGGTTGGATTTATAAAATCAAACCAGACAACATTGCAGATGTTGAAAAACTTTTAACAAATGCAGAATATGAAGCTGGCTTATAAAAGATAGCTAAAGCTTTTCATATTTAATAAAAACCAGTTTAGTCTTAAACTGGTTTTTCTTTATCTATTCAAATTCAGTTTTACGAATCGGTGACTTCTATGACAAAGCTTGTTGTATTCTCTGGCGCTGGCATGAGTGCCGAAAGTGGAATTAGCACTTTTCGTGACAGTAATGGTCTATGGGAAAATTACGACATCCAACAAGTTGCCACACCTGAAGCATGGCAAAAGAACCCTGCTCTAGTTCAACGCTTTTACAATGAACGACGTAAAAATATTTTAGAATCTCAACCCAATTCAGCTCATCAATATATTGCAAAGTTACAAGACTATTTTGACGTTCAGGTTATTACTCAAAACATTGATGATTTACATGAACGTGCCGGAAGTTCCAAAGTTTTACATTTGCATGGAAATATTCGTTTAGCAAAGAGTTCTGGCCCAAATGCACAATTTACAACTCAGTTTTATGACATTAACGGTTGGAAATTAGATTTAGAACATGACCTGTGTCCAAATGGTTATCCCCTTCGTCCACATGTTGTTTGGTTTGGTGAAGCTGTACCTGCTTATGAAGAAGCAATTAGAGTCGTGCAAAGTGCAGATATTTTTATTGTAATCGGCTCCACATTAAGCGTATATCCGGTTGCGGGTTTAGTGCATGAAATTGCAGCACAATGTAAAGCTTACTATATAGATCCCCAAGCAGATCATGGACGTGTTCCTCAACAATACGAATTATTAAAGATGTCAGCGACTCAAGGAATGCATGAACTTTTTGAAAATTTAACCAATTAATTGCTATTTTTAAGGACTAAATAAATTTAATTTGAATAAAAATTACTATTTTTTAGATAAATTTTTTTAACATTGTTCTAATTTTGCTCAATAAAACTTTATCACTTAAGCCCGTTGTAACTAAATTTAGAGTTATTTTTTTAAAAATATTTTTATTTTTCACAAAATCTTTAAAAAATAAATATTAAAAAATTATAAGTTAATGATTAATATTATAATTTTTCTATTAAAAAACCCACTTATTTTAACTTACACAAAGATACAAAAGTACAATATAAAAATAACAGAGCAAAAAAAATCTTTTGTGGTTGAATCTCAACCTCTTGAATGCCGTACAAGAAAACAGCGACCTGGATTAGGTTACAATCACGGATTATGGATATAAGGACACACATCCATCATGAGTTATTTTGATCCCACCCTCATCATGTTTATGGTGTACATCGTAGCAATGGTACTTATTGGCTTATTTGCCTACCGTGCTACAAGCGACTTCTCAGATTATATTCTCGGTGGTCGTAGTTTAGGCAGTTTCGTTACTGCGTTATCCGCAGGCGCATCAGACATGAGTGGTTGGCTACTCATGGGTTTACCAGGAGCAATTTATCTTTCTGGTCTATCTGAAGCGTGGATTGCAATTGGTCTTATTATCGGTGCTTGGCTTAACTGGCTACTGGTTGCTGGTCGATTACGCGTTCATACTGAAATTCAAAACAATGCATTAACTTTGCCAGATTATTTTACAAGCCGTTTTGATGACCAGAAAAAAGTACTTCGTATTTTCTCGGCTGTTATCATCTTGGTTTTCTTCGCTATTTACTGTGCTTCAGGCATGGTAGCGGGTGCTCGTTTATTTGAAAATCTATTCGGCATGTCTTACAACACAGCAATTTGGCTCAGTGCTATTGCAACCATCAGTTATGTTTGTATCGGTGGATTCTTAGCAATTAGCTGGACTGATACATTCCAAGCTGGATTGATGATTTTTGCCCTGATTTTGACACCAATCGTGACTTATCTTGCGATCGGGGACACAACTCATTTTGTTACCCTCATTGAAACTGCACGCCCGCATGCATTTAATCTCATCTCAGATTTTGGTGTGGTAGCAGTTTTATCCTCCATGGCATGGGGTCTTGGTTACTTTGGTCAACCACACATCCTTGTACGTTTCATGGCAGCTGACTCAGTAAAATCTATTCCTGCTGCTCGCCGTATTGGCATGACTTGGATGATTTTGTGTTTAGGTGGTGCTGTCGGTGCTGGTTTCTTCGGTATTGCTTATTTCGAGCAACATCCTGAATTAGCAGCAGTTGTAAGCAAGAACCCTGAAACTGTATTTATGGAATTGACTAAAATTTTATTCAATCCATGGATTGTGGGTATCATTTTGGCTGCAATTTTAGCTGCTGTTATGAGCACACTAAGCTGTCAACTTTTAGTATGTTCAAGTGCTTTAACTGAAGATTTATACAAAGGTTTCCTTCGTAAAAATGCATCTCAAAAAGAACTTGTATGGGTTGGCCGTGTCATGGTTCTTGTTATTGCTGTTCTTGCAATTATTCTTGCAGGCAATCCTGATAGCAAGGTTCTTGGTCTTGTTGCTTATGCATGGGCTGGTTTCGGTGCAGCGTTTGGTCCGCTTATCATCTTGTCATTGTTCTGGAAACGTATGAATTTACAAGGTGCATTAGCTGGTATGATCGTTGGTGCAGTTGTGGTTATTGGTTGGAAAAATCTTTTCGCAAGCACAGGTGTTTACGAAATCATTCCGGGCTTTATCCTTGCATTTATCAGCATCATTGTAGTGAGTCTTTTAACTAAAGCGCCAAATACGACTGTAACTGGACGCTTTGAAGAAGCAGATAAACTCTACAAAGAAAGCGTATAAATCATTGAAATAAATAAAGGGGCTAAAGCCCCTTTATTTATTTTTGGTTTTAATTTTAATTTTTGAAGTATCTTTGACTACCTGCATTACGGGATAACTCCGAGTTTCTTTCACGCCCGGTAACTGCCATAGCACCTGCCCCGCAATACGTCTAAATTCTTCCATACTACCACTTCGTAATTTAATTAAAAAATCAAACCCTCCACTCACCATATGACATTCAACAATTTCCGGATAGTGAACCACAGCATCAATAAACTCATCTAAAACATTAGGCGTGGTTTTATCTAGTAATACTTCAACAAATACCAAAAAATTTGCATTTAATTTGACTGGATTTAATTTTGCTTCATAACCCAAAATGAAATCATCTTTTGTCAGCTTTTGAACTCGGGCCATCACAGCAGTTGGAGATAAATTCACAAGTTCGGCTAATTTACTGTTAGAAATACGCCCATCTGTTTGAAGAATATCCAAAATTTTTAAATCAGTGCGATCAAGGCTTAATATTGGGCCATTCATCTGAATTTTCCTCTAAAAAATGGGCTAAATATAGTGAGTTATTCGGTGTTTCTTCTGTAATGATAAATTATCTAAACCTCTCTACTCAAGATCTTTGTACGAGAGTCGGTTGGCGGAAACAGATATGAACACAATGGATACTTTTCATCAAATGGATAAATCTCACCAAGGCTATATCACCGAATTCAACGATAAAAGTGAGTTTGAACAACGCATCAATACAGCTTGGCGACGTGCTGAACCAGAAGCTGTAGAAGAGCTATTACAAGCTGCTGCGGTATCTGATGATTTAGATCATAAAATTTATGACCTTGCTTTTAATCTTGCTAATAATTTACGTGAACGTAAAACCTCTTCGGGTAAAGCAGGTATTGTTCAAGGGTTATTACAAGAATTCTCTCTTTCTTCACAAGAAGGCGTGGCACTCATGTGTCTTGCTGAAGCTTTGCTTCGTATTCCAGATTCTGCAACACGTGATTTGCTTATTCGAGATAAGATCAATCAAGGTAACTGGAAAGAACACGTTGGCCAAAGCAGCTTAATGTTTGTAAATGCTGCGGCATGGGGCCTCATGTTAACTGGTAAGCTTATGGAAACTCCAAAGCAAACCAGTCTTTCAAGTGTACTTACTGGCCTTTTAGCACGTAGTGGACGTGGCATTATTCGTAAAGCTGTTGACGTTGCAATGCGTATGATGGGTGAGCAGTTTGTAACTGGTGAAACCATTGAAGAAGCTGTAGATCATGCGAAAGTACTCGAAGACAAAGGTTTTCGCTATTCGTACGACATGTTGGGTGAAGCAGCATTAACCGAACATGATGCTGAACGTTACTTTAACGATTATACGCAAGCCATACATGCAATTGGTAAAGCATCGAATGGTAAAGGCGTTTATGATGGTCCGGGTATTTCAATCAAACTTTCTGCTTTACACCCTCGCTATCAACGTGCCCAAATTGAACGTGTTCATCAAGAACTCTACGGCAAAGTATTTGAACTCGCTCTTTTAGCTAAAAATTACAATATTGGTTTAAATATTGATGCAGAAGAATCAGAACGCTTAGAAATTTCGCTTGAGTTACTTGAACGTCTTTGTTTCGAGCCAGAACTTGCAAACTGGAAAGGCATTGGCTTCGTTATTCAGGCTTATCAAAAACGCTGTTTCTTCGTAGTTGATTATATTATTGACCTTGCTAAACGCAGCCAAAAACGTCTCATGATCCGTCTTGTGAAAGGTGCGTATTGGGATAGCGAAATTAAGAAAGCGCAAATCGAAGGTATGGATGACTACCCTGTCTTCACGCGTAAAGTACATACAGATTTATCTTATATCGCTTGTGCTAAAAAATTACTTGCTGCGCCAGATTTCATCTATCCTCAATTTGCAACTCATAATGCTCAAACATTGGCAACGATCTATCAGTTAGCTGATCCAAGCAAATATTATACGGGTCAATATGAATTCCAATGCTTACATGGTATGGGCGAACCGCTTTATGAACAAGTTGTTGGTCCACGTGAGCAAAATAAATTAGGCGTGCCATGCCGTATTTATGCTCCTGTTGGTAACCATGAAACGTTGTTAGCTTATTTAGTTCGTCGTTTACTTGAAAATGGCGCGAATACTTCATTCGTTAACCGTATTGCAGACAAAACACTTAAAGTTGAAGATCTTATCCAGTCTCCAATTTACGACATTCGTCATGCAGCTAAGCTTGAAGGTTCGGTTGGTTTAAAACACCCATCAATTCCATTACCTTTAGATATGTACGGATCACTCCGTAAAAACTCTAAAGGCTATGATTTAGCAAATGATGCTCCACTTGAAGCTTTAGATAGCACAGCTCAACAACTACGTAATCGTATTTGGCAAAGTCATCCATTATTGGCAAATAACGATTCATTAGAGCAAGGTCATTCTGTTGCAATTACAAACCCAGCACAAAATGATGAAATTGTTGGGCATGTGCAAGAAGCTGATCTTAAGCATGTCGAAATTGCATTGAATGCAGCAGAACAAGCTCAATCTGAATGGTCAAATACACCTAAAGAAAAACGTGCTCAATACTTAAAACGTGCAGCAGACCTCATGGAAAGCCGCATTCAAGAATTGATGGTTTTGCTTTGCCGTGAAAGTGGTAAAACTTATGCCAATGCAATCGCAGAAGTTCGTGAAGCTGTAGATTTCTTACGTTACTACGCGACTCAAGTCGAGAATCTTCCTGCTAATACAGCGATTGAACCTTTAGGTACAGTACTTTGTATTAGCCCATGGAACTTCCCTCTTGCAATTTTCTCTGGTCAAATTGCTGCCGCATTAGTGAGTGGTAACTGTGTTATTGCTAAGCCTGCTGAACAGACTCCATTAATCGCAGCTCAAGCCGTTCAGATTTTATGGGAAGCTGGTATTCCACATGGTGCTGTACAGCTACTTCCTGGCCGTGGTGAAACAGTGGGTGCTCAGCTTAGCCAAGATAGTCGTATCGATGGCATCATGTTTACTGGCTCGACTGAAGTTGCCAAAATTTTACAGAAAACTGTTGCGAAACGTTTATCTGATAATGGTCAATCTATTCCTCTCATTGCAGAGACTGGCGGTCAAAACGCCATGATTGTGGATTCATCAGCATTAACTGAACAAGTCGTACTTGATGTTGTAAGTTCTGCTTTTGATAGCGCGGGTCAACGTTGCTCGGCTTTACGTATTTTATGTGTGCAAGAAGACAGTGCTGCAAGCGTTATTAAAATGCTTAAAGGTGCAATGCAACAGTTGATCGTAGGTAACCCTGCAATTTTAAAAACTGACATTGGTCCTGTTATTGATGAAGAAGCAAAGCAGACGATTGACCAGCACATCCAAAAAATGAAATCTAAAGGCTACCCTGTACATCAGTTGATGTTCGGTGCAACAAGCCAGAATGAATTAGATAAAGGAACTTTTGTTGTACCAACGGCAATTGAGTTACCTAATCTTGATGATTTGCAACGTGAAGTGTTTGGTCCAGTTTTACACATTATTACCTATAAGTATGGTGAACTCGAACAACTCATCTCACGTATTAATGCAAAAGGTTATGGTTTAACAATGGGTCTACATACCCGTATTGATGAAACCATCCAAACCGTCATTCAGCATGCTGAAGTTGGTAACCTCTATATCAACCGTAATATTGTTGGTGCAGTTGTTGGTGTGCAACCATTCGGTGGTGAAGGTCTATCTGGTACAGGCCCGAAAGCTGGTGGTCCGCTATATATGTACCGCTTAATGCAGCACTGTTCAAACAAAGTACTGGCAACACCATTTGCCATGAAGAATGAGCAAACTGCTTTTGAAGGCTTTAACCGTGAGGTTTATCAGAGCTTACAAAATTGGGCGAAACAGCATTTACCGCAAGCAAATCGTGAGATTGAACCATTTGGTGTGGGTAAATTCTATGAGTTACAAGGCCCTACTGGGGAAAGTAACCAATATATTATTTTGCCGCGCCATCGTGTGCTTTCAATTGCAGACACTGAACAAAATCAATTGCATCAGTTGCTCGCAATTTTTGCAGTGGGTAGCCAAGCAGCAGTAATGCCTAATAGTCCATTATTGGCAAAATACAAACAAACTTTGCCAAAAGATGTGCTTGCAGCAATTACTACGGTTAAAAACATCACATCAGATGATTTTGATGCAGTTTTACACCATGGTAACCGTGAAGAAATCTTCTCATTACAGCAAGAAGTTGCTAAGCGTTCTGGTGCAATTGTTGGTATTACACACGTTGAGCCGAATGAAAATATTCCACTTGAACGTTTAGTGATTGAACGTGCGATTAGTGTGAATACAGCTGCAGCTGGTGGTAACGCAAGCTTAATGACAATGACTGATTAATCGATAATTTTCTAAAAAAGCCCAAATCTCAGTATTTGGGCTTTTTTATTTAATAAAGTAATCTATTCTTTAATATATAAATTTTATCAAATCGAGATTCTAATAATGGTCTTTTTAGAACCAGAACAATATCAGCAAAGATGCGCTCAACTTTTTAATTCGTATAAAAAAGATATTTCCACACTTCTACCATTTGCCCAAATTGAGCACATTGGTTCATCTGCAATACCTAATGCAATTTCAAAAGGTGATCTAGATATTTACATTGAAGTTAAACCTGATCAATTTGAATTCGCAGTAGCTCAGTTAAAAACACTTAATTTTATAGAGAAGCAAAATACACTAAGGACAGATGAGCTTTGTATGCTCGAATCACTCAACAACGATGATGTGGCATTTCAAATTGTAGTAACGGATTCAAAATTTACATTTTTCTTAACATTTAGAAATAAGATTATGGATTCTCCAGCTCTAGTCAACGAATATAACCAATTAAAATTAGAGTGTAGCCATTTAGATCATGATCAATATAGAACAATAAAAGCAGATTTTATCAATCGCGTTTTGAAACATCCTTAATTTTAACGTTAGCCTTGCTTATTGATATCCAGCTAAAATTGGCTCCTGTAACCCCGTTTTTTTTGATACCATTCACTATTTGATTCTGTCTAAATTTTCTTTGTCTATGACCTCTTCTTATCATCAACAACTTCAAACTAAAATTGACCGCATTACTGCCCAATTTTCTGAATTTACTCCACCTACATTAGAAGTGTTTGAGTCACCTGAACAACATTTCCGTATGCGTGCTGAGTTTCGTATCTGGCATACAGAAAATGACATGTTCTATGCCATGTTTGAACGTAACGATGATGACAAGCAAAAAACAGTTGTACGCATTGATGAGTTTCCTATTGCTGACCAAAGCATTAATGATTTAATGCCAAAACTTTTGGAAGAACTCAAAGCGGAACCCAAGCTTTCTAACCGTATATTCGAAGCTGATTTCCTCGCTACACTTAGCGGAGAAATGTTAGTTACCTTAATTTATCACCGTAAACTAGATCAAGAATGGGAACAGGCAGCTAAAGCACTTGCTGAGAAATTAGACATTAAAATTATGGGCCGCAGTCGTGGCCAGAAAATTATTATTGGCGATGACTTTGTTGTAGAAGAATTTGAACTTTTAAACCGTTCATTTAAATACAAACAAATTGAAAGTAGCTTTACTCAGCCAAATGCACAGGTTTGCAAAAAAATGCTGCAATGGGCATGTGATGCTGCAGAAGGATCGAAAAAACATTTATTAGAGCTTTACTGTGGTAACGGTAACTTTACTCTTCCACTTTCTTTAAAGTTTGAACGCGTTTTGGCAACAGAACTTGCAAAATCCTCTGTTTATGCGGCTCAATGGAACATCGAACAAAATCAGATCGATAATATTCAAGTAGCCCGTCTTTCAGCTGAAGAATTCACTCAAGCTTATCAAGGTGAGCGCGAATTCCGCCGTCTACAAGAAGCAAATATTGATATTCAGAGCTATGACTTTGATACCGTATTTGTTGATCCCCCACGTGCAGGGATTGATGATGAAACTTTGAAATTATTACAGGGTTTTGAACGTATTATTTACATTTCATGCAACCCAGATACACTGTATGAGAACTTAAAAACATTAGGTTTAACTCACCGTATTACTAAGTTTGCATTGTTCGATCAATTCCCTTATACACATCATGTTGAGTCAGGTGTATTACTTGAGAAGATTTAAACAAAATCTTTCATTGTAAAGTTTTAAATAAGGAGGTTTTGTACCTCCTTATTTTTTAACACTTTATTAGCTAAGTATTTAAATTTTCAAAAAATATCAAGTCATCTATTCGTCATAATTTCGTTTAACTCGAGCATTCCTATCGAAAATTCTTGAGTTCAATTGGTGGATTTATCACTTATAGAGACTTGTATTTTATTTTAAATTGGCTATATTTCGAGCTATGTTAGGTTGTATATGAAGGCTCTATGAGTTTTTGGCAAAAGCTGTTCTTAGCAGATCAACAGCATAACGAGCATAAAAACCAAACTGCTTGTGTTGAAAATGACTGCTCATGTAAAACAAATGAACAACTTCTAAGTGCTCTTGCACTAGCAACAGATGAAGATGTCATTAAGGGAATAAAAAAAGTTCTTATTTCCCGTGGTTATAGCCGAAAAGAGTTAAATGAACTCACTCAAAAACCATCTATCCACTAATAAAAAAGCCAGTCTTGTACTGGCTTTTTTATATTTCACTTTATTTGGCAATCTGTCTGATCAACCGAACCAACTATTGGCCCCATTTCAAATAATTGATCATTACGCTTGTTTTTTTGAATATATAAACTAGAAATAGAACCATCGAGATATAAAGCCTGCTCTACCTTAAGATTTCTTTGAAAGAACTGAGCAAATCTGTAGAAACTCACGCTATTTTTCGATATTACAAAGTAGAGCTTATTATTTCGAATACCAACACCATTACGAATTTTATTCGACTGAGAGTCTGGTAAAAAAAGGGAGTTTATCTTCCCATCAATAACTAACATCGGGCCAGATTGTGTCGCATACTCAAGGTTGAAATCTCGTTGGCTATATTGATGCGTTGTTAAAATAAAGGCCTGTTTTTTATTCCAACCTAGCACACCATTCGGCTGTAAAAAGAAATTTCCCAATCCTTTATTTTCATTCAATGGCTGAATCACTTTAGCTTGTTCAACAAATAGGCCTACTGGAGAAAATCCCGGATGAAACATCCCTGCATTCATTGCAAAAGAAAGATGCTCACATTTCTTTAAATTTTTCTGAATATTACTAAAGCTTTTGTAATATTGCTTATTATTGGAATTCTTAAGAAACAGACGTAACTGTTTTAAATTGCTAATTACAATCACATCATATTGGTCGCCTTCCGCTGTTTTAACTTGCTGATGTTCTATGGCATAGACAGACTGAATCAAAAGACCATATATCGTTAAGCACCACATCAACCATTTCATTTAGTACCACCAAGCATGACATTTTTCCTTCATATGAAATCTTTAAATTATATACAATAAAGACAAATAGATTGGGTATGAGCCAAACTCATTCATTCGACGTAATCAATACACTCTGTATTGCTGATATTGGTTATAATGGTTGGCAGCTTTTCAATAAAAGCCATTTACACTTTATTGGATCAGCGTAAGCATGCAGCAATCGAATAAACGCTACCCTCTAGGGGCTCATCTCATCGTAAAGCATCTCGGCTATAGCCATCATGGTATATATGCTGGGAGAGGTCGAGTTATCCATTATTCTGGCTTAGCGCATTTCATCAAAAAACGTCCGATTGAGATCACCTCAATAGATGCATTCTCACATGGCAAAAAAATTCACGTTCGCTCTTATGACACGCCACGCTATAAAGGAAAAGCAGTCGTGCGCCGGATGCGTTCACGCATGCATGAAAACCACTATCATCTCATTATTAACAACTGCGAACATTTATGTAGTTGGGCCATTACTGGAATTGAAAGTAGTACTCAAGTTGAACGTATGATGCACCGATTAACGACCATCGGTTATGTAAGTTCAATCATGAGCTATATGAATGGTATGATGCTCACTGTTGCAACAACATGTTTTGCTCTTGTTCTTTATATTAAAAAGAAATTGCGTGATCAGGCAAAAATGAAAGTCCCTACTTACCAATTCCTTAGAGAAAAATCTGAAAAAAGGAATATTGATCCTTCAGTCCCTTTAGTATTTATAGATCCAGATAAAAAAGAACCAATCTAAATAAAAAAGCCCTCATATTTGAGGGCTTTTGAGAAAAATTATAGCTTATTTTTTAGCTGCATTAGCAACAGTTGCTTCAGTCGTAATATTTACAGTGATTTTATCACCAACATTAGGTACATAGTTTCCTAGACCAAAATCAGAGCGTTTGAATGAAGTTGTAGCATTGAAACCAATCGCTGGAACTTTTGCCATTGGGTGTTCGCCTTGCTTGTTTAAAACAGCGTCAAGTACAACAGGCTTCGTTACACCTTTAACAGTTAAGTCACCAGTAATTTTAAAGTGCTTTTTGTCTTTGGTTTCAACTTTAGTACTTTTAAAAGTAATGTTTGGATATTTAGCTGCATTAAACCAAGCTTCTTCTTGGAACTCTTTATCCAAAGCAGGAACGTTTGTATTTACGCTGCTTAAAGGAATAGTTACATTAACAGATGAGTTTGCTGGTTTAGCATTATCAACTTTAATTACACCTTGGATATCCGAGAAGTTAGCGCTTGGAGTAGAGAAACCAAAGTGATTCCACGAGAAAACAGTAGCTGTATGTGTTGGATCAATTTTGTAGTCGACTGGTGCAGCTAAAGTAACTGAACTAGCTAATGCTACTGCCAAACCGAAGCTTAATGTTTTAAGATGCATTTTTCGTATCCTTTATTGATATAGTCGTTAGTGTATACATCAAGTAATTTAATTCACTATTCTTTATAAAACGATATGTTTCATCCATGCAACAATAAAAGCGTTACAGTTATTATTTAAAAACAATATTATAAAGTATAGGTACTATCGTACCGTGTCTGGACTCTTAAATTAATTCGTTTTTACTTCGATTTTTGATTAATAATAAGGTAAAACATGGCTAATACTGCTCAAGCACAAAGTACTTCCACTCCATATCGAGTAACGCTTACTGATCCTTCAGGTCACCAATGGTTTGCTGATGAACCAACTGATAAAGGTGGGCAAGATACTGCACCAAACCCAGTTCAAATCTTACTGTCTGCTTTAGGTGCTTGCACTACCATCACATTAGAGATGTATGCGAATCTTAAAGGTATTAAGATTGATCATGTTCAAGTGGACTTAGCATTAAACCCAAATGGTGAACCAGAGAAAGGCCAAAATAATATTGAACGCAAAATCACACTCAAAGGTGAATTCACGGAAGATCAACACAAGCGCTTATTAAAAGTTGCTGAAAACTGCCCTATCCATAAATTACTGACTTCTCAAATCAATATTCAAACCGAACTTAGTATTTAATCTTCAAATATAAAAAAGCGCTCCATGAGGAGCGCTTTTTTACACTACTTCAATATTTAAGCAGTTAATTCTTTTACCGCTGCAACAACAGCTTCAGTTGTAATACCAAAGAATTGGAACAAGTCTTTTGCTGGTGCAGACTCACCATAAGTTGTCATACCAATTACTTTGCCATCAAGACCAACAAACTTCCACCAGTAGTCAACATGAGCTGCTTCAACTGCAACACGTGCACGGATATGAGCTGGTAATACAGCTTCACGATATGCAGCGTCTTGTTTCATAAACTCTTCTGCACATGGCATAGAAACTACACGCACACCATCAAGTTGAGCATAAGCTTCCATTGCTAAAGAAATTTCAGAACCAGTTGCAATAATGATTGCTTTCAATTCGCCTTTTTCTTGAGCAAGAACGTAACCACCTTTTGCAACATTTTGAATTTGTTCTTCAGAACGTGCTTGGAATGGTAAGTTTTGACGAGAGAAAATAAGTGCTGTAGGGCCATCTTTACGCTCTAAAGCAGATTTCCACGCAGTAGCAGTTTCTACAGTATCAGCAGGACGCCATGTATTTAGGTTCGGTGTACCACGTAAAGAAGCAATTTGTTCGATTGGTTGGTGAGTTGGACCATCTTCACCTAGACCAATTGAGTCATGTGTATAAACATGAATTACACGTTGTTTCATTAATGCAGACATACGTACTGCATTACGCGCATATTCCATAAACATTAAGAATGTTGCAACGTAAGGAACAAAACCGCCATGCAATGCAACGCCATTCGCAATTGCAGTCATACCGAACTCACGTACGCCATAATATACGTAGTTACCAGCTGGGTTCTCTTGAATGCCTTGGCAACCTTTCCAAAGCGTTAAGTTAGAACCAGCTAAGTCAGCAGAACCACCTAGTAATTCAGGCAATAAAGGACCAAATGCTTGTAATGTGTTCTGGCTCGCTTTACGTGTTGCGATGGTTTCGCCTTTAGCATTTGTTTCACGAATGAATGCATCTGCTTGTGCTGCAAATTCAGCTGGTAAATCACCGCTAATACGACGAAGTAACTCAGCTGCTTCAGTTGGATATTTTGCTTGATACTGTGCAAATACCGCATCCCAAGCTGCTTCAGATTCCGTACCTTTTGCTTTCGCGTCCCATGCAGCATATACATCAGCAGGAATAACGAATGCTTCTTCTTTCCAACCTAATGCTTCACGAGTTAAAGTAATCTCATCTTTACCTAATGGCGCACCATGACAGTCTTCTTTACCTTGCTTATTTGGTGAACCTAAACCAATAATCGTTTTACACATAATGATTGTTGGTTTTTGAGTTTCAGCTTTTGCTTCGATTGTTGCTTGACGAATCGCATCAGCATCATGCCCATCTACACGAAGAACTTGCCAACCATAGGCTTTAAAACGCTCTTCTGTATCATCGCTGAACCAGCCTTCTACTTCACCATCAATTGAAATGCCATTGTCATCATAATAAGCAATCAATTTACCAAGCTGTAAAGTACCTGCTAAAGAACATACTTCGTGAGAAATACCTTCCATTAAACAGCCATCGCCCAAGAAACAATAAGTAAAGTGATCAACTACTTTTAAATCATCTTTATTGAACTGAGCAGCTAAAGTCTTTTCTGCCAATGCAAAACCAACAGCGTTTGCAATACCTTGGCCTAAAGGACCAGTAGTAGTTTCAATACCTGGTGCATAACCATATTCAGGGTGACCAGGAGTTTTTGAATGTAATTGACGGAACTGTTTTAAATCTTCAATTGAAAGATCATAACCTGTTAAATGAAGCAAAGCATATTGCAACATTGAACCATGGCCGTTTGATAAAACGAAACGGTCGCGGTTTGCCCATTGTGGGTTAGTTGGGTTGTGATTTAAAAACTCGCGCCAGACGACGTCAGCAATATCTGCCATCCCCATTGGAGCACCAGGATGCCCTGAGTTTGCCTGTTGCACAGCATCCATTGCCAATACACGAATTGCATTTGCAATACGACGTTCGTTTAAAGGGGTCGTCATAAGATCAGAATCCAATTTTAATAGATTGATGAAAAGAAGAAGATGAATAACAATTCAATGCCGCTATATTGTCTTAAAAAAAAGGCTGAGGGTAAACCCCAACATAGTATATTTCTTTATTTTTAACCGTTTCTTGGTTACACAAAAATCATTTGGACCTTTAAGTTATACAAAACAGTGCTCATTTTCTTAAATACTGCTCCCCTATACGAACAGGCAGTTCTATTAGACTTTGATATATAGATAAAATCTTTTGAAATCTCTATGTAGGTCGATCATGTTTCTTTTCTTTAAAATCCCACTTAGAAGACATAATCTTTTTGTTAATTCATATGTCTAAAAAGTACTCTAATAACTTGTTATTAAAATACCAATACTTTAAATAAACATTCTTTATATCAATTTTACTAATACACTTATCAATTAAAACACAGTATAAATGAAACAAATTCATGCTTTTTGGTCAGTATGAACTGGTCCTTAAGCTCAAGTCGATGTAACATATTATGTCTTTTGAAATAACCAAGATAGGACTTTCATGCGCGAGTACGCTGTTTTTACCTCGGAATCTGTAAGCGAAGGTCATCCCGATAAAATGGCCGACCAAATTAGCGACGCTATTTTGGATGCAATCTTAAAAGAAGACCCATACGCACGTGTTGCATGTGAAACACTGGTAAAAACAGGCGCTGTTGTACTTGCTGGTGAAGTAACAACGACTGCTAATATTGATGTTGAAGCTGTTGTTCGTAATACTGTTAACGGTATTGGATACCACCACTCTGATCTTGGCTTTGATGGATCAACATGTGCTGTAATCAATATGATTGGTAAACAATCACCAGAGATTGCACAAGGTGTAGACCGTCAAAAACCTGAAGATCAAGGTGCCGGTGACCAAGGTTTAATGTTCGGTTATGCAAGCCGTGAAACAGATGTTTTAATGCCTGCTCCGATTTCTTATGCTCACCGTTTAATGGAACGTCAGGCTGAACTTCGTCGTTCAGGCACACTTCCATGGTTACGCCCAGATGCAAAAAGCCAAGTGACTTTTGCATATGAAAATGGCAAGCCTGTACGTCTAGATGCAGTTGTTTTATCTACTCAACATGATCCTGAAATTACTCAAAGCCAGCTTAAAGAAGCTGTTATTGAAGAAATTATCAAGCCGATCATTCCTGCTGAAATGTTCCACGCTGCGACTAAATTCCACATTAACCCAACAGGTATGTTCGTTATTGGCGGTCCTGTAGGTGACTGTGGTTTAACAGGTCGTAAAATTATTGTTGATACATACGGCGGTATGGCTCGTCACGGCGGTGGTGCTTTCTCTGGTAAAGATCCATCTAAAGTTGACCGCTCAGCTGCATATGCAGGCCGTTATGTTGCAAAAAATATTGTAGCAGCTGGTCTTGCTGACAAATGTGAAATTCAGGTGAGTTACGCAATTGGTGTAGCAGAACCTACTTCAATTTCAATTAATACATTTGGTACAGCAAAAGTTTCTGATGAGTTGATTATTCAACTTGTACGTGATCATTTCGATTTAAGACCGTTTGGTATTACTCGTATGCTGGATCTTATTCAGCCAATGTACAAACAAACTGCGGCTTATGGCCACTTTGGTCGCGAAGGATCAGATACTGCATTTACATGGGAAAAAACTGATAAAGTTGAAGCTCTTAAAGATGCTGCTGGCCTCTAATATAAAGACATAAAAAAGCCCGCCAATGAGCGGGCTTTTTTACATTTCAAATTTCATAATATGTAGGGTTTACTCTTCTAGCAACTATCCTTGATGCCATATCATTTGTAGCTCTGATCAAAATTTATTGTCTTGTGGTTTTATCATCCTGATTTAATACATCAAGTAATGTTGACTGCGTCGGAGTATCTTGATGGTTCTGAACATAAATATGGACAACTTTAAATACAACGACAACCGCTAAACAAGCCATCACACAAAACATCCACAAACCATACGGGCTTCGAATATGTTGCGAACCACAATATGGACATGATTTATCAGTTGATGCCACAACTTTGTCGCAACACGCACAATGGTATTGATATAGCATAGGTAACCCTCCTTCCCTCATTTCAACCGTTGTTTTTTTAATAGGTTTGCTGCATTTTTAATTTATACATCCTTTATATTTATCCTATGTGAAATGAAAAGATAATTCAATCTGAATGAACAATTGAGTCAATTAAAAAATATTATTAAAATACAAAAAGATAAGTTAAATATTATTTTTTTGGCACTATTTTTCTTATTTTGATATTTTGCCAAATTTGCTAAAATAAGCGAATAATCTCACATTTAGGCAAATGCATGTCTCATACACAGCTGATTAATAAAGGTGGCTTTCGCGAAAGAGCAAACCGAAGTCGAGGTTATCAACAATCTGAAAACAAGCAAACCGCTCTACCTTCAAATAAGTATCAACCACAGCCGAAACCACAAGAAGAAACTAAATTAGAAATAGACGATACTGATTCATCTACTTCGGTTTCTCAGAATCAATAATAATTTTAGAAATAAAAAAAGCTTAAACCTTATGGGTTTAAGCTTTTTCATAACATAATTACTTATCAATCTTTATTTTTATGCTCAATTTTTTTGTGGTTTGGCGTAACATCTCGCGCTTCGCCATCAATGACGTTTGAATCATGGTATTGGCCTTGACCACCACCTTGCTGATTCTGCATATCTTGCATTTGACGCATTAAATCAGCGAATGGATTTTGTCCTGAAGCATTACCGCCCATACCACCCATCATTTTATTCATCATGGCTTGTTGGCGTTTTGCAAGAGTTCTCATCGCTATGTTACGAAATGCGGTTTGAACACCAGGAATCAAAATTAAAACAGCCAAAACATCAGATACAAGACCTGGTAACATTAATAAGAAACCTGCAAAAGCATAAGCAAGTTTTTTAGTTACAGTTGGATCACTACCTAGCTGGCCGGTCATCTGCATTTGCTGTAATTGAGGCATAATACCAGCAGTACTTCTGCGAATAAGCCCCAAACCAATAAAGAAAGCAATAATGAACCAAAAGAACACGTACCATCCACTGATGAACTGTGCTACGCCAATCCATACGGCAATTTCAACAATCGCGCCCAGAACTACAATAAGAAGTAAATTCATGTAAAACTTTATCTATCTCAAAAAGAAAATTCATTGCAGTTTTATTTGACCTAACCCTATCTAAGTTTCATATAAGGATTAAGCATTTCTCTTAACTCTGATTGTTTTGTCTAATTTCTAAAAAATTAACAATACTATCGGATCAATAAGAGTCTGCAATACTGGAGTACATTTGATTTTAACTCGATAAAAACAAACATGCTTTCTTATTAATGAGTGCTGTATCAGGTTTATCAAGTGCCACTTCAATCAGATTTTAAATTTTTTGCTTTATTTGAGCTAAAAGCTCTTTGAAAAAGAACGTATTTAGTCAAATAAAGTCTTATTTACTTAGCAAAGTTATGTGTATTCCTTTACTTCCGCTGTATCTGTTGAGAACTTTAAAGATACTACCGACATGTAGATCTCGCTAAATAGCTTACATTTTACCTATCTAGAGATAGCTCTATTCAAGTTAAATTAATTAATAACACTTCAAATTAAACTTAGTCAGAATTATGTATAAAAAAGTCCTTGTCGTTGCGACAACTACTCTATTTTTATCTGCCTGCTCTTCTAACACGGTAAAACAACATCAAATACACGCTATTTCCGCCAATAAAAATTCAGAAGAAATTAAATCTCTGTTTGATCAGGCACAGACCACGGGAGTTTTAGTGATTAAGCGTGGGCAGACCGAAGAAATTTATGGCAATGATCTTAAAAGAGCATCAATCGAATATGTTCCCGCCTCTACCTTTAAAATGCTAAGTGCTTTAATTGGACTCGAACATCATAAAGCAACGGCAACTGAAGTATTTAAATGGGACGGGCAAAAGCGTTTGTTTCCTGATTGGGAAAAGGACATGACTTTAGGCGATGCAATGAAAGCTTCTGCTATTCCAGTTTATCAAGAACTAGCTCGAAGAATTGGACTTGATCTTATGTCTAAAGAGGTAAAACGTATTGGTTTCGGTAATGCAGACATTGGTTCAAAAGTAGATAATTTTTGGCTTGTCGGCCCACTTAAAATTACACCTGAACAAGAAACCCAATTTGCTTATGAATTAGCTAATAAAACTCTTCCATTTAGTAAAAATGTACAAGAACAAGTCCAATCAATGGTGTTCATAGAAGAAAAAAATGGACGTAAAATTTATGCTAAAAGTGGTTGGGGATGGGATGTTGAACCACAAGTTGGCTGGTTAACCGGTTGGGTCATTCAACCACAAGGAGAAATTGTGGCGTTCTCACTCAATTTAGAAATGAAAAAAGGAATTCCTAGTTCTATTCGAAAAGAAATTGCTTATAAAGGATTAGAACAACTCGGTGTTTTATAATTTATGCTCTATAGCCCTGTTTTATTTCATCACAAACTGGGCTATTTTCTTAAACTTGAGATTTGAGCTTTATGATTTACCCATCAACTGGCTGCTGTGGCGTATTTAAATTTAACTGATAAAAAGCAGCATCCAACCATTGTCCAAACTTAAACCCGACTTGTTTAAAAGTACCTGCATGGATAAAGCCCATTTTTTCATGTAAACCAATGCTTGCCTGATTGGTCGCATCAATACAGCCTATCAATACATGTAGTTCAGCCTCTTGAGCACGCTTAATCAACTCTTGCATTAAAATTTTGCTTAGCCCACAACCACGATGCTCATGATGAATATAAATACTATGTTCAACAGTATATTTATAGGCAGGAAAAGCCCTGAAAGTTCCCCAACTCGCAAAACCTAACAACTTGTTTGTTTCATCAATAATACCAATCACTGGAAAACCATTTTCTCGTTTAACTGAAAACCAGTTTTTCATCGATTCTTCAGAGCGCGGTAAATAGTCATATAGAGCGGTTGAATTGATAATTGCCTCATTCAGAATATCTAATATAGCCCCAGAATATTCTGTTTCATTACAATCAATTAAACGAAAATTAGAATTGAGGGAATAAGTCATAAAGATTCCTTAACGGCAGAAACAAGTTGATTAGAGACGACTAAAATATAGCGAGCGACTTGAGATGAATTATTACTGTATATAACGGGCTGGTTGAGTTGCATTGCCAAGCAATCCCCTGTGCTTAAAGCATAAGAAGAATCACCTAATTGAATATCAATTTCTCCTTCAACTACCCAGAGTTGCTGTTGTACCACCTTGGAGGTTTCACTAATTTCATACGTAATTCGTGACTGAGGCGGGAATTCGATTTCAACGATTTGAAATGGAGATTTCCAATTTGGCGGTGAAACCTGACGGCGAATATAACCTGTTTCGGGATCTTTCCATTCTGATTGTTTAGTACGCCGAATCAGGGGTTGAGGTGATTGATTGTTTTGTGGGATATCAAATAGCTGAGTCAAAGTTACACCTAAACCATTTGCCAGCTTTTCAAGGACAACAGCTGTAGGACTCGCCTCCCCTCGTTCAATTAATGAAATTGCAGAACGACTTACCTGACATCGAGTTGCAAGAACATCTAAGGTATATCCACGGGCTAGACGCAATTCACGTACTTGCTGCGCAATGCGTATATTTATATCTTCCATCTGCCGACAGACTTTAATTCCAAAATTATAGATAAGTATTCCATTAAAATAGAATTACATCAAATGATTTTAAAAAATATAATTGGGTTCAATAAAAACCGAAAAATAACCATTCATCACAGCATTCTTTAAATTACTCATGCATAACCGTTTTGGCTATGTAACAATACCCACTGAACTATTTATATAAGTCTTCACATGGCATTGATTATTGGTATTGACCCAGGTTCACGCTTAACAGGTTATGGAATCATTGAAAAAGATGGTAGTAAACTGCGTTTTGTTGATGCTGGTACAATCCGAACTGAAACTCAAGAAATGCCAGAACGCTTAAAGCGTATTTTTGCTGGCGTTGAACGAATTGTGAAATTTCATGGTCCAACTGAAGCTGCGGTTGAGCAGGTCTTTATGGCTCAAAACCCAGACTCTGCTTTAAAACTGGGACAAGCTCGTGGTGCTGCCATAGCCGCATTAGTTAATTTAGATTTACAAGTTGCAGAATATACTGCCCGTCAAATTAAACAGTCTGTCGTTGGTTATGGTGCCGCAGATAAAGAACAAGTACAAATGATGGTGATGCGATTACTTAACTTGACGATTAAACCTCAATCCGATGCAGCCGATGCTCTTGCTGCCGCTATTTGCCATGCTCATGCATCTGGAAGTATGAGTAAACTTTCTGTCCTTAATGCCTTAGGTGGTATGGCGCGTGGACGAAGCCGCTCTAGCAGTCGTAGACGTTAAAACTTTCTTAGTTCACTACTTGAGTAATTGCCTCATTCATTTGATAAGCCTGTAAACCACGCATACCTTGTTTTGCAAGTTCATCACCTGCTTGAGCATGAAGGGTAACAATCTCATGTAATGCAATTGCCTTATCGAACTGGGTTTTTAGACTTGCAATCATTCCAGCTAATACATCACCCATTCCACCAGTTCCCATACCGGCATTACCTTCGGTACAAATATACAAGTTATCCTCTAAAATTAAGCTACCTGCTCCTTTAAGTACCCACTGACCCGCATATTTATGTTGCAAGGCATAAATTGCAGCAATTCGATCATTTTCAATTTTCGCTGTAGAGGAACCAAGTAAGGTAGCAGCTTCTCCCGGATGAGGCGTCGCATAAACATGTACACCCAATTTTTCAGGCTGCTTGGCGAGAAACCATAAAGCATCTGCATCTAAAACAGTTTCTAGGTGTGTACTTTGATTTAACAAATTAAACCATTGCTGATAAATTTGCTTTGCCCAGCCATCTCGCCCTAGCCCCATTCCAAAACATACTGCATCAACTTGAGATAAAATTTCTCTAATATTTTCTTCACCTAAAGCATTAATATCACGGAGCATAATATTAGGTGCCCGCGACAAAATAGCTTGATGATGGTTACGATGACAAATCACGGTCACCTTACCTGCACCTGCATGAAAAGCAGCCTCAGCAGCCATAATGACAGCGCCACCCATTTGCTCATGTCCACCTATCACCAAAACATGTCCATAGCTCCCTTTATGACCAAAAGCCAAACGTTTAGGAAGCTTAATATTTGTAGATGTCAAATAAGCTAAAGGTTTCAGCTCTTGGTCTATTGGAATTAAATTAACTAAATGAATTTGTCCCACATATTCTTTGCCTTGACCTGTAAATAATCCTGCCTTAAGACCTAAAACAGTAAAGGTATGATCAGCTCGTATTGCAAAAGGTAAAGCACAGCCTGTATTTGCATGTAAGCCACTCGGTATATCAATCGAAACTTTTAAGCCAGATTGTTCATTAAATTGATGAATGGCCTGTTGCCAATTAGTATTTAATTCGCGATTTAAGCCTATGCCAAATAGAGCATCAATATGGCAATCGAATGTTTTTTTAATATCAAAATTTGAATGAATTTGAACTTTCTTTTCTATAGCAAATTGTGCTGCACAATGTAAATCGGTTGATTCACCCAATGGAGCTGCAAATATTTCAACGTGAAATCCAGCTTGTTTTAGATAACCTGCTATAAAGTAGCCATCACCTGCGTTATTGCCTTGCCCGCACCAAACAGCAATATTATTAATGGTACGATTTTTAAAAAGCTCGATGAACTGCTGAGCGATTGACCAAGCTGCTTGTTGCATTAAACCTAATGAGGAGTTTTGTGCAGCAAACCAACGCTGCTCCCATGCTCGAATATCATCGCTATGGTAAACTACCGCCTGCATATTATTATCCTCTTGCATTTTGGTTTATGACATCTTCCGACACATCACGCATTGCAGTGCAACAACTTGATCCTCATGAATTAAAAGCATGGATCAAAGCTCAAGCCTTAGACTTGGGTTTTGCTGATTGTGTCATTGCAAAACCAGATGCTCAAGAGCAAATGCCACGTTTTTTAGAATATCTAGAACGTGGTTATCATGCAGACATGACCTATTTAGAAGAAAATCTAGAAAAACGAGCCGACCCTACATTATTAGTTCCTGGCACAAAAAGTATTATTTGCGTTCGTATGAATTATCTTGTGGAATCTCCAAAACCTCGATATGTACCTTTCGAACCAAATTCTGCGATTATCGCCCGTTATGCACGTGGCCGTGATTACCATAAAGTCATGCGTGGCAGATTGAAAACTTTAGCAACAAGAATTCGTGAAAAAGTCGGCGATTTTGAATCTCGCCCTTTTGCAGATTCGGCTCCTATTTTTGAGAAATCATTAGCTGAAAGTGCCGGAATGGGTTGGACAGGTAAGCATACTTTGCTCATTCATAAAAAGTCGGGTTCTTTTTTTGTATTAGGCGAGCTATTTACGTCACTCGACTTACCTTTCGACGAACCTGCAACAGCACATTGTGGTTCTTGTAGCGCTTGTATTGATATTTGCCCGACACAAGCAATTGTCGAGCCTTATATGCTAGATGCAAGACGATGTATTGCTTACTTAACTATCGAATACAAAGGAATTATTGCTGAAGAATTACGTGCAGGGATTGGTAATCGAATTTTTGGTTGTGACGACTGCCAATTAATTTGTCCATGGAATAGTTTTGCCAAAACTGCGTCCATTAGCGATTTCAATCCTAGAAATGGATTAGACAATATTAGTCTACTGGATATCTGGCAGTGGGATGAAGCCACTTTTTTAGCCAATACAGAAGGTAGCCCTATTCGTAGGACGGGTTATCAGTCATTTAAACGTAATATTGCTATCGGATTAGGAAATGCTCCTTATTCAAAAGAAATTGTAGATCAGCTACACAAAGGCAAAAATTTACATGACGAAATCGTCAATGTGCATATTGATTGGGCAATTGAACAGCAACTTAATCAACTTCAGCTATCAAATTAAAAAAATGATGTTTTTTGCCCTATAGCTTTAATACGAATTCTGTATGATTATGTGTAGTGAATTAATGCCATCATCATGGATATGACAATGACTCTACGTAATGATTGGAATCGTGAAGAAATCCAAGCTTTATATGAACAACCTTTTTTGGATTTAGTTTTCAAGGCTCAGCAAGTACATCGTGAGCACTTCACTGCCAATTCGATTCAGGTCAGTACCCTTTTATCTATTAAAACGGGTAAATGTCCTGAAGATTGCAAATACTGCTCACAATCCGCACATTACGAATCAAAATTAGAAGCAGAAAAACGTATCGCTGTAGAAAAAGTGATTAGCGAAGCAAAAGCTGCAAAAGATTCAGGTTCGTCTCGTTTTTGTATGGGTGCTGCTTGGCGTAACCCACATGAGCGCGATATGCCTTATGTTTTAGAAATGGTACGTGAAGTAAAAGCGTTAGGTTTAGAAACATGCATGACTTTAGGCATGCTTAACCAATCTCAAGCAGAGCGTCTACAAGTTGCTGGTTTAGATTATTACAATCACAACCTAGATACATCTCGTGAGTACTACTCTCACATCATTAGCACACGTACTTTTGATGATCGTTTAAATACCCTAGATTATGTTCGCCAAGCTGGTATGAAAGTTTGTAGTGGCGGTATTGTAGGTCTAGGTGAAAGCCGTGATGACCGTGTTGGTTTATTGCATGAACTAGCTACCTTGCCAATTCATCCTGAATCAGTGCCAATTAACATGCTTGTTCCAATTGAAGGAACACCTTTAGCAGATGTTGAAAAGCTTGATGTAATTGAGTGGATCCGCACTATTGCTGTTGCACGCATTATTATGCCGCATAGCTATATTCGTTTATCTGCTGGTCGTGAGTCATTAAGTGATTCAGATCAAGCATTAGCATTTATGGCAGGTGCAAACTCATTATTCTCTGGTGATAAATTACTCACCACACCAAATGCTGGTGAAGGTAAAGACCAAGCGTTGTTTAATAAACTAGGCTTAACCGCAGAAAAACCAAAACCTACGGTTGCTGACTTATCAGTAAATGCAATGAGTGCATAACTTAGTGTAGTAGAACAAAAAGCCCTGATTTTTTCAGGGCTTTTTTTTATTTAAACAGAAGTAACTAAAATTCCGTAAGTGGCATTAAGAAATGTCCCTACTCGAATAATGTCTTTTCCTGCTGCATGCGTTACAGACAGCTCTTGGCTCAATACATCAAAATTAAAAGAATCAAAAACATCTTGATGGTGTAAGAGCCAAGTCACTGTATCTGCTATCTTATCATCCGCAATATAAGTTAAGGCCTTAAAGTCTTTACTCATAAATAACTCTTAAAAATAAATTTTATGAATTTTATATGAGTTCACTCTACCTTAAAAGAAAATCTAAGCTGCTTTAGGATTCACTAAAGAGCGACCTGACAATAAGCTTGTCAAAGCTTGTGGTGAGAATTCCAAAGAAAGTACATGATTCTTGAGATTAACAGAGTGCTTACTAATCAATGGAAGTAAACCATCTTCTGTTTCAAAGACGTATTCATCTGCAATATTTAAGATACCCTCAAGATTAGTTGTACTTGAAGCAAGATCATGACTAAAGATGTCATAAATCGTCTGTAGATTAAACGTTGTCTGCTGCTCCGTTGGGTGCTTAATCAGATAATCCTTTAAAAACAAAACTAGTTTATGAGCAAAGAAAAAGTAATTTGGTTTATAGCTATACTTCATACTATTCATGGAACGGAACTCCAGATTATCTTTTATTGAATTACAACTAAAACAGTAGGAATTGAATCTTAAAAAATTCTTAAAAAATAAATTTATTCACAAGATAAATTTAAAAATAATTTTATTATTTAAAAACAAACAGTTATGTAAATAAAATATACTTTTTTACTCAAAAATATTTTAAAGTTAGATTAATTTAATAAAATACAAACACTTAAATATTACGAGTTTTTTAATTTTATTTTAAATATGAATCATAAAGTATTTTACCAACTGATAAAAAATATATTTCAAAAATATTTATCTATAAAAACAATTGATCAAAATATATATAAATATAATGTTCTTCTTGTTTTTTGGTTGAAAAGTGATATATTTCCTTCGCCTTACTTAAGCAGAATAAACTTGCTGAAAAGTAATGGATTTTATTTTAAAAGGCTATTCTGGGGATTTTATGAAAAAGTTTATTTTTATAGCAGCGGTTTCTCTCTTAAATATAACAAATGCACAAGCAGCAGATGGCACAATTACTATTAATGGTCTTGTCACGGATAATACTTGTACTATTGATACTGGAGATAAAAATCTAACAATTAATCTACCTACAGTTTCATCTCAAACTTTAAAAAATGCAGGTGATGTGGCTGGTCGCACACCTTTTCAAATTAATTTAACGAACTGTGCTTCTGCTGGTAAAGTAGCCACTTATTTTGAGCCGGGTGCTACAGTTGACTTTAATACTGGTCGTTTATTAAACCAAGCAACCTCGGGTGCGGCAACAAACGTGAATATCCAGTTGCTAGGCAGTAATAATGCTGTGATCCCAGTACTTGCTACAAGCACGAATAGCACGCAAACCAACTCGCAATGGGTAAATGTTTCAGCAGGTGGTGATGCTGACCTTAACTACTATGCTGAATATTATGCTACAGGTGCTTCTACTGCTGGTACGGTAACGTCGCAAGTCAAATACACGATTATTTATCAATAAAATTAAAACTGAAGCTTCTATTTCTAAATAGAAGCTATCTCCTATCTATTATTCATTATTCATTATTCATTATTGAGAATATGGCTCATGCTTTTTCGTGGTCGTAAGTTTTTTTGGGGATTAGTTTGCCTACAGGTAGTACTGACTACCACAGGTCATACTGAAATTGTTTTGCATGGAACTCGTGTCGTTTATCCTTCAAATGCACGTGAGATCACATTACAACTAAGCAATAACGGCACAGCTCCGTCTCTTGTTCAAGCTTGGATTGATGATGGAAATGCAAAATCAACTCCCGATGAAGCAAATGTGCCTTTCATTATTACTCCCCCGATTTCACGAGTAGAAGCAACTAAGGGCCAAACTTTAAGAATTACAGCTCTACCTAATTCGTCTCAATTAAGTCAGCAACAAGAATCAATTTTCTGGCTTAATGTTTTAGATATACCTCCTAAACCCGAAGGCAAAACTCAACAAGACCAAAGTACCCCAATTTCTAATAATTTTTTACAGCTCGCTGTTCGTTCGCGAATTAAATTCTTTTATCGTCCTATAGATCTAAAAGAAAATATTGAACAGCTAAGTGAAAAAGTTCAATGGAAAATAAATGATCAATATCTCGTAATAAAGAACCCGACTCCCTTTTTCCTCACTATCACTTCCATTTTTCAAGGAACTGAAGGCCATAAAGTAGACTTGTTACCACAAGGTTTAATGGTTGCCCCTTTTTCTGAAGATAAAATAAAACTAAAGAATAAAAATGTAGCAGATATGAGCTTTGTATATATCAATGATTACGGCGGAAGAGTTGAGCATCCAATAAAGTTCTAACCTTACTATATTACTTAAAAAAACCTAAATACCTATCATGAATAGGCTCTAAAACTATGTCTAAATGGTTTATACCTTATATATGTTTAAAAAGCCCTTTTACTTGTTATATGGCCTCAAGTATTGCTTTATTTATGCCTTTAGCAGCATATGCACAAAATAATGTTGATGTTTCAGGTTTCTCAAAAGCAGAATTTGATAGCAATTTTTTAGTAGGTAATGCACAAAAAATTGATATTGGTCGTTTCAAATATGGAAACCCCATCTTAGCTGGTGAATATAGCTTAGATGTCTATGTTAATGGTCAATGGTTGGGTAAACGACGCATGCGCTTTAATGCCAGCTCTCCTAACGTAAATGCCGAAACCTGTTTTACAGAAGCCATGTTACTAGAATATGGCGTAAAAGCTGATGTGCTTAGCCAACATTCTCATACATCCTCTCTTTCTTGTGATGCACTGAGTCATTGGATAGATAATGCTTTTTATTTATTTGATAGTTCTCGTTTAAGAATTGATATCTCTATCCCCCAAGTCACATTAGAAAAAAATGCACAGGGCTATATCGATCCACATCTTTGGGATCGAGGTATTAATGCAGCTTTTTTGACATATAACGTGACTGCTTATCGAATAGTTAACGAACAACATGAAAGTACATATGCTTTTATGGGGACTAATCTTGGAGCAAATTTAGCAAGTTGGCAATTTCGCCATAATGGACAATGGAAATGGCAAGACCATACTGATTTTCAATCTGATAATTCTTCTTATACTTCAACAAATACATATATACAAAAAGCATTTCCGAAAATTCATGGTGTTGTGACTTTAGGCAATTATTTTACTAATAGTGATTTTATCGATTCTTTACCGTATCGCGGCATAAATATTTCAAGTGATGACCGAATGCTTCCAAACAGTATGCTCGGTTATGCTCCCAGAGTAAGAGGTTATGCAAAAACCAATGCGAAAGTCGAGGTTAGGCAACAAGGCAATTTAATTTATCAGACAACAGTACCACCCGGAAACTTTGAAATTAATGATCTTTATCCAACAGGATTTGGGGGCGAGCTACAAGTTTCGGTAATTGAATCTAATGGCGTAATTCAGAAATTCGCTATTCCCTATGCTTCTGTCGTCGAAATGCTACGCCCGCAAATGAGTCGATACTCTTTCACATTAGGACAGTTTCGAGATTCAAATCTAGGTCTAAATCCTTGGCTAATACAAGGTAAGTATCAACGGGGAATTAATAATTACCTCACAACTTACACCGCACTTCAAGCAACGCAACAATATCTCTCACTCTTACTAGGTACGGCTTTTTCAACCCCCATTGGAGCGATTTCTTTTGATGCTACCCAGTCAAAAACTGAGTTTGATCATCAACCTACAATGACTGGGCAAAGTTATCGTTTAAGCTACAGTAAGTTATTTTCCCCAACAAATACTAATTTAACATTAGCGGCTTATCGATATTCAACTGAAAACTACCTCAAATTGCGTGATGCAATTTTAATTCAAGATTTACAAAAGCAAAATATTGATAGCTTTTCCGTAGGCAAACAAAAAAGTGAATTTCAGATTACTTTAAATCAGGTACTTCCAAAGCAATGGGGAAATTTTTACTTAGTCGGTTCATGGATAAATTATTGGAATCAACCCAAGACCAATAAACAGTTCCAATTAGGTTATAGCAATCAATTTAAAGATTTAACTTATAGTTTATCTGCAATGAGCAGCGAGATTGAAGAAGACGGCGCTCGCACAGGACAAGATACACAGTACCTTGCTTCTTTCTCTTTTCCATTAGATTTTAAGAAAAATTCTCTGACTTTTAATAGTGTTATTGGGGATGACAGTCAGATTTTAAGCTTCAGTGGCTTTACAGGAAATCGCTTAAACTACGGCGCATCAATTTCTAATCAGGACCATGATCAAACTAACTTAAATATTAATGGTACCTATAAAACCAACTATACAACACTTGCTGCTTCATTCAGTCATGCAGATTCATACCAACAAGAAATGCTTAGCTTCAGTGGTAATGTTGTTGCACATTCTCAAGGAATTTTGTTTGGGCCAGATCAAGCCCAAACCATGGTGTTGGTCTATGCGCCGGATGCTACTGGAGCACAAGTCGGTAATACACCTGGGCTAAGTATTAATAAAAACGGGTATGCCGTTATTCCCTATGTTACGCCTTACCGTATGAATGACATTAGTCTTGACCCGCAAGGCATGTCTACCCAAGTTGAGCTTTCTGAAAGTAGTTTACGGATTGCGCCCTATGCTGGCTCAATCACTAAAGTCCAATTCTTAACAAAAAAAGGTTATGCACTTTTTATTAGTACAACAACATTAGATGGTTCACATCTACCTTTTGCCGCACAGGTATATAACCAGAATAACGAAGTAATAAGCATTGTCGCACAAGGCAGTCGCATTTATTTACGAACACCCTTAACCCATGATCGTTTATATGTGAAATGGGGAAATACGAGTACTGAAAAATGCGAGATTGAATACGATATAGCGGATCAAATAAAGCATAACAACCAACCAATTATTATGACAAAGGCAGTCTGTAAATGAATAATATTTTAAAAAAAATTGGATTTCTGGCAGTGAGTCTATTTGCTTATAGCCATACAAATGCAAATTGCAATTTAAGTAAAGGATTTACTACCGTCGATATTCCGATGACGATAGGTAAAATCGTAGTAAAACCAAACGATCCAATAGGAACGATCTTACAAAAGAATACTTTTACAATATCACCTAATAATTCGACTGCAACTTGTAATCGTGCGAGTGATCAAATTATTGCAGCTCTCCCCTTAAATTATCCAATTAGCCCAATAGGCAATAATGTTTATGCCACTAATATTCCGGGTATTGGTATTCGACTTTATCGCGAAGCTGCCGATGCTTCAGATTTTTCAGGATATTATCCTTATAGACGTACATTAACACCTAATCAAACATATACACTTTCCCCAGGATATTTTGTTATGGAAGTTATTAAAACAGCTATGACAACTGGTTCTGGTGCACTAGTTGCAGGCCGTTACAGTACCTATTACGTATCAGGGCAACAGAACCGCCCATTTTTAACCACTACTGTATTAAGTAATGCCCCTATTCTTATTGCGTCTTCATCTTGTGAAATTCAAAATGGTGTAGATTCACCAGTTCAACTTCCAACCGTGATGAAATCAGGCTTTAGAGCGATTGGTTCAACCCAAGGGGACCAGAATTTTAATCTATCGATCTTATGTAATGGTGGCGAAAACAATTCTGGTATCGCTACGAGCAATACGATCAGCTTAAGTTTTGATTATAATTCTGATACCTCCAATAATCAGGTAATTAATAACAGTGCTGCGAATTCAATAAAAGCTAACGGTGTTGGTGTTGAACTGTTATGGAATATGAATGGAGCAAATAAGCCGATTCAAAAAGCAACCAAACTCAATATAGGTAGCGTGAGTTCCAATCAAACTGTTGAATATGATATTCCTTTAACTGCCCGTTATTATCAGACCGCCACCAATGTGACCGCAGGTGAGGTTAAAGCCACAGCGACGGTGACGATTCAATATGATTAACTATTCTCTATAAAATTACTAAAAACAAAGAAACTTAACGCTACCAAGGGAACACAAAGGCTATTTTTTTTTAAACTTTGTAGTTCTATTAAAAAATCACATAAAAAAATGCTCATAAGCAAAAATAGCAAATGAGCATTAGTGATAACCACTTAACCTGAAATACAAATTGTGGGAAATAGATCACAATTTGCATGACTATAATTTCAAAAAATAGCTTAAAGATCAAGTCTTTTTTTTAACAAAGATTCTAATAGCCAACATAACATATTGTTTTAAATAAATTAAAAAAATAAATTTAATTCATGAGCACTATTTTATAGTGTTTCTAAAGAATTATCATTCTATTAATTAATAAAAACTTAATTTTAAGAAAAATTAAAATTCACTCATCAAGCCCAGTAAAACAAAAATCTATTTATTTTCATAATGTTATATCAAAACCATAAAAATTAAAATTTTACTGAATTACATAATTTATAATAAAAAAAACATAAAAAAATTTAGAATTCCCCTTCAATTGCAAATAATATCTTTAGACTTTTTATCAGAACGTAACATGCTCATTTTTTGGAAAATATTATGTATCTTATTACTAAGTCTAGGTGCTACAAGTATAGGTTTTGCGATTAGTAACATCGATTTTTTTCTTTTTTTCATAGGATTCCTTTTATTAATCTGCTTTATCTTAGCTTTAAAGCAAGCACGTGAAGATGCTGGTTTCTTTCCCGATAATTAAAATACTATGAATTTCTAGGATATAGCATCAATAGTAAAATCATGATTGAATGCACCATAGAGTCTATAGGGATGGTTGTAATCAAAATATGTCAAAAAGTTCTTCAGATGCTGGAATTTTTTTGTGGATGACTTATCAGACTATGCAAAAGATGGGCTTAGATGCAGCATCTATTTTTGCAAGTGTAAATTTACCCAATCAGCCTCCCGATAAAATATTCGTAGAGATAATTCGACTCAACAAAGGTTTTGGACAGCGGCTGAAGAAATAAGTGAAGACCCTGATATTGGCTTGCATGTAGGTAGTCAAATGCCACCATTTAGGGGATTAGTAATTGAATATCTATTTTTGAGTAGCTCAACTTTTGGAGAAGGTTTACAGCGGGCTCTAAGATATCAAGCCATACTTACAGATGTATTTGACCTAAAATTAACAATTAAGGAAGATCAAGCAATACTGTCTGGTTTTAAGCATCCCGTAAGACATTATCTTGAATTTGCCATAGGTATTTTTCTTAATTTTTTTAAATATATTACAAATAAAGAGTTCAGACCTACTCAAATTATCTTGCCCCATCAAGAAGGTGCATCAGCAGAAATATATGAGGAAATATGGAATTGCTCCGTGATTTTAGGGCAAATGGAAGGTTCTATTATTTTTCCTAGCGTACTTTTAAATAAAGCTTCACCAGCTGCTGAACCAGAATTATTAAGAATTCATGAAACGCTTGCAGAACAACAGTTAATGACTTTAGAAAAGCATCAACTCGTTTATGCTATTGAGCGTTTGCTTAGCAATGGATTACTGGAATCTGGGCATTTTGATCAAAAATTTATTGCTGAACAATTAAATCGTAACCCTCGTACCCTTCGAGCAGATTTACAAGCAATTAATATAAATTATGAGAAAATTTTAAATCAGCATCGGGAAAACTAGCCAGACGTTTACTTGCTCACACACAAGAAACAATTGATCAAATAGTTTATCTAACTGGTTTTTCTGAACCCTCTGCTTTTACGCGAGCTTTTAAACGTTGGACTGGTGAGACTCCTAGTGCTTATCGCCAGCGTAAACAAAATAGTTAAATTGATTCTAATGACACTTATTTAACTGCCTGTTAAGTCAAAGGGATAAAACATTCTTCTTTTACAATCATTTTAAATTGTAATTAAGAAGTTCCCAATATGCTTGGTTTCCCTGTAGGTGTTTTTGTTGCTAATGGTCTTGAATGGTACTTTCATAAAGTCTGGTTACACGAATATCCAAGACAGTATCGTAATAGCCCATTTTTCACTCACATCGCTCATCATAAGCGCGCTCGCTTAAATGGTTTTCAAGATGACGGTTATGCTGAATCAATGTTTAAAAATGCTGAAATTTATAATGAAAAGACAGCATTAATTGGATTAGCTGGAGCTGCTACAATTTTTTTGCCTGTCGCTCCATTTTTTACAGCTGGGCTCTATTATGGTTTATGGAATTATTGGCGTGTACATTCAAAAGCACATTTAGATTCAGAATATGCAAAAAAACGTATTCCTTGGCACTATGATCATCACATGACAAGTAATCAAAATGCTAATTGGTGCGTTACTAAACCTTGGTTTGACTATATTATGGGAACTAGAGTCACTACCGAAGTGTCTCAAACCGAGACCAATCCACTTGGTATTAAATTACCAAAGTTTTTAGAAAAACCAATTAATTTTACTGCTAGACGTATACTCACCAAATCCTATGCCAAAATTGATTTAAATTCTGTTCAGGATCAATCTAATTTACGCAACGGAATAGAAGTCAGTTTGACGTAAATATATCAAAATAAAAAAGCTGCGAACTCCAGCAGCTTTTTATATAAATCGAGAGTTAACAGCTTAAACTTTAAAAGGCTCAAAACACGATACAAGAAAATCCATTACTACTCTTATTGCTGGACTATGCCGTAAATCTTCATGTGTAACTAACCAAATTTCAGCACTCATCGGGTAATCATCTTGTAATCTAACTAAATTGCTAAGAGCGCCTAAAAAATCCGGTAAGACCGCTAACCCCACTTCTCCACATGCAGCTCTCCACTGCAACTCAGGATGGTTGGTCACCATAATCGGTTCTTTATGATTTAATCTTTCTTTTAGTTTTTGCTGTTTTTGACCATGTACTCCCCCTACTTCTACACTAATCCATTCATAATTTTCAGGAGCCGTTGAAGCCAAATAATTTGGACCTGCATATATTCCAAAAGGAATTTCACCTACTTTACGAGCTACTAAATTTTCATCTTTAGGACGGCCAAATCTTACCGCAATATCAGCCTCACTATGCTGTAAAGAAACATAATGAACATCACCGAGCACACGCAATTTTAATTGAGGATAATGTCGGTAAAATCTGCCCAGATGAGGCATGATGAGATGTGCCGCAGTTAAAGGAGGCATACTGATAGAAACACTTCCCATCACTTCTTGCTGACCAGCCTGAGTTAAACGTTCAATAGAAAAAGTTTCTTCCATCATACGAGCAACCACCTGCGCAAGACGTTCACCATCAGGAGTTAGGATGTAGGTGCGTGGTCTACGATCAACTAATTTAAGTTTTAAATTTTGTTCTAGCTGGGCAATTCTTCTAGATACAGTTGCATGATCTACTCCCAATTTTCGGGCAGCCGCTGACAGTGACTTTTCTTCTGTAAAAACTGAAAAGTAATGTAAATTTTCCCAATCAATCATTGTGCAAATTTTCACATTAGAAGTGTATTAATATGGAATTGTACACCTTTATGTAATTGCCCAGAATAAAACCTTTCTTGATGGGAGCCTGTCCATGAACAGAACGGTGGCTTATGCCTATGCTGGTGTTGTCTTAACAATGTTTTTTTGGGGATCAGCATTTAATGCAATGTCTTATATCATTCAACATATGCCTCCGCTATCTGCTGCATCTGAACGGTTTTCAATTGCAAGCCTAGGCTTACTTCTGATCTTTTCAATAACAGGCCAATTAAGATGGGCAGCCTTAAGCCAAAATTTAGTTATCTATCTTGTGATTGGAGTAATTGGAATTGCAGGCTTCAACATAGGCTGTTTTTATGGCTTAAAAACGACATCTGCCGTGAACGGTGCTTTAATTATGGCAACTACCCCCTTAATGACTCTATTAATGACAATCATGCTAGATGGTGAAAAACTTACCACTAGTAAATTTTTAGGCGTTTTATTCGGTTTAAGTGGCGTATTACTTGTGATTAGTCAGGGCCATATAACAACTTTACTTCACCTCAAAATAGACATTGGAGATCTATTTATATTATTGGGTGCATTTGGATTTTGTTTCGCAAATGTACTGTCTCGTCGTTATGTAAAAAATGCTACTCCGCTAGAAACAACGACTTTTTCTATGATGTTTGGGGCAATAACACTTGGTTTGTTGAGTGTGATATTTGAAAATCCTCTTTCAGCCATTGCATCTGCACCTATAAATGCACATTTAGCCATGGGATATGTGGTTATCTGCTCTACCATGATTGCTTATTTATTCTGGTTTAATGGCATACAAAAGTTAGGTGCTGGCCGCGCTTCGGTATTTTTTAACTTTGTACCAGTGTTTAGTATGATCATTGCTCTACTTGCTGGGCAAACCCTTAATATCTGGCAATTAGTAGGAACCGCTTTAGTGATGCTTGGTGTCATGAGTAGCGGAGGTTTTTTAAAAATTAAAAGTACTCCACTTATGGCAAAACATTGTACAAAATAAGAAATATGCTGCTACATTAAAATCTATCATTAATATGTAGCAGCATTTTCAAATATAAAATACAAAATCACCTCCCGACAATCTCTTTAAATTCCTATATTTTCGAAAATATTTTTACATTTTTGAAGTTTTATACAAAAGCTCATCTTAATTATTCCGTTGTAACAAATACTGTATGTTTCTTTAAAACTTAATAAAAGATTGCCATATATAGTTTTAAAACAACCAAAGGAGATATTAAAATGAAGCTGGATTTTACAACAATTGAAAAGCAAGCCAAATTGCTACAAGAAGAACAAGAAAAGATCGAGCAACGAGATCATGAATTTCAACTTGCTTTAGATAAACACCGGGAATCCCTAAAGAGTTTATTTAAAGATCTTTTCTCTGACCGAGAAGTTAAGACAGAAAATGGAGGTCACTTTTGTGTAAATTTTGGTGATTTCAAAATTTCTTTGTTGATTGAAACTGCTAAATTTGAAAATGGTGTTCCTGTAAAATTAAATTCGGTAAATCCTGTTATTATTAAATGCAAGAAAGATAAGCCCATTGCAAAAGCCCAGTTTACTGATGCAACACAATATCTAGATAACCATTTAGAAACTCCAAATTATCAATATTATTTTAAGCAAGAAGATAAAACCCAGCTCGTGCAATTTTCTGAACTTCCTACTTATTTCCAAATCGTTTTAGATGCAAACGCATAAAGTTGAGCCCTCTATAGAGGGCTTTTTTATATATTATTTTTCAATTATTTAACTTTTTAAAAAATAAAATTAATCCAATATATTTTCTATTTATCTATGAATTATTTAAGCCACTTTTAGCTTTTACAGCCTCAAAAACTGTTTGATTATTTTTCAAATTACTTGTATATACATGTTTATATTTGTTTGTACAAATATTGAATTAATAAAAATAGAGTGGACTCTTAAAGGACAAGGAGAGTGAAATGGACTCATCGGCTGAGAAAGCAAATAGTAGTTTTATTGAAAACCGAAGTATTGACTTTATTCCAGAAAATGAAAGACATGGCGGAGTATTTGCTCAATTCACCCTCTGGTTTGGTGCTAATTTACAAATCACAGCCATTGTGACTGGTGCGCTAGCAGTTGTATTAGGCGGGGATGTTTTTTGGTCTATTATTGGTTTATTCGTGGGACAATGTTTTGGTGCTGCCGTTATGGCACTACATGCCGCCCAAGGTCCTAAACTTGGCCTTCCTCAAATGATTTCAAGCCGTGTGCAATTTGGGGTATATGGTGCCTGTATTCCAATCATACTTGTTTGCCTCATGTATATTGGCTTTACCGCAACTGGAGAGGTATTAGCTGGTAAAGCAATTGCACATCTAGCACATGTCAGCAATACAACTGGTATCTTAATTTACGCATGTTTGATTATTATATTCGCAACAATTGGATATCGTTTAATTCATTTGGTAGGCAAAGTAGCTAGTATTATTGGTTTGATCGCTTTTGTGATTATTTTGACTCAAATTTTAGCACTTTCTGATTTTTCTGAACTCTTAGCAGTGCGTCATTTCAGTTGGTCTTCATTTTTATTAGCAGTTTCACTTTCTGCTTCTTGGCAAATTTCTTTTGGGCCTTATGTTGCAGACTACTCCCGTTACCTTCCAACTAAAACGTCTTCATCTCGTGTATTTTGGGCCGTTGGCTTAGGTTCTTTATTGGGTTCACAAATTTCCATGACCTTAGGTGTTTTGATTGCTCAGGTCGCAAACGGCAATTTTGTCGGAAATGAAGTTCAATATGTTGTGGGTATGAACCCTATTGGCCTCGTCGTGACCTTTTTATATTTTAGTATCGCTTTTGGCAAAGTTACTCTGACAACCTTAAATGCTTACGGTAGTTTTATGTGCATTGCTACGGTTTGGAATAGTTTCAAATCGACAAATCAAATCTCAAAAATAACAAGATTACTCATTGTTCTTGCTATGGTTGTGATTTCAACTTTTATTGCAATTATAGGTGAACATACTTTTTTAAGTGCTTTTAAAGCATTTATTTTGTTTTTACTTACCTTCTTTATTCCATGGAGTGCTATTAATCTGGTTGATTACTACTTTATCTCTAAAGAAGAATGTGATGTAGATGCGCTCTATGATCCAAATGGCAAGTATGGCCGTTGGAATCGAATTGGTATCACCTGCTACTTTTTAGGTATTTTGATCCAACTGCCCTTTATTGATAGTAAATTTTATACGGGACAAATTGCTGCAATGTTAGGAGGGATCGACTTATCATGGCTGGTAGGACTTATTTCTACAGCAGTGATTTATTATATTTTCGCCAAGAAAGCTCAACTTAAATTTTCAAAGCAGTTAGTCATTGATCAAATCAAATAATTAAACTAGAGATAAGCTATCAAAGCCACACACCTTGATAGCTTATTAAGCTGATTTAGTGACTATTCTTGCAATGCTTTAGCTTGTGCCGAAGCAGGCAATCCAAATAACTTATCAAAGCTCCAATTAAATATAAAAGTATAGATAGGAATAATGATAATAAAAGCCACATCTAACCAAAAAGCAGCAATCAGAGAAATATCCATCCACCATGCAATAAGAGGAATCAAAAATAGGACTAAGGTAAGCTGGAAACCAATAGCATGTCCAACTCTACGCTTAACTGTACGAACATTACTGCTCTGTCTAGCCTCCCACTTCTCATATAAAATATTGTAGATAAAATTCCAAGTTACAGCGATGGTCGTAATCATGACAGAGAGTGGTCCTGTATGTTCAACACTATCACCTGCCAAAATCGCTAAACCTACTGATGAAATAATCATTCCGATGACTTCATAAGAAGAAACATAGACAATTCGACGCTTTACACCTTGCATAATAGGCAAACTCTAATTAATTCTTTATATTTTAATTTCAGTCAAAATCATATATAAAGTTAATAGCTTTCAGTTCTACTGATATCAAAATGAATTTTAACAGCGAAAATATTGAACTCTTTATTACTGTACTCGATACAGGATCTTTCTCTGCGGCCGCCCGTAAACTAAATCGAGTACCTTCAGCAGTCAGTATGGCAGTTGCTAATCTAGAAGCAGAATTGGGTTACACCTTATTTGAACGTACTCCACGCAAGGTCATTCCTACACCTACCGCATTAGCTTTGGAACCTCAAGCACGAATTATTTCTGAACAACTTAGGCTATTTAGTACTCATGCCCATGAACTTTCTTTAGGACTAGAGAGTAAATTACGTATTGGTGTGGTCTCAGACGTAAATACAAAACTATTATTTTTTTCAATAAAGAAGTTAGCTGATAAATTCCCCTTACTAAATATAGAGGTTATTACTGCACCTCAAGATGACATTCTTAATTTACTTTATAGGGAAGAAATTAGTCTTTGCTTAGCTGGTTCAGACCTCAATATAAAAATGCGTGAGAATCTGCAATTAGTAATGACTGAAACAGTCGTTGCTACTATCTCGTCTAGTCATACTCTTCTACAAGAAAAAACAAAGCATTTTTCTATTGAAGAGTTAATTAATATTAGACAAATTGTAGTGGCGAGTAGCGACCATGAAATGACAGATTCTCGGTCAATTATTGGTGCTATGTACTGGAAAACGAATAGTCTACAAACAGCAATTAATATGGTTGAAGCAGGACTCGGTTGGGGAAACTTCCCGTTATCGTTAGTACAAGAAAAAATTTCACAAGGTCATTTAGTTCTTTTAGATTTTAAAAATACTAAAAATCATTTACCTCTATCCATTTACTTAATTTGGCTTCAAGACCGCCCCTTATCTAAAGCAGCTCGAGAACTCATTCAGATTATTCAAGAAAATTTATAATTTCTTATACTGTAGCTCTCTGAGCACACATGATCTTTTTATAGTTTTATTTCTAATTATATACTTACTTTTAAAATTCAGATTATTGCTCTTTCCTATTTTCTCTATATTACAAAAAGCAAGAAGCCTACTTTAAAAAGCAGGCTTCTTACTGTATTTCAGGACTAAGCAATAGTTTTTTATTTTGGGAAAATACATTTGTACTTTATTAAAACCTAGCATTTTAGTCAAGAATAAATTCAATAAAATACAATCATTTGTATCGAGCGTGAAAGTAGTCACACTTTAAGTTTTGTATAGAAAACACATGAGAAAAAGAAAGAAATTTCAATTAAAAAATTTCCAATTCTCCCACTAAAAAGTTCTAATTTTTTAAAAATCAGATAAAGGTCTTAATTTTAAGGAAGCTCACTTTACTCCCTTATTTTTGTATTTCCTCGTTAAAACTTATGGATTTTTCCCTATGCGCTAAACAAAATTAATTTCATAAATATTATCTTTGTATTACTAGTTTTTTAAAAATTAATTAGAATTTTGGATTCACCTTACTCAAAAAAATAATCACTTTCACTAGATTTATTACAGTAACTATTAGACTGCAAAGAATAACCTCTCATTAAAATGATATAGAATTGACTATGATAAGAGTACATCATTCTATAAATAGGATTTTATAAAGTTATACGTTTTCTAAATATTTAGCGTAGATAAATATTTCTTAAATTAAGTTTATTTAGAATATTCTATAGTCGTTATTGAACAAATATTTATAAATTCTGTGTAAGACATAAATGTATAAATTATGTTTGTAAACTTTTTTGAAAAACCAATTTTGGTCACATTTCAAGCAATATTCAATCAACCTGAAATTTGATTACTCTTCAAACAAAAGATGTTTTTAAAAGAATTAACTATTCGAACTGATAATTAACTAAAACCCAATCACTATAAACTTCTGACTGACATAAGTTCTAATTGATCGATAAATAACTAAGTTCACTTTACTCATGAGCTACTCATACGCTAGAATCACTCTCGCTCGTAATATTTAACCAAAATAACACAATATTTTTTAGGTCTAGTATGTGCCTAGTTTAGAAAATGACTTGTGTTTGATTAAAAAATTGATTAGTATTGCACGCACTGAAAGGCCTTGAGATTTAAAGCTTTTCTGACTTATAGGGCCTATAGCTCAGTTGGTTAGAGCAGCGGACTCATAATCCGTTGGTCCCGTGTTCAAGTCACGGTGGGCCCACCAAATTCAAACCTCATAAACTAAAAAGTTTATGGGGTTTTTTAATGCTTATCTAAATAGAATTCGTTTTACCGTTATAAACAATATTCAAAATTTAATTATCAAAATGTAAATTTTATTTTATCTTAAAATTTTAACTGCTTTAAAATACGTTTTTCTAAACTTAATACTTCTATTTCTTCTATTAAGCTAAGATTCTCTTCCGCATAAGCTCTGTATGTTCTAATTGAGCGTCCCAAAATTTTTCCCATAAATCACAATACTCTAAGCATAACTTTTCGATATAGTTATAATCTTCTTCTGTACAAGCTTGCATTAAGACATACCATAAGTCTTCTTCATGATCATCATCTGCGGCTTCGGCACTTTCATCTTCAGAAATACCATGCACATGATAATAACCACCACCCTCTACCTCTAAACCTACAGCTTTAGTCGCTTTACGTAACGGTGGACTATAAAGAATCACCTCTTCTTCTGCGACTGCTAATAAGGCTGAAACAGCTTTATAGTCATCATAAGCATTTTCTAAAAACACTCTAACTTGATTTGCAATTTCAGTCGGCTGATAAGTCAGACGATCTTGTTCTGTAATACCAAAATCATTTAATACGTCTTCAAATAAAGGATAGTGAGCATATTCAGGATTTCCCTGATAATAACCATCTTTGTCTAAACCTGGACGAAATCCAAACTCATCAAAAATATTTAGGCTCAAAAGAAAGCGCGGAAACATTTTCGCACCGGCATGCAATCTTGGCTCTAGTTGTTTAGTTTGAAATTGGGCCATGAGCAATGCATCAGTAAAAGTTTGTACAATTGCATGGCGGTATTCTAAGTGTATTTTTTTTAAATTTTCTTTATTAATTTCTCCGTTATTTAAAATATCAATTGCAGGATGATGTGACACCGCATGTTTAGCAATTTTTTCTCTTAATTGGGTCAAAAAGTCTGAATTTTTTTCCCATAGTTCAGTAGAAATGCTTTGCTTCATCCCTGCGAGTGCTTTCTTTCTAGGATTATTAAAATTCTCAAATTTCTTAGGCATATCTACTCTCATTAAACTTATTGAAGCCTGATCGATTTTTACATATTTTATTATAAAAACAATGACTTAAATTAATATTTAAATATGTTCCCTTATCAATCCATATTAGAATTAAAATCGTACGAAATCAAATAGAAAATTAAAAAAAACTTATGTTAATGATTATCATTATCACAATATCAACTTGAATCCAATCCCTTTTTTTATTATGATCATTAATATTAAAATTTTAATTTTTTCGATTAAGTTATAATTAGTTCTAACTATATGGAATAGTAATGTCAAAAAAAGAAGATATTATAAATACTGCTTTAAATTTATTTAATCAGATTGGCTACAATGCAACTGGTGTTGACCGTATTATTGCTGAATCTAATGTTGCAAAGATGACCTTTTATAAATATTTTCCTTCAAAAGAAAATTTAATTATGGAGTGTTTGCAACATAGAAACTTAAATATTCAAAATTCAATTAATGAACAATTAAATTTACGTCAAGATGCTAACCCGCTTGAGAAAATTCATATTATTTTTAATTGGTATATTGAATGGATCAATAGCGAAACATTTAATGGTTGCTTATTTAAAAAAGCATTTATTGAAGTATCTAAACAATATACTTCAATTCGTGAACCATTTTACGAGTATACAAAGTGGTTAACTCATTTATTAGAAGACCAGCTCGCTCAATTAGGTGTAGAAAACCCTACTCCCCTTACTCATATCATTATTTCTATTATTGATGGGATGATTATTGATGGAACAACAGATAAAAAACTAATTAACGCTGAAAAAATTTGGCAGTATATTGAGTTTTTAATTAATGAAGAAATACCTCAACAGGTTTCTTAATTTTAAAATTATCTAAGTTTATTATGTTTAAAGAAAAATAAAAAAGAACTTTTTAAATCTTCAAGCTTAGATAATCTTCATTTTTAATTGGCTACTTTAGCTTTCATAATTTTTCTAGGCTTTTTTACAAACTCATATTAGAATCCTGCAAATTTATCACCTTGCACTGATCTATGAAAAAATTTCTAGCTAACTCTATCTTTAAAGCTGCTGGTTGGACCTATAATGTAGATCCCAAAATTCTTGAAAAAAAACAAGTTATTATTGGATTTGAACATACCTCAAATCTAGATGCAGTGCTCTCTATTGCTCTCTTCCAAATTTTAGACATTAAGATTCATACTTTAATAAAGAAAGAACTCTTTAAGGGTCCCCTTAAGCCAGTTTTAGAAAAACTTGGTGGCATTCCCGTTGACCGCAAAGCGAGTAAAGATATTGTTTCTCAAATGGTTGAACAATTTCAAACTCATGAGACTTTTAACTTGGTGATTGCCCCTGAAGCTACTCGTGCGAAAGATGGCTCAGAACGTAAACCTATCCGTACAGGTTTTTGGCATATTGCGAAAGCCGCTAATGTTCCAATTGTACTCATGTATGCCAATGCCCGAAGCAAACAAGGCGGAATTCTAGGCAAAATTTACCCAACAGACTTACAAAAAGATCTGGAAACGATTAAAGAGCTATATGCGAAATTTGACATAGATGTCAAAATTAACTAGATCAAATTGGATTTGATTCGGCCTGATCTCACTCATTAGGCCTTAAGGTTATTATTCTTATTCAATTGGCTAACAAAACGCAGGGCAATAGTTTTCAACAAAACCAAGCCTATGCTACTATTCCAGCACTTTTGCATTTTCTTTTTTTGGAGTTCACGTCCATGGCGGGTCATTCTAAATGGGCCAATATTAAGCATCGTAAAGCGAAACAAGATGCAAGTCGCGGTAAAGTTTTTACTAAATATATTCGTGAAATTGTGACTGCTGCCAAACTTGGTGGTGGAGATGCTGCTAGTAACCCTCGTTTGCGTGCAGTAGTTGAAAAAGCTCTTTCAGTTAATATGACACGTGACACCATCAACCGTGCAATCCAACGTGGTGCCGGTGGTGAAGATAATGATGATTTAAAAGAAGTAACTTACGAAGGTTATGGTGTTGGCGGTGTTGCTGTTCTTGTTGAGACAATGACAGATAACTTAAACCGTACAGTACCAGATGTACGTCACTGTTTTAGTAAAACAAATGGTAACCTAGGAACTGCGGGTTCTGTCGCTTATCTATTTACTAAACGTGGTGAAATTACTTTTGAAGATGTTTCTTTAGAAGACAAAATCATGGAAATTGCTTTAGAAGCTGGCGCTGAAGATATTGAAGTTTCAGAAGATGAAATTTTGGTAATCACTTCACCAGAAACTTTTGGTGAAGTTCAAGATGCTCTAACTGCTGCTGGTTTAAAATCTGACAACGCAGAAGTTGTTATGAGTCCATCAACGAAAGCTGAAATTACTGATGTCGACCAAGCAAAACAAATTCTTAAAATGATTGATATGTTTGAAGATCTTGATGATGTACAAAACGTTTATACTAACGTTGAGTTCACAGATGAAGTTTTGGCTCAGCTTGATGCCTAAATCAAACATTTGAATTGAAAAAACGCACCATTTGGTGCGTTTTTTTATAGTTTATTGAGTAAGTTATAGCAGTTAAAAACATTATATTTTTTAATCACAAAGCTCGAATGCAGCGCAACAACATTGTCAATTTTTCCAATACGTCTTAATAAAATTTCACTGTAGTCATCCATGTTACGTGCTACAAGTTCTAAAATAAAATCGGCACTTTGCCCCGTCACAAGAAATGCATTGGTCACTTCTGGAATTGCTTCTATTTCAGAAAGAAACTTATCAAATGTTTCGGTGTCATGCTTACTCAACGAAACTTGCAATAAGATGTGTAAGGTAAATCCAAGTTTACTAAAATTAATTTCCCTTTTGAGCTGCCCCATAACGTTGGCTTCAATCAGATGCTTAATCCGGCGATGCACAGAACTGACTGACAGATTGATCCGTTCTGAAAGTTCATTCAAATTTAAGTCTTCATGAGACAAAATTTCTAGAATTTGTTTATCAAAACGATCTAACTCCATTGTTATCTCCAGCCAGAATTTTACAGTGCGGACAGTATACCCTATACAACTCACCTGCATTTAAAATACAAAGGTTTAAAAATAGCTAAAACGTTTAATTCTTTTACACATTTTATTGCAGACGTGCATTTTAACCGTGCAAATAATGGAGCCTATGGCGCATTTTAGAAAGTGAATTTCATGCTCTCATTTATTTTTTTCAATATAAGATCTTACTTGCCCCCATTATTTAAATGTAGAACAATGATAATTATAGAAATTTTACTATTTTTCTAAATTCTTAAAGTTGGCATTATTATTGTTATGTATTTGCAGGAAAATTTTTATCCATGTCGGGGAGTTCCTGTGAATAAGATCAAAACACTAGTGCTAGCAATGAGTTCTTTAGGCGCAATTAGCGTGACAGTGCCTGTGCATGCCGCTACAGATGCTGAAGTTAACGCCTTACGTGATGAAGTAAAGGAGTTAAAACAACTGGTCCAGAAACTATCTGATCAACAAAAAACAGCTTTATCGGTTAGTGCTCCAGCAACAATTCCCGTAACACCAGCTATTCCTACACCTCCTGTATCAAAACCAGGTTGGATAGCGATGGCGGATGGGCAAACCCAAGTTAAGCTTTATGGTAGTGTCCGCGCAGATGCAACCTATGACTTTAAAGGTTCAAATGGCAGCATTTCAAATGGCGCTAACTATCCATTAAATAAAGATGATCCGAAACAAGACTCACTAAATGTATCTGCTGCAACTTCAAGAATAGGTCTAGACATTACTAGACCCACTCAGTACGGAGATTTAACCGGAAAAATTGAAGCCGATTTCATGGGTGGAAATGGCGATAATGGTAATGGTACCTTCCGTGTTCGCCATGCCTATATGTCTTTAGGAAAATGGTTAGCTGGTCAAACGACCTCACCTTTTGTGAATACCGATACATCGCCAGAAACAGTAGATTTTAATGGCGCTATTGGTACAGGTACTACACGTACAGTACAGGTTAGATACACTCAGCCAATTAATGCACAACAGAAAATATTAGTTGCCTTAGAAGGCGGTGATGTTGAAAAAGCTGGTAATGCTGCCGGTGGAAGCCGTTTTCCTGCTTTAACAGCACGATATGATTTCAAAACTACAGATAATAAAGGCCTATTACAGTTACATGGTCTTGCCCATGAAAACCGCGTGGCTCCCAAAGATAGTACTTCTGAAGAAAAATTTGGTTGGGGTGTCGGCGTTGGTGGTAAATATGATTTAACGCCTCAAGATAGCTTGGTTGCTAATTACTATCATGTTAAAGGAGATGGCCGCTATTTACTTTATAGCAACTCAGCTTATGCCTATGACACAACAACTCAGGATATTAATTTAGGTGAATTTGATAGTGCCGTTATTGGCTATCAACGGAAATGGAGCCCTATCCTCCGCTCTACTTTTGCAATAGGCGGTATTCAATACAAAGATGATAACACCTATGCAAATAGCAATTTAACCAGCACCAGCTATAACAAAGAAATTTATAATGCCTTGGTCAATTTAATCTGGAATCCGGTTAAAAATATTGATTTAGGTGCAGAATATACATATGGCCAACGAGAAACTTTCGCAGGCGATAAAGGTGATTACTCTCGTGTCAATTTATTAGCAAAATATAGTTTCTAAAAATGGAAATAAAAAAAAGAGCCTTTTAAAAGGCTCTTTTTTTATTAATGGTATTAGTGCATGGCTTGAATTTTTTCTAAGAAGAGCTTCGCACGCTCGTGGCGAGCATCTAAATTATCAAAGAATTCATGCGTTGGACAGTCTTCTAAAATCTTACCTTCATCCATAAAAATTAGACGGTTAGATACTCTTTTAGCAAAACCCATTTCATGTGTAACACACATCATGGTCATGCCCTCATGTGCAAGTTGCACCATCACTTCAAGTACTTCCCCGACCATTTCTGGGTCAAGTGCAGAAGTTGGTTCATCAAACAACATACAGATTGGGTCCATGGACAAGCCACGAGCAATCGCTACACGTTGCTGCTGACCACCAGACAATTGGCCCGGAAACTTATCTTTATGCGCAAGTAAACCTACACGCTCTAAATATTTCAGACCTTTTTCACGAGCATCGGCAACTGAACGCTTTAACACTTTAACTTGAGCAATGGTTAGATTTTCCAAAACAGTCATGTGCGGGAAAAGTTCAAAATGCTGGAACACCATTCCCACTCGTGAACGGAATTTAGCAAGATCCGTTTTTGGATCTTTCAGAGAAACTCCATCAACAATAATATCGCCTTGTTGAAATGGTTCTAACGCATTTACTGTTTTAATGAGTGTTGATTTTCCTGAACCAGACGGTCCGCAAACAACAACGACATCACCTTTTTCAATACTCGTCGTGCAATCTGTTAAAACCTGAAAATCACCATACCATTTAGAGATATGTTGGATGTCTATCATTGGCATTTAAAATCTCCAATTAGCGAATGATGGCAATTTTTTGCTGTAAGCGTTTGACTAATTGCGACAGCACAAACGAACTACAGAAGTAAACTACAGCGACGATTAAATAGAATGTTGCTTTCGTTTCAGGACCATATGTATTAGCCAATGTATCTGCACGACCTAAAAAGTCTGGTGCACTAATCACATAAACTAATGAGATATCCTGAAATAAAATAATTGTTTGAGTTAACAATACTGGGAGCATGTTACGAAAGGCTTGAGGTAAAACCACATAGCGCATTGATTGACCATAGGTAAAACCTAGCGCGTAGCCTGCATTGACCTGACCTCTTGAAATAGACTGAATTCCGGAACGTACAATTTCCGAGAAAAATGCAGCTTCAAAAATAGCAAAAGTCACAACACTTGAAAACAATGGCCCCCAATACGTATCAGATTGAAACTCAAATATTTTCGGTAACAAGAAGTAGAAAATAAAGATCACCTGAATCAGTGGAATACCACGAAACAGATCGACATAAAATTTTGCGAAATTACTTGCGATGGCATTGTTTGATAAACGCATCATTGCCAATGGAGTTCCGATTAGGATACCGCCCATCATCGCCAATACAGTCACGGTCAGGGTAAAAATGAAACCTTCTTTGAGTGCCGCGATCACGTCAGGGTTATGTAATAAAGAAAAATCCATAATTACTTCCCTCCTGAGCCTAAGCCAGGCACAGCCATTCGTTTCTCAATCCATGCCATGATAAATTTAATGCTATAAGTAATAATTAAATAAACAGGCGTAGAGAGAATAAGAATAATGATGTCCTGAGAAGTTTCTTCACGCATCGTTTTCGTATAAGCAAAGAAATTCAACACACTCAACGCATATAAAACAGCTGAGTTTTTGAATACGTTCATTGCTTCAGATGTAATCGTTGGCCATACAGTACGATATGCAACTGGTAAAATGACATAACGATAGCTTTGGGCAGTAGTAAAACCCATAGCAGAAGCCGCGAACTTTTGTCCACGAGAAACAGTATTAATTCCGGCACGTATGTGCTCAGATACACGGGCAGCCGTGTAGAGACCTAATGCAAAAACACCAATAACCGCAGGTTGTTGATTTAAAATATTTTTCCACCAACCACCAGCAACCACATCCCCACTACCTGCACTTAAGCTGTCCGGTAGAAATTCCGGAAAAACAAAAGCCCAGAAGAATAGTTGCACAATAAGTGGAATATTACGAAAAATTTCTACGTAACAATTGCCGATAAATGCGAGAGGTTTGTTAGGTAATGTACGAATTACCCCTAGGAGAGAACCTAATAAAAATGCGATAAGAAAGGCTATAACAGCTGTCCAAACCATAGTAAAGACGCCTGAACCTAACATTTGTAACCATGTGGGCGCTTCAGCATGAGCATTGTAGCTTGTACTACCAATTGCTCTACAGACTGATTCTGCCCATGCGGCTTTATCGACACCATATTCATTAGACTCCGCACAGAATATAGTCCAGTTTAGCGAGCCGACTGACATGTTTGCCCCTTAAATGAATATCTTTAGGAAAATAGACCGCTTAAGCAAGTGAGTCTCACTTGCTTAAGTAAATTTAGGACAAAAAGATCTTGTTAGATCCCTGCATCTGTTGGGTGAGCTTTTAGTTTTTTATAAGATGAACTTTGTGGCATGTTCAAATTTGTATTTTTTGGTGGAATTGGCGATAAGAACCACTTCTTATATAAAGCGTCCATTTGACCAGTTTTCCATAAATTATTTACAGTACGGTCTGCAATCGCTTTAAATTTTGGATCATCTTTAGCAAGCATAATACCGTAAGGTTCAGATGAAAGTACTGGCCCTACAATTGCAAATGCCTTAGGTGTAGAAGACTTGGCAACCAAACCAGCTAAAATATTATCATCCATTACAAATGCGGCAGCACGGCCAGATGCCATCATGGCAAAAGAGTCTGCATGATCTTTACCATAAATATTTTGGACATTAATTGACTGACCCTTTTCATTCATCTTAATGTATTTATCAGATGTTGTGCCTTGAGTTGTTACAACCGCCTTGCCGTTTAAATCTGCCAAACTCTTAATGCCAGAGTTGGCTTTAACTGCCATACGTACTTCTGTTGCATAATAGTTAGTTGAGAAACCCACTTGTTCTTGCCGTTGCTTTGAGTTTGTGGTCGTACCACATTCCATATCGATATTGCCTGCTAAAAGTTCAGGAATACGTGTTGATGAAGTTACTGCCTTGTATTCAACTTTTAGCCCAGGCATTTTCAATTCTTTTTTAATGTCATTTGCAAACTGGTTACAGATATCGACTGCATAACCTACTGGTTTACCTGCAACAACATATGAAATTGGGTCAGAAGATTCTCGGTGGCCAATAACGATTTTTCCGCTGCTTTTAATTTTAGCTAATGTATCTGCTGCCTGAATTTGAGAAGTAGCACCAACCGTACAAAGCATAAATGTTGAAATAATGAGAGAGGTTGCAGAACGTTTCATAAGAACTCCTTGATGATCATTCTCTCTATTTATCTATAGAATCATTCATATAGAGCAATAGAGTGATTTATTATTAAATTGCAATTATCGCGCCAACTTTTCCAAGTAGGACACATCCATTTGCTTCACTTATTTTATTCAGTCTGTTTTGCAGAGTTAATACCTTTAAAACTGCTAACATGTTTCTACTTTAATCTATGTTTTAATCTTCTGTCTATTATTAAGCTCATCTATTTACACTTAAATGTGGCAATTATTGATTACAATGTAAACACATGCACAATAAAGTGGCTTAACTTCAGCTAAAAACTGTTTTTAGAAAAATAGGATTTTGCAAAAAATTATAAAAATTAAAATTATTAAGTATTTAGAATAAGTTTGAATAATGAACTAAATAAAGAAGTTGCAGGAGTAAAATAATATATGCAAATGGTTTAATAAAAATCATTTATAAAATTGATAGTAATATTTAAGTTAATGACTGAACTTAGAAATATTACAAAAAAGCCCTGAGAAAAATCAGGGCTTTTTATAAAGTTTAAATTCCTCGCCAATCTACGCGTGCGTTTCTTTCGGTTTGATATATTCTTAAAACATATTGGCCTAGAGGTAAATCAAGCAAATATTTTTGATAGTTGCTCCATTCCTCAGAAACTTCTTCTGCTTCTTCACGCTCCCATGGCGTACCCTTCACCTCTAACAATGGTGCAAGCATCGAACACACAGAAATATCAGCAAGACTTAAGCGATCACCCACCATGTAGCGCGCTTGATTTTCTATTAGATAGCGGTTTAATTCATTTATGAGTTTGTCCATCTGCTCTTTGGACTGACCCACCAACTCCTCTTCAAGTTTATAGTTCTTCTTTACGAGTGTTTTGAGAAAAGGTTTCGATATTTTTTCAAACTGACGTAAATAGCCTTGTTCACCCATCATAATTTCTAGAGCATGGTCTCCTTGTGCCAACGTATGAGCTAAAGCCCAACGACGCACATGTATACCAAGCTCATCAGCTAAACTATCAATTTTAAGAGTTTGTTGTCTAAGTTGCTCATCACGACGCAAAAGCGCATGTTCTGGGTAGGTATCATCCAGATAAAGTGCAATCTTGGTTGATTCAGCAATCCATTGATGGTCATCTTTCAAAATTGGCAATAAATTTTGGCCTGTTTTGAGTTGTGCAAAAGCACGATGAAACCCTGGAATTAAGTTATGAGCCACATAATCAAGTTCTTTATGGTCTAACAACCAGCGAGCTTTTTCACAATAATGGGACAAAGGAAACTGATACAAAACCCGCATAAAATCTCCACGTTTATTTTTATTTGACTATTTGTACAAAAATGGTCGATGGTAAGTAGATACTTTAGAAGCTATTTTTATTTAAAACAATGGATATTGTGCTCATTTTTTGCTGACAGTTAGGTCTATTTTTTTATATCTTTTTTTACCGTACTTATTGCTCTTTTTCATATTAAAACTAATTCTATTATCAATTTTTCGCATAAAACCGATAATTTATTGATTTATAAAAACTTTTAATATCTTTATTTCTCAATTAAAAATCAAAAAAAATGCTTTGCACTTTATTTCATAAGCTGAGCATAAGTCCTCGTTTAGTGGAAAAATATTTCTTTTGTAAGGTAATGACAGCAATACAAGGTGTCATTATGTCTAATTCTCTATCTAAAACGACGGCATACGTCCAAATCATTCAAAATGATCAACAAGCCATTAATGCTGCTTATCAAGTGGCTGATTATGCTTTAGAGGGTCGTAATACACGTGATCAACAACGCTTATTACCGCATGAGCAAATCGAAAGCTTTAGCCAAAAAGGCTTAGGCGGAATTCGAATTTCGAAAAAATATGGCGGAGCTTTTGTTTCCAATAAAACACTCGCTCAAGTTTTCCGTATTTTAAGTAAAGGTGATGCGAACGTTGGTCAGATTCCACAAAATCAGATTAGCCTTTTAAACCTGATCGAAATTATGGGCACAGAACAACAAAAACAATTTATCTTTTCAGAAATATTGGCAGGCAAACGTCTTGCTAACGGTGGACCAGAACGTAATACACATGACTCAAAAACTTTAAAAACTACACTTACCATTGAAAACGGCAAATATATTTTAAACGGCGAAAAGTTTTATTCGACAGGTACAAGTTTTGCGCATTGGCTCGCAATTAAAGCGGTTCATCCTGAAGGTCATGTGGTTTTAGTCATTGTGAATCGAGAAGCTCAAGGTATTGAAGTCATTAATGACTGGAATGGATTTGGGCAACGTACGACAGCGAGTGGTACAGTTAAATTAAATCAAGTTGAAGTTAATCCAGAACTTATTTTTGATGAACGCTTATTAACTAAAGCCCCTACCTATCGCGGTGCTTATTCTCAGTTATTACAAGTTGCCATTGATGTGGGGATTGCAGAAGCTGCATTTGACGATACTTTATCGACTATTCATAAAGCACGCCCAATTATTGATGCAAATGTTGAAAAAGCCAGCTTTGAACATTACACCCTGCAAGAAGTAGGTAAGTTAAATATTTTACTCGACGCTGCAATTTTACTGCTTGATGAAGCTGCTGAATATTTAGATGAACTCGACCAACTTCAAACTGTGACTGATGAACAAGTAGCTAAAGCTTCAATTTTGGTCGCAGAAGCGAAAGTCTATGCCAATGATGCGGCTCTACAAATCTCTGAAAAATTGCTGGAACTAGGCGGTAGCCGTTCAAGCTTAAGCCAACATAATTTAGATCAACATTGGCGAAATGCCCGTGTACATACCTTACACGACCCTGTTCGCTGGAAATTACATGCCATTGGCAATTATTACCTTAATGGTCATTTCCCTGCCCGCCATGCCTGGATTTAAGGAGAAATTGTCATGACTTCATATCAATCGGTTCAAACTAAACAAACATCGGCATCTGGCCAAGCACACATTATTCAAAATGATGCTGAAGCATTAGAAATTGCCAAACAGTTTGCTGAGCAATTTAAAAAAACCGCAGTTGAGCGAGACTCTAAGCGAATTTTACCCTATACCGAAATCGATGCATTGAGCCAATCTGGTCTTTGGGCAATTACAGTGCCAAAGCAATATGGCGGTGCCGAAGTTTCAAGTCATACAGTCGCTAAAGTAATTGCACTTTTAAGCGGTGCAGATGGTTCAATCGGACAAATTCCACAAAACCATTTTTACGCTTTAGAAGTATTGCGCAATACAGGCACAGAAGCTCAAAAACAACGTTTATATGGCGAAGTGTTAAATGGCACTCGCTTCGGTAATGCACTTGCCGAGTTTAAAACTAAAACTTCAACCCATAAACAAACCAACATTCGTCCGCATGAAAATGGGTATTTGATTCAGGGTGAAAAGTTTTACTGCACAGGAAGTTTATTTGCTCACCGTATTCCAACCTTAGTTTTAGACGATGCAGGCCGAGAATATCTAGCCTTTGTAAAAAGTGGTTCACAAGGATTGAAACTTGTTGATGACTGGTCTGGTTTTGGGCAGAAAACCACAGGCAGCGGCACAGTTAAATTTGATCAGGTTTTTGTAGATGCGGATGATGTTATTCCTTTCGATACTGCATTTTTACAACCAACCTTAGTGGGCCCTTTTGCTCAAATTATGCATGCATCAATTGAGGTAGGCATTGCACGTGAAGCCTTTGAAGAAAGCTTGCAAAGAGTGCATCAAGCGCGCCCATGGATTGATTCAAATGTAGAAACGGCAAACCAAGATCCTTTAACGATTTATGAATTAGGACGCATTGCCGTAGATGTACGAGCAAGTGAAGTGTTATTAAAACAAGCAGCTCAATCAATCGATGCCGCAAAAATTGAAACCACGCCTGAAAGCATTGCAAAAGCTTCAATTGATGTGGCCAAAGTACGTGCTCATAGTAGCGATATCGCACTAAAAGCATCGTCTAAGCTGATTGAACTTGCTGGTAGTCGTGGTAGTCAATCACAAGATGGTCTAGACCGTTTCTGGCGCAATGCGCGTGTACATACGTTGCATGATGCTGCACGATGGAAATATTACTTTATTGGGAACTATGTACTTAACGGTGTTCTTCCACCTCGTCGGGGGACATTGTAATGGCAGATTTAAAAGCAAAAGAGATTTTACTCAATGCTTTTGACATGAACTGTGTTGGGCATATCAATCATGGCTTATGGACACATCCACGCGATGAATCACACCGCTTTAATGAACTGAGCTATTGGACAGAACAAGCCAAAACCTTAGAAAGTGGTTTATTTGATGGTTTGTTTATTGCAGACATTACAGGCGTCTATGACGTCTATCAAAATGGTATTGATCTGACTTTAAAAGAGTCCATTCAGCTTCCGAGCCATGATCCATCTACACTCATTTCTGCTATGGCAGCAGTCACTCAAAACTTAAGTTTTGGGGTCACTGTGAACTTAAGCTATGAGCATCCGTATCAATTTGCACGCCGCTTTGCGAGTCTCGACCATTTAACTCAAGGTCGTATTGGCTGGAATATCGTGACAGGTTATCTAGATAGTGCGGAACGGTTGATTGGTCAAAAAGGTTTAAAAGACCACGATGCTCGCTATGAACAAGCTGAAGAATTTTTAGAGCTTTGCTATAAATATTGGGAAGGTTCATGGGAAAACGACGCCGTTAAAAAAGATAAAGTACAACGTGTTTTTACAGATCCATCTAAAGTTCACACCATTCACCACCACGGAAAATATTACCAAAGTGAAGGTGTTTTTCAGGTGTCTCCTTCTGTGCAACGCACCCCAACACTCTTTCAAGCAGGTGCTTCACCCAAAGGTATGCAGTTTGCGACTCGTCATGCTGAATGTGTATTTATTGGCGGTGACAAACCCGAAAAAATACGCGAACAAGTGAAAAAGATTCGTGCTCTTGCCGAGCAGCAAGGTCGTTCAGCGGATGACATTAAAGTCTTTGTCGGTATAACCGTTGTTGTTGCCGAAACACATGATCTCGCTGTACAGAAACTTAATGAATATCGTCAGTATGCAAGTCCTGAAGCAGGCTTAGCGCATTATGCGAGTTCAACTGGCATCGACTTAAGTAAATTTGCCGACGATGAGGCGATTCCTTACCAAAAAAGTAACAGTATTGTTTCGATTACCGAAAAATTTAAAGAGCAACAAATCACGAAAAATGACTTAAAAGCTCAGCATGTCCTAGGTGGTCGTTATCCCCTCATCGTGGGTAGTGGCGAAGAAGTTGCTGAATACCTAATTCATCTTTTAGATGAGACAGATATTGATGGCTTTAATTTGACACGTACAGTTGCACCTGAGTCTCACCACGACTTTATTCGCTTGGTTATTCCTGAGCTACAACAACGTGGTCGCTATAAAACTGCATATAAAACGGGTTCACTACGGAACAAAATCTTTAATCGGGGTGATCAATTACCAAAACAACACCCTGTTCAAGCGTTCCGATGTAGTCCCTATAACAACAGCAAAAACCTAACAACAATTGAAGAAATAACCGTTTAAATTTGGAGATAGACATGGCTCAAACAGCCTCTAAGAAATGGCTAGGCGTAGGCTTAGTCGTTGTAGTCCTTTTTGTTGCTTTATTCTTTTGGAATAAACACCGTCAAAATGGCTCAAATGAACTTGTGATTGGTATTAGTCCACCATTTGCAAAAACTTTACAAGCTGCTGCCGATGAAGCAAAGCAACAAGGTTTAAATGTGAAACTGGTTGAGTTTTCTGACTGGAACACACCAAACATTACCTTAAATCATGGGGATATTGATGCGAACTTTTTCCAGCATCAACCGTTCTTAGACAATGCAATTAAAGAAACTGGCTTTAAATTAAAAGCATTTGCAGTGGGTGCAGCATCACATGTGGGACTTTATTCAAAGAAATATAAAAGCCTTGATGAATTGCCACAAAACGCACGTGTAGTCATTCCAAATGATCCTGTGAACCAAGGTCGTGCCCTACTACTTTTACAACAAGCTAAACTAATTACGCTTAAAGATTCAAACAATCATTTATCTGCACTTAAAGATGTTGTTTCAAACCCTAAAAACTTGCAATTTATCGAGGTTGAAGGACCGCAAACTGCTCGTGCAATTGATGATGTTGACTTGGCATTTGGCTACCCACACTACTTGCGCTTAGCAAAAACAGCTGATCCAGATAGTGCTCTTTTACTTGATGACAATACCAATAAACGCTATGCAATTTTGTTTGTAGTACGTGACGACTATCAGGATAAAGGCGACAAATTGAAGAAATTTGTTGAGATCTATCAAAACTCGCCAAAAGTTAAAGCTGTGTTAGATGCTGAGATTGGGCCAAAACTTTGGTTCCCTGGCTGGAAGTAATAACGGAAAGATTATGGCGATTCAGTTCAAACAGCATAAGCCTTGGTTACTCGGAATTACGATTGTTATCGTAGTTCTGGGCCTCGTCGGTTACCGTTATATTAAAAACAAACAAGCCGATGATGTTTTAACGATTGGCATTAGCCCACCGTATGCTGAGTTATTACAAAGCGTTGCCAATGAAGTAGAAAAGCAAGGTGTTCATGTCAAACTCGTTGAATTTTCTGACTGGCGAGCACCAAATGTTGCCGTACAAAACGGTGATATTGATGCAAACTTTTTCCAGCAAAGCGTATTTCTACGTAATGCTGTTAAAGAAACGGGCTATGACTTACATGCATTTGCCGTGGGCTCAGGAAGTCATGTGGGTTTATATTCAAAAAAATATAAATCACTTAAAGACTTACCTTCAAATGCACGTGTTGCTATTCCAAACGATCCCGTCAATTTAGCTCGCGCTTTAATTTTATTGCACCGTGCAGGTTTAATTCAGCTTAAAGACATTAATAATGAACTTTCAACCACTCAAGACATTATTGCTAATCCCAAACAGCTGAGCTTTGTTGAAGTTGAAGGTCCTCAAACAGCACATGCATATAACGATATCGATTTAATTTTCGGCTTCCCTCACTACTTAAAAATGGCAAAGGTAACCGACCCACATAGCGCATTATTTTTAGATCCAATCGATAAAAAATATGCAATTTTGTTTGTGACCCGTCGCGATTACCAAGATAAAAACCAAAAACTTGCAACCTTTGTTAAAGCATTCCAGAACTCAAAACAAGCACAAGATATTCTGGATAAAGACTTTGGCCAAGGTATGTGGTTTCAAGGCTGGAAATAAGGAGAATGACAATGGTGAGTTTTGGATCACAAGTTGATTTTTCTCTACCTCATATCAAAATTCGTGGTTTAAATAAGTTTTACCAATCGCAGGGTCAAAAACTGCATGCTTTAAAAGAGATTAACCTTGATATTCCTCAAGGTAAGATTTTAGGCATTATTGGTAAAAGTGGTGCAGGAAAATCTTCCCTACTCCGCACTTTAAATGGCTTAGAAAAAGTAAATACAGGCAGTATTCATATTCATCAACAAAACATTGCTGAATTGAGTCATGCCGAGCTTATTCAAACTCGCCAACGAATTGGAATGATTTTTCAACATTTCAATTTGATGTCTGCAAAAACGGTCTGGGAAAATGTGGCATTACCCTTAAAAGTTTCCAATTACAACAAAGCAGATATCGATCAACGTGTAAATGAAGTTCTAGCACTAGTAGGCCTTGCAGATAAGTCTAGTCATTATCCATCACAACTTTCAGGCGGACAAAAGCAACGTGTCGGTATTGCACGCGCACTTGTTCACCACCCTGAAATTTTACTGTGTGATGAAGCAACCTCAGCACTTGACCCAGAAAGTACTGCCACTATTTTGGCTTTACTTAAAAAGATTAATCAGGAACTTGGTCTAACGATTGTACTCATCACTCACGAAATGCAGGTCATTCGAGAAATTTGTGATCAAGTCGTGGTGATTGACCAAGGTGAAATTGTCGAGGCTGGGCAAGTCTGGTCTGTATTTTCACGACCAGAACAACAAATTACTCAAGAATTGTTGAACCTTGAGCAGATCACTCTGCCATTTAAAATCACTCCACTTCCCGATGAAGATTCGACTCATATTATTGTAAAACTGAAATATGAAGCTGAAGCACATCAAGTACCCGATATTCAAGAACTACTTGCTAGATTTAAAGCACCCGTCAATTTATATCAAAGTCAGGTCGATACCATTCAAGGGCACATTATTGGTTCTCTTTTAATCGGTATTCCTAACGTAGAAATTGATCTTTCATCTATACGACAAGACGCATCAACTGCAATTGCACAATTTGAGGTACTTGGCTATGCACGACCAGCTCATTGATTTATTAATTACTGGAACCGTAGATACCTTACTCATGGTAGGTGCATCTGCATTTATTGCTTTTTTAATTGGCTTACCTATTGCTGTTGTTTTAGTTAGCACTTCTGAGCATGGCATTCATCCGTCACAAAAGATTAATCAGGCTTTGGGTTGGGTCATTAATATTACTCGTTCTGTGCCCTTTCTTATTTTAATGGTTGCACTTATTCCGCTTACTCGCTGGATTGTAGGTACAAGTTATGGCGTTTGGGCAGCCGTTGTTCCATTGACGATTGCGGCAATTCCCTTCTTTGCTCGTATTGCAGAAGTCAGCTTACGTGAAGTCGATCAAGGCTTAATTGAAGCTGCACAAGCCATGGGTTGTAACCGTAAACAAATTATTTGGCACGTGCTTTTACCAGAGGCTTTGCCGGGTATTGTGGCAGGCTTTACCGTGACTATTGTGACTATGATTAACTCCTCTGCGATTGCTGGTGCTATTGGTGCAGGTGGCCTAGGAGACATTGCATATAGATATGGTTATCAACGTTTTGATATGCAAATTATGTTGGCTGTAATTTTTGTGCTCATTGTTTTAGTCATGTTAGTACAAGCAACTGGCGATGCATTAGCCCAGCAACTTGATAAACGTAAAGTTTAAAAGCAATACAACCCTGCTCTAGCCATGACTTTGTCATGGCTTTCATGTAAAATCAGCGACAATTTTTAATTTACACATTTGTGAGTGGTTTTCATGGGTTTTAATTGCGGTATTGTTGGTCTGCCAAACGTAGGGAAATCTACCCTTTTCAATGCATTAACGAAAGCAGCGATTGCAGCGGAAAACTTCCCTTTCTGTACCATTGAACCAAACACAGGCATTGTTCCTGTACCGGATCCACGTTTAGACAAACTTGCTGCGATTGTTAAACCACAACGTATTTTGCCAACTACAATGGAATTTGTGGACATTGCAGGTCTTGTTGCTGGTGCATCAAAAGGTGAAGGCTTAGGTAACCAATTCCTTGCTAACATTCGTGAAACTGATGCAATCGCTCATGTTGTACGTTGTTTCGAAGATGAAAACGTAATTCACGTAAATGGTAAAATTGATCCATTAGACGACATCGCAACTATTAATACTGAACTTGCGCTTGCAGACCTTGAAACTGTTGCTAAAGCAATTTTACGTTTAACTAAAGTTGCTAAAGGCGGCGACAAAGAAGCTGTAGCAACTAAAGCAGTTTTAGAGAAAATCCAACCGTTACTTGACGAAGGTAAACCAGCTCGCGCGGCTGATTTGTCTGATGACGAACGTAAATTAGTTCGTGGTTTTGGTTTAATGACTTTAAAACCAACCATGTATATTGCAAACGTTGCAGAAGATGGTTTTGAAAATAACCCGCATTTAGATGCAGTAAAAAAACTAGCTGCGGAAGAAAACGCAATTGTTGTTCCTCTTTGCAACCAGATCGAAGCTGAAATTTCATTATTAGAAGATGAAGATCGTGCTGAGTTTTTAGAAGCAATGGGCATGGAAGAACCAGGCTTAAATGTGGTTATTCGTGCAGGTTATGCGCTTTTAGGTTTACAGACTTATTTCACTGCTGGTGTACAAGAAGTTCGTGCATGGACAGTAAAAGTTGGCGCAACCGCTCCTCAAGCAGCTGGTGTGATTCATACTGACTTCGAAAAAGGCTTTATCCGTGCTGAAGTTGTTGCATATGACGACTTTGTACAATACAACGGTGAAAACGGCGCTAAAGAAGCTGGTAAATGGCGTTTAGAAGGTAAAACTTACGTTGTTCAAGATGGCGATGTAATGCACTTCCGTTTTAACGTTTAAGTTAAAGCTCATAAAAAAGCCCCATCATATTGGGGCTTTTTTATGTTTAATGACTTAAATCCATCGCCTCTCGTTTAATGCGCGCCTCTTGTAAAATACGCGCATGCAAAGGCTTTCTAAAACCTAGCATAAATATAAATTCTGCCAATACAAATAACGGCCCTATGGCGAGTCCAATCACATCATCAACAAAAGCTGGTTTTTTCTTTTCGAAATAATGCCCAACAAACTGAAAGACCCAACCCACCACAAAGAATCCAATACTTGCTGCTAACCATTGCCCCAAAGATAACTGGGCAATTTGGCTCGCCAGTGGATACACGGCGGCTAAAAGAATCAGCATAATTACGCCAAAAACTTTATCTAAAATGAAATAATAGATCGTACTAGCTGCAATCAACACAATGGCTAAAGTTAGTTTAAAACTGCCAATATCGACTCCAGCTCTCGCAGTTAAACATAAAATTGAAAACACGATGAGCGGAATACCGATAAAATGCGTCAAAATATTTTTATGATTTAAGTGGTAAGCTGCATATTTGCTAAGCTGTTGCTCCAGATTTGACATGAGTTGTTCCCTATTCATCTATCTATAGTCATACTGTACAAATAAGGAAAACTTAAAGTTGTCAGCTATTTGACAAAGTAATGATTTTTTCATGGATGGGCTGATATTGGATCTTATTTATATTAATCGACTAAGAGAAAATACATGGTTTAGTTTGCTTCCAGAAGCATTCCAAAACTTTATTCTAGAGCATGGTAAGCAAAGAACCTTTGAAAAAAACAATTATGTGTTCCGTGCCCAAGATGTATTTGATGGCATTTATACTGTGCTTGAAGGCTCAATTAGCTTAGGTTATGTCGATGTAAATGGTAATGAAGCTCTTTCTGCAATTGCTGAGCCAATTATGTGGTTTGGTGAAATATCGCTGATTGATCATGAACCACGTTCGCACGATGCGATTTCTTTGAAAAAAAGTACCGTTCTGCATATTCCTGCAAAACCATTAAATGAATTACTCAAAGACAATCCATATTACTGGTATTACTTTGCTCGTTTAACCAGCCAAAAACTCAGGTACGTTTTCTTAGAACAGATTGCTATCCAAACACGCAGTATTTCTCAAAGGCTTGCTCAACGTCTTCTATTTATTTTAGAAGGATATGGAAATCATACTCTTATTCAAGATCATCACATCCATATTTCTCAAGAACAATTGGCAAATATGCTGACCACATCTAGACAGACGATCAACCATGAGCTGAGTCTGCTTGAAAAACAGAAAATCATCAAAATTGCTTTTAGAAAAATTGAGATTCTAGATATTGAGAAATTGAAAGTAGTTGCTCAAGTCCATTCCTAGTCTTTGCACAACCAGCTATATGATAAAAACTTAAAACCAAATTAAAAAAATAGATAACGCTGCAAAACAACACATTGTTCAAACTCTATTTCACAAAATAAATGTTTTAAAGCAGATATTTTCATTTTACACTCAAGCTGAGCAATAATACTCAACAAGGCGCTGATTAACATGAAAAAATTATCAACAATTCTTACAGCTGGCGTATTGGCTATGTTAAGTGTTTCGGCATTTGCATGTCCAAAAGGAACTCAATTACAAGGTGGTACAGGGCCAAATCATAAAGGCGGAAAATGTGTTGCTGCACACGGCAAAGCAACTGCTAAAAAAGAAGCAGTAAAAGCAAAACAAGATGTTAAAAAAGATATGACTGAACAAAAGCATGAAGCAATGATGAAATCTACGCATGCTCAACATGAATCACAGCAAATGACTCATCAAATGAAACAAGATGCAGTGAAAACAGCAAACACAGCTAAAGCTGCGACAAAGCCGTAATTAACATTCACTCATTATCGTTTTAAAAGCAAAAAAGCGAGATTAATCATCTCGCTTTTTTATATTTATAAATTTTATTTTGGAGATGTGTTTCCAAGATTCGGCGTATTGATCGCATCCTTACATTGCGCTTTATCTCGCTCATAGTCTGCTTGTTTCTTAGCAACTGAATCATTATTTTCAAGCGTTTCACGAGCCCACACATCTAAACTTGTCAGGGCTTTACGACAAAGGGCATATTTCCCTTCTGTCACGGAATCAGTCATTTTCACATTAATGCGCCAGTCCGTACTCAATTGACGTAAAGGTTTACGAACTTTGTCATCGATTTGGCTCAACTGCTTTTCATAAACCAAATGCTCAACCGTATTAATCAATGTCCATGCTTTTTGAGCATAAACAGTTGCGTCATTGGTCAGTTTAGGTGCTGGCTTAATTTCTACTTTTTTTTCTGCCTCATGATTACCATTGTCACAGCCCTGCAATGTAAAAATACCTGCACTCAACATGGCGATATAAACTAAACGAATCTTTGCGTTGAACATAGCAAACTGCCGATTAAACATTTCGGCACTATGCTATTAAATTCGGCTACAATACTCAATCTTTCAAGTATTTTTATCATTTGGTTTATTGCCAAGGTGTATTGTGTCCGAACAACAATTGATGCCTGCCCAAACGGCAACTTTTTGGCAAGGCGCCAAAGATAGCCAAGCTATCGTACTCACCTATTTACCCGTTTCTTTTGCCTTTGGCGTTTCTGCATCTCAGTTTGGTTTTACACCATGGGAAGCATTTTTTCTATCTTGTTCAATGTATGCTGGAGCCAGCCAGTTCTTAGTTGTCGCACTTTTAGCCAGTGGTTCATCTATCTGGTTAACTGCATTAACAGTCATTGCACTGGATATTCGCCATGTACTTTATGGACCAGCTTTATATAACCTGATTCCAAACAAATTAAATCTAAAAAAAACGGCGGTATGGGCTTGGGGCTTAACCGATGAAGTTTTTGCAAGTGGAATGATCCAACTTTCACAGCGTAGACAACAATGGTCCGAGTCTTGGATGTTAGGCTTGAGTCTATTTAGTTGGATGGCTTGGGCAACTGGCTCATTGTTAGGGGGATTATTTGCAGATCAAGTGTCTCATCTTCCAAAGTTTTTACAAGCAGCCTTAGACTTCTTATTGCCTGCTTTATTCTTAAGTTTTTTATTAGCAGCATTTGAGCGAAAGCATAGTCTTGTAGTTGCTGTATCTTTGGTTGTTTCAGCGTTGTCCTGCTATTGGATTAACCTATCTGCGGCTATTTTTATTGGTATTCTTTCAGGCATTTTAGCCGGCTTGTTTAAACATTATGTGCTGAAACAACAAGAAGAGGTCGAAGTTTAAAATGAATCTAGAGATTATTCTGGTTGGTATCATTGTTGGTATTGCCAATTTTGCCTCACGTTTTGGACCATTCTTTGTTATACAAAAGCTACAAGGGACACAGCAAAGACGTGGTTCAGTCTGGCTAAAAATTGCTTTGGGAAGCATTGGTATATCAGCAATTAGCGCCATGCTTATTGTTGCCACTCTTCCGCCACTTCTTGAGAATCCAGATAAAAGCTTAGCCATGCTTATCGGTTTTTTAGTGCTAGCAGGTCTTTATTTTAAATTTAAGAAAATTGTTCCGGCAACATTAACTGCCGCAATTGTTTATGGTCTGATCTATACTTATTTACCTTTATAAATAGATAAACTGATCTTCCTTATATAAAATAAAACCTAGCCAGAAGCCTTTAAGATTGAAACTTCTGGCGTAAAAATCTAATTTTTGAATTGATTAAAAAGATAATCTTACCTACTTAATAGAGATAAAAATGTCACAAGTTAAAATTTACGCAAATGAACAAACGATTATGCAGTATCGAGAATTACTTTCTCATGCAATCCATCAAGCGCTCATTGAAGAATTGAAATATCCTATCGAGAAAAGATTTCAGCGTTTTATCAGTCTTAAGCCTGGAAATTTTATCTATCCTTCTGACCGCAGCCAACACTACATTATTATCGAACTCTCAATGTTTGCAGGACGTAGCGCGGCTACTAAGAAACAACTCATTCAAACTTTATTTCGCAATATTGAACAACAATGCAAAATAGCTCCGCAAGATATTGAAATTACGATTTTTGAAACCCCTAAAGAAAATTGGGGTATTCGCGGCAAAAATGCAGATGAGTTACTTTTAAACTATCAAGTTAATATCTAAAAAGTCACATCTTAATTGTCCGACAAAATTAATTTTTTTATGTGTGATAAAGCTTAACTCCCTCATAAGTTCTGCTATGCTTAAAAAAATAATTTTGTCAGGATGATTCGCATGAGCGTGACACTCGGTACCCCCCTTCAATCTTCTGCATTTAAAGTTTTATTGTTAGGTTCAGGAGAGCTTGGCAAAGAAGTTGTAATTTCTTTACAACGCCTTGGTGTTGAAGTACATGCAGCCGACCGTTATGATCATGCGCCAGCCATGCAAGTTGCACATTTTTCTTATGTGTTAAATATGGCTAATCCAACTGAGTTAAAACAGCTCATTGAGAAAATTAAACCGAATTTAATTGTTCCAGAAATTGAAGCCATCGCTACAGAAGTTTTGCTTGAAATTGAAGCGAGTCAAACTGCAACTGTTATTCCTTCCGCTAAAGCTGTAAACCTGACCATGAACCGTGAAGGCATTCGTCGTCTTGCGGCTGAAGAACTTGGTTTACCTACTTCTGCTTACCGCTTTGCTGACTCACTAGAAAGCTTCCGCGCTGCTTCTGATGACATTGGTTATCCAAACTTTGTAAAACCAGTAATGTCATCTTCAGGTAAAGGTCAGTCTCGTGTAAAAAGTTTCGATGAAGTCGATGCTGCTTGGGAATATGCGATGCAAGGTGGTCGTGTTAACCAAGGTACAGTCATCATTGAATCTCAAATTGATTTTGATTTTGAAATTACATTACTTACCGTTCGTGCTAAAAATCCTGAAACTGGCGAAATCGAAACTCACTACTGTGACCCAATTGGTCACCGTCAAGATGCAGGTGATTATGTAGAAAGCTGGCAGCCTCAACCAATGACTGCAGCTGCACTTGAAGAAGCAAAACGTATTGCAAATAAAGTGACAACAGCACTGGGCGGTTGTGGTATTTTTGGTGTAGAGCTGTTTATTAAAGGCGACAAGGTCTGGTTTAGTGAAGTTTCGCCTCGCCCACATGATACTGGTCTAGTTACTCTAGCGTCACAATTTCAAAGTGAATTTGAACTGCATGCTCGTGCAATTTTAGGATTGCCAGTAAATACAGCTCGCCATAGTGTTGCGGCTAGTGCAGTTATTTATGCTGGGGTCGATGCCAACAATTTAAGCTACAGCGGCTTAAATACGGCATTAGCTAACCCAAATACCGATTTACGCCTGTTTGGTAAACCAGAAGGTTTCAAACGACGTCGTATGGGTGTGGCAATTGCTCGTGCAGAAAATACTGATCTTGCTCGTACTTTAGCGAAAGAAACCGCTGATCAAGTAAGCGTAAAAACCAACTCTTAATATTTACTTTTTGGTAGACCCATTTTCATGATCAATACATCGCCATTGCTGAACTACGTTACAAGCCATCATGATATTAAAGCCATTAATCAATGGCGAACGGATGTAGAAAAGCAATTGCAGGATTCATATGAAAATGGGCAATCTATTCGGGAAGTCATTAAAGCACGCTCAGACCTCGTTGACGAAGCACTGATCTTTTTATGGAAACATGCTGAACTTGATCAGACAGGGCTAGGTCTTTTTGCTGTAGGTGGTTATGGGCGCCGTGAAATGTTGCCCTATTCCGATGTTGATATCATGATTTTATCGGAACATGAAATTAACGAAGAAAATGAAAAACGCATTTCTACATTCATTTCCTCTTTATGGGATGTTGGCAATTTCAAACCCGGTATTAGCGTTCGCACCATTCAAAGTTGTGTTGAACAAGCTGCTACCGATTTAACTGTTGCAACTACACTCATCGAAGCTCGTTTAATTACCGGTAATAGTCAACTTGCAAAATGGCCGCGTCGTATTGTTTCGCAAACGTGGACAGACAAAACCTTTTTTGATGCAAAAATGGCTGAACAAGCTAAGCGTTACCATCAACACAACAATACTGAAAGCAACTTAGAACCCGACATTAAAAATGCGCCTGGCGGTATTCGTGATATTAACCAGATTGGCTGGATTGCTAAGCGTCATTTCCGCGTAAACCGCATTTATGACTTAGTTCATTTAGGCTTTATTTCAGAATTCGAATTAAACGTTTTAGAAGAAGCTGAAAGTTTTCTTTGGGAAATTCGTCACCATTTACATCGTTTAGCGAAGCGTGATGAAAACCGTCTTCTGTTCGATCATCAACGAGAAATTGCGGCTCAATTTGGTTACGCTCGTCAAGAAGGTCAGCCTGTAAACTACGGTGTTGAGCAGTTCATGAAACGCTACTACCGTACAGCTCAACAGGTTTCAACACTTAATGAAATGTTATTGGCCTATTTTAGCGAATCAGTTATTACTCCGCGTTTACCAAATTACGAACGTAAAATTGAAGTCGTTAATGACCACTTTAAGATTGTCGACAATAAACTTGCCGTACAGCACCACAAAATCTTCGCAGAACATCCAAGTGCTATTTTAGAACTATTCTATATTTTGGCTAATCGACCAGATATTGAAGGTATTCGCGCTCGTACTTTACGTTTACTTATTCTTGCTGCAAAACGTATTAACCAAAATTTTCGAGATAATCCTGAGCATCAAGCCCTATTTATGTCGATTATTCGCTCACCTTATCGTCTATACGATACTTTGGTAGCGATGAAACGATATGGTGTTTTAGGAAACTATATTCCAGCCTTTGGTCAAATTATGGGTCTCATGCAATATGACCTATTCCATATCTATACAGTCGATGCTCACACATTATTATTACTGCGCAATTTAAACCGTTTTAAAGAACCAGAATTTGCTAAAGAGTTCCCTGTTGTAAGTTCTGTTTTCCAGCGTCTTGCACGTCAAGATATTGTGTTTATTGCTGCATTATTTCATGACATTGCTAAAGGCCGCGGTGGAGACCATAGTGAACTTGGTGCAGAAGATGCGATTGAGTTTGGACGTGCACACGGCTTTACAGAGCGTGAATGTAAATTAATTGCATGGCTCATTCACAACCATTTGCTCATGTCGCTAACAGCTCAGAAAAAGGATATTTCCGATCCAGATGTTGTTAAAGATTTTGCCGAAAAACTTGGCGATATGGAACATCTTGATTATCTATATACTTTAACAGTCGCAGATATTAATGCGACAAATCCAAAACTGTGGAACACATGGCGTGCGTCGCTTATGCGTCAACTTTATACGCATGCCCGTGATGTCATTCGTACAGGTTTAAGCCGTCCTGTTGACTATCAAATGCTAATTGAAGACACCAAATTTGCAGCAAGTGAATTACTGGTGAATAGTTTCTCATTGGCAGACGTTGAAAAAGTATGGCAAGAACTGGGTGATGAATACTTCATTAAAGAATCGGCAGATGAAATTGCATGGCATACTCAAGCAATTTTGAAACACGGAGACAACCCAGAGCCATTAGTACTATTACGTGCTCACCGTAAAGCTGCCCAAGATGCCGTGCAAATCTTTATATACACGCGTGACCAACCCAACCTTTTTGCAACGACTGTGGCAGTTTTAGACCGCATGAACTTAGACGTTCAGGATGCAAAAATTATCACAGCAAGTACCGCTTTTAGCTTAGATACCTATGTTGTGCTCGATCGCTTTGGTACATTGCTAACGGACCCCGAACGCGAAGAAACAGTTAAAACCGCATTAGTGAAGGCGCTTAGTCAGCCAGACCAATATCCGGGACTTATGCAACGCCGAATTCCACGTCAGCTACGTCACTTCGATATTGAAAATACAGTTGACGTTACATTGAATGAAGCGTTACAGCAAAATATGGTTGAAATTTCAACACTCGATCACCCCGGACTACTTGCACGTGTAGGTGGCTTATTTATGATGCAAGGTTTAGACATCCATTCAGCTAGAATTGCAACTTTAGGTGAACGTGCAGAAGATATTTTCTTTGTCACGAAAAAAGATGGAAAACCGTTAAATAACGAAGAGGTTAAACTCTTCTCGGAAAAGCTTAAAGCTGCATTAGATGAAGCATCTAATCAAATTTGTCAGCACTGAAACTCAACTACTTGGTAACTGTTTAATGAACTCTAGCTTGTCGTTATTGCACCCATATCCATTTGAAAAGTTAAACCAACTTTTTAAGGATACTACCCCTGCTAACCTTCCCTTGATTCCTCTATCAATTGGCGAACCAAAGCATCCAGCACCAGAGTTTGTTAAACAGGCAATTATTGACAACTTCAATCACCTCTCAACTTATCCAAATAGCAAAGGCTTACCTGAGCTTCGCCAAAGTATTGCGGACTGGCTAACTAAGCGTTTTAAACTTAACAGCATTAGTGCTGAAAACCACATTTTGCCAGTGTCTGGTACGCGTGAAGGGATTTTCTCATTTGTTCAGGCGCTCATTAACCGTGAAGATGCGCCTTATATAGTAATGCCGAATCCGTTTTATCAAATTTATGAAGGTGCCGCTCTACTGGCTGGTGCAAAACCTTATTTCATCAATTGCACCGAAGAAAATGGTTACTTAGGCGATTTTGATGCAGTACCCGCAGAAGTATGGGAAAAAACAGCCCTTCTTTTTGTATGTACGCCGGGCAACCCAACTGGCACTGTGCTTTCTAAAGAACAATTTAAAAAGCTAATCGCGTTATCTGATCAATATAATTTTGTTATTGCTTCTGACGAATGTTATTCAGAACTTTGGTTCGAGCAAGCACCTACTGGTTTATTAGAAGTTTGTGCAGAACTTGGTCGTGATGACTATAAAAACTGTGTCGTATTTCATTCACTTTCTAAACGCTCAAACTTGCCAGGATTACGCTCAGGTTTTGTAGCGGGTGATGCAGAATTATTAAAACCATATTTGCAGTACCGTACCTATCATGGCGCAGCAATGCCTGTTCAACACCAGCTTGCATCAATTGCGGCATGGAATGATGAAAACCATGTTGAAGAAAACCGTAAGCAATATCGTGCAAAGTTTGATTTATTCCAAAACGAACTAGGTCACTTATTACCTCTGCAAAAGCCAGATGCAGGTTTCTATTATTGGTTAAAAGTCGATAACGATGAAAGTTTTGCCAAGATGCTAATGGAAAAAGCCCATATTAAAGTTTTACCGGGTCGTTATTTATCTCGTGACACAGATCAAGGTAACCCTGGGGAAAATCATGTACGTATGGCTTTAGTCGCCGATTTAGCGCAATGTGAAGAAGTGGTTAAGCGCTTAAAAGCAATTCTTTAGGCATATATAAGTTGTATAGCCTTCACGATTATTTAGCATGAAGGCTATACAACCCACATTAACTATAAGCAATGAGTAAGATTGCAAAACATATAAAAGCCAGACTAGAACAATAATATAAGCCTATCGCTGAACGTTTAATCTGTTCTAGAACTCGGTTTTGAAGCAATAGCCGAACCAACAGTAAGTTCCAACCAAGTACAACTCCAGTCATCCACGTACTCATCAGTAATTTTTGAACCAAACTAAATTGATGCTGAATAAGCAGCATCAAGCTACTATAAAACATAATATTTTTGGGATTAAGCAGACTAGATTGTATTCCCAACATTATGCTCTTAACTTTATCCTGATGTTGATACTCTTGATCAATCAAATCATTTTTTTCAGTAGCAAAAGTTAAGGTGCCAGCGCGAGCAGCCTTAAAACAAAGATAACTCAAATAAACCAAATACCCTGCCCCAAGCCACTTAAGTACTAAAAGAATAGTCGTACTTAAATTTCCAAGCAACATAAATCCGAACATGCACGCCATCAAAATTAAGGCATTACCAAACGTAATTCCTGCAATGACGCCGTAGGTGTAACGCGAACCCTTTTGCAAAAGACTGGTGAGAATAAGAAAAAAATCAGGTCCCGGAGATAGCAGTGCTAAAAAGTGAGTAAAGGCGATAACTAAAAAAACTTCCATAACGATTTCATCTTTAAAACTGTATGGAATAGCTTAAAAATAGAGAAAAATAATTTATTGTAAATTATTGCGCGGCTGCGAGTTGAAACTGACGAGGAGTGATTCCTGTATGCGCTTTGAAAGCTTTATGAAAATGGCTCTGATCACTAAAACCCAAATTTACTGCCAACTCCACAAGCGAAATCCCTTGTTTCAATTGAGCTCTGGCTTGATTAATCTTTAAATTAATTTGAAATGCATGGGGTGTTAAACCAACATTAGCTTTAAATAGACGAATAATTGCATATCGACTAAGACCTACCTGCTGTGCAAGCTCTTCTAAAGAAATAAATCGTTCGGATGATTTAATAATATGAATTAAGGCCAAGAAGTCCTCATACAAATATTGTGTTTTCTGTATTTCTTCTAATATAAAATGAGGTAGTAACAACTGAGTAAGGCAATAGATAAGCGACTGTTCTTTTTCAAGAATCAATTTTTCAGAATCAAATAAAGTTTTATTCATACCAGAAAAAGCCTGATATAAAGACTCATCTTTAATAATGAGAGGTTTATGCTGGGGTAAATTTAAATCAAAGCCCTCTTTTTGAAATTCGGCATACCATTGATTAAGCCAAGATATATCCATATGCAACATCTGGTAACTCCAAGCCTGATCAGGTAATGGATTACAAGAATGTTCTATGTGGGCAGGTACAATGACTAAGGTACCAGCAGAAATCTTTTGTGCTGTACCAAATGAACTTTGAAAAACGCTATTCCCTTCATCTATAGCTCCAATAGAAAATGTTGGATGACTATGAGACTTATAACATGTTCGACTAAAACAAGATCTTCTGGCTTCAACATAAGGCATTCGCCCATCTTGCCAAAACTCAAAAGCTCGAGGAATAGCGTTCATTGAATTCATTAACTTGCTAATGCTTTTTCAATATCAGCTTCTAATGCTTCTGGTTTAGTCGTAGGCGCATAGCGATTAAGCACTGCGCCATCTTTCCCTACCAAAAATTTAGTAAAGTTCCATTTAATCGTGCTGCTTCCTAAAATGCCTTTAGCTTCACGTGTCAAATATCTAAAAATCACGTGAGCTTCTGGGCCTTTTACATCTACTTTCGCAAACATAGGGAATTTCACCCCATAGTTGCGCTGGCAGAACGTACTGATTTCTTTATTGCTACCCGGATCTTGCCCACCAAACTGGTTGCAGGGAAACCCTAAAACTTCCAAGCCTTGATCTTTATATTTCTCATAAAGCTTTTCAAGGCCAGCAAATTGTGGTGTAAAACCACATTTACTTGCAGTATTTACAATTAGTAAAACTTTACCTTTGTAATCAGCTAATTGCTTAACTTCACCCTCTAACAGTTCAGCTTCAAACTGATAAATATTACTCATGGATAGGTTTCCTCATCATTTTTTTCTTGTGATTTAAGTTGTAATGATGCCGAGTTTACACAATAGCGCAAACCAGTCGGCTGTGGTCCATCTTCAAAAACATGCCCTAAATGGGCTTCGCAATCATGACAAACAATTTCTGTTCTGACCATACCATGCGATAAATCGTCATGTTCTTCAATTGCAGTTGGCTCAATCGGTTTAAAGAAGCTAGGCCAACCACAACCACTGTCATATTTAGTATCTGAGGAGAACAATTCTGCACCGCAGCAACGGCAGACATAGGTACCATGTTGCTTAGTATTCCAGTATTGCCCCGTAAATGCAGGTTCAGTGCCCTTTTGTCGTGTGATCCGATACTCTTCTGGTGATAACTCTCTTTGCCATTCCCGGTCTGTTTTATTGACTTTTCCCATGACATGCACCTTTATTCTGAAGTAAACATTTCTGATGATTGAGTTTTATATTTACGCCATTCCTCGCAAAAACACTAGTCTCTGAACGTAAAATTTGTTGGAATTTAATCACCTAAGCCATAGAAAGCAAAAAGTAAGCAAAATTCAAAATTGGAAGTAAGCAAATTTATGTTTTATTTTCTTCCAAGGAAGCAAAGATGGTGCTATTCTTGTTCGGCACGGTTGTATAGGACAAAACATGTCTCAGAAAAAAAGTGTGCTTTTCCAGCAACTATTACCAGTTATCAAACAGTATCAGCAATCGGGCTTTACCCATGAAAAAATTGTTGAATTACTAAAAGATCAACACGATCTGAATTTGGTAACAGTTAAAACATTTAAAAGTTATTTATACCGATATGCAAAAGTGAATCCAGCTATGTCTAAAAATACTGCTATCCTCCAATCCATGCCAACTTCTCGAGAAATAAAGAAATCATCGAAGCTTGAGCATGTTTGTTATGACATTCGTGGACCAGTATTACGAGCCGCCAATGAAATGGAAGAGCAAGGACATAAAATCATCAAGCTCAATATCGGCAACCCTGCTCCATTTGGTTTTGAAGCCCCACAAGAAATTATTAATGACGTTGCTTTAAACCTACCAAATGCGATTGGTTATGTTGACTCAAAAGGTATCTTTCCAGCACGTAAAGCTATCTGCCAATATTACCAACAAAAAGGCATCCTAAATATGCACGTGAATGACGTGTATATCGGTAATGGTGTGTCTGAACTTATTGTAATGGCGATGCAAGGCTTGCTTGATGATGGCGACGAAATGTTGATTCCAATGCCGGATTATCCGCTTTGGACAGCAGCTGTTAATCTTTCAGGTGGCACAGCAATTCACTATAAATGTGATGAAGAAAATAGCTGGTATCCAGATATTGCTGACATTGAAAGCAAGATTACATCGAATACTCGCGGTATTGTCATCATTAACCCGAACAACCCTACTGGTTCAGTTTATCCACGTCATATTCTTGAACAAATTGTAGCGCTTGCAAAAAAATATGATCTAATTTTATTTGCTGATGAAATTTACGACAAAATTATTTATGACGGTATTGAACATGTTTCAGTAGCATCATTAGCTGGCGACCAGCTTTGCGTATCTTTTAATGGTCTATCAAAAGCTTATCGCATTGCAGGTTTCCGTTCAGGCTGGATGGCAATTACCGGAGATAAAAGCCGCGCTGCTGACTATATCGAAGGTTTAGATATGTTGGCATCAATGCGTCTATGTGCAAACGTTCAGGCTCAATATGCGATTCAAACTGCTTTAGGCGGTTACCAATCAATTAATGACCTGATTCGTCCGGGTGGCCGTTTGTACGAACAGCGTAATATTGCTTGGGAAATGCTAAATGAGATTCCTGGTGTAAGCTGCGTAAAACCAGATGGAGCAATGTACTGCTTCCCTCGCCTCGATCCAAACATCTATCCAATCGAAGATGACGAAAAATTAATGCTTGATTTGCTACGTGCAGAAAAAGTGCTATTGGTCCAAGGTACGGGCTTTAATTGGCCAACTCCAGATCATTTCCGTGTGGTTTTCTTACCAGCTGAAAATGAATTGCGAGAAGCAATCACTCGTTTAGGCCGTTTCTTAGCCAATCGTCGTTAAAAAAATGCATATCAAAAAAGGCATCTTAAATTAGATGCCTTTTTTGATAATTTTATTTAACTAATTTAAAAAAAGAATAATTACAAACTCTTCCGCACTTCCACTTACATTTAAATAACTATTTGAATTTAAGCAATTTTAATTAAAAATTTAATTCATTTAATCTTTAAAATCTGTTTAACAATTCATTTCTATATTTTTTACCATACGTTTAAATTTGTGCGTAATTTCACATTTCCCGCAATCTTCATTATGCAAAAATTGCATGGATCAATATTTTTTTGCATTTCACACTGCTTCAAAATCGAGCAACAATCCCTTCCCATAACAACATCACCATATTCGATTCGGTTAAAACAGATTCAGATATCTAGGAAGATAAAATCGGTAGAACGACCGGACTGAACTAACAAGGAAAGCTTTCAATCATTCAAATCCCATCAAAGAATGATTGAATCAAATGGATAGAGGTTCATATGAAGCAAAAGAAATTGCTCAAATATATTGTTATTGCTATTTTACTTGGCGTACTGACAGGCTGGATTTGTCACCACTTTTTTAATGAAGGTGACCAACTCAAACAAATCGCTTCTTATTTTAGCATCGGCACAGACATCTTTTTACGCCTCATCAAAATGATTATTGCTCCATTGGTATTTGCCACAATTGTTTCAGGCATTGTATCAATGGGGAAATCTACATCGATTGGTAGTATCACACTTAAGTCAATGACTTGGTTTATTACTGCTTCGTTTGTATCGCTTGCCATCGGCATGGGTTTAGCAAACTTTTTCCAACCGGGGGCAGCTCTAGATTTAGCACTACCAACAGCTCAACAACTTAGTGGCGCTTCTCTCCCAGAAACTACTGGCTTTACACTGCAATCATTCTTAAGCCATGTGTTCCCACGCAGCATTGCAGAAGCAATGGCAAATAACGATATTTTACAAGTACTTGTTTTCGCTATTTTCTTTGGCTCAGCACTCGCTTTTGTAAATCAAGGCAACGAAAAAGATTCAGTTATTGTTCGTTTGACTGAAGAACTTAGCAAGATCATGTTCCGTATCACCGATTACGTCATGATGTTTGCACCTTTTGCAGTATTTGCTGCAATTGCTTCAGCAATTACAGTACAAGGTTTAGGCTTAATTGTTGACTACGGTATTTTAATCGCTGAGTTCTATTTCGGTCTTCTGTTACTTTGGATCATTTTGTTCTCTGTTGGTGCAATCGTACTTAAAAAAGATATCTTCCGCTTAGGCAAATTAATTCGCGAACCTGTAACTCTTGCTTTTGCGACAGCTTCAAGTGAGTCTGCCTACCCTAAAGTAATGGATGCACTCAATAAATTTGGTGTACCTAAAAAAGTGACTAGCTTTGTATTACCGTTGGGTTATTCATTTAACCTAGATGGTTCAATGATGTACACCACGTTTGCAGTATTGTTTATTGCTCAAGCTTACAACATCGATCTTAGCTTCACTCAACAAATCTTAATTCTGTTAACTCTGATGGTGACAAGTAAAGGTATTGCAGGTGTATCACGAGCTTCAATTGTGGTTATTTCAGCAACACTCACCATGTTCCATTTACCTGAAGCTGGCATTCTCTTATTGCTTGGTATCGATCAGTTCCTTGATATGGGTCGTACTGCAACAAACGTAGTAGGTAACAGTATTGCTACCGCAGTTGTTGCTAAGCTTGAAGGCGAAAAAGTAGCAGATACTGAAGAGCTACCAGAGCCAGTATTAATTAAATCAACTCAAGAACAAACGCCCGCTTAAGTTTCTCTTTTCTCCCACTCTCCCAACTTAAGAGCAATTTTATATGACCTTATAAAATTGCTCTTCTTTTTATTCTAAAATTAAACAATAAAAATTTATGTGTATTTCCATATTAAATAATGAACCCAATAATGTATTTTTACTGCTATTAAATTTTCTTAAAACAAACCTTAAAAAGAGAATAAAATTCACCCAAACAGAATTTATATCCTTAGAAACAAACATCAATTGATTAATTTTTAATTCATTTCATTAACACTTAATTATATTAAACTATTGAAATTATTATTTAGTTTATCTATTAAAAAATTTATATAATTTTATTTACAAACAATATGATATACAATCAATGATATATAAATACCAAATGGTAAAGAAAAAGCATATCACTCCCATTATTTTTAAATTTTATAATAATGAGAAAATCATTTGTATCATTTATATTAAAAACAAAAAAATTGAGATAAATTAGAAAAACTTAATAGATTTTTTATTTTATTCATGATATTTATTAACGCTAAATAAAGGCAATGACTAAGCAATTGTTGATAAAACAAAATGCTATTCAGGGATGCTTCTTATTCAAACAAGTTACGAATATGTTTTACATGGTATGTATTTTGCTTAGGAAAAGCAGGCGTATTCGTCAAACTTCTACTTCGTCACTTCATAAGGATATTTTCGATGTTGACTAAAACTGTTAAATCTTTAGGTTTAGCGATGGGCTTATTGGCCTGCTCTCTCCCACTTTACGCAAAAAATAATGTAGTTGTTGTAGCCACTGGCGGTACGATCGCGGGTGCTGGCGCAAGCTCAGCAAACAGTGCAACCTACACTGCTGCAAAAGTTCCAGTTGATGCCTTAATTAATGCTGTTCCACAAATCAAAGATTTGGCGAATGTCACTGGTATTCAAGCATTACAGGTCGCTTCTGAAAGTATTACTGACAAGGAATTATTACAAATTGCTCGTCAAGTAAATGAGCTGGTAAAAAAACCATCTGTTAATGGTGTCGTGATTACTCACGGTACAGACACTTTAGAAGAAACAGCATTTTTCTTAAATCTTGTTGTTCACACTGATAAACCGATTGTTATTGTTGGTTCAATGCGTCCTTCAACTGCTCTTTCAGCAGATGGACCACTTAACCTTTATAGCGCAGTTGCTTTGGCAGCTTCTGATGATGCAAAAAATAAAGGCGTTATGGTTCTCATGAACGACTCTATTTTTGCAGCGCGTGATGTCACTAAAGGCATTAACATTCATACAAATGCTTTTGTTAGCCAATGGGGCGCTTTAGGTACATTAGTTGAAGGGAAGCCATACTGGTTCAGACAGTCTGTAAAACGTTTTACAAATGCTTCAGAATTTAATATCGAGAATATTAAAGGTGATGCACTTCCACTGGTACAAATCGTTTACGGTTCAGACTCTATGCTTCCTGATGCTTATGAAGCATATGCAAAAGCTGGCGCTAAAGCGATTATCCATGCTGGTACAGGTAACGGTTCAGTTGCGAACTATATCGTTCCAACTTTACAAAATCTTCACGACAAGAATGGTATTCAAATTATCCGTTCATCACGTGTACCACAAGGTTTCGTATTACGTAATGCTGAACAACCTGATGATAAATATGGTTGGGTAGCTGCTCATGACTTAAACCCACAAAAAGCACGTCTTCTTGCTGCATTAGCTCTTACTAAGACTAATGACGCTAAAGAAATTCAACGTATGTTCTGGCAGTACTAAGTTTTTCAACCAGCTCAAACCTTGGTGTTTGAGCTGGTCATATTTTATAAAAATAATGTCTTTTATATTAAAACTGTACAATAGATGTTCAACTCATTCTTCTTAAATAATAAAATCCTTAACAGTTTGCCAAAATATTAACCATTTCCTTTTAACTTTGCGTGTTAAACTATGCTTCGGTCGCATTAAGGATTGGTTTATGCAGTTTGTTCATCTAGGTATTTATACAGAATTTTCGATTACAGAGTCGATAGTTCGCATACCTGACTTGGTCAATGCTGCGGTTAAAGACCAAATGCCTGCGTTGGCATTAACTGACCTCTCTAACCTCCATGCGGCGGTAAAATTTTATAATGCTTGTTTAAAAAAAGGTATTAAGCCTCTTTTAGGTAGTACGATTCGCCTTGATGATGCTCAACATCGTGCAACATTACTTGCAATGAGTGATGTTGGGTGGAAAAGTCTCACTGAAATCGTTTCACGCGGTTTTATTGAAGGACAACAGCTCAGTATTCCATGTGTAAAAAAAGAATGGGTACTTGAACAGCATCAAGATATTATCGTTTTACTTGGGCAGCATAGTGATGTTGGTCAGATGCTTTGTTCATCTAACCCGCAAAAAGCAGCTCCCCTTTTAGAAGCATGGCTCGAAAAGTTTGGTAACCGTGTTTATCTTGCTTTAACACGTACCGACCGTCCTGGTGAAGAAGACTTTATTCAAGAAGCAGCTAAACTTGCTGCACAATATAATGTTGGTGTAGTTGCACATAATGATGTGCACTTTGTAGAAAAAGAAGATTTCGAAGCACACGAAGCACGTGTTTGTATCGCTGATGGTTATGTACTCGCAGATAATCGCCGTCCACGCATATATAGTCCTGAGCAGCACTTTAAAACCTCAGATGAAATGATCGAATTGTTTTCCGATATTCCTAGTGCTATCGAGAACACCTATCATATTGCTAAACGCTGTAACGTTAAACTGCAACTCGGTACTTACTTTTTACCTGACTATCCAATTCCAGATGGTTTTACCATCGACACTTATTTTGAACATTTATCTAAAGTAGGTTTGGAAGAGCGCTTAAATTATCTTTACCCTGTTGAAAAGCGTGGTGAAGATTGGCCAGAGATTCGTAAGCCTTACGATGAACGAATTGATTATGAAGTCGGTATTATCCTGAAGATGGGTTTCCCCGGCTACTTCCTCATCGTCATGGACTTCATTCAATGGGCAAAAAATAATGGTGTGCCAGTTGGGCCAGGTCGTGGTTCAGGTGCAGGTTCATTAGTCGCATACAGCTTAAAAATTACCGACCTTGACCCACTTCGTTACGATCTACTCTTCGAACGTTTCTTAAACCCAGAACGTGTATCGATGCCTGACTTCGACGTCGATTTCTGTATTGCTGGACGTGACCGCGTTATTGATTATGTATCGCGTACTTATGGTCGCGAAGCCGTTTCACAAATTGCAACTTTCGGAACCATGGCAGCAAAAGGTGCAATCCGTGACGTTGCGCGCGTATTGGGTAAATCTTACGGTTTAGCTGACCGTATTTCAAAAATGGTACCTACCAAACCGCTCGGTGTGGATTTAGCTACCGCTATTGATATGGAACCACAGCTTAAAGATATTGTGACCAACCCATCTAACCCAGATAACGACGATGCAAGCGAAATCTGGGAAATGGCATTAAAATTAGAAGGTGTAACCCGAAATACCGGTAAACATGCCGGAGGTGTAGTAATTGCGCCAGGTAAAATTACCGATTTCTCGGCTGTACTTTGTGATGCAGATGGAACAAACCGTGTTGCTCAATATGATAAAGACGATGTAGAAGCAGCGGGTCTGGTCAAGTTCGACTTCTTGGGTTTGCGTAACTTAACCGTTATTGAAGACGCGATTCAAAATATTAATAAAAACCGCGACAGTAATGATCAACTCAATATCTTGCATGTTCCTCTAGACGACGCTAAAGCCTATTCTGTCTTTGCCGATGCAAATACAACAGCGGTATTCCAGTTTGAATCCGTCGGCATGAAACGGATGCTTAAAGAAGCACGTCCAAGCAAATTTGAAGAAATTATTGCATTCGTATCCTTGTATCGTCCGGGTCCAATGGACCTGATTCCTGACTTTATTCACCGTATGCATGGTGGAGATTTTGAATATCTTCATCCTCTTTTAGAAGGTGTATTAGAACCAACTTACGGGATTATGGTTTATCAGGAACAGGTAATGCAGACTGCGCAGATCTGTGCAGGTTATACGTTAGGTGGCGCAGACTTACTACGCCGTGCAATGGGTAAAAAGAAACCTGAGGAAATGGTCAAACAGCGCCAAATCTTCTTAGAAGGTGCTGCTGAAAAAGGGATTGACGAAAGCACAGCAAACCATATCTTTGACTATATGGAAAAGTTTGCAGGCTATGGTTTTAACAAATCTCACGCGGCTGCTTATGCCCTAGTTGCCTACCATACTGCATGGTTAAAAGCTCACTATCCTGCTGAGTTTATGGCAGCGGTAATGACATCGGAAATGCAAAACACAGACAGTGTTGTATTTTTGATTGATGACTGTCGAAACAATAATCTTGAAGTCTTACCACCATCAGTCAACATGTCGACTTATCACTTCCATGCAAGTAACGATAAAACGATTGTTTATGGTTTAGGTGCAATTAAGGGCGTCGGCGAACAAGCAATGCAGTCAGTTATTGACTCTCGTCGACAATTTGGTCCTTATACAGATCTATTCGATTTTTGCCATCGTATTGATTTGAAAAAAATCAATAAGCGTACTCTTGAAGCTTTAATTCGCGCGGGTGCACTCGATTGCTTAGGAATTGAACGTGCAAGCTTAATGGCACAATTGCCAGAGGCTGTTCAAGCCGCTGAACAAGCACGCAGTAACCGTGAAAGCGGAATTATGGATTTATTTGGTGAGGTTGAAGAAGTTCAGCGTAAGCCAGCTAAACCAGTAAAACCATGGAGTGACGAAGTTCGTCTTAAAGGCGAAAAAGACACGCTTGGTTTATATTTAACGGGTCATCCAATTGATGTTTACCGACAAGAACTCAAAGCTTTTATTCCAGTAAAACTAAATGAAATTACTGCGACGCGTCGTGGTGTTACGACGGTTTATGCAGGTTTAGTTATTGATGTCGCAAACTTCCCGAACCGTGTGGTTATTGTACTTGATGATGGTACGGCACGTATTGAAGTCAGCTGTAACCATGAGCGCTTCCAACGCTTTAAAGATATTGTGCAAGTTGAACGTGTTGTAGTTTTCGAAGGCGAAATCTATGAGCGAGAAGGCTTTGATCGTCCAATGGGACGTTTAACCAAGGCTTTCACGTTAAATGAAATAAGGCAAAAACGTGCTAACAGTATTCAAATCAAATTGACAGAAGAGTTCATGCAGCCAACACTGGCAAAAGATCTGCAAAACATGATCTTGCCATTTTGCAATGTAGATATGCATCAACATATCACTCTACAGTTACAGATTGATCAACCCTATGCTCAAGCCGAGCTTCAGTTTGGTCCGCAATGGAAAGTCGCTCCTCTAGATGAATTACTTGCTAAACTCAGAGATTATTTTGGTAAAGATAATATTTATATTGAATATCAAGTAAAGTCGAAAGCAGCTAAAGCAGCAGACCCTGTTCGTCCACATGCTGTTGCCCCTCCTCCTGCGGGTATGTCTATGGACGATGCATTGGATTTATACCAAAGCGAAGTTTCTCAATATTCGTAATTTCTGGAAATCTTATGAGTTCGTTTGACCACACCACCGTGTCAAAACAATTAGCACAAGTGCGTATTGTCATGGTAAATACGACTTTGCCTGCCAATATTGGTAGTGCTTTACGTGCCATGAAGACAATGGGACTAATTAAATTAGTTCTCGTAGCACCAAAAACATATCCTCATCCAGATATACAAGCACTTGCCGCTGGTGCTCAAGATTTATTTGAACATCTTGAGATTGTAGACACCTTAGAAGATGCGATTAAAGATTGTCATTTAGTATTTGGAACAAGTGCACGTAGTCGCACCATTCCTTGGCCTTTACTTGATGTGAGACCCGCGGCTAAAGAAGCCATTAAGGCAACCACTCAAGGACAACAAATTGCTATTGTTTTTGGCCGTGAAGACCGTGGCTTAACAAATGAAGAATTAGCACTGGCAAATTATCATTTAACCATTCCTGTCAATCCGGACTATGGCGTGTTGAATGTTGCGCAAGCGATTCAAGTTGTATGTTACGAACTTCGCATGTCTGCTCTCGAGCAAGAGCAAGTCGATCAGAATGTAGATGAAATGCCATTAGTGCAAGGCCAAAGCATGCAATGGGATGAACCTTTGGTGACTCAGCAACAAATGGAAGAGTTTTATCCTCATCTAGAAAAAATGCTGACCGAAATCGAATTTTTAGATCCAGAAAATCCACGTTTATTACCTTTACGCTTGCGTCGTTTATTTGGTCGTATACAATTAGATCGTATGGAATATCATTTACTTCGCGGTATTTTTAGTCGCGTACAAGCTTTAACAAGTGGTAAATGGAAAAAAGCATTATCTGACAAGGAGGATCAACCCAATGCTTAAGCAGCTTAAAGAAGATATAAAAGCTGTATTTGCGCGAGATCCTGCTGCCCGCAATACACTTGAAGTTCTCACAACTTACCCAGGTATTCATGCAATTATGATGCATCGTGTTGCGCATGAACTATGGCAAAAAGACTGTAAAGGTGCAGCTCGCCTACTTTCTTCATTTAGTCGTTTTGCAACTGGAATTGAAATTCATCCTGGCGCTAAAATCGGTAAGCGTTTTTTTATTGATCATGGCATGGGTGTTGTGATTGGTGAAACTGCTGAAATTGGTGATGATGTTACGCTTTATCATGGGGTCACCTTAGGTGGTACCACATGGAAAACTGGTAAACGCCATCCAACTTTAGAAGACGGTGTTGTTGTTGGTGCTGGTGCGAAAATCTTGGGTCCATTTACTGTGGGTAAAGGTGCCAAAGTCGGTTCGAATGCTGTAGTGACCAAAGCTGTTCCTGCTGGAGTGACTGCTGTAGGAAACCCTGCTCGCTATATCTATAAAGATGCCGACAAAACTAAAGATAAAGATGAAGAACGTCGCCGCGATTATGCACAAAGTATTGGTTTTGCCCCATATGCAACAACTGCTGATCAGTCGGACCCTATTTTAGAAGGCATGCGTGTTTTACTTGATCGTATTCAGCACAATGAAACGCGTATGAATAATTTATGTCAGCGTTTATCAGAGCTAGATCCTAGCTTCGAAAAAGAAAGTCAAGATGAACAACCTTTTAGTGATGAAGAGCTAAAAATTCTTGAAGAAGTGCGTCGTGAATGTGGTGCACAAAACAAGATATCAAAAACGTAATATTCTTGATTCATAATGTAACACGCTTACCCTTGCATGTCGGTATAGCTTTTTCTAGACTTGTCACTACCAAATCTGACTTTACTAAAATGAACGGAAGATCCTATGAATTTTAAGCCTTTGGCATATATCATCCTTGCGACCTCAAGTTTAACAGCTTGTACAATGGCACCTGTAAAACAACAAAAAATTGAGCCTTTTGTTTTCAAGGAACCAGAGCTTACTCCTCCTTTTTATGCGTTAAATCCTTTTAACTACGATCAACCGCCAGCATTTGAAGTTGCCTTAAAAGACGCTGCTGCACAGCCAGTAACCAAAATGGTCGTTAATCGTCAAGATGACCCAACTAAACAGCTTACTCTCGACGTCAACAAACTGATTGTTCCGACTGTAAATAATTCACAGCGTTCAATGAAATACGCAGTTTTAGCTGGTGAAAATGAAATTGATGTTACAAGTATTGATGACTTTTTACAGTTAGTAGAAGGCAAAGCTCGTCACTACCCACCTCGTTTTACTGATCGCCAAGAACGTAAAGGCTTTGAAAGTAAACTTAAAGAAGTAACACAACAACTTGATACACTTGCTGCAAACCCAAATGCATCATTTGATATTTTGCTTCGTGCTTTCAAAGCAAGTGTTCTTGCACGTAATCTTGATTTAGGTACTGTTCATACCACTAGATCTTTAGAATATGCTCAAAGACTTTTAAAAATTAGCCCAGATGATGCAGAAACGAACTTCTGGTTTGGTTTCGGTTTATCTGAAGGTGGTGGTCAACGCGAAGCTATTCCTTACTTAGATAAAGCCATTAAAGGTAATGTTCAAGAAGCGTATCTAGCTGCTGCAAACAACTATATTGCAATGGAGCAAAAGAAAAACGCGATTCAGACACTTAAAAATTATAAAGTGAAATATCCAGATGAATCGGAAATTGCTGATCGTCTAATTCAAGAGATTGAAAAACAAGGTCGTTGGAATGTATGGCAAGTTTTGACTAACCCTGCAATGTCTGCAACTACAACACCAAGTGCAGCACCTAAAAAATAAGCTTAAATAGATAAAAAAGGGCTGTTTTGACAGCCCTTTTTTTTATTTGATCATTTGAAAAATATTTTAAAATTTGTATGATCTACCTACCATTGAGCCACTAAATTTTGACCATAATGTTTTCAATAAAAAGAAGCAAAACAGTATTGACGGTCATGCTACTCGGTTCAATTCTGAGTGGTTGTCAGGTCGTTAATGTTAAACAGCAAGCTTTGAATGTGACTATTGCAAATGAACGTAATAGTATTCTTACGCAAGATAAACTCAGCGAAGCAAGTCTGAATGTTTTATCAATGTCTGGTCAGGAAGCTAAAGTCTGCACTGACACACCTGATAACTGTGTAAATCAACTCAAAAAACTTCCTCAAATTTTAGATGAACAGTTTTTATCAGCTGCAAGTGAAATGTATCTGGCAAAAGCAATGGCTTTGTCAGATTCCTCGGATTGTAAAATTAGTAGGTTTACTAAACACAAGTCCGAAGAAGAACAAACCAATATTCAGAATAAATATGATGATTGCTTAGACCAACAATTAAATTTACTCGATAAAAGTATTCGTTATAGCTACGCCTATCTATTTTCAACAAAACGTAAGCCTACCGACCGTATTTTTGATAATAGACAAGTTCAGATTCGGGACTTTTACAATCAGGCTATAGCAAAAATGGTGAGCGTTTATGATTTACGCTATCCCAAAAAAGATGTCGTAGAACCTCAAATACATATTGGTAAAAGTGTCTATTCGATTGATTTTGAATTTCACCAGCAACTTGCTGGACAAAAATTAGAAAAGTTAATTTCTAGTTATAATTTAAATTTTTCAGGATTAAGAACTATTAACCGCCGCGATGGTTTTGGCTCTGAATTTGTAGCGGTTTTTCCTAGTTCAGGAAAAGAAGATATTAATGAATATATTCTAGACCCGCTTAAATACAATTATAAAAATGGTGTTAACCCCAATATTCATCATGCACGTTATTTGGCTGCAACTATTGTCGCTGAACCAAAACATGCGACCACTGTTGAAGAAATTATTAATAATTCTGAATTCGTGATTCGCGTTTACGACCCTTATCGCACAGATAATATTAATGTCGCTGGTAAGCAATACCCTCTAGCAGCCAACTTCTCTGCACCTTATGGTCTATGGCTGGCAGAAAATAACTTAGGAGTGGCAGCTTATTTAAGCCTGATTGATCGTGACCAGCACTTGACCATGCCTCATCTCTATATGCTTGAACCCTACAACCCCAATAAGAAAATTATTGTGTTGGTTCATGGGCTAGCAAGTAGTCCTGAGGCGTGGATTGCTTTGACCAATGATGTTATGGGTGACACGGTTTTAAGAGATAACTATCAAGTTTGGCAAGTTTTTTATTCAACCAATATGCCGATTTTGGAAAGCCGTTTCCAAACTTATGCCCTTCTTAAGCAAGCTTTTGGTTCGTTGAACCCTAGTGACCCTGCTGCACATGATGCTGTTCTTGTGGGCCATAGTATGGGAGGTATTATTAGCCGTTTACTGGTCAGTGATGGCGATATTACCAAGCCTGCTTTAGATTTGATGACAATTCGCCAGCAAAACCGCTTTAAGAAACATCCAATGGTTACTGAGCGATTGCAAATGCATTCAATCAATAATTTTGATCGTGCAATTTTCTTAGCTTCTCCTCATCGAGGCACAGATTATGCGGATCGTTGGTTTACGTTAGCTGCACGTAAAATTATTCGTTTACCGGGTGCATTTTTGTCGGCTGTAGCCACTTCACTCACCACTGAAAATTTAGATGTTAAAGATTTCTTGAGTAATATTGATAATGGTCTAATTCAAAATGGACCAAGTGACTTAAGCCATCAATCTAAATTTATGGAACTTACAGAAAATATTAATCCGCACCAAGGATTAGTCTTCCACTCTATTATGGGTAACATTACCAAAAGTGATGATCCAAATGTGATTACCGATGGTATTGTTCCTTATAAGAGCGCTCACCTAGAAGGTGCAAAATCTGAGAAAGTTCTTCCGGGTGGTCATTCAATCCAGCTCACACCACAAGCGGTATTAGAATTACGTCGTATTTTACGAGAGCATTTAGTCGAACACGGTTTATATAAACCATAAAATTAAAAGAGCCAAAGGTTACCCTTTGGCTCTTTCGTTTTGGAACTAAATATTACTGCCCAGAACGAATAATGTAATCAAACGCAGAGAGTGATGCTTTAGCGCCTTCACCTGTGGCAATAATAATTTGCTTGTAAGGCACAGTCGTACAGTCACCCGCAGCAAATACACCTTTGACATTGGTTTCGTTGCGGTCATTCACAATGATCTCACCACGGTTGGTTAACTCAACTTCACTGTCTTTTAAGAAGTCAGTATTTGGCAGTAAACCAATCTGTACAAAGATCCCTGCAAGCTCTACCACATGCTCTTCATCAGTGGCACGGTCTTTATATTTAAGACCAGTCACTTGTGATCCGTCGCCTAACACTTCTGTACTTAACGCATTCATAATCACCGTTGTGTTTGGCAGGCTATGCAGTTTGTTTTGCAACACTTGGTCAGCACGTAGTTTTGTATCGAACTCAACCAAAGTTACATGCTCAACAATCCCAGCAAGGTCAATCGCAGCTTCAACACCTGAGTTACCACCACCAATCACCGCAACACGTTTGCCTTTAAATAATGGACCATCACAGTGTGGGCAGTACGCGACACCACGGGTACGGTATTCTTGCTCACCCGGTACATTCATTTCTCTCCAACGTGCACCTGTTGAAAGGATCACTGTTTTCGATTCAAGTTTTGCACCGTTTTCAAGTTCAACTTCAACCAGACCATTTATCGTTTGGTTTGCACCTGTGATTTTACTAACACGTTGCAAGTTCATGATATCGACATCATATTCACGAACGTGTGCTTCCATCTCGGCAGCAAACTTAGGACCTTGAGTCTTTTGCACAGACGTGAAGTTTTCAATGTCCATGGTATCCATCACCTGACCACCGAAGCGTTCAGCTACGATACCTGTGTTAATACCTTTACGTGCTGCATAGATTGCTGCTGTTGCGCCCGCAGGTCCACCACCAATCACCAATACATCAAACGCATCTTTGGCATTGAGTGCTGCTGCATCTTTTTCAGCTGAGTTGGTGTCGAGTTTCGCCACAATCTCTTCAAGGGTCATACGACCTTGACCAATGTGTTCATTGTCTTGGAATACCATTGGTACAGCCATGATTTTGCGTTGTTCTACTTCGTCTTGGAAGAAAGAGCCATCAATCATGGTTGCTGTTGTGTTCGGGTTATAAATCGCGATCAGGTTAAGCGCCTGTACCACATCCGGACAGTTATGACAGCTTAAAGAGACGAACACATCAAAGTTGGCTTTGAGGTTTAAACCTTTAATCTGGTTAAGCACTTCATTTGACACTTTAGGTGCATAGCCAGACACTTGTAACAGAGCCAAGATCAAAGATGTAAACTCATGGCCCATTGGCAAGCCAGCAAAGAACACACGAGGTTGTTCACCTGCTTTAGCCACACCAAAGCTTGGACGACGTGTATTGTTGCCATCAAAACGGGCAGTCACTTTGTCAGAAAGCTCAGCGATTTCTGTCACTAATTCTTTAATTTGAGCCGCTTTATCTGACTCATCTAAAGCAGCAACTAATTCGATTGGACTTTCTAAACGTTCTAAGTAAGCTTTTAATTGAGTTTTAATGTTTTGATCTAACATCTGTTTTTACTCCAATGCATCCAAATTCTTTCAATAGATGCATAGTACGTTAAAACACAAAATAGGTGAAACAGTATGTTTTTATAGATTTAATCGGTTTTTTAGATTTTATTATTTACTTAAATCAAAAAAAAGCCAACCTGAACTCATCCAGCGCAGGTCGGCAAACTGGTTAAACTAGAGTAAGACCACACCAAATAACGCCCCAGCAATCAAGACATGCAAGGGATGAACTTTTTTAATTAAAGACAATAAAGTTGCAATGACTACCATAATAATGAGTAACGTATTTATTGCCGCTGCCTCAGAAATAATCCAAGCACTAGCAAGTACAGTTCCCACAGTGACAGGTTGTAAAGCAAGCTGTAAAACACGTCTCCATTTTTTATCTTTAAATTTTGACCAGCCTCTCATCACAAATACAGTAATAAGAGATGAAGGTAAAAATTTAGCGGTAGACGTTACAAGTAGACCTGACAACCCTGCTACATGCCATCCCACCAATGGTACAATCATCATATTTGGACCGGGTGCAGCTTGAGCCATGGCGAATAATGCACTGAATTCTTGTGCCGTCATCCAGTGATGAATATCAACGACTTGACGTTGCATTTCGGGCAAAATTGTATTCCCTCCACCAAATGCAATAAGAGACAATTGAGTAAAAATGATCGCTAAAGTAAGTAGAACTGCACCCATTACACACGTCTCCAAATTATGGCTGAATAAAATGCCAACAAAATCAGCATGGTCAAAAGCAAGGAGATTTTTAGAAAAGCAATGCTAACAATTGCTGCCACAACAACACACATCGCTATTGGGTTACGTAATAATGGTTTCAACATTTTTAAGCCAGTTGCCACCAGAAGCCCAGCTGCTGCTGCTCCTAACCCTTCAAAAAGATGCTTAACCATAAGGTTGTCTTGGAACTGCTCATAGACATAATGTAAAAGTACAACAATTATCGTAGGCGCAAGGATCAAGCCAATCAGTGAACTCACCGCACCACGGACACCGCGAAACTCCATGCCAATCGCAACAGATAAATTAATGATATTGCCGCCCGGTAAAAATTGACACAGACCCAGTAACTCAGTGAATTTTTCAGGACTTAGCCACTGTCGTTGCTCTACAACAACTTTACGAGCCAAAGGTAATACACCACCAAATCCGATTAAACCTAATGTTAAAAAACCTAAAAACAGTTCTGTGCAAGTCGGTACGGTCTCCTTCTGCACAGCAATCTCAACATGGTTCATTTTCGTTACTTTTCACTTTATCTGACCAAGATAGAATGCTACTTTTATGATATATCTACAAATGCTTTTATTTTCACTAACCATACCCTAAAGGTATTCCTATGCTAGATTTACATAAGCTTCATGCCTTTGTCGTGGTGGTAGAAGAAAAAAATATCACGCATGCAGCAAACCGATTATTTATTCAACAGCCGCCTTTGACGCGTTTACTCAAAAAGCTTGAAGAAGAACTCGGTACACAGTTACTTATTCGCCAGCCTCGTGGCATTGAACCGACTGAAGCGGGTTTAGCCTTATTTAAAGAAGCACAACTTTTATTAGAACATGCCAAACATATTCCAAAATTAGTCCAAGATGTTAGCCAAGGTAAAACTGGACAACTCAATATTGGTTTTACAAGTTCCGCAGGTTTGCATCCGCTCATTTCACTCGTATTGCGGTCATATCGAGAAATATATCCAAAGGTACTAACCAAACTTGAAGAAGCAGGCAGCCAAAAACAATTAGATCGATTAATCTCAGAGAAACTTGATATCGCTTTTTTAAGAGCACCGATTAGCCGTGATATTGGGCTAAAGCATCTTCATATATTAGATGAGCCAATGGTAGCGGCATTACCTATGGGCCACCCACTTACACAAAAAGAAAAAATTAGCTCAAATGACTTATCAGATGAAAATTTTGTTTTATACCGTCGTTCTTCAGGACAAGGTTTATATGACAATATTTTATATAGTTGCTATCAAGCAGGTTTTAGTCCACGCATTATTCAAGAAGCGCCTCGACCTACTGCAACGTTAAATTTAGTCGCTGCTGGAATTGGTATAACGATTGTGCCAGCCTCAATGCATAACTTTTGGGAACATGAAATTGTATATCGCGAGTTTGATGACTCTATAAAAATGAATGCTCCTATTTACTTGATTACACGAGAAAATGAAAATTCAGTGAAAGTTTCAAACTTCATTGAACTACTGCAAAAACTATTACCAACGATGACTTGAATGTGAATAACGAGACAATAAAAAAGTGCCTGTCTAAAGGCACTTTAATAAAACTTTGATCAAATAAATTTTGTTATATCTCTTAAGCGTAATACTTTTTCTTTAACCAAAGCGAAACTGAAACCAATGAAATCAGCACAGGTACTTCAACCAATGGTCCTATCACTGTGGTAAATGCTACAGGTGACGCTAAACCAAATGTTGCAATGGCAACGGCTAACGCGAGCTCAAAGTTGTTACCCGCAGCGGTAAAGGAAATGGCAGTGGTACGTGAGTAGTTATTCCCCATACGTTTACTCATAAAGAAGCTAATGAAGAACATCACCACAAAGTAAATCGTAAGTGGAATCGCAATACGTAATACATCTAAAGGTAAGCTCACCACATCACCACCTTTTAGACTAAACATAGCCACAATGGTAAAAAGTAAAGCAATTAAACTAATCGGGCTGATTTTTGGTAAAAATTTAGTTTGATACCATTGCAAACCTTTCGACTTGACTAAAATCAAACGAGTTAAAAATCCCATTAAAAATGGAATACCCAAGTACACCAAAACCGCATGTATAATAGTCCAAAAATTCACATCAATGACTTGCCCTGCCACACCAAAATACGGTGGCAAAAAGGTTAAGAATAACCATGCATAAGTGCTAAAGAACAGAATTTGGAAAATGCTGTTAAAAGCAACCAACGCTGCGACATATTGGTTATCGCCACAAGCCAAGCCATTCCAGACCAATACCATTGCAATACAACGTGCCAAGCCAATCAAAATAAGGCCAGTCATATACTCTGGATAGCTATGTAAGAAAACAATCGCAAGGATAAACATTAAAACTGGAGCAATAATCCAGTTCTGTACCAACGATAAAGTTAAGGTTTTCTTATCTTTAAATACTTCTGGTAACGCAGCATAATCTACCTTTGCTAAAGGCGGATACATCATTAAAATTAAGCCGATTGCGATTGGAATATTAACGTTATCCACACTCATCTGATTCAAAGAAACCGAGGCCTGAGGGAAAAAAACACCTATTGCCACACCTAAACCCATGGCAATAAAAATCCATAGCGTTAGGTTCCGGTCTAAAAAAGAAAGCTTTTGCTTAGTCATCTCGGCTCTCTTACTCAATATTAGAGATTTTATTAATCTCAGCAATCAAATGTGACCGATTTAAATGTGCCACATCTAAAGCAAACAAGGCATCTAAACGACGATTAATATGATTCACTATATCTTGAAAAGCTTTGAGTTTTTCTTCTTTTGGCAAATCAAGATGTGATGGGTCACTCAGTCCCCAATGTGCTTTGATTGCGCCACCTAAATAAAGTGGACATGCTTCTTGAGCAGCAGCATCACAAACTGTAATCACAACATCTGGTTGATATTGTTCACAATCATCAATATTTTTACTCCATAAGCCTTCTGTTGAAAGACCTAAATTTTCAAGCGTTTCGAGCGTGAGTGGATGTACCTGCCCTGATGGTTTACTGCCAGCGCTGTAAGCTTTCCAACCTTTTGGTGCACGACTGTTAAATAAAACTTCTGACAAAATGCTACGGCAACTGTTTCCAGTGCATAAAAATAAAAATTTCATGTTTTTACTCACAATAAGTAGAAATTGACGAAAACTGTGAAGATGATTGATTCACTAAACTTTCATCTTGGTTTCCTATAATTTTCAAAACTTCAACGGCCCAACTTGGTAAATCAGGGTTGACACTGTAATACACCCATTGCCCTTGCCGCGTGTCTAGTAAAATACCGTGGGTACGCAGTAAAGCTAAATGTCTGGAAATTTTAGGTTGGCTCAAATCCAGTTGTTCAGTTAGCTCACAGACACAAATATTTTGTTTATTTAGAACTAATTTAAGAATTTTTAACCGAGTTTGGTCAGATAGACATTTAAAGAAATCGACTTGGTTGATCATATCTTCAACAGAATATATTCGTTATTGCAAATATACGGATATCCATATATAAATGCAATATCTTAATTCGACCCTGAATTTACCATGACTGAGTTAGTGAAGATTTACCATAACCCTGCTTGCGGAACCTCGCGAAATACATTGGCACTTATTCGTCATGCTGGGATTGAACCCAGTATTATTGAATATTTAAAAACACCACCGAGTAAAGATGAATTGATTCAACTCATTAAGGATTCAAACTTAACTGTACGTAAAGCCATTCGTAAAAATGTTGACCCATATAAAGATTTAGAGATAGAACAAGACAACTGGACCGATGAGCAGTTAATTGATTTTATGGTTCAGTACCCAATTTTAATTAATCGCCCATTCGTTATTACACCAAAAGGCACACGACTTTGCCGCCCTTCTGAAGTGGTGCTCGACATTTTAGATTCAAAAAACTTAGGCTATTTTGCAAAAGAAGATGGTGAAGTAATCATTGATGATCAAGGTCGTCGTATAAAATAATTGAAGATACTTATTAATATAAAAAGCTAAATGGCACGACACCATTTAGCTTTTTTGAATGAAACGGATTAAAAATAGGATTTGATAAAAGGAAGGAGTTGCTCTCCTATTACCATGCCTAATAAACCGACTAATGCAACAAGAGGTGGAGCTGGTGACTTAACATTTAAAACGTAATATAAGACACCAACGAGCAACCCTACAGCCAAAGATAACAAGTACATTTTCATCGTACATACCTTAGGGAAGCAAGCCATTTAACGAGGCAGGTTCCCATACTGTTTTATTTAAAATGCAAAACAAGAACACCCGAGTGCACCCCAGAAAGATTTTTTATCTTTATCATTTACAGGAACATCAAGCATCCATGAGTGGCTATGTCCATGCATGCCACAACTGCTAGCACATTCACACAATGCACTTTGTGACTGTAATGATTGATTCGAAGGTGCATTACGATTTTCGGTTAAACGCCACTGACCACCAAAGCGTTTTACTGGCGACCATGTTGGAGATGCTGGCGGTAACGGTGGATCGTCTTGCTTAAACTCTGCACCTGCATATACCACTTTTCCGCCTAAAACAGTGAGTACAGACTCAATCCACTGGATATCTTCTGCTTCCACTTTGAAGTAGTCATCAGACAGCACAACTAAGTCGGCAAGTTCCCCTGCTGTAAGTGAACCTTTAACATCTTTTTCACCTGAGAACCAAGCCGAACCTTTCGTCCAGAGTTTAAGTGCTGTCTGACGGTCTAATAGATTTTTTTCATCATAGAGTGGTAAACCACCAACTGTTTTACCAGTACTTAGCCAATATAAACACACCCAAGGGTTATATGATGCAACTCGAGTCGCATCTGTTCCCGCACCTACAGGCACTCCAAGTTCTAACATTTTCTTAACTGGTGGAGTTGCCTGAGCAGCTTCAGCACCATAGCGTTTTACGAAAATCTCACCTTGATATGCCATACGGTGTTGAATGGCAATACCGCCACCCAACGCACCAATACGTTCGATATTACGCTCAGATACAGTTTCGGCATGGTCAATAATAAATCGAGTTGCAAATGGCTGTTTTGAATTGACGCGCTCAAATACATTGAGCAGACGATTAATACTTTCATCATAGGTTGCATGAATACGGAATGGCCATTTCTTTTCAGCCAAGTGCTCTACAATGGCTTCGAGTTCACCTTCCATTTTTTCCGGTAAATCTGGACGTGGCTCATAGAAATCTTCGAAATCACCTGCCGACCAAGTCAGGTTCTCACCTGCTCCATTCATTCTAAATAATTCATCACCATCGCCCGGAAATGTCATTTCGGTCCAGCGGCGATAATCATCAAGCTCTTGGCCTGCCTTCTGAGCAAATAGGTTATAAGCAATTCGAACCGTCATTTGATTTTGATCGTGCAATTGCTTAATCACATCATAATCTTCAGGATAGTTTTGCCCCCCGCCACCTGCATCAATTGCTGAAGTAATGCCTAATCGGTTCAACTCACGCATGAAATGACGAGTTGAATTGACTTGATCTTCAACTGGCAATTTTGGTGCTTTACCTAAAGTCGAATATAAAATCATAGCGGATGGAGTTGCGAGCAATAGACCAGTTGGCTCACCCTTTTCATCTCTTACAATCTTGCCACCCGGTGGGTCTGGTGTGTCTTTGTTAAAGCCTAATACATCAAGCGCAGCTCGGTTCAACAAGGCACTGGCGTATAAATGTAAAACGAATACAGGAGTATCTGGTGCAGCTTTATTAATTTCTTCTAAAGTCGGTAAACGCTTTTCAGCAAACTGGAACTCGGTCCAACCACCTACTACGCGAACCCATTGCGGAGCTGGCGTATTATCTGCTTGCTCTTTAAGTAAGCGTAATGCATCTGCAACGGATGGCACACCTTCCCAGCGCAGTTCCATATTGTAATTTAGGCCACCACGAATAATATGCAGATGACTGTCATTTAGACCCGGTATAACGCGACGACCATTTAAGTCTACGACTTTGCTTGTAGGTGTTGCGAGCTTCATAACCTCATCATTTGTACCCGTACGTACGACTTTACCGTCTGCAATCGCAATTGCTTGTACTTCGGGATTCTGAGGATCTAGTGTTGTGATTTTACCGTTTATGAGTATGAGGTTTATTTCGGTCATTCTGAACTCCATTCTTGTGAATTATCGTTCTAAAAAATAAAGGCATATCTGTATTAATATCACTTAAATATTGAATACTAGACATGCCTTTACCTAAATCAGTACTGTTTTATTTTGCAGGAACTGGTGCAAGTACTTCGTGTTTTGATGTTGTACGTTCAGGCGCCTTATGTACCATCGTATAGGCATAGTCCACACCCATACCGTAAGCACCAGAATGCTCGCGTACAATAGCCATAACTGCATCATACGTATCACGGTGTGCCCAATCACGTTGCCATTCAAGTAATACTTGTTGCCAAGTTACCGGAACAACACCTGCTTGAATCATACGTTGCATAGAATAGTCATGTGCCTCTTTCGATGTACCACCAGAAGCATCGGCAACCATATAAATTTCATAATCGCCTTCAAGCATGGCACCAAAAGCAAAGGTGTTATTGCACACTTCAGTCCACAAACCTGAAACAATCACTTTCTTACGATTATTTTTTGCAAGCGAATCACGTACTTTTTGGTCATCCCATGAATTCATTGAAGTACGTTCTAGTAATGGAGCATCTGGAAATACATCTAAAAGTTCTGGATAGGTATGACCAGAGAAGCTTTCAGTTTCAACCGTAGTAATAGTGACAGGAATATTGAATGTTTTAGCTGCTTTTGCTAATCCTACCGTATTATTCTTTAATACTTGGCGATCTATTGACTGTACCCCAAAAGCCATTTGTGGCTGATGATCAATAAAAATAACCTGACAATTTGTTGGTGAAAGTTGTTCTAAAAGTGACTTATTCATGGGTAAACTCCATTATTCCTTATGAGTAATGCATTAAAATTGCCTACTGGTCATTATCAAAACAGATAAAAATGTAAAAGCATAGACAGCAAATCAGCACGAATCTGTATGCTGTACGAATACAATAAAATCAATGATTGCTTTTTAATTTTTATAGTTTAATCATTGATATATATTTTTTTAACTTTTGCTTAACCATGGATCGATTAGACTGTATTTCCACTTTTGTAAGTGTCGTAGAACATGGGAATTTTAGTAGTGCAGCCAGAGCACTCGACATCTCACGTGATTTAGTGGCCAAACGTGTTTGCTACCTCGAAAATGACCTAAAAACCACACTGTTAACCCGAACCACAAGACAGATGAACCTCACCTCTTGTGGAGAAAAGTTTTATCAGCATAGTAAAGTCATTTTAAGTGAGTTTGAATGGGCTGCCTACGAAATTAGCTATAACCAACAGTACCCAGAAGGCGAACTCAAGCTCAATACGCCAATGTCTTTTAGCAATATTTTTCTTCAAAATATCATTTCAGACTTTATTGAGAAATATCCCAGCATCAAAATTGATCTATTCATGACTGATCAACTACTAGATATGAATAATAATAAATTTGATTTAACCATTCGTGTAGATGGCTCTCCTCCAAACTTAGCAAATAGTAAAATTTTAAATACCTATCAGCGCTATCTATATGCGACACCTGAGTATTTCAATCAGCATGGATTACCAGACTCATTAGAAGAACTTAAAGAACATAAGTTTCTGATTTATTATCAAGACAGTCGACATAAGAAATTGATTTTCCAAAAAGATCAAAAAGAAGTGTCCTTTAATTGCTTCCCAGTCATGACCTGTAATAATGGTGAATTATTATTAGATATGTGTTTAAAAGATCACGGTATCGTCTTTCTTCCAGAATTTATTGCAGAGCCTTACTACAAAGAAGGTAAATTACAGAAATGTTTGGAGGACTATACTAGTCAGCCACTTCACTTATATGTGACATGGCCAAATCGTAAGATTTTATCGAAGAAAGTAAAATTATTTATTGATTTTTTAACTCATCAAATCATTCCTATCAAATAACCAATCTGGGCCTTTTCCAGAAGAATTGGCCCATTATTTTTTAGTTAGTATAAATGGTTTCAATTTTCTTATTTTTAAATAAATTTAATAAATTTTGCTCTGCTGTTGCTGTACTGTCTTCTTCAACAAATGTCGTCGCGTAGTGTTCTAAATGCTCTTCCATCAATTGAGTTGCTCGTTTTTCATCGCCTTGCTCAATGGCATTTAAAATTGCACGATGTTCATCTGCCGAACAATTATTATGTTTGGGAATTTCATATAACCCAATTAATAACGAAGTCCTTGCAATAAGCGTCTGCAAATAACTGGTCATAATCGTATTTTGATTTGCTTCAATCAGCTTTAAATGAAATTGCCCTGATAACTTAATCCACTCGGCCCAATTGCCAGCTAAACGCTCATGAGACTCTTGATCTACTAAACCTCGAAGCTCACTAAAATCTAGGTTATGTGACTTTTGAGCTAGCTTTTTTACAGTCGCGATTTCAAGCATGCTACGTGCTTCAAAGACCTGTTTTGTTTCATGAGCACTATGTTTTGCGATGAGTGCTCCACGATTGGGCTGAATTTCGATGACCTTATCATGTGCAAGTTTGACGAAAACACGTCTTAACACTCCTCGCGTTACACCGAATGCTTCACACAAAGGCGCTTCAACTAAACGTGCGCCAGGGGGAAGTTGTCGATTTAAAATAGCATCTACAATAGCGTTATATATATGGTCATCAATTTCATCATTGCTCATTTCTACGGCTTTTTTTGGTGCATTCGATGGCATTGATTTCTCCATTTTTATTAATGCCTCCTCTTTTTAAAACTTTATCTAATGACAGTAGTGTAAGTTTAACTTAAGCGTTTTGGAATATTACTCTCATTCCTCCAAACACTTATGTTGAGCTAAACAATTCAATATTAGACCTCTAAATATCCACTTATACACCTAAATTTACTTACTTTTTATAAAAATTAAGCACTTCTCATTTTATAAATCTGTCTCTGCATATCCAAAATTCATACCAGTTTAAATAACTCATAAGCGCTACTTCTTAAATTTGGCATAACTTTTGCTCAATTAAGATTGTGCACAATTTAAATATAACATTGTACACAATTTTAATTTCATTCTTTTAGACAGAAAAACAATGCTGCTGAAAGTGCCACCATCTTAAGGAAGTGAGTGTTCAAGATGAATAATACCGAAGCAATAATTAAACCTTCTTATGATGCAAAACTGACAAATCAAGACTTAGCTCCTTTAAAAAAGCAGACTTGGGGCGCTTATAATATTTTTGCTTTCTGGATGTCTGATGTTCATAGTGTCGGCGGTTATGTCATGGCTGGGAGCCTTTTTGCACTTGGGCTCAATAGCTGGCAGGTACTTTTATCTTTACTCATCGGCATTGCCATAGTTCAGTTTTTTACAAACCTCATTGCCAAGTCTAGCCAACAAACTGGTACGCCCTATCCTGTTATTTGCCGCGCAACCTTCGGTGTGCTTGGTGCAAATATTCCTGCTGTTATCCGTGGGCTTATTGCTGTCGCATGGTATGGCATTCAAACCTATTTGGCCTCCAGTGCCTTTTTATTGGTCATTTTAAAGTTCTTTCCAGAATGGTCGGTCTATGCCGATGTTTCAAATTACGGCTTTCTTGGGCTTTCCTATTTAGGATGGGTTGGCTTTATGCTGCTTTGGCTACTTCAAGCGATTGTTTTTTGGTCTGGCATGGACAGTATTCGTAAGTTTATTGACTGGGCAGGCCCAGCTGTCTACGTTGTAATGTTTGCGATGGCAGTATGGCTCATCTGGAAAGCTGGCTGGCAAAATATTGATTTAAACTTGAGCGGTGTTCAATACGACGGTTTTGCGGTTGTGCCAGTTATGATTGGGGCTATTGCGCTTGTTGTTTCATATTTTTCAGGGCCTATGCTGAACTTTGGTGATTTCTCTCGTTATGGCAAAAGTTTTAATGCCATTAAAATGGGGAACTTTCTTGGACTACCGATTAACTTCTTAGGCTTTTCTTTACTTACTGTGGTGTGTATTGCAGCAACGCTTCCAGTCTACGGCAAACTCATTACAGACCCTGTCGAGATGGTTGGAAAACTGGATAACACCTTTGTGGTGATTTTAGGCAGCTTGACCTTAATGATTGCCACCATTGGGATTAATATTGTCGCTAACTTTGTTTCACCTGCATTTGATTTTTCTAATGTTTCACCGAGCAAAATTAGCTGGCGCATGGGTGGAATGATTGCAGCAGTAGGTTCAATTTTCATTACCCCATGGAATTTGTTTAATAACCCTCAAGTGATCCATTACACCATTGATATTTTAGGTGCATTTATCGGTCCACTTTTTGGCGTTTTGCTCGCCGATTTTTACCTCGTTAAAAAACAAAAAATTGTGGTAGATGATTTATATACCTTAGATACGAAAGGTTTGTATTGGTACAAAAATGGTTATAACCACTCTGCCTTTTATGCCTTAATTCCAGCTTCATTAATTCCTATTCTATGTGTGCTGTTACCACAATTATCTGCTCTTGCTAATTTCACATGGTTTATTGGGATGGGATTCGGTTTTGTCATTTACCGATTTCTTAACCAACCGCTTGCCCATGCTAAATCGGCAATGACTAAGGCAAAAGTACAATGAAAATTAAAATTATTAACCCCAATACCACTCAAAGCATGACAGACAAAATTGCTGCATCAGCAAAGATAGTCGCAGGTTCTGACACTCAAATTATTGCAGTAAGTCCTCAAATGGGCCCTGCTACGATTGAAAGTTATTATGATGAAGCATTAAGTGCAGTAGGTGTGCTAGAAGAAATTCGCCAAGGTGAATTTCTAGGTGTAAATGCTTATGTTATTGCCTGTTTTGGTGACCCTGCGCTTTATGCTGCCCGTGAAATGACTTCAGCGCCTGTGATTGGGATTGCCGAAGCAGCTATGCGAACTGCAAGTTATGTAAGTACTGGTTTTAGTGTAGTCACAACCTTACAACGCACAGTGAATATGAGCTGGCATCTGGCTCATCGCTATGGGGCTACACCATTTTGCAAAAATGTTCGAGCTTGTGACATTGCAGTTGAAGAGTTAGAGCTTCCTGACTCAAATGCCTATCGGACCGTACGAGATGAATGCAAGAAAGCACTAGTAGAAGATAAAAGCGATGCAATTGTTTTGGGCTGTGCAGGTATGAGTGATTTATGTCTAAAGCTACAAAACGAGTTGGGAGTGATTGTTATTGACGGCGTTGCAGCAGCAGTTAAACAAGCTGAAATGTTAGTTCAGTTAAATTTAAAAACCAGCAAAGTTGGTGATTGGGCTTCACCTCCCGTAAAGAGTTACACAGGTATATTGTCAGAATTTGGAATGCGCTAAAGAGTTATTGCTTCAATTCCAACTCAAAACGCTGCGTTGGAATTGAAACGGCTGAAAATCAAAGAATTAAACTTCGGCTAACTCTGGCTGTTGTTCATTTTTATAAAATGGCACATCACCGTTAATAGTTGCACGGTGCATGATGCGATGAGCATCGCCATAATCAAATAATGCTTTATGTTGCGTACAACGGTTATCCCAAATCGCGATATCACCATCTTGCCACTTCCAACGCAAATGAAATTGCTCTTGGGTCGCATGTTCAAACAAGAAATCAAGTAATTGCTCACTTTCTTGTTCAGGTAACTCATTAATGCGAGTGGTAAAGCCCTCACTTACAAACAACAAAGGCTCACCTGTAACCGGATGGGTACGCACCACTGGATGAACCACTGGAGGATTACGCTTAAAGGTTTGCAACAGCTTTTCACGCTCTTCTTCGTTATGGGCAAAACGCTCAAGTGGAAAAGACTTACGAATATCATGTGTTGCAGTTAAGCCACGTAATTTTTGCTTTAACTCAAGCGGGAGCCCTTTAAAAGCTGCTGTATTACTCGACCACAACGTATCACCGCCTACAGGTGGAATTTTAATGGCTTGCAACACACAGCCTAAAGGTGGATTTTTACTAAAAGTCACATCTGTGTGCCAAAGTTCATTGTCACGCAAGTCTTGTTTCCAACTGTCGAGCACCATCACTTCAGGTACATCTTCAATTGAAGGATAAATCGGGTGCACATGTAAGCTGCCAAAACTGCGTGCCAAGTCTGCTTGTGCTTGTGGCGCTAATTGTTGCTTTCGAAAAAAAATGACCTGATGATCAAGCAAAGCCTGCTGGATTTGTTGCGTTGTCTGTTCATTTAACGCATTCAAATCAATATCGTGAATAATTGCGCCAATGGTAGGCTTGATCACTTCAATATTTAAGTTTGCTACTACTGTATTCATCTTCTTTACTACAACTGCTGACCATACCAAGGAGAAAACTGTTTTTGTAACCAACGTAAAAACAGCTCAAAACTAACTGCGACAATCGCAATCACAATAATGCCCAGAATCACCGTATCGGTAATTAAGAACTGTGCTGCCGATTGCACCATAAAACCAATACCACGGTCCGCTGCAACCAATTCTGCTGCAACTAATGTTGACCAACCCACCCCAAGACCAATACGAATACCGGTAATAATATGAGGTAAAGCTGTTGGTAAAATGACATGCCAAAATACTTGTGCCTGACTTGCTCCTAACGACAGTGCAGCACGTTCACGATTAAGCTGATGGCTTAACACACCATGCGCACTACTAATGATGACCGGCGCCAAAATCGAGAAGAAAATCAAAAGTACTTTTGTGGTTTCGCCAATACCGAACCAAATTACGAGTAAAGGTAAATAAGCTAACGGCGGAATTGGACGTAATAATTCAACCAAAGGATCTAGAACAGCGCGAACCCATTTGTTCAGGCCCATCCATAAGCCCAGTGGTACACCAATCACCACGGCAGCAATCAAAGCTAAAAATACACGAGAGATACTAGCGGCCAAGTGTTGCCACAAAGTAGCCTTCATAAAGCCTTCTTGGCTGACCGATATAAATTTTTGCCAAACTGCCTGTGGGCTCGGTAAAAACAGTTCAGGTACGACATGCAAAGCAGTAATGAGGAACCAGAGTGCAACCACACTTCCCACACTAATTATGCTAACTGCCAAAGTACGATGCTTCTCAAAAAATGACGATAGAAATGAAGCATTTTCTGTTTGCACATCTGGCTTAAGTTTTAGCCCTGCTTTGTCATATTCATAGACGTTATCTTTAGTACTCATGTGGTTAACGCCTCCTTACCGCTTTGCTTTTGTGCCCTTAAACTTTCAAATAACTGCTCTCTGAGCTGAATAAATTGAGAGTCCGATTTAATTGAACGAATAGACTCGCCCTGACGATATCGATTAGCAAAATCGAGATGTAGAGTTTCTACAATTTTGCCTGGATGCGCTGTCATCAGAACTAACTGATTGCTGAGCAATAATGCTTCTTCAATGTCATGAGTAATTAAAAAGAAGCTTTTATTTTGTTGAATCCATAAATCGAGCACTAACTGCTGCATGTTTTCACGCGTAAAAGCATCTAATGCCGCAAAAGGTTCATCTAATAAAATAAACGGCGCGTGGCTGATCAAAGCTCTGGCAATACCAACACGTTGTTTCATACCACCGGAAAGTTCCCAAATATTGGCTTTTTCAACGTGACTTAAACCTACAATTTTTAAAATTGCATTCACTTTTGCTTCGATATCTACGCGCTTTAAACCTTTTAACTGCAAAGCGAAGCCAACATTATCTGCAACATTCAACCAAGGAAGGAGTGCATGATCCTGAAACACGACAGCGCGGGTTACATCTGGTCCATTTACCACTTCATGATTTACAAGCACATCACCTGAACTCGGCTTTTGAAACCCCGCCAAGATATTAAGCAAAGTTGTTTTGCCACAACCTGACTCGCCCAAAATGACGGTTAAAGTACCTTCTTCAATGGTTAGGTTAATGTCTTGTAAAACTGGCTTTTGCTGTTTAGGAAAAGTCAGATGAATATGTTTGGCTTCTAGTACACTCATGACAACTCCTTAAGGCTGCAAAAATGAAGAATTCACATTGCCTTTATAATCGGCTTTAAGTTGATCGACCTTGCCCTGACCTTTTAAGAACTTCGCTGTATCAAAAATATTTTGCGCAAATTCACCATCTAACGTTTGTTTTTGCTGAGCGTGGTCTAGGTAAATATTTCCACTTAATAAAAGTGGGATATCTTTTGGATCAGAACCTGTAAGCTGCGCAATTTTTTGCACGTTATCGGCATCTTTAACGTAAGCGGCTGGATCTTGATTATATTTTTCAAGCTGCTCAAGCGTAGTTTTAACAAAAGCTTTTAAGAAATCAGGATTTTTCTCTGCAAAATCTTTACGCACAACCCATAAGTCATAAGTTGGAGCACCCCATTCGCCCACTTGTTTTGAGTCGGTTAAAACCGTACCAGATGCTTTGGCTTTACTTAAAGCAGGTTCCCACACATATGCTGCATCAATATCACCACGTTCCCAAGCAGCTGAAATTTCAGGTGGACGCAAGTTAATAATTTTTACTTTGTCTTCTGGAATGTTCCAATGTTTAAGTGCAGACAAAAGGCTGTAATGCGTGGTTGATACAAACGGTACAGCAACGGTTTTGCCAATTAAATCTTGAGGAGTTTTAATGCCTGATTTATTACTTACTACTAATGCTTCAGACCCACCAAGTTTTGATGTAATTAAGAATACTTCAATCGGTAAATCACGGCTTGCCGCAGCAGCAAGTGGACTTGAGCCAATATTGCCAAGTACGACATCACCTGAAGCAAGTGCGTTTACAACATCTGAACCCGCATCAAATTTTTTCCATTGAATATTACGTTGGCTATGTTTTTCATATTCCCCATTGGCCTGGGCAACTTTGCTTGGGTCCACCCCTGTTTGGTAGGCAATTACGACAGGTTTGCTGTCGCGAACTGAAGCACTTGTATTATTGTCTTTTTTATTTTGCCATACGATAAATGCAACAATTGCTACAACCACAATTGCCGTGATAATCAACGGTTTGGTCTTTGTGCTCATAATTTCATGATCTTTCAATAATATAAGCTCATGGTATGCAGCTGGCTTTATAATGAAAAATAAAAAAATATGAGTTGCTTATCTATTTTTGATAAATAACTTTTTCATATAAGTTTTTATCTTTTGGTAAAAAGCAAATATCAACAAGCCTTACAGATTAGCCATAAAATTAAAATACTTATATATCAATAATTAAAAAGGATATTCAAAAAACACATGATGAGAAAAACCTGACATACCTACTCTAATTATTTTATCCTACTCATTTCGTCATTTTTATTTTTTGCTTATTGCATCCAGAGTTTTGCATCTAATTAATTTTCATTCTTTTATATAAAGTTCAGATTTTATTATCTTTTTATCTTAAAACTTCTGCAAATATTAAGATTTGAACAAATCTTTTTCTGGTTTATACATGACGCAAATTTAATTTTTATTTTTAAGAGGAGAAAAATTCTTTTGTTTAAACATTCTCAATTTTTGAAAAAAACATTAATTACAACGTCTTTGATTACATTCAGCCTTTCAAGTCATGCGGCTCTTACCTTTGGTAATGCTGAAGAAGGTCAACTTAAAGTGAGTGGTACTGTTCGAGCTAAATATGTTTATGATTTTGACTCTGACCCCACTACCAGTAAATTTTCCTTTAATGACGCGGTATTATGGCTAGATTACAACTCCCCGAAATGGATTGGCCACCTAGATTATCGGGTTTATGAATATTACGGGCGTTTAGGCGATGCCAATTGGCTTACCGATGCGTGGTTGGGTTATAAAATTAATGACAACAGTAAAATTATTGCTGGCTTAAACCCAGTTCCTTTTGGCTTGGGTCGCTTTTGGGGAAATACTTATTATTTAGGCATTGCCAATAGTGCAGGTTGGGAAGATGTACATAACCTTGGCGTAAAATATGATTTCAATGATGGAATCAATGAAGCACAACTCGCCTTTTATCCTACCGATGGTGGCACCTATAGAGGTAAAAGCAAAGACTCGAGTCGATTTAGTATCAACCCAGTCAATGCGGATGACTCTGTACCACAAGGCACCAATACTAAAGAAAAGAACTCCATTGTTGTTCGCGGTGCTCATACCTTTAAAAATGTCTTAGGCCAAGAAAATTTCTCTACTCAACTGGGTGCCTCTGCATGGTATTCCACCATTGAAAATAAACGTTCAGGGCAAGATGGCGATCGCCAAGTCTATTCAGTTTTTAGCAATACCAATTACAATCAATGGAATTTACAGCTTTTAGCTGGTTATCAAGACATTGATAATGCCGACGCTCAATATAAAGACCACCTGACTTTGGGCGGTTTCGATTATTCATTCAACTCTGCAACCAAAGGTCAGATTTACTCAGCCGAACTCAGCTATTTATTTCCTCAGCAGTTTGGCCCAATTACCTCTATTCGCCCGTACTTAAACTATAGTTCTTATCGAAAAGAGCAAGATGGCTTTAAAGACTCCACCCGTTTTATTCCCGGCATTGCCTTTAACTATCAAAAATTGACAGTACAAGCCGAGTTGCTGGTGGGTAAACACGATCCATATCTAGGAGACAGTGAAGGTCTTGCGGCTGGCGGAAGCAATGATAAATGGAACAAAAAAGCATTTGTGATTTTTGCTTATTACTTCTAACTCAAAAAAACAAAGGCCAACAGATGTTGGCCTTTGTTTTCATTTAGATATCTATTTTTACTCTAGTCGATTACTGGTGAATTATTGAGAGGAAGTTCTGCTTTATCTTCATCAATCACATCGACATCTTGAGCAGTAGGCTCAAACTTAATCAGTAGCCCAATCACAATTAAAGGAATAAATGCAAAGATAGAAATAATCAGGTAAACATCGGTTTTATATCCCGCCATCCAGATCGGTAAAACAAACAAAGCAATTGCTTGAGCAACACCCGTTACTGCACGGTTAAAGCCGACCCCAACGCCACGAATCGAAGCTGGATAAGCCATAGTTGGATACACCATCATTTGTGCACCTGGCCCAAAACCTTCAGCAAAAAGCCATAAACCTAGCATGCCAATTGCGGTGTAGAGTAAAAAACTATTACCGGGTTCACCAATTAATGCTAAGGCAATGAGGGCTATAAACTGGAGTAAAAAGCCTGTAAGCAACACATGACGAGATTTAAATCTGCTAGCAACAAATACGCCTAACAGCCCGCCCGTAAATGCAAATAATAAATTAAGTCCAAGTGTGGTGGTAATGGTCGTCAAGACATCTGTATGGAAGAAACGCGTTAAAATAGAAGGTAAAAAGAAGGCAATGGTCGTGTACTGAAATGCCACCGAAATGTGAATCACAATTGCCACAATCGTTCTTGGCAAATAGGTTTTATTAAATAAAACTGCAAACCCCTCGCGCTTTTTCTTTTCAGCAGTTCTTTCTACTTTTTCAACTGTAGCGACTGCATTAATTGCATAGGACTCTTGTAGAACTTTAGCTGCCCCTTTTAAATCACCTTGGTTGGCAAGCCAGATTGGTGATTCAGTTAAATATTTACCGCGAATAAAAATAATGAGTAACGCTGGCACTGCTCCAAAAATTAAAGATGCTCGCCATAACCAGTTGCTATGCTCAGGAGGTAAAAGAAAGTAAAGGGCTAAAACCAGACCAAAACAGACCGAAGAAGCAGCATACCACATTGGGCACCATGCGGCTAACCGCGCTGCTTTGTTGCTACTCCCGTTAAATTTAGAAAACTCAGATAAGTATGACATTGCCACAGGCAAATCAATACCAACACTAATTCCCATAATAAATCGGGCTAAAATCAAAACCCAGACATTCGGTGCAAAGCCTGCGACAATTGCCGCAATGACAAACAGCACCATGTCCGCCATAAAGACTCGATAACGGCCGATTTTATCTGTCAGCCAACCCCCAATCAGGTTACCCACAATGGTTCCGCAGACAATTGCTGAAGCCACCACACCAGTCATCACAGGGCTTAAAGAAAACTCTGAGATGACTTGCTCAATACCAAAGGACAGCGTTGTTAAATCATAGGCATCAATAAACACCCCAATTAGTGCCAACCAAATAACTTTATTAGACTTACCCTTCCCTGCAAACTTGGAAATTAATTGTGAAACATCATCGGGAGATTTAATTTCATAACGATGGTTATGATCGAGTTCTTGTGTGCTCACTTAATAATTCCTGAATTTTAATAACAGAAACAAAATAATGATTATTCACATAATACAAAAACAAATTAATCTGATGTTTTAATCTAAATTATAGAATTATCTTTTCATTATTAACTCAGCAATAAAACCGATATAAAAATACAAAATAAAAGCTGGTATTTAACCAGCTATTTATTTAAAGGTTTTCCAAAATATTAACTCGCCTCAGCAAGTTTTAACTCTTTTAGATTACGATATTTTGCACCGCGGTGATTTTCAGGCAAATATGGCCCAGCACCAAATAATTTTTCTCTTAATGTTCCTTGTGCATAAGAGGTTTGATATACCCCACGTTTTTGCAACTCTGGCACAATAAACTCAACTACATCGGCAAAGGTTTGATGAGCCAAAATATAGGCAAGGTTAAAGCCATCGACATCGGTATCTTCAACCCATTGCTGTAAAGCATCCGAAACTGTTTCTGCCGAACCCACTAACACAGGTCCATTACCACCTAAACTGTTCCAATTTGCAATTTCTTCAATGGTCCAAACACGTTCTGGGTCTGCATTTACATAAGAATCTAATAAAGATTGAATCGCGTTGGTTTGAATATATTCAACTTTATCGGTCGGTTGATATTGTGAAAAATCGACACCAGACCAGCCAGACAGTAATGTTAATGCCCCATCGTAGCTTCCATAGCTTTGATATTCTTTAAACTTAGCTTGTGCTTTTGCATCGGTTTCATCAGTGACAATCGACAAAAGTGCATAAATTTTGACAGAGTACGGGTCGCGACCTTCTTGAGCCAATTTTTGACGAATGCCCTGTACCACTTTTTTAGTGGCAATTTTAGACGGCGCTGCTATGAATACGCACTCGGCATTTTGACTTGCAAACTTCTGCCCGCGTGAAGATGCGCCTGCTTGGTAAAGTACTGGTGTTCGCTGCGGTGATGGTTCACAAATATGGATACCCGGTACAGTAAAGTATTTACCCTCGTGCTGAATTGGATGCACTTTTTTATGGTCAGCAAAGATACCACTTTTACGATCACGAAGTACCGAACCTTCTTCCCAAGAACCTTCCCAAAGTTTGTAAAGGACTTCTAAATATTCATCAGCAATATCATAACGATTATCATGATTAACCTGAGTTTTTAATCCTAAGTTTTTCGAACCACTTTCCAAATAAGATGTCACGATATTCCATCCAACTCGTCCTTTGGTTAAATGGTCTAGCGTACTAATACGTCTAGCAAAAGGATAAGGATGTTCAAAGGAAATAGAAGTCGTGACACCAAAACCCAAGTGCTTTGTGACTGCTGCCATCGCAGGCACGATCTGTAGCGGATCATTGACTGGAACTTGTACTGCACCTGTTAAGGCATGTTCAGCACTTTGATGATAAACGTCATAAATACCAAGCACATCTGCAATAAAAATACCGTCAAAAAAACCACGCTCAAGAATTTGTGCTAAATCTGTCCAATATTCTAAATCTTTATATTCAACAGATCGATCTTGAGGATGTCGCCATAATCCAGGAGATTGATGGGCAATACAATTCATTTCAAAAGCATTAAAACTAATTTTCTTAGTCATAAAATATCAACCAGCATTTTATTTAATTTTTATACTAAAGCAATTTTTAGGGTTTCTTTATAATATAAACCCCAAACAAAATATAATTTTATTCTAATAGTTTTTTATAATTTATTTCTAAAAAAAATAAATAATATTAAGCCACTAAAAATAGCAGCTTAATATCTAAAACTATAATTTATTGTTTATCAACATTCCCTATACGCCATTGATACGGAGGTAATGTGCCGTTTACACTAAAATCACCGATAATTCGATTTTTAAATACTCTCGGATTATGTGAAGATAAAGTTCTTACATTACGCCAGTATCGATCTAGACCTAAATCTTTGTCTGTTGCAGAAGCACCTAAAGCATCAAATAAAATCGTAGAAGCATTTAAAATCAGATCGGTAATGACCGTTTGAGACTGCGCACTTTCAAGTTCGGCAAGCGCATTTTGCTCTTCTTCAAGCTGCTCATTATTTTGAAATGCAGCCAAATAAGCACGTTGTAAGCTTTGTGCGACTTTTTCAACAATCGCCCCTGCACTGTAAGCCGCGCCACGGATTTGGCCTACTACTTGTAAAATTTGCGGATCCTGTTTTACAAATTGAGCATTTGCATGCGTGTAGTTTCGGGTCCGTTTAGCAACAGCTTGAGAAACATCATAGGTTGCAGCACGCCCTAGACCTGTAATGATTGCCAGTTGAACAAGTTGATAGTAAGCCGCTGAATATTTAAAACGGTCATCGTCAGGTAAAATTTCAGCTTCATCGACCAATACGTCATGGAAATATGCTGTACCGCTTGCGGTGAGTTGCTGACCAAAGCCATTCCAATCATCAACAATTTCAACACCTTCATCTTCTCGGCGGACAACGACTGAACCAGATTCACCTTTTAAATCTGTTACACCAACGTCAACCCAGTCTGCATATAGGCTACCTGTGGTGTAATATTTTTTACCTTTAACGCGAATTTTACCGTCAGCATCTCGATATAAATGTGTTTCGAACTGATCAATTGACTCTTTCCCACCTTCAGACCATGCACTACCGACTGTTTCCCCATTTGCAATTCGGCTAAGCCAACGCTGTTGAAACGCTTTGTCTTTACTTACTAAGACATCTTCAGTGAAACCAAAATGCACACGCAAAGCTTGCGGTAAGTTTGAATCGGCTTCTGCAAGTTCAACGAGCAATGCAAATAGTTCAGGAATAGTTGCATCAAAGCCACCATGATCTTTTGGAAGTCTTAAGCGCGTAAAACCAACATCTTTGAGCCATTGAAGTTGTTCATAGGGCAAAATATGCTGCTGCTCACGAATTAAAGCCCCTTCTTTAATACGGGCAAAAGTTGGTCTGAAATTTTTTGCCAATTCATCATAACGTTCTGAAGGCCCTTCACCCCACACCCGAGAAATAATTGAGGCCTGACTAAGTGCTGCATGCGTTAGTGAACCGAGATGATGCTCAAAATTTAAATTTGTCATGTAAGTAAAACCAATATTGCTTTGCTTTTACCATAAAATATTTATTTCACATGAAAACGATTATTTTTTTATAACTGTATTCATTCTTTATATAAGAACCTAAACACAAAGATAAAAAGCTCATCTATCAAGTCCTAGGATAGCTCTTTTTGTCTAATGCTCTGCTGGCTTTGCAGAAGTGTTTGTATATATTCTGAATAGACAGATAATTTTTCGAAAATATGCTCTGAATAGAACATATCATCAATTAAATGTGTCATTTGCCCAGCAGTAAAGGTGTCGCATAAACCAACCAGCGCTGCGTTCATTTGAGCAAACTTCGCGCATAATTTTACATAAGTTTCATCTTTATTTTTGAATAATAATTTCCGCATTTCTAAGCCATTGAGGTTTTTTAAGTCATCATCTTTTGTGGTTTTAATCCAATAAATTTTGACCTTTAAAAATTGCTCCAGTGCTTTTAAATGCTCGACATCTACGTTTAAACTCGTAATTAAAAAAACTGTTGAGAGATCACTTCGGCACAGTGCCTTGATTAAGCTTAAATAAATAAACTCAACTTCATTAAGCTCTGCAAGTTCCAAATCTATATAAATTTTTAGACTTTCTAAAACGTCATCTACTTTAAAGAGTACTTTCTTTTCAGCTTGGTAATATTTATTAAGAATAGAAAGCACAGGCGCAGTTGCAGGCGTTGTATAAATAGCGGCCTTGTTTAAGTTAGCAAAAATAAATGGTGAAAATAGATAGGCAACATTACTTTGCTGTGCCTCAATATGAGATTGAATTAAATATACAGTTTCAGATTTAGAAAAGTCTCTGAGTACTTTCGCTCTTAATAAAGTAGCTTCAAAATTAACGTAGGTTTGCTCTAACTGAGCCAATATAGATACAGGAATAGGCTGATTTTTAATAATTTTATGCAGGACATTGAGTTGAGAAGTAATAAACATTTTTTAACATCCAAGCTATTTTAGAAGAGCTACACTTAATCAGGTCTTTAATAACCTACGTAACAACCAGACCTCACGCAAAACAACAAAGGAATAAAAGAGAAGAAACTATTCTGCGCTTATTACCCAAAGTCGCATTTACTCTGTTTTGGAAAGTGATTTTGGCCATTCGTAAATCTTGTTCATTTATTTTGGACTTTTGAAGAATGGATACATAGCTACAGATATTTGAAAAAAAACTATAGCACACCTCATGAGTGCTTCAGACTGTTATAGTTTTATAAAAAATTTCTGTATCTACATATACAAAAATAGTAAGTGCATGATTAAGGAAACTTCTTAAGGTAGGTAGTTTTCATGAGACGATCTATTGCATATTGCCAGATATTTCATCAATGTTTCAATGCAACATGCATTTTTACAAATGCAACATCAAGCATAAACTTTGTTAACAGACTGAGAACAATCAATCAGTCTATTCTCTTGAAATATCAAGCAATTATATTGCTTAACCCTGTTGGCATTTTACTTGCTAAGAACATTTATCACAGAAGTAAGTTTAATCGCCAAAATACTTTGTTGCCTGAAAATAAGTATTTAACTCATTTAACCATCATCAGCTAGTTCACAGGGGGAAAGTTTATGAGCCTCGGTCTAACCGCTCTAGAATTAGCGCGAATACAATTTGCTTTTACAGTATCCTTCCATATTATTTTTCCGGCCACTTCCATCGGTCTTGCCTGCTTTTTAGCAGTGTTAGAGTGGAAATGGTTAAGAACCCAAAACCCGATTTATAAAGATCTATTTAAGTACTGGATTAAGATCTTTGCCGTTGCCTTTGGTATGGGTGTAGTCTCGGGCGTGGTCATGAGTTACCAGTTCGGTACGAACTGGAGTGAATTTTCACGCGTTGCCGGAAGTATTACTGGTCCTTTACTTACCTATGAAGTCTTGAGTGCCTTCTTCTTAGAAGCAGGTTTCTTAGGCATTATGTTATTTGGTTGGGGACGTGTCGGTCCTCGAGCCCATTTCTTCGCAACACTTATGGTGGCCATCGGAACATGTATTTCCATGTTCTGGATTTTATCTTCGAATAGCTGGATGCAGACACCTCAAGGCTTTGCCATCGAAAATGGCATTATTGTGCCAAAAGACTGGTTTGCAATTGTCTTTAATCCATCCTTCCCTTACCGCTTTGCCCACATGGGTGCTGCCGCCTTCTTAGTTTCATCATTATTGGTCGTCGGAACATCTGCATGGCATTTAGTAAAAGGCCGTCGTGATGAATTGGTGAAAAAATCGTTCTCGATGGGTCTCTGGATGGTGCTTGTGACTTCATGTTTGCAAGTGGTGATTGGCGATAACCATGGTTTAAACACCCGTGAACATCAACCAGCCAAACTTGCCGCAATGGAAGGTCACTGGGAAACCAATCACAATGAGTCGATGCCATTATTGCTATTTGCAATTCCAGATATGAAAGAAGAACGTAATCACTTCGAAGTGGGTGTTCCTTATTTGGGTAGCTTAATTTTAACGCATAGCTTAGATGGCCAAGTGACAGGCTTAAAAGATTTCGCACCTGAAGATCGTCCAAATTCAACGATTGTTTTCTGGAGCTTCCGTGTGATGGTGGGTCTTGGTGTACTCATGGTCACTTTGTCACTCATTGCACTTTGGTTACGTAAGCGTGAAAAACTCTATGAAACTTCGTGGTTCCATAAATTTGCATTGGTGATGGGACCATCTGGTTATGTCGCTATGCTTGCAGGTTGGGTAACTACTGAGGTTGGCCGTCAGCCGTGGGTTGTATACGGCATTATGCGAACTAAAGATGGACTTTCACATACGGTTTCCGCAGATCAGGTCGGACTGAGCCTGTTTATTTTTGTGGTGGTCTATACCATCGTTTTTGGTAGCGGTATTTACTACACCTTAAAACTGATTAATAAAGGTCCATCATTCATTGATTCACCAAATGTTGAAACTGGTGGCGTAGGACACTTTAAAACACCAATGCGTCCACTTAGTGCAGTCGATGAAAATATTGACAGCAAACAAAACTCTGGGGAGAACCGTCATGATTGATCTTTCTTTAATATGGGTCGGTATTATCGGTTTAGGTGTCATGATTTATGTGGTCATGGATGGCTTCGACTTAGGAATCGGGATTATGTTCCCCTTCATTAAGAACAGCCAAGAACGTGACGTGATGATGAATACTGTGGCCCCTGTCTGGGATGGTAATGAAACGTGGATGGTGCTCGGCGGCGCTGGTCTATATGCTGCATTCCCACTGGTTTATTCAACAGTTTTATCAGCACTCTATTTACCGATCATTTTCATGGTGATTGCCCTGATTTTCCGTGGCGTGGCGTTTGAATTCCGCTTTAAAGCTCATCGCACCAAACACCTTTGGGATTTAGCCTTTATTTGGGGTTCAGTTTTAACCAGCTTTCTCCAAGGGATTATTCTGGGTGCCTATATCCAAGGGATTAAAACTGAAAATGGTATTTATGCTGGTGGTCCATTTGACTGGTTATCACCATTTACGATCTTTACAGGTATTGGCGTAGTTGCGATGTATGCAACTTTGGGTTGTGGCTGGCTGATTTTAAAAACTGAAAAAGGCTTACAGCAACGTATGTATGAGCTTATGCCAAAGCTGATTATTGCATTGCTTATTATTTTTGGTGGCGTAAGTTTATATACACCTCTGACTCATCCTGAAATTGCAGATCGCTGGTTCTCTTTACCAAATCTGTTCTATTTTAGCCCTGTGCCTATTTTGGTCTTATTGTTTGTTGGTCTGATTTTATCAGCGTGTAAAAAGCAGGATCATGACCTTAAGCCATTTGCATATACATTGGCCCTCGTTTTCCTTGCATTTACTGGTTTTGTAATTAGTTTATGGCCTTATATTATTCCGCCATCAGTCACCATCTGGCAGGCCGCAGCACCACATTCAAGCCAAATGTTTGCTTTGGTCGGTGCACTTATTTTGATTCCAATCATTATTGCTTACACCATTGTGTCTTACTGGGTATTTAGAGACAAAGTCCGTGTAGGTGATGAAGGCTATCATTAAGTATGGAGGGTTTTATGAAAAAGTCATCTGTTAAACTCAATCAAACCCAATGGTTTATTCTGCTATGGCTCGGTGGTTTTTTAGCCTTAGCTGTGATTGCTGGATTGTTTAAAGTTATCTTGATTTATGCAGCCCCTTACTTAAAGTAATTCCAATTTTCTAAACAAATGCCGTTTGTAGATTCTGCAAACGGCATTTATTATTGATTCAGTGCATCTTTTTTTATTTCGTGCAGCTCATACATGTATAAATCAGAACAACTCGCTCATAGCATTCGCCAACTCATTGAAAGTGGCACTTTAAGTGCGCATGAAAAATTACCTTCATTAAGAGATCAGGTACAACGCTCTGGCTTTAGTTTAATGACCGTAATGAATGCTTATCAGGAGCTTGAGTCACAAGGTCTGATCTATTCAAAAGTAAAATCTGGGTACTTTGTTGCCGAGCAAATTGCACTAAAGCCACTCGAGCAATATTCAGTTGTTTCACTGAACTCTAAAATTGAAATTAATTCATTAGTTTTTAAATATCTTAAATCAATCCAACACGAGTCCGTCGTACCTTTTGGTTCAGCTTTTCCAGACAGTCAGCTTTTAACAGCCCCCAAACTCATTCAAATTATGGGGCAACTTGCGCGCCAAAGACAAAGTTATGACCAGACCACGAGCCTACCGCCAGGGAATTTAGCCTTAAGAAAACTGATTGCTCAGCGCTACTGTATGCAAGGCATACAGACTGATCCAGATGACATTGTCATTACATCTGGAGGTTTAGATGCATTGAACCTTTCTCTACAAGCTGTTGCTCAACCTGGCGATTATATTTTATTACAGCAAACTGTGTTTTATGGGGCTTGGCAAGCCGCCGAGCGTTTAGGGCTTAAAGTGATTACCATTCCTGAACATCCTCAGCATGGTTTTGACTTAGAAGCTTTTGAACAGGTCATTCAAACATATCCAATCAAGGTGTGCTGGCTGATGTTGAATGCCCACAACCCGATTGGTTTTACAGTCAGTGATGACATTAAATATAAAATTGCTAAGTTGCTTCACGAACATCAAATCTATTTAATTGAAGATGATGTGTATGAAGAGCTTTTTTATGGTGGCCAAAAACCACTTTCAATGAAGTATTTTGACCAACAAAATCTGGTGCTTCACTGCTCTTCTTTTTCTAAAACATTAGGTGCAGGTTTTCGGGTTGGTTGGGTCTATGCGGGTAAATTTTCAGACCATATTCAACACTTACAACTCATGAGCACCATTTCAGTAAATGCTCTCATTCAAAATGCGCTAGTTGAATTTCTGTCTCATCATCATTATGAAAAACACTTACGTACGCTTAGGCTTTCACTTGAGCGTTATAAAAAGCAGTTTTATCATTATTTAAAACAACATTTACCTAACTCTTGTGAAGTGTATTACTACCCAAGTGGTTATTTTCTATGGGTCAAACTTCCTAGTACGCTGGACAGTATGCAAGTTTATGAAGAGTTGATTCATCAAGACATTGGTGTTGCGCCAAGCCCACTGTTTAGTGTTTTACCCGCACAGCAGCATTATTTGCGAATCAATTGCTCTTTTGAATGGAACACTAAAATTCAAAGCGCATTAGATCAAGTGATTAAAACCATTCAACAAAGAGTTGAAGCAAGTCTCTAAAGAAATGCTTCGACCTAAGCACAATTTTATAGACTTTATTTTGTGGTAACTTTATAGCTCAAATCTATTGGTTTTAGGGAAGCAGGTTCAAAGGATTAATATGGAAATTGATGAAGAACTCACCCTTAAAAAAATACAGATTTTTTTGGCTTTCATGCGCTGTGGAAATTTGTCTAAAACAGCCACAGAAATGCAACTGAGTAATGTCAGTGTTCATAAAGCCTTACACTCTTTAGAAAGCGCTTTACGTTGCCCTCTTTTTAAAAATGAAGGCCGTAACCTCATTCCTTTAAAAAGTGCTTATGTCTTTGAGGAACGGGCACAAAAAATCGTACAAGACATTTTTATCACCGTAAATAAAACCAGAGAAGCCGCTGGCTTTGCAGCCAAGGTTTTACATTTAGGGTCTCTTTATTCTTTGACGGTAAACACCATTCCAAATGTGATTAGCGGCCTTAAACTCAGACGTAGTGAGCTTGATATTCAACTGTTGCTGAGTTCAAATCAGGATTTGGTGAAAAAGCTTAAAGCAACTGAGCTTGATGCCATTATCGTGGCTTTAAATGAAACCACTCAAGATGATGACTTTGAAATTTTGCCGATGTTTTCAGACGACATTTTTTTGGCCGTCAATAAAGATTCAAAATATGCCGATTTTAAAGATATTGATTTAAGCCTTTTAAAAGAAGAAACTTTTTTAACTTTAACCAAGGGTTTTGCAACTCATAACGACAGCGACATTATTTTTAAAAAAGCAGGTTTTTCACCTAAAGTTGCTTTACAGGTCAATGATATTTTTACCTTAATTAGTATGGTCAGCTCAGGTGTCGGTTTTGCTCTATTACCCGGCCGTATTTCTGCAGTTTATGAAAGTTCAGTAAAACTTATTCCACTAAAACAGCAATATCACATGCAACAAGAAATCGGTCTCGTCTTTCTAAAGAGTAAAGAGCGCGACCCTAACTTACTTGCCCTGATTGCTGAATGTCGTATGTTTGCCTCTAATTTCAAAAATAAAAAAGACCGTTGTTAATAGCAACGGTCTTTTTGACTGAATATTAAATATTGATTAACCGACTAAAGCTTTAACAGCAAAGAACAAAACAGTCGGCCCCATTAAGCAGCCAAGACCTGTATGGAACGTTGCCGTGAGCGCACCGTAAGGCACTAAACGGCGATCTGTCGCTGCTAAACCAGCTGACACACCACTTACAGTTCCTGCTAAGCCACCAAAAATCATGGCAGAACGTGGATTGTCTAATCCCATAAATTTTGCGGTCAGCGGTGTTGAAACCATTACACAAATTGCTTTCACCAGCCCCGTTGCAATTGACAGCGCCATGACCTCAGAACTCGCACCAATGGCCGCACCTGTCACTGGCCCCACAATGTAGGTCACTGCACCTGCGCCAATTGTGGTAATACTTACTGCATCACGATAGCCAAAAATCCATGCAAACATACAACCGACAATAAATGGCAAAATGGTTCCGAGAAATAAAGAGAATGCGCCAATAAATCCGGCTTTTTTCGCCTCAGTCGCCTGGACCTCAAATGCAGTTGCGACAATGGTAAAGTCACGAAGCATTGCGCCGCCCATAAGCCCTACACCAGTGAAGAGTGCAAGATCGGTAATCCCTTTTTCACCACCTGTCATTTTTCCGCCAAACCATGCCAAGATTAAACCAATCACAATCGCAATTGCTGAAGCATGCACTCGTCCCTTGGTTAAATATTTAGATAGCTTGGTCGACAACCACATAATTAAAGCAATTAAGGCGAAAGCAGTAATTAAACCTAAATGGGTTAAGTCCTTTAATAATAATTCAACCATGAACTTTGCCTCCAATGCGGTTTAATGTGGTGTCTTCTTCCTTCGGTAAAGGGCTTGCCTTGTTGTAGCGGCTTAAGCCCGCAATGGTCAGTGTACAAACGATAACTGAAACTACCGCTGCAAAGAGTGCCATATGTCCACTTGATAATGCTGTAACCACATTTTGTTGTGCTGCCATGGCAACAACAACAGGAATATACATGGTGCCCCAGAATGAAACGCCTTTTTCGGTTTCAACTGTCATAACACCACGTTTTTCCATCCATAACCGTATACAAATGAGTAAAATCATGGCGATACCCACGCCACCAACATTGGACTTTACACCCAATAAAACACCCAACAAATCGCCGACAATAACACCCACCAAGGTGCAAAGTGCGAGTAAACCAACTCCATATATAATCATGACAATCCCTCATATCCTTGGATCATTTATGCTTTTGTAAAATCTGACTCAAAAAGAAAAACTATTTGCCTGTTCTTTTTGCATTGCCATCTGAATAGTGTCTATGCGTGTCCCTTGAAATGACAACACGGTTCCTTCTTTAAATGTTCGGCGTGCAAGTGTAGTAAGCACCGTTCCCGGCAAAGCTTCGATCTGCAATCTCACACCTCGCTCCCATGCAGCTTGGATGGTACTTTCCCAATCTACAGTTCGACTCATATTAAAAACCAAGTCATCACTAATCAGTTCTGGCCTGCTAAGCGTACGAGCCGTTGTACCACTTAAATAACGTATTTTAGGCTGCTTTAAAGTCACTCCCTCCATAGACGCTGCAAGTTGCGTTGCTTGCTGACTTAATAATTCACAGTGCGATGGCACCGATACATCTAATTTTTTTGCCACCACGCCTTGTTGCCTTGCCAAAACAGCAACTTGGTTCATGGCTTCAAAGCTTCCTGAAATAACGATCTGGTTATGTGCATTAATATTTGCGACAAACACCTCTGGCGTTATTTCATAAATCTGTTTGACCCATGTTTCAACAGCTGCACGGTCTGTACCAATCAGGGCTGTCATACCATAGCCCGTTGGATAGGCGTTTTGCATGAGTTCACCTCGATAGGCAACCAAACGAACAGCATCCTCAAAGGCTAAAACTTCTGCTACAACCGCAGCCGACCATGCACCAATTGATAGACCAGCCACATAATCAGGTGTTAAGTTTTCCTCAGTTAATAGTGCAGAACTCACCACACCTGAAATAAGTAAACAAAGCTGTACTGCACGTGTCGACTGCAATGCAGCCGGACTATCTAGCATTAAGACATTTTCTTTGAGTGCATCCGATGCACGCTCAAGGTATTCTTTAGCTAGAGCGGTTTGAGCTAAGTCGTGCAACATATTGCTTCGTTGCACACCTTGCCCCGGATATACCCAAATTGAAGCCATGATATCTATTCCCTAATTCCATGGGTTTCCTACTAAAACAGCACCATCAGGACGTTTCAATAGAACTTTTCCACTGTTCCCAGCCCATTCTTTTAACGCCAACCCACCTTGTGAAAGTTGTAGCTGTATATCCACATTCAGCCCTGCTTGCTGAAAATTTTCGAGTAGCTCAACTGCCTCCTTTTTGGCAAAAGGTTGTTCAGCTCGAATCAACAAATCAATGTCACTTTGCTCAGTTACTGTTTCAATGCCCGTTGCCAACTCAAACCCGAAACTTCCTGTATATCCCCAACATCCTGAAAAGTTTTTCATAATGCTGGAAATGGTCTGTAAACGTTCTGCCAAGTGCTCAAACTGTTGCGTATCTACGCGAGTCAGTGCTTCTGGCTTAAGCTGTTTGCTGATTGCTGATCGTGGCATTTGAGCTGCATATCGTTGATGACGAAATTGCCCTCTTACCCCCACAGCCACCTGATCTACAGGAGTAATTGCCCGTCGAACTACAACTGGATCACCTCGTAGTAGTACCTCTTTTACCCAATGCGGAGCATCATCGGCCAAGCAATCGACCGTCATACCCCACAGTAAATCATGGGCTTCGAGCTTAAGTTTCATGACCATTGCTCGCGCAATAATTCACGGACCTTTTTAGACATTTGACGGTTTTTGCCGTGAAGCCTTTGTTCCAATCCTCTAGATTGATCAGCATTAATTTCTTTAAATGCTTGAGCGATCACCTGTTTCGCTAACAAAAGATCATCGGTTGTCGGTTGTTCAGGGTTTTCAACAGATAACAGTTCAGATAACAAACCTAGAGTTGCATAACTTTCAATGTCATAAGCCATTGGAGGAATGCTTGATGCCAATTGCTCTAACTCATCAACCGATCGCAAGGTAACGCGTGCAGCAGATTCCTTACCCATCGCATGCACCATAACACCTGAATCTTTTAAGGCAATAATACGATTGGCTTGGTATCCATGCGCCAAGAAAGCTCCCGACATCGACTTACCTACCAATAAACTCACAATAGGATGGCCTGCCAATCTGGCTCTAGCATAGCTATCTACTGCACCTGCTAAAGCTTGATGAATACCTAATAATTCTTCACGGCGCCCATAGGCCTGACTCGGGACATCAACCAAACATAAAATGCCGCGTTTATTTTCAGTCTGAGCATCGGCTTGAATCACGTCATCAACTGCTTTTGCTAAATTCCAGCCTTCCAGCAGTCCAACTTCACCTTGTCTCGCGCGTGGGAACAGATTATTGCTGTCTTGGACAACTGTAATCACACGTACTGCTTGCTGATCGATCAGACCATCAGCCACCCAAACAGAAGCTGGAAAACCTTCAACTGTCTTAAAGTCCTGTGTAAATGCTTTAAACCAATGTGCACCACGAGTAGATGCTTTTAATGTATCAACGGCGATATTCATGCTTGCTCTCCTTGATACAAAGCTTGAACCTGTGCTGGGGTAATCTGCTCAGCAGTATCGACTTGTTGTAACTTCGCTAAATAGAATGAGTAGTTTGAACTACGATGCTGCTGAGGCACACCTTGAGTTAAATAATCGATGACTTGCTCACGAATTTTCTGGCGATCATCGTCAACATAAGCATCTGCCAAACCACTAGCGAAACGCTGATTACCACCCGTAATACTCCATATAAATGGACGATCTTTGGCGTTGTATTCTTGTACCCCAGCTTCCTGTTCAATTACTTGCGGGCCATTTAAGCCTAAACGTCCTTCTTGTGTCATTACAATATAGCTACATAGACCAGCCGCAATTGACATGCCACCAAAGCACCCTACACTGCCTGCGACCACAGCAATCACGGGTTGATACTGCCGTAAGTTCACAATTGCAGCCTGAATTTCAGCAATGGCTGCCAAACCCAGATTTGCTTCTTGTAAGCGAACACCGCCCGTTTCTAGTAGTAAAATTGCCGCTGTTGGAATCCCTTTCATATTGTCTTCAACTGCAAGTTCTAAGGTACCTGCAATTTTGGCACCACCCACCTCGCCTAAACTTCCACCTTGAAATAAACCTTCAATTGAAATTAAAACCACTGGGCATTTTTGAATAGATCCTTTTGCAATCACCACACCATCATCAGCTTGCGGGACAATATTTTGCTGAGCCAACCAAGGCGACATAACACGTGCAAATGGGTCGAGCAACTCTCGAAAAGTCCCTTCATCTAATAGCGCTTTGGCACGCTCTCTTGCGCTGAGTTCAATAAAATCTTTTTTATTTAACAAACTCTGAATATCAGTCATGAGTTATCTCCTCCAATGCTTGTTCCAGACGTAAGCGAACGACACCGGGAGTTGCACCAAAGTCATGAATATCAATATTGACCGCTGGCGGTATTTGCGCAGTAAAAATCCGTTCAAAAAGATTGTGCCAACGTGCTGCACTGCCATCTACCGAAGTCACTACCTGAATAGAGGTTTTTCCTTTTTCACCGGGTTCCATCAAAATTTCTAAATCACCCGAGCCGACACATCCTACCAACGCTTTTTTTACAGGTGGCTCTGTGGCCACAAATTCAAAATGAAGTGTTTCCATAATCAAAATCCCTTTTTATTTTTCACAGATGACTGCTCAACACGATCTATAAACAATGTTGCTGCCAACAAATCTGCTGCACCACCAGCAGAAGCCTTCATCCGAAGCAGGTCAATCTCTAAAAGATGCAAAGCACGTCGACCTTCCAAGCTTGAGCTGCCACCCAAATCAAGTACTTGCTGAGCACCTTGTTGCATATGCTTTAAGCCCGATGTTCCCGAGCGATAAAGCACACAGGTATCGGTCAAATCAGTCATCATGGCAAGTAAGGCATCTAAACGCGCGAACTCTTCTTTCATTGGTTTACTACGACTTTGGTAAAGCTGTTTTAAGCCAAAATTCACAATAGTTGGAAAACCTTGTTGAGCCTGTTCTTTAGCACCTAAGATGCCTAATTTCTTTTGTACTTGTTGACCATGACTTAAAGCCTGCTTTGGAATAAAACGATCTTCAAGCTGAGCAATCTGGCCTGCTAACTGGCATAGTTCAACAGCCGATAAGTACTGTTGATTGGTACGTGCTAATGCTGCTGCCGTAACCATTAAACCCAAGGCCCAAATTGCACCGCGGTGTGTGTTAACACCATCTGTTGCCAACATCATGGTCTTTTCACCTTGGCGGCCAATTTCTCCAATGTCTTCACGTAAAGCCAAACAGACTTTTCCATGATGCTTTGCAGCTTGAGCCATCGCTTCAAACATGGGTCCTAAACTTTTTGCAGAGCGCTCCATTAATTCCAAAGTCAGGTCATTATGTGCACCACTGCCACGGCGATCTACCAAGGCTGGTTTAGGCGTCAGATTAACTTCATCAATTAACGCTTCGACTGCTAAACTTGCCAAAATCTGACTATCGCTAAGTGTTTGATATTGAACTTGTGCCATCATTACCAACTCCTGAATTTTGCAGGTGGTTGGTATAAACCATCTGACCATGTCACCAAGTCGGCAATATTTTTTGCAGCTAAAAGCTCACGTGTTGCATCGGTGCGGCGAATACCTAAATCTTCAGGGAATACCACCAAGCCTTCGCTTCTTAAACGTGCTGTTGTTTTAGGGTCTTGAGTTAAACCAATATTGGTCACACCTGCCACCGCAGCAATCATGGCTTGACGTTCTTCTTGGCTGCTTGCTTTATATAGATAAGCAATGCCTTCTTCGGTGAGTAAATGGGTCACATCATCACCATAAATCATGATCGGGGCTAAAGGTAAACCAGCCGTTTTAGCAACATCAATCGCATCAAGACGCTCTACAAAAGTCGGCTTACCGCCCTCTTGGAAAGTTTCCACCATTTGCACAACGAGTTTTTTACCACGTGCCAAATAGGTTTCAGTTTCATTGGCGCCTTGCAAACGCATATCTAGCCATGCTGGCGTATCGTGACGACGGCCACGCGGATCATGCCCCATATTTGGTGCACCACCGAAACCAGCCAAACGTCCTTTGGTGACAGTCGAAGAATGGCCCATGCCATCAACTTGCAAAGTTGCGCCAATAAATAGATCAACGGCGTACTGACCCGCGAGCTGACACATCATGCGGTTAGAACGTAGCGCACCATCACGACCCGTAAAGAACACATCAGGACGAGCTGCAACATATTTTTCCATACCGAGTTCGGTACCAAAGCAATGCACGCTTTCAACCCAGCCTGTTTCAATCGCTGGAATTAAGGTTGGGTGCGGATTCAGTGTCCAGTTTCGGCAAATTTTTCCTTTTAAACCTAAAGATTCACCATAGGTCGGTAAAATCAATTCAATTGCTGCCGTATTAAAACCAATACCATGGTTTAACGATTGCACATTATGCTTTTCATAAATTCCGCGAATTGCCATCATCGCCATAAGCACATGAACAGGTTTGATGTGTTTTGGGTCGCGGGTAAATAACGGTTCAATATAAAAAGGCTGGTCTGCCACAACCACATAATCAACCCAAGAAGCAGGAATATCGACACGTGGTAAATCAGTTACGTCATCGACCAATTCATTAACCTGAACAATCACAATACCATCACTAAAAGCCGCAGGTTCAATAAGTGCAGGAGAATCTTCAGTACTTGGACCTGTATAGATATTCCCTTGGCGGTCTGCCATAAAACCGGCCGAAAGCACCACATTTGGAATAAGATCGATTACAAGGCGTGAATATAGTTCGATATAAGTATGGATAGCACCAATTTCTAATAATCCATCTTCAATTAACTGACTAATACGCAAACTTTGTGGGCCAGCAAAAGAGAAATCGAGTTTACGTGCAATACGTTTTTCAAATAGATCAAGATGTTCCGAACGTCCAACGCTAGGCATAATCATATGTAAATCATGCAAAACATCTGGATTGGTTTGTGCCAAAGATCTAGATAAGAAATCTGCTTGCTTTTGGTTATTCCCTTCGAGTACGACTCTGTCACCTGGTGTAATCAGCGTTTCTAAGACTTTAATAATATCTTGAGTTGGAATGACTACACCATCGGTATATTGGTTTGCCATCTCCAGTTTTAGCTGTTTAGCATGACGACGCTTTGTCCATAATCGTTCTTTATTCTGAACTGATCCTTCCATGTGCTTACCTATAGATCTCAGTTTTGTTCTGAGTCTATAAAAACGTTTTATGGAATTTTGATCAATCAACCTACATCAGTGGTTATTAACCTCAGGTTAATGATTTATTTTAAGGTGTCTGAAAAAGAATTTGAGAGAATAGACATATTAAATGTCTTAAATAAATAGACTTATTTAGAAAAATTGGGGCTTCAATTGTTTTGTATCAAACTATCAGATGATAGAATATTAAGTCTGATTATTAAGCTGCAATTACTTGATAAAAAATAGTTTATGCCAAAGAAATATTGTTATAACTACCACCAAGAACACCTCAACATTTTCAAGCTGAGCTGTTGATACTTTCTTCTTATATAAAAACTCAGCACCCAAACTCATCGATTAACACATATAATTAAAGGCTCTCATGCTTCAAAATACGATGCATCGCCAAGTTCTTATTTTGGCAAGTTCTCAGTCACTTTACCAAACCGTATCGATCATGGTCATGACGATTGGTGGTTTGGCTGGGGCAAATATTTCTAATACACTGATACTTGCAACTTTACCAATCGCATCTATGTTTTTGGGTACAGCCTTAATGATGTTCCCTGCATCAATGTTGATGGCACATGTGGGACGGCGTAAGGGTTTTCTTTTCGGCGCTTTTTTAGGTGTAATTGGCGGTATTATTGCCGCCATTGGTATCTTTTATAGTTCACTTATTCTCTTAGCGTTAGGCACGTTATGTGTCGGAGCCTACCAATCCTTTGCTCAGTTTTATCGTTTTGCTGCCAGTGAAGTAGCAGATGATGCATTGCGTTCACGTGCCATTTCTTGGGTTATGGCAGGTGGAGTTGTTGCAGCACTGATTGGCCCGACTTTGGCGCGCTTTGGTGGACCTTTATTTCAACATTTAGAATATATCGGTTCATTTTTAATTATTAGCATCATTTCACTTTTGGCAATGGGCATTTTATCTAGCCTACATATTGCCAATACAGTTGAGCAAAAGTCTGACTTTTCTGCTGGTCGCCCATGGCAAAAGATTGTTTTTCAGCCTACCTATTTAGTTGCTTTGTTTGGTGCCGTAACAGGCTACGGCATCATGATTTTAGGTATGACTGCAACACCCATAGCCATGCGACATTCACATCATGAACTTGGAACGATTACAACCGTCATTCAGCTTCATGTGCTTGGTATGTTCCTACCTTCATTCTTTACTGGACATTTAATCGCCCGATTTGGTGTGCTTAAAATCATGTTTGCCGGCCTTATATTATTTGCTAGTTATATTGGTTTTTCCCTCTCGGGTATTCAGTTCGCATCGTTTGCAATCTCACTCATTTTATTAGGTGTCGGATGGAACTTTTTATTTATTGGTAGCACGTCTTTGCTTACCGGAACGTATACAGCGGCTGAAAAAGCCAAAGCCCAAGCCATTAACGACATGACGGTTTTTGTTGTCGGCTTAATTTGTTCTTTTAGCGCAGGTGCTTTACTCGATTTATTTGGCTGGAAAGCAATGAATATCGCTTTAGTACCGTGGTTGGTTATTGCAGGGGTTTCTCTTTTCTGGTTAAGCCAAAAAAGAGAAAAGCAGCTTATTTAAATCATTCCTAACGCGGTTTATTCAACATCCATTCCAGATTTTGGTGAACCGCAGGCCATTCATGTTTTAAAATGCTGTAAACATGAGTATCCCGCAAAATATCACCTTTCACAATTTGATGGCTTCTCAGCACACCATCGAGCTTTGCTCCTAAACGTACAATTGCGGCTTGGCTTTGCACATTTAAAGAAGATGTTCGTAACTCAACCGCAATACAGTTTAAAGTCTCAAATGCGTGGGCCAGCAATAGCTTTTTACACTCGGTATTTACAGGCGAACGCTGTGCAGATTTTCTGTACCACGTCGAACCAATTTCTACACGGCGATGAGCTTCTTCAATATGCATGAGAGTTGTCATACCCAGCGCTCGCCCCGTTTTTCGGTCTTCAATATAAAAGGGCAACATAGAGCCGGCTTTTTGCAAATCAAGACGTCTTTCAATTTCAGCAGCCATTTGTTCAGGTCTTGGCACACGGGTATACCAAAGATTATAGAGTTCCCCATCACAAACAGCCTCTGCCAGTGATTCAGCTTGAGTTAAGTCTAAGGGCTTTAAAATAACGTGCTCACCTACCAACTCAACAGATTTAGTAAAAGACATCTTTGTCTCCTCAATTGATATTAAAGTTTTATATTTTCAAAATTATTTATTTAACTCAGCCACACTATACATAGCGTCTGCTATGGTTTGATGACCAGATTTCGATAGGCCATCTGCCGCGCCCAAAATGTCTCGACGTTCTTTGTTTTGCCCAAGTTTTGATTTGCCTCGTAGCTTGGTAATTTCAATCTCAATACCTACAATGGCTTTTAACATCGGTTCAAGATAGTCCTTTGGCGCATCGGACATTTTCCATGGTTCAGGTTGAGATGCTTCGTGGGTACGGGTTAAACGAGCTACAACACCACGGACATAACGTTCATCATCTCGAATGGTTACTTTGCCATAAGCATGCACAACCCTATAGTTCCATGTCGGTACTTGTCTGTGCTGTTCATGTTTGGATGGGTACCAGTTTGGTGAAATATAAGCATCGCCTGCTTGAAACACGACCAACACCTCATCTCCATTTTTAATATCCTGCCAGACTGGATTAACTCTAGACACATGCGCACGTAGTACACCCAATTCCCCTTCATTTGCCTGTAATTCGAATGGAAGATGGTTTGCATCTAAGCCATTACTTCCATGAGTAAAAAGCACACCAAATGGATATTCGGTAATAAGAGAATGCAATACATCCAAACGGTTTTCTGCATAATCATCGGGGATATACATGGCTAAAACCTCACTGTAAATATCAGGGTTATTTATATTTTGTGTTGTAAATTTTCTGGTTTTTGTGGTTTATTAAAAAGAACCACTTTGTATTTTTTTAAGTAGACCAGAATTATGGCAAGAATGGCAAAAGTTGTTGAACTTCCGTCGATTGCAAAGATTAATAAAAGCCAAGGAAAGATAAGTGCTCAACTGACCCAAGCTTTGCGTGAAGCTGTACAAAGTGGTGATTTACAGCCTGGCGATCCGTTGCCTTCTTCACGAGAACTGGCTCAAACACTTGGAGTCGCTCGCGGAACGATTATCGAAGCTTATGATCAGCTTTTAGCTGAAGGTGTGTTTGACTCTCAAGCAAGAACTGGCACCTATGTGTCTCATGCTTTAACTAAAAAAACTACGCCGCAACATTCTCAAAAAGAAACCACACCCAGCTCAATACCGTTGACCAAATCGGCACGTTCTTATGCCCAAGTGCTTAAGGAGTTTAAACCACTTCCTCATGCCCCTTTTGCAGTGTCTGTCCCAATTGCCCGCACCCAACCAAGCGACATCTGGCGCAAGTTTGGCAATAAATTTAGATCACGAGGTGCAGGTGCTCCTTCGGGTTATGGTGAACCTCAAGGGGTGCTATCACTAAGAATTGCTATAGCAGACTATGTGCGCCGATCACGCTCTGTCCACTGCGAACCTGACCAAATTGTGATTACTCCCGGTATTCAGCAATCACTTTATATTTGCAGCCAGATTTTATTTGAAGTAAAGGATGAAGTTTGGATTGAAGATCCAGCTTATCGTGGCACCACAGCCATTTTTGAACATGCTGTACAAAACATTCGGATGGTGCGTGTTCCTGTCGATGAAGAAGGTATTCAGGTTGAAACCGGAATTAGACTTTCGAAAAATGCACGTGCTGCCTTCGTGACACCGTCTCACCAATATCCACTTGGCATGCCGATGAGCCTAGCAAGACGTACTGCTTTATTGGCTTGGGCAAAACAGCAAAATGCATGGATCATTGAAGATGACTACGACAGCGAACTCCGTTATAACGGTCAACCCTTCCCATCTTTACAAGGTATGGCGCCCGACCAAGTCATTTATCTTGGGACTTTCAGCAAAGTCCTATTTCCATCACTTAGACTTGGCTATGCAGTATTGCCTAAAGAATTAGTGGCACCTTTTTGTGGACTCAGAGTCTTAATTGATCGGCACCCACCTGCTGCCGACCAGTATGTTTTAGCTGCTTTTATTCAAGAAGGCTATTTAGAGCGGCATATTCGACGGACTCGAAATGTCTATGCAGAAGTTCGAGAATACATTATTGGTTTGATTGGAAAATACATACCTCGAGAACTGGCTTGGTTACAGCCAGGCGATCAAGGCATGCATATGGTGTTATGGCTTGCTCATCATATTAATGACATTGACGTTGCAAGCTCAGCAGTCGATGCAGGCATTGCGATTAAAGCAATTTCACCGACATTTTCAAAAGAACAACAACGTCCGGGGTTAATTGTTGGCTTAGGCGATTTTGAACCTGAACTGATGAGACAAGCCATCAAAAAACTATCAAAGATTATTCAACAACATGACAAGCCGACTTAGACATGGCCTACAACAGCAACCATAGATGAATCGCAAATGGCCCAATCAATACCATTAAAATACCTGCAATGACCATGGTCAAACTGGCAATTACACCTTCTTCACTATTGCGCTGTTGTGCTCTAACTGTACCAAAACCGTGGGCTGCATTTCCGAAAGCTGCCCCATTTGCTACATTAGAACGGATTTTAGTAATCGCTAAAATTGCATCGCCGCAAATCATACCAACCAAACCAGTAATGACCGTAAATAATGAAACCAATGCTGCCGAACCATGAATATCTTCCGCTAAAATCATGGCAAATGGTGTTGAAATAGAACGTGCCATTAAACTGTTGGTCACTTCTGGGCTAAAGTGGAACCACTGTGCCATTTCATAGGCTGACATCACACCTACACTCATCCCCACAATAATCGCAATCGAAAGGACTCCAAGGTTTTTACGAATCGTTTCCCGATAGCGATAAATCGGTACAGCGAAAGCTACCGTTGCAGGCCCTAATAAATTAACAATCCACTGCGTATCTTCAGCATAAGTTTGATAGGAAATTCCAAAAATCGTCATCAAAATAATGGTGAGTACAGGCACGCTAATCGCGGGTGACAACCAAAGTTTTGGATTTTTCTGATAGATTTTTTTTGCCACAACATAGGCGACCAAAGTCCAGATCAGGCAAAGAATTGACCAAATATTCATGTCATTTGCTCTTTAGATATGCTTATGTTGAAGACGTTTTCGAGCCTGTAAATAAGCTTTCAAACGATTGTAATAGTGAATCGTCAGGCACGTACTGAGCATGACCGAAATGGTCCCAACCGCAATGCTCAAGACAATTTGCCAGCCTTCGGTCATAAACAAAGTTTTATACTGAACTACGGCGACTACAACGGGCACGAAAAAAAGTAACAGTTCACCTAAAACAACGGTTGCTCCCATTGCCACCTGATCCATTTTGATAATTTTAAAGAACAGGCATAAAAGCAATAAAAACATACCTAAAATGCCTGCCGATACAGGCACACCGAGTTTTTGATGTAAGAGATATCCGACCCACCAAAATCCAGCCAAAATCAAAATTTGTTTAACTAAAACTAAAAGTGAAGGTTGTGTGGGTGTGCCAGAAGCAGATTCAGTATTCATTTTGCGAAATTAAATGGTTAACTACACAATTATGCTATCTTGGTTAAAGCTGCTAAATATGAATTATTCATGCTAATATTATTCTAAAATGGAATAATTTATTCTTTATTATGCTTTCTCTAAAATCACTACAGTGCTTCGTTACGCTGGTAAAAACTAAAAGTTTTACCCGTACTGCTGAAGAGTTGTATCTGACTCAACCCACTATTAGTAAAATATTACAGCAGCTTGAAGAGCAGCTTCAGGTACAGCTTTTGGTTAAACCTGATCATGGCCGTAAAAGACAAATCGAGTTAACTGAAATTGGAGAGCGCATTTATCAACATGCGATTGAGCTTCTTCAGGCAGAACAGAACATCTTTCTTGAAATTGAAAACTACCAACAATTAAAAACAGGAACTTTAAAACTTGGCGTTCCGCCTTTAGGCTCGCAGCTTTTAACAACTGCCCTGTTTGATTATCATCAGCAATTACCAGATATTGAATTGGCTTTTATGGAAGTGGGTTCACGTGGTATTGAACAAGCTTTGCTTAACAATGAACTAGACGTTGGCGTTTTATTGCAGCCTTTTGATGAGCAAATCTTTAATAGCATTGAGCTATGTAACTACCCTTTAATGGTTCTTTTACGTCGGGATGCGAGTTGGGCAACCCGCAAAAAAATAAATCTAGAAGAGCTACAACACCAATCATTTTTGATGTTTCCAGAAAATTTCTCTTTAAACAGTATTATTCTCGATGCCTGTAAGCAGCATGGTTTTTACCCAACCATTGCTTGCCGTACCAGCCAATGGCACCTCTTGGCAGATATGGTGCTACAACGTATGGGGATTGCACTTCTCCCGCAGTATTATACCGACATGCTTGACACGACTTTATTTGCAGCAGTGCCACTCGAGAAACCAAATATTCAGTGGCATTTAGTGATGGCTTGGAAAAAGAATCTTCCTGTCTCACCAGCAGTACAGGCGTGGCTGAACATTGTTCGTCAACATTTTCAGCATATTAAGCCCTGACGTTGAACACAGAAATGGCTTAATTCAAAAACCGATAAAGCTTTTCCACAAAAAAGCTACCCAATCTTGGATCAGCTCACTTAGACTAGATCCGATTGTTTTATGACATGGACAATAACAATGAATAATGAACATTTTAAGCTGTACACAGATTCACAATTTCTAAGCCCCTATGCGTTTACTGTTTTTGTAGGGCTACACGAAAAACAAATTCCATTTGAAATAGCGACCATCAACTTAGGCCAGCAAGGCCAGTTTGAAAAATCTTATGTAGCAAAGTCATTAACTGCCAAAGTGCCTGTACTTGAGCATAACGATTTTGTCTTATCAGAATCTTCTGCCATTTTGGAATATTTAGAAGAGCTTTATCCAAACACAGCTATTTATCCAAAAGATATTCAAGCACGCGCAAGAGCAAGACAAATTCAGGCATGGCTCCGATCCGACTTAGTGGCACTAAGAACTGAGCGTCCAACCGACGTTATTTTTATTCAGCCCAAGTCCACTCCACTTTCAGAAGAAGGCAAAAAAGCAGCCGAGAAACTTTTCTTTGTTGCAGAAAAACTTCTTGCGTCTGATGCCGAATTTCTTTTTGGTTCATGGAGCATTGTAGATGCTGAATTGGCACTGATGTTGCAACGCCTTATTCAAAATGGTGATGCTGTACCAGAGCGCCTAAAAAATTATGCATTAGAGCAATGGCAACGTCCGACCGTACAAAAATGGCTTGCCTTGCGACATAACTAAATCCTTATATTTACACCAAACATGAGATAAAAAATGAGCGATTCAAACTATATTCCTCCACAAGTTTGGCAATGGACTGGAGAGAAAACCGATTTAAACCAACCTACCTCAGGCGCACGTTACGAGCATACACTTCCAGTAGGAAAACATCCGCTCCAGCTCTATTCTTTAGCAACGCCTAATGGTCAAAAAGTCACTATTTTATTAGAAGAGCTTTTAGCTCTAGGACACCAAGATGCTGAATATGATGCATGGCTGATTAAAATCGGTGAAGGACAGCAATTTGGTAGTGGCTTTGTAGAAATTAATCCAAACTCTAAAATTCCAGCATTGGTTGACCATAGCCAAAACCCACCATTAAGAGTGTTTGAATCTGGCTCAATTTTGCTTTACTTGGCTGAAAAGTTTAAAGCTTTTATTCCAACTGATATTGCTGCACGTACTGAATGTCTCAATTGGTTATTCTGGCAAATGGGCAGCGCGCCTTACCTAGGTGGCGGTTTTGGGCATTTTTATGCTTATGCACCCGTTAAAATTGAATATGCGGTTAACCGCTTCGCCTTGGAAACAAAACGATTGCTTGACGTGTTAGATCAGCATTTAGCAAAGCATGAATATTTAGCAGGTTCTGAATATAGCATCGCTGATATTGCAGCATTCCCTTGGTATGGTGGTCTTGTTAAAAACTGGGTGTATAACGGCGCGGAGTTTTTAGGGGTTGACCAATATAAAAATGTTCAACGTTGGGCAGATGCGATTTTAGCGCGCCCTGCGGTTCAACGCGGGCGTATGGTCAACCGTACTTTTGGTGATTTAGCTACCCAGTTGCATGAACGCCATGATGCCAGCGATTTTGAGACCAAGACTCAAGATAAATTGCAGAATCAGTCTTAAAAAAATCATTCAGTTTTTGACTTACCCGCAAGATATTTCATTTTTGCGGGTATTCAAAGTTGGCAAAATAACCCGTATATAACTCACTCAGCCAAGCGACAAAAACGCGTACGCGTGGCGAGAGCTGCCGATGCTGCGGATATAAAGCAGAAACTGACATCTTCGGGATTTCCCACTCAGATAAAACCTCAACCAGTTGTCCGTCTTTTAACTCATTTGCCACATGATAGCGCGGGACCTGAATTAAACCTGCCCCACGTAAAGCAGATAATACATAGTTTTCAGCATCATTTACCGCGATCCAGCTTTTCAAAAAATAATCTTGTTTTTTGCCATTCACCATCAATTCAAATGGATAATTTCGCCCGCCTGATGTCGAAAAGAAATTAACACAATAATGTAATAACAAATCTTCTGGTTGCTGAGGTGTTCCATGTTTATTTAGATAGTCAGGACTTGCACAAATGACTTGTGGCATATCGACCAAATGCCTAGCAATTAAAGTGGAATCATCCAAACGCCCCGCTCTCACCACACAGTCTATCCCTTCCCTAATCAGATCAACTAAACGATCGCCTGTACTAATTACGAGTTCAATGTCGGGATATAACTCGTGAAATTGGTCGATATTGGGTAAAACAATTTTAGTCGCATGTGCACCTGATAAATCAACACGTAATAAACCACGGGGCTGTGCAATTACATTACGTAAGGACGATTCGGCATCATCGAGCTCCGATAATATTTGTGTACAACGCTCATAAAATGCTTGTCCATCTAGTGATGGTCTTACATGCCGAGTCGTCCGCTCTAGCAAACGACACTGTAAATTATTCTCTAACTCTTTAATGGCGTTACTTGCTGTAGCGCGTGGGATATTTAGCTGATCGGCTGCCTGACTAAAACTACCCAACTCTACGATGCGGGTAAAAAGTTGCAATGTATCAAATTTATCCATAGTGCTCGCTTTTAACCCTATCTATTATTAATTAATATGGAATTATCTTATCCAATTATGAAGATTTATCCCATATTTCTATATTATTAAAATAAGCCATACCTACTCAAACAGGCAATCTAAAAATGAATATTTCAAGAAAAACAGCTCTGGTTACTGGCGCATCACGTGGTATTGGCCGTGCTATTGCAGAACGTTTAGCTCAAGATGGTTTTTATGTGATTGTTAACTATGCGGGCAATAAAGTGCATGCTCAAGCAACTGTAGATCATATTATTGAGCAAAGGGGTCAAGCCTCTGCTATTCAAGCAGACGTTGCAAATGAACATGAAGTAAGCCGTTTATTTCAAGAAGCTAAAGCCATTAACGGTCAATTAGACGTTGTGGTTCATAGTGCTGGCATTATGCCTATGGCAAAAATTACACCTGAAGGTGTACCAGATTTCGATAAAGTAATTCATACCAATTTACGTGGTGCTTTTTTAATATTGGCGCATGCGGCCGAAACAGTTCCAGATGGTGGCCGAATTATTACGCTTTCAACCAGTGTAATTGCTAAATCTTTTCCGGCATATGGTCCCTATATTGCATCAAAAGCAGGTGTAGAAGGCTTAGTACATGTATTAGCAAATGAGTTACGCGGCCGAAATATTACTGTAAACGCCGTTGCGCCCGGCCCGACAGGTACTGACCTTTTTTACAATGGAAAAACCGAAGAGCAAGTAGCAGCAATTGCAAAACTCGCTCCTTTGGAAAGAATCGGAACACCTGAAGAAATTGCCAGTGTAGTTGCCATGCTAGCTGGCCCAGATGGGCGGTGGGTAAATTCACAAGTCATTCGAGTAAATGGTGGATTTGCTTAATGTTTAAAACCATATGGATTATTTTAACCCATATGGTTTTTACCAAACGTTAAAATCCATTAAACATATTATTAGAAGAACTTTATAAGATTAATTAATACTGTTTTATATAAAATATTTAGCTTGCTTATTTATTAAAAAAATATATATAAATAGATATTACTTATTTTTGCTTATATTTAAAAACGCGTAAATTGAACAATAACAATCTGAATCGAAGATAAGGAATTATTTAAATGAATGCCAAATTAAATACAGAAAACCCATCTGGTTTTATCTCTTCGAGTTCTAATACATCTTTGTCAAAAGACACTATTCTTAGTAAAGCACAGCAATACGCACAGGACCATGAACTTAATTTTAGTGGCAGTTTATCACCTACTGATGCATGGCAACTCGTACAACAAGGCGAAGCTGTTTTAGTTGATGTGCGTACCAATGAAGAACGTAAATTTGTAGGTTATGTTCCTGAAAGTGTTCATGTCGCTTGGGCAACAGGCACATCGTTTAACCGTAATCCACGCTTTTTAAAAGAACTCGAATCAAAAGTTGGCAAAGACAAAACTATTCTTTTGTTATGCCGTAGTGGCAACCGTTCAGCACAAGCTGCCGAGGCCGCATTTAATGCTGGTTTTGAGCATATTTATAACGTTCTTGAAGGCTTCGAAGGCGATCTAAATGATCAGCAACAGCGTAATCAGAAAAATGGCTGGCGCATCCATCAACTTCCTTGGCAACAAGACTAATATTTTAATCAATTTTCAGTGAATCAAGGAAAGCTTGTGACTCAATGGAACATTAATGCGGTTGTACAAGGTTTACAACAAGCAAGGCATGACTGGCGTCAGCAGCAACACAGGACCAAAGAATTTGGGGGCCGTGAACTTCCATCTAAAGAAGCGTTAAAAGCCATTTTAGATGACCTGTGCGGAATTTTATTTCCAATGCGTTTAGGCCCTGCTGACTTACGTCAAGAAACTGAAGATTCTTATATTGCCTATACTTTAAATCGGGTACTCACAGCGTTACATGCTCAAGTACAACTGGCTTTAAATTATGAAGCAAAACGTCATTTGAGTCATTCGAACACAGTCCAACAGCCAGACGAACTTGCTCAAAATATTGTGCAGGATTTTGCCAACACCTTGCCCTCTATACGACGTCTTTTAGACGGCGATGTGCGTGCTGCTTATGAAGGCGATCCGGCGGCGCACAGTGTGGATGAGGTATTACTTTGCTATCCGGGCATATTTGCGATTATTCATCATCGAATAGCGCATCAACTCTATGCCCAAGTGCCTTTATTGTCTCGCATTATTTCCGAGTTGGCGCATTCTGCAACTGGTATTGATATTCATCCGGGTGCAAAAATCGGTAAAGGATTCTTCATCGATCATGGTACAGGTGTGGTGATTGGTGAAACTAGCGTTATTGGAGAGCGTGTTCGTATTTATCAGGCCGTAACACTGGGGGCAAAACGATTTGAAACGAATGATGATGGTGGTTTGAAAAAAGACTATACACGCCATCCAATTGTTGAAGATGACGTGGTGATCTATGCAGGTGCCACTATTTTAGGCCGTATTACGATTGGTAGAGGGTCTATTATTGGGGGAAATGTCTGGCTTACACATAGTATTCCCGCAGGAAGCCAGATTTTACAGTCACCACTGGAGTCTTATCAAAAAAATCCAGAATTTAAATAAATCGTATTCACAATTTTATATATAAGAGTTTTAACCAATATATTAAAAACATGAATTTGGTATATATAAATCAGTTTATTACTTATTTATATTAAATTTTCATAAACATATGCTTATTCATAATAAGTGAACTGTGTTCATTTATTTATACCTTATTCATATTTTGAAAATCGAATATTTAATTCTAATCTGTTAACACGATAATTTAAAAATTTAACATTTTATAACCAAGCCACTGTAATAAGGAAAAATGATTCATGGCGAAAAATACTGACAAAGCACAACTTGCGCTGGGGGACCACGCAGCCCGTCAACTGGCCAATGCAACCAAAACTGCTCCCCAACTTTCTACAATTACTCCCAGATGGCTGACTCACTTACTTCAATGGCTTCCTGTTGAAGCAGGTATCTACCGCTTAAACCGTGTAAATAATACTGATGATATTCAAGTCGCTTGCACACAACGTGATGAAGCAACTTTACCTCAAACTTTTGTTGATTATGACCCAGAACCACGCGAATACTTTTTAAATGGTGTATCTACTGTTTTAGATGTACATACACGTGTTGCTGACCTTTACAGCAGCCCACACGACCAAATTAAAGAACAGCTCCGTTTAACGATTGAAACCATTAAAGAACGTCAAGAAAGTGAGCTTATCAATAACCCTGAATACGGTTTACTGGCAAGTGTGACAGATGACCAACGTATTTCGACTTTAAATGGCCCACCTACTCCAGATGATCTTGATGATTTGTTACGTAAAGTCTGGAAAGAACCAGGATTTTTCCTAGCACACCCTGATGCGATTGCAGCATTTGGACGTGAATGTACACGCCGTGGTGTACCGCCTCCAACGGTTAGCTTATTTGGTTCGCAATTCATTACATGGCGCGGTATTCCACTCATTCCATCAAATAAAATTCCTGTAGAAGATGGCAAAACTAAAATCTTGCTGCTTCGTGTTGGTGAAAAGCGTCAAGGGATTGTTGGTTTATTCCAACCAGGTCTTGCTGGTGAACAGTCACCAGGGCTTTCAGTACGCTTTATGGGAATCAACCGTAACGCGATTGCGTCGTATCTAATCTCATTATATTGCTCACTTGCAGTACTCACTGATGATGCGTTGGCAGTATTAGATGATGTGGAGGTGGACAAATATCATGACTACCCAGTTAACTACAAGTAATCTGCAAGGTAGTCCAACGGAGCCTGAAGTGACTGGTGTTAATCCACCAGCCAACTTCCCTGATGAGTCCACCATTGCTCGACTTGCTAATGAGTTTTTTTCAGCATTACCAAGCTCAAGCAGTTCAGCTTCTCCATCGGGCCTAAACTTGGACTTACCTGTTGGAGCGCCACCACACCCACCACAACCGGGTGAACCATTTTCTGCACTCAGTGGTCGTGCGCCCAATATCGCCTTTCAGAAAAGTCTTAATCCGGAATATCCTGAGCATATTCCAAATTTGCCAGACTACCCTGAACGCCGAATTGTAGCGTCTGCGCCTGTGGTTGGTGGAGCTAATTTGCCGCGCCCACCATTTGAGCCACATTTGCCACAAGCTGCTCATAGTGAACCCAATGTGCCACGCATTGAACCAAACTTACCCACTGGTGCAGGTGAATCACCTTATTATTTTTTAAATGATTTTTCTGCTCCCAATGCAGCAGAACCGTCTGTTAAAGGTGTTGAAGATAATTATTCGGTTGCACAGTCTTTTCAATTGCCACATGGTGACCAGCTGAAATCATTGCTGACGGAAGATCGTTTTGCAACAAACACGCCTCCCCAAAGTTCGGCAAGCTCTGGATTTTATTTTTTAGACTTGCCTCAAAGTGGACAAAGTTATAGTCACTATCAACCATCGCAACCCACTTTTGTAGCAAGTAGTGCTCAACCACTCGATGTACATGCTATACGTCGCGACTTCCCAATTTTACAGGAACGCGTCAATGGTCGCCCTCTGGTCTGGTTGGATAATGCTGCGACCACACAAAAACCGCAGCGAGTGATTGATCGGATTGCTTATTTTTATCAGCATGAAAACTCAAATATTCACCGTGCTGCACATGAGTTAGCGGCTCGTGCAACCGATGCCTATGAGCATGCAAGAAATGTAGTTGCCCGATTTATTGGTGCACCCTCTTCTAAAGAAATTATTTTTGTTCGAGGAACAACCGAAGGCATTAACCTGATTGCAAAAACATGGGGTGAGCAAAATATTGGTGAAGGTGATGAAATTATTGTTTCTCACTTAGAACACCATGCCAATATTGTGCCTTGGTATCAACTCACTAAAAAAACTGGAGCGAAATTACGAGTCATTCCTGTGGATGACACGGGCCAGATTATTTTAGAAGAGTTGCCAAAACTGATTAATGAGCGCACTAAACTGCTGTCGATTACTCAAGTTTCGAATGCTTTAGGAACAGTCACACCTGTTGCTGAAGTCATTAAAATTGCGCATGCCAAAGGTGTACGTGTTTTAGTTGATGGTGCTCAATCTGTTTCGCACATCCCTACCGATGTACAAGCTCTCGATTCAGACTTTTTTGTGTTTTCTGGACATAAAGTGTTTGGTCCAACGGGCATTGGCGCGGTCTATGCAAAACCAGAGTTGCTAGAAAGCATGCCTGTTTGGGAAGGCGGCGGTAACATGATTCAGGATGTGACCTTCGAACAAGTAGTTTACCAACCTGCACCAAACAAGTTTGAAGCTGGAACTGGAAACATTGCCGATGCTGTTGGTTTAGGTGCTGCGCTTGAATATGTCGAGAGTCTAGGCATTCATAACATTGCTCGCTATGAACATGATCTGCTCGAATATGGTCAAAATGCACTGAGCAGTGTGTCAGGTTTACGTTTGATCGGAACGGCACATCATAAAGCTAGTGTCATGTCATTTACCCTACAAGGCTATTCAACTGAACAAGTCGGTAAAGCTTTAAATCAACATGGTATTGCCGTACGTTCTGGGCACCACTGTGCACAGCCAATTTTACGTCGTTTTGGTGTAGAACAGACGGTGCGTCCGTCTTTGGCTTTTTATAATACGACTGAAGAAATTGATTTATTGGTGTCGGTGTTACATCAACTGACGCGTAATAGGCGTAGCAATTAAATCTATTTCTAGACTAGAAGAGACTGCTTTTGAGCGGTCTTTTTTATGGATTATTTATTGAAGCTACTTTAGCTCAAAAGTTATATATGAAGTAACAAGTCAAAGTAGCTATCACGGCGGAGTCTTATTATTTGAAATTTGATTTCTGGATTAGCCTTTAGCTCGAGCTGAGAGTCATCTACAGCCTGCCCATAATTTATAAAAATAATGTTTTTGCAACATTTCCTGATAGATGAAAACAGTGAACAGGTTCTGTAGATGAAAAAGTTTTTTGGTTACTTTTTCCAAAAAAAGTAACAGAATTAGCTACTTTCTTCCGATGTATAAAAGGTAAGACTCCGTCGCGACAATCCATAAACTAACTTAAACAAACAATCCCCAAATCAATCTCAATGCAATCCCAATTAATAAAACTCCCATCACCCGCTCAAAATAAACCCCGAACTCCAAAAATCTTTTACGTACAATAGGCTGAGCAAACAGTACGCTTACCACCATAAACCAGATGGCATTAACCATACACATCCAGACCCCATAAAAAACCTGAACTTTCATTGGTGTGGCCGTACTTACAATTGTCGTAAAAATTGCCAGAAAAAAGATGGTGGCTTTTGGGTTTAACGCATTGGTGAGAAAACCCATTGTAAACGCTTTAAATAAACTCGGCGTGTCACTGTCTGCTTGGCCATTAATCTCAATATTGGTATTCGGCTGGCTACGTAAACACTGCCATCCTAAATACACTAAGTAAGCTGCCCCTGCTGTTCTGATAAGTGACATGAGGCATTCACTTTGTTGAATTAAAAAACCAATACCAACCAGTGTATAAAAAACATGTACTGAAATTCCGACACCAATACCAATTGCGGTTAGACATCCAATTAAGTAGCCATAACGTACACTTTGTCTTACCGTAATCACAAAATCTGGACCTGGTAAAATCACCGCCATAAAGTGAATAAGAACTAGCGTTAAAAACTCATGTCCATACAACTGCCACATAACAATTTAGTTTCCTGAAAATCACCTAAAAGATTGTATTGCGATTTTTTAAACGCGATAATCCAATCAAAATCCAAATAACTTTTGCCTCATGAGCACAAATCAAAGTCTGATTCTGTTAAATGAAATGGCGACTTTCGTTAAGGTTGTCGAGTCGGAAAGTTTTTCTGAAACTGCCCGCCAGCTTGGTACAACACCTTCTGCTGTTAGTCGTGCAATTGCTCGTTTAGAACGTGCTTTAGGCACTCGCTTACTCTATCGGACTACACGGAAACTTCGTTTAAGTGAAAGTGGACAACAGGTTTATCAACGCTGTTTAGATATGGTGAATGCGGCACAAGCAGTCATGGAAAGTTCCGGCCAATTCCATGTCGAGCCAGAAGGTATTATTCGTATGAGTGTTCCGAAAGCTGTGGGACATTTTATGATTCATCCGCATTTACCTGAATTTTTAGAACGCTACCCTAAAATTGATATTCAAATGCTTTTAGAAGATCGCTATGTAGATCTCATTGATGATGGAGTTGATTTAGCGCTTCGGATTACAGAGCAACCACCGGGTGGGTTGATGGGGCGAAAGCTGATTGATATTGATCACTTGGTTTGTGCCACACCTGAATATTTGGCCAAGCATGGTACACCGAACCATCCTCATGATTTAAAGCAGCATGAATGTATTTACTTAGGTGAACAAGCCAGTGACTCAAAATGGAAATTTCAACAAGGAAATAAATCGATCAATGTTGCCGTGCGTGGCCGCTATGCAGCGAACCATACGGGTGTGCGTTTGAGTGCCGCATTACAGCATTTTGGTATTGCGAGCTTGCCATACTTTGTTGCACGCCATGCGCTACAACAAGGTACCTTAGTTCAGGTTTTACCAGATTGGTATTTTAAAACCTATTACAGTGGTGGGCTGTGGTTACTATACCCACCGACACGGCATGTCCCACCTAAATTGAGTGTGTTAATTCAATATTTGGCTGATAAATTAGCAGCAGAGCCAACTTTATTTAAGTTAAAGTAATATATAGTCAAGGAATTAGCACGATGGAATCCTACCTTTTACCTCTAAAGCAAGCAGCTAATACTGTTACTTTTTTTGAAAAAAGTAACCAAAAAACTTTCTCATCTACAGAACCTGACCACTGTTTCCATCTATAAAAAAATATTACAAAAACATTATCTTTATAAATTATGGGCAGGCTGTAGATGAATCTTAGCTCGAGTAAATACTATCTAGAGTTCTAATCTTTAGAGGTTATTAGCACGATTACTCAACCAATAGATCTTTTGGATTAATCGTATCGCCATAGACTGGTTTTAACGTTTTTTCATAAGCCTGATGAATCACGCCTTCTTTCGCCAGTTTCTCTAAATCTTGGTTCAACCAGTCCAGCAACTCTTTATCACCTTTTTTCACTGCTGGTGCAATTAAGTCCTGCTCACCTAAATTGGTAATGCCAACGGTGTAGTTTGGATTTTCTTTAGCCCAAGCTAAAACCAGCAAGTTATCATGTGCAAGCGCAGCACCACGACCATCTTTTAAAGCATCAAAAGTTTCAGTGTTTTGTTCATACTTTTGTAGTTTAATTTCAGGATGAGTCTTGGTGAAGAATGAATCAGCCGTTGTACCTTTATTTACCAACAAAGTTTTGTCTTTCAGTTGAGCCACATCAGTAATCGGATGACTTTTTGGAGAAACCACACCTAGTGCCACTTTTAAATAAGGTTTAGCAAAATCGACCACTTCTTTACGTTCTGGTGTAACAGTAAAGTTGGCAAAAATAATATCTACTTTATTGGCTTTTAAATATTCGACACGGTTAGCCGCTTCAGTTAAAACAAACTCAACTTTGTTTTCATCGCCCAGCAAATCTTTCGCAACATGCTTGGCAATTTCTACATCAAAACCCTGATTTTTACCTTGAGCATCTAAATATCCAAACGGCGGTTTATCACTAAATACACCAATTCGTACCACGCCATTCTTTTTGATCTGTTCAATACTCGACACAGTTTGTGTGGTATCGGCCGTTTTTTCAGTAGACTGAGTTCCTTTGTCACATGCAACTAAACCCAAACTCAGTAAAGACGCAGCTAAAATATGCTTCACGTTTTGAAATGTTAATGTTGTCATTATTTCACCCTATCGTTCTTGTAAAAGTCTTATTTAAAATCGCAGCGCCTACTTTCAGACACTGCTCTAGCGATATCGAAAATTATTGGCCTACATCTAAAAACACATTCGGATTGACCGAGTCACCGTAAATTGGTTTCAAGGTTTCATCATAAATTTTATTAATTTCACCACTTGTTCTTAGCTGCTTAATTTCAGTATTAAGCCAATTCAATAATTGGGTATTGCCCTTTTTAACTGCTGGTGCAATAAACTCTTGATCACCAATAGACTGAATACCTGCCACATAACTTGGGTTCTTCGCGGCCCACGCTAATGCATAAGTACTATCTTGTGAAATTGCATCACCACGACCATCAGTTAAGGCTTTAAAGGCATCCGAGTTTCTTTCAAACTTGAGTAAATTCACTTTTGGATAATGCTTGGTAAAGTAGGTATCTGAACTTGTGCCTTTATTTACAATTAAAGTCTTACCTTCTAATTGGGCAATATCTGTAATCGGCTTGGCTTTAGGCGAGACAATACCAAAAGCACCTTTTAAATAAGGTTCAGCAAAATCGACAACCTCCTTACGTTCTGGCGTTACTGTAAATGTAGCGAATACAACATCGGCACGATTTGATTTTAAAAACTCCACCCGATTTGAAGCTTCAGTCACAATAAACTCAACTTTCTTTTCATCACCGAGCAAGTCTTTAGTCACCCGTTTTGCTAAAGCCACATCAAAGCCCTGATTATTACCTGCACTATCTACATAACCAAATGGCGGATCATCAGCAAAAACGGCAACTCGTAGAACTCCATTTTTTTTGACTTGCTCTAAAGAATGGTCTTCTTGAGTATTGCTTGCCTGTTCAGTTGATGGCGTTTTACTACACGCAGTTAATAACACCCCAGCAACAGCAAGACTGCTTAATATTTTTATTGAATTACGTTTAAACATTCACTTCCTCATGATTCAAATAATAAAAATTTAGTACGACAAAATATTTAAGAAGGCTTTCGCTCGTTCTGTTTTTGGCTGTTCAAAAAATTCTTCTGGTGAAGCCTGTTCAATAATCTTGCCCTTATCCATAAAAATAATGCGGTCGGCAACCTTGCGTGCAAAGGACATCTCATGTGTCACAATCAGCATCGTCATTCCTTCATTCGCCAATTTAAGGACTACATCAAGCACCTCTCTGACCATTTCCGGATCAAGCGCAGCAGTAATTTCATCAAGTAAAATGACTTTAGGTTGCATGACCAATGAACGCACAATAGCGATACGCTGCTTTTGTCCACCTGAAAGCTGTCGCGGATAATCGAGTTTTCGCTCAAATAGTCCCACTCGCTTTAACAACTCATCTGCTACTTGTTCAGCTTCATCACGGTGACGTTTTTGTACTTTAAGTGGTCCAAGCAAAATGTTGTCAATGACATTCATATGCCCAAACAGCTCATAGTTTTGAAAAACCATGCCAATTTTTTGACGAGCATTCGTCCAGTCCACATCTTTACCGAGCACACCTGAACCGGTTAAACGGATTTCACCACCCTGAATCGGTTCTAAGCCATTAATACAGCGCAATAAGGTACTTTTACCGCAGCCCGATGGACCTAAAATAACAACCACCTCTCCTTGTTCTACATCTAGATCAATCCCCTGTAAAATATGACTTTGTGCAAATGATTTCTGTAATTGTTGTATCGATAACAAAGGCATAATTACTCCCAGACCTTTTCTAAATGTGCCGCCAAACGCGATAAGGGATAGCAAATCAGAAAATACAAAATAAAAATAAAGCCATAAATCCAAAGAGAAGCGCTCGGCACGGTCAACAGCGAATTTTCAATAATTTGCTGGCCAACTTTAATCACCTCGACCACACCAATCAGGACTGCCAAAGAGCTGGTTTTCACCATTCGAGTAAATAAATTAATCGCGCCTGGTGTTACTCGTTTTAAACTTTGCGGAAAAATGACATAGATCAAAGCTTGAACATGGGTAAGTCCGAGCGCATAGGCTGAATCGCGTTGATGCTGATCAATCGAGGTAATGGCTGCACGAACCAAATCGCCCATTTCTGCCGTACCCCATAAAACAAATACAACTACGCATACCCACATTGCGGAAAACTGCCAGTTAAACCATGTTGCAAAGCCGAAATAAAACACGAACAGCAAAACTAAAATTGGAATGATTCGAATGGCTTCTAAATACAGGCGGCACAATGCTTTAACGACTATGTTTTTAGACGTCATAATGACGCCGAAAACTGTGCCGAAAATTGCAGAGAAAAACACTGAAATAAATGCAATTTTTGCAGTTGCCCAAAGTCCCCACATTAAACGTTCGAGGTGACTCGCTTGAAATAGATAATCAAGTTCCATGGCTCACCTTCCGACTTCTGTGCTCCAGATAGCTGGTTAAAATAGACACGGGCAATAAAATAATGAGATAAGCCATGATGAGTAAGAACAAAGCTTCTGTGGTTTTATAGTCCATGCCAATTAAGTCTTTGGTGACAAAAAGCAATTCAACGACAGCAATTGCACTGACCACAGAACTTTCTTTAATTAGAAATAGACAATTTGCCCCTATTGCCGGAATTGAAATAGCCAGTGCTTGTGGGAAAATGACATATCTAAAAATTTGAATCGGTTGTAGACCAATACTTTTTGCAGAGTCAATCTGCCCTTTTGCAACAGACTGCAAACCTGCTCGGAAGGCTTCAGCCATATAGCTTCCACCCAAAAAGGTCAATCCGATCACACCACAGGCAAAACCATCGATTTTTATACCCAGCTTTGGCAAACCGTAATACAAAAAGAACAGTTGAATTAATAAAGGGGTATTTCGAGATAACTCAATATAGAACTGGGCAATTCTATTTAGCACCCGCACGCGATATGTGATTAAAATGCTGCAAATTAGCCCTACAATAATTGCCAGAATAATGCTGATAATTGAAATCTTCAGCGTGGTCAAAGTTGCAGAGAAAAATTGCGGCAACACACTATGGATATACTGCCAGTTCAAGGAAAATTCCAAAAAATAATATTAAAACGTTATAAATATTTAGCTTTCATCAGCTATTAAATATTTGTGCAACGAGTTTATTTTTTTCCCAATTGGTCTAAAACTATTTTTATTAGATAAGCTTTTCTATAAGTTTGATAAATTCGATCTGACAATCGAAAACCTTCGAATCAGTTGAATACAACCGCTCAAAACATATTCACTAAAACAAAAATGAATAATAAAACCAATAAAAAATCGGACACCAAGGCCCGATTTTTATTAAATAATTTTTTAATCTATTGTTTACTTTCTCAGTACATCACCAATACTTGGGTCTTTATCAAAAACCGATTTAGCATATGGGCAAAGCGGAATTACTTTTACGTCTTTTTCACGAACAAAAGCCACCAAAGCGTCAAGTAATTGGCGACCTACGCCTTGTCCACGATAATTTTCATTCACATCTGTGGCATCAATAATTAGCATGCTTTCGCCTGCCCATGTATAAGTCATTTCACCTGCAACGGTTTCACCATCAAGTAAGCTAAAGCTGCCGTGTTTTGTATCATCTTTTTGTTGAATATTCACAATGAATTCCTCGTATTACGACTCATATTTATTTAGAAATGACTTTGTATAATCTTTATCTATAAGAACAAATCTAAGTGTAAAAAAATAGCCTGTTTTTAGCAGCGAGTCTGTATGCTTTTTAAATACAATTCATGCATAAAACTCATAATTCTATTCGTAATTCTGCGTCTAATGCTCTCAAATCATTACTGTTAAGCTCTGCGACCAGATTTTATTCATTTATGAAAATTCAATGGTTTTGAGATTGGAACTTTTATGTCTTCTTTTCATCAAATTGAGCAAAGCCCATATGAACATTCAACACCAGCCTGGGGTGCTGTCTTTGTAATGTCGCTCTGCTGCGCAGTATTAATTGCATCTGAGTTCATGCCCGTAAGTTTACTCACCCCCATCTCTTTAGATTTAAATATGAGTGAAGGCCAAGTGGGTCAAGCAATCGCAATTTCTGGTATTTTTGCTGTGATGACCAGCCTGTCTATTAGTCGTGTATTTAAGGCATGGGATCGACGTCATATCATTTTATTACTCACCCTACTGATGATTGTCTCTGGCATAGTCATTACATCTGCCCATTCTGCGGCTTTGTTTATGTTGGGTCGTGCAATCTTAGGCGTAGTTATTGGTGGTTTTTGGGCAATGTCGACATCAATTGTCATGCGACTCGTTCCTCCGCTTTCAGTACCTAAAGCACTCGGTTTATTAAATGGCGGAAATGCTCTAGCCACCACAATTGCAGCACCATTAGGAAGTTTTTTGGGTTCAATTATTGGCTGGCGTGGTGCTTTTTTCTGTATTGTTCCTATCGCGATTGTTGCACTTATTTGGCAATTTAAAAGTATGCCCTCTCTTCCAGCAATATTGTCAGTTGAGAAATCTAAAAATCCATTTGGTTTACTAAAACGCCCAATTGTACTTTATGGGATGACCGGAATTTTATTACTCTTTATGGGCCAATTTGCGCTATTTACCTATCTACGCCCATTTCTAGAAACCGTTACTCATGTCGATGCGACAATGCTATCCATTTTATTATTAATATTGGGTTTAGCAGGTTTAGTGGGTACATTTGTAATTAGTTTAATCCTCCACCAACATGTTTATCGTTATCTGATTCTTATTCCATTCATCATGGCATTGATTGCTGGAGCTTTTGTATTTGGTGGTGAGCATTTATGGTTTGTTGCCATATTGATGGGTTTCTGGGGCTTTATTGGAACGTCGGCACCTGTTGCATGGAATACATGGCTTGCCCAAACACTACATCAAGATGCTGAAATTGGCGGTGGTTTGATGGTTGCGATTATTCAATTTGCAATTACTCTAGGTGCAACTATAGGTGGATTGTTATATGACTCACATGGTTATAGCGCCACGTTCTATATGAGCGCAACTGTTTTGCTATTAGGTGCGATTACTGCTTTTCTTACATGGAGAAATGCTACTCACGTAGCACATCGATAACTAATCGTAGTGCAGGTGAAAGTTGTCTTCGATGTGGATAGTACAAATGGTATCCGGGAAACTGGATACTGTACTCTGCTAAAACTTGAATCAGCGTCCCTTCTTTTAGATCCTCTCGAATCAAATCTTCGGGAATATAAGCAAGTCCAAATCCAGCTCTAACCGCCTCGACGATATCGTAGCTTTCATTAAATATCCATTGCCCCTGAATTTTGATTTTTGTCTCTTGACCATCTTTCACAAATTCCCACGCATACACGCTGCCTTGGGTGGTTAAACGATAGCCAATACATTGATGATTGATTAAATCTTTAGGAGTATTAGGAATTCCATATTGTTCAAAATATGCTGGTGTTGCTATTACCGCCATTTTGACATCTGGACTAATACGTACTGCAATCATGCCATCAGCTACGCGGCTTCCGAAACGAACGCCTGCATCAAAGCGCTCTGCCACAATATCGACCATCCCACTATTGGCAGTTAGTTCAACTTGCACATCTGGGTAATCACCCGCAATCTTTTTAAGTTTTGGAATCAGCACTTCCCGTATCGCATGGCTACTAGCATTAATCCGAACCGTACCAGCGGGTTGGTCTCGAAATGAAGTTAAAAGGGATAATTCATTATCGATTTGGTCAAAACTAGCACTAATCGTTTGTTTCAACCTTTCGCCTGCTGCTGTAGGTGAAACACTACGTGTAGTTCTGGTCAGGAGTAACATTCCCAAACGTTCTTCTAAACCCCGAATCGTATGGCTTAGCGCAGATTGTGAAATTCCCATTTTCCCTGCGGCTTTAGTAAAACTACCCTCTCTTGCCACCATTAAAAAAGCATAAAGATCATTATAGTTTTCTTTATTTATCATCTGCTTTATCTCTTATTGGGGAGTCAACCTCATTATAAAGGATAAAACTATTCATGAATATTACTCATAAGTCCATGTTTGTTTTTTAGACTAATTATTAAAAAGAAGATTCGTTAAAATCTATATCAAGCAGTAAATATGAAGATTTAATTAAACTGAGGCGATTATTATGAGTCATTTTATTATTGTAAAAAATTAATAAATTCCACTCATATCTTTACGTTAAAGAATAAATAGCTTCATTGCTTTTATGTGCTTTTTCTTAAAGAAGCGAGGTGAATTGATATGGCTAGTTATAAGTTTTTTAAAGGCTTAGTCAGCCTATGTGTTTTGTTCTCAGTGACTTCCGCTTCTTATGCAATAAAGCCTCAAGGTAAAAATCAACAAAGGGGATCGATGATGAAAATCCGTATTGATATAGATGGAACACAGCAACCGCTATTTGCCACATTAGCCATGTCACCTACTGTTGAAGATTTTGCCAAACAGCTTCCTTTGACATTAATACTTAAAGATTATGACTCCACTGAAAAAATAGCTGATCTACCCACCAAGCTAACTACACAAAACGCGCCTCATGGATATGCCGGAAAAGCAGGTGATCTTACCTATTATGCTCCTTGGGGTAATCTAGCTTTTTTCTATAAAGATTCTCATGTTGGTTATGCCAATGGCCTCATTTTTCTTGGAAAACTAGATGCTATTCCCCAAGCATTCAAGCAAAAACAACCCATCAAAATTTCAATTTCACAAATCAAATAAGCATGCACCTACTCACCCATTCACATTGTTTAAATTGAGGTATTTATGAGTACATCTCCCTTATTTAAAAAGCTTAAAACCCATACGGCGGCTGCAATTTGTGCAGCAACTATTGGTCTATTTTCTTCAACTTCAGCTATGGCGGCCGATATGTCTAATGGTGCGAATAACTTTTATCAAAGTCAGCAAGTGACTATTCAAAAAGTGACTTTTAAAAATCAATACAATATGGATATTGTTGGCAATCTAGTTATTCCCAAAAATTTGAATAAAAAGACCAAAGCCTCTGCAATTATAATTGGCCACCCTATGGGGGCTGTAAAAGAACAAAGCTCTATGCTTTATGCACAAAAACTGGCTGAACAAGGTTTTGTGACCTTAGCAATTGATCAATCATTTTGGGGTGAAAGCGCGGGCCAACCAAGAAATGTGGTGGCACCAGACATTTATGCAGAAGCGTTTAGTGCCGCTGTAGATTATTTGGGAACACAATCTTTCATTGATCCTAATAATATTGGTGTATTAGGTATTTGTGGAAGCGGGAGTTTTGTCATTAGTGCAGCAAAAATTGATCCGCGTTTAAAAGCTATTGCCACTGTAAGTATGTACGACATGGGTGCAGCAAACCGCAATGGCTTACGTCACTCACAAACCCTAGAACAAAGAAAACAAATTATTGCAGAAGCCGCTGCACAGCGTTATGTTGAGTTTAAAGGTGGTGAAACAAAATATACCAGCGGAACTACGCATGAGCTAACAGCAGATACAAACCCTATTCAACGTGAATTTTACGACTTTTATCGTACTCCACGCGGAGAATATACGCCTAAAGGTTCATCGAGAGAGCTTACAACCCACCCAACGCTCACCAGTAATGTCAAATTTTTAAACTTCTACCCATTTAACGACATTGAAACGATTTCACCACGTCCGATGTTGTTTATTACAGGTGATCAAGCTCATTCAAAGGAGTTTAGTGAAGAAGCTTATAAACTCGCAGGCCAACCTAAAGAACTTTACTACGTTAAGGGTGCTGGACATGTCGATTTATATGATCGGGTCGATCTCATTCCATTTAATAAATTAACCAGTTTCTTTAAACAGAACTTGAAGTAATACAGTTGATAGAGGCTCAATACGGGCCTCTAGCTTTTTAATTAACTTTAATGAAACTCTTGTACCAGACTATTAATGTGCGCCACAGCAGCAGTTCGATTTTCAACGCAAAGTTTTTCAAAAATATGCTCTAAATGCTTGTTCACCGTCCGCGGGCTAAGCTCCAATATTTCTGCAATATCTTTATTGGTTTTCCCTAACAACAACCAGTGCATGACTTCTGCCTCACGTTGAGTCAACTGTGGGCAATATTTCAAAATATCATTCATGTCCAAAGCTGGTGTAGAAGTCTTAATCTGTATCAGATAATTTTTTGCCACACTTGGTTCAGTTTGCCACGGCGTAAGCAATAAAAGCTGTAATTGCTGAGATGGCGTTGAATAAGAACAGCTTGTTAATTTTTTAGGGTCTTTTTCATGCTCTAAGTCTGAAAACCAAGCTTTTAAGCCTGCTTCAAAGCCCTCTAACTCAGGTAAATATTGATTCAGTAAATCACTGGCTTTTTGAGTTTTCCAAACAATTTTACCTTGAACATCTAGCGCAAGAATGGCTGTTTCAGTTGCATCAATGACCTGTTTTTGTTGTTGCAATAGTTTGGCATGTGCCAAATGTGTTTTTACTCTTGCTAATACTTCTTCAATATTCAGAGGCTTGGTTACATAGTCCACCCCACCGACCTGAAAACCACGCACAATATGCTCTGTCTCAGACAAACCTGTCATAAAAATAACGGGAATAAACTGTGTAATTGGACTCGCTTTAAGCTGTATACAACTTTCAAAACCATCCATATGTGGCATATTGCCATCAAGCAAAATCATATCTGGTAAGCATCGGTGTGCAATTTCAATTGCACTCAACCCATCGGTTGTGACAAGCACGCGATAACCTGCCTGATCCAGACTTTCATGTAACAAGCCTAAATTTTCTGGTACATCATCCACAATCAGAATAACAGCCTGCTCGTTTGGCGAAGCTTGCTGAAAAGAAACATGTTGCGTACTCATTGCTTATCCTGAATTAATCGTTGCGCGTGTTTTAAATCAAACTTTTGAATAGCGTGTTCAAGCTGTTCCCATAACTCATCATGCTCTGGAAAATTTTGACGGCACTGCATTAAAGTCTGTTGAATTCCACGAATGTACCCCTGCCCAATTAAATCATTTAATTGCTGCAAGCTTTGCGGTAAATCAAGCAGATCATTATTTTCTGGTTGTGTAATTGATGTATGAACAGTGGCTTGCTCTTGCTTAAACACTTTTACATCCAATGCTTGAACTTCATTATTTTGAAGGTTTGCATCTGATTTGGAATCAATCCATATCAAACCTAACTTATCTCCAATTTTACTGAGCAACAAATTCAGATCGATTGGTTTTAACATAAAGTCTTCACTTAAGACCGCATCTTGTGGATTGACTTCACGCTCGCCTGCATTGGCCGAAATAATTAAGATCGGTACATTGGTAATATTATTCTGACGTAACAAACGCGCAGTTTCCCACCCGCCCATCAAAGGCATATTTAAATCCATCAAAATCAGGTTCGGCTGAAAAATAGGTACACGTCTTAAACAATCAATGCCCGACTCGGCTTCTTCAATCATAAATCCCAAAGGTTTGAGAAAATTAGCGACTAAACCTCGGTCCACCGCTTCATTATCGACAACCAAAATTCGTTTTCGTTCGCCTTGATAACCTGTGATTTGGTTGGAATAAACATTAGAAATTGGATGAACCACTTCTTTTGAAGGTAAGTAAAACTTAATCTTAAACTGTGACCCATCATTGAGCTGACTAGTCACAGATAGCTGTCCGCCGAGTAAATCAACCAATAGTTTTACAATCGGAAGACCGAGTCCTGTTCCGGTAAATCCGCCTTGCACTACATTACTGCCCCGTTCAAACGGGTTAAAAATTCGTTCTAAATCTGCTTCGGCAATACCACAGCCCGTATCTCTAATTTCAAAATAAGCCGTTTGAAAACGATACTCGACTTTCAAAGTAATTGTACCGCTCGTCGTAAACTTTAAAGCATTGCCCAGTAAATTGATGAGCACTTGCTCTAGGCGTTTTTTGTCGGTACGGACATAGTGCGGTAGGTTCTCTCCAATTTCATAAATAAACTGTAAATTCTTCTGTTCAAACTGTGGCTGAAACATTTGAATAATCTGTTCAATAAAATTGGGGAAATGAACATCCACTACGTTTAAAGAAATCTTGCCTGTTTCAATACGTGCTAAATCTAGTAAACCATCAATGAGTGAAGTCAAATGCTGCCCACTACGGCTAATCACACCGAGTGCCATTTTGCCTTGTTCTGAAAGCTGCTCTTGTTTTTGAAGTAATTGGCTATAGCCCAAAATGCTATTTAGAGGTGTTCGTAGTTCGTGGCTAATGCCAATGACATAACGGCTTTTTGCATCATTTGCTCGCTCTGCTGAAATTCTGGCATCTTGCAGGTCTTTTGAAGTGACTTCATGGGCAGCAATTTCATCAATCAATAATGCTGTTTGCTGATGCGTTTCGATTTCGGCATTACGACGACTTTCATCGTTTAGTACCAACCACCATGCAGCAACACTCATCAATAAAAATAATATCGTGTAAATTTTGACAAATAGCGTAAATAGCTGAGGAACGGCTGCCGCATTAATGGTTTCTAAGTAGGTCTTTTCTTGGATATAAACCAGACTTAAACTCACTGCCAAAACAATAGAAAGACCTAAAGTCAGTAATAAATACAAACTGACCCTGCTATTTAAACGGCTAGCCCAACGTTCAGGTAAATACTGCCAAATGGCTTTTTTGAGTTGTACTGACCAACGTGCATCGGGTTTACATAAGTCGTGACAGCGTGCTTCAAGTGAACAGCATAGAGAACAAATCGTACCGTTATAGGCTGGACAGCCCGCCATATCTGCAAGTTCATAGTCCCGTTCACACACGACACAATTTGCAACCGATGTCGCCTGAATTTTTTCAGGCTGGCGTGCGATGTAATATTTGCCTTTGGTTAAGTAAGCAATAATAGGAACACATAACACCGCACTTCCTAGAGCAATGAAACTCGCCAATCCTTTTGCCATGAGTCCAAAAAAGCCCAAATAACTCAGCATCGATAACACTGAGGCAATCAGTAAGGCACCCACACCTACGGGGTTAATGTCATATAAATAAGCACGGCGAAATTCAATTCCCTTTGGGCTTAAACCTAAAGGTTTACAGATAATTAAATCGGCAACAACCGCGCCAATCCATGCCAAAGCGATATTGCTATATAGCCCCAAAATGCGTTCAACCGCATGGCTAATGCCCATTTCCATCAAAACAATGGCAATAAAAACGTTAAAAAGAAGCCAGACAATTCGCCCCGGATGGCTATGAGTTAAGCGCGCAAAAAAGTTGGACCATGCCAATGAGCCAGCGTAGGCATTGGTCATATTAATTTTAATTTGTGCCAAGCAAACCAGTGCTAGAGTCAAGATTAAAGCAAGCTGAGGATTTGGAATAAACTGTTGATAGGCAACCCAATATAGATAAGTCGGATTGTCTAGTTCAGAGACAGGAATAAACAGCTGAAAAGCCAATACCATCAGCAGCATGCCCATCAAAACTTTTAGAAAACCGAAAATAATCCAAGATGGCCCCCCTAAAAAAACAGCAAAACGCCATGCAGTTCTGTTCTTTTCTTGTTGCGGTAAAAAACGTAAATAGTCGGCCTGCTCACCAATTTGGATCACAAATGAAAAAATAAGAGTGCAAGCCGCACCAAAGTAATACAGGTTAAAGTCGGTTGAATTTGAAACCGCACCAACAAAATGCAGACTACTACTTAAAATTTGTGGTTGTTTCCAAAGTACAAAAAACCACGGTAATAACAGCAACAAAAGCCAGATTGGTTGTGTGATCGCCTGAACTTTATTAATAAAACCAATACCTTTAACCACTAGAGGCAAAATCACTAAGGCAGAAATTAAGTAACCAATAACTTGCGGGATACCTAAAGCCAGCTCAAGTGCCATCGCCATAATTGCGGCTTCAAACGCAAGCAAAATAAAGGTAAAGCTGGCATAAATCAGAGAGGTAATGGTCGAGCCAATGTAGCCAAAACCTGCACCACGAGTAAGCAAATCGACATCTACATTATATTTTGCAGCGTAATAACTAATCGGCCAACTGGTTAAAAATATGATGGTACATACCACAATTGCTGCCCATACTGCATTGCTAAAGCCGTACTGCCAAAGCATGGTCGCCCCAATGGCTTCCATAGCCAAAAAGCTGACTGTCGAAATTGCGGTATTGGTAACAGTCCAAGGTGACCATTTACGTACAGAGGTAGGTGCATAGCGGAGCGCATAATCTTCGATACTTTCATCGGCCACCCAAATATTATATTCACGGCGTGTTTTGATCACACGTTGTGGCGCTTGTTGGGGGCGTGAAGAATCTGGCATAACACTCATGTTTTGGATGGGGCTGCATTAAACCCAGCAATCCTTATGCCAAAAGTCATTTATCATGGCGATTTTCTCTAATACGCACATATACGCAAAATAACGTATTTTCAATTTTTCCCAAAAATCACACACTCAAAAACATCAAAAAACAATGATCAATATTTGTGTTGATTGACCGAAAATGATTGGGAGGTTGATGTTATGAGTGTATCTGAACATCCAAATCTGGACACTGTGCAAGGTACAGATTCACAAAAAGCAGTGAATGAAACCTTAGAAGATTATACTTTACGTTATGCTCCACACAGCTTTCGGCGCTGGAGTCCCAAAGTTGTCGCTATTACTGCACTTGGTGGTATTGCCTATCTTGCTGACTTTTCTATTGGTGCCAGTATTGGTATGTCTTACGGAACAACCAATGCTGTTTTCTCCATTTTATTTGCAGCGATTATTATCTTCTTAACCGGCATTCCTTTAGCCTACTACGCAGCGCGCTATAACATCGACCTTGACTTGATTACCCGCGGCGCAGGTTTCGGTTACATCGGTTCGGTTCTTACCAGTATCATTTTCGCCAGTTTCACATTTATTTTCTTTGCCCTTGAAGGTTCAATCATGGCGCAAGGGTTATTGCTCGGTTTAGGCATTCCGCTTTGGGCAGGTTACCTCATCTCAACCATTATGGTCATACCGCTGGTGATTTACGGTATGAAAGCCTTGAGTAAATTACAAGTTTGGACTACCCCACTTTGGCTCATTCTGATGATTGGTCCTGTGGCCTACCTGATTTATCAAGAACCTACTTTAGTCAGCCAATTTGCTACTTTTACAGGTAAAGAAGGTTTTGCAACCGTAGACATGGCCGCGATCATGTTAGGTGCTGGTATTTGTTTATCGTTAATCATGCAAATTGGTGAGCAAATTGATTACTTACGCTTCATGCCTGCGAAAACAAAAGAAAATAGCAAAGCATGGTGGGCAGCAGTTATTTCAGCAGGTCCAGGTTGGGTGATTTTAGGAGCGATCAAACAAATTATTGGGGCATTTTTAGGGTTCTATTTACTCACTAAAATACCGGGCGTAAACAGTACTGAACCTGTTCAACAGTTTAATGCAGCGTTTCATGACATGCTTCCGGGCTGGGCTGCTTTAACACTCGCAGTGATTTTGGTGGTTATTTCTCAAATTAAAATTAATGTGACCAATGCTTACTCTGGTTCCCTTGCATGGACAAGCGCCTACACACGTATTAGCAAACATTATCCGGGTCGTATTGTCTTTGTGATGGTGAACTTGGCAATTGCGCTTGCTTTAATGGAAGGCAACATGTTTGCGGTACTGGGTAAAATCTTAGGGTTCTATTCAAACTTTGCCATTGCATGGGTTGTGGTTGTTGCAACAGACATTTCAATCAACAAATATGTTTTAAAACTTTCACCGAAAGAACCGGAATATCGCCGTGACATGCTCTACAACGTAAACCCTGTCGGTATGGTTGCATTCCTTGTATCAGCAGGCTTATCAATTGCAGCATTCTTCGGCTTACTTGGTAGTTTCTTGGCGCCTTACTCACCGCTTATCGCACTTGTACTTGCCTTTGTATTAACACCAATCATGGGCTTATTAACCAAAGGAAAATACTACATCAAATCACATGATGACGGCATTAAAGAACCACGTTACGATGCTGAAGGTACACCTGTAGCAACGGTTTACCACTGCCGCGTATGTGAGCAAGGTTATGAGCGTCCAGATATTATGTTCTCTCATAAACATAACGGCACGATCTGTTCTTTGTGTAAAACACTCGATGCTTAAATATTCTTAAAACTAAAAAAGAAGCTTTAAAGCTTCTTTTTACGCCTGATGATTTTTAGCCAATCGGAAATAAACGTTCAGGCACTACATCTTTCATCACAATGGTTGAGATGAGTCGTTGCACACTGGGAATAGCAGATAATTTTTCATCATACAAACGCTGAAAAGCCGGTAAATCTTTAGCGACCACATGTAGCAAATAATCTGGCTCACCAAACAAACGCTGCGCTTGAATAATTTGCGGGATGTCTATCACGGCATTTTCAAACTTCTCGACTGCCTGTTTATCACCTTCTTTAAGCGTAATAAAAACAATCGCTGAAAATTCAAATCCCACTAAGTTTGGGTCGAGTTCTGCCCGATAGCCTTTGATGGCTCCCGACTCTTCTAAAGCCTTCACTCGTCTATGACAAGGTGAAATGCTCAAACCTACTTTTTCTGCCAACTCAGTGATAGATAATCGGCCATTTAATTGCAATTCAGCAAGAATCTTTTTATCCGTGCGATCCATTTAGAAAAATTTACCCCAAATGAGTGTGATATGAGCAAACATTTAAAAGCACATTCTAAATACATGAGCATATTATTTTCAACAAGCTCGAATAAATAGGGATTTTTTCTAAACCACGAGCGAAACCTTTGGAAAATAGTTTGCCGAGATAAGCATATGGCTTTTAACATTTTTATTGCATTTTGGAGTGTCTCCATTCTTTTTATTATTACGCCAGGGGCAGACTGGGCCTATGCCATTTCGGCAGGGATTAAAGGCAAAGTCGTCGTACCCGCTGTTGCAGGTATGCTATTTGGCCACTTTATTACGATTTTATTGGTAGCAGCTGGTGTCGGTCTACTTGTAGCAAATAATCCAACTGCACTCATGATCCTAACAATTGCAGGTTCTGCTTATTTGTTATGGATGGGAATAAACTTATTACTTACCCCTCCTACTCCGAACGAGTCAGGTTCTGAAAAAGCGCAGTCATGGTTGAGCTGGGCAACCAAAGGTGTATATGTAAGTGGGTTAAACCCGAAAGTTTTTTTGCTCTTTTTAGCGCTGCTTCCTCAATTTATTGACACTACTGCTTCTTGGTCTGTGACAACACAAATTCTTGCCTTTGGTGTTGTACACATGATTAGCTGCGCAATTATTTACTTAATGGTGGGTTATGGTTCAGAGGCTATTTTGAAAACCAGACCACAAGCAGCAAAGTTAGTCGGCCGTTTTTCGGGTGGTTTAATGGTCGTTATCGCAACGTGCTTATTGATTGGGCAAATTTAAAAGTCATTCAGCAAAAAGTTACTGGCCTCGATTTCAAGTCAGTAACTTAAATAATAAATATAAGAAAAAAATTATCTCATTCGTTTGAGGTTATACGTCACGACTCCCCAAATAACCAGTTCTTGCCCCTCTTCAATATAAATATTCTGATAATCAGGATTTTCTGCTTTTAGCCAAACTTTAGGTGGATGAAATTGACTATCAATCATTAAGCGCTTCACAGTGAAATCATTGTCGATGAGTGCAATCACAATATCACCCGATTTAGCGGAAATACTACGGTCCACAATAAGCGGATCATTAATATCAATTCCAGCATCTAGCATGGATAAAGAATTGGCTTTGACAATAAACGTGGCATTTTCATTTCTAATTAAATATTCATTTAAATCGAGTGCTTGCTCAATATCATCTTGTGCAGGTGAAGGAAAACCTGCCGCAACACGTTCTGTTGCTAAAGGAATGTGGTAAATTTTATCGTTATTCGGGTGAACCTGTTGAACATTAAGTTTTGAGTTAAAGTCGGTTAAATTATTGGTTTTGACATTATTCAGTAACCAATTTTTGATAAAGTTAACTTGAGACTCGGGAACACGAATGACTTTGGTGGGTTCATTGAACTGTGCTTTACGTCCGGCATTTTCTCGTACACCGCCATGCTCGAACTCTTTCTTCTTTGGCATATTGCCTCCCTTTTCACTGTTCAAATCCTACACAAACAATGTAACTTGAAAAAGTTACATTTTCAAGTTGACGAAATATTTTTTTTGCATAACAATAAATCTCATGATCAGATTTTAATCCATTTTGCTTTTAACAGGGATGTTTTAATCAAAATGGCAATTTGAAGAAAATCAAAACCTATTTCGAGATAGTCATTATTGCTGACTGTTTTTTGATTTTTATCAAATGAGATTCTGAACACTTAACATTCTGGTTAAATTCAGTTTTTTGGTATGGAGACATGCGAAATGAAAAATCAACGTGATGCGGTTTTAGGTTATGCAAATGAGCAACATGCTTACTATATCCGCCTGATTGAAAATGATGCGGTTTTAGGTGAAAGCTACGGATTATTCTGTGAAAATCCTGATAGCGAAGCAGCCGAAAGTATTATGACGACGCTGTTTTTAAAAAAATCTTTTTGGTTAAACGGTTCTGAATACATTGATATTGTAAAAGGACTACAACTGCTCCCACAGTAAAGTAAATAAATTAAAAAACGAAGGAGGCAAAAGCCTCCTTCGTTTTTAAAACATTATGCTTAAGACGTAAAACGTCCAGAGGCATCACGTTTTTGATTACGAGAGTTTTGTCCACGACCGTCATAATCGTCGTCATCACGGCTGCGGCCACGGCCTCGACCACCTGAGCGGCTACCGCGATCGTCATCATCATCGTCATCACGGCTACGACCGCGACCTCGGCCACCTGAACGGCTACCGCGATCGTCATCATCATCGTCGTCACGGCTGCGGCCACGGCCTCGACCACCTGAACGGCTACCGCGATCGTCATCATCATCGTCGTCACGGCTGCGACCGCGTCCTCGGCCACCTGAACGGCCACGATCGTCATCATCGTCGTCATCACGACTGCGGCCACGGCCTCGACCACCTGAACGGCTACCGCGATCGTCATCATCGTCGTCGTCACGGCTGCGGCCGCGTCCTCGGCCACCTGAACGGCTGCCGCGATCGTCATCATCATCGTCATCACGGCTGCGACCTCGGCCTCGGCCGCCTGAACGGCTACCGCGATCGTCATCATCGTCGTCATCACGGCTACGGCCACGTCCTTGGCCGCCTGAACGGCTACCGCGATCGTCATCATCGTCGTCGTCATCACGGCTACGACCTCGGCCTCGGCCGCCTGAGCGGCTGCCGCGATCGTCATCATCATCGTCGTCATCACGGCTGCGGCCACGTCCTCTGCCACCTGAATGGCTACCGCGATCGTCATCATCATCGTCATCACGGCTGCGGCCACGTCCTCTGCCACCTGAACGGCTACCGCGATCATCGTCATCGTCGTCATCATCGCGACTACGACTGCGACCACCATTTTTATGGCTTAAGGCACCCGCTTCACGAGCTTCCTCAGATGTAAATTCATGTGCATTACCGCTTGCATGCGCAGCTCGACCAGCTTCACGAGCTTCTTCAGAGGTAAATTCATGCGCATTACCACTGGCATGGGCTGCTCGCCCACCTTTGCTGGCTATTTCTCTAACTCTTTCAGGATCCATACTTGCAAATCCACGATTTGAAGTACCTGTACTATTGTTATCATCATCTTCATATCTAGTATTAGCCATAGTTATATCTTCCTATATTTAATTATAGTCACTACCGCTTTTGATTAACGGATTTAATAAAGATAGAAGATCTATAATATTTTCCTACCGATGCACTGTATCAATCAATTTAAATGTATATAAAATGAAAGATTAAAAATTCTATAACTTTATTATTTAAATAAAGTTTTATACATTCTAATTTTTCTCACATTTTACTTTTTAAATAATTAGCTCACTTATTATTACTTAACTGCACATTACAATATATTTTTACAAACAGATTTAAAATATCTATACAAACAACAAAACAGCTTAACTATAAACAAAAATTAAAATAATGAAACATACTTACTTAAACAAACACAGAGTAAAACACTTATTTTCAATAAAAAACAATAATATATATCATTACATTTTCAAAAGAAAATTACTTGAGAGATTAATATGAATATTTAAAACTAGTTTTATTAAGGCAATTTGAGTAGTTTAGCCATGCAATTAAAAGATCAAGAGTCAACACTACAATACATTCATATTTCTATCCCAGAAATTTTACTTGGGCATATTAAGTCTAAGAATTCATGGCAAAATTATGACCAAGAATGGAGCTATAGATTAGATCCTCCGCATGCGAGCCATCCCTTCCAAAGAGATTTACATATTATTAAGTCAAAGAATATAGAGCAAGAAGACATAAAATTATTGCTTGACAATATCATTATTAAAAATAATAAAGAGACACAAAATATTGAAGGTGCTAAAAAAATTATTAAAGAAATTTTAGACTTATCCAACAATATACCTATTGAAAACTGGTTAGAAGATACAGGCAATAGATCTATTATTGAAAGTATGATTGATAAGAACAAAATCAAATTAATGGATATTATTTAACTTTTAAATATAAAATATTTTTTTACATCCTTACAAATAAAATAACAAAGACAACTTATTAAAAAATTCATTTTACTCATATTTACGTAGTAACAGCGCACTATTTATAAATTAGATATTTAACCGAGGTATTTGAAGTATGGAAAACTCAACAAATCAGTATCCAACATCCGCACCTGCACAAGTTCAATCTCATCAACCAGGCGATCAGGAAAAAATGCATCCTGAACCTGAGATTATAAAAAGCTCTCATAAAGGTAGCGATAAGTTAAAAGATAAAGTTGCCGTTATTAGTGGTGGCGATAGTGGTATAGGTCGTTCTGTCGCAGTATTGTTTGCCCGTGAAGGTGCGGATATTGCCATCCTTTATCTTGAAGAAGATAAGGATGCCGAAATCACTAAACAACTTGTTGAAAGAGAAGGACAACATTGCCTTTTATTAAAAGGTGATATTTCTGACCCAGATGTTGCAAAACTCGATATTGATAAAGTTCTACAACATTATGGAAAAATTAATATTTTAGTGAATAATGCTGGCGTGCAATATCAACAAAAGGAAATTGAAAGTATTAGTAATGAGCAATTAGAAAAGACATTTAAAACTAATATTTTTCCAATGTTTTATCTTACTAAAGAAGCTATTCCTTATATGGAAGAAGGCGACAGTATTATTAATACGACTAGTATTACCAGCTATCAAGGCCATGATGAGCTTATTGATTATGCAAGTACCAAAGGTGCGATTACGACTTTCACACGTAGCTTATCAAACAATTTAATGAAGCAGAAAAAAGGAATTCGGGTGAATGGTGTTGCACCAGGTCCGATCTGGACTCCATTAATCCCAAGCAGTTTCGATGCAGAAACGGTTAAGGAATTTGGTAAAGACACACCAATGGGAAGAATGGGACAACCAAGTGAAGTTGCACCTGCTTATCTTTTCCTTGCCTCAGATGATGCAAGTTATATTACAGGTCAGGTGATTCATGTAAACGGTGGTCAAATCGTAAATGGTTAATCCCTAAGATATAAAAAAGCCCTGAAAGATAAATCTTTCAGGGCTTTTTTGTTTATTAAGCTGGTACTTGAGCGGCTATTTGTTCTCGTGTCCAAACACGATGAGCCATAATCAGTTTTTTGAATTTTTCAGCAATAGGCTGAAATTCATCTTCAACTAAAGTACCTTCATCGGCAACTAAACCTAGCGGTTCAAGCAAATCAGATTTATTACCTAAAAACGCAATTGGTTTTAAATGCTTATAAGCTTCGAGTACATAGTGACGCGCTACGCCATCTTTCAGCACGGCATTTAAGTTATCGCCATCAGGAATAATTACCGCATCATAAGCAATTGAAGGTTCAGCCATTTGCATACCATCAGCCACAATAATGTTGTCTTTATGGTCTTTTACTGGAGCCAAGCTCGGCGCTAGTAAATGAACAACTGCACCTTCTTTAATCGCCCAATTTTTAATAGCTTCAAGTGTATCTGACTTGACAAGGTTATGAATAAGTACAGCAACTTTTCGGCCTTGAATATCCTCTGGTGGGAAAGCCAAGAAAGATAATTTAGCCGATTTTTCAACTGCGGTTTTCTTATAATCTAGAGTCAAATCAGGAACTTCAATTCCTAAGTTAGCACCTACTTGTCGAGCTAAGTCGAGATCAATATTTGCCAAAATTTGTTGAACTTGGCGCTCACGAATGTGTTTTCTTTGCACTTTACTTAATTCAAAAGTATAGGCATCGACCACATGCTTTTGCTCATGAGGCGCAAGGCTCTTGTAGTAAAGGCGCGGTTGTGAAAAATGATCGGAGAAGGTTTCACTTCTTTGACGAAGTTTATGCCCGCTAATTTGTTCAGGATAGCTTTCAAAACCACCATTTGAAGCGGCGGGTGGCGTTTCTGCTGGCCAATCATTATCAATTGAGTTTGGTTGATAGGAAGCCTGCCCTTTGTGAATCGTATGTTGGTGGATACCATCACGTTGATTGTTATGGAATGGACACACTGGTTTATTGATCGGAATTTGATGGAAGTTTGGTCCACCTAAACGACTTAACTGTGTATCGGTGTACGAAAATAGGCGTGCTTGTAAAAGTGGGTCATTTGTAAAATCAATGCCTGGTACGATGTGTCCCGGACAGAAAGCCACCTGCTCTGTTTCTGCAAAGAAATTATCTACATTTCTATTTAAAACAAATCGGCCGATTGGAGTCACTGGAACCAACTCTTCAGGAATAATTTTGGTTGGGTCTAATAAATCGAAGTCAAAGTTCATTTCATCTTCTTCTTCGACAATTTGTACGCCCAATTCCCATTCAGGATAAACCCCATTCTCAATCGCTTCATAAAGATCTCGACGATGGAAATCTGGATCTTTACCTGCAAGCTTTTGAGCCTCATCCCACACTAAAGCACTTAAACCTTGTTTAGGGGTCCAGTGGAATTTCACAAAATGTGATTTCCCTTGGGCATTAATAAGACGGAATGTATGAACACCAAAACCTTGAATTGAACGTAGATTACGTGGGATAGCACGGTCCGACATTGCCCAAATTACTGCATGAGCTGACTCAGGAACTAAAGACACAAAATCCCAGAAAGTATCATGGGCAGTTGCTCCTGTTGGCATTTCTGTATCTGGTTCAGGTTTTACCGCATGAACGAAGTCTGGAAATTTAATACCGTCTTGCACAAAAAAAACTGGTGCATTATTGCCGACTAAATCGAAATTACCTTCTTGGGTATAAAACTTAATCGCAAAACCACGAATATCACGAACGGTGTCAGCAGAGCCACGTGGTCCCTGCACTGTTGAGAAACGTACAAAAATTGGTGTCTGAATGCTTGGATCAGTTAAAAATCCCGCTTTTGTTAAGCGCTCATTTCCTTCATAAGCTTGAAAGTAACCGTGCGCACCTACACCGCGTGCATGCACAATACGTTCTGGAATACGCTCATGGTCAAAATGGGTAATTTTCTCTCTTAAAATAAAGTCTTCTAATAGCGTCGAACCACGAATGCCCGCTCTTAAGCTATTCTCATTATCCGCTATTTTAACACCTTGGTTTGTGGTTAATGCTTCATTGGTTGCATCGTCTCTGACTGAGTCTAATTGTTCAGTTTTTTGGGTAGTATTGGCTTTATTTGCAGCGTCAGCACCAGCCATTTCACTTGTTTTATTTGTTGATTTAACATTATCAGTCATGTTCATTACCTATGTTTTTAAAGTTAAACGTGGGGTGAATTAAAAAACTTCAAGAGTTAGTTTTGTTAAAGGAACTTAAATATGGAAAAAGGAGTTCGACGTATTTACGAGTGCTCCAAAGTCCAATGCTTTTATGGTGTGAATCGGGGGCCAAAAATGGAGTTAGCTTGCATATTTTTATAGCAAGATCATGTGATTTCTGAACACGCTCTTGGAGTGCATCCAGTTCGCCATCCGAAATATAACTAAAGAGATAATCTTGAATACGCTGGCTATTCTTTAATTCCCTGCTATAAGCCAAGAAGTTAGAAGAATGATCACTACCAGCAATCCAGTCATGAATAATTTGACGTTCTACAGGGTTAAATACCCCAAACATTTTTCCATTTTCTTCATTAATCATTCGCCAGAACACACTCTGTTCAGGGTCGGTATTAAATTTAATCCACTTGTGATCAATAAGATGTGTAACTAGCCCTTTAACGTCTTCTGGATTTGATAACCATTGGTTAATCGTTTTACATCCAAACTGTCTAGTTTCGTTATGAATGAGCTGACCCACGAGCGCTTTTCTTTTTAAAATTTTAAGCACTAAATCTTCAAGATTTAAATTTTTAATAATTTTTGAAGACGAAACACCATGACCATTAAGCGCAAAACCGCGCTTCAATTTATTAAAGAAAAGTTCTTTATCTCTATATTTATCGTAAATATTTTCTATAACTTTAATTGCTTTATCTGCATGCCCGTTATCAATGTTATCGATAGTGATGTGCAAATTAAAATATTTAGAATCGATGCCTAGTTCGGCAAGCTCATAATTACTGATGAGTAGATGCAGTGGCAGTTGCTCATAACCTAAATTAAAGCCGACAATTTCAGGAATGAACTCAGGTGGAGCATAACCAAGTGCCAGCTGAATCACGGCATTATGATAATATTCATCTTCTAATAGCAGATCAAAACTATCGAGTCCGAGACTACGTAGCAAGTCATCATAGATACAGACATGGTTTGCTTTCGGCTCACCTAACCCCAGCTCTTCCAAATAAGTAATAATGAGGTCATGAAAAACCGGATCATTCCAGTAGTGAACTGAACTATATAGCCATGCACCATCTACTTTTTTAGTTGGGGAAACCTTAATTAAAAATTCGAATGCCTGACCAACATTCTTAAAATACTCTCTCTCACCCCCGTTTTGTCTACGGTTTAGGTAAGTCTGAAATAATTCACAATTTTCTTTATTATCGTTTTCACACCATTGTTTAACCGTATTTATAGTTGCAGGAAAATCAATTTCCTTTTGATCTATTTTATCAATTTCTTTATTAAGAAAATCTCTTGCTTTCTTTTCTTTTTCAAAACTAGAAATATCAGGATCAAGGAAAAAAACAAATAATTCGTAATAGTTTTGTTGATTATCTTGTAATAAGTCTAATAATCTTTCTTTCACTACAACAGGCATTTCTATTCTCCTTTAGTGAGATATAAACTACCATACTTCAGCCAAACTATAATCCCAGCCTATCTTTGTTATATTACGTTATTAAGAAATAACCCATAATTTTAAAATCATTAAATTTCAATTAGATAAAAAATAACACAAAATTACATTCTCACCTTTAGAATTATTTAAGCATCTGTTTTTATAAAAAATATATAAATAATAAATTTTAATTACACTTGAGTTACTTTGAAAATCATAAAGTTTAAAAACTTAACAAAAATAAATTAAAAATAATCTTATAACTAAATTAAAAACAGTTTTAAGGAGAAAACTAATGTTTAATTCATGTTGCAAATTACTCGCACAAGAAAAAATTAAAATTGCACTTTTTGAAAGCGCTTCGGCGGGCTATTTAGCTTATCGCTTCTCTTTAAGTCCCTATTCAGGTGATATTCTTATTGGAAGCTTAGTCAGCTATGACTTACGTGTCAAAGAAAATACACTTCATATCTCACCTGAACTTATTGAAAAATATACACCTGAATCGATGGAAGTCACTGTGGAAATGATCAAAAAAGGCAAAGAACTCCTACATGCCGATCTTTATATTGCCTGCACAGGCCTCTTAAAAAAGGGAGGGTCTGAGACTAAAGAAAAACCAGTAGGCACCTTTTTTTATTCTATTTATTATAAAAATAATTTTTACAACTTTAGACGACTATTTAAAGGGCTACCATGTCTTAAAATTAGACAACTTATTTATTGCATTTCTAAAGATATAGAATACATAATATTAGATAATAAAAAATAAATTCATTTTAATAAAAGATAACATATACACATTTAGAAATGACCATAGCATTTATTTAACACCACTTTACTCAAATGTAATTTTATCTATCTTCATATTAATTATGTTTATCGATAAAAGTTACATTTTATAGAAATCAAGGTTTTATTTATTTTTCAAAGTTACAGTTAAATATAGGGTAACACCCGAAGGCTACACATTAAAATTTTTCATGTTTTAATAAACCTATCTGAAGCTCTCAGATAAAACACACATCATAAATGATATGAGGTAATTAAAGATGAGCACTACTAATAATCAAAGCAATCAACGCGATAATCAACAGCAACAACAACAGCAAAATGACAACCGCAACAATCAGCAACAGCCAAACGGCAATCAACAGCAACAAAACAATCAGCAACAACAGCAAAATGACAATCGCCGCCAACAACAAGGCTCGAATCAAAAAGATTCAGGCCAACAAAACTCAAATAACAATAATCAGCAACGCTAATCCGATGCTGACTTAAATGTCATTTGATGCGGTCATTCATTTTATTTAGGAAGGTGCCCTCACCTTCCTAAATTTACCATAAGCATAAAATTAAATAATAGATGAGGAAAAACTGATGACAGATCAAAATAGCGATCACGCACGACTGCCAGCCGGCGACCATAATTATTCTGACACTTATTGGCGCGAAAGTTACCTTACTCGTCCTTATTATCAAGAAGCTCAGCTTACTACTCCCGATCTCGATTATGACCGAGACTTTTCGACAGCCTATGAATTAGGTCATCGTGCACGTGCTGAATCGGAACAAGGCACTCAATTTGAAGATGTCGAAGGCGGTTTGGAACAAAAATGGGAAGAACTTAAAGCTGAATCTCGTTTAAAATGGGAACATGCTAAACAAGCAATTAAAGATGCATGGAATGGAAGATAAGTTGTTTTTATAACATTCTCTTTTGGTCCAAAAACTAAGAGCCTATTTCCGATTGGCCCTCGGAAATAGGCTTTTTTTATATGCCACTATTTAACTTTCTTTTTTCTTAAAATATTCAATAATTTCTTCTCCATTATTGACTGGTTTTACTGGAGAAGAAAGTGTTTCTTCATAGGCGTAGTCAGGTAAAGCAACTTTAGTCTGAATTGGCGGTAATTTTTCTTGTCCGCCTGTAGTAATTCTTTCAATAAAACCTGCAAGCCACAGCACAAATTCTTGTGTATTTTTACTCTTTGGAATAAGGCTTAAATCCAATTTAATTTTAGATTCCTGTAAGGGTTTAATCAGTAAGTCAGCAAAATCAATGTAATTGTATAAAAGCTTAAGCTTTGTCCCCTTAAGCTCATGTCTGAGTTCAATCATCAAATTGTTAAGGTCCTCCATAGGCTCATCTGTAAAGCCTTTTTTCTCTTTAACATTTTGATAGATTTTCTCAGCTATTCTTAAGTACTGGGGCATATCCTTACCTTTATAAAACTCTCATCATTAAAATGAATTTTGGATGAATATAAGTAATTTATTGTGTTTATTTTATTAATTTTTTGAAACTATAATTTAATAGCGAAACAATTCAGTAACAACAAGTTATTCAAAAGATAACATCAATCTAATTCATTGATTAATTTTATCTTTTTATATAATTATCTTTTTTATTGTGTCACATGTTTTATAGAAATTAACGATAAGAAAACTCACGTAAAAGTGAGTTTTCTTAGATGAAATAATTATGAGTTTTTATCCATTTGTTGTGGAACAGTTGGATCATTAGAGCCATGTGTTCCATCATCATCTGTTGAATGTCGATCTTGGCAAGCGCTCATACCCATCGCGATTGCAAATACCATGCTTACTGCACAAAAAATTCTTAACATTGAGATCACCCTGATTAATCTTAAGATGTAAGCTTATGAATAACATTATCTTCTGTTGACCTACCGCAGTGGTTCTCTTAACTTTTGTAGATTATGCAAGCTTTTGTAAAAATCAAAATTAAATAAATGATCAAAAAATATCATTCTTGCAATTGATATTTTAATTAAATTTTGGCATTAGCTAATTATTTCAGATTGTCATATTCATGAAAGTAAAATTATTCATCCTTTCCGAGTTTGTGTCTTATTAAGTCAATGATTACAAACAATATATAAATTAACAATTAATAAATATTTGATATATAAACATTAAAACTCAATTATAAAGATTAGGTATAATAATTAATCAAACCTTTAAATACCAAATAATCAGTTATTTTATTAATCAAAATTTAAAAATATTAATATTTGTTTATATAAACCAATCTTTTATTTTTGCAATTGACCCGCTTTAATGCTCAGCTTATGATGCTCCGGCTGACCTATTTTGTCAGTCGGTTTTAGCAGACCGTCTACCTAAGTGCACTAAAAACACGTTTTTTGGTGTGGAGCCCCTCGTGCCTTTGACGGAGGAACGGGAGTGGGACACCTTCGGGTGTGCTGGTTTCTTAGGTATCAGTCTGCTAACCCTCTTTCGTTTCACCACCATAATTAATAGCAGTGATTGGGCGTAACTTCTTTTATCAAGGAGTCTCTAATGACTATTATTTTATATCATTTTATTTTTCTTCATCTTTATTATCTTATCGTTCAGCTTAAAACACTTTTAAAGAATTCCTACCATCTTTTTACCTATCCAAACTTTTATCTTTATACGGAAAAAATCTCAAGATTTAACGCCAATTAAAGATTAGAACATCTCTATACCAAATCGAACGATAACAACAACCAACTAAGAGCAATTATGATGTTTTTTTTATATCGTATTGTTTTAATGAGCATCCTATTAATAAGTTCTATAAGTTTATTAGGTTGCAGATCTATCAGTAAAAATGAATTTAACAGGCATTGTGTTTGGGCAGGACGCGCACTTTCACAATGTAATTGTATTTATAACTCTTTAGAAGAACATTATTCGCCACAATTTGTAGAAAACTTACCTAAAGTAAGCTTACAAAATATTGATGCGGATAAGCACTTTGTGGAAACAATGAATGAAACCATGCACCAATGTCAGTTAAGTGCCAGAAAAAACTTAATTAACTAATCTTTGCCTGCTCTACCAAGAAATCTAAAAATGCCCTTACACGTTTAGGGACATATTTGTCATGTCCTATCCAAACAGCATGAAATTCTTCAGAAGCATTGATATTCCAGTCTTCAAGAATTTTAACCAATAGTTTTTGCTCTAGCGCTTTTCGAACTTGGAATTCATTAAGCTGTGCAACGCCAACACCTGCAAGCGCTAATTGTAAGATTGCTTCTCCATGATTTACTCTCAGGACTTGAGTAGGTGCAAGTGTGATTTCTTGCTCGTCTCTTTTAAAAAACCATGTTTTATTCTGACGCTGATAACTTACATCTAAAAGCTGATGTTCATAAAGCTCTTCTGGGTGCTGCGGACAACCATACTTTTCAATATATGCAGGTGAACAGACATAATGTTTCTGCGTGCTTCCGAGTGAGCGAGCAACCAAATTTGAGCTTTTTAAAGGCCCTGTCCGAATTGCAACATCAATCCGTTGCTCAACTAAATTAATGACTTCATCACTCAAATGAGCCTCTAATTCAATTTGTGGATAGCACTCGTTAAATCGAGAAATACAAGGCAATAAAAAATGCGTCCAATATGAAAGACTGGTATGAATTCTAATTCGCCCTTGCGGCATGTGATTTGCAGTAACTGATTGCTCTAGTTCATCTAAGTTATTGAGTATATGAATGCCTTGCTCATAAAACTGACATCCTTCACTGGTAAGCTGAAACTGGCGTGTTGAACGGTTAAGCAATCTAACGCCAAGTCTTTTTTCCAACCGAGAAATTAACTTACTGACCGCAGACGGCGTCATGTCACAAGCTCTTGCAACGGCAGAGAAACTCCCAAGCTCGACCACTCGAATAAAAATTGCCAACTCGCCAGACCGATTAATATCAAAATATGACATAACAAAAGCCATTTATGAATTTCATTCACAAATCTTATTCCGCTTATGTCGCTATAACAAGCCAGCAATTTGTTTCAAGATAACTTTAATTCGTTTTAAAGAGTTCACGAGATGAAACTTTATCAACCCGCCCTATTCTCTCTCGTTTTATTTACGAGCTTTGCACAAGCAGAAGTACAAAAGAGCCAATGGATTACCACTTGGGCAGCCAGCCCCCAAAAAGTCTGGAATAAAGATTTCGTTTTCCCGACCAATATTCCAGAGCAAATATCTAATCAGACCATCAAACAAATCAGCCAAATTAGTTTAGGTGGTGAAGCTGTTAGGCTTGTCTTTACAAATCAATATGGGAATCAACCGTTATCTATTGATAAAACAACTGTGGGAATATTCAAAGGACAAAGTCTAAAAGCTAAGAGTGCTTATCCTGTTTATTTTTCTGGGAAACTTAAAGCACAAATTTTACCTGGCAAACAACTGATTAGTGATCCAATCCAATTACCAGTTCCCGATCATGCACAGTTAATGGTAAATAGCTTTATTCAAAAGCCGACTACATTTAAAACTTTTCATTGGGATGCGAAACAAACCAGTTGGATTATTGCTGGCAACCAGACCGCGAACTTAAATACGCCCAGCAGTGCCAAAACAACAACTGCTCGATTATTATTATCGGCTATTGAAGTAAAACCGAAGCGTAAAGCACACGTTGTTGCAGTCATTGGAGACTCAATTACCGACGGCGCAACTGCAACTCTAGATGCAAATACGAGATGGACTGACTTTTTAGCAAAGCGCTTATCTGCACATCACGTGGCAGTCATTAATAGTGGAATTTCAGGGAATCGGTTACTTACAGACGGTATGGGCGAGAGTGCTTTAAAACGTTTAAACAGTGAAGTGTTTCAATACTCAGGTGTTAAAACTTTAATTATTTTAGTTGGTATTAATGATATTTCATGGCCCGGTACAGCTTTTGCACCTAAACAACGAATGCCGTCGTTTGAAACCTTAACTGAAGGTTATAAACGTGTTGTAGATAAAGCTCATGGGCAAGGTATTCAAGTGATTGGGGCGACGTTACTTCCCTTTTCAGGCGCTTTACCCAATACACCTTTAGATAACTATTATCAGCCTAACAAAGATGAATTACGCCAGCGCATTAATCACTGGATCAGAACCAGTAAAACATTTGACGGGGTTCTTGATCTTGAGCAAGGCTTAAAAGATTCAAAACATTCTGACCGATTAAATCCAATTTATGATTCTGGAGATCATTTACATCCTAATGATCGCGGTAATCAACAAATGGCAAATCTGGTTGATTTAAACCAGCTAGTTAACAAATAAAACGTCCAGATACGGGTAGGAATTTGTTTCCTACCTGTATCCATATGGATTAATTACCCTCTAGTTCAGCAGAGAGTTTTGGAGCAATAATTTTTTCTTCAACAGCATGTCGTCGCAGAACCATAACAGCGAAAAGCGCCAAAATTGCAGGGATTGCGATCATCACGAAATTCATCTTATGTGGCAATTCTAATACTAATAACATGCCCGTTAAGATTGGACCAACAATTGCCCCAATACGACCAACACCAGAAGCACAGCCAATCCCAGTAGAGCGCACACTCAATGGATAATATTGTGCAACGTAGCTATAAAGCAGAATTGAGGTCCCAATCGTTGCAGCACCTGCAACAGTAACCAAACCATATAAAACATAGGCTGGAGACTTAAAGCCTAAACCGATTAATGCTAAAACACCCGCCAGTAGCATTCCCATAATTACCGGTTTTAAATGGAATTTATCAGACAAAATACCGCCACCAATTGAACCGATCATTGCGCCAACATTTAGAGCAAGCAAGAATAAAATACTCTTTCCAAGTGAATACCCTGCTGCCAGCATGAGTTTTGGTAACCAGCTACTTAAGGCATACACCATGAGTAAGCACATGAAAAATACGAGCCAGAACATGAGTGTATTGAAGGCACGACCTTGTTGAAATAATCTCTTTACAGAACTGCCTGTGGGAACATTATCTTCATTAAGCACTAATTGCGTATTGATCGTTAGTGTTTGTTCAGGTGAAATTTTTTGAATAATTTTATGTGCCTGTTCAGTTTTACCTGTTTTAACTAAAAAAGTTAAAGACTCGGGTAAAAACTTCCAAATGACAGGTAATAAAAATAGTGGAATACCGGCAATTAAAAACATAATTTGCCACCCCTTACTTTCAACCAAATAACTACCAATTAAGGCTGAAAGAATTCCCCCAATCGCATAACCACTAAACATGGTCCCTACCAGAGTACTGCGTATACGTTTCGGTGCGTATTCAGAGGTTAAAGCAACTAGATTTGGCATGACCCCACCAATACCTAGCCCCGCCAAGAACCGAAGCACCCCAAATTCAAGTGGGCTTGATGCAAAAGCACCTAAAAAGGTAAAACCACTAAAAAGAGTGACACAAATTAAAATCACATTTTTACGGCCTATTTTGTCTGCCAAAGTTCCAAAGAACATTGCCCCAAACATCATTCCGCATAGTGCTGTACTTGCTAACATCCCCGCTTGTACAGCTGTTAACGACCACTCTTGCATGAGCAAAGGCAGTACAACGCCATAAATCACCAGATCATAACCATCAAAAACAATAATTAATAAACACCAAAGCAAAATGCTCCAGTGAAAAGGGGTAAATCGGGCCTGATCAATAACTTCATTTACATTTAATTTAGATGTTGTCATTTACTCACCTCCTCTGTGAGATAAATTCATATTTAATTTTTTAAAACGACATATTGCACCCTAAAGAAAAAACAGATTATTCAAGGTCTTGTTGAATAAATTAAAAGTCATAACTTGCCATCATATTGAAGCGGTTATCAATCCCGTTACGGCCATCAAAAGTTTCTCGCTCGCCATACACATATTCGACCCCCAAGGTAATTGGCTTGTAAGGGTTATACAGTGCATTTACCCAACCCTGCCAAAGCTCTTTGTTTTGAGTGGTGCTATTACGTTGTAATTCGGCAAAACGGTTGTCATCTTTGGCTTTCATATAGCCATAAGCTAAGGTTGAACGAATTTGTGGCGTAAATTGATGAGTAATACCCAAAGAAACGGTGTCAAATTCATTGCTATGCATATTATTTTGATCATCTATTGCATAGCCGCTATTACTCCATAGCAAGAAACGCCCATCTCCTTTGACATGGTAGTAATCGGCTTTGAGTAAGGTATCAGGGGTAATTTGATATTTACCTCCGAAGCCCACACCCCAAGCGACTTGCTCATCATTATTCGTTCTTTTTTCGGCAACTAAACTACGGGCAGATAACATCGAACCATTGGCAAATTTATGATTTAAGCGTCCTACCAAAGCTGGTAAGCGCATTTTATTATCTGGGTCAGTTGTTGCAGTATATTTCGGGTCTTCAACCGATATTGCAAAACTCGTATTGGCAGTTAAGTTATCGCTATAGCGTACAAGCGGTGATCTTAATAATGCACTGCCTACAAATGTGCCTGCATCAATCGTTTCCGGATAATATTCAGGTGCGATAAATGTTGACCACGTTTGACCGATGAGCCATTTATCAAACGTTAAATAAGCATGGCGTATCCGAAACTGATCACGAGTTGCAGCTCCAAAGAAGTCCATTTCCAATTTCCCGCCTACATCACCCACAGCAGTAGGGGTTTTAAAATTCAACCCGAAACGTGTCACATTAACGGTACTGTGTAATTGGTCTTTTTGAGCAGATTCTTCTGGCGTATTTTCGAGTGGAACCCCACTAATATTGTTATACATGGTAGAAGCCCCCTTCATTTGATAAGAAGCATCTGCCCGTATATAACCGTATAAATTAAATTCCGCGCCAGACTTAGTTAACACTTGTTTTGTAGGCTGAGCAGCTTGGGGCGTTATAGAAGTTGCTAGCTCCACTTTTTGTTGCGATAAAGATTTTTGAGCTTGCATGTTGGCTTGTAGCATAGCCCGTAGTTCTTTCACTTCTTGGCGAAGTTGTTCTATTTCAGGATCTGTTTGACCTGCAAAAGCAGAAGACACAAACAGGGTCACAGAAACTGCCAATAGGCTTTTTTGAACCGTTGTATTTAAAGCATTTATCATAAAACTTTCCTTTTTTGATCTTTAATTAGACTTAAAGATCTCGACATCCTTTTTGTTATATACCTATCTAAAACAGGCTCTTAAACATCAGACTTTCTTCCTCTAGAAAGTCTTCCTCATATTTTTTAGATAAAACCTCCCTTAAGCAGCATTGAGGCCACTTTTTAATGTGTTATAGGTAAAGCTAGTTCTTCTAATTTTTTTCGTTTTTTATATTCTCATCCTCATTGAGAATATTTAGGTGTTAAGACAACATTCCTTTGTCTCTACTGACATTATTTTTTTGCAATAAAACCCTGATAAGTCAAAATCTGCGTATATGGCTGTACGCTCTCGAAACCAGTCTTTTGCAAAAGTTTGATATATCCTTCAGTGGTTAAGCTAAAAAAGTCTTGTGCCATACGCTCTAACATTTTCTGACATTGGTCTTCCGTTAAACCTTGATCCAAGCATAAATAACGTAGTGCTTGAAGCTGCTGTGGGTTTACACACGTCATTAAATCGTAAGTAAGTAAAACCGCTTTTTCCTTTAAGCGATCATAAATATCTTTAAAAAAAACGGGTTTTATGTCATCTGCAATAAAATGAGCCACGAGAATAGAAAGTGCAGCATCAAAGCAATTTTCCAGAGGCAAAGCCGAAGTTTCACCGTGAACAAAGGTTACTTGTGAAGATTTATCTAAAAGTTCAACCTGTTCCTGAGCTTTTTGCAGCATGGTCAAAGATGGATCAACTGCTGTAAATTTCCAGTTCGGATGTCGTTTAAGTAAATATTCAAGTTCATACCCCGTACCACAGCCCACAATTAAGATATGAGTATGAGGTTTCAACAGCGATTGCAAAATGGCGTCCACCTGTTGATGGATGACTTCATAACCTGGAATTAATTTACGAATATGTTCGTCATATCCTTCGACTACCTTTGGGCTATTAAAGTCTTTTGCCATTTTGCTTATCCTCTATTTAAACTGCCTTTTAATTTATAGTTTGCTGCACTTTGAACGGGCCTTCGACTTCTTTAGTCAAAGACATTTCCAGTTAAATTAAGCTCAGCTCGCATAATTTCCTGCAATTTAAACTTTTGTGCTTTGCCTGAAGCAGTCATTGGAAACTCATTAAAGAATCGGACATAACGCGGTACTTTATTATGAGAGATGTGCTCTTTGCAGAATTGGCGAATACTGTTTTCATCAATTTGATGATGTTCATGCAAAATAATACAAGCACAGAGTTCTTCACCATATCTGGCATCTGGCAAGCCAATGACTTGCACATCGCTTACATCGGGATGGGTATATAAAAAGTCTTCAATTTCTTTTGGAAAGAGGTTTTCTCCGCCACGAATCACCACATCTTTAATACGACCTTTAATTTTAATAAAACCATCTTGGTCCATTTCGGCAATATCACCCGTATGCATCCAGCCAGCTGAATCAATGACCTCTTTGGTCTTTTCTTCTTCGCCCCAATAGCCCGCCATCACTGAATAACCACGAACGCATAACTCACCTAAAGTCCCTTGCTGAACAATCTGCCCTTCTAAATCGACAATTTTAATTTCAACATGCGGATGAACATGCCCAACTGTGCTTACTCGTTTATCAATCGAATCATTTACCGAGCTTTGTACACTTACTGGCGAAGTTTCAGTCATGCCATAACAAATCGTGATTTCAGACATATGCATACGATCTATAACCCGCTGCATAATTTCACGTGGACAAGGACTACCTGCCATAATTCCTGTTCTTAAACTCGTCAGGTCAAACTCATTAAATTGCTCATGTTCTAAGGTTGCAATAAACATGGTCGGCACGCCATAAGCTGCCGTACAGCGTTCTTGATGAATCGCTTTTAAAGTTTCTAAAGGATTAAATACCGCCGATGGATAGACCATAGTTGCGCCATGCGTAACACATGCCAAATTCCCCATGACCATGCCGAAACAATGAAACAACGGCACAGAAATACAGACTTTATCTTGAGGGGTTAAACGAATGCCTTCCCCCACAAAATAACCATTATTTAAAATATTATGATGGGTCAACATGGTCCCTTTAGGGTTACCTGTTGTACCTGAAGTAAATTGGATATTAATGGTTTCATCAAACTGATGTTGCTTCGCTAATTGTTTTAATTGTTCTAGCTGTTCAGAAGTTGGTGTAGTAACTAAATCACTGAAGCGATAAATACCCGTATGTTGTTGGTCATCAATTTTAATGACAAATTTTAAATGTGGCAGTCGCGCTGAACTGAGCACTTTATCTGGACTGTTGGTTAACTCAGGGGCAATTTTTGTCAGTAATTCTTGATAATCAGTCGTTTTGAATTGAGAAGCAATAATCAATCCTTTGCATGAGACTTTATTCAACACATATTCAAGTTCATGGCTTTTATAAGCTGTATTCAGGTTAACTAAAATAATCCCTGCTTTAAAAGCTGCAAATTGAGTTACCGTCCATTCCACACAGTTAGGTGACCAGATCGCTAAGCGATCTCCTTTTTTTAATCCCAATTTTAAAAGGCTACAAGCAAAAGCGTTTACTTCATCCTGTAAAGCTTTATAGGTTAATCGTCTGTTTTGGTGGAAACTGACGATTGCTTCCTTTTCAGCATATTGCCGACAGGCCTGATCGAATTTTTCACCAATGGTCATACCCAATAAGGGCTGTGTGCTTGGTCCCGAGGCGTAGCTTAACCGTTCTTGTTGCATTGAATCATTCTCCTTGATTCTTCTAATTCTCTTCTTACCTGATCTAATTGTTGTTACTGCAACTACTTTTCCAAACCGCCTACTTTGTAATGTTTATCCTTTATATGCCCTATTTCTTCTGCACAGCATCTACACAAAAGTCAGCAATCTGTTTTGAAAAATAGTCTTTGTGCGCATGATCAAACTTTGTATTTTGAGCTGGGTCTAGGGGTTCAACCACCACATAGGTCATGGCACCGACAACACAAAGTGCGGCTGTGTTTAAATCATCCAAGACAAACTCACCACTTGCATTTCCATCCGCAAGTATTTTTTTAATACTTTGTTTAATCAATTGCTTCACACGAAAACGCTCATGTTCAACCGTTGAATCAACGGGTTCAAACATGAGTGAATATGCAAGCTGAGGACTATTCAGTGCCCGTTTTACAAAGGTTGCCACCGCCTTGTGTAATTTCTGCTTTGCCGATAACTCACTTTCGGTAATCGAATCAATCACCAATAGTTCTGTATTAATAGCCTCGGACAAAACTTCAATTAGCACTTGGCTTTTATTATCAAAGTAGCGATAAACCAGTCCACTAGATACACCCGCTTGCTCTGCAATTGTTTGTATTTGCGCGTCTTTAAATCCTCCCTCTGAAATTATTTTTCTGGCTGAATTCAAAATCGATTTACGATTTTGCTCCATCCGCTCTTGCATTAAAGATGATCGTTTATAGCTCATAATTTATTCTCTAACAAATAAAATGAATTGTAAATCATTTTATGAATCTGTATTCACTTTTTCAAAAAATCATTGTATGTTACTTATCAAATACCCACAAAATATTTTATGGACAACAAATATAACCAATAGGATGAAAATATCATGAACCTACGCAGCTTGAATTTCGGTCTAGATGAAACTTTAATTGCGCTTCAAGATTCGGTAGCCGCTTTTTGTGCAAAGGAAATTGCACCAATTGCCCAACAAGTTGATCAAGACAATAAATTCCCTGCACATCTCTGGAAAAAATTCGGAGATATGGGCCTTTTAGGCATGACGGTTTCTGAAGAATATGGCGGTGCCAATATGGGTTATTTAGCTCATATTATTGCTATGCAAGAAATTTCTCGTGCTTCGGCAGCCATTGGTTTGTCTTACGGTGCTCATTCTAATTTATGTGTAAACCAAATTAACCGTAACGGTAACGAGCAGCAAAAACAAAAGTATTTACCAAAATTGATTTCTGGTGAATATGTAGGTGCCCTTGCGATGTCTGAACCGAATGCGGGTTCTGATGTCGTTAGCATGAAATTACGTGCTGAACAAAAAGATGATCACTTCATTTTAAACGGTTCAAAAATGTGGATCACCAACGGCGGTGATGCAGATGTACTCGTGGTTTACGCTAAAACTGATCCACAAGCTGGCGCGAAAGGCATGACCGCTTTTTTAGTTGAAAAAGGCATGAAAGGCTTTAGTCACGGTAACCATTTAGACAAACTCGGTATGCGTGGCTCTAACACTTACCCGCTGTTCTTTGACAATGTGGAAGTACCTGCTGAAAACGTACTCGGTGGTGTTGGTAACGGCACAAAAGTACTGATGAGTGGTTTGGACTATGAACGTGCAGTTTTAAGTGCCGGACCTTTAGGTATTATGGATGCTTGTTTAGATGTGGTAATTCCATACTTACACCAACGTGAACAGTTTGGCCAAGCTTTAGGTGAATTCCAGCTTATGCAAGGCAAACTTGCCGATATGTATTCAACTTGGTTGGCATGTAAAGCTCTTGTCTATGCTGTTGGTGCTGCATGTGACAAAGCTGATCATGACCGCAGCCTACGTAAAGATGCTGCAAGTGCCATTTTATATTCTGCCGAAAAAGCGACATGGATGGCTGGTGAAGCAATTCAAACTTTAGGCGGTAATGGTTATATCAATGAATTCCCTGCTGGCCGTTTATGGCGCGACGCAAAACTTTATGAAATTGGTGCAGGAACTTCTGAAATTCGCCGCATGCTGATTGGCCGCGAACTCTTTAATGAAACCAAATAATAATTATAAATAAGGATGCATCTTATGAACCAATTACAAAGCAAGATTAATGTTCGAAGCGAAGACTTCAAAACAAACCAGCAAGCCATGCAAACATTGGTCACAGATCTCAAACAAGTTGCCCAGCGTATTGCTTTAGGTGGCGGTGAAAATGCCCGTCAAAAACATTTGGCTCGAGGTAAACTTTTACCCCGTGAACGTATTGATCAACTGATTGATGTCGGCACGGCATTTTTAGAAATTGGTCAGTTGGCAGCGTACAACGTTTATGAAGATGATGTTCCTGCTGCGGGTGTAATTGCGGGTATTGGTCAAGTCAACGGCATCACTTGCATGATCGTTGCCAACGATGCAACGGTTAAAGGCGGAACGTATTATCCCCTTACGGTTAAAAAGCATTTACGCGCACAAGAAATTGCTGAACAAAACCACTTGCCTTGTATTTATTTGGTAGATTCAGGCGGTGCCTATTTACCAATGCAAGATGAGGTTTTCCCAGACCGCGATCACTTCGGGCGTATTTTCTACAATCAAGCACGCATGTCGAGCCTAGGTATTGCCCAAATCGCTGTGGTAATGGGAAGCTGTACCGCAGGTGGTGCATATGTTCCAGCCATGTCTGATGAAACGATTATTGTACGTAATCAAGGTACGATTTTCTTAGGTGGACCTCCTCTTGTAAAAGCTGCGACTGGTGAAGTGGTAAGCAGTGAAGATTTAGGCGGTGGCGATGTACACACACGTCTTTCAGGTGTGGCTGACCATTTAGCTGAAAATGATGAGCATGCAATTGCGATTGCACGTAACATTGTCGCTAACCTCAATAAAAAGCCAAACGATTTAAATAAACAAGTTGATGAGCCACTGTTTGATGCATCGGAACTCTATGGTGTGGTACCAAGTGATGCGCGTAAACCTTTCGATGTACGTGAAGTGATTGCCCGCATTGTAGATGGTTCTCGTTTTGATGAGTTTAAAGCACGTTTTGGTTCAACACTCATTACCGGTTTCGCTTCGCTCTATGGCATGCCAGTCGGGATTATTGCCAATAACGGTATTTTATTCTCTGAGTCTGCACAAAAAGGTGCGCACTTTATTGAGCTATGTACTCAGCGCAATATTCCATTGTTATTCTTACAAAACATTACGGGCTTTATGGTTGGTCGCCAGTATGAAAATGAAGGAATTGCAAAAAACGGCGCCAAATTAGTGATGGCAGTTGCAACCGCAAATGTACCAAAACTCACTTTGATTATTGGTGGTTCGTTTGGTGCGGGTAACTACGGCATGTGTGGCCGCGCTTATTCACCACGCTTTTTATGGACTTGGCCGAACTCTCGTATTTCAGTGATGGGCGGCGAACAAGCAGCAAGCGTGCTGTCAACTTTAAAACGTGATCAGATTGAGCAAAAAGGTGCCGAGTGGTCACCTCAGCAAGAAGATGAATTTAAACAACCAATTCGTGAACAATACGAGCGTCAAGGTCATCCATATTATGCTTCTGCCCGTCTTTGGGATGACGGTGTAATTGACCCAGCGCAAACTCGCCAAGTACTTGGCTTAAGCCTTGCAGCTGCTATGAACGCTCCAATCCAGCCAACCAAATTTGGCGTGTTCCGCATGTAAGAGGTGTATATGAGCTATCAATTTTTACAACTCGAACAACAAGGTCAGGTTGCCTATGTTTGGCTGAACCGCCCTGAATTGCACAATGCTTTTAATACGACAGTCATTGAAGAACTACATGCCTGCTTTAAGCAAATCAATACACGTGATGATATTCGTGTTGTGGTTTTAGCTGGTCGCGGCAAAAGCTTTTCAGCAGGTGCCGACCTCAACTGGATGAAACAGGCAGGTCAAGCATCTTCAGCTGAAAATGAAGCAGATGCATTAAAACTTGCGCAAATGTTAGATGCACTCGCAACGCTTAAACAACCAACCATTGCTCGTGTGCATGGAATTGCTTTTGGTGGTGGCATGGGTTTGGCATCGGCATGTGATATTTGCATTGCCAGTACTGATGCTAAGTTTGCAACTTCTGAGGTTCGTTTAGGACTTGCTCCGTCTACCATTAGTCCTTATGTGATTCGTGCGATTGGTGCAAGACAAGCCTCTCGTTACTTCTTAACTGCCGAGCGAATTTCAGCACGTGAAGCTAAACACATTGGTTTGGCACACGAAGTAGCAGATGCCGAAGATTTAGATAAAAAAGTTCAAGAAATTATTGATGCTCTATTACTTGGTGGCCCGCACGCTCAAGCGGCTTCAAAACAACTCATTCAAATGGTGAGCAACCAGACTATGAGTAATGACTTGCTGCAACAGACAGCACATCATATTGCTCAAGTTCGTCAAGGTAGCGAGGCAAAAGAGGGTCTAAGTGCCTTTTTAAATAAGCAACAGCCTGCTTGGGTTTCTAACTCGAATAACAACAATTAAGGACGATCATCATGTTTGAAAAGATTTTAATTGCGAACCGTGGCGAAATTGCCTGCCGTGTAATTCGTACAGCTAAAAAATTAGGTATTGCAACGGTTGCTGTTTACTCAGATGCAGATGCAAATGCACAACATGTCAAACTTGCAGATGAAGCGGTTTATATTGGTCAGTCCCCTGCAACACAAAGTTATTTACAGGTTGATCGTATTATTCAAGCAGCGATCGATACGGGCAGCCAAGCGGTTCACCCAGGCTACGGCTTCCTTTCTGAAAATGACCAGTTTGCACTCGCTTGCCAACAACACAACATTTGCTTTATTGGGCCGCCAGTGGATGCCATTTTAGCGATGGGCTTAAAAGCGACCTCGAAAGCTTTAATGGAAAAAGCTGGTGTCCCTTTAACACCGGGTTATCACGGAACCAACCAAGATGCCGACTTTTTAAAACAACAGGCAGATCAAATTGGTTATCCAGTTTTAATTAAAGCCAGTGCCGGCGGTGGTGGTAAAGGCATGAGTCTGGTTGAACGCAGTGAAGATTTTCTACATGCCTTAGCCTCTTGTAAACGTGAAGCTAAATCGAGTTTTGGCAATGATGACGTCTTGATTGAGCGTTATGTGATTCAACCTCGCCATATTGAAGTTCAAGTGTTTGGTGACACACATGGCAACTATGTACATTTGTTTGAACGCGACTGTTCTGTACAACGCCGTCACCAAAAAGTACTAGAAGAAGCCCCTGCTCCACAAATGCCAAGCGAAAAGCTCGATGCAATGCGCCAAGCGGCAATTGATGCTGCGCGTGCGGTAAATTATGTTGGCGCAGGTACGGTTGAGTTTATTGTGGAACAAGACGGTACAGCGTATTTCATGGAAATGAATACGCGCTTACAAGTCGAACACCCTGTCACCGAAATGATTACAGGTGAAGACTTGGTTGAATGGCAACTTCGTGTGGCTTATGGTGAACCTTTACCTAAACTACAAAACGAATTGCAGATTCACGGGCATGCGCTCGAAGCACGTATTTACGCCGAAGAACCAGAAAAAGGCTTTTTACCTGCAATCGGTAAAATTGACTATTTGCACTATCCAACTCAAAACCAATATGTGCGTGTAGACAGTGGTATTGTTGAAGGTGATGAAATCACGACGTATTATGACCCAATGATTGCTAAACTCATTGTATGGGGTAAAAACCGTGAAGCTGCGCTCATTCAAATGCAGCATGCCTTAAGCCAATTCCATGTCGATGGTTTAGGCAACAATATTGCTTTTCTTGAAAAAATTGTTCGTAGCGAATCATTTAAACAAGCCAAGCTTGATACCAACCTGATTCAGCGTGAACAAAATTTCTTGTTTAGCCCTGAAGAGATCAAACCTGAACTTGTGGTAGCAGCGGCGTTTATTGAGTTTTTAAGCAAACTTAATAACAACAGCTCAAGCCAAAAACAGCTTTGGCAGGCTCAACCACTTTGGCGTTTAAATATTACTTATCAGCACAGTATTAAACTGAATTATTTAAACCAAAATATCCAAATCAAATTTGCCTCAAATGAAGATGGTTTCACCGCAGAATATAACGGTCAAAGCTACCCGATTTCTGGACAATTGATTGATGCGCATACGGCCTCTGTTCAAATTGCTGGGACTAAGCAAAAACTGTCTTTTAACCAAAGTCAGCAAGGCATTACCTTATTCCAAAATGGACAAAGCTATAAGTTTGCTTACATCCGTCAAGACTTTAACCAGGCAGATAGCCAAGCTGACGAAGGCCACCTGAAAGCACCAATGCCGGGTGTGGTCACGCAAGTACTGGTGAGTGCAAATCATAGCGTGAAGAAAGACGATATTTTAATGACGCTTGAAGCAATGAAAATGGAATATACCATTCGTGCGCCTAAAGACGGCTTGATTGTCGACTCCTACTTCCAAGTCGGTGATCAAGTCAAAGCTGGCGACGAGCTTGTGGAATTTCAGCCTGCGCAGGAGGAAGTTGCATGAGTGAGTTTGTCAAAATCGTGGAGGTCGGTCCCAGAGATGGCCTCCAAAACGAAAAACAGGCTTTAACCGTCGAACAACGCTTAAACTTTATTAATGACCTGATTAATGCAGGTCTAAAATCGATAGAAGTCGGTTCATGCGTTTCGGCAAAATGGGTACCGCAAATGGCTCAAAGTGACGAGCTATTTAAGCAATTACCACAAACAAGCGATGTGCAATTTAGTCTACTCACCCCCAATCTCAAAGGTTTTGAGACAGCTCAAGCGGTAGGATGCAAAGAGGTTGCGGTATTTACCGCAGCTTCTGAGAGTTTTACCCGTAAAAATATTAACTGCTCTATTGACGAAAGCTTTGAGAAATTTAGCGATGTCATGAGTGCAGCAAAAACACATAACATCCGTGTACGTGGTTATGTCTCTTGTATTGTGGATTGTCCCTATGAAGGCGCAATTGCCCCTGAGCAAGTCGTAAAAGTTGTTAAACGACTCTATGACATGGGCTGCTACGAAGTATCTTTAGGTGAAACCATTGGCACAGCAACACCAGATCGCGTTCAAAAAGTTTGGCAAGCCTGCCTTGCTGAACTCGATAGTAAGGTTTTAGCTGGACATTTCCACAACACCTACGGCATGGCAATTGCCAATATTTATCAGTCTTTACAGCAAGGCATTCGTGTTTTTGACTCGTCTCTTGCAGGACTCGGTGGTTGCCCTTATGCCAAAGGTGCTTCGGGTAATGTATCGACCGAAGATCTGTTTTATTTGCTGTCGCACATGGGGTTTGAAACTGGCATTGATTTAGAGAAACTCATGCAAGCCAGCCAAAATATTAGCAATGTATTAAATCGAAAAAGCTTGTCGAATTATGCAAATGCTTATTGGCAAACCAAGTGTGCCTAATCATAAATTAAAATAGCTCAGCATCTGGTATAAAGCTGAATATTAGGCCGAGTACCAGATCATCCTATCTCATCTTTATCTCATTTCATCTAGAAATTGGGCCTAAATCTCTCATGCAATTTATTTAAAATCTATTATTTATCTCTGTATTAAATGCCTCTCTCAACAGAAGCATTCTCTACCCTATTTTTATTCTAATCCGTATTATTCTTTATCCTTTTTCAATTATAGTCCTTAAAAAATTTATCTTATTATTTATAAAAATAAGATGCATCCATTTCAATTCTTGGCGAAATATATTCTTCGACCCAATCTAACCATGCACGCGTTTTAGCATCAATAAAATGGCGTGAAGGCAATAAGGTATAAACCCCTATATCGGGCGAACGCCACTCTGGCAAGATATGACATAATCTTCCATTCTGAACTGCATCTAAAGCCGAAAACATCGGCAATAACGCCACGCCCATATCTTGTTGCACCACATCCAACAATAATTCAGGGTTATCTGCAATGAGTTGCCCGCCAGTATCAATTTGGTAAGACTCACCTTTTGCATTTAATAAGTGCCAATCTGGTGTAATAGATGGGTTTACTAAGCGTAAACAGGCATGGTTTTTTAAATCTTCTGGGGACTTCGGCACACCATGTTTTTCGAGATAAGCAGGTGAAGCACATAAAACAGAAAAAATAGTGCCAATTCTGCGTGCGACAAAACGAGAATCTGTTAATGATTCAGTGAGATAAAGACTGACATCGACCCCTTTTGCCAATAGATCTGGAACGTACTGTGAAGTCGTATATTCCACTGTTAATTCGGGATAATGCTTACAAAACTCGGCCATCACTGGAAAAACATAATGATGCCCAAAGCTTCCCATGCTTAATACGCGTAAACGCCCTTTGGGTTTAGATGCCGTTCCTGTGACTTCTGATTCTGCTTCATCCACCATTGAAATGACTTGGCGACAGCGCTCTGCATAAGTCGCACCAATATCGGTCAGTGCCTGCTGGCGCGTTGAGCGTTGTATTAATTTTGTACCTAAGCGTGTTTCTAGCTCGCTGATAAGACGTGAAACCTGTGCTGTGGTCAGATCCATCTGCTCAGCTGCTGCTGTGAAACTCCCGCTATCAATCACTTTCAGGAATGCATGCATTGCATGCAATAGTCCACCATCGAGATTTTTGCGCATAACGTAAATATGTTTTCCTAAATTACGGATTGTTGCACCAGTTTAGTTCAACCACAATGACTAAATGTACATACATTGGCACTAATTCTTTTTAAGAAGAGGAACCGATCTTTTTTTATTTCGTATGTCACTTGCTCCAAATATTCAACTGGATGTTGAAAAAAGAAAGTAGTCCGAGCTACTAAAAATTCTAAGGAGATATAAATGAATATAGCTACAAAAGTCACTCCAAATATTATTGCAACAAAGGATGTGTCACTTGAAGATAAATATGTAAGTGATAACGGTACAGCATATATGACTGGCATTCAGGCACTTGTTCGGTTGCCTCTTGCCCAAACTCGCCGTGACGCGATCAATGGTTATCATACTGCTGGTTTTATTTCTGGTTATCGCGGTTCTCCTGTTGGTAACTATGATAGTTTCCTTTGGCAAGTTCAAGGATTACTTAAATCCCATAATGTTGTATTTCAACCTGGTGTAAACGAAGACTTAGCTGCTACCGCAATTTGGGGTACGCAACAAGTTAACCTTTCAGGCCAAGGCAAATATGATGGAGTGTCTTCATGGTGGTATGGTAAAGGCCCGGGTGTTGACCGTTCAGGCGATGTACTCCGCCATGCTAACTTAGCTGGTACCTCTGAACGTGGTGGTGTCGTTGCTTTATTTGGTGATGACCACTCATGTAAATCTTCTACAATCCCTCACCAGTCTGAACATGTCATGATTGGTTGCGGTATTCCAATTTTCTACCCAACATCCGTTCAACAAATTTTAGACTTTGGTGTTCACGCCATTGCAGTTTCACGTTTTTCTGGCCTTTGGTCTTCAATGAAGCTGGTTAGTGAAATTGTAGAAACTTCTGCTTCTGTACATGTTGACCTAGACCGTGTTACTCCGGTTATACCAGAAGATGTCAATTTCCCAGAGGGTGGCGTCAATATTCGTTGGCCAGATCATGGCATTCAGCAAGAAGAACGCCTTTATAAATATCGCTTACCTGCTGTTTTGGCTTATGCCCGCGCGAATAAAATCAACACCGTTACATGGCCTTGTGAAAATGCCCGTATTGGTATTGCCGCAAGTGGTAAAGGTTATTTAGATACGATTGAAGCCTTACGCATTTTAGGTATTGAAGATGAAACTGCCCAACAACTTGGGCTACGTGTTTATCAAGTTGGTCTGATTTGGCCTTTAGAACCACAAGGTGTTCGTGAGTTTGCCGAAGGTTTACAAGAACTGATCGTTATTGAAGAAAAACGTCCAATTATTGAAACACAAATTAAAGATGAGCTGTACTCACTGCCTGATGGCAAACGCCCACATGTGATTGGTAAAGCAACTGATGGCAAAGGTGAATGGAGTACCTCTATTGAAGAAGCACCGCTCATCGGTCACTATGAGTACCAGCCTGAACCTATTGCAAAAATGCTGGCTGCTCGCTTCTTAAAACTCGATATTCCAGAAAGCTTAAAAACACAAATCCAAAGCAGAATCGACTTACTGCTAAAAGCAGAGCAAGAATCAAAACGTGTTATTGATCTTGCTGAACGTAAACCGTATTTCTGTAGTGGTTGCCCACATAACTCTTCAACAGTCGTTCCTGAAGGTAGCCGTGCATTAGGCGGTATCGGTTGTCACTATATTGCAGTTTCACTTGACCGTGGTACCGAAACATTCTCGCAAATGGGCGGTGAAGGTGTAAGTTGGGTGGGTGCATCACCATTTACCAATGAAAAACATATTTTTGCGAACCTTGGTGACGGAACTTACTTCCACTCTGGTTACTTAGCAATCCGTCAGTCCATCGCTGCAAAAACTAATATTACCTATAAAATCCTCTACAACGATGCCGTCGCTATGACAGGCGGTCAGCATGTAGATGGTCATTTGAGCGTTGCACAGTTAACTCGTCAGCTCGCTGCTGAAGGTATTAAAAAACAAGTCATCGTGACTGATGAAGTTAAATTATTAAATGAAGAAGACGGCATTGCACCAGGTGTAGAAATTCGCCACCGTAATGAGCTCGACGCAGTTCAACGCGAGCTTCGCGAGGTTTCTGGCGTAACCGCTTTAATTTATGTACAAACCTGTGCCAGTGAAAAACGCCGTCGCCGTAAACGTGATGCCTACCCTGATCCAGCTGAGCGTTTATACATTAATAGTGATATCTGTGAAGGCTGTGGCGACTGCTCGAAAAAATCAAACTGCTTATCTATTGAGCCAGTAGAGACAGCTTTAGGTACTAAACGTCAAATTAACCAAAGTAGCTGCAATAAAGACTTCACTTGTGCCGAAGGGTTCTGCCCTAGTTTTGTGACTGTTCATACACGTGATATGAAACGTCCGGCTAAATTTGAAGGTATTGGTGCAGGCTGGCCGACATCACCAGTTATTCCTCAGTTATATGATGTTCCAAGTCGTATTATGGTCGGTGGTATTGGTGGTACAGGCGTTGTGACTATTGGTGCACTGCTTGGTATGGCGGCTCACCTCGAAGGTAAAGCTACCCGTGTGATGGACATGGCTGGACTTGCGCAAAAAGGCGGTACAGTTTATTCATACGTACAACTTGCAGCAACTGATGAACAAATTTCTTCTACCAAAATTCCAGCGGGCCAATGTGAATTACTGATTGGTGCCGATGCGGTAGTTGCTGGTGGTAGTGCTGCTCTATCTCGCTTAAAAGATGATGCTTTGGTTATTGTGAATGAAGACAGTACCCCTACTTCTGAGTTTATTAAATCTCGTGACTGGTATGCACCTATTAGCGATTTAGTTGATCGTCTTCGTGGTCGTGTTCGTCAAGGTCAACTGGTTTCTCTGCCAGCAGCTCGCATTGCAACACAACTCTTAGGTGATTCAATTTATACCAACCAGTTATTACTCGGTATGGCTTGGCAATCTGGTCGTATTCCGCTATTACGTGAAAGTATTGAAAAAGCAATTCGCTTAAATGGTACTGCTGTTGAAAAGAACCTAGAAGCTTTCCGTGTGGGTTGCCATCTTGCAAGTGACCCAACTTTAGCTGCACGCTTAGTTGCGGCAATGCCAAAAACCAAAACTCCACAAACTTTGACTGAACTTATTGAAGACCGTTCTGCCCGTCTAACAGACTATTGGAATGAAGCTTACGCAACTAAATACCGTACGCTTGTAGAATTAGCTGCTAAAAAGTTACCAGAAGAGTTAACAGGTACGATTGCAACTCAGCTTTATAGAGTCATGGCGTATAAAGATGAATATGAAGTTGCACGTCTTTTAACAGGTAAGAGCTTCAAAGAATCGATTGAAACCCAGTTCGGTAAAGGCTTACGTTTAACCTATCATCTTGCTCCTCCAGTGTTACTTGGTGGCCTGAAAAATGTTCGTAAGCGTGCGTTTGGTTACTGGATGCGCTTCCCAATGATGATGCTTGCGCGCTTACAATGGCTTCGTGAAACTTTCCTTGACCCATTTGCACGTCAAGAAGAACGTCAACACGAACAAGCATGGCGTGACCGTTACATCACATTTGTTGAAGCACTTGTTGAAGCACCAGACAATCATAACTTGGCAGTTGCTGAGCAAATTGCAAAATTACCAGCAGAAGTTCGTGGTTATGGGCACATCAAAATGAAAGCAATGGACGCTGCAAAACAGCGTTGGGATGAACTTACACCAACACTCATTAAAGTTCGTAGCTAAGAAATTGCTTAAAATTTAAATCTCGAAATAAAAAAGTCATCCTTAGGGATGACTTTTTTATTGGCTCAAAAATTTACTTAGCCATTTTACGTAAAGTTAAAATCTGTTCGCTTCGCCCAAATGGACCATACACATCATGTAAAACCGCACTGGTTAAACCAATACCATCTGAGCCATATTGCTGAACAGTTTCCAGACCTAACCATTTACCTTTCGGATAACGGTGCATGTGAATCTGTAAATCAAGATTTGGGAAGCCCCAAGTAAATTCGCCTTCTTGTCTAGGCACAATCCCGTTTGCTGTATCTATCATGCCAATCAAATGGCCAAAATCTGTCGTCGGCTGCCCTTCAACCATTTCTTTATCATTATTGAGCCAAACAATGCCTTTACCTGCGCGATGCTGATCACCAGTTTTAGTGACTAGCGTTTGAATAAAACCACCCGGCCATCTTTTCATACCTGTCCATTCTGTAAAGGTATCTGGATGATGAACTGGTTGATCTTCAAGTCCAGCAATATCGGAACTGTCTTGAGTGCACATTCGCCAAGCTCTAGCCACAATGCAGGTTTTACCTTGTGCTTGCATTTCAGCTTCAATCAATTCAATGGTTTTACCGGCACGAATCACATGTGTCTTAATCGTAAATTCACCAAATGCAATCAATCCAAAAATATCAAAACTAATTCGACCAATTCGCATATCTTGTCGTGGTGAAAATTGCTCTAACTCTGCTGCGATTACGCCACTTGCAGGTGCCATGTGCTGTTCATGAGGGTTCCAAGCCCCTTGTGCATGAACAGTTGAGCAATAATGGGCAATAACTTCGCCTTGAGGACCAATTGTTCTATTCAGTAATTGATAATAAGCATTCATGATTTTCTTTCCGTAGTCCTTATCCAACATCTATATTTGATGAAAATTCACGTTTTAATGCTTATGTTAACCCTCTATTTATTTGGCTCAACTGGTTTTTCCTACCAAAAACTCATGAGTCTAAAATTACAAATTTAATCACTAGGTAAAATTCCGCATTTCAATTTCACCTAGTGATCTTAAAAATGCCTATTCACTAAAATGCGAAAGCATCTTGGTCAAGTTCCATCACAGATTCAGCGCCAGACTCAATAGAAGCAGCATGGCTCTGTGTACGATGTAAAAGTTTTTGATAGAAAAACTTAGCTGTCGTTAACTTTGCTTTATAAAAAGCTTCTTCTTGTGTACCCAATTCTAATTTTTCATGGGCAACTTGTGCCATTCGAGCCCACAAATAAGCGAACACAACGTAACTAGAAAAATAGAGATAATCTACTGAAGCGGCCCCTATTTCTTCTGGGTTGTGCTTGGCTTTCTCTGCAATCGTTTTGGTCAGTGACAACCATTGTTGCTTAAGCTCAGCTAATTTTTCTAAATAAGGTTTTAAGACTTCATTTGTTTGCTGTTGATTAATAAATTGATCAATTAGATCGATCATATTTTTTAGAAGTTTGCCTTCCGATTTGAGGACTTTACGTGCAAGTAGATCTAAAGACTGGATTTCGGTCGTTCCCTCATACAATGTCGAGATACGTGCATCACGTACAATTTGCTCCATGCCATGCTCAACAATAAAGCCGTGGCCGCCAAATACTTGAACGCCATGCTTTGCAGATTCATTGCCTGATTCTGTTAAAAAAGCCTTAGCGATTGGTGTTAGAAAAGCCAGTAATTCATCGGAGTGTTTTTGCTGTTCCTGATCGTTTGAGCTTTCGACAATATCGACATGCTGAGCCAGAAAGTAAGCCAGTGCACGACCACCTTCGGAAAAAGCTTTTTGTGTCATTAACATTGAACGTACAGCAGGATGCACAATAATTGGATCGGCATTTTTCTCAGGATATTGAGGACCTGATAACGATCGCATAGCAAGACGCTCTTTGGCATAACTTAATGCGCCTTGAAATGAAATTTCAGAAGCAGCGAGCCCTTGTACTGCCGTTCCAATACGTGCGGTATTCATGAAGGTAAACATACAATTGAGCCCGCGATTTTCCGGACCAATCAAATAGCCTTGAGCACCATCAAAATTAAGTACACAAGTGGCATTTCCATGGATCCCCGTTTTATATTCAATCGCGCTACAAACGACGTTATTACGGTCCAGTACCTGACCGTCGTCACTCACATTAAATTTTGGAACAATAAATAAAGAAATACCTTTAGTCCCTGCGGGTGCCTGAGGTAAACGGGCTAAAACAATATGAATAATATTTTCAGAAAGATCATGCTCACCTGCCGAGATAAAAATCTTTTCACCCGTAATTGAGTAACTACCGTCCGGATTTGGCTCTGCTTTTGTTCTAATTAACCCAAGGTCTGAGCCTGCATGTGATTCGGTTAAACACATGGTTCCCGTCCAGACACCACTAATAAGTTTAGTCAAAAACTTCTGTTTTTGTTGCTCAGTGCCATGATGCTCAATTGTTCTCATTGCCCCATGAGACAAGCCTGGATACATTGCCCAAGCCCAATTAGAACCACATAACATCTCTGAAATGGCAATTCGCAATAAGGTCGGTAAGCCTTGTCCACCATATTCTGGGTCAGCAGTTAATGAGGTAAAACCTAGCTCAGCATATTTTTGGTAGGCTTCTTTAAAACCTTTCGGCGTTGTGACTACGCCTTGATTTAAATGGCACCCTTCCTGATCGCCATTTTGGTTAATCGGTGCCAATTCATTTTCACAAAAATCTGCTGCTGCCTCTAAGTATTGATCAATTAATTCTCGATTTACGCTTTCCTGATATTTACTTAAACCTTGATAGTTCTGTTCTGTTTGAAGCATTTCATGCAGTACAAATTGCATATCGCGTAATGGAGCTTTGTATAAAGGCATAGTTTTTTCCTTTCACCTCTCTGCCTGTGTTATGGGCAGATATCGTTTTTCCTTAAAATGGACTTTTATTGTTTCAATCTCATCAAAATATCAAAAAATTTCTTATAGCAAAATATATTTTCACTAATTTAATAAAATTACCGTAACTTAGCTATAGGAATAAAATATAGACATATGTTTTAAATACAAATATAAGATAAAAAGTTATTAATCTCGTTTTAAGTAGAATAAATTTATATTTTGTATTGCAAAATTTTATTCCGTAAAAATTCAATTTATAGTATGGTGATTAGACTGCTTAATCATCCAAGGACGATTTATGGAAAGCCCGAAATACACAGGTCTTGAGTTTTTAACCGCTTTAAAAAATGGTGAAGTTTCACCATCACCTATGGCTCACACCATACCAATGGAACTCGTTGAAGTTTCCGAAGGTAAAGCAACTTATAAAGTTACCCCTCGCAAAGAACATAGAAATATTCAAGGCGGTGTACACGGCGGCTTTTGCGCTACAGCTTTAGATACAGCAACGGGCAGTGCAGCTCACACGTTACTTGAACATGGCGTTGGCTATGGAACCATTGATTTAAATGTAAAAATGATACGCCCCATGCAGGTTGATACGTCTTACTATGCGACAGCCAAATTGATTAATGCGGGCCGTAATATTATTAGTACCGAAGGAAAAATCGTGGATGAGAACGGCAAAGTGTATGCTTTTGCCTCGGCAACCTTAATGATTATTCGCAAATAAAAAAATATTGAAGCTCCTGTTTATGGAGCTTTTTCTTGCCTTGCAATTTTGTTCATTTCATAAAAATCTAAGCGATCAATCATAAAACTTAATATTGCCATCGCCAAACCTAAAGCGGCACATGCTTCCCACCCCCAATGTTTCCACGCATACACCGCAATAAAAGAACCTAAGGCGGCTCCACCAAAATATAAAGTCATATAAATTGAATTAATACGAGAACGCGCCTCGGCCGAAATGCGGTAGACCAGATTTTGGTTGAGTACATGAAATGCTGATAAACCGAAGTACGCCATAATCACACCAACAGCATAGGCCACCAAAGACTGCTGGGCAAAAAATAGTGGTATCCATGCACTTATTAATAAGCCCATACAAATCACTGCAATTTTATTCTCAAGCCCTGCCGCAATTTTTTTACCTGCCCAAGGGGTCGCAAACACACCTGCCAGTCCAACAATCCCAAATAAACCAATCTGGAAATCGTTAAAGTGATAAGGCTCATTCGCCAAAATAAAAGTCATGGTGGTAAAAATAAGAGCCAAAATTCCAAAGCCAATTCCACCAGCAAAACCACGGCGTAATAAATGCGGCTGGTGAGCTGCTAATGAAAATAATGAACCATAAATCTGTAGAATATTGAGTTGGTGGGATTTGCGCGCAACTGGTAACTTCACCCACATTACCCATGCAAACACCAAAATGACGATTCCACTAATTAAATAAACCGCATGCCAAGACCAAACTGTAGAAAGCAAGCCTGCAATAGAACGCGCCAATAATATTCCCAAAAACAAACCACTCATGAGAGTGCCTACAACTTGAGGGCTTTTTTTTGGGCTAGCTAGACCTGCAGCGAAAGGAACTAAAACTTGAGTTGCAATCGAAAAGAATGTGGCTAAAAAGGTAAAGCCATATAAAGCTGGCAAGGTTTGACTTAAGGATAACCCTACTTGTGCAAGCCCCGTACAACACATGAGCAAGCAAATATAACTGCGCTTTTCAAAAAAGTCGCCTAGGGGAACTAATATAAAAAGGCCAACTGCATATGACAGTTGGCTAATCACAATAGTTAAAGCAACTTGATCGGCATTAACTTTTAATGCTTCAGCAATCGAATAGATTAAGGGCTGGTTATAATAGTTTGAACCCGCACAAATTCCACATGTCATTGCCATGATAAAAATAAAGCTTTTTGACAGTATATTTTCTGCATTGGGCTCAACTATTTTTTCCATTTTTAACTACGTCCCATTTTAGAATTTATACATCGATACAAAGTTTACGCGTGATACATCAGCGGTTCTACCATCAAACACTTCTCGTTTGCCTTGATGATATTCCATACCAATATCCATTTGCTCAATCGGTGAATAAAAGACGTTAGCTGCGTAGTCCGTTAGACGTTTGTTGGCATCTGGATTAAGTTTGGCATAAGCCGTGTCATCATCATAATCAAACATTGAAGCTGATAAGTTTGCACGCCATTGCTCATTGAATTTATATGAATAACCAATATTGATGCTATTCAACTTATTCATAACCAAATCTGTTTTGTCTTCGTTTAAAGAGAAATCACCCGCGGCATTTAAACTTGCTGAATTTGCCAAACCACTTTGGGTGGTATACGGCATAAATTTTTGATCGCCGACAATATATTGATAATTTGCTTGTACCGACTGCTGAGGGGTGAGTTGATATTTTAAGCCGCCTCCAGCACCCCAGCTTACTTTCTTAACCGTGGCAGTTGCGACATCTGCGGATTTTTCATTAATAAACCCTTGAGCAAGTGCCGTTAAAGGCCCTTGTTTAAAGCTATAGCGACCCGTTAGAGTTGGAAATGCAGAGACTCTCGAACCTGTATATTCCAAGGCTACTTTTAAATCATTATTGGCATCAATTTTCCAGTCATAGCGAATTTGAGGGGTACGTGTATAAGAAGTTCCAACAAATTGGGTGTAATCGACAGCTTCTGTACGCGTTTCCATGTTTGACATGAGTGACCATGTTTGACCAAAGGTCCAATCCTTATAAGTGAAAAATGCATGACGAATACGGAATTTACCATCTCCCGTTCCCATGTTAGAGCTATCAAAGAAATCGGCTTCAATATTTCCAGTCACAGCTTTATTAGGGCTATTAAAATAAACACCTAATCGGCTTGCATTAATCATGGCATCGGAACGTGCATGGTTTGAACGTTTCTCACTTTCAAAAGGTGTTCGGTACAAACTGCTGGTCGTTCTACCACCCGAATCAGGCGATGATTTAAAATCAACCGCCGCATCAATACGAGCAATACCGTAAACCTTCACGTTATCCGTCCAAGTGACCCACGAAGGAGCAACAGGCTTTTCTGTTACAGTCGCTTTAGTTTTTTCAATGTTCTCTTCGATCTTTACCTGTTTGACCTGTAAATTATTTTGAGTTTGTTTCTGAGCAGCAAGTTCTGCTTTTAATTTTTGCAGCTCGGTTTCTAGCAAATTGATTCTTTGTTCTGTCGTATCTGAAGAATTTGCAAAAATAGTCCCTGAAGCCGCAGCGCAAGCTGCAGCTAAAATTAATTTTTTCATCTTTTAATCCTTAAAGAAGCGTTTTTCCGTGTGTATTTAGGCTACACGTGCATCAATTAGTTCACAGTCAGTGACCGCTTGTAATTCATCAAAACTAAGACCTTCCACCATTTCTGTGACATAAGCTTTTTGGTCTTTGAGTTCAATAATGCATAAATCGGTATAAATACGGTTTACACATTGCTCACCCGTCATTGGATAGCTCAGTTCTTTTACAATTTTGGACTCACCTTTTTTAGTAACATGTTCCATATAGACATAAATCGTTTTTGCGCCGACCGCCAAATCCATAGCACCGCCGACTGCTGGTACATCATCTGCTTTACCAGTATGCCAGTTTGCCAAATCTCCATTTACAGCAACTTGGAATGCACCAATTACGCAAATGTCCAGATGGCCGCCACGCATAATGTCAAACGAATCACCATGATGCATAAAGCATCCACCGTCTAACAAAGTCACAAGCTCTTTTCCAGCATTAACCAAATCTTGATCTTCCTCACCAGGTTGTGGGGGTGGCCCAAAAGCCAAGACACCATTTTCTGAATGTAAAAAGATTTCTTTGTCTTTGGGCAAAAATTTAGCAACGTTGGTCGGTAAGCCAATACCTAAATTGACATAAGAACCTTCTGGAATGTCATTGGCAATGAGCTTGGCAATATCTTCACGAGAACGCTTTTGAACTGACATTAGATATCTCCTACTTTTACAACGTGCTGAACAAAAATTCCCGGTGTAATAATGCACTCTGGGTCAAGCGTTCCTAGCTCTACGGTGTCATTCACTTGAACAATCGTGGTCTTGGCGGCTTTTGCCATAATTGGTCCAAAATTGCGGGCCGCTTTGCGGTAAGTTAAATTGCCCCAGCGGTCGGCTTTATCGGCATAAATGAGTGCAAAATCAGCTTCAAGTGGGTATTCAAGCACATAGTTTTTACCGTTAATGGTGCGGGTTTCTTTACCCTCGGCAACTTTGGTGCCATAACCAGTCGGAGTAAAAATAGCGCCTAAGCCTGCGCCAGCAGCCTGAATACGACATGCCAAATTACCTTGCGGAATCAGTTCCAACTCAATTTTTCCCGCTCTATATAAGTCTTGAAAAACAGTTGATCCAGCAGATTTCGGAAATGAACAAATCATTTTTTTAACGCAACCCGCAATAATCAGATTTGTTAAACCACGATCACCAGAAGCTGCATTGTTATTTACAATGGTAAGTTCTTTTTTTCCTAAATCGATTAAGGCTTCAATTAATTCAGCAGGTTGCCCTGTCACACCGAACCCGCCTGTCATGATGGTTGCTCCATCAGGAATAGCTTTTAAAATCGGTTCAATGTCACTGGTGATTTTATTTATCATCTCACTTGTCCCTTTTCATCCTTAATTTAAGGTGACAGATTGATCTGTCACTCTGCCTTTTGCGGGTTAAATAGTCGGTCTTTAATAAATAACAATGGAATTACCCCGCAGATAAAATAAGCCGCAGCCATCACCAAAAGCCCTAAGCCAATAGAACCGTTCTGCGATAGAAAACCAATTGTTAATGGAGAGAAAATAGAAAGTACTTTGCCAATGTTATAAGCTCCACCCACTGCCGAACCTCGAATTGAAGTCGGGAAACTTTCCGTCATATAGGTAGCATTAATTGCGTATGGAATACCGTAAAGGAAACCGAAGAACAGCATCATCCATAAAATGTTGGTTGGTGTATTTAAATAGACAATCACTGGAATAAATAAGGCTGTACCAATGGTTCCGAAAGCGAATACAGCGCGGCGCCCTAATTTGTCGGCAACGATCCCTGCAATTACTTTGGCAAACATCATAATTAGGAAAGTACCGACCATATACATGGCCATTTCTTTAAATTTGATGCCAAGATCAGACTCTAAATAAGCTGGTAACCAGTTACTTACGCCGTAATAACCAAACTGCAATGCACCTGTACTAATAATCCAAAGAACAAACATGGTGCCGTGTTTCTTATCTCTTAAAATTTCAAGATATGGGTTTTGACGTTTTTTAGGTTGGTTACTTTGAGCGACTTCTAACGCTTTTAATTGACGTGCTTTTTTCCAAGACTCAGGTTCAGGTACACAAAAGTGCATTAAAATTGACAACACCACAGGCGTAATCGCAATCCAGTATAGGAAACGCCAGCCGTGTTCAGGAATAATATGTCCTGCTAATAAGGTCGCTAGCAAGGAACCTAAGGTATAACCCGTCATAAGGGTAGCCAAAACAGTCGAGCGATGTTTGGTTGGCACCATTTCTGACATTAAAATATTACAAGCAATATAGAGTGCACCTAAACCCATCGCTCCAAAAGTTCTTAAAACTGCAAATTGCATATAAGAATCAGTAAAACCCAGTGCGCTGGTTAAAACTGAAGAATAAGCAATAAAGAACACGATAATGCGGACCCGCCCAAAACGGTCACAAGCCCAACCACCAATCAGGCCACCAATTGCTGAACCTAAAAGTGTTAAACTGCCTAATGTTCCAGCTTGCACACCCGTTAAATGAAATTCTGTTTTAAGACTGGTCAGGCTTAACGCCAAAAAACCTAAGTCTGCCCCATCACACAACAATGTTAAAAAAGCGAATATAAATGCGGTAATCCAAATCTTTTTTGGTGTCTGGATAGCTTCACTGCTAGCCGTATTTTGTGCAACTGTTTCTGTTGTCATGTCCATATCCTCAGAAGGAACATGAGGCATCCAATGCCTCATGGCATTTGTTTTTTATTAGGTAGTAGCTTCCCTAATCATGTTTTTGGCAATAATAATTTGTTGAACTTGCGTGGTTCCTTCATATAAACGGAACAAACGCACATCGCGATAAAAGCGCTCAATGGCATATTCACTGATATAACCCGCTCCACCGTGAATCTGTACACAGCGGTCAGCAACGCGTCCGCACATTTCAGTTGCAAACATTTTTGCGCAAGACGCTTCTGTACTAATGTTTTCGCCATTATCACGGCGGCGAGCTGCATCTAAAACCATACATTTAGCTGCATAAATCTCGGCCTTTGAGTCAGCAAGCATCGCTTGAATCAACTGGAAGTTTGCAATAGGCTGACCAAACTGTTTACGCTCAATCGCATAGTGCAATGCGTCGTTTAACATGCGTTCGGCAACACCCACGCTATAGGCACCAATGTGCAAACGCCCTTTATCAAGCACTTTCATGGCCGTTTTAAAACCGACACCTTCTACGCCACCAATCAATGCAGAAGCAGGCACACGGCAATTTTCAAAAATCACATCACAGGTGTGCGAACCCTTTTGCCCCATTTTTTGGTCAATTTTGCCTAACGTAATACCCGGTGTATTGGCCTCAACTAAAAAAGCTGAAATGCCACCAGACCCTTTAATTTCAGGATTAGTTCGAGCCATTACGGTAAAAGTTGCAGCATGAGGTGCATTGGTAATAAAACGTTTGGTGCCGTTTAATACATAAAAATCACCATCTTTTACGGCACTGGTTTTTAAAGAAGCCGCATCAGAACCAGATTCAGGCTCGGTTAAACAAAATGAACCAATAATTTCGCCACTCGCATAACGCGGTAAATATTTTTGCTTTTGCTCTTCTGTGCCATCGATCAAAATTGCACTTGAGCCAATACCGTTATTAGTACCAATTAAAGAACGGAAAGCCGGTGAAGTTTGTCCAAGTTCAAATGCAACTCTGACTTCTTCTTCCATGGTGATGCCTAGGCCGCCATATTCTTCGGGAATTGTGAGGCCGAACAAACCAAGCTCACGCATTTGCTGCACAATGTCATCTGGAATTTTGTCTTTCTCTACCACTTCGTTTTCACGAGGGATTAATTCATTTTTTACAAAATCTCGAATTGTTGAAAGTAACTGCTCCAACATCCCTTCATCACGGATCATCTGTGATCTCCCTTTTTATGTATTTCCATCGTACCCATCAGCCATCTCCAGCTTGTCTGGATACCATGTTTTAAATCTTGTTTACTGCGGATGTGTTTCATAGTACGAGAACGAAAATACAAATTTCAAGCTTTTTTTGAAAATTAATTTCGTTAAACGAAATTTAAAAAATTACCATTACGTAATATCAATTACTTAGCTTATTTAATAAATCATAATTGCTCTAATGGACTAAATAAGACTTGAAATAAATTCCAAAATAAGCATCATAAAAGGAATATAGTTTTGATGTGCGAAACAAGGAATTCAAAAATGAGTGTATCAATAGGGAATAATTTCGTAGAAGTCGACTTTTCTATTCAAAAAATAGCGGTTGTTAAAATTAACCGACCTGAAGCAAAAAATGCACTGAATACAGAGGTTCGCAAACAACTAGCACAAGCTTTTACCGAATTAAGTTTTAACGATGAGATCAATGCGGTTGTACTCACAGGTGGTGAAGAAGTCTTTGCCGCAGGTGCAGATTTAAAAGAAATGGCAACCGCAACTTCTACAGAAATGTTATTGCGTCATACGGAACGTTACTGGAACGCGATTGCTCAGTGCCCTAAACCTGTGATTGCTGCAGTAAATGGTTATGCATTGGGTGGTGGCTGTGAACTTGCAATGCATGCTGACATTATTATTGCAGGTAAAGGCGCAACCTTTGGTCAACCGGAAATTAAAGTCGGTTTAATGCCGGGTGCTGGCGGTACACAACGTTTGTTCCGTGCTGTGGGTAAATTTCATGCCATGCGCATGATTATGACGGGTGCCATGGTGAAAGCCGAAGAAGCTTATACCATCGGTCTTGTTTCACAAGTCACAGAAGATGACCAAACTATTCCAACTGCGATTCAAATGGCGCAAAGCCTTGCAAAAATGCCTCCTATTGCCCTGCAACAAATTAAAGAAGTTGCCTTAATGAGCGAAGACGTTCCATTAAATGCAGGCTTAACGTTAGAACGAAAAGCATTCCAGTTACTGTTTTCTACCGAAGATAAAAATGAAGGCGTTCAAGCTTTTATTGAAAAACGTAAACCGTCTTATCAAGGTAAATAACTCAAAACGATAATAACAAAGGAATGAATATGACCAGAAAAGTATTAATTAGTGCAGGTGGTTCAGGGATTGGACGATGCATTGCTGAAGCATTTTTAAACAATCATGATGAAGTTTTTGTTTGCGATATTAATGCTAAAAGCCTAGAACAGTTTCAGAAAGATTATCCAAAGCTGCATATACATGCCTGTGATTTGGCTGACCATGAACAAATTAAACTCATGTTTAGCCAAGCAATTTCGAAACTTGGCGGTATTGATATTTTAGTCAATAACACAGGCATTTCAGGCCCGACCGTTGCAGCAGATGAGCTAAGTTTTGAAGACTGGAATACAGTTATTAATTTAAACCTGAATAGTACTTTTTTAATTACCCAGTTAGCCATTCCCTATTTAAGGAAAACACAGGCAGGCGTAATTATTAATATGTCGTCTATTGCCGGACGCTTAGGCTATCCATACCGATTAGCCTATTCCACCTCAAAATGGGGACTGATCGGTTTTACCAAAACGCTTTCTATGGAACTCGGTGCAGATAACATTCGAGTTAACGCTATTCTTCCGGGTGCGGTAGATGGTGATCGGGTTCAACGCGTATTACAGGCCCGCGCCGATGTAGCAAATACCTCACTTGAAGAAGTGACTCAAAATGCGCTGAAAAATCAGTCGCTCAAATATTTTGTCAATCCAAAGCATATTGCAGATTTATGCCTGTTTTTAGCATCAGACAGTGGTCGCTCAATTTCAGGTCAAATCTTACCGATTGATGGTGATAAACAATGCTTAAGCTAAATCACCAAACCCTATTTTTCCGTTTAATTTCAAATATTGATTAATCATCAGGATGATCGACATGACTTATGATATTAAAAGCATGGCTGTGATTGGTGTCGGTATTATGGGCAGCGGTATTGCTCAAATTGCTGCGCAGTCAGGTCATACCACTTATTTATATGATGCCAAAGCAGGTGCAGCGGAACAGGCTAAAGAAAAACTGGCTGCTACATTTCAAAAGTTAGTCGACAAAAATAAAATTACACCTAAGCAAGCAGCAGTGGCAAATAACCATTTAGTTGTTGCTCATCAAATTGAAGATTTAAAAAATTGCGACCTGATTGTAGAAGCAATTGTTGAACGCCTCGATATCAAACAAAGCTTGATGCAGCAGCTTGAAGACGTTGTTTCAGAAAATGCCATTTTAGCCTCGAACACCTCTTCTCTGTCTATTACAGCCATTGCAGCAAACTGCAAAAAACCTGAACGTGTTGTGGGCTATCATTTCTTTAACCCAGTTCCACTTATGAAAGTGGTCGAAGTCATTCGTGGCTTAAAAACTGATCCACTTATTATTGATGCCTTAAATGATCTGTCTCGTGCATTTGGTCATCGCCCTGTTGTAGCGAAGGACACCCCTGGATTTATTATTAATCACGCGGGCCGAGCTTATGGAACCGAAGCACTCAAAATTTTAAATGAAAATGTCTGCGATATTAGTGAAATTGACCGAATTTTACGTGACGGCGTTGGTTTTAGAATGGGTCCTTTTGAATTACTCGATTTAACTGGTCTTGATGTTTCTCATCCAGTCATGGAGTCGATTTATCATCAGTACTATGAAGAAGCTCGCTACAAACCGAACCCGCTGACCAAACAAATGCTAGATGCCAAGCAACTTGGACGTAAGGTTAATCAAGGTTTTTATAACTATGAAACCGGTTCAAAAACAGGCGAACAACCTGCCAAGTTTGTAGAACGTTTAGCGCAATATCCCAAAGTTTGGATTGCTGCAGATTTTCCTGAAGATAAAAAACTGCTCGAAGATTATTTAACTCAGCAAAATATTGCCTTAGACACTCATCCTGAACCACAAACAGATAGCTTATGTTTACTTGCTTGTTATGGTGAAGATACAACTCAAGCGGCTACTCGCCTTGGGGTTAACCCTGAACAAGCTGTTGCTATAGACATGCTTTATGGCATTGCAAAGCATCGAACCTTAATGCCTTCACTCATTACCAAACCTGAATATCGTCAGGCTGCTCACTCTATTTTCAATCTAGATGGAAATTTGGTGAGTATGATTAATGAAAGTATTGGCTTTGTTGCGCAGCGCGTTTTAGCCATGGTCATTAATTTAGGCTGTGATATTGCCCAGCAAAATGTTGCCACGGTAGATGATATTAATGCCGCAGTACGTCTTGGCTTAGGCTATCCATTTGGTCCAATTGAATGGGGCGATCAAGTCGGTAGCAAAAAAATCTTACTCATTCTGAACCGTATAACAGCACTTACGCATGACCCGCGTTATCGCCCTAGCCCATGGTTACAGCGTCGTGTCGCACTTCATTTACCTCTTACTTTTACTCACGAGTCTTGAAAAGGAATTTCTCAATGTTAAATGCATATATCTATGGTGGTTTACGTAGTCCATTTGGCCGTCATGCAGGTGAACTTGCCTCAATTCGCCCTGATGATTTAGCCGCAACTGTCATCCAAAAACTACTAGAAAAAACTGGTGTTCCGGGCGCGGATATTGAAGATGTGATTTTAGGCGACACCAACCAAGCCGGTGAAGACAGTCGTAATGTGGCGAGGAATGCTCTATTACTTGCGGGATTACCAGTCACTGTGCCAGGCCAAACAGTAAACCGCTTATGTGCTAGTGGGTTAGGTGCTGTGATTGACTCAGCACGTGCAATTACGTGTGGTGAAGGCGAACTGTATATTGCAGGTGGTGTAGAAAGTATGTCACGTGCACCCTTTGTGATGGGTAAAGCAGAAAGTGCTTATAGCCGTGATGCAAAAATTTATGACACCACAATTGGCTCTCGTTTTCCAAATAAAAAAATTATTGCTCAGTACGGCGGACATTCAATGCCTGAAACAGGCGATAACGTTGCAGCCGATTTTGGTATTAGTCGTGAGCAAGCAGACTTATTTGCAGCCCAATCACAAGCCAAATATCAAAAAGCCAAAGAAGAAGGTTTCTTTGCCGATGAAATTACCCCAATTGAGGTTTTCCAAGGCAAAAAATTACCTCCTAAACTCGTTTCTGAAGATGAACACCCTCGCCCAAGCTCAACTGTTGAAGCACTTACAAAGTTAAAACCACTCTTTGAAGGTGGCGTGGTCACTGCTGGTAATGCCTCAGGTATTAATGATGGTGCAGCAGCACTCTTGATTGGTTCAGAAGCAGCAGGTCAAAAATATGGCCTAAAACCAATGGCAAAAATCTTGTCAGCCGCCGCCGCCGGTATTGAGCCACGCATTATGGGTGCAGGCCCGATCGAAGCCATTAAAAAAGCAGTTGCGCGCGCGGGGCTTACTTTAGATGACATGGATATTATTGAAATTAATGAAGCCTTTGCTTCACAGGTTTTATCTTGTTTAAAAGGTTTAAATATTGATTTTAATGACCCACGCGTAAATCCAAACGGTGGTGCGATTGCGGTTGGTCATCCACTTGGTGCCTCTGGCGCTCGGCTTAGCTTAACAGTAGCCCGTGAGTTAATTCGCCGTAAAAAGAAATATGCAGTGGTGAGCTTATGTATTGGTGTAGGTCAAGGTCTTGCGATGGTGATTGAAAACGTTTCATAACCATTGATCCAGATATCCATTCATCACAACAGCGCAGTGATGAATGGATTTATTTTGCATAGCGAAATATAATGGCAAAACTATTGCTTTAATTATATTTGAGGATCGAATGTCTCAAAACACGGAAACTGAAAAACCAATAAATTTTGATGAGATACGTTTAGATCCTATTTCGCATATACATCGGGAAAATAACCCGCAATTTATTGCTTCTTTAGCGCGCGGTTTAGAACTTTTAAGATGCTTTTCTGCAAATAATCAGGTGCTTGGTAACCAAGAATTAGCAAAAATGACAGGTTTACCTAAACCGACTATTGCACGTATTACCAATACCCTTGTGTCTTTAGGTTATTTAAAACAATTGCCTAACTCAACCAAATACACATTAGACATTGGTGTTTTATCTTTAGGATATGCAGCATTATCTAATATCTCAATTCGTAATATTGCTCATCAATATATGGAAGAGTTGAGTCAGTATGTTCAGGCCCCTGTGGCGATGGCAACACGTGACCGATTAAATATGGTGTATATCGATGTTGTGCAAATTGAAACTGCATTAAATATGCGCCGTCCAATTGGTTCGACTTTACCACTGCATAGCAGTTCTATGGGACGAGCATGCTTGGCTGCGACCCCTGAACGTGAGCGCAACTTTCTACTTGATGCGTTGAAACAAAAGAATCCAGAAAACTGGCCAGCCATAAAACGTTCTTTAGAACGAGCTTTCCGTGATTATCAAGATTATGGATATTGTTTGTCTTTAGGCGAGTGGCATAAAGAAGTGAACTCAGTGGCTGTACCTTTGGTTAGCTCTAAACACGGTCTTTATGTTTTTAACTGTGGTGCGCCAAGTTTTCATTTAAATCCAGAAAAACTTGAAGGTGAAATTGGACCACGTTTAATCCACATGGTGCACAATATTCAAGATGCCTTGAATGAAACGCACTAATAACCATACTTAAAACAGTCATGGTTGTGTTGATTAAAGTTCCACTTTCATTATGACTATAGGCATGATGAAAAACGCACTCTATACCCCAACCATTATTTTAATGGCAATTGCAGCAGGCATTTGTACAGGCGGAAATTATTTTAGTCAGCCACTTATTCATTCAATTAGTGTAAGCCTAAATTTAACTGAAACGACTACAGCGTGGGTGCCGACTCTAGCCCAAATCACCTACGCATGTGGCTTACTCTTCTTAATGCCATTAGGGGACATAATAGAAAAGCGCAAACTACTATTTATCTTTATGTTATTGGCTTCAAGTGGATTAATTATTAGCGGTTTTTCACACAATATTTATCTTTTACTGCTTGGCACCGTCATTACTGGTCTATTTTCAAGTTCAGCTCAACTGTTATTACCCCTTGCTGCAAGTCTGGTTCCGATTCAACAAAGCGGCCGTGTGGTTGGCTTTTTACTGAGCGGCCTGATAATGGGTGTTTTACTCGCCCGTTCCCTTTCAGGGCTGATGTCTACACTTTTTGCTTGGAATATTATTTATCTGGTCAGTGGTTTTCTATTACTTGTTATTGCCTTTATTTTGCATCGTAATATCGGGTTATTCCCACCGACTAAATCTGAAAACTATGTAAAAACTATTCGCTCTCTTCCACAGATTTTTATTCAAAATCGACGGTTAAGAACCAGAACTTATATTGGTGGTTTTACATTTGCATGTGTGAGTTTAACCTTTACCACCATGTCGTTGCTTCTGGCTCCGGCACCCTATTTTTTTAGCGACTTTACCATTGGCCTTTTCGGTTTTGTTGGCGTGTTAGGAACGTTCGTTGCCAATTTTTCAGGTAAATTTATTGACCAAGGCTATATCCATAAAATTTCGATTTTTTGTGGCATTGGGCTTATTTTAAGTTGGGTTCTGTTTTCACTTTTACCCTACCATTTCGCTTTTTACATTATTGCTTTACTCATTCTTTATGCTTCTCTTTCTGCTGTACATGTCACCAACCAAAGTATTGTATTTAAACTTAATCAAGAATTACGCTCACGGTTTAATGCGATTTATATGACTGGTTACTTTGCTGGCGGCGCTTTAGGCACAACGGCAGGAAGCTACGCTTGGAAACACTTCGGATGGACAGGTGTCTGCATTTTAGGCTTAATTTTTGCCGCTTTATGTCTTTATTATTGTGTGAGTGATGCAAAAGATCAGCACAATTAAAACTTGTGCTGATCTTATATAAAGTATGCTAATAATTAATTATAGGGGCTAGGATAAATCCTATAAAAGTCCTAATAAACGTCCACGAATAATGTCTTCTGCATCTCTAACAATTCGATTAACCAGTTCATCGCATGTCGGAATATCATGAATCAAGCTTGCGACTAAACCGCATGACCATGCGCCCGCATTGACATCGCCATCAATCATGACTTTTGGATAAACGCCAGCCACTTCTTCAATAATATCTTCAAATTTAATGTTATCGCCTAGCGCTTTTTCTTTTGCTACGATTTTTTCTACGGCCGCATTATTCATGACACGTTCTGTGTTTCGCAAAGCACGCATAATTAACCGCGTATCTCGTTCGGTTGCATTCAAAATCGCCTGTTTCACATTTGCATGTACGGGAGCTTCCTGAGTTGCAATAAAACGCGTTCCCATGTTAATTCCATCGGCTCCCATCGCTAATGCAGCAGCGAGTGAGCGTCCGTCTGCCATTCCACCTGAAGCAACAAACGGAATTTCTAATGCATCGGCTGCTAAAGGCAATAAAATCATATTTGGCACGTCATCCTCACCAGGATGCCCACCACACTCGAAACCATCTACAGAAACCGCATCACATCCAATTTGTTGCGCTTTTAAGCTATGTCGAACCGAAGTACATTTGTGAATTACTTTAATACCAGCAGCCTTTAAATATGGCATCACCTGTTCAGGATTACGCCCTGCTGTTTCTACAACCTTGGCTCCACCTTTAATAATTGCCTCTACAAAACCCGGATAATCAGGAGTATTTACCGTAGGCAGAAAGGTTAAATTTACCCCAAAAGGCTTGTCGGTCATTTCTCGGCAACGTGCAATTTCTTTTGCCAGATTTTCAGGTGTACGCTGAGTTAAGCCAGTAATAATGCCTAACCCGCCCGCATTAGAAACCGCAGCAGCCAGCTCTGCAAAACCAACATAATGCATACCACCTTGAATAATTGGATGCTCGATTTCAAATAATTCTGTAATTTTGGTCTTCATATTCTTTCCACTCACCGTTCTATAACTAGCTTCTCATTTCCTTAGCAGAGCTAGATGCTTATTTACGCATAAATCCTACCGTCATTTAAAGTGATTTAAGGTAAAAATTCCACAATACAAAATTTTATACCACAATATAAAACAAAATAATTGATGACGGAATTATTTTTCGATAGCATCATTTTAATAAGTTTAAATTTTAAACGAAAATTTATTGAAAGGGATGAATAATGCAGCAGGACAATAAAACTCAAAATGAGCTAAAAACAGGCACAATCCATGAGTGTTTAGATAAACATATACTAACGCTTACCATGAGCAACCCTAGCAAAAAGAATGCGATTAACTATGAAATGTATACGTCCCTAAGTCGGGCATTAGATCAAGCTGCAACAAATCAAGAGGTTCATGTCGTTGTGCTTGCTGGTGAAGGTTCTTCGTTTACCAGTGGTAATGATGTAAACGCATTCGAAACACGCGACACATCAAGTTCAGAACCACCCGCTTCGATTGTTTTCTTAAAAAGCTTAGCAACGTTTCCAAAACCGATTATTGCTAAAGTAAATGGTGTGGCAATTGGTATTGGCAGTACTATGCTTCTACATTGTGACCTTGTGTATGCAAGCCAAAACTCTATTTTTCAGTTTCCCTTTGTGAATTTGGGACTTGTACCCGAAGCGGGTTCAAGTTACATCCTGCCAAGACTATTGGGCTTTGCTCGAGCTTCTGAGATTATTTTACTCGGTGAAAAGTTTTCGGCAGACCAAGCAAAGAATTATGGTCTGGTAAATGAAATATTTGAGGCAACTGAGCTAGATCAAGCGGTTGAAGATGTGGCAATTAAACTTGCTCACAAACCAAGCCAAGCCTTACAGCTCAGTAAAAAGTTACTAAGAGATATGCCAATCGATGATCTACTCAATCGTATTGATCATGAGTCGACTATTTTCTCGCATTGTTTACAAGGTTCCGAGTTTAAAGAAGCATTAAATGCTTTCAAAGAAAAACGGAAACCGAACTTCCATAACCAAACAACCTAAAATTCGCCCATTAAAAAGCCAGCATTGAAAATCAAAGCTGGCTTTTTTAAGTGAATCAGATAAGTTTAGCTAATCTCGGTACGAATATTATTCACCATGTGTAAAAGACGCGGTGCAATATCTTCTTCGAGTTTTTCACGGTTCATAATGAAACTTGGACCACCACAGTTGAACACCAGTAAACCATGTTGTTCATGAATGAGTGGAACAGCAACCGAATTGACATCTTTATGCCATTCACCGATTGAAAAACAGTATCCAAAATCTTGGTAGTCTTTAAACGCTTTGTCTAGATCACGGTTAATTTTAATCCAGTCTTCTTTGTGCTTGCTACGAATAGCATCAAGTAAAAACTCTCTTTCATCTTCAGGCATTGCAGCTAAACAAGCACGTCCCATCGAACTTAAATGGATCGGTAAATAGGTTCCGACTTGACGGCGCATGGTCATATTGCCTTTGCCTTGAACGACATCAAGATAAATCATGTTCAGTCGATCGCGTGTTGCCATTGCTACAGCAGCACCAGCATAGTCTGCCAAATTTTTCATATATGGATGAGCAATAGAGCGAATCGACACGTTAGACAGCATGGAATAACCAAATGCAAGAACACCCACTGAAAGCTGGAATTTGCTTGAGTTAGGTACTTGTTTGATATAGCCCAAACGCGACAAGGTATGTGTAAGGCGAGTAATGGTTGGTTTTGGCAAACCTGTCATCTGAGCAAGCTCTTGGTTTCCCAAATGCTGATGCTTCGGCGTAAAACAACGTAATAGCTCTAAACCACGTGCTAATGCAGTAATAAATTGGCGATCATTTTCATCCTGCATGTCTTCAATCGGATGTAATAATTCATGCCTTAATGGCGCTAATAATTTTTCTGTCGGTTCTGCATCAACTGCATCGTTCATTGTCATACCAATCCATATTTTGTTTCGCACTGCGAAAATTATAATCTATTTTTTCTATAAATAGCAAAAGAGCAAACATCCGAGTCTGCATCTAAAAGATAACTTCATTTAACTCATTAAAGCGAAAGATTAAATATTTTATTTTCTGATTTTAAATATAATTTTAACCTTCCGCTTTTAAGCCACTTATCCAATTACACCCTTTTCTTTAAGCTCAGCTAGTTTTTCCGAAGAAACCACTCGACCTAAAACCGCCTGCGTATGTTCACCCAACAACGGAGGAGCTGTTTTGTATTCAACTGGCGTTCTAGAAAGTTTGATTGGTGACCCAATTACCTTCAATTTTTCACGTTGAGGATGGTTCATCTCGACTAACATTTCTCGGGCAATGACTTGCGGCTCTTGAAAAGCTTGTTCCAAGTTATTAATCACACCTACCGGAACTTTAGCCGCATAGATTGCATCTACCCATTCATCAGCCGTTTTAGTTAAAAAGTGTGTTTGTAAAATTCCGATAATTTCATCACGATGCTTGATTCGGTCCGCATTTCGGGCAAAACGCGCATCATTTGGTAAATCGGGTAAACCTATACTTCGACAGAGTTGAATAAACTGAGTGTCATTTCCACATGCAATAATAAAATCACGGTCAGAAGCTTTGAACACTTGGTAAGGCACAATATTGGCATGTGCGTTGCCATAGCGTTTAGGGATATTACCCGATGAAAGATAATTCATTCCCTGATTTGCCATTGTGGCAATTTGAACATCAAGCAAAGCCATATCAATGTATTGACCTAAACCTGTCACATGGCGGTTGAGTAAAGCAGCCTGTATGGCAATCGTAGAATAAAGTCCTGTAGCTAAATCAGAAAATGCGACCCCTACTTTTTGAGGGCCTCCACCCGGCAAATCATCACGCTCACCCGTGACTGACATAAGCCCGCCCATGCCCTGAATAATAAAGTCATAACCAGGCTCTTCTGCTCTTGGGCCATTTTGACCAAAACCTGTAATTGAGCAATACACCAGTTTAGGGTTAATGGCAGATAAAGACTCATAGTCCAAACCGTATTTTTTCAAAGACCCCGCTTTGTAGTTTTCGATCACGACATCGGTGTCTTGAATGAGGGCTTTAATCAATTCTTGGCCATCAGAACTCGCAATGTCGATAGCAACAGATAATTTATTGCGGTTGGTGGACTGATAATAAGCAGCTTCTTGAGTGTCTTGGCCTGAGTCATCTTTCATCCAAGGTGGCCCCCAAGAACGGGTGTCATCACCGACTTTCGGTCGTTCAATCTTGATTACTTCTGCGCCTAAATCGGCAAGAATCTGCCCACACCAAGGCCCAGCCAATACCCGACTTAAGTCAAGTACCCGAATTCCATTTAAAGCACCCATCTTCATCCCACTATATTTTGTGACTTATTTCCTATAGGAAAACTTATCCATTTAAAATTTCGCATAGCGATATATATTTTTAATATACACAGGTCTTTTTAAAAATCAAACTTTAATTTTCCACTAAAAATAATGATTTTTTATAAGAAAATATAGCTTAAATAAATCAATAAATTAGCTAAAGATAAATCAACAACAAAGTATCGCATTGCGAAATTAATTTTCAAAATATATTGTTTTACATACATCCTTTGATTACTATCGCTTCAAATATTGGTGATTTTACGAACATCACATTGATGTTTTTTGCATGTAGTAAAAGGACGAGACTATGATTCGAGATCAGGAAACCTTAGATCAACTTGTTGATATGATTCGACAATTTGTTGAAGGTGTATTAATTCCTCATGAGAATGAAGTCGCTGAAATGGATGAAATTCCTCAAGATATCGTTGAACAGATGAAAGCTCTCGGCTTATTCGGTTTAACCATTCCTGAAGAGTACGAAGGTCTTGGACTAACAATGGAAGAAGAGGTCTATGTGGCTTTTGAGTTAGGACGCACCTCGCCTGCATTTCGCTCTCTCATTGGGACCAATAATGGCATTGGTTCAAGTGGCCTGATTATTGATGGGACCGAAGTACAAAAATCATTTTTCTTGCCACGTTTAGCACGTGGTGAAGTGATCAGTTCTTTTTGCTTAACCGAACCAGATGCAGGTTCTGACGCTGCCTCTTTAAAAACCAGCGCAGTAAAAGACGGTGACTTTTATATTTTAAATGGCACCAAACGCTTTATTACCAATGCTCCTCACGCTGGCGTATTCACAGTCATGGCTCGTACGAACTTTGATATTAAAGGTGCTGGGGGGATTTCTGCTTTTATTGTCGATAGCCAAACTCCCGGTATTTTTCTTGGCAAACGCGATAAAAAGATGGGGCAAAAAGGCGCCCATACCTGTGATGTGATTTTTGAAAATTGTCGCATTCCAGCCTCAGCGCTCATTGGTGGTGTTGAAGGAGTTGGTTTTAAAACTGCTATGAAAGTGCTAGATAAAGGCCGTTTGCATATTGCGGCTTTGAGTGTTGGAGCAGCAACCCGAATGCTAGATGATTCTTTAAATTACGCCATCGAACGTAAGCAATTTGGACAACCGATTGCGGAATTTCAACTCATTCAAGCCATGCTAGCTGACTCAAAAGCTGAAATTTATGCAGCCAAATGCATGGTCTTAGATGCTGCACGCCTACGTGATGCAGGAGAAAACGTTAGCACCGAAGCTTCCTGCGCAAAAATGTTTGCAACCGAAATGTGTGGCCGCGTTGCTGATCGCTGCGTACAAATTCACGGCGGTGCGGGTTATATCAGTGAATATGCGATTGAACGTTTTTATCGCGATGTCCGTTTGTTCCGCCTTTATGAAGGCACGACCCAAATTCAACAAATGATTATTGCCCGAAACATGATTCGCGCTGCGTCTTAATCAAATTTTAAGCACTTCAAAACGACTTGAAGTGCTTTCAATCAAATGTAGGTAATGGATTATGGCTACAAATTACAAAGAAGGTCTTTCTCGTATACAGCCTCATACGTGGAAAATAGCATTTATTTTTGCATTTCTAGCACTATTGGTAGATGGTGCAGATTTGATGCTGCTGTCTTATAGCTTAAATAGTATTAAGGCAGATTTTGGATTAAGTTCAGTACAAGCAGGTATGCTTGGCAGTTTTACACTGGCAGGTATGGCTGTTGGTGGAATTTTTGGGGGATGGGCGTGCGATAAATTTGGTCGCGTCCGCATTGTTGTTATTTCTATTTTAATTTTCTCACTCCTCACCTGCGGCTTAGGTTTTACTCAGAGCTTTCTTCAATTTGGTATTTTAAGATTTTTTGCATCACTCGGTTTGGGTTCACTTTATATTGCCTGTAATACTCTCATGGCCGAATATGTACCAACACGTTTCCGCACAACAGTACTGGGCACACTACAAGCTGGCTGGACCGTAGGATATATTGTTGCGACTTTGCTTGCAGGTTGGATTATTCCAGATCATGGCTGGCGCATGCTGTTTTATGTTGCGATTATTCCCGTCATTATTGCTATTCTCATGCATATTTTAGTACCCGAACCAGAAGCATGGCAAAAGTCTCGACTTCAACAACCTATTTTGGCTCAAAACGCATCGAAAACTTCGGCATTTAAGCTTATTTTCCAAGATAAACGAAACCGCAATATGTTTATCTTATGGGCTTTAACAGCAGGCTTTTTACAGTTTGGCTACTATGGCGTAAATAACTGGATGCCGTCATACCTTGAAAGTGAACTCGGTATGAAGTTTAAAGAAATGACTGCCTATATGGTAGGTACATATACCGCCATGATTTTAGGTAAAGTTCTTGCGGGCATGATGGCAGATAAATTAGGGCGTCGTTTTACTTATGCCTTTGGTGCTATTGGCACTGCTATTTTCTTACCTCTGATTGTTTTTTATAACTCACCAAGCAACATTCTATATTTACTGATCACTTTTGGTTTCCTCTACGGTATCCCTTATGGCGTAAATGCAACCTATATGACCGAAAGCTTTGCAACTGCCATTCGCGGTACAGCCATTGGTGGAGCTTATAATGTCGGACGTTTAGGCGCTGCGTTAGCCCCTGCAACGATTGGATTCTTAGCCTCTGGCGGGTCTATTGGTTTAGGTTTTGTCGTCATGGGTGCAGCTTATCTGATTTGTGGTGTGATACCAGCCCTATTTATTAAAGAAAAACTATATGACCCTCAAAAGTCATAAAAAGATCTATCACATAGGTCATAGGCCTATATGGTTGATGGTGCTAACCATTTAAACAAGTGTTTTAGATGGTTAGCAGGAAATAAGGAATCTATTCGTTTAAGTTACTTCTTATTTCCATATATGTAGAGTTTATCTACTCTTCATTTTAATTTTTTAGGTAAGCTTAGCTCCCAAGGGAGCTAAGCTTAAAAATATATTGGCCTAGACTTGGTTTAAGGTCGTTCCCCTTGCCCTAAACGGCGTTCAATATCATCTAAAACATTTGGCAAGTCAGCGACACTATCAATCACATAGTGAGCGCCCGACGCATTCATTTTTTGGTATGCCTTATCTTTTAGAATGATCTGCTCATCAGCCGATAATGCACTCCACTCTTCAAAGCTTAAACCGACTTCGTTACCACTAATTGCAAGCCCAACTGTCCAGCATCCAGCATTTAAACCTTCATCGATACCCACCACGGTATCATCTACTTTGACAACAGTTTTGATATCAGATACGTCGAGTTGAATTAAGTTTTTCCATAACATTTCAGGATATGGACGACCAAATTTCACATCACTTGCCGTAACAATACAGTCTGGATGGTAGCCTTGATCGGCAGCATCTCTAATCAATCGCCCAATCATCATTGATGCATAGCCCGTGTTACTACCAATTTTTGCGCCACGCTTTTTAATATTTTCAAAAGTCGCCAATGCACCCGGAATTAAAGCCGAACATGTTGGAATCGAATCTAATTGATACGGAATAAAGTCTTTATATAAACGGTCAATATCCGCTTCAGTTGCAGCTTGCCCATAAACTTCATGCCATGCAGCTGCCACACGTGGCATTTTTAAAACAGCAGCAATATGGTCACGTTTTTCTAAACCCATTGGGGCACGCGCTTCTTCAACCGTAATTTCAATTTTATTGTCTTTAAATAAAGCCATAAAAGCTAAAATTGGTGCACGTGAGCCAAAATCTACAGTTGTGCCAGCCCAGTCAAAAACCACAGCCTGAATTTGTGTATTGTTGGTCGTCATGGTGTATTCCCTTTAATCCAAATATTTTAATAAAAGTTATGCTGTTACAGCTTGATTGAGATTGCTTTCGCAGTAGCTGGCAATCGCAGCAAGAAGTCCTTCAATGTCATGAATATAAACTTCGCCAATATTGCCAATACGGAAGCAGTTGAGATCGGTGACTTTGCCTGGATAGATCACATAGCCTGATTTTTTCAGGGTTTCGTAGAAGGACTGAAAGCTAAATATTTCAACTGTTGGGTAAAGGAATGTAGTGATAATTGGTGATTGGGGTGCTTTATTGCCTAATACCAATTCAAAGCCTAGTTGTTGCATACCTTGCGATAAGGTTTGTTGGTTTTGTAAATAACGTTGATAACGTGCAGCTACTCCGCCCTCTGTCTCAAGCTCAAGCAATGCTTGATAAAATGCACGTACCACATGGGTTGGCGAGGTAAAACGCCATTTACCGTTATGCTGCTCCATTGTGTTCCACTGGTCATATAAATCGAGGCTAACCGAACGTGCCAAACCTTTACACGCTTCTAGGCAATCCCGTTTCGCCAAAATGAAACCAAAGCCCGGAACACCTTGAATACATTTATTCGCACTTGAAATTAGAAAATCAATTTCAAGCTCAGCCATATCCATTGGCACTCCACCAAATGAACTCATGGCATCTACAATCCAGATTTTTCCTGCTGCTTTCACCAAACGGCCAATGTCTTGAATCGGGTTTAAAATTCCTGTGGTGGTTTCGCAGTGCACACAGGTAACGTGACTAATGGTTTTATCTTGTAAAACACGCTCAATCTCTTGTAAATCTGGTGTCTGGGTTTCTAAATAATTCAGCTCTACAACTTCAATATTTAGGCAGCGTGCCATTTGCACCATACGTGCACCGTATGCGCCATTATTAATAATCAAGATTTTGCCATCACGCGGAATAGCTGAACCAAGCACAGACTCCACAGCAAAACTACCACTGCCTTGCATTAGCACAGCCGTATATTTTTCAGGTTGGCTGGTTGCCAAGTTGACCAATCGATTACGAATATCTTGTACAAGCGAATTATATTCTTGGTCCCAAGTACACCAGTCTTTTTGCATGGCGCGGCGGACTGTCGCAGAAGTTGATAACGGACCTGGCGTTAGAAGCAAATATTTATTCTCTAAGTCCATATCGAGTTGTGGTTGCATGTTCATAATGTTGCTCATCTTGTTCGCGTTAATTTCAATATACATCAATCTGGTTTAAACCAGATGACAAACTAGTAAATATTTTGTTCTAATATTTCTTTCATAAATCCGGCCCCTGTGGTCATGCCTTTGCCAGCAATTGCACTCACCAGAAAGATGTTTTTTTCAGCTTCAGTGATACAGGCCAACTCATGTTCATGGGTCAGGTAATAACCATTCCAACGTTTTTGAATTGGAGGTAAAGTCAGCCCTAATTTTTCGTGGCAGTACGTTTGAATAAACTCATTAATCTCTTCACGCTGCTCAAACTGAGGCGCTTCATTAATCGAATGATATTCGTGGCTATCGCCCACAATCAGGTCGCCAAATTCATTTTGTTTAATCAGAATATGAATGCCGAATTCTTTAATAAATCCCTGTTGCGATGCTTTAGTCAGCTCAGCATGACTTGGGCAAATTTCAAAAGCGGGATAACGTGAAATAGATAAGCCTGAATAAAGAGAAGCATTTAATTTTTGATGAAATGGTTGAGTCAGGGCCATTTGTAAGCCACAACGTTTCAAGTTCAAACTTTGTAAGAGATCTGGATATAAAACATCGATCACTTCACCGTGACAGATCAAAACTTTATTTGCCCGATAAGTCACTCCATTTGCCAAACTAACCCGACAACTTTCACGCTGATATTGAGTTTGAACAACACAAGCATTGGTATAAATTTCTACACCTTTACTTTCGGCATATGCCAACAGTCGCTGCCCAACCACATGCGGTTCTACCGAATAATCTTCTTCAAAAATCAAGCCGCCTTGAAACTGCCGCTTAGGCTTTAAATAAGAAAATTGGGTGACCAGTTCATCATGCTTTAGCAAATGAACTGGAATTTGGTAATGATTTGCACGCTCGGCAAACTCTTTTAAAACCTGCCATTCAAGTGCAGTGTTTGCGAGATAAACACCTTGGCGTTGAGCAAACGAAATATCGGTTTCAGCCTGAATACGCTGATAAAAAGAACGCGTTTCAAGAGCGTATTTTCGCCACTGCTGTTCAGGATGGGTTAAGGTTGATGTTCCAACCATGCCAAAATTACGGCGAGTTGCCCCCACTGGTTGAGCATTTTTCTCGAATATACAAACTTTTAAGCCTTGTTCTTGCGCCTGTATGGCAGCGGACAAGCCTAAAATACCAGCACCGACAACAATTAAATCAAACTTTGCGTTATTCATAAGACTTCCAATTTGCGAAATTTAGGATGAACAAACCCTTGCCTTGTTGAACAAAGCATTTCGTTTCAATCGGTTAAATAAAAATTGTGTTTAGCTAAAACTTAGTGAGCGCTTTCGCGCCATTGCTGACTTCTTGCCATAATTTTTCTGGTAAATAACCAGTGAATGAGTTTTACAACACATGAGGTTGTCAAAATGAGAATGCTCATCGCAACAGCAGCAACCGTGTCTCCCGCATCATCCATATTCAAAACAGCCACCGCAGCTAAACTTGTGTCTGGTGAATAGAGGAAAATGGCAGCCGACACAGTGGTCATGGCATTCACAAAAATATAGACCGACACATCGCATAGCGCTGGAAAACACATTGGCAAATATACTTTCCAAAAGGTTTTCCACTTTGATGTTCCTAAAGTTTGTGCTGCTTGGTCGAGCTGTAGCGGAATTTGTGTAATGGCATTGCTTAAAGTGAGGTGTGGCACAGTGTAATAATGCACGATGGTTGAAATCACCAAAATGGTCATGGTTCCATACAACACATTTAACGGGTTGCTTTGCTGGTTAAAAAACAAAATATAAGCAATACCCAAGACCAAACCCGGCACAGCGAGTGGCAGTAAAACCAAAGCTTGTACATAGTTTTTAATGACAGGATGTGCCTTAAAACGTTCGGTTAACAGTGCCACCATAAAAATGAGTGCCGTTCCAAAAACTGTACTAAAGAGTGCCATGCGAACCGAGTTGAAGTACGCAGCCCAACCGCCGCCATCGACATATTCAAAACTGTAATGTGCCAAGGTCAAAGACAAATCATAAGGCCAAGACTGAATAAATGAAGCCAACACAGCCGTTAAAATAATCAGTAAAATCGAGCCTGAAACCAAACCACAAAATAAGCTCAGAACGACTTCAAGTTTTTTATTCGGTGCAGAGACATAAGGTTTAGCCTGAAAAGCTTGAAAACGTGTATGACGCTTGCTTTGTATACGATCAAAAATGAACACAAAAACTGCTGGTAGCAATAACAAGATGGAAATCACCGCACCCATGCTCATGTTTTGCTGACCAATAATCTGTTTATAGACATCAAGCGCCATCATGTTAAATGAACCGCCAATGACTTTTGGAATACCAAAATCGGTCAGTACATAAATAAAAGCCACTAAACTTGCACTGATGAGTCCATAACGAATTGCAGGTAAAGTCACATGGTAATGGGTTCTCCAGATATTTTTGCCGAGTGACAAAGAGGCCTCAATTAAACGCTGATCGACACTGCGAAAAGACACCATCATCAACATTAGAATTGCTGGAAACAGCCAAAAGCAATAACTGATTAAAATACCGATTGGGCCATAAATTTGTATATCGCCCAGCAAAGGTTTCAATACACCTTGCTTACCAAACAAATAAACCAATGCCAAAGAAGGCAAAAGTGACGGCGCTAAAATCGGTAAAAAAGCGACCACTTTAAAGAAGCCTTTGCCTTTCATATTGACGTTGGTAAGTGCAAAAGCATAAATACTGGCAAGAAATACTGTAATGACAGTAGCAGCACAAGCAACCCACACCGAGTTAAATACAGAGCTGACTAAAGCTGGACTTGCAAAATAATTATAGAAGTTTTCAAGGCCAACAAACTGCTGATTTTCATCAAAAAATGCAGTTTCAAACAGCATCATTAAAGGAGTAATAATCGCTAAAGTCAAAGCGATTGCGACGGTAGCTAAAGCAATATTTGATCTTAATGAATATTCAGTTTTTCGACGCGGCTGTGTTTTTAAAACCGCTGAAGCAGCTTCATTTAACATAGTGCGTACCCTTGTTCGTCAAAGACATGAATGAGCTGATTAGGCACTTTTATAAACATGAGTTCTTGCAAAGATTTGAACTTGGTATTTTCAATTTCAATTTGCAAAAGGTGTTTTGCCTGCTCAACTCCATCGATATGAATGGTACAAAACAAACGGCGTTTTGCACCTAAAAATTCAGTGCTTAATACTTTAACTGGCAAATACAACGACTCTTTATCACTACCAAAATCATCAACCAACTCGACAGCTTCGGGTCTAAAACCAATGCTGAAGTTTTGCCCTGCTTTAAGTTTTTGCTGCTCCAAATTTAAAGGAATAAAACCTAAAACCTCGAGCTGATTGGTGACTGAACAAGTAGCTTTTAAAAAGTTCATAGTGCCAATAAACTTTGCAACGAATTGGGTTTGAGGCTTGTAGTAAATATTGTGCGGTGTATCAATCTGCTCAATGACGCCATGATTCATGACCACCACACGGTCTGAAATGCTTAACGCTTCTTCTTGATCGTGCGTGACCATAATGGTTGGCAAATTAAGCTGTGATTGAATTGAGCGAATCTTTTGTCTCAGGTTTAGACGTACCTGAGCATCGAGTGCAGACAAAGGTTCATCGAGCAGTAAAATATCAGGTTTCGGTGCAATTGCCCGAGCAAGCGCAACACGTTGCTGCTGCCCACCCGACAATTGGTTTGGATATTTTTTAGCAATATCGGGTAATTCAATCAGTTCTAATAACTCCTGAACTCGTTGACTACGCTGTACCTTGTCCCACTTCTTTTTGTCTAAGCCAAACGCAATATTTTCTTCAACGTTTAAGTTTGGAAATAACGCATAGTTCTGAAACACAATGCCACAGTGACGTTTTTCAGCACTCAACACCGTAATGTCTGTGCCCTTTTTTATGACTTTTCCATAATCAGGTTTTTCTAGACCCGCAATTATCCGTAGTAATGTGGTTTTACCGCATCCAGAAGGCCCTAAAAAGCTCACGAACTCACCAGCTTTAAGGTCTAAATTAATATGCGTTAGGGCCTGAAAGTGTTGGAACTTTTTTTGAATATCCACCACTTCTAAAACCGACGGACCATGTTCAGGATATTTATAGGTCGTTAATGACGACAGTAAATGCCCTGCTAACTCGCCCTTTTGGTTTTGACCCAGCAGCGATGATTGCAATGACGAAGGTATTTGCATAATGAGGCCCTTATCCAAAAGATCACTTTTCAAAACGCTTTGACCATTCAGCCAAAATACGTTCACGCTGCTCGGCCGCCCAATAAAAATCATTTTTTACGAGCATTTGAGGAAGGTTTTTTGGGAAGTCCATGGTGGTATTTTCAATGCCTTTATAAGCCACCATTGAAAAGTTGTGTGCATAGGCTTCATTTGCCACTTTACTTACCGACCAATTTATAAATTTCTGTGCACTATTTAATTTCTTCGTTCCTTTCACAATTGCTGATGCTTCCATTTCCCAGCCTAAACCTTCAGTTGGATAAACCACTTCCAAAGGTGCGCCTTCTGCTTTTAATTTAAATGCCGGATACCCAAAAGAAACACCAATTGGAATTTCGCCCTGTGCAGCCATTTTGCAAGGTTTTGAACCCGAGTGAGGATATTGTGAAATGTTTTTATCTAAAGCATGCATGTAATCCCATGCTTGCTTTTCACCCCAAATTTGCATCCAAGCCGTGACATCTAAATACCCTGTTCCACTCGAAGCCGGATTTGGCATCACAATCAGGTTTTTATAAATTGGATTGGTTAAATCTTTCCAAGTTTTTGGAATCGGTAATTTATGTTTTTCTAATTCTATTTTATTGACACAAATTGCAGATTCCCATGCATCCATACCCGTCCAAGTCGGTACAGATTTTTGGCTCACAAATTCTGGTTTTAAATTTTGGATGCCTTCTGGTTTAAAAGGCTCAAGCATATCCTTCTTTTCCATGACCAGCAAACTGGTTAAAGCCACACCAAAAACTACATCTGCTTGTGGGTTTTTCTGCTCTGCCAAAAGTTTAGCGGTGATTACACCTGTTGAATCACGTACCCATTTTACTTTGAGTTCAGGATAGGCTTTATGTAGTTCTTCTTGGTACTGTTTAAGCTGGTCGGCTTCCACTGCCGTATAGACTGTAATTTCTTCTGATTGTTTTGATGTTGCTGATGAACATCCCATTTGAATAGCGACCACTACACCTAAAACTGATGCAGTGCCAAGTTTAATTGTCTGTTGAACATACTGTTTCATCTGCAAACCATCGAATGCAATTATTTGATGACTGTATTTCAACAGCTTTATATGACAGTTTAATTAATCTGGTTTAAACCAGATTATATTTTTATGCTCGCGCTTCGAAATGCAAATCTAAAACATCATGTAGCCAATATTCTTGGTCAACATCGGTAATTACGCCTTCTTCATTTCTGTTGCTACGACAAATATATAACCCGAGCGCGCCCACATTGACATGCAGTGCTTTGGCCTGCTGCTCCGATAAAGCGGTTGGATACAAGTTAATGTCAGCTCTGGTGATATGGCAGTTATATTGATTTGCCATCAGTAAAGTAATGGATTGCTTGAGATCATGAGTTAAAAACTCGGGGAAAAGTTCGGCATTCACCCGTAAATGTTCAACCAAAACAGGTCGCCCATTAATACAACGACGTCGCCAAACTGAATAAATCGGATGCCCTTTTTCAACTTTTAAATGCTTGGCATCCCAAGAAGTGGCCTGAGTTAGTTCACTCGAAATCACTTCTGTAGAAGGTTCATAGCCTTGTTCAATCACAAACTGATTAAAGTTTTTTGTCGATTGCGGGTGATAAATAATACGAGGAGAACGAACATACCAACCACGGCGGTCCAAGCGATAAATCAAGCCATCAGTTTCCAAAGCCAGTAAAGCTTCACGTGCAGCCACACGAGTGGTTTGGAATTGCTCCGAAAGCACTCTTTCTGATGGGAGTTTTGCGTGGGCTTCTAATACACCCGATTCAATATCGTGGGCAATTGCATCGCGAATAGGAATATATTTAGGTATGCGTGCTTGGTCCTGTTCCATACAAACTTAGAATTTATAAATAAAGAAATTAATAGCAATATACTGAAAAAATGTGACAAAAGCTTTTATTAATGCTGATCTTTTAAGCAAAACAATCTCTTAGTCTATTTCTTTCCTCTGAGTTTTTTATATAAAAAAAGAGCATTTTCATGCCCTTTTTATTTCTTATCTAGTCTTTAGCTTGCGTGCTTAAAACTATCAATTTGCTTAATCTCATAAGGCAAACCGACATAGTTTTCAGCCAATGTGGTTTTACCCGCAATTGAACCCAGTACATAACTTAGCTCGGCTTGCTTAATTTTATGGTCAAACTCACTTTCAGTTTCAAAGCGATGCAATAAATGAGTCATCCACCAAGAAAAACGCTCTGCTTTCCATACACGTTGTAGGCATTTCTCTGAATATTGATCAATCCCTTGCTCGGAACCTTCAACATAATATTCAACAAGTGCACTTGATAAATAAGCAATATCAGACGCAGCGAGATTTAGGCCTTTTGCTCCTGTCGGTGGCACAATATGCGCAGCATCACCTGCTAAAAATAGTTTTCCGAAACGCATTGGCTCGGTCACAAAGCTACGTAACGGCGCGATACTTTTTTCAATAGAAGGTCCTGTCACTAGCTTTTCACGGCTTTCAGGATCTAGGCGATTTTTCAACTCATCCCAGAACTTTTCATCTGACCAGTCTTCGATGTGATCTGTTAAAGGAACTTGTAAATAATAACGGCTACGCGTTTCAGAACGCATACTGCATAAAGCAAATCCACGTTCTGACTGTACGTAAATCAGTTCATCGGCTACAGGTGGAACGTCTGCCAACACCCCTAACCAGCCAAACGGATAAACTTTTTCAAAGGTTTTAATTTTATCTTCTGGCACGCTGGCACGGCAGACACCATGGTAGCCATCACACCCTGCTATAAAGTCACACTGAATTTGAAAAGATTTACCTTGGTACTCAAACTCAACTTTTGGTGCAGTGTAAAAATCTTTCACTTGTACATTTTGAGCTTCATAAAATGAAGTGAGCTGCTCCGCTTCACGCGCAGTCATTAAATCTTTGGTGACTTCGGTCTGACCATATACAGTCACTTGTTTACCACCCGTGAGTGCGGCTAAATCAACGCGATGCAATTCACCATTGGTTAAGATTTCGATGCCCGAATGCGGTAATCCTTTGTCTTTTAGGTTTTGGTCAACGCCTGCTTGTTTCAGCAAGTCGACCGAAACTTGCTCTAAAATTCCTGCACGAATCCGTGAAGCCACATATTCAGCACTACGTTGCTCAACAATAATATGGTCGATGCCAGCTTTATATAAAAGTTGCCCAAGCAATAAACCTGCTGGTCCAGATCCAATAATTGCAACCTGTGTCTTTAAAATATCCATAACTTCATCCTTGTTTCATCCTGACTTTTAAATTACTGGCTTTAAGTTTTGTGCACTATGTATCCAAGACGAAAATAACCGTTTATCATTTAGTTTGTCCGAATAGCGGACAGAAACAACCAAAATAACAGGAATGAAAGGATGCCTTCTCTCGATGCTTTTTTAGAGCACCCAAACTCGCATGAGAAAATTCGTCAAGAAGACTACATTGCAGGGTTAGCAAAAGGTTTAGCTTTACTCGAAGCTTTTGGAACAGATCGGCAACGGCTCAATGTGACTCAAGTGGCCGAGCGAACTGGCATTAGTCGTACCGCGGCAAGGCGTTATCTAAAAACTTTAAAATACTTAGGCTATTTAGAAACAGATGAACATTATTTTTGGCTTACTCATCGCGTGCTGCGCTTTTCGAGTTCTTATTTAAGCTCTGCCCACCTGCCTAAAGTTGCTCAATCATTTCTAAATCTTTTGTGCGCGCAAACATCTCTGACGTTTTCAATTGTGGTGTTAGATGATAACGAAGTGGTGCCAATTGCCCGTAGTTATTTACCGCAGCAAGATAATTTACGTGTTAGCCCTTATGGCATGCATTTAGGAAACCGACTCCCTGCCCATGCCACGTCCACAGGTAAAGTATTACTGGCAGCACTGCCAGAAGAAGCTCAGCATGCATGGGTCAAAACTTATGGTTTAAAACGCTTAACCCCGTTTACCATTGTAGATGAGTCCAAGTTTTTTGAAGTGCTTAAGGACATTACGTTATCGGATTATTGTCTTTCTAAAGAAGAACATGAGCTTGGCGTAATTGCGATTGCAGTGCCTGTATTTAATGCTCAAGGTCAAGCTATAGCAGCGCTTAACTGCATGTCTCAAACCAACCGTGTACAAGAAGATTATTTGGTTCAGCAAATCTTGCCATTGCTTCGCAACACAGCAAATGAACTCAGAAATGTGATTTAAATAGACTTAGAAACTCTTGTTATCTCATTCAAGATACAAGAGTTTCAGGTTACGATTTAAATGGCAAATTCTTTGACTTGCTGATTTGCCAAATCTAAAGCATTGCTGCGATAAGCCTGCATATCTAGGCCTTCTGCATAGATAAAATCGACTCCATGAATGCCCATTAGACCTAACACTGCTTTGAGATAAGGCGTGACTACCTCAGTTTCTTGGCCGACATGAATACCGCCTCGACTACTTACCACCACGGCCTTTACTCCTTCCACCAAACCTTGAGGGTAAGTTTCGGTGTAGCGGAATGTTTGTCTTGCGCGTGCCACTAAATCAAACCAGTTTTTGAGTTGAGTCGGAACATTTAAATTGTACATAGGTGCGCCAATGACCAATAAATCGGCACTTTTTAATTCAGCAATTAATTCATCAGATAAAGCAACGATTTGTTTAATGTCTTGATTGTTATTTTCAGCCCCACGCAGCGCTTGGAAAATTTCCAAATCTAATACAGGCAGATTCATTTCCGCTAAATTACGTATGGTGATGTCATCTTGCAAACCTTGGTCTTTTCGATGTTCAAGCATTACATCGATTAGGCGATTGGTTTGTGAACCCTCACCCATAATGCTGGATTTTAATACCAATATTTTAGCCATGACCATCTCCACGTTTTTGATGAAGCCATATTAACTCCACAATAAATTCAACAGTGGTGATATTATTTCTTATCATTGGTTCCTTTTAGGCAACAATCATGCAACATGAGCTAAGTGCAATTTCTATATTTGTGACTGTGGTTGAAGCTGGAAGTTTTGTAAAAGCTGCCGAGCAATTGCATTTAACCCGCTCAGCCATTAGTAAAAATATTGCTCGCCTTGAAGATCAGCTTGGTGTTGCTTTATTTAAAAGAACAACACGTTCGCTTAGTATGACTGACGAAGGTGCTTTGTTTTATGAGCATAGCCGCCGAGCGTTAAGTGAAATACAAAATGCAGCGGCTTTATTAGACCAAGGGAAAATTCATGCAACAGGCCGTTTACGAATGTCTGTGCCAGTGCTGTTCGGGCAACTCTTTGCAGCCCCACTCATGGTTAAATTTGCTCAAGAGCATTCGGACTTACAGCTAGAAATTTCATTTAATGATCGGACTGTAGACTTGGTCGAAGAAGGTTTTGATTTATGCATCCGAATCGGAACGTTACCTGACACCACTCAGTTGGTTGCCAAACCGATTGGTGAGCATCGAATGCTACTTTGTGCCTCACCTGACTATTTAAATGAAGCAGGTCCCCTAGAACATATTGAAGACTTAGACCACCACGCCACAATTGCCGATCCGCATTTTGGTCAAATAAAAAAATGGCAACTTCAAAAGGAAAATAGCGAGCCTTTATTTATTAAACCCAAAGCAAAGCTTCTTTTAAATGACTTGCAGGCCATTAAAAATGCAGCGCTTGCTGGAGCTGGTATCGCTTGGCTGCCCGATTGGCTCATTCAAAATGAATTACAGGATGGTAAGCTCGTACAAGTGTTAGAAACCATGTCGAGCATTGCTTTTCCGATTCATTTGGTATGGCCTACGCTGCCTTTTATGCCACTTAAAACCCGTCTTGCAATTGATTATTTGGCGCAGCATTTACCACCTGAGCTGAACAAACAAGTTTAAAGTAAATAAGGCCTTGTCCATTTCATCAAGGTTTTTTTTAATACACGAAGCCAAAGTTTATTAACGCTTTGACCTTCTATTTAGAATTTAGAAAACAATCCAGCACCTTTTCCCGATCGACTGCCCCATCTGAGCTTAAAAGCTGAATGATTGTGCCTTCAATCATATATAAAAATAGTTTTGCATCCTGAAAAGTCGCATCGGTTTTTAGCTTTATAAGCTGGCTATAGATCTCATTGATGAGCCATGTTCGATACCTCACCGCGATTTGATAGGCTTTTGGATAGCTCAGTTTCGTTTCAAAAATAGCTTTAAATAATAGGTAGTACATCCCGTCTACATCGGTGTGTAAGAAATAAAGTTTCTTGAGTTTCTCCCCCACACTTGCGCCTTGATGGTACTCAGCAATTGAAACCACTTTTTCTTTTAATCGTTCTTTCTGCACAGTCAAACAGATTTCAATAAAACGCTCTTTCGAGTGAAAGTAGTTATAAAATGTCGCTTTTGGGATTTTTGACTCTTTTACGATTCTATCGACCCCAACAGTATGAAATCCAAAATAGTGAAATAAATAAATCGACGTATTAATGACTTGCATGGCACGTGTTGGGAGAACTAAATTTGGCATGGTTTTACCGTTATAAATTCTTGTTGTTTCTAAATGAGATACTTTTTTTGGGAGAAAAAAAGGCACAGCAAAGCCTATAAAGACTGTGCTTGGCACATCTCAAATTTGTTATTGCTAAGTTTTAAGTAAAAATGACTTAAAGCCTGAAAACCTTAGGGTGATCAAGCTGCTTTAATTTTTTAAGCTGTGTCGTTATAGCTTTTGGCATTGAGAGCCAAGAAATAATGGATGTGCAAAGCCAACTCCTTTTTATTGGGAGTTCTGCCAGAGCATTAATTAAGAATTATGGTGGCAGAACGGAAGAGGGTTGACAGACTAGTCACTCAACTAGCACACCATAGGTGTCCCTCTCCCGTCCTACCGCTACGGGAGGGAACGAGAGTACACACAAAACTGTTCCTCAGATGGAATAGCTCTGATGTGTGAGTGAAACGGTCTGTCAAAACCGACTGGCAATGTGGCCAGCAGGCAAAGGATAGTGCCCAACCCTATTGCAGTCAAGCACGCAAAATGCCATTTGTTTTAAATTAAATCATTAAAAAAGTAAGGCTAAATAATTAAAATTTATTGTTAAATTGGGATTGAAAATTAAAGTAAATATTTGAGCTTAGGCTTTAATAAATGACCGTTAGCTTCTCTTTTTATTAGAAGTTCTGCCAAAACATAAGATTTATGGTGGCAAAACGAAGGAGGGGTCGCGGACTGGCCTTAAGACTCCAGCACACCCAAAGGTGTCCCTCACTCGTCCTACCATTACGGAAAGAGACAAGGAGCTTACATATCTATTTTTACTTATTCAATGTTCTTTAACTCCATTAAGGCCTATAGCAAACTTGCCATCTATTAATGTTATGTTATAACATAACATTAATATCACAGTATAAGTCTCTAATAAATGAACCTTGTTCTCCCAGATATATCTGCCGAGCCAACTTTACCAAATGCCTATAGCCACCGCCTTGATTGGGTTGGCATGGAAAACATTGCATTACCCGTTCGAATTGAAAATACCTTATGCCCAAGCCACATAAATGCTTATGTCAGTCTGGATGATCCTTTAGCAAAAGGCATTCATATGTCGCGTCTTTACACACGGCTTTTAGAGCTAACATCGCTCGAAAACATAAATATGTTTAATCTGAAATTAGTTTTGGAGGACTTTTTAGACAGCCATCAAGATTTATCGCAGCATGCCAAAATTGAAATTCACAGTAAACTTTATATCGAGCGACCAGCCTTAGTCAGCAAGCTTTCAGGGTGGAAAAGCTATCCTTTTGTTTTGTCAGGCCAACTTTCTAATGATCAATTTGAGGCAGAATTAAAAGTCGAGATCCCCTATTCTTCAACCTGCCCATGCTCTGCGGCACTTTCAAGAAATATTATTCAACAACGGTTTGAGTCGGCTTTACAAAACCAAGAAATTCGACTTGACCAACAAGACATTATGAACTGGTTAAATACCACAGATGCAATTGCAGCAACGCCCCATAGCCAAAGAAGTTTTGCCCTCCTTCAATTTAAATTAGATCAAAATCTTCAAAACATTCCTCTCATCGAATTTATAAACCGAGCTGAACTGGCATTAATGACTCCTGTGCAAACTGCCGTGAAGCGTATTGATGAACAGGCATTTGCGGTTGCCAACGGTCAAAATCTAATGTTCTGCGAAGACGCATTAAGACGCCTTTATGGTTCGTTTATACATCACAAAAATATTCATGGTTTCAAATTTAAAGTGACTCATGCAGAAAGTTTGCATGCACATGATGCTGTAGCCCAAGGGACATGGCAGTGGTAGGGAATTTTATATATATCTGAAACTGATCAGGATTTTTATAAAAATGACTTTTGTTTGTCACAAATTAAATAGTTTCAACTTACTACCCTCAACATCCCAACTTAAATAAACAGATTTAAACGGTAATCCAATGCTACGTAAAAATCCATCTGGCCATCTCCCTGTTATTGATCAATCAGCCTATGTCGATCAGACCGCTATTATTTGCGGCAAAGTCATTGTTCATGCCAATGTATTTATTGGCCCTTATGCGGTGATTCGTGCAGATGAAACCGACGAAAATGGAGAGATGAAACCTATCATTATTGGTTCAAATTCCAATATCCAAGATGGTGTTGTGATTCACTCCAAAGCTGGTGCATCCGTTGTGATTGGTGAAAATACATCAATTGCTCATCGTTCAATTATTCATGGGCCTTGTGAAATTGGTCATCATGTTTTTGTCGGTTTCAACAGCGTTATATTTAACTCTAAGGTCGGTCATCACAGCGCTATTCGTCATAACGCAGTCGTCGATGGTCGTGATTTACCGAACCATTTTTATGTCCCTGCAATGAGCTACATCAACTCTAAAACCGACTTAGACCAATACCCTCCGGTTGATATCTCTATTAGTGAGTTTTCAGAGAGTGTTGTCTCAACAAATATTGAATTGGTCAAAGGCTATAAGGCATTACAAAATGAGTTTTAAACCCTATTCTAAAATCATTATCCGTGATGCCAATTTAGTGAATGAGGGAAAACAGGAATTTGTAGATGTACTTATTCAAGATGGTCGAATCGAAAAAATTGCTCCATCAATTTCTCATGTTGTTAATGCTAAAACCATTCATGCGAACGGGAACTGGCTGATTCCAGGAATGATCGATGATCAAGTCCATTTTAGAGATCCAGGTTCACCACATAAAGGCAGTATTGCTTCGGAATCTATGGCAGCAGTCATTGGCGGAATTACCAGTTATATGGATATGCCAAACACGAATCCCCCAACAATATCTTTAGATGCCTTAATGCAAAAAAGACAAATTGCCGCCCAATATAGCATGGCAAATTATGCCTTTCATTTTGGAGTAAGTTCTGAAAATCTAGATATTATTGAGCAGCTTAACCCCAAGCTCATCAGCGGCGTAAAAGTTTTTATGGGAGCCTCTACTGGCAATATGTTAGTTGATGACCTACAAATTCTTGAACGATTGTTTGCTAATGTCCCGACTATTCTTTTAACGCATTGCGAATATACCCCTCGCATTAAAGAAAGAGAAAATTTATATTTCGGGAAATATGGTGAATATATTCCAGCACATATACACCCTAAAATTCGGGATAAACAAGCATGCTTTGAGAGTTCACGTTTAGCGGTGTCTTTAGCGGAAAAATATGGGACCCAACTGCATGTTTTACATATAAGTACAGCCAAAGAATTGTGTTTGTTTAAAGATTTACCTTTAAATCTAAAGCATATTTCTGCTGAAGTATGTATTCACCATCTTAGTTTTGATGAATCAGACTATGCTGCGCTTGGACATTTAATAAAATGTAATCCAGCAATTAAAACTCAACAAGACAAAGATGCACTCATCTCTGCGATTGCTCAGTCCAATCGCTTAGATATTATTGGTACAGATCACGCACCGCATACATGGGACGAAAAACAACAATCTTATTTAAAAGCACCCGCTGGGCTGCCTTTGGTTCAACATGCTGTTCCAGCACTCATGGAACTTGTGGCAGATAAAAAAATAAGTATAGAAACAATGGTTAAGAAAACATCACACCAAGTCGCTGATTTATTTAAACTCAAAAATCGTGGATATATCCGTGAAGGTTATTGGGCAGATTTGGTTCTACTTAAAGAAAATAAAGAGGCTATTGCAGTTAAAGATCAAAAAAACTATATGCGATGTAACTGGACGCCATTTCAAAATAAAACCTTCCGCTATCAAGTCGATACAACTATTGTTTCAGGGCAATTGGCTTGGCATCAAAATCAGTTATTTTTAAGCTGTCGAGGCAAAGCATTAGACATAGACAGATAACACCAGCCCACACGTCGCCTAATGCATTCATGTTTTCGTCTTCCACATTTAGTCGACAAAACGGGCTTCATCAAAATTGCGATGCAGCCCTTGAACATCCAATAAGCAATAAGAGGCCTCGCCCCATCTGATTATTTAGCACTCAATTGCATTAACAGCGAGGCCACCTTTTGAAGTTTCTTTATATTTCTCAGACATATCTCTGCCTGTTTCTTTCATGGTCTGAATGACTTTATCGAGCGTCACAAAATGCTCACCTTCATCATGAAGTGCCATTTGTGCTGCATTAATGGCTTTTACGGCTGCAATTGCATTTCGCTCAATGCAAGGCACCTGAACCAAACCACCAATCGGGTCACACGTTAAACCTAAGTTATGTTCAAGGCCAATTTCAGCTGCATGTTCCACTTGTTCAGGTGATGCACCTAAAATCTCGGCTAAACCAGCCGAAGCCATCGCACAAGCTGAGCCTACTTCGCCCTGACATCCCACTTCTGCACCAGAAATAGATGCATTGAGCTTACATAAAATGCCGACTGCTGCTGCACTCAAAAAGAAACGAACCACTTTGTCTTCGGAAAAATCTTTAGAAAAAGTCACGTAGTAATATAAAACTGCCGGAATGATTCCAGCTGCACCATTTGTAGGAGCTGTGACTACTCGGCCGCCAGCAGCATTTTCTTCATTTACCGCTAAGGCAAATAAATTGACCCACTCCATGGCATGAAAAGTCGTCACAATCAGGTTTGAATTTTTCTTATGTAATAATTTATCGTGAATTTTTTTAGCCCGACGTTTTACGTTTAATCCGCCCGGTAATATCCCTTCATTAATTAATCCATTGTGAATGCATTGTTGCATCACCTTCCAGATGTCCATAATTTTGCTGCGAATCTCACTTTCACTACGCCAGCTTTTTTCATTCTCAAGCATTAACTCACTGATTGATAAACGATGAGTTTTACATAAGCTTAAAAGTTCAGCCGCACTGTGAAATGGATATGGAACCTTAACATCACTGGTTTCAGATTGGGTTTGTGTTAATTGTCTTTGACTAATAATAAAACCGCCACCAACCGAATAGTAAGTTTCTGCATATAAAATTTCTTTAGCCTCATTATATGCAATCAATTCCATTGCATTGGGGTGATAAGGCAAAGATTCATCTAAAAAAAGCACATCACGTTTATAGTCAAAAGAAATACTCTTTTGCTGATTAAGCTGGATGGCGTTATTTTCAAGAACATCTTCAATCAAGTTTGTAGTTGCTTGAGTATCAATATGTTCAGGGTCAAAGCCCATTAAGCCTAACAAAATAGCCTTGTCTGTCGCATGACCAACACCCGTTGCTGCTAGCGAACCATATAACTTCACCTGAACTCTAACCGTGTTTTGTAGATCATTTTGTTTTAATAAATCATCCACAAAACTATATGCCGCTCGCATGGGTCCAACTGTATGGGAGCTAGATGGACCAATACCAATTTTAAAAAGATCAAATACACTAATAAACACTGGGTCCTACCTTCAATTCATTATTATTCGTATGTTCGTCGTTATTGTGTCCTTTCGGATAACTCTAAAACTATCATTAAGCCATCCATAAAGCACTGAAAATAAATGGGTCATTGCCTAAAAACAACTCAATCAATTTCTAATTCAATATTTTCCAAAAAATGGAATTTTCCATTAATTTAAATGGTAAATTACTCAACAAATATTTAAGAATTGTTCTTTTTAACAAATAAAATAGCGAACCTTTCCCAATTTTTTATAAAAAAAATTTGGTTTTCAAGCTATTTCCTTGGAATTTAAATTATTTAAACAAAATTAAAAACAATAACTTACTCAATATTTAGATCACTCTTTGCCATTAAATAGAATAAAAATTCCCCTATTTACCAACAACCATATATCGTATACGATATATGAAAGAACAATAGTTCTGTCGTTAAGGAAAACGTAATGACAAGTCAGTTTAAAAAGCAGTTATCTCTAATGGATCTTACATTCATTGGCTTAGGCGCCATTTTCGGTTCTGGATGGTTATTTTCAGCAAGTCATGTGGCCTCTCAAGCCGGCCCTGCGGGTATATTGTCATGGATTATTGGGGGCTTTGCCGTTTTAATTCTGGGAATTATTTATTGTGAGCTAGGTGCAGCCTTACCACGAGCAGGCGGTATTATCCGTTATCCCGTATTTTCACATGGTCCTTTACAAGGATATTTACTTGGTTCTGTGACCGTCATTGCCTTTTCAAGTTTAATTGCAATTGAAGTCGTTGCTGCCCGAGAATATGCAGCCGCATGGTTCCCTTCTCTTACAGAAATACACGATGGCATCCGATCTCCAACTACCATTGGATGGTTGTTTCAGTTTGCACTTTTATGCGTATTTTTTGCTTTGAATTATTACAGCGTAAAAACCTTTGCAATTGCCAACAACCTCATCAGTGCATTGAAGTTTGCGGTTCCAGTTTTAGTGATGGTTGCACTTCTCTATCACTTTAAACCGGCAAACTTTTCAATGACCGAGTTTGCACCAATGGGCGCTCACGGCGTACAAGGTGCTGTCTCTGCTGGCGGTATTATTTTTGCGTACTTAGGTTTAACGCCAATTATTTCAGTGGCAAGTGAAGTAAAGCGTCCTCAATTTACCATTCCTTTTGCACTCATCTTATCTGTCGTTTTAGCAACGATTATTTATGTAGTGCTTCAAGTTGCTTTCTTAGGTGCTGTACCTACCGATATGTTAGCAAATGGTTGGTCAGGACTCAGTGACAAGTTCCCATTACCTTACCGCGACATTGCCATGTTATTAGGTTTGGGATGGTTAGCGCTTTTAGTTGTTTCAGACGCTATTATCTCTCCGTCTGGCTGCGGCAATATCTATATGGCTGCAACTCCACGTGTAATTTATGCATGGTCGAACAGTAATACGTTCTTCCGTATTTTTACTCGTGTAGATCCAAAATCAGGCATTCCACGTTATGCATTATGGTTAACATTTGCACTTTCTGTATTTTGGACTATGCCGTTTCCATCTTGGGATAAATTAATTTCTGTAGTTTCGGCAGCGTTAGTTTTAAGTTATGCCCTAGCTCCTGTCACAGTGGGTGCCTTACGTCGTAATGCTCCTGAGCTTGAACGTCCATTCTATGTAAAAGGCTTTACTGTTCTTGGCCCACTTGCCTTCGTGATTGCCTCTTTTATTGTCTATTGGTCTGGCTGGAATGTCATTTCATGGTTATTAGGCGCACAAATCGTATTGTTTGCACTCTATGTCATTTTTAAACGCTATGTGCCAACCCAAGAAGTCAGCCTAGCTCAACAATTAAAGTCATCAGCTTGGCTTCTTGTTTACTACATTTTAATGATTATTGTTTCTTACCTTGGCAGCTTTGGTGATGGTGCATCACACCTATTGGCAGCTCCGTTTGACACACTTTTAGTTATGGTGATTTCTCTTGGTTGTTACTACTGGGGAATACATTCAGGTTTACCAAAAGCACTCATTAAAAATGATGATGAAGCTTAGCGATCACTTGCTTAAACACATATAGGTTGGAGTTTTCTTTTGACTAATAACGTATACAAAATACTATATTTTTCGAAAGTAAACCTAGGCTTTGATAATTCTCCAACGTCAGAAGAACTACTTTTGACGTTCACTCTAAAGTGAGGTTGATAATGTTAAATATTACTGGTCAAAATTTTATTGCAGGTCAACGTTCAAGTTCGGGCAGTAAATTTGTCTTAAGTTATGATGCTGCAACAGATGAAGCATTACCCTATCAATTTGCTCAAGCCACTCCTGAAGAAATTGATCAGGCAGCTCAAGCAGCTGCATTGGCTTATCCAGCTTTTAGACAGACTACACCAGAACAGCGCGCTGTTTTTCTAGAAACAATTGCCAATGAAATTGATACGCTTGATGACCAGTTTATTGCCACTGTCTGTCAAGAAACTGCTTTACCTGAAGCTCGTATTCGCGGTGAACGTGGGCGAACTACTGGCCAATTACGTCTGTTTGCTCAAGTATTACGCCGTGGTGATTATTTAGGTGCCCGTATTGATTTGGCTTTACCTGAGCGTCAACCACTTCCACGTCCAGATTTACGTCAATATAAAATCGGTGTTGGGCCAGTTGCTGTATTTGGCGCTAGTAATTTCCCTCTTGCCTTTTCTACTGCTGGTGGCGATACCGCTTCAGCACTTGCGGCTGGATGTCCTGTCATTGTGAAGGCGCATAGCGGCCACATGGCAACCGCCGAATCAATTGCAAATGCGATTTGTAGTGCAATTGAGAAATGCGCTATGCCAAAAGGCATCTTTAGCATGATTTATGGTCAAGGTGTCGGTGAACCCCTGGTAAAACACCCTGCAATTAAAGCAGTTGGATTTACAGGTTCACTCAAAGGTGGGCGTGCTCTCTGCGATTTAGCTGCTGCACGCCCTGAACCAATTCCTGTTTTTGCCGAAATGTCGAGCATTAACCCAATGGTTTTATTACCCGAAGCCCTAAAAGTGCGTGGTGATAAAATTGCAGCCGAACTTAGTGGTTCAGTGGTTTTAGGTTGCGGTCAGTTCTGTACCAATCCGGGTTTAATTATTGGAATTAAATCAGCTGAATTTAGCCAATTTCTTGAGCAGTTCACGGCTGCAATGGCTCAGCAGCCACCACAAACCATGCTTAACAAAGGCACTTTAAGAAGCTATGAACATGGCCTTAAAGCATTACTCGCACACGACAAAATTGAGCATTTAGCAGGTCAACCACAGCAAGGCCATCAAGCTTATCCTCAGCTCTTTAAAGCTGATGTATCTCTTTTACTAGAGCAGGATGAACTACTTCAAGAAGAAGTATTTGGCCCAACGACGATTGTGATTGAAGTTGAATCTGCAGAGCAACTTGCTCTAGCGTTAAATGGACTTCGTGGTCAGCTTACCGCATCATTAATTGCCGAGCTGCAAGATTTTGAGAACTTCTCTACCCTTATTCCATTACTTGAAGAAAAAGCAGGACGTTTACTTCTAAATGGTTATCCAACAGGTGTTGAAGTCTGTGATGCCATGGTACACGGCGGTCCTTACCCTGCAACTTCAGATGCACGTGGTACTTCGGTAGGAACGTTAGCAATCGAGCGTTATTTACGACCAGTATGCTATCAAAACTATCCAGATCATTTATTGCCACTTGCCCTTCAAAATGCCAATCCGCTTGGTATTGAACGCCTAGTGAATGGTGAAATGAGTCAAGCTGCACTTTAATATTTTTGAAGGAGTTTATCCCAGAGATAAACTCCTTTTTATTTAGATCAAAACCTCACAACGTAACCGCACATTATTTAAATAAAAAAGTGCAAAAAATGAATAGCAAGATGCTCAAACAAATCATTGCGTAACATATTTTTTAATAAGGATATTGGTATATGACGACAACACTAAAAAAGGTAGTCGCGGCCTCTATGGTCGGCTCCGTAGCTGAATGGTATGAATTTTTCCTTTATGGAACCGCTTCTGCCCTTGTCTTTGGCGAACTTTTCTTTCAACAAACGGGCAATGCTATAGATGGTATTTTGGCAGCATTTGCCCTCTATGCTGTTGGCTTTTTAGCAAGACCTATTGGTGGCCTCGTGTTTGGCCATTACGGCGATAAAATTGGACGTAAGAAATTATTGCAAATTAGCCTGATTATTGTCGGTATAACTACTTTTTTAATGGGCTGTATTCCGACCTTCCATCAAATTGGCTATTGGGCACCTACACTTTTGGTCATGCTGCGTTTAATTCAAGGCTTTGCTTTTGGTGGTGAATGGGGCGGCGCAGTCATTTTGGTTTCAGAGCACAGTCCAGATGATCGCAGAGGCTATTGGGCAAGCTGGCCACAAACTGGTGTACCGCTTGGGAATTTAGTAGCAACACTGGTTTTATTACTACTTTCAAAAAACCTTTCCCCTGAACAATTTCTAGATTGGGGATGGCGATGTGCATTTTGGTTTTCAGCGGTCGTGGTACTAATCGGATTATGGATTCGAAAAAATGTAGACGATGCCGAGGTGTTTAAAGAAGCACAGGCCAAACAACAGCTTCTTGAAAAACAACAACTCGGGATTATTGAGGTTTTAAAATATCATAAGAAATCTGTTATTGCGGGTATCGGTGCCAGATTCGCAGAAAACATTTTGTACTATATGGTGGTTACTTTTTCGATCAGTTATTTAAAGTTGGTCGTCCATAAAGATACTTCGCAGATATTACTGCTCATGTTCGGCGCTCACCTGATCCATTTCTTTATTATTCCTGTTATGGGGCATTTAAGCGATATATTTGGCCGTAAACCAATTTACCTTATTGGAGCTGTACTCACTGCATTTTGGGGCTTTGTCGGCTTTCCGTTAATGGATACAGGCAATAACTGGCTCATCATGTTAGCGATTGTGCTCGGTCTATTTATTGAATCGATGACCTACTCGCCTTACTCTGCTTTAATGACTGAGTTATTTCCAACTCACATTCGCTATACGGCACTTTCATTTTGTTATCAAGTCGCACCCATTATGGCAGGTTCACTCGCTCCATTAATTGCGTTAACCTTACTCAAAGAATTTAATAGCTCGGTTCCAATTTCTTTATATTTAGTTGCCGCAAGTCTGATTTCTATTGTCTCGATTTTGCTGGTGAAAGAAACCAAAGGCCGGTCATTGGCTTTCAAAGATTAGTCTTTAAGATATAAATTAAGCGCTTAACGATGATTGTGGGTTGTCCTAAACAACCCATTTTTTTCATCTAAATATTTTTGATAGAGGCACGATACAAGGTAGGTGACATACCTGTATGCAACTTAAACTGACGACAAAAAGCACTATGATCGGTATAACCACAGCGCAAACCAATTTGAGTAATGGGTAAATCTGTGGCCAATAGTTCAGTTGCGACTTGAAGACGAATTTTGCTAATCATTTGCCGCGGCGTTAAATGGTATATTTTTTTGCAATAGCGTTCTAACTGAGCCACCGACACACCAGCAATTGCGGTCAAGTGTGCCAACGTAATCGTTTCGGCATAATTCTTTTTAATATATTCCTCAACCTGAACCATTTTATAAAAAGCAGGGTGTGTATCTTCAGGCACATTTAAATCATTAGAAATACCCGCTATTCCTACTAAGTTTCCATCCGCATCAAATAAAGGTTCTTTATAAGTTAAACACCAACCCGACTGATTTTTTGCATATAAATGCAGTTCTAATTGCTCTGTTAACTTTTTACCACGGCGAATGACTTGCAAGTCTTGAGATGTATATATTTTTCCAAGAGAGTGAGGAAAGACTTCTTCCGAGGTCTTTCCAAGTAACGCAGTTTTATCTTTGAAACCACAGCGATTTACCAATGTTTGATTGACAAATACATAGCGTGCTTCAGTATTTTTGATGAAAAATACCACCGAAGATAAAGCATCAAATAATGGTTCAATACTTTCCAGATTTTTTAAGAAATCTTCCAAAGTTGTGGTTAGTTTCGGAATTTGAACCAAAGTCATGAGCTAGAGCGGGCAAAGTAATAACTTGTCTACTCTAGAACATTTCATTTTTGATTTAAAGGAGAAGTAGACATCGCCATGAGGCTTTTTACACGGGTAGGCAGCAATGGCGGTCGAGAGTTAGGTAGCTGCCAATCAAATAGGCAGGCGGCGGCTGTTGCACAAGTGCTTCCCTGACATGCTCCCATTCCACAACGTGTATGTAATTTTGCATCAATCCAACTACTACGCTCGGCAACCTTATCAAAAGTCACATCTTCACATCGACAAAAAATAGTTTCTGGGCGTGCAAGCATTTTTAACTCAGCACGTAACTTAAAGCTTTTCTCAAGTAGATCTGCAAATAAACGATACCGCTGTCTTTGAGCAAATAATTGACTGGCTTTTCCATTTTGGCCTATAGCTGCATAACCTGCGATGCTACCTTCAACCATCGCCAGCTCACTTCCGCCAAAGCCTGTACACTCACCTGCTGCCCACACCTGTGGCTGTGATGTACGTTGATAGTCATCGACCGCAATCGCATTGTCCTTAATTTGACAGCCCATTAACTGCCCTAATTGAGTATTCGGTACTAAACCAAACCCACAAGCGAGTCGATCACACTCAATTTCAACAATTCCTTTCGGCGTTTGTAGTCTTACTCGTTCAAGACGCTCCTGACCAATCGCTTCAATCACATAACTGTCAGGGCGATATAGACGATAAGGTAAAGATAACGCCTGTATTATTTTCGCAGGCCAGCGCCAAAGTTGTAGTGCAAATTTACGAACGGAAGATGAAGCTGCCTGTTCAGCAACATAGAGAACTTGAGCACCTGCTTTTTTTGCTGTGTCCGCACTTGCTAGGAGTAATGGTCCGGAACCAGCAATCACAACACGTTCATTTTTTACAGGTGTACCTGCTTTAATTAAAGCTTGTAAACCACCTGCACCCGTTACTCCAGATAAGGTCCACCCGGGAAAAGGTAAAAATAGTTCTCTTGCACCCGTACACAATATAAGCTGACGATAAGACAAATTTAGGCTGTCATGAGATCGCTCAACGAGCAATTGGCCTACAAAAGGTGCAGCGACAATCTTGGCACCAAACATAAATTCAATATTAGGATGAGCATCAATTTGTTGATATTTCTGCTGCGCCATTTCAGGTACAGGAAAAATCGGTCCAGCGCGCCAGATTTGACCACCCGCCTGTGGGTTATTATCCAATATTAAAATTCGCCCACCACTCTCGGCGGCTGCAATAGCAGCTGACAACCCCGCAGGGCCTGCCCCTACAACGACCACATCGTATTGTTTTTCCATTATTGTGTTTCCACCTTCATGTCTTGCTGGCACAGCGTCTGACAAGCAAGCACTCTGAGTCCATTAATATTGACACGGCATTCCTGACAAACTCCCATTCCACAAAATGGAGTACGTTTTTCACCACACACAGACAAACGGCTGTAAGACTTCGCTTGTGCTAAAGCAGCAGCAACACTCGTACCTTCAATCACAGAAACCAATTGTCCGTTAATAAAAAGCTGAATCATCTATGCAGCTCCTATAAAACGATGAGCTAAAAAAGGCTCAGGATCTATATCAAAAGTTAGTCCACACACATGGGAAGCAATAAGTCTTGCTGTACCTGTCGCAGTGGTTACACCTAGTCCTTCATGGCCTACCGCTAAATAAACCGATTGAAATGCAGGATGTCGTCCAATTACTGGAATACCATCTGGAGTGGCTGCACGAAAACCAGTCCATGCCCGAATAATATTAAGATCAGCCAAAGCTGGAAAATAATCAGCAGCCTCCTTAAGCACCCGAGTAAACACTTCTGGCTCTACAGTTGGATCAACCGTATTAAACTGACGAGATGACCCAATGAATAGCTGACCTGTCGGTCTAGGTTGAATATTACAAGCGACTGAAATTCCACTTGTCGCTTGAGTGCTGGCTGCATAAGCCAAAGCCACTAACGTATGTTTTACATTTAATTCGGGATAACGGTCGGTAATAGCCAAATGACCTTTTTTAGGTTCAATCGGTAACTCTGGAAAAAAATCAGTCGCATGAATGCCGTTAGCCAAAATGATATGCGCAGCTTCTAGCCATGTTCCATCACTTAACTGAACCCGATTTTCTTCAATATGAATAACTTTAGCTTGTTGAACCTGAATCTTTTGCGGGAATTGTTTCAACAACCATTCAGCAGCACAGGGTGCATATAAAATGCCATCATCAAAAACCTCTAGTCCACCATATAGGTCATGCTTTAAGTGAGGTTCAAGCTGACGAACTTCATCTGCGTTTCGAAGTTGACAACGGACACCTTGTGCAGTGAGACGTTGATATTTTTCTTCGGCAATCTGCATTTCTTCTGAGCTGCTTGCCAGCCATAAAGTTGGTGTTTGGCGATATGCGCAGTCTTCTGAAAGCTCGTGCCCTAATTCATGCCATAACTGAACTGACCAATGGCTAAGTTTCAATTCGGCCTCCAAGTCATCCATAATGACCAAATGCCCCATGCCCGCAGCTGTTGCACCACCGATACGAGCATCCAAAACTTGCACATTTAACCCTTGCCGAGCTAATTCATAAGCACATGCCGCACCTACAATGCCTGCCCCAATGACAATGGCATCGGTTCTCATAGCTGAATACCCCAAGCAAATGGGTCATTTTCATCCATAAATAAAGTTGCTTCGGCACTCATGTAAGCTTCACCACGAATGGTTGGAATAACATATTCCCCAGCTTGCTCATAAGAGGCAATAAACTGGCTACCGATAATACTGGCTTGTTTCCATAACTTTCCTGGCTCAAGTTTGCCATCCGCAGCTAAGCAAGCAATTTTTGCACTGGTTCCAGTTCCACATGGTGAACGGTCATAGGCCTTGCCTGGGCAAAGTACGAAATTTTTACTGTCCGCTTCGGCGTCACTTGCAAATAATTCAATATGGTCAATTTCTTGTCCATCTTTACCAGTTATTCCTTGTGCCGTAAGCGCTTGTCTGACTGTCCACGCATAGTCAGTCAGTTGATCTAAATTATCGCTTGCAACATGTTGACCATGGTCATTAATCAAGAAGAACCAGTTTCCGCCCCATGCAATATCACCAGTAACTTTTCCATACTTTTCAACATCAACTTCGACCGCTTTTTTATAACGATATGCTGGTACATTTCTCACGCTAACTGAATGATCTTCATGCAATGTCGCCTCAACATCACCTACTGGCGTTTCAATTAAATGCGTACCTACTTGTATTTTTCCCAAGTGTGCTAACGAAGCCACTAAACCAATCGTGCCATGACCACACATGCCGAGGTAGCCCGTGTTATTAAAGAAGATAACGCCCGCGCTCGCTTTGGGATTCACTGGCTTACACAATAATGCGCCAACCAACACCTCATTACCTCGCGGCTCTAACATGGTTGCTCTACGGAAATGGTCATATTGTTCTGATAATATTTTTCGGCGGCTTTCCATGTCTCCTGTGCCTAAATCAGGAAAACCTTCAAGCACTAATCGTGTTGGTTCACCACCAGTATGAGAGTCCAAAATTTTTACTGTTTTCATAGAAGTATCCTTACATTTTTTTCTAGGATGACTGATCTCAAAACAGCAAGCTTGATCGTTTTCTTATGAATCCATGACGAAATCAGCATAGTGAAAACTTGCTTCAGCTAAAATAAAGACAAAAAAATTAGGCCATTGGCCTAATTTAAATAACATTGAAATGATTAAGAATGGAGCGCTTATTTTTTCACATTTTTATGGTGAGGTAGATGTTCATAAAGTGATTGGCAAACACCATTAATATGCTCTTCAATTAATTTAACCGCTAAATCAACATCTTTGGCTTTGCAGGCTTTCACGATTTCTTTGTGTTCATCATTTGCACGTGATTTGCCTTCTGAAACATTCATCTGCAATCTTAAATAGCGCTCAATCTTATCGTAAATAGAACGAATTAATCCAAGCATATACGGCCGTTGTGCTGGTTCATAAAGGCATGCATGTAACTGCCAATTGAGTGTGGTCCAGCTTCCAATATCCATGTTATCGATAAAGGCATTACAAATTTCATCTGCCTTTTTATAAGTTTCTTCCGTCATATTCGGCACGGCGAGCTGAATCAGCTTCGTTTCCAACATCACTCGGACTTCAAAAATCTGTGCCAACTCTTCTTCAGAAATGCGGGTCACAATTGCGCCACGATTTTTTATAAACTCAACCAAGCCTTCAGCTTCAAGTTGCTTTAAGGCTTCACGTACGGGAATTTTGCTGACATTAAAAAGTTTGGCAATTTCATCCTGACGAATCGGTTCGCCTTCAGCAATATGCCCTGCAATAATTGCTTCTCTAATATATTTGACAATAACTTCAGATACCGAAGGCATTGCACCAAGATTTGATACATTAAAAGATGGTAGCGTCACGAATATTCTCTTAACCTCAAAATATGACACAAATAAAAGGATGATAATTTTTATTCATCCGCCATAATGAAATCATTGCTTTTCAAGCATTATTTTCGGCACGGCTTACCTTTAATTCAATGCTGCTAAAACTCATTTTCTCTATTTATTAGAGCTAATAATTTTTAACTGCATTAATAGCTAAAGTATACTTTATACCATTTAATTCACAAAACTATTATTAGACTATGCTGAAATCGTCATCATTTTATTGTATCTAACCAAGCAAATCATAATAAATAGCAGCATACTACCCTGTTCTCTTGATGGGTAACTGTCAAAAAGATTCCTATCCGTTTAGCTAAGTTATTGCCTGCAAGATAAAATTTTTATCTTGTAAAAATCATGCTGCATAAAACTTTTAAAGTTTGAGTCACTTCATATGAGTACGCCAACAGAAGCAAAATTTTCTCTGAATTATTATACGGGTTTCTTATCTGTACTATTTGCTGCTTTTCTATGGGGTACAGCAGGTACAGCGGCATCTTTTGCAAAAGGCATTAGTCCACTTGTAATTGCTACCATTTCTGTGAGCTTCGGTGGATTAATTCATACGTTTTTAAGCTTAAAAGCCATTAAAAAAAATTACCAAAAACTATTTAACTATAAATCCCAAGTTTTTATTGCGGTCATTGTTTCAATTCTTTGTCCATTTGCATTTTATTCATCTGTCTCTTTGGCTGGTGTTTCTATTGGCACCGTAATTTCTATTGGCTGTGCGCCTTTATTTTCAGTGCTTTTGGAATGGATTTTAGATAAACGAAAACTTTCGTTAAAATGGCTCATCAGTTTTATTCTCGGTTTTTTAGGAATTATTTTACTCTCTTATGCCGGTGATCATGCGCAGCATCAAATCGTACAATCTGATCGTATTTTAGGGGTATTTTTTGGCTTACTCTCTAGCCTGAGCTATGCAACATATTCTTGGATAATGAGAAACCTAATTCGCCAAGATGTCGACTCAAGAGCTGCCATGGGAGTGATTTTTGGTATCTCTGCAGTGCTGTTACTACCTACATTATTCATTACGGCACAAAACCTTTTTGATTACCCAACTAACATTTGGGTTGCGATTTATATTCCGATTGTTCCTATGTTTTTAGGCTATTTATTTTTTAGCTTTGGTCTTAAACGAATTCCCGCAAGTCAAGCTATGACACTAGCTTTGGTTGAGATTCCAGTTGCAGCATTATTAGCAGTTGTTGTAGTGGGTGAAAGTTTAACAATGCATAGTTATTTAGGTTTAATTCTTATTTTCCTATGCGTTATTGTTCTGACCAAAAAGTAATCCATAGAAATAAAAAAAGAGGCTGAATTGTTGGCCTCTTTTTTTATGAATACTTACTTAGATTTCAGCTGACCAGTTACGGTACCATGTACGGAATAACTCATACTGAGTTTCAACATATTTACGTTGCGATTCGCTCAATGCATCAGTCTCATTAAAGTGTAAGGTATATTCCTTATCACCGTTAAGTACCATTAAGTATTTATAGTAAAGAACAAGATCCGTTCCTTCGTCAAAAGAAGATAAAACTTCTAATGCACTTGATAACTCTTGTGCTAAGCGACGGGCTTTTGCATCACCTGCTGCAGCTTTCTTACTAAGGTCAACCAACAGTAAAACTTCTTTAGGTAAAGCATTACCAATCCCTGTAATCGCACCAGTTGCATTACAGTTGACGAAGCCATGGAAAACTTGAGTGTCTACACCAGCCATTAAAGTGACTGAATCATCTTGTGAAGTAATGAATTCAGCTGCGTAACGCATATCGGCAGCGCCACCAAATTCTTTAAAACCAATTAAGTTTGGAAACTCACGGCGTAATTCAAAAAATAAATCTGCACGAGTTGCAAATCCATAATATGGGCTATTGTAAATCACCGAAGGTAAGCTTGGAGCTGCTTTTAAAATGGCAGAAAAGTGAGCTTTTTGTGCAGCTGGTGATGCCCCGCGTGATAGTACACGTGGAATAACCATAAGCCCTTGTGCACCTACCTTTTCTGCATGAGCTGCATGAGAAACTGCTTCTTTTGAATTAACTGCACCAGTACCAACAATTGTTGGAATGCCAGCAGCAACAAGTCGTGCTACACCTTCTTGGCGTTGAGCTTCTGTCAATAAAGGCCAATCACCCATAGAACCACAATACACTACCGCACTCATGCCAGCTTCAATCAGCTCATGCCCTTTTTTCACAAGCGCGTCAAAATCTGGCTCACGGTTAGGAGTACATGGAGTCATTAGCGCCGGGATACATCCTGTGAAGATATTACTCATAATTATTCCTCAGTAATACAAATAAAAGTCTTGGTAGTCGTACTTTCGAGTTAATCCATCTCAAAAGTTATGGAATGGGATTAATAGCTGCTTAATCATTCTTCATATATCGTATACGATATACAACAAAAAGAATAGTCTTCCTTTCGAAATTCTTTACCGACGGAAAAATTCATATAAAACAAATATTAATTTTAATAATCGAATTAAAAAGCAAAATTTAACTCATATTTTTTTAAAAATTGGATGTAAAAATTTATGGAATTTAAAAATTAGTGCTCAGAATAGAAATTAAATCCGAGTTTATAGGCGCTTAAAAAACAACCGCAGAACATTAGCCATTAGTCGCACCTCCCTATTTTTATTCATTTTTGCTGGTAAAGTGCTTTACATGGTTTGATACAACCTACTTAACTCAGATGCATAATTCACCTGTTCTTGCATCTGATGTTTTTCTGCCTCTAGTCCGCTAGGGGCTTTTTTTTATTATTGATTTAAATGCTGATATATTAAATTTCTAGACATAATTAAAGACAAGAAAAATGAATCGAATTTTTAAATTAAGTATTTTTAGTTTTCCGGTTTTATTGTTAAGTGGTTGTATTGGCTGTTATAACCCGACAGGCTGTAACCGTGATACTTCGCCTTATTTCTATACAAAACAAATCACTCAAGTCAAAGGCGTAACAGTTCCTGTTGGAACAAAACTGGTTTATAAATCTCAAAAGTCCAAACAGAAAGATGAGCAAACTGCCCCCCTTAAAGAAGAACATATAACAGGAATAAAGTTACCAAAAGATAGCGCTATGCTTTGGGGAGGAATGCCCACCAATCATCTCCTTCAATTTGCTAACTCCGAAATGCAGGGATTTACAGCCTACCGAGCACAAGAAGCTCCCGCTGTATATTCCAATCAATTTTTAAAACTCTGGAAAGAATGTGATAGTGATTTAGATATCTCGATCAAAAATAAAAATGACTGGAGCTTTAATCCCGCAAATATGAAAATTATTGGATGTGGAATTAACTATCAAGAAAGAGCTTCATACAACACCAACAATCCAAGCCAAGATAAAGTTGATATTTTTCTCATCAAAATTAATCAGGCTTTGCAAAAACTGCCTCAACAAAAAGAGTATCCAGTCATTCATTATTCCCAAAATTAAAGTCATAAAAAAGCCTGCTGAAATGCAGGCTTTTGTACTTCAAGATTTGGTTTAGCAAACTTTAATTAAACAAATTAACCACAAGTTGCCTGAGTAATTTTCTTAGAAGCAGGATCAATAGTAACTGTAACTCGGTTTGTACGATAATCCATTGTCATTGGTTGACCTGGAGCTACTGTGCGCACAATTTCTGATTTAGTTTTTTGTTTAATTTGATCATCAGTCAGGCCAGATTGCCCCACTAATTTTTGAGCTTCTTCTGCTACACAGTTCGCTTGGTTATCACGGAATAATTTCCATTCTTCAACGACTTGCCCATTTGGTAAATGACAATACCCAACCTGACCATTTGCTTCATTTCTAATTTCTAATTTCCCACCTTGTTCAACACAATATTGGCTAGCTGGGTTTGGTGAACCAATTTTTGGTGGAGTTGAATCTTTATGTTGTACAGACGAACAAGCCGTTAATGAAACAAGCGCTAAGCCAAGAAAGATAGTTTTTTTCATAATTTTTTGCTTCTTACTAAAAAAACTAAAGATATCAAAAAAATTCATGTTTCATATGACTTGTTTACAATAAAAAACTCACTTGAATATTCTAGCAAAATAAATTTAATTTATTGGAAATTAAGATATTCCCAATTAAAAGCCATTTTTTGAACTATTCTATTCAGGTCTTTCTAAAATTCGGGCCCCTGATCCGTCTTGTCCTAAAATATCTTCAGGATTTCTTAATGGACATTGCTCTAACGATAAACAACCGCAGCCAATGCACCAGTCCATCTCATCTCTTAACCGAGTTAACTTTTGAATTCGATCATCCAAATTTTCTCGCCAATGACTCGATAAATCCCTCCATTGCTTAGCTGTTAATTTGCTACCAATCGGATACTGACTCAAAGCTTCTTTAATCTCACTTAAAGGAATACCTACTCTTTGAGCAACTTTAATAATCGCAATATATCTTAAAATAATTAAGGGATAGCGACGTTGATTACCATTCGTTCTTATACTTTTTATAAGGCCTTTTGCTTCATAAAAATGAAGGGTTGAAACAGGAACTCCGCTCCTTTTTGCAACTTCACCCACAGTCAAAACGCGACTAGGGTCTGCCTTTTTATTTTCACTCATCATAATTGACCTCAACTTTACTTGAGGTTTATAAGAGTACGTCTTTGTTTTGTCAAATAAATAACACGGGTTTTGTTATATGTATGTGCCGCTTTTATCAAGCTATAGTTCTTATCGGTAAAAGCAAAAGACAAAAAATGGATTTGATGATTAATCCAGTTCTATTTATAAAATAACTTGCTATCAGTTAAATTTAAAAAATTAGTTTTGTAGAGTACACGGACATCCACAAATCCAAAACATGTTGTAAACGAAAGGCATTGGTGCACCTAATGGATAGACTTTAATTTGCTCAATCTTATACGTTTTTTTACGTGATTCAATGTGAAGTATATTATCGTGACGTGCAATCACAATTCCCTTTTTATAGAATTTTTTCCTTTCATTCTTTGCATCAAATTTATATACCAAAAAGTAAACTTTTTCTCCTACGCTAATCTTTGAATGATTAACCATAATGTAACCATTACAATACTTACATTGCCAATCTTTCATATCTCAAATTATCACACGCTTAAATTAAAAAAACACACTGAATTTTATAGTATAAATTTATTAAAGATATAAATCTAAAGAAATACTTTAATTGAAAAAATAAGGTTTATTTGTGACACATATCACAATAAAAACTTAAAATTATATTCAGATACATCAATCACTTATCAAAAAAAATTTAAGTTTTATTATTTTAAAATATATAAAACCCATCCATAATTTATTTAATCATATAGTATATTTAACAATAACCTTAAGGCTAATTATAAAGATGACTTCAATATTTGGTACAATATTTATTTCATTATATTTAGTTTAGTATTAAATATATTAATAGATAACATTAAATTAATTTCACAGTAAAATTGAAAATAATTCATTTCACATTATATAAAAAATAAATATATAATGAATTGCATTACAATTTAATTTTTTTATTATGCCAACTCAACGTTTAAAATTAGAACTCCCATCTGGACATGATCAATTATTACTTCACTCCTGTTGTGCTCCTTGTTCAGGAGAAGTTATGGAAGCATTAATTGAGTCAGACATTAAATTTTCAATATTTTTTTATAATCCTAATATTCATCCAGTAAAAGAATATCTCATCCGTAAGGAAGAAAATATTCGTTTTGCCGAAAAGCATAATATTCCGTTTATTGATGCAGACTATGACACTGACAATTGGTTTGCTCGAGCAAAAGGTATGGAAGATGAACCCGAACGTGGTATTCGTTGCACCATGTGTTTCGATATGCGATTTGAACGAACTGCCCTTTACGCACATGAACACGGCTTTAGTCTCATCAGTAGTTCGCTAGGAATTTCTCGCTGGAAAAATATGGCGCAAATCAATGACTGCGGAATTCGTGCTGCTGCGCACTATCCTGAAATTCAGTACTGGGATTACAACTGGCGTAAAAACGGTGGCTCAAGCCGTATGATTGAAATCAGTAAACGAGAAGAGTTTTATCAACAAGAATATTGTGGCTGTGTATATTCTTTAAGAGATACTAATCGCTGGCGTATGGGTAATGGGCGTGATCGTATTAAACTGGGTGTTAAGTTTTATAGTAATGCCATGGAAGAAGATTAATTTTTATTTCCCTTTAAGAATTAATTAAGTTATTCAGAACTATATTTATTTTTGATAAAAAAACGGCCACATCTGGAGAATGTGGCCAAAAGGTGTACTAAATAAGCTTTGATGTAGTTAGATTAATTGTGCTAGCTTAAAATAATATTAATTAAAATTAATTTTTAAAAATTTTAATAACATCTCTATTTTCATATAACCAATTGATCATCATAGAAATTCGTATTTAAGCATTTAAAGAACGATTAAATTTATCTAAATAACAAAACTTAGGCTATTATTTTTCTTGTAAATATTGTGCAATTTTTTGAATGTTTTCAATAATTTCATTAGGTGTATGGGCTGCGTAACCAAAAAGTACCGCGGCCTTTTTGGTTGGCATCTGACAATATCTTGATAATGGCTGAACAGCCAAGTTTAGAGCTGAACACTGATCAACAAATTCTTGCTCTGTCCACTTACCTTTTAACCAGCACACTGCATGGATACCTGAATCTGTGGGTTGAACACTAAGTACATCTGAAAGATGCTCATCAATAGCTTTAATTAAGGCTTGTTGGCGCTCATAGCAAGCTTTTCGAACTTTACGTACATGCCGAGCATAGTGACCTTTTTGTATAAATTGAGACAAAGCCACTTGCTCTAAATAAGAACTTCGAACATCGGTATAGTATTTAGCTGCACTAAACGTTTCGATCAATGCTTCAGGCACAACCATGAACCCTAAACGAAACTCTGGAAACATCATTTTGGTAAAAGTACCAGAGTAAATGACTCTTTGCTGCTGATCTAAACCTTGTAGAGCTTGAATGGGATGTGTGCCATAGCGAAACTCACTATTATAATCATCTTCAAAAATCCATTTTTCTTGTTGAGATGCCCAATCGAGTAAAGCAAAACGGCGAGTAAGACTTAAAGTTCCACCTACAGGAAACTGATGTGAAGGCGCGGTATAGACCAGTTTGCTTTTTGAATAACGATGAATAATGTCAGAGACTTGCATTCCCTCTTCATCACTTTCAATTAAATTTACCTGTGCACCAAAACTTCTGAAAATATTAAAAGCAGCGTCATACCCTGGTTCATCTAAACACACCTCATCATTTGGTTGAAGTAAAGCATAGGCCGTTAAATGAATAGCTTGCTGTGTCCCATTTACGATAATAATTTGCTCTTCGTTGCAGTTCAGCCCTCGGGTGGAGCGGACATATTCACAAATTGCCTGACGTAGAGGTAGATAACCACGCGGGTCGTGAAATTGACCAAGCTGATAATACGACTGCCGCCAAGCTTGATTTAATAACTTTCCCCAAAGTTGATGAGGAAATAAATCAACACAACCTACACCTACATGGAACATTTTTTTATTTTGACTTGACCACGACTGCTCTCGCCATGAATCCAATAAAGCTTCAATATTCGGATTAATATTTAAGGATTGATGATTATTTTTAGACGTTTTTTTTGAATTTTCTTGAACATGTATTAACTGATCTGGCACAACCTCAGCAACATAGGTACCCGAACTTGGTTTGGTAAATAAATATCCCTCATCAAGTAATCGTTCAAGAGCTGCCAATACAGAGTTTCTTGAAATTGACATCATCTCTGCTAGGGCACGACTTGAGGGTAATTTTGTTCCGGCAGACAGTCTTCCATCTAAAATAGCATCACGCAAAGCCGAATATAGCCCATCTTTAATCTGGCCTTTTGGCAAAATCAAATGTGGGAAAGATGCCGAAATCGAAGCTGCCATAACAAACTGGTACTGTAAAAAATATCAAAAGTGTACCTTACAAAAATACCACTATCAAAACTACACTCTAGTTGTCCATTTTCCATTACTTTAAAATAGAGTGTAATTATTATGCAAAATCAAGATATTAAAATCATCCCAGTTCAACAGCAGGACTATTCACAATGGGAAAAATATTGGCTTGCTTATCAAAATTTTTATCAGGTAAATTTACCTCTTCATGTCACTAAAGTGACTTGGGAACGCTTTTTCGATGAAAATGAACCCGTTTATTGTGCTGTTGCCAAACAAGGTGAGCAAGTTTTGGGAATTGTGCATTATGTTATTCATCGTTCAACATGGGCAGAAGATAATTATTGTTATTTAGAAGACCTCTATGTTTCACCCGAAGTTCGTGGACAACACATTGGTAAGCAACTTATTGAATATGTGCAGAAGCAAGCAATTGAACACAACTGTGACCGTTTATATTGGCATACTCAAGAAACCAATGTAACAGCACAAAAGCTTTATGACTGGATTGCACAAAAACCAGGGATTATTGAATATCGTATGTCCTTGAACTAAAAAAGTGAAAACACCAAAAGCTGGAGTGCTTTTGGTGTTTAAATTTTTGTACGAATAAGCTTAATCACTTTGTTATTAACAGTTAAACATTGGTTAAATGCTGCGAAACGTTTGAGCTCTTGATCTAGTTCAAAAAAGAAATGCTCTTTATCTTTGATTGTTTTTTCTAGATGCAGGCTAATCACTTCTAATTCTTTGATAGACCGATGAGCTTTACAATCTAGTCGACCTACTAACTCATCTTGATAAAGAATAGGTAAGCAAAAATAACCATATACCCGTTTGGCTGCTGGTACATAGCATTCGATTCGATAATCAAACTCAAATAAAGAAGTTAAGCGGTCACGATGAATAAGTGAGTTATCAAAAGGCGAAAGTATTTTTAAACCAAAATCAGTAGTAAGCTTTTGTTCTATTGCAGCTACATCCACATATAGGGTTTGACCGTCGGCAAGTTTAGCCGCTGATACAACACCAGCATCAACCTGCTCTTTTAGCACAACACGCATAGCCTCTTTTAAATCATTTTTCTTTAAATGAACTAATTGCTTCCATGTAAATGCTCCATGTGCTCGAAGCGTGTTATTAAATAAATACTGCGCATATTCATAAAGCGTGGGCATTCTTAAATCAATATTTTCAGGTAGGCAGCGTTCGGTCAAATCATAGACTTTTTCCATTCCATTACGCTCACAGATCATCAAGTCACCCTGCATATATAACTGCTCAAAAGCACGGCGACCTGGACCTGTATTCCACCAATTTCCCAAACTTTTCTTATTATTCTTATCAATGTCTCGCAGTCGAATTTTACCTTCGGCACGAACACGCGCCAATATTTCATTCATAAGGTGCTGATCACCTCTATTGAAATAACGACTTTCTCCGTTCCTGACAGACATCATGGCAGGCAACGCATAGCGATAATCTTTCATAGGAAGATAAGATGCAGCATGATACCAATATTCAAAAATCTGGCGCTCACGAACCAAACTATTTAAATGATTTAAATCATAGTCTGGCACTCGGCTCCACAATATATGGTGATGAGCTCGCTCTACAACCGATATGGTATCAATCTGTACATATCCTAAATGCTCAATCGCCTGTAAAGTGCCATCCACACCTTTTGTAAATCGACTGGTTTTTCCTAAGCCTTGATTAAATAAAGTGAGCTGTTTTAAAGAAGAAGTCATAGAAATCAAATATTGTTGTATTCATTTAGAAGCGGAAAAATTTCAGTTCTATCCTATCACTATTTCCTAATTTGCTTGTGCTTTAGCATCAGTAATTCTTTATAAAAAGAATCTCGGCCAACTCAACATTTTACAGACTCATCTTAAAATAACTTTTGGGAGCCAATCTAATCACTAAAATAACAACCAATATTACACTGGCTAAATGAAAAAGCCATCCTGCTTTGTAAGTCCCAGTAAAATCATGCAAAATTGCAATAATCCACGGCGGAATTGCTGCCAGTAAAAAACCACCGCCTTGCATCAGTGCAGATAAAGCACCTGCATGAATGGGTTCATCAAAATGGTCTAATGCAACTATAAGCGTTAATGCAAAACATCCTCCTAAGCCAACGCCTAAACAAATTGCCCAAAGCATAGCGGCGATCTCAGGTATAAAAGCCATTCCTGAAAAACCAATCATTTGCATTGCTAACGTAAACCATAGCCATGGACGTCGGTCTTTATATTTCCTAGCTAAAACAGGCAAAATGAGTGCTGAAGCTGCTTGGCTCAAGGCCAGAAGAGCAAGTAATTTCCCACTTTGTGCTGCGCTCCAACCGTGATCTTGAAAAGAAGGTGCTAACCAAGCCACGACTGATGAATAGCCACCATTTACAAGCCCAAAGCAAGCCATTAATAACCAAGTTCGAGGTTGGTTTAATAATTTTCTTACAGGCGCACGATGAATAGATGAGCTAGCTTTTGTAGGTAAAAAAGCCAGCGCCAATATAAATGCAAACAAAGCTGGGACTGCAAAAAAAGCCAGTCCAACAAACCATAAACCCGTTATATTTGAAACTACAGGCGCTAACCATGCTCCCAAGGCACCACCGCCCATAAGCATGGCTGAGTAAAGCCCCATCATCGGACCAATATGTTGGCTAAATTCTCGTTTAATCATGCCGGGAAATGCCGCTTGTATCATCGCGACTCCGAATCCAATCACTATGGCACTAAGAATTAATCCTTCGGCAGTAGGAAATAAAAATCGGAAAGTACACCCCGCACAAATGGTCAGCAATGCACCAAGAATAGCCCTTCTTTCACCGACAAAGTTTTGCAATATTGGCCCAACAAATGCAACGATTCCCATAAGCATCATCGGTAGCAAAGTGAGCAGTGCCACCCCTTCTAAGCTTAAGCCAGTGGCTGTACGAATATTGGCAATCAATGGTCCAATACTTGTGATAAATGGTCTTAAATTAAGGCCCACCAAAGCTACCGTTACAACAAGCATGGGACGAGTCAAAAAGACGCCAGACTGCTTCATTATTCTGAGCCTGAATGATTGGTTTGATAATTCTTCCAATGCACATAAAGATCAGTGCTGTTTTCAACTCTGATCGGTATATATTGAATTTTCATTGATTGCTCAGAAAACGGCTTGGCAAGCTCAATATATATTTCGGCCGTAGACAGACCAAATGGTGTTCCGTCTTCATTAGAATAAGCATAGCTCACCGACTTTATACCGGCTAAACGCATTGCAGCCATACAAATTGGACATGGGTGTCCACTTGCATACACAGAGCAGCCTTCTAGGTTGGCAGATCCTAAAACTTGACTGGCTGCACGAATCGCCAATAATTCAGCATGTGCGGTTGGGTCATTCGTTGTCAGAATCTGATTTACGCCTGAAGCAATAACTTCTCCATTCTTTACAACCACGGCTCCAAATGGTCTGCCACCTTTTTCAATATTGTTATAGGCAAGCTCAATCGCTTTACGTAAAAACTGTTCATCTTTTTCCATCACATACTCTCACTTTCTATTTTGCACCAGCTGCAAGAAGTCTTTTTTCAATTTCGCGGTATTCTCTTGAACGCGCATGTTGTAAGGGAGTTACCCCGTCTTTATCAGCCAAGTTCGGATCAGCGCCTGCTTTTAATAAAAGCTCGACAACGTGTTGATATTTGGGTTCTCCATTTCCCAAAATGATGGCCTCAAGTAATGCCGTCCACCCCAAATTATTGACATTATTAACATCTACACCAGCAGCTATTAATGTACGAACTGTTTCAACATGGCCTCGTTCCGCTGCTGGAATGAGCGCAGTCCCACCGTAACGGTTAATACTTTTTAAATCCGCACCATGCATGAGTGTCATTCTTAGAATTTTTAAATATCCCTGTGCACCAGCATATAAATATGGACTGTCTTGAATATTGTCTTTTGCATTTACATCAGCCCCAGCCTCTATCAGCATATGGGCAGCATGTACATTATTTGCTCTTGTTGCGACCATCAAAGCAGTTGAACCAGTTTCATCTCGCTCATCAATTAAGGTCTTTTGAGATAAAATCTGTTTGATAGATTGAGTGTCATTATTTATCACTGCCTGATGTAAAGGATAATCACCCATTGCATTCGTCATATTTGTAAAACCCAAAGCCCCCAGTGCGACGATCAGATTCATCCATATCAGTGACTTACGCATGGTGGCCTCCCAATAAAAACTTATGGCAAAACATTTTGCAATTAGAATAAGCTTCACCAAAAGTATTTGGAAATTAAATTATTTAATCGATAGTATTAAGATTATGAATACTTATTTCATTAGCTTTTAAGCGTGGTAGTACCCAAGAATGTTTGATCCTCGCCTTTTACGTGCTTTCGTCACTATTTTTGAAACTGGCAGTTTTACCGCAGCTGCCGATCGATTACACCTGACTCAATCAACAATTAGTCAGCAGTTAGCTCGTCTTGAAGAATCAGTGGGACATGCGCTTATAGATCGAACAGCAAGACCTTTCAAATTGACGGTGTCTGGAGAATATCTCATTGGTTATGCTCAAAGGATTTTGAGCCTTCAACAAGAAGCTGAAGCACTACTTAAAGATCCGGCAGGAAGTATTCCTATTCGTATTGGTTTACCAGAAGATATGATGAGTCCAGCAATGGCTGAAGTTTTTGGTATATTTGCCAAAGAGCATCGTTCCATTCGTTTAGACGTAACCTCTGGCTTGAGTCGCAACTTAACAGAACGTTATCGGAATGGTGAATTCGATATTATTATTGTCAAAGAACCTGCGGCCAGTGCTGATCACCACGCTACATTCCCAGAAGAAATGGCATGGTTTCAAAGTGAGAATTCAACAACTACATGGTCTGATCCCATGAGTTTAGTAACCTTTCCTCAAGGCGGACTTTATCGGGATGAGATGTTCGCAACGTTAGAGCGCGAACGGCGACGTTGGTATATTGCCTTTACGGGTAGTAGCCTAGAAAGCGTGTTAGTTAGTGTTGAAACTGGCTTAGGATTATCTTTATTGCCTGTGGCAACAACCCGCGGACGTCGAGTACGTCGATATGATTCATTAGGGACTGTCCCCCCTATGGTTGTTTCAATTTATACATGGGAAAAAGCTGGGATCATTTCCCAGCTTGTAGACAAGATGACAACTGTTTTACAAGAACGTTTTCAATCGACAATAAGTGTTTAACTTACATCATTCAAACTTTCAGCAATCAGTTTTTCAGCCATTTCCTGTGTCTTTCTTAAGCCCGGCATACGGAACTCGGTATGGCCATAATCTTGAATAGATTTCCAACGTCCGCCCCAGGTAAGCCCAACCGATTCAGCAACTTGCCCATATAAACGATAGCCTTGCATAGCCCAAGGGTCTCTTTCAGAAATAACCACTTTTCCATTTCGTTTAAAGGCGACATCTGCTGCCAGACCAAATTGATGATAACTCTGATACCCTTTTGCTTTTGTCGTGTTCGGATTACCTGCCAACATATTCTGACGTACAGGACTACGATATCCCTCTAATAGAACCAACTCATAGCCATATTGTTCTTTCATGATTTTAAAAACCATGAGTAAACGCTGCTTATAACGGGGGTTCATTTTGCTCCATTTACGATCTACTAAACTGGTATCTAAAATAGCTCGCCCATCAAAACTCGTATTATCAATAGGTGAAGAATTAATGGTTCCACTATTTTGAGCAGAATATTGTTGCTCTAATTGGGTAGCCTCTACAATTGCGGCTTCAATTAGGCTTTCATCCACTTCTGGTGGTGGCGATAGTATTTCACCGTTCAAAAGCGCGTAGATTTGAGGATCTGTTTTTTTGAGATATTCAGCTTCAATTCGAGTTGAGCTAATAGGCCGAGTAAAAGCAAACACTAAAATGCTGGCAAACAAGAAAAAGCCTGCAATAACAATCCACCATTGCTGTAAATGCCAATGGGATTGCAGCTTTTCAGGCGCAGCCGCCTGATTCATTGTTTGAGCAAATTGTCTAACCTGATTAAGCTGTTTACGGCCTTGCGGCAGTAATGACAAAACAAAATCTTTGCTTCTCGTCCTTAGCTCATAAGACATTAAAAATGCTAAACCAATTGCTAAGCATGTAAAGCAAAAGAAAATGAGAAAAATCATCATTTGTTCATTAATTCACAGCAAAAGGACTTCTTGTAATTTTAATATCTACCGATGCTTTAGGTGGTTCAACCTCAGCTTCGGGTTCAGCTGGAGCTTTATTCTCAACAACAGGTTTAGCCTGTGCCGCTTGTTGTTGCTGCGGTTTACTCACTGGCTTTTGCTGAGTTGGCTGTACCTTCGGTTGAGTCGTTTTAGCTACGCTCGTCTGTAGTTGAGGCACAACCTGAGCTTTCTTTTCACCCGTGAGCTGTTCATCAAATGGAGAAACTCGCTGTTGATTGACAGTAGCAGGCTTATGCTGAGCAGGTTTAAAGATATTACTTAATTCATTATCTTTAGGTTGTTCAAAGCCATCACGGCTCATTGAATCTGTTTCGTTGTCTTGACTGACAGCAACCTGATTTTGTTCATCAGAAGAATGAGTAGTTTCTTGATTTAAGATCTGTTCTTCTGTTGATTTACTCTCAATTGCTGTTGATTCTGACGAATGCGGTTGAGACAAGAACAGGAATAGCGAGATGCTAACAAACACCCCGGCAATAACACCAATGACAATATAAAGTATTGGTGATTTCGGCTTTTTTTTATTCGATTGTAAAACTCGAATAGAAGTTGGTTTTTCCTGAGCCATTTCGTACCATCATCAAGGTAAATAAATTGTAATATGTGCTTGCTCTTGAGGAGCAGAAATCACATTTTGATAATTAGATAATGCTTTATCATTTTGATTATTCAGCATAAATCTTAGCCCTGCAAAGGTAAGCAATGCAAAAATCAATAAAAAGATCAAAATCCAAAAGAAAGGCACTTCGCGATGAATAATATTTCGTATCTGATCGGGAATGGCCGAGAACGGCGAAAAGGCAACCTTTTTTCCTTTCAAATAGTCAATTTCGTCACCGACTCTTGATACTAAATGGTTGAGACTTTCCGTAGATTCGATTCGGTACTTACCCTGAAAACCTAATAAAAGGCAGTAATGAAATACTTCTAAAGCAGCTAGACGCTCTTTTCCACGGCTACGTAGTTGTTCCAATATTTCAAAGAAACGATAACCAGCTAACTGAGAACCAAACAAGCTCAATTGTAACGGGCTAATTAACCAAGCATTTTGCAAATTAAAATAACTTGGGTCTTGTTGCGTTACGATCGTTTCATCAATCAAAGCACAAAATGCATATTTAGCATCATGAATATCATCAGCTGAAAATTGCAACTTTTTAGCTTGTTGCTCAAATTGATTGAGTAAATTTAAGATTTTTTCACGAAACTGCTGAGCATCTGCTGGCACATACTGATTTCGAATTAAGAAAACCAAATAAAAGCCGTCATGCAATAAATCAATAAGATTGATTGCCTGTAGTTTTGCTTGAGACTGGCTATTATTGTTACCGCCCGTTCCAATTTGCCCATCATCAAATAAAGAAGGAGCACCTGTGGATTGTGACATTTTTCTCTCCTTTATCCTTAAGCGTTCATGACCGCAATCAGTTCAATACTGATATCTTGGAAACCAGCCGGAACATAAATACAAATCGTTTCTGAATCTAACATGCGCTGATAAAGCTCATGATGTGGTTCAATCTCGAAATAACTCACACCAGAACGTACTGGTATTGCAGTTGGAACTTGAATTAAGTGATGCAATGGAATCGCAGGCAATGCAGCAACTACACGTTGTTCTACATCTAAAGTGCTACCGATCTTGAACCGTAAAGGCACAATCTGGATTAACTCATGTGTCTGCATTGCGCTACTTGATACAGCAATATAAAGTCGAGTATCTCGAGTAATCTTATCGGTCTCAAGACTTCCCACCCAATATGAAGGTCGGATCTCTTTAAGCGCAATACTGATGTATCGACTCGAAATAATCGTATCGAGCAAATCACGTAGAATCGTGTCTAACTGCGAAAAACTTTCTTGTAAGTTATGGTGTTTATAGGCAGGCAACTGATCGACATCATATGCCGTCGAGAATGTTAATAATGAACCTGCTAAACGCAATAATTCGAAGAACAAACGCTCTGGATGAATTTGAGGATATTGCACAAAATGATTTAGACCAGCATGAGCTGTATTTAAGGCATTTACCAACCAGAACGAAACGATATCACCTGAACGGAATTCAATTAATTTCTGTTCATTTTCTCGGTTATTGGTTTGAATCGTCTTAATTTTTGCTTTAATAACGTTCAGTGTTCTTTTTAAATTTGAAATAAGTGTTTCAGATGCATCCACATGCAAAATTGGTGGAATAAACTTTCGATCAATTTCAAAAGCACCCGAACTTTGACGTTTAATCTTTCCAATAGGTAGATATAAGAAACCATCTAGATTGTGGTCTGGATTACTATGTACATCTAATAATTTAAAAACAGCACGGCGGCGTAGCAAACTGATATCTGCTTCAGTAGCATTCGTAAATAGATCATGCGTTTCGACAAGATGTGATTGATATCTGCCCTTTTGTGCTTGGTTTTGATCAATTAGATTTTGCTTATTTGCTTGTAAGAGTGGCAATGCTAAATAAATTAGCATCTCACCACGTAAATTAAGATCATCCAATAAAATTGGCTCAGGCAATAAATCATATGCAGGTGCCTGATAAATTTCACCGTCTTGCCAGATCATCTCTACAGACTCAAGAGCAAGAATATGTGTGCTCAATTGAGCCTCATCGAAACTTAATTTCTGAATACCATATGAAAAAGGTACGACCGCACGAACCGTATGATTCAAGCGTTGTTCATGGTAGGTATCTTGAATTTGGAAATGTTGAGGTCTTAAAAATAAACCTTCGCCCCACAGGACTTTTTCAGCTTTAAACATATGTCTTTACCAATCTTTATTCGTATTCATTTTTAGGCTGCACACCTAACATTTCCTGAACCATTTGTAATGGATGCTCATCTTTAATGACTTGCGCTAGCCATTCATGTAACGGCATTTGACTCCATTTAATGGTTTTTTGAAGCATATAACTCACAGGACTATGAGGCTCATTTGCCTGAAAGTAATCCGCAATTTCTTGCAGCACTTTCATTGCTTGCTCACGATTCGCCAAATGTGTTTGAGCTTGAGGCTGAAAAGCAGGCTGTTCTGAAACAACTTGTACAGGCACTTGATTTTCCATAGATGAACTCGTGATGACAGTCGCCTGCTCTTGGACTGGCGTAAGTCCAGTACCAAAAGCTTCTGCTTTATAAATCTTGCGTAATGTGCTGTGAATGGTTTCAAATGCTGAATCAATTGCACCAAAACTTGGTGAGTCGAGTCCCATTAAATGGTCAAGGGTTTGCTTTAAAACATCCCACTCGGTTAAGACTGAGCTAAAATCTTGATAATTAGAATATTGAAAAGTTTTAGACGTATTAAAAATAGCTTGATCGAACTGCTCTAACTCCGATGGTCCCGACTGACTATCGTACTCTTCAGTTTGCTTACGACGAATGTTCTCGTGATATAGAAAATTATCATAATCAAGCAAATTGTAATAAGGCACTGTATTGGTTAAAGAGACTTTCTTCAACAAGCCAGGCAACTGATTAATTAAACCCTGTAATAAACCAATGCGTTGATCTAAGTCATCATCTTCAATAACAGGATGAATTTCCTGCCAGTATTGATTAAGCATGGTATGGCTTAAAGTTAAGCCTTTCGCCATACCTTCAAAACCGTAAAGATGAGTCCAAGCCTCTATGAGCCAAGTTAATAGACGAATATCTTTAGTATTCTCTTTTAGCAAAACACTCGTTTTATTTGATACAAAATCCCAGTCGGCTTGTTTTCGCTCAGCAACCCAATCGCCTTGATCTAGCAATAGATCATCTTGTGTTTTCGCCTTTTTGATTTCATGAAATTCATTAGAAAATGAAAAGTCATCACCACAAGGTAAGCTATCACTAATGGGTTCAAGGAGTTCAGAAATATCAATATTCATCTAATTTTAGCTCTATTCAATTTTAAACTTCTGACTTCAACTTTTTACTGGTCCTTTTTTTAGCAGCTTTTGCAACCGGATCTAGTAAATATTGAATTTCGTCATCTTTAGCATCAATCATGATAATTTTTGGCAACTTTTGCTCTGCTAAAGCCACTAAAATTTCTGTAGCCAATGCAGGTAACACCGTAGAATTTAAAATATTATCAACATTACGCGCACCACTATCGACTTCTGTACAGCGACTTAAAAGTAGCTCTACCAAATCTTCAGAATACTGGACTTGTGTACCGTATTGTTTTTCAATTCTTGCTGTGATCTTGCCTAACTTATGTTTAATAATTCGTACAAGTAGATCGTCATGCAATGGGAAATATGGCACAACTCTCATCCGACCTAAAAATGCAGGCTTAAATTGCTTATATAAACTTGGTTTTAAATGGTCAATCAACTCTTCAGCTGTAGGCCAGTCTTCGACTGGGGTATTTAAGCAAGCTTGCATGATCGCGCTTGAGCCAGCATTAGAAGTCAACAAAATAGTGGTGTTTTTAAAGTCAATTACTCGTCCTTCGCCATCTTCTAAAGTACCTTTATCAAATACTTGATAGAACAGTTCCTGAACATCACTATGTGCTTTTTCAATTTCATCAAGCAACACAACACTGTAAGGGTTGCGGCGAACAGCTTCTGTTAAAACACCACCTTGACCATATCCCACATATCCAGGAGGTGCCCCTTTAAGCGAAGATACAGTATGTGCTTCTTGATATTCAGACATATTAATGGTGATTAAATGCTGCTCGCCACCATATAATTCATTTGCCAACGTTAATGCCGTTTCAGTTTTACCAACACCACTTGGCCCGACCAAAAGAAATACACCTTGTGGCTTATTCGGATCTTCAAGTCTTGCTTTTGAAGTTTTAATGCCTTGAACTAATTGTGTAAGCGCATAATCTTGCCCCATTACACGCTCGCCCAATTTATCTTCAAGCGTCAATATTTGTTTAATTTCATCATTAACCATTTTTCCAACAGGAATTCCGGTCCAATCAGAAATAATTTCATTAATAATTTGAGAATTTACTCTTTCAAATACTAATGGTTGCTGGCCTTGAATTTCAGCAAGATCTTTACGCAGTAAATTAATCTGATCATAAGCTTCAGATTCATTAGAATGATTCTGTGCTTCTAATTCCTGAATTTTATGAACAAGTTCTAATTCTTTTTTCCACTGCTCTTCAGTTTCATGAATCTCTTTTTGCAAAGATTCTAAATTAGCTTTTAAAGTTTCTAATCGTTCATGATGAATTGGAATCTGACGATGTTCATTTTCTAAAATTTGCTGTTCAAGCTTTAAGTTATGCTCTTGAGCCTTTAACTGATCAAGCTTTACAGGTTGGGCATTTTGGGTCAACGCAACACGTGCTGCTGCCGTATCAAGAACACTAACTGCTTTATCCGGAAGTTGACGACCACTAATATATCGATGTGAAGAGTGAACCGCTGTAACAATCGCCTCATCATCAATTTGTAATTTAAAATGCTGCTGCATGACAGGAATCATCGCGCGCAACATATCTACCGCAACTTCTTCGGTTGGCTCTTCTACTTTTACCACCTGAAAACGTCGGCTTAATGCAGCATCTTTTTCAAAATATTGTTTGTATTCTGCCCAAGTTGTCGCAGCAATGGTACGCAACTCACCACGCGCAAGTGCTGGTTTTAAAAGATTTGCAGCATCATTTTGTCCTGCTTGTCCGCCTGCACCAATTAAAGTATGCGCTTCATCAATAAATAAGATAATAGGATGAACCGAGGCTTGAACTTCTTGAATCACTTGTTTCAGACGATTTTCAAACTCGCCTTTAACACTTGCTCCAGCCTGTAAAAGCCCCATATCCAATACATGTAAATGCACGTTTTTTAGGGCATTAGGCACTAAACCTTGAGCAATTTTTAAAGCTAAACCTTCGACCACAGCTGTTTTACCAACACCTGGCTCTCCAGTTAAGATTGGGTTGTTTTGGCGTCTACGCATTAAAATATCGAGCATTAGGCGAATTTCATATTCACGCCCTATAACTGGATCTATACCGCCTTTTTTCGCTTTTTCAGTGAGATTAATCGTATATTGATCAAGTGCAGGTGTTTTAGCAGTTTTGGCATTTGCTACAACCGTTTCTGTTGCTTCAGCTTCACCAGAAGGTGTTTTTGTTTCATCTTGTTGTTCAACACTCTTCTCACAAATTTCAAGAAACTTATGTTTCATTGAATCAATTGGTAAAAGATCAAATAAACTCGAAGCACGAGTCGCAATTTGATATAAATCAGGTGCAGTTAATAACGCAACTAATAAATGACCACTGCGAATAACTGGATTTTGCTCAGCCGAAGCCAATAACCATGCTTGTTCAAACAAACGAACAATAGATTTAGCAAAAATAGGAGTTCTTGAATTACCTTTCGGTAATTGAGAAATTGTTTCTTTTAAATCATCAGCCAAAGCTTCAGATGAAATTTTATATTTCTTTAATAAAATCTTTAAATCATTCTCTAAAGATTGATTAAGTAACTCTAAGAATAAATGCTCAATTTCAATTTCATAATTTTGTTGAATAACACAAGCATTAGCCGATTTTTCTAAAGCAGTTCGCGCAACTGTAGAAAGTTTTGTAATTAAAATTTTTAAATTACTCATCATTACTCTCAATATTTTTAAATAATTTAATGCTTAAAATCATAATGCCTGTATATTAACAAAATTCAGCTTTATCAGACAAACTACTCATCATTTCAAGCGTTAATATGTTTTGGTAGATATTTATATCTATATAAAAATATCTCTGCCCTTATCCTTGATTAACTAAACTCTGTTTTGGCAATAATTTACAGCCGCATGATAATGAATCATTTACACGCGCTGCTGATTTACCCATGACAAGCATATTCGGATCTCCCGATACAATCGTTGCAACTATTTTGTGTAACGGGCAAGTCGCCTTGTCTCCTACACAGGCAATTGCAATTCCATCAATTAAAAATGTACTGTTTCCTGAAATGACTTGCCCTCCACCAGTTGTTGGGCATCCAATCGTAATGTAAGGGCTAGCCATGTTCTTCTCCTTATATTTATAGAACAGTAAACTCAATTCGACGGTTTTTCTTTCTGCCTTCTGGAGAAGTATTATCTGCAACAGGCTTAGATGAACCTAAACCTTCCGCAGATAAATGGTCGGCAGGAATACTTTTACTAATCAAATAGTTTTTTACTGCTAACGCACGATCTTGGCTAAGTTTCAAGTTTTTAGTCGCATCACCTGAACTATCTGTATGTCCTACGATTTTGACTTTTTTACCGCCTACTTTATTCAAGGCAACAGCCATTTCGTCTAAAATTTTTTGACCCGCATCAGTTAAAACCGCACTACCAGATTCAAACTCAATAATTCGATTTTTAAGTGCGTCATCAATGATTTTCTGCTCAGCTTGATTGACTGATAACTGTGAATACAGTTGATATGGTGGCTGTACTAACCCTTGAAAAGATTGAATGGTAGGTTGAATATCTGCTGGATTCAGCATTTTTCCACTTAGCTCAAATCGAGTACCATTTACGCTTAATTTACCCTGTGAAACTTTTTTTAAGTCAGGTGTAATAACTCGTGTAACTGAATCACTCCATCCATTTGGAGCAGCGACAGGTCTCACTTGTATTTTATCTACAACCTGATCAGCACCATAAACAGATTGCATTTTTAATAAGATAGCCTGTTTACTCGCCTCGTTAGGAACCACACCTTCTACAACAATAGGCTGAGCCAAAGCATAATTAGCTATTGCATAGATAAAACAGCCTTTTATGAGCTGTGTAAGTTTAGTTTGATTTCGTTGATTCATTATTATTCACCCAAAAAAGTCTGTCTAAATAGTTTTAAGCCTTGATTTAAACTTAATTGGCGTTGGCATAATGATTGTTCTAGCGTAGCTAAACCAGCATTTTGCTCCAAATAAGTATCAATCCACTGAGCTTCTATTAAAGAAACCCAATGTTTACTATCCATATTCTGAGTAAAAATATCGCTCAGGGCTAAAATATCAGCCCCTTGAAAACCGAAGAACAATACGGGTTGCTCTCGATGTAACAAACCTATCAACACCTCAGTATTATGTTCCTTTAAAAAGCGACAAATAATACTGACCCAAAAGGCTGCTATTTCATAACTGTAAGCAGGATTATTAATAGGCAAAATTAAAACTTTATTTAAGCGACTAGTTCCATTTTGTAAAATTGGCTGAAGTAATAATCCTAGCCCAATCATACTTTGCGCTAACTCATAAATACTGAGTTTCATTAATTGAGCAAATGAATGCATCGTATGATTTTCATAGAAACCTACACACTCGCGTTCAGTTAAAACCTGAATTTGATTTTGTAAGTGACCTAATTTTCCAAGTAATAGATCTGAATCTTTAATTCCTTTTAAAGTACGATTGTTTTGAAATAAATCAACAAGTACATGTTTATAGCTATATGGCGCATATAGCAAATTATCATACGGTAAATCAATTTCTAATAAATGGCTGAGTACCATTGGAAAAGATCGACCCGAACTATCTTCACTTGCGAGAAGGTTCGCCGCTAAAAACATATTTTCTTTCGGATTCGCAATAAAGAAATCCAGTGAAGGCAACGTGTTATAAGCTTCTTTAAAGCTGCCCGATTGCATTGCGTATTCCAATGCTTCAGTAATCCACTGATCAAGCAACTGTATTAAAGCATTCTGACCTTTTGTTTTTAAAAAGTCGCCTCGTGCAGGACTTTTGCCGTAATACAAAGGAGTTGTTTTTAACGTTTGCATTATTGCTCCTCCTTTGGCATAGAGGTTATTTTCCATGTCATGGTTTAACTCCCGCAGAAGGCTGAGCAAGTGCTGAAACAGGATTTTCTGTTTTTGCTGGAGCAGCTGCTTGAGCTGGCGCCTGCTGAGCAGACACCACACGAGCAGCTTTATCCGCAGTGACTTTATCCACTAGTTGCATACCTGCATAACCACGGCTTGAACCAATACTGCCTGAATTACTGCTGATCAGACGGAAATTCATTTTTACAACTAATGATGGGTCGGTTTTACTACGCCAAAGCATTTCAAATCCGCCATTTTGTTCTTTACGCTGAGCACTATCAATTAAGCGGTTAATACCATATTCACCTGGCTCATCAAAAATCGTATGCGTTTGACCTTGTAAATCTACAGCGGTAATACGAGCACCTGGAATACTGCCTTGATTTGGCCAAATGAAGTTCACCCACTGTTGCACGCCGTTCTCATAAGTCATGCGCTGACCATCAATATCCACGGTATATGAAAGCAATTGTGGATTTGGAATTGGGTAGAACTGGAAGTTAGATTGATTAGTTGCAGGCGCAGCAGGAGCTTGACTATTCAACTCACCTGTTGCCATACCATTAGATGGCGTAACGTATCTTTGGAAATTCATGACGAATTGAGGATTTAAACTAATTCCTAAATCCTTCCATGTCTTAGACGTTAATGTATAACCACGACGAATCACAAATGGATCAAGATTTTCTTTTACAAAACGAGAAATGCTGCCGTTTTCACCTAAGATTTGTCCAATTTCACTACTTGTCGCCTGCAAAGAAGCTGATGAATTAAATGGATATTTCTTAGCAAGATTTGCTGTAAATGGCTGATACGCCTGCATGACCCATAATTTATTAATTTCGTCTTGGGTAGGCGTAATTAAACTCTCGAAAGCCTGTGTAAGTGGGCTAACTACTAATTTTTGTAGTAATCGCTGATCAATTTCATTGAAACCAACCGCCATTTTTTCATCTACAATTTTTTGCGTCTGATTAAATACAGAAGTTTGCTCATTCAGGGTTTGCTTGACTAATGTCATCGCATTAGGCCCAACTTCCCCTGCATTCTTAAGCTCATTAAACTTGCTACGAACAAGGGCTAAATTTGTCATATATTCATCAAGCAATGATTTACCTTGCTGATCATCACGTTTGCGAACCAACTGATAGAACATTTGGTATTCTTGAGAAATAGCGCCCTGAGCATTAGTTGCCACTTGATTGGCAGTCTTATCATCATGATTTAAAACCTTCCGTTTAAACCATGCAACAAATCCTTTTTGTGGAGCTGCCAATTCAGCTTGTACAACTGGATTATCCCAGTTTGTTTCAATTGCCACTCTTTCAATTAATGTTCTAATTGGAGAGTTCTGTGGCTCACCTAAAACATCAATATTTTTTACTTGCTGAGCAAATTGGCCAGCTTTAGCATAATGAATACCACTTAAGAATTTTCTCCATTCCGCAATGTATTCTTGCTTATAGAGTGCTGTCAGTTGCTTTCTAATTTGCTCTGGACTACCAGAGAAAGTTAAATCATCAGATTGACGGCTATTCAGCACCCAATCTTTACTATCTGTTGGCTTATCTGCGGCTTCTTCAATCGCCTTTTCTACATAGTCATTCCATGCCTTTTGGGTAAACACACCCGGTAACGCATAACTACCTAATACAACATTTTTATTAGCCTCACCCACAATCTGACTTACAGTCAACGCAGGGAAACGTACCGCAGCACGCATTTTTATTTCGTTATAAACACGATCACGTGCAGGCATTCCTCGAACAATAGAGAGCAATACTTGACGGGTTTGATCAACAATTTGAGAGTCAGCTTCTAAAATTGGGAACTGTTTATCATTTGCCAAAGTCATTGCGTACGACAAGATTTGTTCAGCTTCCTGAATCATATCTGCGCGTGGCATTTGGCCTTTATTTGCGTCTAACCAAGAACGCCAGAAACGCGTAACCTGATCACTCAGATGACTTGCATCCATGTATTGTGGATTACTCATCATTAAATACGCTTTTAATGCATTATAAGCATCTTGAGGATTGGTATCTGAAGGTTCTAAATATTGTTGAGACTGAGCAGTTTGCTTGATTTCAACATTCGTGTGATTCGCTTTTAATGTCGCCTCATTATTTTTTACGCGTTGCAAATATTGAGCAATGTTTTGCTGTGTCGGTGTCAATACAATTTGCTTAACACCTTTTAAATATTCGGCTTTTAGCTTTTCACGAAGTTCATTGCCCTGATATAAACCAAAACTAAACTTAAGTGGTCTATTTTCGTCAAACTCATCTAACTGCTGTAAACGTCTTTGAAGAATCAGTAAAGCTTCTAATTGGGTAGACAGCTGCTGACCTGAAGCTCTTTCTAATTGAACAACCTTATTTAAATCAGCTTGAACTTCACCAATTAATTGTTGGTTATTACGGTATGACCAAACCCACACACCAAGAATAATTGAAACGCCCGCTAAAGCACCAATAAATGCAATGTAGCGTTGACGTTTTCTACCCGTATTTACATGCTGCTTAACAAGATCTTTATCTTTTAAAATAACATCTGAAAATAGACCATTTAAGAAATAACCATGATTAGGCGTAATTTTTGAATGATCTTTTAAATCACTTTGTGCAATTTGAGTCAGCTGAAATTCTTGTGCAATTTGTTCAGTCATTGGACTTTCAATGACACCTTCCTGCAAAGCACTTGTGAAGTAAAACCCACGGAAAACAGGTTGAAATTGATATGGATTATCTTCAAAAAGTGTACCGATAAAGCTTTTTAAAGCGGGTTTTAATGTTTTAAATTCTAATGGGAAGGTCATTACACTTGGTGAGATATTTTGCGAATGACGGCGACTTAAATGAGTCGAACTTACCCCTTTTAGACCATCATAAAGAATGGTGTAATGTTTTTCGAACAAATCTACCGCGTTATGAGAAGAACTCTGCTCATATGGAAGCGTTGCTCCCCAAGCTTGGTTATATTCTTGAGCTTCGTAAAATTCAAAAAACTCGGTAAAACCTGCAATCAAGTCCATCTTTGAAAAGACTAAATAAACAGGCACAACGACTTCTAGACGTTCGGTTAGATCTTGAATACGAGCACGTAAATTTTTAGCTAGCTTTAACGAGTTTTCAGGACTTTGACTAATTAGCTCAGCAATACTAACGATTAAAATCAAACCATTAACCGGAGCTTTAGAACGGTTCTTTTTTAAAATATTTAAGAAACCTAACCACTCAGAATGGTCTTCACTATAAACAGAATAACGGCCCGCTGTATCGAGCAAAATACCTTCTGTAGAGAAAAACCAATCACAATTTCGAGTACCGCTTAAACCAGCAGATACCATTTTTTGATGCGTTTCTTCGAAAGGAAACTTTAAACCAGAATTATAAATAGCTGAACTTTTACCTGCGGCTGGGTTACCAATAACCATATACCAAGGAAGCTCATATAATGCAGCATTCCCTTTTTTATCACCCAACTTAGATTTACGAATCAGTTGAATTGATTCTTTCATTTGTTGACTAACAAGCTGAAGCTCTTCTTTATCTTTATTTTTGCCATATTCAGCTTGGTTGTCTTTTTCAATTGCTTCAGCTAGCTCTTCACCCTGAGCAGCATGCTTTCTTCGTTGAATAAGCCAATAGATACCATAAACAATAAGACCCAAAGCATAGGCAGTTGCTAAAGCCCAGAATATATGACGAGGAATTGAAGTATATGAAGACATCAATGCCACGAACAATGACAAGGCGATAATTGCTTTAGGATTCGTGATGTACTGCCACAAGTAGCCTAAAATTGTATGCATTCTATTCTCGTTCTAAGTCCAAAGTTTAAATTAGTTATTCAACACCATCACATCATCTTCTGAATTTTCAGTGACACTTTGCACAAATGTATGTGCTGACACCGTATTTTCACCAAAGACAAAAGGAATGATATGTTCAGGGAAATGCATACTCAGCATAAAGCCATAAATATCAGCTAAATGTTGGGTATGCCCTAATGAAGATTTCACATAAATATAGTGATGTGGTTCTACAGGTGTTTGAAGAAAGTGTTGCTGCAATTTCTTCGAAACTTTTATATCCGTCTGATCTGACAGTATCAGTACATAAGGATCCTCACCTTCATGCTGAGGTAAGTCATGAAATTCAAAATTAGTAAAAAGTTTTGCCGTATCTTGTTGGCCCACAACAACTTTCAGATTTTTTGTAGGTTCTAATTCTTGAATTTTTACTAAAGGATCGGCAAGTAAACAGCTTGCTGCAAATTCAGCAGGAATATAATCCTTAATCATCCAAGACTTTTCATCGACTAGATCCTGATCAATTTCGGAATCGGCTAAGAGCAAAAAGAACATCTCGTGTTCTCTTTTATGAATACCCTTTAATAGGTGTATCAGCTCTTGGTAAGCCAGTTGCTCTCCAAAAAAATGATATTCAATATGGATCTTTTGAGCAGGAATGCCGATCTCAGCAAAAAACTCTAAAATTAATTCATTACTTTGTTCATCATTCCAGATATGTAATAAATCCTCTGAAAGAAGGATATGTAGATTTAAGCGATTTAAACGATAAACTTCGACTATCGGCATTTGAACATCATCATATTCAGACTCAGGATCAACCCATGCCGGATGCATATGATATTCACGTGCTTGCTGCGACTCATAAAATAAAGTTGAACGTTTTAAATGCTCTGCAAGAAGATATAAGTTTTCTATATTTTGTTCTAATTGCTGTTTTATTAATGACATCATACGAACTTGTCGTGGAGATGCATACTCGCTCTCCTCATGATTATCTTCATCAAAGTCTTTAATACGATAAGATAAAAGAGGCAATCCATAAGAATTTAACAGTTGATCATCCAGCTCTGGACTTTTAAAGTTTTGTAGCTCTGCAATAATGCTTTCATTCTCACCAAATGCATGCACAGCAAAAGAAGAGTAAATATTAAAATCTAGCTGTTCGAGTGGTGCATCGGTTACTGCAGTTTGTTTTTGGTTAGTATCATCTTTATCTTGATTTATAGCTTGTTCTTTCTTTTCTTTATAATTTTTATAAGCGCTATAAATTAACCATGGCGATAAAATCACCAAGGTAATAATTGCTGGTAATAGCAGGAAATAAAGGAAAAAATCACCCTTATCAGGGTTATATTGAACATCACGCCAGTAGAAAATAATAAATCCACTAACTAATGCAAAAATAGCGATGAACGAGAGTAATATTTTTTTAATCATATTCGCTCTCCAATAAGGCTATAACATGTTTCATGACTATGTACTTTCGGTTCTCGTGATATAAGAAAAGAACCTTGCCCCAAACCATTCTGATTATGGTGAGTGAGACAAATAGGTTGTATTTCTGACTCATCTAATACGAGTCGAAGATCTATTGACAAAGTTGGACTACACCAAGTTTCTACAATTTTTTTTAGTTTTAAACTTAATTCTTGATTTGGTAAGAAACTGAGATATTGCTGACGCTTTAATGGTCCAATTTGAATTTCAATTTTCCCATCAATTTGCTGAATAGTTTCGCCACAAAATGTATTAACACCAAGTAGGCTCGGTTGAGCTCCACCTAAAGTTGTTAATTGGTCACTCGCCAACTTAAAAGACTCTTGTATGAACTCTTTGATCGTAATTTCATGCTTAAAAATACACGACAGCATCGTTTTTAAGGCATGAACTGTATTATTCTGGCCCTGCATTAATCCAGAAAACTCTGCAAAATAGTCATCAAGCTCTGTTTGCTGATGTTGCGACCGTACATAGCCATTCAACGCATGCAGAATATCTAGATAATCATTTTTATGCTCAATCTCATATCGAATCGGCAAATTATAGGTGATGCTGGACTCTACATATTGGGCAGTAAGCTTATGATTAAATAAGCTCAGAAACTCTTTAGTTTCAGCTCTTTGCTGACGCGGGGCCTGCTTAATCTTATTCGTATATGTATAAGGTAAAGCACCTTGTATGCCCGTAAGACCAACAATTAAATTTGTGATATAAATCCGCTCGTCCGTTAATTCTAAATTTTCAATTTCTGTAGCAGGAAAATTTAAATTAAAGGATGTCTCAAACTTAAAATGATCACTCCAAGATGTACTAACTGTGCGACTTGAATCGTGTCTTAATAGCCGTGTTGCTTGGATAAATTCAAAAGACTTTGGCTTTGTAAAGAGCTCAGCTGTTACAGAAGAGTCTTGCCACCAACGTTCTGACTGCATTGGTATAACTCCTGCTGAGATGAATAATCCTTAACAACCAAATCAACGAAACTATTAATTTGAACCTTTAAATTAAAAACACGACTTAACAATTGGCTAAAAATGTATAGGCTATGCCCTCTAAATACAGATGAATCAATTTGCAATTCGGCCTTCACGCCCCTTACAAACATTGGAAATGGTTTTCCATCTACAAGTTTGTGAGTAAGTGAAAATTCAAGATGCTTAATTGATTCAATAATTAAATAATTTTCTTTTGATAATGGTAAGTTGTATAACGCAAGTAACTCTTTAATATGAGATACCGCATCACCTTTCATTAAAGCTAAACTATTCAATGAAAGATGCGAAATAACACGCCACTGCTCACTCTGACTTTGACCAAATTGATATGGTTTTGTAGGTCTTTTTAAAACAATCGCACGGCGAGCCAAACTACTATCATTGAGGTTCAATATATTATTAGACTGCCCCAATGCTTCATGTGGTAAGTCACGATTTGAGCATAATAATTTTGTGCTAATAAAATCCGAACGTGTTGACGAAGGATTTAGATTTTTAGAAATAATTGAATATCCCATTTCGACGAAATTGGGCTGTAATTTTTGATAGTTTACTGAATAGAAAAAACGAGCCTTATCTGCATGGTAGTGACTCATCGCGAAAAAAGGCAGCACAGGAACATAGCTTTCTTCGTGACTGTTTTTTTCACGCACCATGTTCATTTCAGTGATTGAATAAACTTGATAAAACTCAGGACGATGTGCATCTGTAATCAGTGGGTATTCTAATTGCTTGTGTACAATTTTTTGAGGTTCAGCGTATTTTTCAAATAAATTAATGACTGGTGTAGTAAATAATTTAAAATTAGCGATATTTAATTCAGAATAATTTCGGACTACGGCTTGATCATTTAAATTTAATTTAAAATGTATAAGCAGCTCAAAACCACTCTCTTCTGAAGATAGAAGCTTTAAAAAACTTAAATCGAGTTTTAGATAATTAAATTTTTCAGGAAAACAAAAATATTCCATCAGCAAACGATAAGCATGGTGAGTATGCTGATCGAGAGGTAATAGACTTTCCTGCTCTGAAAAGCCAGTTAATTCAAATGGATTTTTATTCAGCTCAACAACTTTCTGCCCTACCTTAATAGCAAAAGTTGTCCCCTTTTTAAAAATGCTATCTAGCACTTGAAGTGGAAAATTAGAAATTGCATCTAAGTAAATAGGCAATTTTTCATCTTTTAAACATAGATGAGCATTGTTAAAAATTTCGAATTTAAAATTTAAAGTCGCATTTTGACTTAAATGCATATGTGCACTAGGTGTGCTTTTAAACTCAAGCGCTTGCAAACTTATCGGGAGTAATTTAACTTCTTGTGTAGTGTTAAACTCACACTGAACCCCTTTAAAACTACGTGACTTCAAGACGGTGTGTGCAGGAACAATATGCGCTTCTGTGAGCTGCTTTATCTTATTTATATCTTCGAAACTTACCACTGAACAAGCAGGAAAGTGACGTAAGTATTGAGGGAACATCACCTCAAATAGAGAACGCGTAAATACGTCATAGCTATCAGCAAGCTTTTTATCAATACGAGCAGCAATTAATGAAAACGCCTGTATAAGACGCTCAATATGCGGGTCATCAATCTGCTCTTGATTTAAAGATAAGCGCTGAGCAATTTTCGGATATTTTTGTGAAAATTCACGAGATTGCTGACCAAATTCTTGTAGTTGTTTTTCGTAAAACGGTAAAAGCTCTTCTATCACCACACACCCACTACGCTTAGGTTCTCGCTGAAATTACATATTGCTGCGTTGTCGGTTTTAGCAATGCATCAAAAACGACAGGTTCATACAGTGGATGAATATTTAGATATGCCTGAATACTTAAACATAATGCCCCCATATTGTGTCCATCTAACAACATCTCTACCCGTATTTGTCTTAATCTAGGTTCATGAGCTGCTATTGATTGTTCAATGGATTGGCAAATCTTGTCTCGATCTAGCGGATTGGCTGTAGAAAGCCCCACAAAATCAATAATCCCGAACTGAAGTATAGATTTTTTTACTAGCGGATAATCATCGACGACATGATCTAATTTAGCGACTCGACTATTTAGTAAGTCTTCTAAATCTTTTGCTACCGATTCTCTTAACTGCTGAATAGAAAGACCCTTTGCATAATCTTCACTTTCAGGAATTAAGCGATCAAACAAAGTTGAACGAAATCCATATGGATAAAGCCGATCTAAATTCATTCGAGTTCACAACAAGCATGCTTAAAGACAGCAGAGGCTAACTTTATGTCAGCCTCCACCAAATATTCACTCAAATAATTATGCTGCGTAAGAAGCAGTATTATTAGAAAGTGACCATTTCTTAGTAACAGCACCTTTAGCAGTACCGTTAATATCTTGTTGGTTATAAGTCCACTCAACAGCTGCGTATTTCAAACCAAACGCTTCAGTTGGCACACCTTCTTCGTTAACTGTTGGAGTTACGCTAGAAACTAGAACATGCTTCAATTTAATTTGTAAGTACTTGATACGTTTATCGCCATTTGCACGATAAAAATCAATTTGTACTTCATCAAATGTATAACCAGCTGAACATGCTTCCCATAATTTCGGGCTAGTTGCATCTAGGTCTTTAATAAAAAGCATATCTGAATGTTCAACACGTTCAGCAGTATGGCCACCAACACTACTTGAAGTAGCAGATTTAGGTTGACGAATGTTGTGAGACCAAGAGTTAACTTCTAACCAGCCTTTGTGCTCAGAGTCACGAGACTCGCCATCAACTTTATATTTACCGCGAAACTCAACGTATATATCTTTCATTTAGAAATGTCCTATTTGTAATTTAAAGTTATTCTTTCGCTGACCTTTATTAATTTGAGGACTGAGGTAACTCAGTAACAAGTCGCAAAGAAACTGACAACTCATCCAGCTGGAAGTGTGGTCGCAAGAAAACCACAGATTTGTAGTGACCTGGTTGAGCAGGATCTTCTACAACTTTTACAGACGCTTCGCGAAGAGGGTATTGAGCTTTCGCTTCTTGAGAAGCACCATCATCAAGTAATACATACTGTGACAACCACTCATTTAAGAATGCTTCAACATTTCCAGCAGAAGCAAAGCTACCCACTTTATCTCTCATCATTGCTTTTAAATAATGAGCAATACGTGAAACGGCCATGATGTACTGAATTTGACTTGATAAAGCAGAGTTAGCATTTGCTGTATCATTGTCATATTTTTTAGGTTTTTGAGTTGATTGCGCGCCAAAGAAAGCAGCGTAATCGGTATTTTTACAATGCACTAAAGGAATAAAGCCCAAATCGCTTAATTCTTTTTCGCGGCGATCAGTAATCGCAATTTCTGTTGGACACTTGAATACCACTTCACCATCTTGTGTTTTAAACGTATGAACAGGTAAGCCTTCGACTAAACCACCGCCTTCAACACCACGAATTGCAGCACACCAACCATGCATATCAAATGCATTTGTTAAACGAGTACCGAAAGCATAAGCAGCATTCATCCACAAATATTCGTTGTGGTTTGCACCCGAAACATCTTCAGCAAAGTTAAACCCTTCTGTAGCTGTTCCTTCCTTTGGATGATAAGGAAGACGACCAAGCACATGCGGCAAGGTTAAAGCGACATAACGAGCATCTTCACTGTCACGGAATGAACGCCATTGAACATATTCAGCTGTTTCAAAGATTTTCGACACATCTCTAGGTCGATCAATATCTGTAAATGATTCAAGACCAAGAATGCTTGGACTAGCCGCCGAAATAAACGGTGCATGAGCCGCTGCAGCAACATGAGAGATTTGCTCAAGCAAATACATATCAGAAGGCGTACGGTCAAATTCAAAATCACCAATCAGTGCTGAATATGGTGCACCACCAAAAGATCCATATTCTTCTTCATAGATTTTTTTGAACAAAGTACTTTGATCAAAGTCTGTAGCACCTTGAAAATCTTTGACCAGCTCTTTTTTAGTCGTATTCAACATACGAATTTTAATGAGAGGATTAGAAGGTGTTTCTTGACAGAAGTAGTAAAGACCACGCCAAGTTGACTCAATCTTTTGGAATTGTTCATTGTGCATGATCTGACTTAATTGATTTGAAATCAGTGCATCAATTTCCGCAATACGCTTATCGATTGATAAGGTCATATTTTCAGAAACTGTAATTGTTCCTGCCATTACTTCTTTGGCAAGTTCACCGATTAAGCTTTTTGCACGCGAATGCTCTTCTTCATTTCGGGCAATCCGGCTTTCTTCAACAATCGAATCTAAAAGATTAACTTGTTCATTTTCAACAAGAGGCATTGCTGCCGATTGAGCATTATTCATGATCAGCCTCCGCACTTAATTTACGGATTTGATCAGTACTCTTAAGCACTTCATCAAGTAAGTCTTCTAAACGCTCACTGTTAGAAATCTTATTTCTTAGATCTGTTAAACGCTCACGTGCTTCAACGAGTTTCTTTAATGGGTCAACCTGTTGAACAACATTTTCTGGGCGAAAATCTTCCATTGACTTAAATGTTAAATCAACTGCAATTCTTCCACCCTCTTCAGTCAGCGTATTATCTACTTGAAAAGCAGCTCTTGGAGACAATGATTCCATAACTTCATCAATATTATCTAAATCAACATTAATGAATTTTTTATCTTTTAATTTTGTACGTTCAAGCTCAGAAGCTGCCGAAAAATCACCCATCACACCAACAACAAATGGTAGTTCCTTCGCTTCTTTTGCATCACCAATTTCGACATCATATGTAAGCTGAACACGTGGAGGTCGAATTCGCTGAAGCTTCTTTTGTACGCTTTCTCTCTTAGCCATAAGATTCTATTCCTGATTATTTAATTAAAGGGTCAAAAGGCGAACTTTTTGATTTATTAACATTGGCTACAGGGGCAGTTTTTGGTTTAACCGCAGTTGCTTTTGCTGGAGTTGCTACTCGTTTTGTTGCTGCTCTGGAAGCTGTAACTCTGTTGCGGGTTACAGTTTGTTTTCTATAACTTCTTCTTTCATTATCAACTGAGCCACCTTCTGTAGCCGCCTTAACACTTGAAGTATCTGGCGCAGGCATTGAAGTATGAATATTTTCAATTAATTGTTTAGCGGGTGGATAAGTTACATCGTTGCTTAAATAACGCATTTCCTGACTTCGCATTTGCTGCAAAGAGTTATTTGCAATACTTACACCAGACAAAAATAAAACATCTGTTATTAATGAACCGCGTATATTTTGACTTTGCAATTGACTTGCCAAATTTAATGCTTTAACTGGTTGATTGGTTTGATAAAACCGCATAGCTGCTTTAGCTAATAAATCATTTTTTTGAGTCGTATTATCACTATCACAAACTTGTTTAAAAATATTCAATAGCTCAGGATCATTCTGACCTTCTGCTAAAGGATTTTTTTTAATACAACTTTTTTTAAGTTTTACAGGCTCTAGTTCTGCTGCATGAGCACCTGATAGACCGATAATGTTTCCAGTCAGAGAAAGTATCAAAATACTTCGTTTCAACACAACTTTCATTCCTCTGTTTTCTTATTTATTCAAGGCTTTACTGAAAAGTTAATATTGATAAAACATTAAAAAATCAGTCTAAAAACCTTATATTCAAAAAATTTACGCGCAGTTTATCATATAAACAAACATATTTTATATAAAAATCATATCAACTTAAACTAAAAGTAAATAGTTAAGATGGTTATAAAATATAGCTTAATAAAGTTATTCTTATAAAAATATAATATTGTTATTTTTTGTAATTAAAAATAAGTTGTTGATTTTTATTTATTAAATAAAAATTAAAACTAAACAAAAAATTATCATAAATATCATTTAGTTAAGTTTTATGAAACATTTTCTTAAAAATATTTCATTTGATTTAAACGATAAAACAGATTAAATGATTGCAAAAGATACATTTCAAATTTATGAAAGTAAAATTCAATGTAAATAAAATTTAACTTGTCAAGACTAATCTGTCTATTTAGTATATTTTTATTTCACTCTGGGAGAGTAAGTAAAATCAATAAAATTCATAGATTCATGAGTAACCATATTTCTCTTGAGGTCAAGTTCTTAGATAGTTCAAAACCACACTCAATATCAAAAAAATTAAACTATTTGGCGTTATAGTTTTAAAGAATATTGCGAGTTTTAAGTTAGAGAAAAAGAAAAAGGCCTTTCCACTCAAAAGAACTTTTATTTAAGTATAAATTTATATTTTAGACTTCCAATAATTAGCTTTTTCAGGACTATATTTTGAACTACTATCATCCGAATAAATATTAAATAACAACTCTGCTCCAGATTTATTTCCATTGCGCACAGCTATTTCTGCATATCGGATTGATTCATCTAAATTCTGTTTCATACCTGCACCATTATAATATTTAAGAGCAGTATTATATTGCGCTAGCGCATGTCCATGATCAGCAGCGCGTTTAAACCAGACAAGTGCTTGAAGCGGATCTTGCTCTACACCATCACCTCGCTCATAAGCCAAGCCTACATTGTTTTGTGACTCAAGATCTCCCTGTTCAGCAGCTTTTAATAACCACTTAAAAGATATTTTGATGTCTTTCTCAACACCATCACCTACATATAATTGAGCAGCAACTACCGTCTGGGATTGTATGAGTCCTAATTCAGCAGATCGAATAAAATATGTAAAAGCTTTTGCTCTATCCTGTTTTACATTTAAACCTTTGTAATAGGCTAACCCAACATTGTGAATTGCGGAAGGATTTCCCTTTTTAGCTCCTTCTTCAAACCAAATTAAAGCTTTTTGATCATCTTTTTTAACAACTTCATTGCCATTTCGATAAATCAGTCCTAATTGAAGCATGGCATTTGAAGAGCCTAGTTGTGCAGATTTCTCAAATAGTTCCAATGCTTTTTTTGGATCAATTTTTTCACCTTCACCTGTGGCATACATAGATGCCAATACAAAAATAGCCTCTGCATCATTTGTTTTTGCAGCCTTTTCCAGATCATGTTTAGACTTGTATTCAGATACATCCTTATAATCTTTAGTCAAAGCTCCGTGAGTATATTCTTCTTTCTGTTGACTACATGCAGATGTAACTAATATTAAGGTAACGACAAACAATCCAGGCTTCATTGAACAACCTTTTACGTCAAAAATTTTTGTTATCAAAATAATCTTCTGGATAAGGGTCTTTCCCTTTCAGATTTTTTCTATATTTCATTACACTAATCTGGACACCATCATCCGTTAAAAAATCATTATAGAAATCCTGTTCTTTTGGATTTTCAAAACCTAATTTTTCAAATATTTGTTCAGATAAAGAGCCAAAATTCTCGTATGATTTTCGAAAACTAAAATAATTTATGAATATAGAAAATGAAACTGAAATAAAAAATGTTATAAGCACTGCCTCAAAGAAGAATATTATACTCTCACCAGAATAATCAGAAGAAGAGATAAAACTGAATATAAGTATCACCATGAACAAGCCAAATGACAGAGCACTAAAAAAACAAGACTGCATCACAATAGCTCTATATCCCATTTTTACTGAACGGCCCATCTCATAAATCATATATAATAAACCAGACTTCGGGTCGAGAATTGCATAAACTTGATGACGCCCATTCACAGGTTTTTCGCTAATTACAGCAATCAACTCATCATTTTCTTCAAAACGTGTTGTCCTAAATTGCCCTATTACTGGATATCCATCTATTTCACCTGTAAAAGTTATCCCATCTTTTGCTTTTCCAGCCATTAATAAAATAGGTGAGCTTGTGAGTAAGGAGCTGCTTCCAGCAAGTACACCTGCAAAAGCGGTACCTGCTGCGATGCCACCCATATCCTGATTTACAGGTATTTTAGATTTGGCTTTATCTAGAGAATGGATTGGGCTCTGAACCAGTTGAAGATGTAATTTCAAAATCTTTACCTTTAAATAACCTTTTAGCCTTTAGTTATTATCCCCATTCTTTTATTTTTGCTCTATATAGCTTTCTGGATATGGATCACTTTCAATAACTTTTCTATATTCATATACTGATTCTAGTAACAAATGATCTTTTTCACTCAAATAACGACTTGGCAATAAAAAAACTTCTTGCGGGTCTTTAAAACCATACAAACTAAAAATTTGTTCTGACTTTTCTGAAAAATGTTTTAATGAGTTGGATGCATTTTTAATAATAAAAAATAAAATAAAATAAAATAAAATAGAAACTATTAACCAATTTAAAAAATCATCTAAAGAAAAGTCCCTCCCAAATAAAAGAATTAACAAAAGACATATTACAGAAATAAAGTACATCACTCGCCCACCTTTTATAGCAGAGGCATTATGCTTCTTAACGGAAGCCCCCATCCCTACCTGCATATGAAGCAAACCTGTTTTTGGGCTTAACACCGAATAAAGTTCATACAAGTTATTTTCAAGTCGCTTTACTATACAAATGACATATTCGTCTTGTTCAAATAATGCACGATGGAATTGACCTACACAAACTTTGCCATCGATTTCCATAACGATTGACTTAACATGTAAACGGCTACGCGAGGCGAGAAATACCGTTTGCGCAGACAATGAAACACTTTCTGCCACACCAGTCAGAATTGCTGACGATGTAATCTGAGCATCACCAGACTTTCCAAATGCACTTAAAGAGTCATCATATATTTCTAGTCTTTGAATGCGACCTTCAAGTTTTAACATCTCGTACATTCTAAACACTCACTATCGCTTTCATAAACTCTTCATATTCCTCATCTGCATTTTTAAATTTCTTTTCATTTCTAGATGCAGACTTAAATAACGATTCTTTCTTAGGATCAGATACTAATTTAAAAGCTGTTTTCTGACACCAGTCTTTCATTGCATCGTCCAAAATATATTTTTTAAGTAAAATTTCTACACTAATTAGGCCTAATGTTAATAAATTTAATCCAGCAACTACTCGAGCACCCATTAGAAAAGCAACTAAAGCATTTGAGGTAAATTTGGTCAAAGCTCTCTTAATAAATACAATTTCAGTATATTGTATAACTGCACTAGCCAAAACTCCCGCTTGACCAACCAATACAGCGAGATTTGCAGCCATTCTAATTAAAATAATTCTTTTTACAATCAAACTACTAGAATCATCGTAACTAACTTTATCTGAATATAAACCTGCTATTCCCCCCAAAATACCCAGACTTCCCGCAGTCAGTCTAAATGCTGCTGCTGAAGCCGCTGCACCATTAATTGTCTTACGGCCCCAACTTTCACCTAACATATCAAACGCAACAGCAGATACCGAGAACATCGAACCCACTAATTGTACGGATAGCTCCGGCTTATCTTTAATATCAGATTTCCAAGCATCATATTGAAAATAAAAATTCAGTAGCTCAAAAACTCCCACAATAGCAAGTATTCGGTTTTTGGTAATATCAGATTGCCCTTTAACTGCTAAGGATACTGAGTTTTTAATTTCTATCGCCCTAGTATTACGATAAGTATAAGTCATACCACTTTGCGGTAAAGATGCTATTGCAGCGTTTCTAAATTCTAGGTTATACATCAATCTCGTTAATGGGACTTGTTGAGCTAAATTCCCTGACCTTAAATATAACAATTGAGCTGTATGCCTTTGAGCACCTTCACGCGCCATTATAGTAATTGTACTAATATTTATTGTTCTTAAACGTATATCACCAAACTCTTTTAGAGCCGAATTCAGCATCAAAGATATCCAGTAAAACAGTTTATCTGGCCATTTAAAATCATTTGCCGAGATAAATTTTTTCCCCTCAATACTACTCAACCAACTATCAAAGGCAGCATCTGCTGCGGTAAACATACTAAAACTCTGTTTACTATAATCTAGTAAATCTTTTGCTGAACTTGGACTTTCAAATATTTTGGCATACTCATCCATCAAGACTTTGTTATTAAAACAATAAGCTCTCAAGAACAAGTTTTTATCTGGAACCTTTTTTTCGCATATCCATTTATTTAATAAATCCTTACCTTTCTGCAATAAATTCATGCCATACATTAAATCCATAATGACTGCATGAAAAATAAAGCCGTTGCTTTCTTTTGATACTTTCCCCTCTTTCAATTCTTCACTTTGGTCAAAATAGAATAGACCTTTTAAAAGATTAGAAGAAACCAACCAGTTATAATGATCATCTACATAGCGAGCCGCAGCAGCATAACTCTCTTCTGATTTCTTATCGACATCCTTACGAAATTTATCTAAAGCATCCATATCAAGTTCTTTTCGATACTCTCCCCAAGCTTTATTACCTTGAATAATTGCTTCCTGATGTGCACTAACCTTATGTTGTTCGGCAGTTTTCTCAATATTTTTTTTGACTTGATCTACAGTTTTCTTATCCAAATGAGCTGTAATTCTTGGGTCATATTGCAAATGACCTAACGTTGTATTTTTATTAGCTTCAATGTTTTTAAATTTTGCACTTATCAAATTTTGCTTCAAAGTAGACTCGATATTATCAATCAAAGTCATAGTTTGAAGCTTATGTTCATTGCTAAAGCCGTCTTTATTTTCTTTTAAGAAGCTATCAACCCCTTTAAAGCTTAATATATTACGATCTTCATTTAATTTAGAAGTAATTCCAATCGGATCATAGAGCGCAACACCAATATGCTCTTTGGGTTTCTCACTAAATTTCTTGTTTATTGCTCCCCAACGAGCAGAACCATATGATTCCAAAGGTAATTCAACAGCACTTAACTGGGCACTAGAAAGACAATGTTGCTGGACAGCTCCTTTTGTTACATCAATTTTTTGCCAGTAGCCTGAAGTCGCATACTGATCAGCATTTTTTTCAAATTGTTCTCTCATTTTTTTGGTGAGTGGAGCGTGAGCATGAAGTAAATAGACCGTTTGGGCATCATCATTATTTACCGAAGGAATAGTAATTAAAGAAGCGTTAGCACTATGTCCAGCTTTATTGCATGCAAAATCTTGAGCAACAATTGGAGCTTTACCCCCTATAGCAAACTCCTGATGAAACCCCTTCTTATTAGTAATATACGCAACCCACTCTTTTTTCCCTGATTTTCTTTTTATGAGTAAGTAAATATATCCTGAATCAATCATTCGAACCGTATATTTATATTCCTTAAGTGGAACATTAGTAACATTGGCCCCTAATTGTGCCGGTAATGGTTTGACTCCTAAACGAGCTACCGAATATTTAAGAGGTAATATGTTTATACCTGTAGGGCGACAAAAGTTAGTACATTCCTTTTTAGACATCTGAGTGACTGGTATTTTATTATTCTGAGTCGTCGATGCAGCAGCCTGCTGACTAATTTTGCTTGGGTTTGGACTAACACCTAACTTTTGAACTACTTTCTGCTCTTGTTGTGCTGGCGTCCCAAATTTTTTCATTTGTTTCGCAAAAGTCGGTTTATCATTAGCCATGGTAGCTCTCTTTACATTCTCTTATAACTTGTGAATATTGATTTTCTTCTAAATAGTCCATTGCTTTGGTAAATGAGTTGGCCTCACTTCTATCAACCCAACAATGATCAAGTATGTCTGAAATCAAACGACTTTTTATAAAATTTCTATGTAAAATAACGGAATACATTCCATAAGCAATAAGATCCGTTACATGTAAAATTCCATAATGTGTTATTGCTTGATGAAGTGAATCTAATATCTCATCCTGACGAATCAACAACTTCTCGTCATATATAAGAGATTGTTTAATCACCGTATTCGATAACTCAATTAAATCTAGTTTTGCTGACTCAGCATTTGTAAAAGTAAGAGGAAAAAGCGACCTTTTTTCCTGAATTTTCACCTCATACAAACCGTTAAAAAAAACAAAATGCCAATTCTCTAAAAATGATTCAATTCGTTCGCTTTGCTTATCAATTATTGCGGGCAAGTAAACCAACACTCGTGGATCATACCAACGAAAAATAAATTTATTCTTTGTATCTTTTGCAATAACAAGTTTTTTAAAAGTTTGAACTGCAATTTTTAGATCATCAATTTTGCTAAATCCATGAATAAAATAACCATCCTCATTTTGATCCAAATTCATTAATAATATATGAGTAATAAAGTCTAATGAATTTGCTAGATCTTCTTTCACTTTTATTTTTATAAAGAAAAGAGCTGGACGGCTATTTTTTTTAGCACCAGCTGCAATCTCTATTGGTTCCAATTCATAATCTTTTAGCTTTTCGATAAACTCATCAAAGAATCCACTCAATAAAGTCTCATCACATAAAAAACTAATATGGCCATTTTGTTCAAATAAGTTTGATATTAAATCACTTAACTTTTTAGAATTTAATTCATCTTTAGAAAATAAAAGCTTCATCTTAGTCTAATATCACTTTTGCTGATCCATTTTTTGCTGCATCTGACTGTTTAGCCGAACAGTCTGGTAAATCTAATGCAGGTGGATTTATTGATGAGCCGCCCATAAACAAATGCTGCCCTGCTTTCACCTCAAGCTTACCGCCCGTAACAGGGAAAATACCTGAACCATTTAGCTTTACTTGAGACCCATTTGCAGTCAGATTAATTTCAGTTGGACTAGTAATAAAAACCGTGTCTTCGGTTGAAATAATTTGCACACCCTTTCGAGCAATTACATCCAAAGCATCACCTTGGGCCTGAATTTCTAGTTTACCTTGACCAGCAAAAATCCGAGCACCTTCTTGGGCGGCAAATAGACTTATTTTTTGACTCGCATGACTCACTATATTCTTTTGCGTACTAATATTAATACTATCTCCAGCACTTTGAGTGAGCTGACCATTTGCACTAAGGTGTATATCTTCATTACTACTTACAGCAATACTTTTTGGAGATGCCAGCAGCATCACTGCTGATTGAAACTCAGCAGCCTTTTTAGGATCTTCTTGTTTGAGAACTTCTAAGAAAGTCTGAATATTCTCAAGCATATCTAACGGGTCGGTTTGCTGATTTTTAGCAACTTCACTGAGTGCCTTGGCATTGTTGAGGCCACCTTCTATTTGTTGTTTGGCCTCATTTGCATTGAGGTGTATGCCTTGAGCTTGATCCTGTTTGTGGGTACTAAGGAGTAAGCCGCTGCCTGCTCTGACTGCCCCCCACTGGTCTGTTCGTAGCTCGAAACCTTCACCACGACCTTGACTCTCCGCCTTATCTTTTGGATGACTTAAATTACCTAAGTTTAGTTGGCTGGCCGCATGGCTACTTTGTAGCTGGGCACTAATTTGCCCTGTGGTGTCATCAAAGCGTAGCTGGTTAAAACCTTTACCGTCGACTTCTTCGGAGCGGATACCACTGAGTTTTTTAGTATCAGGTAACTGCCCTTTCTGGTCGAATTGCGTTGGGTGACGTTCAGCCTCATGAATACGACCCACCACAAACGGGCGGTCAATGTTGCCGTCAAAGAAGTCGATCACAACGATCTCGCCCACGCGAGACAAGAAACGTGCGCCATAACCCTCACCTGCCCATGGGGTTAATACATCGACCCAAGCCGAGTCAGTGTCATTGTCATTACTTCCTGCACCACCATCATGGCTATGGTCGTCAGTTCGGGTAAATAGGAAGCGAACTTTAATGCGCCCCCATTGGTCAACATGGATACTTTCGCCTTCCAAGCCCACCACTCTAGCGCGCTGCGGGTAAGCAGCTGGACGGTGCTCTAACGGATGGTACTGAGGAACAGTTTTAATATTTCTACGCGACAGAATGAGCTCATTAATCTGACGCTCAGTCTGGTCATTTAGCCCTGATTGATTGTTTTGCCATTGGCTTTGACTAAAAAGTTGATTGATTTGCTGTTGCAAATCTTTAGGCAAATTATTTTGCAGATAGAAGCTTTTCCCAACAATCAGAAACTCTTTGTCTGATCCACTATGCGTATCTATTTCAGGATGTTCATCCAATTCAAACCAATAGCCAACTTGCGCATCACGTACCGTGGTTTGTGCACGGAAATATTTTGATTGAAATGCATAATAATCAGATAGATTCTGATTGAGTTTTTCTAACTGCTGGTGACCCGATGCAGTGGCTTGGTCTTCCCCATTTAAGTCTTGCATCCAAGCAGGACTGACATGCCATGCATGTTCTAGACTTAAACTCGCATTATCCTGATTAGCACTATGACTATGCTTCGACTGAACACTGCCCATGCCTTCTTCTTGACTTAAAGCATCAGCCTGCCAGCGTTGCACATGCACGGCTGTAGATTGCAAGCTTCGAGTTGGCACAAGGCTTGTCATACTGTCTTGTTGTTCAACAGCGCTACTACGGTGATAACGGATATTTCTTCGGTCTAATGCTAAATATGATTCATTATTATCAATTAAACGTAACTTTTGTGATTGAATCTCATCCGAGCTATCAGTGGCAAACAAATGAGCTTCATCAATTAACCAATTAATGCCTTCACTACGCCAAAGTCGGGTTAAAAACTCATAATCCGTTTCGTTACTTTGCATGACGAAAGGTCGAACATCGTAGTCTTGGCTTAGGTTTTTTAAATCCAAAGTTAAGGCAGAAGCAAACAACGGGCTTTTGTTCTGCCACTCAGTAAATAGAATTTCAGTAATGTCCCGTACACTTTTATTCATAAATACACGGCTATTTCGGCGTTTATGCCATAGCGCTGTCGGGTCTTGTAATCTCAATTTATACAATGTTAATGAACCATCACTCTGCCCCTGACTGGCTTCTGTAATAATTCCTGTAGTTCTAAATAGCTGCCCTTGATCAGTTACTTGATCGACTGCAACCTGACAACCAATAAATTGTTTTAATGAAATATGGGCATTAGTAGAAAGACAAAATAAATCGGCGATCAGTCCTTCATTTAACTGATGCTGTCCTTCAATACTTTGTAAAAAAACTTGAGTATTCAACGATGGATTAGAAAACTGAACATGAAGCACGCGTTTTTGCGAGCTGATACCCAAATCTTCTAGAATTCTATGTATATGAGATAACATCTTTTTTATGAAAACTTTGTCAGGATTGGCATTATTTTATAAAATACAGAAACATCTGTCTATTTTGTAAAGAGAAACTTAACCATATGAATACAAGAGTGGATGAAGATGACGAACGTAATAAAGATATAAAGTGAATTAAAAACTTACGCTATTAATTCACTTTTTAAAGTTACTAATATTTTAGTATTCTAAGAAATTCATTTTTAATTTAAATTTATTAATAGTATCTACAAATTTTTGACTTACTACATAAATATAAGGTTTATCCGTATCTCTAGCAATAAAAAAGCCATCTACTACTAGATCATTTTTTATGAAATCATCCTCATCTAATAAATTGTTTTTTCTTTTAATATACATAGCATAAATATCTACCTCTTCATTCCTCACATAGCACTTATAGAAATCACACTCATCTTCAAGAATTTCTTTCATTTTATTAAAAAATCTTTTTGAAAATAGTAAAATTCCAGAAGATGAATAATAAAAATCAGTCTCTAATATCTCATTTAATTGATCAGAAAAAATATTATCATAATCTAAATTTATTCTAGGATTTTTTAAAAATTGATTACTTAAGTCAAATTTAAAATAATCAATGACAATTTCTTGTTTCCCTTTCAAATCAAAAGAAAAATCTCTATCAATATACTCAGACGGATAAATTGTATAAAAATTCACAGACCAACCTTTAAAACATCTTATTTCAAAGTAGTACTTTTAAACAAGCATCTAGAAATACTACTTATTTTTGAATATTACTTACACTTTAATCATAAAAAAACTCTATAAAACTCTCTACATCTAACAATACTTTTTCATTTATAAGAATTTCCTTTAACTCTTCTAAAAAACCTGTTTTATACCCTCCATTTTCACCTCTAGGGTTAGAGTCATATAGGTCAATAATTAGATTCTGCACAATATTAATTTGCGAAAAAAAATCAAATAAATTTTTAGCAATGATATGTAATTCATCACCTGAAATACATGCTCCTATCTCGCCACTATTATGATTTATGTATACGATATTTACATCATGCTGTGTTAGGAATACTGTAGCACTTCCCCCATCGAGTATATCTTCAAACATATATTGAATATTATCTAATGAATCTTTTCCTAAAAAATCATTTATATTCCCTCCTAGATCAATATTAAAATCATTTTCAGGAATACAACTTAAATAGCTTTTAAACAGATCATCATTAACAGAATTAACCTGATTAATAAGAAATCTTTCACCATAAATTATTTCATTACAATCATCAATTTCCTCTAATAATTTTTTAAAACAAACCTGCACTATTAAGACTCCCTATTTAATACAATTAAATAGTATCAAATATTTTATCTAAAAATCATTAAACCCCAATACAAAAACTAAAAATATTCAAAGGGATATCTTTCATATAAACCCTCATTAATAGAATTGACTAATTTCTTAAATTGATCTTGTTCAACTTTATTAAGCTCTTCGTTTATATCCAATTCTTCTTCAAGTTGTTGATACGAAAATGCCATTTTAAGAAAGTCTTCAAAAGTAATTCTCATATCTATAAACTGATTAATATTCAAATACTCCCCTTGGTTATGATCATAAAACAAGATATTATTTTTTTCCTTACCTATAAACCATTCATCACCTTGACCGGTACGACCAATTATCCAAACTTTCTCACTAATTTCAGGATAATTTTCATGAAGATATTGATTTTCTTTTAATGCTGTTTCATATCCAAAAATTATAATATCGGGTGTAATTTCTATTTCTTTAAATTTACCTAAAAAAGATAAATAATTACCATCAAGCTGAGGTAGTTTGCTAAATTTCGTTATTTCGCTACTTCTTTCAATTAATTTCGCTTTAATTTCTTGATCTGTCATTAATTTATCGAACATTTCATATACCTTTTAACTTACTGTAATTGACAAAAGTTTGCACCCTTAACAGCTGTAGCATTGTGCTTTCCAATACGCTCTTTCCTTGCTAATGCTCTCAAGCGTTGCTCCAAGATTTCCTTCGATTCAGCTTGTGATAAATTCATAGCTTCAACTTGGTTTAAAATTCCTCCCCAAGTTTTATTCCAATTCTGACCAGTACGCGAACTGTTAGTATGAATACCAGGAGATTTAGTATGCTTTTCTTTTGGAAGATTATAATAATATTGTGGATTATTCACATCGATACCAGCTATATTTTTAAATCTTTCTGCATATTCTTCGGGAAAACCATGATGAATATCTGAATTAGTATGTTTACAACCTACATAATTTTTCCAATTTTTTTGCAGAGTTCGAGTTGGTGTTTTTGCTAGCCCAAGCTGATCAACCCAACCCACTGGATTAGGTGCATAAGCATAAATATTAGAGCCACCCAGCAATCCAATCGGGTCTTTACTAATAAACCGACCTACATACGGCGAATAATAACGATAACGGTTGTAATGAAGTCCTGTTTCCTCATCAAAATATTGACCTTGGAAACGGATATTATTGCTAATAATTTCTGACTTTTCAAAGAAATCTGAGTTAGTCTGTTCTAGCTTACATTCACCCCAAGCTTTATATTGAGCTTTCCAGATAATGGCGCCTGTCTGGTTACTCATTTCTTGCGGTGTGCCTAAATGGTCGCAGTGATAGAACCATACATCATCAAAACCTTGGCTTTGTTTTACCGTATTCCACAATGGATCTTTATAAATACTATATGTTTTTTCTGTCCAGTCTTGGGTTTGATGTAGTTCAATTGAGTGATGATACGCCGCCTGCAATAAAGGCACAAAACTATCTTTTTCGTAGAAATAGTGTTTAGTTATATCAGCGCTAGATTCATAAGCTAAAGTATCACCATCCCAACCATAAATAATGTTCTGCTCTTGCCCAGTATGGTGATGTTTACTTCTTTTTTGAATACGTCTACCTAAGGCATCATAACGATACTCTGCCGTATATTGATTATTTCGGCTACGAACAAGACGTCCCAACACATCCCACTCAAGATTTAAATCACCTTGTAATGACTTTTGTCGAATCAGTTGCCCAAAAGCATCATATTGATATTGTTGGTCAAGATATTCCTGCACAACGTTATTTACTAAACGGTTATAGCCAAGACCTTTTTCAGTGGCAATATGCTGTGAGGATTGTTCTTTGGTAGTGTTATATCGATCTAAAATATTACTTGCTGGGTCAAAATTAAATGTCTCTTTTCCAAGCTTACTGGTTGCCTCTAATAAACGCCCAACAGGATCATATTTATAGTGAATAGTTCCACGACGTGTATCTTTAATGAGCGTTAACTCACCTGTTTTATCGTAATGATATAAGCGTTCAATCAATTGGTTGGTATGCTGGATAGCATTATTTTTAGTTTGAGCCTGATAGCTTTTGTCATGCCCACTCAACATTAATTGCTGAGTTAAGCGCCCGACTTCATCATAACGTTGTTGTTGGCTAAGACCATTTGCATAGTGACGTAATGTCTCTCTATGTAAATCATCACGTTCAAAGCTAACAACATCTTCACCATTTAAGGCCATGCCATAGACATGCCCACTCCCGTAAGTCAGCCAATCTATTTTCTGTCCATCTGGTCGAATGGTTGTGGTTCGATTATTTAATTCATCATAGACATGTTTCCACACAGCAGTTTTCTGTGTGACAATGTCTTGATGATGTTCTTTAATTAAATTACCTGCTGCATCATAAAACCATTGCAAGTTAGTTTCGGCATTTTTAGCCTGAACTAGATTACCTAAGCCATCATAAGAAAATTCTTCTGTTTGCTTTTCTTCAAGCTCTTGTCCTTGGTAGCCATATCCTGCTGTACGTTGTTCTAAACGTCCCATGCTGTCAAAAATAAATTGCTGAATACGGTCTTTAGGAGCAGCGCGATCTTTGAAATCTTGACCATAGGCAGAAGCGACCTCAATGCTACTAGTTAAACGACCATTATATTCATCGTACGTATAAGCAGTTTCTTTGCCATCAAAATCAATTTCTTTTACTAATCGACCCGCAACATCATAAATAAATTCATAACTTGCGCCATTTTCATTAATTAAACGTTTTAAGCGACTCAAGCGGTCCCATTGATATTTTAAAGTTTGATTTAATGGGTCTGTACGCTTGGTAATTAAACCAGCTGCGTCATATTCATAACGTGTCAGCTGTCCTTTAGAGTCAACATGAACTAATAAGCGACCTTCTTCGTCATGAATAAAATGTTCTTCAGCACCATCAGCATGTTTAATTTTTTCGAGCTGTCCAAAAGCATTTAGCGGTAAGCCTTTTTTTAGAGGCTGTCTTGGTTCAGCAGTTAATTCCGTATAGAAATATTCAACTTTTTGCTTTAAGGCATTTTCAATAAATTTGACGCGCCCGCGATCATCATAGTGCCAGTGCGTTTCTTTACCAGAACAATCCGTATAAGTAACCAAGTTGCCTTGATCATCATATTTGAGTGTCTTCTTACCGCCTTTAGCATCTTTAATGGAAGTTACCAAACCCATTGCATTGTAGGCATAGGCTGTTTCACGCTTCAGCGGATCAATTTCTTTAATTATATTTCCTGAAGCATCGTATTCTTTAAACCAACGCCCCTGTTCAGCGTCAACAAAACCGGTCAGATTATCTTTTTCGTCATATTCATAATAGAAGGTTGAACCATCGGCCTGAACCATACTTAAGACATTACCGCGTTCGTCATAGGTATACGAGGTTTCTGTTCCATCCGTGGCAATATGTGATGTTATATTTTTTGCTTGGTCTCTAAAGAACCATTCTTGCAGATTGTCTGGATAAATAATTCGATAGGTATAACCCGTAATACCATAATAGTATTCAGTCACATTCCCATCGATATCCATAACAGAAGTTACGCGAACGTTTTCATCCCAATCTAATTTAGTAGCGGAACTATAGTCATCAGCCCATTCTTCAATCGCTTTTGAGCTAGGTAAAACGCCATCCCACTTTAAGTTCATTCCTCTTTGAGTAAGATCAGTATAGCGAGTCAATAAGTGAGCTTGGTATTGATATTCATAAGAAGCAGCAAACTCATTGGTTGCCTTAATTAAATCGCCTTGCTCGTTATATTGATATGCTGATAGTTGTCTAATGAGTTGACCATCTTCAACCAACCAAGCTGCAACAACTTTCTGCATATCATTAATCTGTAATGCTACATGCGCTAAAGTTTGCTGTTGCTGTTTAAATATAATGTCGGATAAATAGTTATCACCATTTTCTAATTCATAGTCATAACGTAGTCCGATACTAAATCCATGTTGACGTTCTATGGAGACTAAACGAAACTCATTTTTATATTTTTGATAGAAGCGAGTTTCTGAAGCTCCATATGAAATAGCTCTAATTTCAGGTGAGACAACTGTATAAGTAAAAGTTTCTACTTCATCATAGTAACTCTGCCCAACTTTTAACTCTGGTAAGCGAACAGGACGGCCATCGCTGCCAATATACTCCCAACCCTCTTGCTCAATCGGTTCTTTAGGTTCATTTATGTTGTAAGTAGAACAACGAGCAATCTTGGTTGTAAAAGGTGTAATCCACCGTGCTCCGAAAATCGATTGATCATACTGATATAAGTTTGATACATACGTTCTCGAAAATTGCTCTATTAATAATGGATGAATTTGGGCATCGGTATGATTTAAAAACTCAGTACCCATGGCAAAAGTAATTGATCGTTTAGTCGCAGCACCTTTACAGTTTTTACATGCATTCGCATTATGAGTCGCGTCGGGTTCAGTATTCGCCTTTTCTAATTTATTATTTTTCTTGTCATGTTTAACTTGTGTGGTTTGAGTTGGCTTAACTTGAGCTGGTTTCTTTTTCCTAAATTTAGAGGCACTCATTCTCAATACATCAAATAGCCACCCAATTGTTTGCGGCTGCGCTGCATTTCCCAAGCCTTTAATTTTAGTATTGGCAGTGATACCAATTTTATTAATCGTTGCACCTACATTTAATATCGGCTGCTTTAGATGTGCAGGAACTAAAGAAGTAACAACTTTAGCATTGGAGTTTGCTCCTGTTTTAATAAGAGCTTTCCCCCAGTTTTCGGTCATGTAAACTAAATTTTTTCCAGCTCGCGTTAAGTCACCACTTTTTATTCCCTTAATAACACCGGCAGCTTGCTGTTGAGCGCGGTTTGTATTTGAGCCTGCATTTGTAAATACTTGGCCTTTTGTTACAACTCGAACAATTCCGCCATTAATTTGTGTCGTGGCACTTTGGACGGTTCCACCACAAGTGGCTAAAATTGAATTTAGTTTATTTAACCCAGTTTTGCAGAATTTTTCTATGTCCCCTGCAACCTGATCGTTTAAATGATTAGAGATCACTACAATTACTGCTTCACCTAAAGCAGCTTTACCTACACGTTTAACTTCTTGACGAACTAGAAACAAGGCTGGGCGAGCAGAAGTACGGATTGCTGTTGTTCCCGGAATAGGTACAATCCCAATAAGGTCAATACCCATTGTCGTCCAATCCATAATATCGGCATTTTGAAAACCTTTATCGTAGATATAACAAATGTCGGAAACTACATCGATAGCAGCCATCACATTTCCAATAATTGGAATTGTTCCCATTACACTGGCTAGCAAGTCTAATGTCACAATTTGATGAGTATGACTTTTTAACCAATCATCTATTTTTTGTTTTGAATGACTAACATCTTTAATAGCAACTTCTGATAATGGTTTAACAACTTCTGTTTTTCCAGACATTTTATTTCTCTACGAATTCTTTTTAAAAGGGCTTTGCAAATATTGAGGAAGAGCATTAGTTATCAAGCTACCGCTATCAACAGAACTTAATTTGCTGAAGTCATTTATTTTTTGAATTGATACAAGATCAATGTTGTTCCCTATTTTTTGGCCTACTTCTGAAATGGGTAAAAAGCTTTTCACTTGATCAGTTACTAATCCCTGCGCCTCTGTTTTTAACATTGGCATTAAAGCCTTTGCCCCTTCAGATTTTATACTTTGTGCAGTTTGAATATTTTTCATAATATTCACAGGATTGGTTAATTGTTTAGATAATTCACCAAGCTTGGACTGGGCTGTTTTACTCATTTGTGCAATTAATGAATCTGATTGTTCAGTATCCGCATCATTCTTATTCGGCCACTCAACTGGACGTTTAAAGTCACTTGCTGCATCCCAAGGATCACGGTGATCTGGTTCAAAGAAGACTTTTACTGCACCTGTTGCTAAGCCAGAAACTCTTGCAAATCCCTTATCATCCAACTTGCCAGTGACTTCTTTTCCTAAGTTGTCAACAACCGTATAACTTCCACCTTTAACAAACTCACCATGCGCATAATCATGGATGAGCTCTAAATTTCCTGGGCTACGTTTTGGCGGAGGCGGTAGTGAAGAACTAAAATTCGCACTCCCTCCCCCCATAAACAAATGCTGTCCGGCTTTCACCTCAAACTTACCACCAGTGACAGGGAAAATTCCCGAGCCATTAATCTTGATTTGAGATCCACTCGCCGTGATAACGATTTCTTTAGAAGCACTAATTTCAATTTTGTCTTCTGTTGAAATAATCTGCACAGCTTTACGGGCAATTAAATCTGCTCCATCGCCTTGTGCTTGTATTTCGACTTTGCCTTTGCCGGCATAGAGTCTTGCCCCTTCTTGCGCTGCAAAAAGGCTGATTTTATTTTGGGCGTGTGCAATCAGGTTCTTTTGAGTGGTCAGGTTAATGCTATCACCAGCAGTTTGACTTAACTGAGCATCTGCGCTGAGGTGAATGTCTTCATTACTGGCTATGGCAATGCTGTTAGGTGCAGTTAATATCATCAAGGCTTGCTTAAAAGCGGCAGCTTTGTCTTGATCTTTTTCTTCAATTTGCTCTATGAACGTTTTTAAGTTCTCGAGCACTTCCAATGGATCAGTTTGCTGATTTTTAGCAACTTCGCTAAGTGACTTGGCATTGCTAAGGCCGCCTTCTATTTGTTGTTTGGCCTCATTTGCATCAAGGTGTACGCCTTGAGCTTGGTCCTGTTTATGAGTGCTAACGAGTAAGCCACTACCCGCTCTTACCGCTCCCCACTGGTCAGTTCTGAGTTCAAAACCTTCACCTCGACCATCACTTTCCGCCTTATCTTTTGGATGGCTTAAGTTACCTAAGTTGAGCTGGCTTGCTGCATGACTACTTTGTAGCTGGGCACTGATTTGCCCTGTGGTGTCATCAAAGCGTAGCTGGTTAAAGCCCTTACCGTCGACTTCTTCTGAGCGGATACCACTGAGTTTTTTAGTATCAGGTAATTGGCCTTTCTGATCGAACTGGGTTGGGTGGCGTTCAGCTTCGTGAATGCGCCCCACCACAAATGGACGGTCAATGTTGCCGTCAAAGAAGTCGATCACAACAATCTCACCCACACGAGGCAAGAAGCGTGCACCATAACCTGCACCTGCCCATGGAGTCAGCACATCGACCCAAGCCGAGTCGGTGTCATTGTCGTTACTTCCTGCTCCACCGTCATGACTATGGTCGTCAGTTCGGGTAAACAAGAAACGGACTTTAATACGTCCCCACTGGTCGACATGAATGCTTTCACCTTCCAGTCCTACGACTTTAGCACGCTGCGGGTGGGCAGCTGGACGGTGTTCTAGCGGGCTATATTCAGGGACAGCTTTAATGTTGCGTCGAACGACATTCAGCTCAGCAAAGTGGCGCTGCTCTGGGTTTTGGCTGTCGAGTTGAGCTGCTTTGAGCTTGTCTTTTGGCAACAGACGCTCAAGTTGCTGTTGTAATTCTTTCGGTAAATTATTTTGGTTATAGTAGTGCTTGCTTAAGATTAAGAACTCTTTATCAGCACTGTCATGTTGGTCGAGTTCCGGATGGTCATTGAGCTCAAACCAGTAACCGACCTGCGCATCACGGACGTTACCTGAAACCGTAAACTGTTTCGAACTCAGGTGATGGTAAGCATTCATATGCTTGTTAAGCTGTTCAATTTGGCTATTGCCTGAAGCGGTGGCTTGATCTTCACCGTTTAAGTCTTGCATCCAAGCGGGGCTGACATGCCACGCATCTTCAAGGTTTAGGCTCGCATTGTCATAGTGTTCGCTGTGCTTTTGCGTGCCTTGTACGCTACCGCTGCCTTCTTCTTGTTGTAGGGCATCGGCTTGCCAGCGTTGCACATGAACCGAGGTTGGTTGTAAGCGACGCTCAGCTTTGACTTGGGTAATGGTGTCGAACTGCTCTGTAGCACTGCTGCGCTGGTAGCGTAAGTTACGGCGTTCAAGAGCTTTATAATTTTGGTTATCATCAATTAAACGTAGCACTTGTGGCTGAATGGAAGCATTCGGGTCAGCGATCAAAAGTTGCGATTCATCGACTAGCCAGTTAATACCCTCGCTGCGCCATAGACGGGTTAAAAAGTCATAATCGCTTTCATTTGACTGCATCACAAATGGGCGCACATCGTATTCTTTCGTTAAGCCAGATGTGTCGAGCGTTAGACTTGAGGCAAATAACGGGCTTTTCCCCTGCCATTCTTTAAACAGAATTTCGCTAATATCGCGCACGCTTTTATTCATAAACACGCGGCTATTACGGCGTTTATGCCAGAGTGCAGTTGGGTCTTTTAAAGTTAAATTATAAATGGTGAGTGAGCCGTCGCTTTGCCCTTGGCTTGCTTCGGTAATAATGCCTGTTGTTCTAAAAAACTGGCCTGTGTCAGTGACCTGATCAACAGCAACCTGACAGCCAATAAATTGTTTTAATGCAATATGCGCATTTGTCGATAGACACAGTAATTCAGCAACGCTACCTTGGTTGAGGGTATGTTCGCCCTCAATGCGCTGTAAGAAGACTTGATTGTTTAATGATGGGTTGGAAAATTGCACATGAAGTACACGATTCTGTGCGACCAAACCTAAACTATCTAAAATTTGAAATATTTTATGGGACATCGTTATTATAAAACTGAGTCATAATCATCGATATTTTATAAAAAACAGACAGAATTGTCTATTTATATAAATTAGCTTATCTTCCATGACTTAGATATTTTTTAGTTTAACTGAAAGAAAGATTGGCTATTAAATAATCTACAAGTGCTCTCGTTTTGGCCGGTAAATTAGAGGTATGAGGATAAAGTAATTGAATACTTTGTAGCGGTAATGAAAAGTCAGGAAATAACCGAATTAGGCGATTTTGTTGAATATCTTCATCAACTAACCATGCAGGACAAATAGCCACACCTAAAGATGAAAGAGTCATTTGATGAATTGCAGTCACCGAATTTGATTCATACTGACTTCGAATAAAAGGTAATGAATATTGCTCCCCTAAACTGTTTTGCAAAATATATTGTGAATCTTGCCAATTTAATAAAGTGTGGCCAATCCAAGGAACATTCGCTAAATCAGATATATTTTCTATAGGATGGTCTTTTATAAACTGCGGAGTAGCCACAAGATAAATTGGATATTCTCCGATTTTTCGAGTTTTTAGAGATGAGTTTTTTAAATTTCCTAGCCGAATAACTAGATCTAATTTTTCAGTCACTAAATCATCGAAAGATGAATTAAACGAATACTGTAAACGTAAATCTGGGTAAAGCCGACAAAACTCAGGAAGTAAAGGCAAAATGAAACGTTGGCCAAATTCATTAGTAGATGAAAACCGTAAAGTGCCTGTAATGCTTGTACCTAAGTGTTGGCTTCGTTCGAATGCCTCATCAATCTGAAGTTGGATTTGTTTAAAATCTTCATAAAAATGCTGACCAATTTCAGTTAATGCAATATTACGGGTATTGCGAATTAACAGGCTTGTATTGAGCTGCTTTTCTAATTGTTTTATATCAATACTCACCATTGATCGGCTTAAGCCTAAAATTTCAGCAGCCTTGGTAAAAGAACCGGAATCAACGACTTGTAGAAAACTGGTAATTTGCTTGAGGTTTTTTTGCACAATTAAGCCAATTGTTTAAAATTATCAAACAATGATTTTACTTCGCTTGCATCGACAATAAAAGAGCTGGATCTTACCCTGCCTGCACGGAGGTAGGTATGTCTTATCGATATAAAATAGCAACAGTGTTTTTACTTGGGTTCTTTATTGATTGCATCAACATTTTTATGTCTGCAATTGCATTACCCAATATTGCATCGTCATTTTCAGTTAGCCAATCCATGGTCGCTTGGGTAACAAATGCTTATATTCTCGGCCTCATTTTAATTATGCCAATGAGTTTATGGTTAGCCACCAAACTTGGTAACCAAAAATTATTGTGTTATTCGATGCTGTTATTCTCGATAAGCATCTGCTTTATTGGCTTTAGCGAATCGATTTATAGCTTAATTTTTTGGCGATTTATTCAAGGTGTAGCTGGAGGTTTATTAATTCCAGTCGGACAAGCTCTCGTGTATACATTCTTCCCGAACCAAGAACGCCAACGCATTTCTACATTAATTATGGCAATTGCTCTGATTGCACCAGCTTTTTCACCTGCTATTGGTGGCGTAATTATTGATTCATTGAATTGGAGATGGGTATTTTTATCTAACCTTCCTTTTTCTTTACTGGCGGCAGCTCTGGCATGGTTATGGGTTAAAAAAACAGAGAATATGTCGAGTGAAAAACCAGACATAAAAGGCTTGGTTATTTTTAATATGAGCCTGTTATGTTTGTTACTCTCCTTTTCATTTTATAGTGATTACCATAACGCCTCATTCGCTATAACGAGTTTTCTAATTTCAATTGGAATGCTTATTTTTTACATTCGACATGCGAAAAAAATTTCCCATCCTGTTCTTAATCTTGAGTTATTAAAAAATAAAAATTTACGTAATGCATTTATTGTCTATTACGCCGTTCCGGGTATTTTTACTGGCGTTAATTTACTCAATATTTTTAATTTACAGCTTAACTTTGGCTTTAATGCAAAACAAACTGGTTTATTCATGTTGCTCTATGCAACCGGGGCACTCGCAGCCATGATTAGTGGCGGTCTGCTCTATCAACGGTTAGGTAAAAAGTCTCTTCTTATTATTGGAATAACCCTACATAGCTTTGGCATATTTCTTTTATTTTGTATTTCAAACACAAGCCCTTTAAGCTTTTTAGTGATTGCTTATTTATTAATGGGTATGGGTGGCGGTCTAAGTGCCAATATTGCCCAAATTAGCTCATTGATTGATTTTTCAGGCCAAGATTTATTACAAGGAAGTGTGCTCTGGAATATTAATCGACAAGTTTCATTTAGTGTCGGTACTGTTGTTCTGATTTCGATATATAACTTGATGTCTGGCTCAACTGATCTCATTCGTTATCAACATACATTTCTTGTTGCAGCAGTCCTCTGCTTACTTTCACTCATTCCCATTTTAAAGGAGAAAGCACATGTCTAACCAAATGGATCAAGCCATTCAAAGCGTGATTGACCTACATGTTTTAATAGAAAATGTATTTACAGGAAAAAATGCAGAGCAAAGTCTGAGCCCGCTTTTAGATAGCTTTGATCAAAATTTTAAGATGGTTACGGTTCAAGGTCAGAGTATTGGTTTAGCCGAAGTTAAAAACTTATTTAGTCAAAATATTGGAAAGAAACCCTCTTTAAAAATCACCATTATTAAGAGTATAGCTTTATACGAATTTGAGAATTATTGTTGGGTACAATATCAGGAACATCAGCAAACCGATGAAACCGAGACAGTACGTAGATCCACAGCCTGCATTAAAGTAGAAGGCGAAAAATGTTATTGGGTTTACTTACATGAAACTTTAGTTCCCTCATCTTCTTAACTCATCTAAAGCATTTTAAAGATGGCACCTATTTTGCTTAACAATATTACGTTTTATGAAAATCGTAATACTGATCAAAATGGGGAGCTCTCGATATGGGTTATGTTGCAAAGGAATTTACGCGAAAGAACAAGCTGATTCTCAGTATTTGTTCTTTCGTTATTCCAATATGTCTTTGGTGCGCAATCAGTTACTTACCTTTTGTTTGGCATCCTCAAGTACAAATCACGAGTTCGGGAAGTGTTCCTTACCTACAAGTAGGAAGTCGCGTTGATAAAAATGTGTTCTATCTCGAAGCACAAAATGCAGTCAATCGAGATTCTGCACCACCACAAGGTATTTTAGTCAATCCAATTTATTTACCCGCTCCCCATGAAGTCGCTAAGGCTTTGGTGACTGCATTTACTACGCCACCTGAACAACCTGATTCGCCGTGGTTTCATCAAAGTTTATGGCACAGTATCAAACTGGTTTTTTCAGCTTTTTTTATCTCTTCATTGATTGGAATTCCACTGGGTATTTTGTGTGGTTTTTCTAAGCGTATATCCCTATTGACGGAACCGTTTGTTGAGTTTTTCCGTTACTTACCCGCACCTGCGTTTGGTGCACTTGCAGTGGCAATTTTAGGAATTAATGATGCACCTAAAATTGCCATTATTGTGATTGGTACACTTTTTCAGCAAATTCTTATTATTGCCAATACCACCCGAATGGTAGATCGAAGCTTAATTGAAGCTGGTTATACGCTTGGCACCAATAAGCTCAAAAGTTTATTTCATGTGGTGATTCCTGCGGCCTTACCTGATATTTACCGCGACTTACGTGTGCTATTGGGCTGGGCATGGACCTATTTAATTGTTTCCGAGTTGATCGGTACGACCTCGGGTATTACATGGTTTATTACCCAACAGGCTCGCTATCAAAACTTTGACAATGTCTATGCAGCTATTTTGATTATTGGAGTGATTGGTCTGGTCTGTGACTGGCTATTAATGAAGTTAGGTGAGCGGATGTTCACTTGGAAAGTAGGAGCAAAATAATGAAAGATTCAACATTTAACGCGCATGAATACTTTCAAAAAATTTATGAACGCCCTGTTATTTTAGAAGCCAAACAACTGAGCCAAGTCTTTAAACATGGTCACAGCGAACGCACTGTTTTAAATAAGCTCGATTTAAAAATTCATAAAAGAGAATTTATTTGTGTGATTGGTCCTTCTGGCTGCGGCAAATCGACACTGAGCCGTGTTATTGCAGGTTTAGACCCATACCATAGTGGAGAAGTTTTAGTAGACGGCGAATGCATTACGGGTCCATGCCCTGAACGCGGCATGGTGTTTCAGGGCTATACCCTTTTTCCGTGGAAAACTGTAAAAGAAAATGTGATGTTTGGTCCGCAAATGCGCGGCGCTAGTCAAATGACAGCCGAAGCTCAAGCACGCGAATGGATCAATATTATTGGTTTAGAAAAATATGAAAATCAGTATCCACATCAACTTTCTGGTGGTATGAAACAGCGGGTTGCGATTGCTAGAGCTTTGGTTAATCAACCTAAAATTTTACTCATGGATGAACCTTTTGGTGCGCTCGACCCACACACCCGTCAAAAAATGCAAAAGCACTTGATGGATTTATGGCAAAACATTGATATCACCATTATTTTTGTGACCCATGACATGGATGAAGCTATTTTACTGGCAGACCGAATTGTGGCACTTAAAGCCAACCCAGGTGAAATTAAGGAAATTATTGAAGTTAATTTACCGCGTCCACGCTCACTCGACTTAATGAGTACACCTGAGTTCAAACAACTTCGGACACGGGTAGATTATTTAGTTCACGCCGAAGAAGACGAGCTTGACCCAGCTTTACAAGACTTACCAAAAATTCCACGTATGACTCAGGTCAGTACAGAAAAATAAGAAACACATTAAAATAAGAAACACATTAAAAAGCCCAAGTTCAACTTGGGCTTTTTTATTTACTAGGCTTATTTGAGCTGTTCTATGAGTGTCGGATAAATCAGCCCATCTACATTTTGTTCGGTTTTATAAATCCCATTTTCGACGTTAAATTTATTGACGTGATAAGTAGAGCCATAAATCGAGTCAAAGCCTTCAGATTTAGCAAATACTTTTTTATTGGCATTGATATCTAATAGATGCGTACCGCTGACCATCAACTCATATTGTTTTGGGTCGACCCCTGAACGGTTTGCCATGATTTTAACCGCATCGGCATGGGTTGCAGGGTCATTAATATATTTAACGGTTTTGTCCCACACCTGAATGACTTTTTTCCACTCTTCTTGATGCGCAGTTAAGTGGCTCATGTTGACAGTCAGGGTGTCATAAATTAAACCCGGCTTGTCTTTAGAGGTATAGATAATTTTAGAACCCGCTACGGCTTTTAATGCCTGCCCCGCAACAGGCTGCCAAACAGTAATTGCAGAAATATCTGGGCTATTGAACACTTGAGGTAGCTGGTTGGTTGCTGAGTTCACCAACTTCACCTCACTCGCTTTAATGTTATGGTCGGTCAAAGCAGTTGCCAGTAAAAGATGGTCAACCAAGCCTTTTTCAACACCGATTGATTTTCCTTTTAGGTCTTGAATGGTGTTAATGCCCTCTTTTGCAATAATGACATCATTGCCCGCAGAATAATCTGTTGCCATGATCATCATGCCTTGAGTGCCACCTGAGGCTGTTACCAAGTTATCGCCATTGGTGACCAAAACGGCATCAAGTTGATTTGCTGAAAAGGCCGAAAGAGAAGCCGAATAATCAAACCATTTAAACTCCACATTTAACCCTGCTTCTTTTAACCAACCTTTTTCAATGGCTACTTGCCAAGCCACCCAGCCCGGCCAATCACTATAACCAATGGTAATTGGTTTTGTATTTGTGGCTGCCTGAGCGTCTTGTTTGGCCTCGGGCACTTTAGCCGTATTGTCACACCCACCCAATACAACTGCCGATAAAATAGATACGGATAAAAACGCTTTTTTAATCATATAGAAACTTCCCCAACATTTTTACTAACAACATTTTGAGCGGTTTGATTGAGTGACTGTATATAGGCTCGCCAGCCTCCAAAATGGCTAATATCGGTTGCATCATGAATACCATAAGCTTCACAAATAAAGCCTTTGACCCATGTTCCATCTTTTAATTTGAGGTTGCCAATACCAAGTGGTGCAGGCACTTCAGCCACAATGGCTCCAAAATTTGCTAATGGAACATCCCACACTTCAACTTCAATAGAAGTACCTGTCGCATCACATTGCAGCCCAGGTTTTGGTGGCGTGGTATTTTTTAGGGCAAAGAGTTTATAGGCTTCTGCTGTCTGGGTTTTCTTGAGTAAAGTGGCATTACGACTAGTGAGTTGAAAATTAAGTGGCATGCCTGTTAAGTGCGCTCCGACGACAGCAAGCTGCACTGAATGATTCGACTGGATGGTTATACCTTTTTGATAATGTTGAGTTGATTTACCCAAACTCAGCAGTGTTTCGGCTTGCCAGAGCTGCGCAAAATTTGCCAGTGCCTGATCGTGCCAAGCTGGTGCAATAAAGGTTACCCCGCTTGGTAAACCGTCATCACGCAGTACATTTGGTAAGGCTAAAGCAGAAAGATCTGCAAAATTTACAAAGTTGGTATAGGCCCCCATGTGCGCGTTTTTAGTCAACGGGTCGGCTTCAACTTCGACAATGGTATAAATGGTTGGTGCTGTCGGAACCATCAATGCATCAAAAGGCTGTAAAGCCAAATTAATTTTTCGAGCCAGAACGGCGCGGTTATATTCCGCTTGAAGTGCATCTGTTGCTTTGAATTTATCTGCCTGCGCAATAATTTGAGCAATGACTGGATGAGCCTTTTCACGTGTTGTCATGCGTTCAACGGCGACTGTTCTTTCTGCTACCCAAGCATCGTTATAAAGTGCAGCAGCAAGCTCATTAAACACGCTGAAATCTATACTCTTAACTTCATAACCCAGCTTTTTTACGCGCTCAATTGCAATTAAAAAGGCTTTTTCAGATTCAAAATCACCATAAAACTCAAGCTGAGCAGGAATAGCAATTTTTCGTTTAGAAAACTGAGTTGGTACATTGGCTGGATGTGCTCGTGAATATTCATCTGCTTTATCATAGCCCTGCATTAAGTTGGCCACTGTCCAAGCGTCATCAATATGCAGTGCAAAAATAGAAATGACATCAATAGTCCGACAGGCAGGAATTAAACCTGTGGTAGAGAACCAGCCTTTCGTCGGTTTAAGGCCCACAATATTGTTATGACCAGCAGGAACACGCCCTGACCCCGCCGTGTCTGTCCCCAAACTAAAAGGCACAATGCCGTTGGCAACCACCACTGATGAACCTGAGCTTGAACCGCCGCTAATATATTCGGGCTTAAAACTATTTTTTACTGCACCATAAGGAGAGCGAACGCCAACCAGTCCAGTCGCAAACTGATCTAAGTTGGTTTTGCCCACCACAATCGCCCCTGCTTTTTTCAGCTTGGCAACTACGGTAGCGTCTTGAGTCGCTAAATATTGAACTTCTTTACAAGCAGCAGTGGTATGAAAGCCAGCGACATCAATATTGTCTTTGACTGCAAATGGCACTCCGTATAGAGGTAAGTCAGCAATATTCTGATCTTTTAAAACATCAATTTGTGCCTGAATCTGCTCGTTCGATGCAATTTCAATCCACGCATGGTCATCATTTTTAATTTCTGCAACATAGCCAATCAGATCTGTAAGATGGATTTGCCCGTTTTGATATGCTGTTTTCCAGTCTTGGATTGTCCATAAATTTTTCAACACGCTACTCCTCATTTAGTCATTTTGCTGTATAGGCGGCATGACGGCATCCATCAGTTCTAGATGTCCTTTGATCACCCCTTTCAGCACAATAAATTGCTGGCTAATTTGTCTAAGTTCAGAACTCGTGCCCTGCATTAACATGACTTGCAATATCTTTTGTTGGTCGAGCTGAATATGAAGTGAACTAATCACCTGCGCTAAAAACTGTTGCTGTAAATCGACCAATTGATTACGCAAGGTCATTTGGCTAGCGTCATAAAGTAACGTCAAGGTGCCCACCATGACTTCATTAGCCTGCGCCTGCTCTGCGATCAGGTGTTTATTAATCATGTCGACAATGGCTTGCGAGCGACTTTCATAGTTCTGCTCGACAATTTTTTGGTCGAGTGCGTTGAGGGTCGTTTCAGGTACAGTAATACTGATTCGAGCCAACTTTTGTTTTGCCACAGTCTTATCCTTTTGTTTTAGGCGGCTGATTGTTTTGCTTGATATATACGCCTGCACGTACGCTAAGCAATTCGACTAAAAAGGCTTTTAACGTTGGCTTTGGTTGAACCACAGGTTTTACATCGTTCATATCGCACCTCTAGCTTGGTATTACCAAATTCAGTTTTTGTATTACTGATAAGAGATGCAGAAAATGTGCCAGTTTTTAAGCGTCCTTTTGATAGGCTTGGCAGAAATTTGTGAGTGATTTTTGGGCAAAAAAAGCCCCATGCACAGGGATGGGGCTAATATTTAATTTTAATCTTATGACTGATTAATCATCGTATGTGCCCATAACGATAAAGACTCTAAAACAGGCTTAAAAGATTGGCCTAAATCTGTCATTTCATAAACCACCTTAATCGGTGCTTTTTCACCATAAACGGTTCGAGAAATTAAGCCACTTTGCTCTAATTGTTTAAGTTGAAGGCTTAAGGTCATTTCTGTGATGGTGGGCATTAATTGATTGATTTCATTAAAACGTTTTGGCCCATCTTTTAGATAATATAAAATAACGCCTTTCCATTTTCCACCCACCAAATCCATAGCCATACTGATATGACATGGATAGGTTTTTCCATTCATGCTGATTTCACATTTATTTTCAGTATTTGCCATTTTTAACGCCACCTATCAACTTTGATAGTTATTGTACACCCATACTATAAAAACTATAGTGACTATGATTTTTATAGCTACAAGGCATTATTATGGCTTTACTTATTTTGGCCCATCCCTACTACGCTCAATCGATTGCAAATAAAACGATTGTGAATGAACTTGTAAAAACCTATCCGGACCTCGAAGTCCGAGATATTTTCCAACTTTATCCAGACTACCAAATTGATGTAAGTGCTGAACAAGAAGCGTTGTTACGCCACGACACGATCATCCTGCAATATCCAATGTTCTGGTTTAATATGCCGGCAATTTTGAAATTATGGTTTGATGAAGTTTTTACTTATCAGTTTGCTTATGGCTCTCAGGGCGATAAATTAAAAGACAAAAAAGTCATTATTAGCATGACGGTCGGCCAAACAGAAGCCAACATGGTGAACGACCAAGAAAACTTAGCCGATAGCTTTTTAAAAGCAGTTCAATATTCAATTCAATATACGCAAATGCAGTTAAGCGCCACTTACTTGCTTTATGACGTATCACCTTTATCAGGCAATCCAGAGTCGAAAATTAAATTAGAAGCGGTTGAACATGGTCATAAAGTATTAAAGCATTTGACCGAAGCATAATAAAAAAGAGAGCATCGGTATTGATGCTCTCTTTTGGTTTAAGCGACAGGTGCCAAGGTAAAAAGTACTTGTCCCGTTTTTACGGTTTGCCCTTTTTCAATGGTAATGGTTTCAACTTTCATGCGTTCGGGGGCAATAATCGGGATTTCAATTTTCATTGCCTCAATCACCGCAAGAGTTGCACCTTCTTCAACAATATCTCCCGATGCACATTCGATTTTCCAGATTGAGCCCGGCATGTGTGATTCGACTGCACAGCCCCCTTCAGGGATCACCACGGTTTCCCCTTCATCTACCGCATCTAGGCTTTCAGAAATATATTCTTGCAAGCCCGCTTCGTGCCAACGGCGGCGTTCAGCCTCGAAGTTAGCTTGCTGCATATCTTTAAAGGCTTGAATGCTGTCTTGATGTGTTTTTAAAAACTGGTTGTATTCTTTTAAGTTGAGTACACCATCTTCAATACGAAGTTGTAATCGGCCCGCCTTAAAATCTTCCCGCATTTGCAGAAGTTCAGCCTCAGAAACTTCATAAAACTTAACTTGATCAAAAAAGCGCAATAACCACGGTTTGCCTTCTTCGAAGTTGGCATTTTTACGGTAACGGCTCCACATTTGGGTCGTGCGACCAACAAACTGGTAGCCTCCCGGCCCTTCCATGCCGTACACACACATATAGGCACCGCCGATACCCACGGCGTTTTCAGGTGTCCAAGTTCTCGCAGGGTTATATTTTGTGGTGACTAAACGTTGGCGTGGGTCCAGTGGTGTGGCAACGGGTGCACCTAAATACACATCGCCTAAACCCATCACCAAATAGTTTGCACTATAGACCACATCTTTAACTGCTTGCTTGGAAGCTAGACCATTAATACGGCGGATAAACTCGACGTTATCTGGGCACCAAGGCGCATCTGGTCGAACAATTTGTGTGTAGCGCTCAGTTGCAAGTTGAGTTTGTGAATCTTCCCAAGCCAAAGGCAAATAGACAGTCCGTGAAGGAACCTGCATATTTTGAATGTCGGGTAACTCGGCTTCTGCTTGTTGAAGTTTCTGTAAAAGCTCAAGTTGATCGAGCTGGATTGAATCAAAATGAATTTGTAGTGAACGAATACCCGGTGTTAAATCGATAATACCCTGAATGTTTTGATCTTTGACCCATTGCATGAGTGCATGAACGCGGAAGCGTAAATTTAGGTCGAGTACTAACTCACCATATTCCACCAACAAATAGCTATTTCCTGCTGGTCGATAGGTCACGCTTGGTAAGGCAGCTTTACCGTCTAAAGTAGCTAAAACTGCATCTTTTAAAGTGTCGGGTTCTGCTTGAATGGCTGGGTTAAAATCGATCTGAGTTGTATCAGCCGCAGTTAAGCTTTGATGATATTTTTGATCGAGTACTTTTGCTTGCGCATAACTCACGGGTACAAATTTGACCTTATCGCCTGCTTTTAGCTGCCCGATTTTCCAAAGCTCGGAATGAATGACTACCGCAGGGCAAACAAAGCCGCCTAAGCTCGGACCATCTGGACCCAAAATAATTGGCATATCGCCCGTAAAATCAATTGCCCCAATCGCATAAGCATTGTCGTGAATATTAGAGGGATGTAAGCCTGCCTCGCCGCCATCTTCACGTGCCCACTCAGGTTTGGGACCAATTAAACGAATGCCTGTACGGCTTGAGTTATAGTGAATTTCAAACTCATTGACAAAGAACGTATCAATATCTTGTTTGGTGAAAAAATCTGGCGCACCATGTGGCCCATACATGACTGCAATTTCCCAGTTTTGGGTAAAGCTAGGAATTTGCACTTGAGCCAATGCAGTGGTCGATTGAACAGAATATTCAGTAATCGGTAGCATATCGCCAATTAATAAATTACGGCCTGCGTGCCCACCAAATTGCCCCAAAGTAAAAGTCGCCTGCGACTCCAAATAGTCAGGAACATCGAAACCACCTTTAATGCCAATATAGCTGCGACAACCTGAACGGATGAGGCCACATTTTAAAACTTGGCCTTTTTTCACGTTGATGGTTTGCCACATCGGTACAAGTTCACCATCAAGTTTTGAAGGCATATCACCGCCCGTAATGACAATTTGGCTATCACAGTGAAACTTTAAAGTTGGCCCTTGTAAGGTACATTCAAACCCTGCGGTATTTGGCTCATTGGCTAAAAGCTGGTTTGCTACAGTTAAACTGAGTGGATCGATGGCACCTGATGGCGGCACCCCGACATCCCAATAACCTAATCGACCTGTTACGTCTTGAATGGCAGTTTGAATGCCAGCCTGCAACACCTCAATTTTTTGTGTTTTCCATTCAAACGTATTTAAAAACCGAGTGGTTTGGGTACCTAAAGCAAACACATCACAAGCAATAATGTTTTGTAAATATTCCAAATTGGTTTCGATACCAGCCACTTTCGTATTGGCAAGACTGGCACTCATTGCCTGTATAGCTTGCTCTCGTGTTGCAGCGGTCACAATAATTTTAGCAATCATTGGGTCATAAAAAGACGACACCATTGAACCTGTTTCAACCCATGTTTCGACTCGGGTTTGCGGGTCAAATTTAACATACGTGAGTAGGCCTGCACTTGGTTGGAACTGTTTAATCGGATCTTCGGCATAAAGACGAACTTGAATGGAGTGTCCTGTTGGCTCTAACTTTTCAGTCGGTTCTGACCAGTCACCACTTGCCAAGGTAACCATCCACTCGACCAAGTCGACACCAAACACTTGTTCGGTCACGCCGTGCTCGACTTGCAAACGCGTGTTGACCTCTAAGAAATAAAACTCTTGGGTTTCGGTGTCCATAACAAACTCAACCGTGCCTGCCGAGCGATAGTTCACCGACTGCATCAGTTGAATCGCAACTTTTTGCAGATAGTCGCGTTGCTGTTCATTTAAGTGTGGCGCGGGTGTTTCTTCAATCACCTTTTGATTACGGCGTTGTACCGAACAATCACGCTCACCCAAGGCTAAAACTTGTCCTTGCCCATCACCAAAAATTTGCACTTCGATATGGCGCGCATGTTGTACAAATTTCTCTAAATACAAACCTGCATCTTTAAAATTGACCTGAGCTAAATAAGACACGGTTTGATAAGCATCTTTTAACTCGGTTTCATTCCAGACCAGACGCATGCCAATACCGCCACCGCCCGCGGTACTTTTCAGCATGACTGGATAGCCAATACGAGCTGCCTCAAACAAAGCCTCGGCTTCATTAGCAAGTAGTGAACTACCCGGAAGTAAAGGCACATTGCTTTTAATAGCCAGCTCACGCGCGGTATGTTTTAAACCAAAATCGAGCATTTGGCTTGAAGTTGGCCCAATAAAAGCAATGCCTTGGCTTTCGCACAAATCACAAAACTCGGCATTTTCAGACAAAAATCCATAACCGGGGTGAATGGCTTCTGCTCCAGACTGTTTAGCAACCTCAAGGATTTTTTCAATATTTAAATAACTTTGATGCGCAGGTGCAGGGCCAATCAGAAAAGCTTCATCGGCCAAAGTCACGTGTAAAGAATCACGATCGGCTTCGGAGTAAACAGCCACCGAAGCAATCCCAAGTTTTTTAAGGGTGCGAATGACGCGACAAGCAATTGCACCACGGTTGGCAATTAGAACTTTTTTAAACATGCTTACACCCCTTCCGCTTCACGGACAACCAGTTGAATTTTGGTTGGGTTATAGGCGTTACATGGGTTATTGAGCTGTGGACAATTGGAAATTAAAACAATCAAATCTATTTCTGCCCGAACTTCGACATATTTACCGGGGCCTGAAATTCCGTCATCAAATTTAAGCTGGCCATCTGGCGTAACAGGCACATTCATAAAAAAGTTAATGTTTGGGCCGATGTGACGGACATTTAAGCCATGCTTCTTCGCAATCGGGTGTTTTGCCAAGGCATACATAAAGTTGTTACGGCAACTATGCATTGGGTAGGTTTCATGTGCATAGCGAACCGTATTACTTTCACATGAACAAGCACCACCAATGGTGTCATGGCGACCGCAGTTATCATCATGAATAACCGCAATTGGACGGCCAAAGTTACTATAGAGCTTGGTGCCCTTTTCTAAATAGATTTGTTGGTTGATGGCCAAAGTATCCATTGCGCTATAACGCTCAGTTGGATTTTCGGCACTCATAAACAAAGTATCGACCGCTTGGTTTCCCTCCAGATCAATAATTCGAAAATATTGGCCCTTTTTAACCTCGCACATCCACGCTTCGCCCGCAGGACAAACTTCATTTAAAACTGCTTTTTCAAATGATTGTAAAACTGTCATGATGCTTCTCCTGATTTAAATATTACTAAGCGCGTAGTAGCGGGCTGTGTTTTGAAACGCGCGCTGATTTTGCGAACATGCATCACGACAAATATCGCTGTCTGCTAGAGAATTGGCTTTAAATAAACTGAGTTGAATATCGGCAGGTTGATAGATTGGGCTGATGTCTAAACCATGCGGTGCAGCAGATAAAAATAGTAAGCAGTCCATTTCAAAGCGCAGTTCAATGGTTTGATCGGTGTTGTCAGAACCGACATAAGACAAAGCGCCGTTTTCATCTGGTGCAACTTTAGAAAATAGGTTAACCGCAGCACTCAGGTCTTGGCTGGCAAGTCCGTATTTACACATTTCAATGAGTAAGCCGTCTAAGCCATTTTGGTACATATCATTGCGGGCATCTTGAAATGTGCGACTGCCAAATTGCTTTTCAATTTGCTCAGGTCGGCTTGGGCCACAAAGTGCATCGTTCCAACCATGATCGTCATGAACAATGGAAGCCATCACACGGCCAAGGTCTGAATACAGCACATTGGAAGCTTTTAAATAGGCGGTATGTTGCCCTTTTAAACTGTCAGGCATGTTAAAACGTTCAAGCACATCGGCAGCATTTACACAAAACAAAGAAACATTTGCCTGAGCGCCTAGCGATGTAAATCTAAGAATAGTTCCTTTTTGAATACGACCCGACCAGTGATGTCCGCCGGGTAAAAGTTCGGTCCAAATCGCCTGATTGTTATGATAACTTGCAGTGTTCATAGCTACTCCTGTCGGATAGTTTTAGACTTCCTCCCGGGCTTTTATCCCTCCGTGTAGTTCGCTAGGAACCGTGAACTCTCGGTCCAGTCATACATGAAGTATCGGAACCCTAGATCACTTTTGATTGTTTATGACTATGCAAAGGACATGCCAGCTTAGTATTACGATTTTTGTTAAAAGTAATACTAAACTTGGGCCATTTAGGTGCGATTTGAGTTCAAAAATAAAAAGCTGCACTAAAAATTGTGCATCTTGAAAATAAAAAAGCCCCTTTCACTAAGAGGCTTAAAACTAAATTATAAGATTGAGAATCTTAAGGAAGCAGAATTACCTTACGGCAATCTTCTTCTCTTTCATTAAAAATGCGATATCCCTCTGCGGCATCTTCTAATTTCATTCGATGGGTAATAATCGTTTCAGGTGATAAATCACCACATTCAATCAATTCCAAGAGTTGCGGCAAATATTGATGCACATGGGTTTGGCCCATTTTAAAAGTCAGTCCTTTATCAAAAGCATCGCCAAATAAGAAACCATGAATTGGGCCTGCATATACACCTGGTACACTCACCACACCTCCACGACGAACTGCGGCAATACATTGACGAAGCGCTGCACCGCTTGAGCCTTCAAGCTTTAAATTGGTTAGGACAGTTTCAATCACACTGCCTTTTGCCTCGAAGCCAATCGCATCAATCACAGCATCGACACCGCGGTAATTGTCGGTATGTTGAATAATAAATTCAGCCGCATCGACTTCATCAAAATTAACTGGAATAGCACCGTATGTTGCCGCTGCATAGTTCAATCGATAGTCATTGTGATCGACCATAAATATCTTTTCTGCACCAAGCATTTTGGCACAAGCGGCACTTAACAGTCCGACTGGACCAGCACCATAAATTGCAACGGTTGAGCCACGTTTCACTTGGGCATTGGTCACTGCTTGCCAAGCAGTCGGTAAAATATCAGTCAAGAAAAGTACTTTTTCATCAGACAGTGAAGTTGGCACTTTAAAAGGGCCTTTATTGGCTTTTGGCACACGCACATATTCCGCTTGCCCGCCCGGTACACCGCCGTAAAGATGGCTATAGCCAAACAAAGCTGCACCTGGTGGAATCTGCTTTTTATTAATGATTGCGCCGCGCCCTGTATTAGTTGTTTCGCAGGCAGCGGTCAGGTCAAGTTGACAAAAGAAACATTCGCCGCAAGCAATCACAAAAGGAACAATCACTCGATCACCCTTTTTGACTGCGGTGACAGCTGGGCCGACTTCTTCAACCACGCCCATAAATTCGTGCCCAAAGATATCGCCTTGTTCGGTTCTAGGGATTTTTCCTCGATATAAATGTAAGTCAGAGCCACAAATGGCTGTGGCAGTCACGCGTAAAATAATGTCATCTGGTTCTTGAATAATAGGGTCTGCTACTGTTTCTACTCGAACATCTTCTGCACCGTGGTAAGTAAGAGCGCGCATATTGTTATTCCTCTATTTTCTATGATGTCCTTTGATTATGAGGAGGCTTTCTTTACGGTTTGCAACGATTCTTACACTTCACGTAAGGCATATAGTTCAAATGCAACGCGACAGAGATTTCAGTAACATTTAATGAATGTAGGATTTTTTCAGCTAGGCATGTTTTTGTTATTTGGCCCATTAAAAAGCCAATCACCCCTTGCAATAAAATGATTGGCTTTGTCTTAAAAATTTGACTTAGTCTAACTTAAGTTGCTGTCTAAGCTTTAAGATATCGACCAGACCTTTATCTCTGGTTTGATATAAATCGATATTTTTATATTGGGTTAAAAGCTGGTTGGTTTCTGCTTCCAACAACTCTGCTGTCTCATCTGAATGTTGAAATGCATGCATATCGTTCCACCATTCTGTCATTGGTGGGCCTAAATGATGAATTGCCTCTTTAAAGCCCTTTTGGTTGGCCAGCTGCATATTAATGTAGGGACCAAATAGCGCCCATCTTAAACCTGGGCCACTGGTAATCGCGACATCAATATCTTCGGCAGAGCACACGCCTTGTTCAACCAATGAAAAAGCTTCTCGCCATAGTGCAGCCTGCAAACGGTTTGCGACATGCCCTTTTACTTCTTTATTTAAAATGATTGGATTTTTGCCCAGTTGTTTATAGAACTCAGAAGCCTGTTTTAAAATTTGAGGATCAGTCAGATTACCACCAACGATCTCGACCAAAGGTAAGAGATGAGGCGGATTAAAAGGATGACCTAATAAAATACGTTCAGGATGTTTGGCCTCTTTTTGGAAATCAGACACTTTTAAGCCCGATGAACTTGAAGCAATAATAGTATGTTCAGGGCAATATGCTGTAATTTCTTTATATAGCTGTTGTTTTACATCGAGACGTTCAGGGGCATTTTCTTGAATAAAATCTACGTCTGAGACTGCATCTTTTAAATGATTAAAAATTTCCAGATGAAGCAGCACATCTGATAAAGAATGAGTGTGTTCAGCGTTTTGATCTAAAGCCAATAAATCATTTAAATTTGCAGATATTCTATTTTTAAAGACCGCTTCATCTATAGGATACGGGTCGTAAACCTTAACTTTAAATCCTTTATATAAAAATAAGGCCGTCCAACTCGCACCTATTACACCAGCTCCAACAACACCAACCGTTTTAATGACTTCCATATTTTCCTCGTAAGAATGTTGTTTTATTCGAAATTTCGTTACTCAATTGAATGCTAAATAAACATATCAGATTCAACCAATCAATAAATTTAATTGTTTATATTTTATATAATTTGTCCTATATTCCTTAGCTTGAAAATTGATTCCTTTCATTAGTACAACTTAATCCTTTACCATTTTTTAACCGTTATTTACTGAATTTTATGTCAAAAAATCTAGCAACATTGATTGGTTTAAGTGCCATTCTCATGTGGGCATCTCTGGTCGGTCTGATGAAACAAGTCAGCGCCGCCCTTGGACCTGAGCTAGGTGTTACGCTTATTTATTCTTTAAGTGCGCTACTGTTACTGGCCATTTTCAAAGTCCCAGACTTTAAACAGATCTCTAAAAAATACTTAATATTTGGCACAATCCTGTTCGTGGCTTATGAAGTGTGCTTTTCATTTGCGATTGCTTATTCTCAGACAGCAAGACAAGCCATTGAAATTAGTATTGTTAACTATTTGTGGCCGAGTTTAACGGTTTTGGCTTTCGTTATTTTTAAGGAATTAAAGTTTAATTTTCTTATTATTCTCGGCTTACTTATTTCAATTTCTGGCATTATTTTTATTCAAACTGGAAGTAGTGATTTTAGTCTAAATAGTCTTGTCGATAATTTTCACAGCAACCCACTGAGCTATATTTTGGCATTTACAGGTGCCATCATCTGGGCTTTTTACTGTGTAATCACAAAAAAAATGAGTAATGGGCAAAATCCAATTTCCATTTTCTTTGTTGGTGTCGCACTCACTCTTTGGCTCAAGCTGCTTGTCTCGGGGCAATTTGCCATTCCTTCAATGGATATTCCAGCTCTCATCACCCTTTTAGTGGCATCTGCTGCCATGGGTTTTGGTTATGCTGCTTGGAACATTGGCATCATTCATGGAAACATTACCATACTTGTGGTGGCCTCTTATTTCACCCCGATTATCTCGTCTATTTTGGCCATGTTTGTTTTACAAACTCAATTATCGATGAACTTTTGGCAAGGAACAGCAATGGTGACGGCTGGTTCCTTTATTTGCTGGGTTTCAACCAACTGGTCGGTGATTCAACCCTTCTTTAAAAAATTGAGAAAAGACCAAAAAGCATTGTAGATTTATCGCAATGCTTTTTTCGGACTTAAGATAACTCCGACGAAGAAGAATTCCCCCATTACCCAAAGCATGCTAATATCCAAATTCTGACAATCGTCCATGTCAAAATAATTTATAGAGGGAATAAGATGTTAAAAACTCAAAAAATCAACATCGTACAAGAATTTGATGCACCCGTAGACAAAGTCTTTGCAACCTTAAGTGAGCATGAAAACCTAAGCAAACTTTTCGCTCCTGCTAAAGTGACTCGTATTAGCAACGGCAAAGATGCCCGTAATGGTGTTGGTTCTGCACGCAAAATGTCTATTCCGCTCACCCCATCATTTGTAGAAACAAATTTAGTCTACAAAGAAAATGAACTGATCGAGTACGCAATCACAAGCGGGATTAGCCCAATTAAGGGTCACCGTGGTGTAATGAAATTTACTGACTTGGGAAATAACCGTACTCGTTTGGATTACACCATTAGCTTTAAAGGTCGCGTTCCTTTTATTGGCCCGATTATTAAAGCAGCCTTACAAAATGGCGTGAGTCGTGGGCTTAAAAAACTCAAATTTTAATCAAGATATAAAATAAAAGCTCTTTATCGGGCTTTTATTTTTAAGTAGATGTATGGATGAACTGCTGCATAGATTTCTACAAATAGGAAATTTAAAAACCTAACCACAAAAACAAAAGCCGACTCGTTAAAGTCAGCTGAATACTACAGTTTGAGAAAATTGCTTAAATAGTTTTTGTTCGTGGCAATCTTCTATCTATTTTCTTTTTCTAAAATTAATTTAACCCTTAATTATGACTATTTGATTAAAAAGAAATCAAAAATCTTAGGTTAAAAGCAAAATAAATCACCATTGATGAAATTAGTGCAATTTACATCACATTTAGCAAAAGTAATGTATATCAACTAGATCTTTAGAAACTTTCTAAAGTTTAGTATGCTAAAAATAACTTACTAATTAATAGAAAATAATCAATCCAATGGAACATCAGAGTTTGTTAAAGGAATTAAATTCACTTATTGAATATTATTCCAAAAGAACAGATTGTCCACCTACCAGAATTCGTATAGGTTACAGAGCCTATGCCAAACTCATGCAGAATCCAAAATTTGCTGATGAAGTGACAAACTCTGCTTTAGATCCAAACAAACGTAAATATAGAAAGATGAAAATCAAAGTCACGAAAGATGACGATCAACTAGAGCTCGAATAAATAAAGAATTTACTAATTAATATGCTTGATAATAATTTTCTTTACAAACTACTTAGTTTTATCATTTTTAATGTCTCCTGGTAGTGCCAATCTTGGCTCACAATAACTCGGTATATTTTTTTTCGGTTTCATTTTTTCTTGATCTATAGCCAAACCTCCTAATAGCAATGCTTCACCTAATTTGTATTGTTCTTTTGACTTACTATCTTTAAGTCCAGCAATATTATTTTGATCATCAAATATGATTTCATAGTTCTTAGGCACTACTAAGGTATGAATAGTTTCTTTATCATTGCTTTTCACTAGAATGGATAAACAGTTATTGTACAAGACTAATTTACCAGACCATATCGCTTCTAACTGATGTAAATCTTTATCAAACTTTAAATCTTTTAAAAGAAGAAAAAACTGCTTATAAGATTTTTTCGTATTTGCTTCATGATTAATGTTACTAACAGAAACTTGGTCAGGCGTAATAGGTATTGAGTTGACATTTTTTTCTTCAGCAGAACATCCGTGTAGAAATGGCATACATAGTGGAAAAATAGAAAGCAATATTCTCTTCACAAATTAAATCCTTGTATATAATATTGATTGTAAAAATATTTATTCAGTTTATTGGCAATAGAGAAATTTTATCATTTTTTATATTTTTAAACTTCCCCACCTATGATAATGCGTGTAATGGCCAAACCTGTAATCCTGTTTGGGTTCGAGTAAAAGGAATAGCATCAGGTACAGGTAATGGGACATTAAAGTGCTATCCAAGTGACAGTGGTGGTCCTGTTTTTGCCTCGCAAACTGCATTTGGTTTATTAAAAGGAACCTCGACTTCAGGTACTGGAGCTGGACAATGTAATGAATACTATTACATGTCTACTGACGAACTTTATAATTTAGGCTTTTCATTAGTATATTAAGTATGAATAAACAAAATATTTTAATTACTCTTCTAACTGGATTAGTCATCTTACTTAATGGATGTACCAATCCTCCTCAGCCTCAAAATAAGGTTATTGTGCCAAAAATTGCTTACACAGGTGGTGCTGATAATGCGAGCTATAGTAAGGCACAAATTAAAATTGAAGGCTCTTGTGTCTATTTAATGCATGCAAGTGATCGAGTCCTTCCCATTTTTGCAACTAAAGATGCTCATTGGGATAGCAATAAGCACCTTTTAATTGTTGACTCAAAACAATATAAAGATGGTGACACTATTGCTTATGGTAGTGGAGAAGCTTATCCCCTTAATTTGAATGACTACAACTGGATCGTTAAACCTGATACTACTTGTAATTTAAGTAAAGGGGTTATTATCAATCAACTTATAGATCCTATTACTAAAAAGTAAATAAAAAGCCCAATTACGGGCTTTTTACTTTTAGAACGTGTGTGGATTTAGAGCTAAGAGAGCATTATTAAAAAATAATTTAGTAACTTGTCTCGCTCATCTACACTGTTTTTACTTAAAAGCTGCACCATTGCCCCATCAATCACGAACAAAAACATGTGGGCGTCTTTCATTGAAGCCGTACTTTTGACGGTTAAAAGCAGTTTATAAATTTCGTTGATTAGCCAAGTTCTATATTCAATCACCACGCGATAGGCTTTTGGGTAGAGCTTTTCAATTTCAAAAATTGCTTTAAAGGGTAAATGATAAAAGCCATTTAAGTCGGCATGTAAAAGGTAAATCTGCTTAAGTTTATCTAGCACCATTTGCTCTTTGTATGAATTAAGAATGGAAAATACTTTTACTTTGAGCGCATCTTTTTGAAAAGTCAGACACATCTCGATCAGTCGTTCTTTTGAGTGAAAGTCATTATAGAAAGTAGCTTTGGGAATTTTGGCTTCCGCAATAATTCGGTCGACACCGACTTTATTAAAGCCATCTTGATTAAATAAATCTTTTGCTACGTGAAGCACGCGCAGCGCTCTAAATGAAGATTCTAAATTTTTCATGTATACCGCTTAAAATAATTTTTTGTTGTATCTAAAAGAGATAGAAATGCCGTCACTCTTAAAATGAGTGTTAAAAACAGGCATGCAAAAGCGGCACTAAAGGTGTGCTCACCTATCTCGGTTTTATTGTTGCTATGATTTTTTAGTCGTAACGATTTAAGGTCGTAGAAAACCTACAAACGTTTAAAGCGTTTTAAAGACTGTTCAAGTGGTATGAATAGAGAGAGTTTGGCAAAGGCCAAAAACTGAGAAGAATTAGTACGCATGAGCGAACTCCTTTGGCTATAAAGAAGCTTCATCACATTACTGTCAAATAATGGTGGTGAAACGAGAGAAGGTTGACAGACTGATAGCCAAAAGATCAGCACACCCGAAGGTGTCCCCCTCCCGTTCCACCGTAGAGGGGGCACGCAGGGATGCCCACAAAAAAGAAAGACTTTTTCGTGTGCGTTGGCTATCCGACCTGTCAAAGTCGACTGGCAATGTAGGCCAGCACGCAAAGGATAGTATTCGCTCTTGTTGGCGTCAAGCGTGCGAAATGACAATCGTATTAAAATAGATCATTAAAAAGAAAGGGCAAATAATTTAGTTTTTATATTTAGAATTAATTTATTAAACCAGTTTATAAAGTCTTTAAGCGTATAAATAGAAAGACTGGGACAAAAGCAAATAAAGAAGAACTAGTACGGATGTAAAAATCTGTTATGTGTAAAGAAAACTAATCAATTACTATCAAATGAAAGTGACAGAGCAAAAGAAAAAATTAAAAGCCCCTTTGAAGAGGCTTTTTAACAGATAACTATTATAGATTAAGGGAATTTTTACTAGTTAAAGTATCATGCATACAATTAGGCGAAATATTTACTTCGTCTATTATTGAATGCTTCCAATGTTCCTTCCAATATATTCACAGCATGTTGATTTAAATCATAACTCTCTATCGAACCAGAGGTATAATTAATCGAAAAATTATCTTCTCTATAAAAATCTGTGTAAATAATTTGTTCAGCATCACAAACAATTGCAAGATTCGGATTGTGAGTAACCATTATTATTTGTCTGGTTTTTTTAGCCTCATTCAAAATTGGGACCAAAGAATTTACAACAGTATCATTATCCAAATTTTCTTCTGGTTGGTCTAGGATAATTGGCGTCTTATCTTGATCTACTAATAAATAGAATATCAGTAATAATGCCCCACGTTGACCAGGAGATAATTTTTCTACTTCGGCATTCTGAAAGCGTAAAGAGTACTTAGATTTTATGAAATCTAAACTATAGACAAAATCATAAACATCTTTAGGTGTTGTATTTTTTCTCACCATATCCCCTATACCAGTAGCACCATTTACTTCTTCTAACTTTCCAATAAGTTTTTCAATAAAATTAATACATCCTTCCTTCGTCTCAAGATCATCATGCTTAGATAATTCCTCTAAAGTTTTTTTAATATTATCGGGTGTAAACTCTAACCTACGTTGCATGATTAAGTTTGTTAATTCATCCTGAAAATGTTCAGTTGAGAAGTTCAGCTTTGATACAAACTCAAATTTATTTTTCTCATTAATAAACTTATTTTTCTCGATAGCCTGCTGCACTGGTCCATAGAGAGATTCCCGTATAAGCTTTTTACTTTCCAAAACTTCAAATATTTTGATTGAAATATCTTTTCTCTCAAGCCTTTTTTGAATTAACCGCTGAGGCAATTTTTCTATTAGTTCTAGTTGATATTGAATTCCAAGTAAAGAGTCTTGGGAGGAATTGTCTCCCTTTAATTCCAATTTCTTATTATCCCATTTTTTTAAGTTCTCCAAATATTCATTATATTTTTGCAATGGCTCAGATAGTTGTCCTCGAACAGTTTTAACTACGTCACTACAAGTTTCAATTTCTTTTTCTAAATCAACAATTCTGAGAGAATTTTCTGTATTTTTTACATTTAAACTCTCAATTAATTCCACAATTTTCGTTGTATCGATGTCAAATGTAACAATATCATTTTCAATAGATAAAACTTTTAAACTTTCACTAATTTGGTCTTTAAATGTTTGAACCTGTTCTTTTAAAAATTTAGATTTATCAAAAATTTGTTTAGCAAGAAAAATCTTTCTTTGATTCTCAACAATTAATTCGTTGAGTTTTTTCACTTCATCCAATAATTCAATCTGGCGTGAATTATTAGCATCCATCTTTGTCTTTAAAGACTGTTGTTCTGGTGTAAGCACTTCACTTGGAGATTCAACTTCAATAGGCTTAATTGATTCATGATCTTGCAATTCCTGTAACTTTAATTGTCTTTTACTTTCTAAAATATTCCTCACACCTGCTTGTGCTTGAAATTCTAAGTCTTCAATCTCTGTATTTAACTTACTTAGAACAAGTTTGAGTGAAGATAATTGATCATTTAAAGCACTTTCTTTGAACTTAATTAATGAGTCAAGAGATGTACACCCATTTCTATCCTCTTCAGACAAGTATGAAAATATTACTGAATTGAGTTCATTTTGAAATTCTTTATCCCCCTGATCAGGATTACAAAGTTTTTCAAAATATACCTGTGGAATATAACGGACTCTTTCTGCTTTTCCATGGTCGACACTTGAATCTAATGATTGACATTCTTTTGTACCATTCAACCATGTTATGCTTGCTTCAAAATCTGATGCAAATCCGCCTTTACCTTTGAACCGACCATCTTTTAGGAATGAAAAGAATTTACTACTCGACTTAGAATTACCTAGAAGGGAAATCACGTCAGCCAAAGCACTCTTTCCACTACCTTTTTTTCCAATTATTGCTACAAGATCATGGCTAAGTTTAAGGTTTGTTCCATCAAGCCAAGTATGATCACTAGATGCTGAAGATTTTTTTGAAATTTCTATTTTATCAATGAAGTAACTGCCTTTACCCTGTTTAACTAATTCTTTTTCTGGCAATTCACCAATATAAATTCTATTTTGGGGTTCTAATGTGGCTTGTACTAAACCCGCAAAAGTCGGATCAGCTTTTATCCATGTGAAACAATTTCCGATTCTATCTTTGTCACTTGTTTTATCTGAAAAATTATGAGCATCGCTGCAATCTAATAATAAATCATTGACACCATTCTGCTTTAGCTTTTGTTTAGCATTATTGAACGTTTCATATGATTCTGCTGAGGTAAAAACAATATGTGCATTATTAATTAAACTTTTTTTAACCGCTATAGAACCATCTGTCCACTTAAGCTGATCCCATTCAGTTTTTCCAATAGCAATTAAGTACTTATCCTTAAAACAACTTTTATCTAAACTTGAAACAATTGATTCAAGACTTAAATTTAGATTATTAAAACCTTCAATTAAATCTGAACCATAATTACTTAATTGATTCTCAGGTACATTTTGCTTAATAGATTTCCCAAGAAGTTCTACTGATTCTCGTGTAACACTATAATTCCAAGGGGAGTGTTCTTTCTCTAAAATGTATTTAGCTTGTAATGTATTTAAAAACTGTGATTTTATCTGATCTAAAGGTAAAACTTTTTCATCTGCAAAAATAACATGAAGATTTATACGGTTTAACTTTCCAAATTGAACGCCAGCAAATTCCTGTAATCTGAACTCCACAACTGGTAAAATCAAATCAATATTCTGCAATCGTCCTTTAGCTTTTTCTTGTAGAATACGTTCATATCCATCAATAAAAAAATAATCGTTAATGCCTAATACTTTGAAGGAATCAGGTAGGTTTTCTAAATCTGTTAGATATTTTTCCCAAGTAGCTTCACAATTACCTCCATATTTATGATCAAGAGATTCAGGCGTATGTACATGTAGATCCCACTTTCTCCATTCTGACCCTTTACTAAACATAATAACCCCTTTATTTTTTAAAATTAAAATTCAGTCATTTTAAGTTATTGAATTCTTAAAAATGCTTAGATATTGCACAAATATGTTATCAAACTATAAAACATATAGCTTAAAAAACTCATTAAATTCAAGCAAAAAAGCGTCGAAAATTGAATTTTAAGTTCGAATCAAAAGTTATTATTAGATACAATGTCAAAAATGAGCTGATTAGATTCCCCCCCAATCAAGCCCCATGTAAACCACTCACTAATCCATCAGTTTTTTACGGCGATACAACCCACAATTTCCAGAAAATAGGGCTGCCAACAAACAAGTAATAATGGCATAAGTCGCAACATTCATTCCAAATAGCTCAACCGCTAAAATAATAGACGTCAACGGCGCCTTACTCGCCCCTGAAAACAGACTCACCAAACCTAAGCCTGCAAGCAATGAAATTGGCAAGTTTAAAACCGCCCCTAAAGCATTACCTAATGTCGCACCCACATAAAACAACGGCGTAATTTCACCACCTTTAAAACCCGAACCTAAAGTGATGGCAGTAAAAATAGTCTTGTTAAAAAAGTCGTAAAATTCAATCGGCACATAAAAAGATGAAATGATTTTATCTGTACCCAAACCATTGTATTGCTGATGCGCAGTGAACAAAGTAAGTAGCATAATGACAATACCACCCACCATCGTTCTTAATGGCAAATAACGGATGTATTTGTAAAAGACGTCACTGGCAAAATGAATTGCGGCAATAAAGAACCGTGCAATCAAACCAAAGATTAGCCCTGCCACAATTAAGTTCATGAGCGTGCCGAAATGAATAGGCGGAAACTCACTAATCACATAAAAAATGTGTGGGTGAACAATATCGAATAGTTCAGGAATGGTCGATGCAACAAGGGCAGACACAAAACATGGGAAAATGGCTGAATATCTTAAATTACCTAAAGCAGTAATTTCCAAGCCATAAATTGCACCAGCCAGAGGCAAGCCAAATACTCCAGCAAAGCCCGCTCCAATACTGGCGATTAAACAAATTTTTCGGTTATCTTCCGAGACTTTTAAAATATGGCTCAAGTGATCAATTAAAGCACCCGAAAGCTGAACGGCTGGTGCCTCACGCCCTGCCGAACCACCAAACAACTGCGTTAAAATTGAGGTGATAAAAATGATGGGGCTCATTCGTTTTGGAATGAACGATTTAGGCTGGTGAATTTCATCAATCAGTAAATGCGTTCCCCGTTCAATGGGTGAACCATATTTTTTGATGAGATAACCAATACCAAAGCCCACAAAAGGCAAGAAATAGATGAGCCAGTGATGCAGACTTCTGACTTTATTTGAAATATCAAAAGCCACAAAAATTAAAGTCGAAGCCAGCCCCGCAACGACTCCAATCACAATTGATATGGCGAGCCAATAGACACTGTATTTTAGAATTTGATCATATTCAGATGAAGGTAGAATTTTCATTCGCGTTCTTCAATTAGCCTTTAAAATGGATGATAAATTCTCAATTTTTTTATGCAGCCAGCTCATTAAGTGAGAAATGCTTAAACTGGGCTAAAAATTAAAGCTCGCACAAGCGAGCTTTCAATACAGTGATTAATTTTGATATCACCAAACAGGGCGAAATATCTCATAACCCTTTCTGGCTTTCAAGTTGAAAATGGTTAACGAGTACTGTGAACATAGCTAACTGAGTTAATAAATAAGCATCTGATTTGACCCAATCAAACTAAAAACAAAATCAGGTCAAATCATTTATTCAAAACTTAATTAATGCTACCAATCACAGTTTCTGCATGGCAGGTTGCACCCTTCTCTGCGCTCATCTGAATAACACCACTGCGATGCGCCAGTACCTGAACTTCCATTTTCATGGCTTCCATAATGGCAACCACTTGACCTTCGGTGACTTGCTCGCCATTTTCGACTTTCCAAGCACTAATCACACCATTAATTGGGGCAAGTAAATGCTCGGCGCTCACTTCTGGCTCGGCAGTTTGTGCTTGAACAGCGGTTGCTGGGCCTTGTGCAAACATGCCCGCAGGTAAACCTAAACGGTGTAACTTGCCATCAATTTCAATGTAGCTAAGTAGCATCGGTTGTTGATGGTTTGGAATGCCACGTTTAGTCGACTTTAACTCTTGTTTAAAGTCATTTTCGATCCAACGCGTGTGTACATTAAACTCATCTGTAAAGTCAGGTTCATTGAGTACCGCGCGGTGGAAATCTAAAACAGAAGCCACGCCTTCAATTTTAAATTGCTTCAAAGCACGTTTAGCTCGTGCAATTGCAATTGCACGAGTTGGACCAGTCACAATCAGTTTTGCCATGAGTGAGTCGAAGTGGCTAGATACTAGAGAGCCAGTGCGAACTCCTGTATCGACTCGTACACCGTTACCAAACGGCGCTTCAAATAAACTCAACACACCAAAGGCTGGAATAAACCCACGTGCTGGGTCTTCAGCATTAATACGAAACTCAATGGCATGGCCTTGCGCTTTTGGTGTTTCTTTAATAGAAAGCTCATGGCCCTGTGCAACACGAATTTGCTCAACCACCAAATCGACTTTTGATGTTTCTTCGGTCACTGGGTGCTCGACTTGCAAACGCGTGTTTACTTCTAAAAATGAAAGCTTGCCATCACGACTCAGTAAATATTCAACTGTTCCCGCACCCACATAGTTTGCAGCCTGACAAATATTTTTTGCCGAGCTTAAAATTTGCTGGTAAATCGCATCGCTAATAAATGGCGCCGGTGCTTCTTCAACTAACTTTTGGTTACGGCGTTGCAACGAGCAATCACGTGTACCCAATACCACAATATTGCCATGTTGGTCGGCAATCACTTGCGCTTCTACATGACGCGGTTTATCGAGATATTGCTCGACAAAACATTCACCACGGCCAAAGGCAGCTTTTGCTTCACGTACTGCCGACTCATAAAGTTCTTTCACTTCTTCGAGTTTCCACGCGACTTTTAAGCCACGCCCACCGCCACCGAATGCGGCTTTAATGGCAATTGGTAAACCATATTGTTTGGCAAAATCTAAAGCTTCATCTGCATTATTGAGTGGATCTTGCGTACCCTGAACCAAAGGCGCGCCAACGGAAGCTGCAATTTTACGTGCTTCAATTTTATCGCCTAGTTTTTCAATGGCACTTGGTGATGGCCCTACCCATTTTAAGCCCGCATCAATCACGGCTTGGGCAAATTCAGCACGTTCAGATAAAAAGCCATAACCTGGATGCACCATGGTCGCTTTCGATTTCTTTGCAACTTCGATAATGGCTGGAATATTTAGGTAAGTCTCGCTAGCAGTCGCACCAGCCAAACCCCATGCTTCATCTGCAAGTTCGACATGCATGCTGCCAATATCGTCATCTGCATATAACGCGACTGATGAAATTCCCATATCACGGCAAGCATGAATAATACGAACGGCAATTTCACCACGGTTAGCAATCAATAATTTTTCTGTATTCATCTTTCATTCTCAAAATCTGTAAATTCGGCAATTTTTTTAAATTTGATGCAGCAGCCTGCTGGAATCTGTGCCACCAAATCCCAATGGTGTTTAGCAACAGAGGCAATGACCGGATATCCGCCCGTTAAAGGGTGATCATTCATAAACAAAACGGGCTGACCATTCGGTGGAATCTGTAAAGCACCAATGCATGTGCCTTCACTTTCCAGTTCATGGGTAATTTTGCGAGTCAAAGACTGTGCACCTGAAAGTCTTAGCCCTACTCGGTTGCTTTCATTGGTCACTAGCCATTCTTGCTGACACAATAGTTCAATACTGTCTTGTTCAAACCAGTCAGTGCGCGGCCCCATCACAATATCTAGCTCAACGACTTCGCCAGCTTTTGGCAAATCGTTTTTACCAACTTCATTTACGCTAATATTGGTTGCCTTTACCTGCCCTTGGTAAATGGTATCTCCAAGTTTTAAAGGCTCTGGCCCTAATACCGCCAAGCTGTCAAACGAGGCACTATTGAGCACTGGTTCAACGTCTATACCACCTCGAACTGCCAGATAGTTTCTTAAGCCCGCTGTTGGTGGCTGAATTTGAAATTCATCGCCTTCATCCAGATCAATCGGTTGATAGCTTGCAAAGTCTGCGGTTTGGCCATCAGCAAATTTCACACGAATGTTTGCAATAGCCCCAGCCATCGCAATAATGCCTGCATGCTGCATTTTGGCTTTTAAGCCGCCATTTAAAACTTCAATAACTGGTGTATCGGTTGGATTACCTACAATACGGTTAGCACTGTGCATGGCAGATAAGTCCATTGCACCTGCACCCCCAACTCCAATATTGGTCTGGTTTAAGCGTCCTTCATCTTGAATGAGCATTTGTAAACTTGGCGCAGTAATCGTAAACAGTGGCACAGATTGTTGAGACTCAACCTTACGTTTGATTTGCTGCGGTACAGTCACAGTCGTTGGACTATGCGTCACATCTTCAAAATGTACGGTCATGCCCGGTAACAGCAATGCAGGATTTTTACGCTCTAAATCCCACATTTTTTCCGATGTGGTCCCAATAAGCTGCCAACCACCCGGACTGTCTTTTGGGTAAATACCAGAGTATTTTCCAGCCAAGCCCAAAGAGCCTGACGGTATTTTTTTACGCGGAACCGTTAAACGTGGAATATCGGTAAAAGGCTTATCGGGACTGCTCATATAAGCAAAGCCCGGCGCAAAACCAATAAAAGCGACATTCCACACGCTTTGGTAATGTTTTCTAATCACATCAGCCACAGACAGCCCTTGTAGTTCGGCAACTTGCGCAAGGTCTTCGCCATCGTAACGAATCGGTACAATCACTTCTTGGCGGCTACGCTCAAATCCAGAATCAACTTTGAGACCCTGAATTGAAGCAACCAGCGTTTTAAAGTTGGTTTCGATCTCATTGAAAAAAAACAAAATTGTTTTTGCAGCGGGGACTAAGTCTTTAATTCCATTCAATTGCGTATTTTGCAATTTATTGTACAACGCCAAAGTTTCTTCTAGGCTCGCAAGCTCAATCAGAAAACAATCGGCGTTTACCGATAAAAAACGCATTTGCTTATCCTTTTAATTCTTCTTTAGTCCAATTAGCCAATCCAAACGCGGTCAGGAATGTCGGTAATAAACATGTGACCCGGTGCATGACTAATCGCAAAAGGAATTTTCGAGTTCATGACTGCTGCTTGCGGTGTTACCCCACATGCCCAAAACACTGGAATTTCACCTGCTTCAATACGAGAAGCATCACCAAAGTCAGGTCTATTTACATCCAAAATTCCTAAGCTTTCAGGGTGCCCAATATGTACAGGTGCACCATGCACGCTTGGCATACGTGAGGTAATTTTTACCGCTTCACTAATTTGATGCGATGGAATTGGTCGCATAGAAACCACCATGTTTCCTGAAATACGCCCTGCCGGTTGGCACTGAATATTGCTCAGATACATCGGTACATTGGTATCGTCATGAATATGGCGAACTTCAATACCCGCTTCTTGCAAAGCTGTTTCAAACGAAAAACTACAGCCAATTAAGAAAGTCACCAAATCAGGATGAGCGTTATAAATCTCTCTTGCATCGGTCACTTCATCAACCATTTCGCCATCTTTCCAAATGCGATAACGCGGAAAGTCAGTTCGAATGTCTGAGTCTGCTGCAAGCTTAGTTGCATAGATGCCTTCTTCGAGCACATCTAGCACTGGACAGCTTTGCGGGTTACGGTGTGCATAGAGTAAAAAGTCATATGCCCACTCTTTTGGCACCGAAATCATGTTGACCTGCGTCATGCCCGCGGCCATGCCTGCTGTCGGCTTATCAAAACCTGCACGAATTTTTAAACGCGCATCTAAAGCGGCTTCAAGCTGAGCTGGGTCGACTTTAATATCCTTATACATGGTGCTCATCCTTATGCTTTGTTTACAAACGGGCGGATTTCAATATTATTTTTTACAAGCTCGGCTTTAATGGCTGCTGACATCTCTAATGCACCGTCAGTATCGCCATGTAGGCAAATGGTGTCGGCCTGAATTGGAGTAAATACACCGTCAATTGACTCTACCCCACCATTTTTAAGCATTGAAACCACACGGCTCGCAACAAATGCCGAGTCATGTAAAACCGCACCTTCCAAACGACGAGACACCAGTGAACCATCGCTGTTATAGGCACGGTCTGCAAATGCTTCAGACACAACTTTTAAACCAGCCACACGTGCCTGCTCTACCAAGTTCGACCCAGCTAAAGCAACTAGTACGAGTTCAGGGTTGTACATTTTAATGGCGTCAATCACTGCAGCTGCCTGAGCTTGGTCATGGGCAATCGTGTTATAAAGCGCGCCATGTGGTTTAACATATTGCACTTTTGAGCCTGCCACTTTTGCCAAACCATCAAGTGCAGAAATTTGGTAAAGCACATCAGCAATCAGTTCGTCACGCGACAAATCCATATTACGGCGGCCAAAGCCTACAAGGTCTGGATAAGACACATGAGCACCAACGGTCACACCAAGCTCCACTGCTTTACGAACCGTTTTTAAAATGCCGAGCGGGTCGCCAGCATGGAAGCCACAAGCAATATTGGCACTGGTCACGACAGGTAAAATCTGGTCATCATTACCCATTTTCCATGAACCAAAGCTTTCACCCAAATCACTATTTAAATCTACAAACATGGCATTATTCCTTTATTACTTCACGCAGTCTGGCTTAAAGCTTGGTCAAATAGTTAAATACTGTCGTAAATGACATATAGCCCATCCACCACGTTAACAGACATGTTAATCCACCCAAAATAAGCAACCATTTTGGATAGTTGTAATTACCCATTAAATCTTTACGGCACGCAGCAACATACACAAAAATTGTAAGACCAATTGGCAACACCAAACCGTTAAAACCACCGACGAAAATGAGTAGACCTGCTGGAGTTGCACCCAATAACACATAGAGCAATAAAGCCAATGCGATAAAGGTAATGGTCGTATAGTTGGTTTGTTTTGGTGTTAAGTTCTTTTTAAACGCAGTAAAGAATGACACTGAAGTATATGCTGCGCCAATGGTGCTACTAATCCCTGCTGCCCAGAAAATTAAGCCGAATAATTTAAAACCAAATGTACCCGCTGCATATTGGAATGCTTGAGCTGCCGGATTGGCATCGTGGCTGGCTAAATCAATTGTTGCACCGCTTACCACCACACCTAAAAACGCTAAAAACAACACGTAGCGCATGATGCCGACAACAATAATGCCCTTGGTCGCAGCTTTAGCAACTTCATCAATATTTTCAGGGCCAACAGCGCCTTTATCGAGTAAACGGTGTGCACCCGCATAGCAGATATAGCCACCAACTGTACCGCCAACAATGGTGGTAATAATGGCAAAGTCGATCTGATCTGGAGCAAAGGTTTGATGTACAGCTTGCCCAACTGGAGGCATTACAATGACGGCAACAATAATAATCAGAAGGATTTTAAGCAATCCCAACACGATCATGCTTTTATCCATGGCAAGCGTTGCTTTTCTTGATGCAAAAATCAAAATGGCTAACGCACCACTTAAAATACCGCCCCACTTTGTGTCTAGGCCAAAAAGCGCATTTAAACCTAAAGCTGCACCTGCAATGTTACCGACACTAAAGAAAAAACCACCCAAAATCACCAGAAACGCCAGTAAATAACCACTACCCGGTAATGCTTTATTGGCAATGTCTGATGCACGCATTTGAGTAAGTGTGACCACTCGCCAAATATTTTGTTGAACTACATAATCAATCAGAATGGAAACTAAAATTGCAAAGCCGAATGCTGCACCTAACTTGACTGTAAATACAGCAGTTTGGGTTAAAAATCCTGGCCCCATTGCAGAGGTCGCCATCATAAAGATTGAGGCTACAATGGCCCATTGGCGATCTGATAAAAAAGAAGATTTCAGTAAAGACATATTAATGCGTTCCTCATCCATTTGAGCTTAACAACGCTATTTTCAGGTTGAACCAAGAACATCATTTTTCCCAAACAATATTCTTTAATCCTTTAAAATGACAAAGATTCCCTGTTCCCCAATCAGTACAATCGGCGATCAAATCTTGTATCTAAAATAAAAACATAGCTAAACCCTACGGACAATAAGACTTTTTACATAAAATGAAAAACTCAAGCATTTGATTTTAAATGGTTTATATTTTATTTAAAAAGCAGGATAAGTTTTACTTATTGAAAGAGATAAGCTGCTTTTATGACTTTGCATGCAAGCAGCCTATTTAAAATAAGAGAAAATATTTTATGAGAAATAAAAGTATCGCTTATTTTTGGATTTTCTCATTGAGGCTTTTCATGGCACTTTCCGACACCCTAACGGCAACTTCGGTTAGTTTTTCTTTCAAGGCAACATCATTTCCTTGAATGTAGATTGAGGTGAAATGAAACGTCTTTAACTGAATGGGTGTGTTTAATATTTCTAGTCGTCCGTCGGTAATTTCTTTTAAAGCCGTTAAAGTCGGCACCACAGCAATTCCTAGGCCCTGCTCGGCTAAACGCAATAAAGTCGCTAATGAATAACTGGTAATTGAGAGTGGTTCATCAATTCCCTGTTCTTTCATTCTGGCTTTCAATTCTTTATAGGGATAGGTAATTTTGGGGTAAGTTAAAATGGTATGTGACATTAATGTTTTAAAAGACATTTGAGCTACACCGCCTTTAAAGGAAGGTGAAGCCAAGAAACTTAATTCAAAATCACACAAGGCCTGTTCAATACACTCAAAAGCCAGCGTTGGTCCAAGCAAAAAAGCCATGTCTAAATCGCCTGTCCGAACACCTTCTTGTAAGTTCGGTGTCAGGTCTACCACAATTTCTACTGAAATTTTTGGGAACTCTTGTTGAACCTTTTCGATATATTCGACCAACCACGTATAAACAATGGTTTCGGAAACGCCTAAACGAATGGTACCAGTCAGGTGCTGGTTTTCGGTAAGCTCTGCCACCAAATCAGTTTCTAAACGCATAAATTTTTCGGCGTACTTAAATAAAGTTAAGCCTTTATGAGTCGGTTTAAACTGCCGATAATTTCGATCTAAAACTTTAAAGCCTAATTCATTTTCAAGAGATGTGATTTTTTGAGATACCGCAGGCTGGGTAGTTTGCAATTTAGTCGCAGCCTTATTGAAGCTATTTAAAGTCACAACCCAATAAAATGCTTCAAGATTCTTTAAATTCACGTTTCATCCTGTCTTAAAAATTCCTTCACTTTTATAGTATGTAAGCTTTTAACGCGTTAAGGCCAGCAATAAATAAATTTTTAACTAAAGTTAGCCATCCAAATTTTTAAATGCTTTAGAAAGCTGACTAATTGTTTTGATCTGTTTTGCATAACGGCGGCATGATCGACACGCCAACAAATGCAGTTGTAAACTACTTTGCTCGCGTAAAAACAGCGGTCTATCTTGCTTTTCAGACAATAGTTGAGTGGCTTGTCGGCATGTCAACATGAACAATCCTCCTTCAATAACCATTTATTTTCTAAGCATTCCCGTAATCGGGTACGACTTCGATACATCAACACATTAAAATTTGAAATAGACAATTCCAGCTTGCTACAAATTTCGTTGGAACTCAGCTCTATCACTTCTCTCATCATAAAAACCTGAGCATATTTGGCTGGCAAATGATCTAAACAAGCTTCAAAAATTATCCAGAAATCTGACTGCTCTATCATTTCTTCAGGGCTTTGCCATACTTGAGGGGCTTCATATTTATGCCAGTGCCCTGATGCATCGAATAACTCGTCGACACTGAGTTCGCTTTCCTCATCTTTAAATAATTCAGACATTGCGACCAAGCGCGACTTTTGCCTAACTACATCAATAATTTTATTTTTTAAAATCGCGAATACCCATGTTTTGAACGCAGCCCGCCCTTTAAATGAATCTAAATTTTGAAAAGCGCTCGTTAATGCCTCTTGCACTACATCCTCAGCTTGCGGAAGCGAAGACAACTGTAAAAAAGCAAATTTAATCATTTGCTGTCTTAAGTCTTGTAAAAAGGCTGGATTATGCAGTTGATCCCCTAGGTCGTCATGACGTGATGCAGCGGCTGAAGTCATCCTTATGCCTCTTTTAAATTATAGGGAATTTGAATTAATTGTAGCCGAGTTAGTAGATTTTTTAGTTCTTGAATTTGCAGATAAATTTCAGGCTCAGACAAGTCAGCTAGTACCGATTGAATGAGTGTAAAAATATCATGATCAGTTAACGTTATATTTTGAGTTAACTGTTCAATCAGCATAGCAAACAGTGGAGAGAGTTGTTCAATACATACCCTATCTTGTTCATCGCGCCAGACCATTACTGCACCCGGTGCAAGTTCTACTTGTTCTGGTGTCGTTAAAGTCGTCCACCTATAAACAGGATATTGATAAACCAATACCCATACTTTGGTGGTTAACTGCCAAGCATAATTTTCATGTAAAACAACATCTTCAATTTCAACAGTGTCTAAATATAATTCTAGCCATTCAAACTGCAATAATTCAGCCAACCAAGGATATTCTTGCAATATTGGATGCTGTCGTGCTGTTAAATACTCTCTAAACTCTAAAGAAATATCATTATATAAAGGTGAGCGACTCTTAGCTTTTTGAAAAAACTCTAAAAGCGATTGTTGCCACTTTAATTCTGGTAACATCGCACGAGCTACTGGATAAACTAACTCAATAAATGAGCTGACATTATTAAAAAGTAAGTCCCGATAAATTTGCATTCGTTGAGCAGGAAGTGCTTGAGGTATTTCCAAATCAGGATCACGAATCCAGTCACAAAACTGTTGCTGCATGGTTTGGAAGGATATTTGATTTCCCTTCATAGCCACTCTCCTGTTGTTGAATGAGTTTAATTTTGGCGAGTTCCTCTTCTAATTCTTGCCATGATGGAATATTAAAGTCGCGTTCTAATAAAGTCGGTTTTACTCCACACACTTGATAGGTATATCTCAATAGCTCCCAAACACGGTCACAAACTTCTGCACCATGCGTATCAATTAATAAATTTTTCTGAACTTTTTCATGTCCAGCAATATGTAAGTAACGAATTCGTTCCTTTGGCATGTTCTGAATAAATCCGAATGCATCGCTACCATGATTGGTACTGTTGACATAGACATTATTTACATCAAGAAGCAAATCACAGTCAGCATGTTGAATCACTTCACGAATAAATTCGGCTTCACTCATTTCGGCATTCGGCATGACGTAAGTAGAAACATTCTCTATGACTAATCTTTTCCCTAAAATATCCTGTACACGCAAAATGCGTTCAGCCACATATTTAACCGCGGCTTCTGTCATCGGTATTGGCAACAAATCATATAAATAGCCACCATCATTTGTATAGCTTAAATGTTCAGAATAAATAGGCACTTCGTATTGTTCTAAAAAGCTTTTTACTTTACCTATAAATTCGAGATTAAGTGGATGCGGCCCTCCTATAGATAATGACAAGCCGTGACAAATTAACGGCGCTTTTTCAGCACACTGTGCAAGTAATTTTGCATGTCGACCACCAAAACCTAGCCAATTTTCTGGGGCAACCTCAATAAAGTCCGGATATGTTTTTGCTGTTAGAAACGAATCTATGAAATCTCGTCTTAAACCAAGCCCTACACCATTCAACTCCATCATGGTGATTTCTCCTTTTGGAAATGATGCCGACACTTACTAGAAGGCCGACATCATCCATGATTAAATTGTTTACTTGGCACCACACTTACCATCAGCAACTTTTTTATCTGCACCGCACTTGCCGTCCGCTGCTTTTTTAGTTGCACCGCATTTACCATCGGCTGCTTTTTTAGCTGCTCCACATTTTGCTTCAGCAGATTTTTCATGTTTTTTCATTTTGTTGGCTCCGCATTTCGCTTCACCACATTTACCATCGGCTGCTTTGGTTGCATGTACTTCGGTTGTTGTATTGGTTGCTGCTACAGCCATTTGCGTAGCTCCTGCAACTGAAAGTGCTAATAATGCTGCCACTGAAGTCATTGAGTTGAGTTTGTTCATTTTCGTATTCCTTTAATGATAATTTCTCGGTTTGTACACATGTACATAAAGTTAGACGGACCAAATCCTTTTTTATTACACCGTAAATAAAAAATTTTTTTATGTAAGAAATACAGCTTCCATCCGACTAATTATTATTCAATCGCAATGGATGTGAAATTATTATGAAGAACTTTATTTATGGCTTATGTAAATACTATCAACGCCTCGGCGAGTCCCTACAACATATTGATGGCATTGCAGCGCTGGCTATTCGATTGTACCTAGTCCCCATATTTTGGATGGCAGGCATAAATAAGTTAATGCACTTCAATGACATTGTAGAATGGTTCGGCAACTCAGATGGAGGATTAGGACTTCCTTTCCCCTATTTAATGGCTTTGCTTGCAACAGCAACTGAGCTAGCAGGTGCAATACTTTTAACATTAGGTCTGTTTACCCGTTTAATTAGTATCCCACTCATTATTACAATGTTAGTTGCAATATTTACGGTACATCTCCCTAATGGATGGCAAGCAATTGCTGACCCGCATGCACCCTTCGCAAACATGCAAGTATTGGCCTCCGCTGAAAAGTTAGATAAAGCTCGTGAAATTCTACAGAACTATGGCAACTATGACTGGCTTACATCGAGCGGTTCGTTTGTTATTTTAAATAATGGAATTGAATTTGCTGCGACCTACATGGTTATGTTGCTTGCTCTGCTTGTGCTTGGAGGTGGCCGTTACTTTAGTTTAGATTATTGGATTAAAAATAAATTGCACTAATCAATTATTGCACCAGCCGTCATATTTACCACGGTTGCAGTCATTGAGTTCGCATGTTCGGATGCTAGAAAAGCCACAGTTTCTGCAACCTGAGAAAGCGTGGGTAGCCGTTTTAGCATAGTGCTCTGGGCCGCACCTTCTAACCATTGTCCTATGCTAAGCCCCATTGCCTGTGCTTTAGACTCAAATAGTTCACGCGTGTAGGAACCAGCTTGAACAGCATCAACAATTGCATGTGAGCGAACACCCAGTACTCGTATATTCTTAGGCCCTAGCTCACTAGCCAGTGCTTTAATAAAAGCTTCGATTCCGGCACAGCCCACAATATGCCCCAGATGGCCCGGTATTGCCATCCGCGCTGAAGGTGCCACAATTGAAATAATTGTTCCGCCACGATCGCCGCCCATATAAGGCACCACAGCTTTAGATATATTAAACTGAGCTGTAAGAAATGGATGTATTCCCCCGACGAACTCATCAAGATTTAATTCCAAAATTTCTTTGCCTTGGTTATGGATAAAACTAGTCGCATTGATGACTAAATCTAGCCCACCTGTATCTTGAACAATTTGAGCCACGGTATTATTTATGGACTGACTGTCTAATACATCAACGCTGGCCGTATGAACCACGCCCCCAAGTTGATGTAGTTGTGCCGCAATATTTTGAAGTTTATTTATATCTCTTGCACACAAATAAACATGTGCACCTTCACGAACAAAAACCTTCGCAATTGCAGTGCCAATTGCTCCACTGCCTCCAAAAATGACAGCCAGTTTTCCATTAAGCAACATTGCGGCATCCTCTTGTTATTATGTGCCATCATTAAGTTATGTCACACAATCAAGAGTGATGCAATTTTATACAGTTTAGAGTTTGTATGAGCTTATCTAACTTTGACAAAAATAATATCTAAGTCTCGTTTTGGTACAAACTTGGTTTTAGTCATTTGAAATTGAGTTGGGCTAATCTTTTTGACTTGCCCGTCCCAACAAAATGAAACCAGTTCGTCTTTATCGCGCTCAATGGTGAGCTTAAAGTTTTCAATCGGCTTTGCCCAATTTGCACCTGTTGTCAAAATATAGCCCAGGGCACTAAACGGCGAATTTTCTGAACTGGCTTTTTTTAAGCCCTGCTTAAATTGTTTATCTATACAAAATTGCTGGTTATATTCGTCTGGATAGAGAGCAACTGAACCACCCACCAAAGGTTTATATTCATGCTGAATTTTAGTCAAACTATTGGCTTTAAAGGTCTGCTTCCAACTATAGATCACTTGAGATGACCATGGAATTACATCATCTTTTCTAAAATTGGCTAAGATTTTCTGTATTTGTGGCTTATTACACTTCTTTAGCTTATCTACATAATATTCATAATCATAGTTATTACGCAGCCACGGATTAAGCATGTCTTTTTCAGTAAAACCGCACTGCTTAAACTCATCAGTTGCATCAATCAGCGGTGATTTCTCATCTTTTTGAATAAACGTTCGTACATGCATTTCGGGTTTAATATTTTTACCATCCACCACAATCTTAAAACTTTTTAAAAGCTCTTCGGTGTGAGCAAAGTCAGACTCAAAAAAATTATCAATGCGTGGTAGCGGAAATAAAATCGTTTCAGTAACGTCTTTATTGCTTAGGTTTTTATAGAGATAGTCGACTTTAATTCGTTTTTTACTAATAAATAGATCTTCGCTTTGCATGGCGATCTGCGAATTTTTGAGATATTGAATCCCACCCGTACCGACGTAGCCCGTAGAATCATTGGCTACGCTATAGGTCGATAATTGAATTAATACAGCAAAAGTCATTACAAGCTTTTTCATTTTAAAGCGCTCTATGTCATTTTCTAATTATGGAGTGTCAATCTGTGGTAAATCATATTATATATTTCACCCACAAAAAACCGTCTAAAGACGGTTCGTTCATGCATTTAAAATCTAATTCATTTTAATGATAATTTAGTTTCTGCCTTATCATCCTTTTTTGCACACTAATTTTTCCAATAAAATTGGTTAGCCATAAAATACATTCATCACGATGTTCAAAATGAGGAATCAAACTTAAATCAATTTTTATATCTCTATCTGCCAAAGGCAAACTCAGGCAATATTCAAAATCGATAGAGTTATACTTTAATTTTAAATCTTTTTCTTCGGCCTGCTTTTTGATTTCAGCCATAATTCGATTGAGGTTAACAATCAAGTTGTTTGAAACTTGGTTATTTTCATAAATACGTTCATATACATTTTCAGCAACGTCTATGTATTTAATTAACTCGGCATTTTCATTCATATTATTTATATTCCCCTTTTTTTAAAGATTATGAACAGCTAAATGTTTAATTGCGTTACTTGACACATTGCTTATGTGAAAACCGTATATTTTTCTTTATTAACAAATACACTTAAGATATTGTTATTTATTATAATTCAATAGATATTTGCACATTTGTATACATTTAATATTTTCTAAAATCTAAATTTAGACAATATTAAAAGTTAGTTAGGATGAGATTAAGACAAAAAAAACCGCCCCAGAAGGCGGTCGCTGAAGTTAAACCAGCAGTATATAGAAGTGTGGTGGACGGTCACTTCTACATTCTTTTTATGAGGGAGTTTTATTGGTTTTACTAAAATCTTCAGATTTAAAATAATTGATAATCATGTCTGCATGCTCTTCTTTTTGAGGAGCTACAGATACAGGAAATGCATCTTTTGACATCTTAAAACCTGGTGGAAGAAATTGCGAAATTGGTGGCAATTTAGGTTTTCCACCTTCCGTAATTCGTTCAATAAAACCAGCTAACCATAGAAGATACTCTCCTTCATTTGCAAATTTTGGCATGACACTCAAGTCAATTTGAACTTTGCATTCACTTAAAGGTTTGGTTAAGTTCTCTTCAAAATCTATATAGTTGAACTTGAGCTTAAAGTCAGTTCCCTTGATCGCTTTTCGAATCTGACTAATTAAACAGTTAAGATTCTGAGTAATGTCATCAGTGAATAAGCTATCTTTTTTAATATTTTTATAAACCTTTTCGGCTACAGCTAAATACTTTGGCATTAACCTCTCTCCGTACTATTGTTATAAAGTGCTGATCTAAAAATCTTTTATGACTTTGATTATGCTCAAAGAAGTGTAAGCAAAGGTAATCTTATAGGTGTGGTTTGTAAGTAATTAGCATCTTGTGTAAAGATAGCCTAAAAAACACCTAAAAAAATTATGGTTTTGATAACTCATCCACAAAATGAATGGTTGAATAGAGATAATTAGAAACATTTACTTTCATATTATTTTATACCAATTGGTAAAATTAATATATTTTCATCTGTTTATCACGTCGCATCAAACCCAAAACAGATCTACGCACTCTTATTTCTTCCTCAGAAAAAGGCAAGTGTTCTGTGAGTTCGTGAATTGATAGTGAATTATTTTCTATCAAGAAACAGTCTTGCTCTGTTGTCCAGTTAGAAGTGGTTGATTCAATTTGCTTTAGATAACGTTTCATATTTCCTAGCAGACTTGTTTGCAATCTCAATATGCCTGTCTTTAAGACGAGCTTATCCCTTAGATTTTGTGGTGATCTTAAGGCTGAACGCGATTATAGCAGTCTGTAGATTAGATGTTCAGTATAGCCTCTAATAAAAAAAGCCCACACACTGTGGGCTTCCTACTCATTATTTTGCGGCATTCACCCCAACAATAAACTGACTACAATTAGAGCCTTCAGATGCGTTACCTAATTGCTTTTCAGAGAATTTGAATTTGGATGCAACAGACTCATAATCCTTTTTAAGGCTTTGGCCTGTTAGCTCACCTAGCTCTTTCACTTGTTCTGGCTTCAAGATGCCATGTTCAACAGCTTGATTTACCATGACACAGGCTGTAGTCATCGCGTCATAACGTGCAGCAGTTTTAGAGTAACCTAGAGCACCTATTACTCCACCAACAATTAAGCCAATAATTACCGCTAAAGTTACGTGCATTTTATTCATTTTTTAAATACCTAAAAATCTAACCATAAAGAGGAGCACTTCAAAAGGTTGTGCTCAAGTTCAGTTAGGATAAATGTATTTATCTGATATCAAAAGTTAGAATCTATCAGATTTATTGATAGATAAAGAGATTTCTAAATCATCAAGGTAAAAAAGCATTTGTTAGGAATACAAATCCGACAGAGAAAAAAGCATTATCCTGATGAGAGATTTGATTGCCATAACTTGCATCTAACTGAACAAAGTCTTTATAGACCATGTATCGAAAACCTGTTTGGTAAAAGGAGTCGTTTCGGTCATTACCATATACTTCGGCAGTGAGCGTTAATGGATGAGTAAGTTGTGTTTCGGTTCCAATTCCCCACGTGGTCTGGTTTTTATGTGTGGTATTTTCACGTAACCAGCCAAGGTTGGCATGGATTAAAAATTTATCATCGAAAGTAGAAATACTTAATGGAACATTGACCGTCCAATCTTTCTTAGATGAATCTTTAGTATTTATTTGTGTGCCAAAAGAAAAACCAACTCCCCAATCATTGGTTTCTAAAGGCTTTAATAAGGTTTTACCTTGTAAGGTTGTATAGCTGACGTGCTCAGTATCATCGTTTACTCTTCCCAGCCCTACAGCAAATTCAAAATTACCACCAAAATTACAGGCAGGCATTGCCCAATATTCTTTGTTGTCAGGATTATGCTGCATCCATGTTTCGAGTTGACAGGTTTTTGGAGAAACAAGAGCTGCATCGTCAACAACCATAGGTCGTCCACTATGGCTAGCGTTAGATAAAGCCAATAAACAGAAACCTGAAATAAGTGAGCGTTTCTTTAAAGTAAATACCACTGGCATCACTCCCATAAGTTATGGAGCATATGCTAGTACTGCAACCCGTCATGAATAAATCATAGGTTAATAATAGAAATGAAAAGATGGAAATAAAAAACCTCTTCTTGCATCCACAAAAAGAGGTCTGTCAGGACTTCAGTGGATACTTAGACTATTACCGATCGACTACTGTCACTCGAGCAAGTACTCACATTGAAGCTCCTAAAAATTAGTTGGGCGGATTCTAAAATTACCTTTGTTAAATATCAAGTTAAAATTTCGTGACAATCTAAGCTATAGAAAACTGCTTATTTTTGCTCGGTAAGATGCTGAGTTACCGCATTAAAAAATAAACTTTTTTCATTATCAAGTTCAGCAGATGGCATTGCAGTTTCCCATGTACTCCACTGCATCATAACAATCTTGTCTTTAGGGTTAATGGCTAACATCTGTCCAAAAATACCCAGTCCCCAAAAAGTTTCATCAGAATTTTGTGTGCTTAATGGCGAACCTTTTTTAGCATGTGAATTCCACCATTGAAAACCATATATTCCTTTTGGGTAGTTTTCTGAGACAGAGCCTTTCGCTTGATTCCATTTGGTCGCTTGGGCTGTCCAACCATCGGGTAACATCTTGTCGCCATTAGAAACACGTCCTTCATTCAATATAAATTGTCCAAAACGCGCATAATCACGTAACGTTGCATTAAACCCATGTCCACCCATGTCAACTTGATTACGGGTATAAGATTGCCAAACACCTTCTCGCTCCATACCTACCCGTTTCCAGACGTTATTTTCTAGATATTTCGCAATATTCTGATGCGTTGCTGCTTCTAACACTTTACCCACCAGATATGCCCCACCTGTGCTATATGACCATACCGTTCCCGGTTCATATTTCGCTTTCAGGTTTTTCACATTTTTATAGACACAAGCATCTGGATTATTAGCTGCCTCACAATAGGTCATTTTTGCAAAATCTGAATTTGGATCTTTATAGTTTTCATTCCACTCAACACCCGAAGTGTGCTGCAAAAGCTGTTTTAAGGATACTTTTTCCCAAGCAGTTCCTTTCAAATCTGGTAAGTATTGAATGATTGGATCATCTACTGATTTGATTTTACCTTGTTGAATAGCAACTCCAATTAATGTTGCTACAATAGACTTTGCCACTGAACGAGAAGTCCATAAAGTCGTTTCATTGTTCCCTTGTCCGTAATACTCATAAGCAATTTTGCCATCTTTTAATACAATCAGACCTGCAACACTTTGATTTTTTAAGTAGTCATTTAAATTATAATTTTTACCATCTACTGAGTAATGGATATCTTTATTTTTAATACTGTTCTTTAGTTTTGGGAGTGCAAGCACGTTTTTCTTATCAGGATGAAAAACACTGCCATCATAACTACGGAATGTATTTCGAAAGCCCACCACCCTTTGCTGTTGCGTCCATGTCAACATATCATGTGGGTCAGGTAATTTTTTATCCACGGTCGTTGGACAGTCCTTTAGTTCCAATTGCTGACAGCTATATTCAGCACAAGCGACACTACTGACGAATAGACCAGTGAACAGTAGGCTCATTTTTGTAATCTTCATCTTTTTTTCCCTTAGTAGAGCTTAATTTGAGTGACTAAACCAACAATCACATTGCTATTGAAGGCTTTTCCTGTAGAGCGGTAGTAGTTATCTGGATTCCAGATGTATTGTACGAATGGGCTTAGAGTCAGGCGTTTGTAATTAATATCGGTATCTAAAGAAAGAAAAGAGGTTGTTTTATTATTATTGCCATTAATTTTTTCTGTCATTAAAACATAATCATTATTGAGTTGAGACTGACCGAATTTCACGCCTAAATGATTTTTACCTTGATTGATTTTGTAGCTTAATCCAAGCTCCCAATAATTTTTATAAGGCTGGTTTTTCTCATCAATATATGAGTAAGCACCAAATACAGTTGGAATATTCTGATTATTAAAATCATGATTAAATCTAAAATTGAAACCATCTGTACCATCATATTTTTCTTGAGTATATGCATTACGATATTCAGAATTATTATAGAAATATAATAGCTCTGCTTTACTATTTTTATCTTTATATCCCACACCATATACTTGGGTGTAACCTAGTTGATGATGAAAGGAAAAATCTAATCCTTTTTTCTTATAGACATAATCATCTGTGTTGACCTCAAAAACCCCTGCATGCATATAGATATGGTCTGATAAATTATATTTGGCATAACCACCCCAATACGCATAGTTAGTCGGCAATGAACCCATTGCCCCTTTGATCGGGTCAGTACACAACAGGATATTTTGACAATTGTTATAGAGGAAATATCGTCTTAGATTGGTACGCCCAACGGAAGTATAGAGTTTCTTATCATTCCAATACTTATCCCAAGTCAGTAAACTGAGTTGGGATGAAGCTAAATCATTGGCAGCAATTGCTCCACCAACATAACTTCCTACTCCGCCAAACCAATTGTTTGAGGTATTTAGCTGTGCATCATCATTTAAACCATTAAACACATATTGTGCTTTTAAAACCCCAAAATCCTGACTTTCATTCGCTAATTTAATTTCAGTATTTAAAAACAAACCTGCTGAATTAGTAAAATTGTCATCTACATTACTTTCTTGGCTATACATCGCTAAATCAATAAAATTAGCTGTGAACTTAAAATTATCTTTTAGGTTCACTTCTGCATTTGCACTCATAGTATATAAAAGCACGAGTGTACCTATACATCCTTGTTTAGATATATACATAGAATCCTTTCCTTTAAATATAATTAATCACTTTCCAAGTTTTATATTTTTATAATTAAAAACTTGGTATAACGATTATTTCTAGCTCAATATAATATTTATTAACTCTGATAGTTTTTGAATCTCCTTCACCACAAATTAATAAATTATATTTAATAAATATCGATAATTTTGGGCTTGCTGATTTATTTCAGTCCCATTTGATAAATCTGATTTCAACATATTTATATTGGCTCGACTTGTGTGCTAATGACATCAATTTTGTCTAAAAATGACATATAACCCTTAAACACTTAGGCTATTAAATAATCAAAAAAAATTACCCAAACCCCAACAAAAAATACTCAAGTAACCGCTCTCTTTCATCTGGTTTGTTGGGATCTAAAAGCTGAACCATTGCTCCATCAATCACAAACAAAAACATGTGTGCATCTTGCTTTGAAGTATTTTCATTCGTTGTTAAAAGCAGTTTATAGGTTTCATTAATAAACCAGTTTCGATAGTCAACTACAGTCTGATAGGCCTTTGGGTGTGTTTTCGCAATTTCAAAAATAGCTTTAAACGGCAAATGATAAAGCCCTTCTAAGTCGGCATGTAAAAAGTAAAGCTTGCGCAATTTTTCAACTAAGGTTAATTCTTTTTGAACATTAATAATGGAAAGCACCTCGTGTTTAAGGCCATCTGTTTGAAAGGTTAAGCTCATTTGAATTAGCCTTTCTTTTGAGTGAAAGTAATTATAAAAAGTCGCTTTGGGGATTTTCGCCGACTCAATAATTCGGTCTACCCCGACATTGTGAAAGCCGTATTTATTAAAAAGATAGCGGGAAGTGTGCAGTACGCTTAAAGCACGAAATGGGAGATCTGAATGTGGCATATTTTTACCGTTATAAAAAATTATTGTTGTATATAAATGAGATATAAAAACCGCTGCCGTTTTGGGGAGAAAAAAAGGCATAGCAAAGCCGTAAAGACTGTGCTTGGCACATCTCAAGTTTTATTGTTGATTAAGTTTTTGGTCGTGACGAATTAAAGCCTGAAAAGCTTATGGCTATCAAACTGCTTTAAATGTTTAAGTTGTATCGTTATAGCTTTTGGCAAAGGCTGCCAAAAATTTATCAATGTGCATGGGCCAACTCCTTTTTATTGGGAGTTCTGCCAAAACATTAAAATTATGGTGGCAGAACGGAAGTGGGTTGACAGACTGGTAGGACTCCAGCACACCCGAAGGTGTCCCACTCCCGCCCTACCGCTACGGGAGGGAACGAGGTGTGCACATAAGACTATCCCTCAGAAAGGAATAAGTCTGATGCGGTCCTATGTGGTCTGTCAAAACCACCTGGCAATGTAGGCCAGCAGGCAAAGAATAGTGCCCAACCCTTTTGCAGTCAAGCACACGAAATGACAATCGTATTAAAATAGATCATTAAAAAGTAAGGATAAATAATTAAAATTTATTGTTAAATTGGGGTTTATAAAACGTCTATCAATCAAAGTTCTATCGATATTTTAAAAGATCCAACTTGCAAAAAATCATCTATGATAATATTTTAGAGTAATTACTCTAAAATGAGATTTACTAATGAAAACTATAAGAATTGGTTCATATCACTGGATGCAAACTACAAATGGTCAGCTCAATTTCAAAGAGAAAATTAAGTTAATTCAAAAAATTATGCTGCCAAGTATTATGGCCTCTATAAAAATAAATTACTTTCGGTTCAAAACTTCCGATGATTTTGATATCGATCAGATCGTAATACCAGATACTCAAATGGTTAAAGTCGCGCTTGATGAACTAGAAGCTAAAGCAAATATATCTATCTACAATCATTCATGGCGGACCTATTTCTGGGGAGCTGCCTTAGGCAATATACAAAATCAGCAATATGACCATGAATCACTTTTAATAGCCTCACTTTTTCATGATATTGGCTTAACTGAGCAACATATTCATAGTAAAGGTTGTAACTGTTTTACCTATGAGAGTGCTAAACAATTTGAGCTAAAGGCTAAAGAACATAGCTTTGATGAGAAGAAAAGTGAAGTTATTAGAGATGCTATCTGCTTACATATGAACGGCTATATAGATCATTCTGACCCAGCAGAAATTACTCTATTACAGCAAGGCGCATCCTGTGATGTGATTAGTGATGGTCTATATAGACTCCCCCTATCTTTTAGAAATGAAATTTTAGAAAAATATCCTAGAAAACAATTTAATAAAGAATTTATTGAGCTTATTGCTTTAGAGAGAAAAAGTGTTCCAAATTCACGGACAGGTTTATTATCTGAACTTGGTTTACCACTCATGATTAAGTCAAATTTATATGAAGAGTAATTTTCTATTAGAACTATTAATCGTAAAAAAATTTCAAAAAACTTCGCTTGAAATTTCAATTCACTAAACACTCACAACATATTGCTCTAGATTTTTTAATGCAAAATGAATCACCTGAGAAAGCTCTTCTTGAGAATATCCATCTCTTGCCTGAACAGATAAACCATGGAGAACAAGCGCGTAATATTGCCCTAAGGTTTTAGGGTCTGCATCTGCGACCAATTCACCATCTGATTTTGCCTGAACAAATCGTTCGACTAGACTTTGGCCTCGTGCAATACGCTGTGCTTTCATCCATTCCAAAACAGCTTGGTTTTCTTCACCTAGCACACTCGCTGCTGACACCACCATGCACCCATAGGAATGGTTGGTTTGCGTGTAAAGCGCTAGTGCATCTTGAAATAATTGGTTGATTGCATCCTTAATATTTTTTTGCTTTAAAGCATTTAGCGCGAAATTACCTTCGTTCTTTTCATAGTGATTTACAGCCTCTCTAAACAAGGCCTCTTTTGAGCCAAACGCTTTATAAATTCGAGCTGAGGCAATCCCCAAAACTTCAACTAAATCTGACATGGATGTGCCTTCATAGCCGTGAAGCCAGAAGAAATCTCTCGCTTTTACGAGGGCTTCTTCTCGATCAAACTCTCTTGGTCTGCCAGCCATAATGACCCTTTATCAAACTTAGTACGTGTTTTCATTATTATTCGAAAAAAATATTTTCACAAATAAATCAATGAGATTTATTCAAAATAGTCCTGTTTTGTTTTGATTTTCAAATAAAAAGTTGTTTTTCTCAAAAATTAAGCCTATTGTTTGTCGATCGACAACTAATTAGGTTTTATTATGAAAACCATCAAAGGCCCAAGTATTCATCTTGCTCAATTTAGTGATGATGTTTTCCCTTTTAACCGTCTAGAAGATATTGCTGCTTGGGTAGCAAACCAAGGCTTTGAAGCGGTACAACTTCCTGCTTGGGATAAGCGTTTATTTGATGTCAATTTGGCAGCAGAAAGCCAAGATTATTGCGATGAAATATTAGGTACTTTAAGCAATCATGGCTTAAAAATTAGTGAGTTAACGACTCATATTTTTGGGCAGCTAATGGCTGTGCATCCTGCTTATGACTCAATGTGCGATAACTTCGCCCCCTCTCATTTGCATGGCAATTCAGCAGCTAGAACCGAGTGGGCAAAACAACAAATGCTCGCCTCAATTCAGGCAGCTGCCCGCTTAGGTCTTAAAGAGATGGGGACATTTTCAGGCTCGCTAGCATGGCCTTATGTATTTCCATTTCCACAAAGACCATCAGGACTCATCGAAACGGCGTTTGATGAATTAGCGCGTCGATGGCTTCCTATTTTGAATGCTTGTGATGAACAAGACGTCAACCTTTGCTACGAAATTCACCCTGGTGAAGATTTGCATGACGGCATTACATTTGAAATGTTTTTAGAGCGGACTCGCAACCACCCACGTTGCCATATTCTTTTTGACCCAAGCCATTTTGTTTTACAGCAACTGAACTATCTGGAATATCTCAATATCTATAAAGATTTCATTCGCATGTTTCATGTTAAAGATGCCGAATTTAATCCAACAGGCCGCCAAGGAATGTATAGCGGCTATCAAAGCTGGGGAAATCGAGCGGGTCGATTCCGTTCTACGGGTGATGGTCAAGTTGACTTTAAAGCAATTTTTTCAAAGTTAGCGCATTACGACTACGAAGGCTGGGCAACATTAGAGTGGGAATGCTGCCTCAAAAATAAGGATGATGGCGCACGCGAAGGTGCCGAGTTTATTAAGCAAAATATTATTCATGTCACCGATAAAGTGTTTGATGACTTTGCTGCTGCCCCTGTGAATCAGACTCAAATTAATCAGTTATTAGGTATTTAAGGAATCGTAAGAGAACTCAAAATGAAAACTCAATTATTCAATGAAAACTCACATAACGAATTCCATCATCATTACACTCACATCGAAAGTAAAAAATTACACTACGTCACCTTAGGGGAAGGTACAGCTGTATTACTTATTCCGGGTTGGCCACAAACATGGTACGCGTGGCACAAAGTCATGGTTGAACTGGCGAAACAGGGTTATCAAGCAATCGCTGTTGATTTACCCGGAACCGGAAATTCAGCTCCACTGGATGGAAGTTACGATACGGGGCGTATTGCTAAAATTTTATCAATGCTCATGACTGAACTTGAATATCCAACTTATTCGGTTGTTGGTCATGATATTGGGATGTGGGTTGCATATGCGCTTGCATCTGACTTTCCTAAATCAGTCACTCGTCTTGCGGTAACAGAAGCAGTGATTCCCGGTTTAGCGCCCGCACCACCTATTTTTGTTGAGTCGAGTGAAAATATCTTTCTTTGGCATTTCATGTTTAACCAAACCCTAGATTTACCCGAAGCTTTAATCACAGGCCGTGAAGATACTTATTTAAACTATATGTTTGATAAATGGTCGTGGCACAAAGATAAAGTGGCGATTGAAACTTATATTGAAGCCTATAAAATTCCGGGTCGATTAACGGCGGGTTTTAATTATTATCGGTCTATTCCAGAGACCATTCGTCAAAATAAAATTAGAGAAACTAAAAGCTTAGACATGCCAGTTTTAGCAATAGGTGCTGAACATGCCACAGACAATGCACCTTATGAAACCATGAAGAAAGTTTCACCGCATTTAACAAGTGCGATTGTAAAAGACTGCGGTCATTTCATTATGGAAGAACAGTCAGAAACATTTAGTTCTCTCATTTTAGATTTTTTACAGCAGGAAAAAAGCCATGCCTCTACTTGCTGAAATTGAAAACTGGCTTAAGTCCAAACCAAGTACACAAGAAGTAAACTCGTTGCAAGAGCTAAGGGAACAAGTAAATAAAGACATTATTGATCAGCAAGGCATTCATCATGATGCAAGCTATCAGCAAAGTTTTCATGTTGCTGTTTCAGATGATATGGAAATTGAGGTTCGTGTTTATGTTCCCTATTCACTCGAAAACGCTGAGCAACGGCCCGCTTTAGTTTTTGCTCATGGTGGAGGCTGGTGTCTGGGAAGTTTAGACGCATGGGACCGCTCGTGTCGGTTATTAGCAGAATCCACTCAACTGGTTGTGTTTTCTGTGGACTATCGATTGGCTCCAGAGTTTAAGTTTCCCACGCCTTTAAATGATTTTTTTACGGCATTACGCTATATCCATGAAAATGCTTCACTGTTTGGAATTGACCGAAACCGTATTGCTGTAGGTGGAGATAGTGCGGGCGCAAACATAGCTGCCGCCTCATGTCTCATAGCAAGACAACACCCAGAAATTAAGGTGAGCCATCAACTTCTTTTCTACCCTGCTTTAGATGCAACAATGAGTAGCAAGTCTTATAGCCAATACGCCGAAGGTTATGGTTTGGAGTCATCCACAATGGTTTATTGCTGGGATCAATATGTGCCGCATGAAAGTGAAAAACAGAATGAACTTGTAAGCCCGTTACTCGCTCAGTCTTTAGAAGGACTACCGGATGCGACCATTTTTATTTGTGAATATGATCCCGTTCGCGATGATGGTGAAAGATATGCTCAAAAACTGTGGGATGCTGGTATTCAGGTGAACTTTCATTTGTTGGAAGGAATGATTCACGGCGCGATTCACATGCTGACCATTAGCCCAGAGAAAGTAAAATCTATCTATAGCAAAATTCGTATGTAGATAGGTTTATTTCCATCATTTAAGCATTTCGGTTAGTCGGACCACTCTTTAAAATTGTTTAATTAAACATTTGGAGTGGCCCAACTTACTTTTAACTATGGATATGGGTTATCCAAGTTCTGCTTATGACACCGTAAACTTAACGCTATTATTTTGATAAATTGGCGTAATATCTTTGCCATTAAGTGTCACTTTTTTATAGGTGCCTTGGACTTTTTTAGCAGATAACACCGTATAAGTTCCCGCCGCTAAATTGTCTTTTGTGACGAGCTGCAATGTTCCATTTAAAGTAAGCGTATTTGCCACCTGAACTGCTGGAAGTACATTCGATTTAAACGTGATATTGAAGGTGGTTCCTGCAAGCTGAGTTAAATTACCCGCAATAGTAACTGTTTTAGCTGAGTTGGTTTTTAATAGGCTATTTTCATGCATATAAATATCGCCTTGACCTGCACCATGCTCAGACAATATTTCTAAACCACCCTGTTTTAAATCAATTCCGCCAGTAAACGAGTTATTTCCTGTCAGTGCTAAAGTTCCTGTACCTGATTTGGTCAGTTTCCCAGCACCCGTAATATCATTACTCCATTGATCATATTGATTAAAGCCACCTAAACTCGCATCCATGGTCAGATTAACATCACCATCAAAACTGCCATAACCTGCGCCCGCTCTAAATAGGTTTAAACGCCCATAGCCCTCAACGTCATCCATGACTGGATAACCCGAAGCAAGTGCAGTCGATTTCAAAACCACACGCCGCTGATCGGCTGATAAATAAGGAAGTCGGGTTTCCAATAAAACCTCTGCACCTTTAGGCACCGTTGCTATTTTTGTTTTATCGCCAATTTGGTTAAAACCATAGGTCATCCAGTGATTCACCTGCTGTTTTAACTTTTCAAGATCGGCAAAACGGTCATTCGCGTCATAAGGTGTTTTCGCCAAGCTATAAAATGATTCAAACGTTGAGCTATTGGTCTCTTTCATGAGCTGTGTTTGAGCTTGTAAATAAGCTTCTTTTCGTTGCTCTACAGTCATAGCATTTAAGTTGGCAACATCTGCGGCAATCGACTGAAGACGTCCGCCAATCACGTCCATCGCTGAATGCATGCCCGCAATAATACGTGAATTACCAAGGTCCATACCGCGAGCAACGAGTTCCTGATAACGCTGAGGCACTAAATAAGCCATCGCAATTGCATTTCGACCAGCTTCGGCGGTGTGCCCACTTGGGAAACCGCCGTCAGTTGCAGGTGTACTACTTTTAGCAGATTCTAAACTAGGTACAACAATGACTTCAGAACTCCAGCGCCACGGACGAGCATATTTATAAAAACGCTTTGCTGATTCTGTCGATGAGTTATTCCCCATCGCTTGAACAAACTCAACCACTTTTCCAAAGTTGGCATTGCCATCGACCGTGGTTAGTCCACTATTATTGCCTTTGTCATCGTATTTTACTTGTGCAGCATCGGCTGGCACTGAATTAATTGTGGTGGTCTGCCCCGTGAGTTTTCTCCACGGATCGGTTAATGCTCCCATCCCTGTCGTTACGCTATAACTTTTTCCGCGTCTATCATCTAAATAGGCCCGAATAGCTTCTTCGTCTGTACGTTTATGCGTGGTTTGAATTGAATAATTAATGTTGTAGTTCAATACATCTACATTCTTTTTTGTACCGTCCGTACTGTCACCCGGTAGACCTGTCCAGTTTGATGCGACTACCGCAGGAAAGCCGTCTTTTGCCTCAGCAGATTGGCCTGCATCTACAAATAAACTTGAGGGCGTCCATACATCTAAAAAGCCACTCAGCACACGTACCCCAGCATTTGTTTCAACCGTGGCATAACGTGCATCGCCACGTTGATTGGTCGTCCATGAATCTACAATAGTGGTGATATTCAATGGAACTGGAGCAGTATCCTCAAAGCCTACACCCTTTGGCGCTGCGGGTATTTCTTGATTTGCTGTAGAATTATCATCTGAGCTATTACTGTCATTACACCCCGTAAAAAAGACTGAACAAGAGATAAGAGAAAGTAAAAGTGTATTTATTTTAAAGCTAGACATGGTGTGATCCGTTTAATAAATATCCATATCTTTCACCATGAATGTTTAGCTGTTATTACATATTTGAAATTAATTTAAATTTTTCTAAACAATACTAACTCTCTTTTTACTTTCTATACTTAACTGCTGAAATAGTTGTTTTGCCTATTTTTTGAAATGAGCTATCTGTTTTAAGAAGTCATTTAACGGCATCGGGCACCCCCATAAATAACCTTGAAACTCCGTGCAGCCATTGTTTTTAAAAGCGCTAAACTGTTCAGCAGTTTCAATCCCCTCTACTAACACTTGTAGGTTCAAATCTAGTCCAATTTTAATAATACCAGTGACTAATTTATTACTACGTTTATCATCCAAAGCTGCTTGTACAAAGCTACGATCAATCTTGATTTGTCTAATCGGCATCTTTTGTAAATAGCTTAAAGATGAATATCCTGTACCAAAATCATCAAGAGAAAGCTGAATTCCATTTTTAGACAAGAAATGCATTTTTTCAATCATGCTGACACAATTCGTTAAAGCAATATTTTCAGTGATTTCTAATATGAGTCGAGATGGATTTATCTCATACTGCTTAATCAGCCCGATCATACTCTGCTCAAAGTTTGGTTGCATGAAGTGATCAGCACTAATATTGATTGAAAGCGTAAGATCTTTGGTCTCGTCTTTTTTGCTCCAGTCTTGTAAAACTTTGCAGCCTTGATCTAACACCCACTCCCCAATCTCTGGCATTAATCCAAACGTTTCAGCCGCTGGAATGAAATCTTTTGTAGGCACATAACCTAAAGTAGGATGTTGCCATCTTAATAAAGCTTCCGCGCCAATCAGCGTTTCAGATGAATTGATTTGTGGCTGATAAAAAAGCTCAAATTGTTGTTTAGCAAGAGCTAAGCGTAAGTCTTTCACCATGCTGTTTTCTATTTGTATCTCTAATTGCATGGTATAAATTGAAATACAAATCATTAATGTGGCAGCACAAGTTGCAATCCATCCGCCATGATCACGAATATCTTCAGATAGCGGTATAGCACTCTCAAGATTAAAAAAGCTTCCACTAAAAAATATAAAACACCCAATCGACAATAAAATTAAAATGAATTGTAAATAGCTTGGGTCTCTGCGGTAATTCAAATACCCCAATATCGCTCCAGCAGGTAAAAATAAATGAGCTACCTGCGGACGATCAACGGTAGCTATATCAAAAAATAGGCAGAACACCACTGGAAAAACCAGCAGTACGACCTGTGAAAGAAGAATACCCGCTGAAATTCGATTTATATAAATAAGAAAAAGGCTAAATATGGAGATCAATGTAAAAAAGATATCCATGTAAACAATCAACCACATTTGTGCAAATGCAAAATATATGGTCCAGAACAAGCAAAAAATGATGCAAATAAAGATATTTGCTTTGGCTGCAATTGTAAGCTGCTGGTCCTTTACGCTGCGGTAATTTTTCTTGTGTTTCTTAAAAAAGACGAAGCGAACATAAATAAATCAACCATAAAATATTTCTTCATAGACCCCCATCTGGATCATTGATACCCCACTTCAAGATTCACCAATAAAACAAAATGTTTTATTCCTTGTTATTTATACGACTCATCTTGAGAACGTTGTTGTTTTATCGTGGTGGTATAGTTTGGTTGTTTAATTGAACGATGTTGCTTATCAAACACCTTATAATTTTAAAGGATCATCCCCTAACGATACATGTGTCTGCGACTAAGGTACAGGCTCTAAATAGCGAAAAATTAGAACATTATTGTTTCTAGAATATATCGTTCTAATGATTGATATTAATAATAATTATCATTACTATTTAAGAATAATTTAAATGTGTGTTTAATTGCGCTACTCAGTGCCAATTTGTGGACTTCACTGCTATGAACCTCGATGTAGACAAACAGGTATGGTTTAGCCAAATTTACCGTTCTCAGCAAACTACGCTTTTATCATGGTTTAAACACAAACTTCAGCACCATCATCAATCTGAAGACCTAAGCCAGGAAGTATTTTATCGTGCTTTAAAAAGTGAATATTGTTTTCAAAAAATTAAGGAACCACAGGCATGGCTTATGGGCATCGCCAAACATGTCATGATTGACTATTGGCGCCGTCAGCATATTGAAAGCCTCTATCTAGATGCTCTACAGAATCTTCCAGAAGAATATTATCCCTCTGCCGAACATGAAGTTTATATTCAAGAAACTTTATATCAGGTCCATTTAATATTAGAAAAACTGCCTACCCGCACAGCTCAGGTCTTTTTGATGTCTCAACTAGATGGCATGACTTATCGAGAAATTAGTGAAAAAATGAATATTTCTGAAGCCACTGTGAAAAGAGATATGAAACAAGCTTTTTTAGCTTGTATAGACCTCTATAATTAAACCCTTTAAACGTGCTCAAATTTCTATCGTATGTCAGATATTACTAAAATCCCTCATCATGTTTTAGAGGCAGCCGCAGACTGGTTGGTACTCTTACATTCGGGTGAAATGACAGCGTTACAGCAACAACAATTTGAGGAATGGAAAACTGAAAAACAAGAACACCAGCTAGCACTCCAGCAAATGGAAAAATTCAGCCATGGTTTATCAAACCTTGCAGGTAACTTCCCTTCCGAAGCTTTAGTTCAGTCTAATCAAAAATTTAATCTTGCTGCAAAACGCAATATGCTGTTAAGCCTTTCAGGTTTAATGATCGTTGGTTTGTCTGCCTATTTCATACCTTGGGAAAAATGGCAGTCGGACTACCACACCAAAGTGGGTGAAATTAGAAAAGTATCGTTAAAAGATGGCTCACAACTGATTATGGCAAGTGATTGCTATGTCGATGTAAATTTCACGCAAGAGAAACGTCAGATAAAACTGATTGATGGGGAAATTTATGTTGAAACAGCAAAGGATGCTCAACATCGACCATTTATTGTCGAAACCAAGAATGGTTCAGTAGAAGCCTTAGGTACTCAATTTACGGTTCGCCAAGAAAATAGCGAACAGACCAAAGTCAAAGTCTATAAACATGCGGTAGCCATTGAGCCAGAGAATGCTTCTAAACGGCAAATCTTAAAACAAGGCCAGCGTGTTTTTTTTGACGAAAAATATATTTCAAAGTCTCTTCCTCTCGATAATGATCAACCGTATTGGACCCAACAACTTTTGGTTGTAGATCAATGGCCACTTCAAAAAGTGCTAGATGAGCTATTTCGTTATAAAAAAGGAAGCTACCATCTCGGGCCTGAATTAAAAAATATAAAAATTTCTGGCGTATTTTCTCTAAAGAACCCTGAGCAAAGCTTAGAAACTTTAGCCTATAGCCATCAACTTGAACTGAATTATTACGGTCCCTATTTGTTAAATATTAAAAAAAGATAAAAAAATGTGACCCTTTTTTTGATCTGGTTCGACTTATAGAGAAATACACTCCCTGTCGAGAAGACCACATGAAGGATTATCAAGCAAAAAGTAAATTGGCTTTGGCTATACGTGCAGTGCTATGGAGTACGCCATTGGTGGTCACGGCGCTTACCTCAACTTCTATTTACGCTGCGCAAACTTATAGTATTTCAATTCGCCAGAGCACGCTTGATCAGGCCATTAAACAACTGGCTATTCAAACAGGCACAACCATTAGCTACGATAATGCCAGTCTTTCAAAAACAAAAAGCAAAGCGCTTCAAGGCAATTACGCTGTTGAAGATGCTTTAAGTCTGTTATTACAAAACCATCCATTTGAAGCCGTTAAAGTCAACAATAGTGGTTACAGCATCCGAGTGAAGGCTCCACCCGCTCCAATTGAACCCAAAGTTTTCCAGTTAGAAGCCATTAAAACAAAAGCAAATAACAATAATGAATTTGATACGGCAGGCAGTGAAACAGGTACGGCGCATTTAGCAACAATTCATGTTAATGCTGATCATGGTGAAAATTTAACAACCGAAGGTTCAGGTTTATATACGGCGAAGGCGACCACCGCTTCTAATGGCTTAGCTTTAAGTTTGCGAGAAACACCTCAGCTGGTCAGTGTAATCACCAACCAACAAATGAAAGATCAGAACCTCACCCAATTAACCGATGTTGTCAGTCAAGCAGCAGGACTCTCTATTAAACAAGGCGGCAATATTGGTAGTGATAATTCACCTATTTACGCTCGCGGCAAAGAAGTAGATAGTTATTTACTCGATGGCGTGAAGCTCATGAGTTCATATGCAAGTATTTTCCAAAGTCAGGACATGGCATTATTTGACCGAGTCGAAGTCGTGCGCGGTGCAAATGGATTAATGACAGGCGCTGGCAGTGCAAGCGCAAGTATTAATCTGGTCCGAAAAAAACCATTACAAGACTTTAAGGCTTCGGTGAGTGCTGACATTGGTTCTTGGGATTCTTACCGTACCGATATTGATGTTTCTACACCCCTTAATGAGTCTGGAAGTATTCGTGGTCGTACCCTTTTTGCCTACCAAAAATCAGACTCTTATATCGACCGCTACAATGAAGAACGTAAAGTTGCTTATGCAGTCGTAGAAGCTGATTTAACAGACCAAACCAAAGCAAGTTTAGGTGCAAGTTACCAGCAAATTGATTTGACTGGTGTGGCTAGAGGTGGTTTACCAAGCTTTTATACAGATGGCACACTCATTAATTGGTCCCGTTCAGATTCAGCGGCAGCAAGTTGGACGGGTTCAGATCGCTCAACGACATCTTACTTTGCCGACATTGAGCACCAGTTTAATGACCGCTGGAAATTAAAAGGTGTAGTATCTAGAACCATTACCGATTCAGATGAAATTGTAGGCTATACCTACTCAAGTAAAGGGATCGATAAAGCTACTGGTAGCGGGGCGATGTTATATGCAACCCGTTGGGATTATCGTCCTACTCAAGACTTGTTCAATTTAACTTTGAATGGTTCATTTGATTTGTTTAATCAAACTCATGACGTGGTGTTAGGCACGACTTACACAAAAAGTAAAAATAAACGTCCCACCTATTCTGGCTGGAATAATGGGATGACATGGGATGGAACTCTAAAAAATATTTTTGCTTGGGATGGCAGTACACCTAACCGCCCTGAAACAAAAATAGATGGTTGGTACAGTGGAGATGATCGTAGCCAATCTATTTTTGGTGCTGTTCGCCTTAAAGCCACCGACAATCTTGCAGTCATTTTAGGCACTCGAATTGAAGACTGGGAACGCGTAACGGGCGATCATTCAGATGCTAAGAATACGACTACCTACACAACACAAGAAGAAAGTGGCAAGGTAATTCCATATGTGGGCATTACCTATGATTTCACTGACAACTGGACTGCGTATGCAAGCTACACCAATATTTTTTCACCACAAGATAAGAAAGCCGTTACAGGCGAATACATAGACCCATTAATAGGTAATAGTACCGAGCTGGGTATTAAGGGTGAGTTTTTTGATAATCAGTTAAATGTTGGTGCTGCTATTTATCAAACTAAAGAGGACAATACAGCGATTGCATTAGCAGATGTATTTGCCCCAGATGGTTCTCAAGCCTATCGCACAGAATCTGGTACAAAAAACCGCGGGTTTGAAATTGAAGCGACAGGTAAGTTGACTGATTTATGGCAAGTTTCCACAAGCTTTAGCCGCAACCTATCAAAAGATAGTCAAGACAACCGATTAAATACCGGTGTGCCAAATAACACAGCCAAGCTGTTTACCACCTATACCCTGCCTTATCTTGATGAAGCCCTCACCATTGGTGGCGGTGTTCGTTGGCAAAGTGAAATTTATGAAAAAAATGCAGTCTCTGCAACAGGTCGATTCACTCAAGAAAGTTACGCTTTAGTCGACTTAATGGCACGTTATAAGGTCAACAATAATCTTATGCTCAACTTTAATGTTAATAACTTATTTAATGAAAAATACCATTTAGCCACCACAAATAGCTATTACGGCGCTCCGACTAATTTCCGAGTGGGCGTGAAATATGAGTGGTAAATAAATTACTCGACGTTTAAAGATCTTACTTCAGAGGCAAATAATGTTCTTCTGAAGTAAGACTAAACTGGCTTAATCAATTGGAATGGAATATTTTTTGGCTAAGCTCAGGCTATAATATTAGACATGCTCTATTATTTTATTTAATTCTCCTATGAAGAATGCGTTTTCTGACAGCAAACAAATTAGACAAGTGTCTAGTTTCCCTGAACTTGTAAATACAAAGTTCCAAGGAGAGACAAATGCGATTTGCTGGCACAGAAATTTGGTTGGCGACTTTAAAGAGATTGTGAATAAACTTCATTTAAAAGAAAATATTACAGAGGTTTCTGTTGAAGACCTTTTAGCACTACAACTTTCAGAAAAAGGCAATCTGGCAAGAAAAACTATTTTAGAAGATATCGAGCAGTTATCTCATTTCGGCGCATCGCCCGTACTTAATTTGCTTAAACATTATGAACGTGACGAAGAGCTAGATTTCATTTCAACAGATGTATATTCATTTCATGTTGATCGCTCTCCCATTGAAACCGATACATTCTTATGTACCTATCACGGCGCTGCCAGCGATATTGTTCCCAATGATCAGGTTGAACAAAAAGTTTTAATTCCAGAAACTCGAGAAAAGCTCAAAGAATTACATGACGGCCCAGAAGCTGAATTTGAAGCCTTTTTGACAGAGTATTTTTTTGATTTGCATTATCAGCCTAAACCCGCTGCCCAACCTGTAAATTTAGGCACGGGACATATTTGGCGTTTGGCCGTAGATCATCCAACTCAAAAGGTTTTGCCTTGTGTTCATCGAGCACCTATTGAAAAAGATGGCGAGTATCGATTGCTTTTGATTTGTTAGGGGTTGCCGCCTAACCACTTACAGAGTTTTTAAAAGCAGAAAATCATTGCAGTGTTACCAGAGTGGTGCCACCGCCAGTTCAAGTGACTTTACCTTATCCACATCAGCATTTCACTTGGCAAAATAACCATTCTATAGGCTTCCCCCACCATCAACATTTAGAACCTGACCAGTAATAAAGCCTGCATGATCTGAGAGTAAAAAAGATACCGCATCTGCAACATCTTTAGGCGTTCCAATCCTTCCTAATGGAATACTATCCAATATTGCTTTCTCGGCTAAACTACCAATTGGTCTGGTTTTCCTAAAAAGTTCCGTTTCAATTGGTCCTGGTGAAACACAGTTGACTGTTATTCCAAATTCAGCCAACTCAAGTGCCCAAGTTTTTGTACAACCCACCAATGCACTTTTTGCTGCTGAATAAGCTGTTCTATCCTTTGCCCCGTAAATCGCCCTACTACCAATATTAATAATTCGCCCAAAGCGTTGTTCTTTAAGTTGCTCAATAAAGTGTTGTGTCACTTGTATAGCAGCTCTTACATTTAAGTTCCAAACTTCGTCTAAGGCAGGAAATGTAATCTTGCCTAAAGGTTGAGGTAGACTAATTCCTGAGTTATTCACTATTCCGTGTATAACATGAGATTTAGAGATTAAAGCTAAGGTGTCTTCAGTTTGTTCTATATTTGATAGATCACAACTAAAAAGCTCTCCAGAAAAGTTTATATCCTTAATATTTCTCGCAATTCCAATTACATGATGTCCCTGTAAAGACAATTCATCGCTAATTGCTTTTCCAATACCTTTTGTAGCGCCTGTAACTAAATAAGTGTTTTTCATAGCTAATCCTAAATAATAAAATAGTTTATGGTTCGTTCTCCCCGTTTAACTACAAAAATAATAAAACGCTAACTATGATTTTTTATGACGATAAACAGATTTATATAAATTAAAGAAAACTATAATCAATATCCCCAAAATGAACATGACTTAATTTTGATTTACTTATTTCAAATTAAGAAGTAGCTATATTTCTATGAGTTAAAAAATTGTTATAGTCATTCAGCTTTAACTTGCCTTCTAAAAGATTATTTTAAACAGCTAGATGGAATTGTTTTAAGTTTCAGTAAATACATTAAAAAGAGTACCGAATAATGAAAACCTCTGTAGATGAGAAAAGAAAAATTTTCCGTGATCTCCATAAAGACGGATGTTTTATTTTACCCAATCCTTGGGATGCAGGCAGCGCAAAGGTACTCGAACAACTTGGCTATAAAGCACTTGCAACAACAAGCTCGGGCTATGCATGGTCTTGTGGAAAAGCAGATGGTCAACTAGACAGAGATGAAACATTAGCACATTTACGTTACATAGTTCAGTCGACCAATCTTCCTATTAATGCTGATTTTGAAAGTGGGTTTTCAGATACTACTCAAGGCGTTATTGAGAATGTTCTGATGGCAATTGATACAGGTATAGCGGGTATTTCTATTGAAGATTCGACTGGAAATAGTGAAAAGCCGCTTCGTGATATTCCTGATGCTGTTGAAAGAATACGAGCAGCTCGCTTAGCAATCGATCAAAGCGGAACGAATACAATGCTTATCGGCCGTGCTGAAAACTTTTTTGTTGGTGTGCCAGATTTAGAAGATACGATTAACAGATTAAAAGCATATTCAGAAGCTGGTGCTGACTGCCTGTATGCACCCGGTATCAAAACACGTGAACAAATCATTGCTGTCGTTAATGCTGTTGCACCAAAACCCGTGAACGTTTTAATCGGCTGGGATAGTGATTTAACAGCAGCAGAGCTTGCAGATTTGGGTGTAAGACGTATTAGCTTGGGTGGAGCATTAGCTCGTACAGCTTGGGATGGTTTTATTAAAACAGCGAGTGCTATTGCCGAATCAGGTAACTTCCATTCACTCAATACTTCAGTTTCAAGTAGTGATCTAAATAGTCGATTTAAATAAGATTTGGGTAAAACTCTTTTTTGATAACTTTCAGACAGGACATCTGTTATGGCCCCAAACATCATGCTTTCAAGTAAACATATTCGGTTACGCCTTTTAAAGATTGAAGACTCAAGAGATTTAGTCGCCGCTGCATCAGACGGAGAACTATGGAACCTCCCTTTCACTGTCGTACCTTCAGCAGAGACAATAGAGGACTATATTCACCACGCACTAGAAGGTTATCAAGCGGGTACAGTTCTTCCTTTTGTTGTTGAAGATATCGCTACAGGAAAAATTATTGGGTCTACCAGATTTTGGAAAATAGATAGAAAAAATTTAAAGTTAGAAATTGGAAGTACTTGGTACTCAAAATCTTGGCAGCGAACATATGCCAATACAGAGGCAAAATATTTGCTTCTTAAATATGCCTTTGAGGAATTAAATTGTGTGAGGGTTCAGCTTACAACAGATGTACTCAATGAAAAATCACAGAATGCGATTTTAAGACTTGGTGCTCAAAAGGAAGGTGTTGTAAGAAATGAGAGAATTATGCCCGATGGAAGAAAAAGGAATTCTGTCAGATTTAGTATCATTGATGAAGAGTGGCCAAACATAAAAGAGAATCTTATTAAAAAGTTAAATTATTAAAAGTCTTATCGTACAATAGTTTAAAGCATTTATAGGCGTGTAAACTCACCCATTAAACTTTGGTTTACTGGTAGTCGATTTAGTATGTTCAATTTGCTATTCCTAACCCATAAAACTGAGTTTCCCAACAATATTTTTTCTTTTATTAATATATAACGTTCACACGTACCCAATCTTCATATTTGGTCGCTTGAACATTGGTACTTGATGTAATTGCCCCATGAATAGGAATATTTTCTTTCATCCCTGTGGCAACTCCTGAATATATTTTACTTCCCTGGCCTCCCCAAATTTGAGTATGACCAGCATCTTGATAAAGTACATATGCAACAGATGCTGGGCTGGCAGCAGATTTAAGTTCAAAGTTATTGTCTGAAGTTACCGCCAATTGATACGGCGTATTTTGACTACATTGCACAGATACATCCGTTCTTGCAGCAGCAACTGGCTGAGAACGAACGACTGAACCAAAATCTAAATTTCCTTGTGTAGACACTTCACACGTTTCAATAATTGTTAAACTAACTCTTAATGATGTAGATGCATTTCCAGCATCCGCACTATTTATTGTCAGCATACTCATCAGAGAAAATAAACTGTATTTAAGGACTTTCATTTCTTCTCCTTAACTTTTTGTTCTAATGTCTATTCATCTTTATATTGTGTTTTTTCTGTTCTGGTTAAAGAAACAGCTTCAGGATCTTTTAGTTATAAAACTTAATATTGCACACTGTCAATAAATACTAAACGCATGATTTGAATGTTATTTTATAAACCGTGATGTATTACACGCAATCTAACTAATTTAAAAATTAGTTGATGTTTTTAGTCCTCTTCAGCATAAGTTCCATCATTCCTTATCAAACTGTATATCTACTTAATCTATCTCTCATTCTAAAAATTATTAATAATTTATTATCAGCTTTTAAAACCTTATTTAATCATTCTGTCCTTTCTCGCAATTGCATAAATAAATTGATCAAAATAATATCCACACAAATAGATTATAACTTTACATATTGTTTAGCTTAAAGATTCAATACTAAGAAAACTGTGAAGTTAAATTTAAAATGAATAATTCAGACCTTTAAAACCATCCATTTTTAATTTGAGAAATGCTTGATATGAAAAAATATTTACTCTTACTTTTACTTAGCTTTTATTCGATTCATTCATTTGCTTCGGACAAATTACATGGCAGTGTTTGGAAAACAATTGATGATGCAACCAATGAACCCAGAGCACTGGTAAAATTTAGCGAAGATAAAAATGGTAACCTCTCTGCTAACATCGAAAAAATACTCGTTCCAAGTGAAGCTAACAAATGTACGATGTGTGAAGGTACTTACAAAAACAAATCTTTGATTGGCCTAACCATTGTCAAAAATTTAAGAAGTGTCGGTCAAAATAAATATGACAAGGGATCTATCCTCGACCCACAGTCAGATAAGACTTATAAATTTAGTGTAACCGTATCACCAGATGGCGAAAAACTTATCGCTCGTGGATACATTGGTATTTCTGCAATTGGCCGAAACCAAACGTGGTATCGAATTAAATAAGCTCCTAAATCGTTAAAAGCCCTACTTATAAATTGCATGGTTTTTGAAGTGGTCATTCACCTCAGAAGCTATGTAATTTTTGAATATTCTTAAGTTAATTAATAATTTTAATCATGCACTAACCTATAAATAAATAATTTTTTAAAAGCTCTTATTTTTTTCATGCATCGATTTTAACTCAAAATATAACTACCAATTTTAAGTGATAAATAATTCTTTTTTAATGATAAATATAAACTCATCTTTGCATATATCCATTCCACTTTTTCATATTTTTATTAATCATAAATTTTCACTAAGATCGAATAAATTTCGAAAATTACTGGAAATATAATGTTGTTTGCAACACGTTTTCACTTAAAAAACGCTATCTTATCAGTAGGGGTTCTCAGCTTTGCACTTTTAACCGGTTGTGGAAATAATTCACAGCAAAATAATGAAACTAAGGCAGAAGCTTCTCAAACTGCGGCTGCTGCTGAACTACCTAAAGAAGTACGTTTTGCTTGGGGTGGTGGTCCACGAGTTTGGGTTCTTGGTAAAGCTGATGGAGATTTTGAAAAAGCTTTAGGTACAAAAATTAAGTGGGTTGAATTTGCTTCGGGTGCAGATGTAATTAATTACTTCGCCGCAAATGAAATTGATATTGCTCGTTTTGGCTCAAGCCCAGCTGTTGCAGGTATTACTCGCGGGCTACCAATTGAAATCATTGGTTTGGAAGGTCTAATTTCTGGTGCAGAACGTTTAATTGTTCGTCCTGATATTAAAAATCTGCAAGGTCTAGTTGGTAAAAAAGTTGCCTTCCCTGCTAACTCCACCGCGCAATATGCTTTAGAACAAGCGCTTGCATTAAATAAAATTGATAAATCAAAAATCAAATTAATTCCACTTAAGCCTGCTGAAATTGTTTCTGCATGGACACGTGGTGATATTGATGCAGCTTATGTTTGGGGACCATTTACTCAACAGCTAGAGAAAGAAGGCGGTAAAGAAATTTATCGTACAACGACGCTGAATGAAAAAGGTATTTTGGTTTATAACAACTTCGCTGTCCGTAAAGAGTTTGCAGAAAAACACCCTGACCTTGTCATTAAATTCTTGAAGGCTTACCAAGATCAAGTTGATGAATATAAACGTGATCCTAAAGCTGCTTCTGAAAAAATCTCTAAATACTTAAGTCTTCCATATGACCAAGTCGAAACTACACTTGCTGGTATCGAATATATTCCACTGAAAGATCAAGCCTCTGAAAAATATTTGGGTGCAACATCAAACGATGAAAACTCTGGCTTGGCTAAAGCAACTCAAGATATTGCTAAATTTTTAGTCAGTATTGGCGAGTTGAAACAATCTGATGTTCCAAAGAGTTATGCGCCTAATATCGACAGTAAATACCTTATTGAAGCGACAAAATAAGGTTATGAAATGATTCAGTTGAACCCGTTTAAAGTAAAAGTGATTAGTACATTATCGCTAATCACTTTTGTGATTATTTGGCAGCTTGTGTGTACATTTAAACTTGTCTCACCAATTTTGTTGCCCTCTCCTCTACAGATTTTAGATACAGTTTTAGATTTATTTAAAAACGGTTACCGAGATGCTCCTTTTTATCAACACATTTTAGTCAGCACGGCGCGTGCCTTCTTTGCATTCTTCGTTGCAATCATTATTGGTGTGCCTTTGGGATTATTAATGGGCCGTAGTCCTGTACTTAATGCCATTTTAGATCCATTTGTACAATTCTTACGTCCTATTCCCAAAATTGCCCTCATTCCATTGGTCGTTGTGTGGCTAGGAATTGGTGAGGAATCTAAATTTTTCCTTATTTTTATTGCGACTTTACTGAGTGTTATTGTGGGTTCAACCGCAGCAAGCCAAAACGTTCCATATGGTTTGATTCAAGCAGCACAAACGATGGGCTTAGGAAAAACAGCAATCTTATTCCGCGTCATTTTACCCTCTTCGCTTCCTGAAATTTTCACCACCATTCGTTTATCTATTGGTATTGGTTGGACATCATTAATTGCAGCGGAAATGGTTGCAGCAACTTCTGGTTTAGGCTGGATGATTATTAATGCCGGTTCTTATTTGCGTACAGATGTTGTGATTGTCGGGATTATTTTACTTGGAACAATTGGCTTTATTTTAGATTGGCTCATTGTGAAAGCACAGCAAAAATGGGCCCCTTGGACAGGAAAAGCATAATGACTCAACCCTTTATTGAGCTAAATAATGTTCAGAAAATATTTAAACAAAACAAGACGGAAAATACGGTCCTAGAAGATATTAATCTTAAAATTCCTGAAGGTCAGTTTGTTTGCTTACTTGGGCCTTCTGGCTGTGGTAAATCAACTATTTTGAACTTGCTTGCTGGTTTTGAAAAACCAACTTTAGGTGAGATTTATGTAGATGGTCAAACCGTCTCAGCACCGGGCATTGACCGAGCTGTTGTATTTCAACAAGCTCAATTATTTCCTTGGCTCACAGTAAAAGAAAATATTCAATTTCCACTTAAGCAATCAAAAGCTGAAGCTAAATATATTGCTGAGCAAACTGAATATTACTTAGAAAAAACGGGTTTAAAGAAGTTTGAAAATCATCGAATCTGGCAAATCTCAGGCGGTATGAAGCAACGTGTTGCCCTTGCCCGTGCGTGGGTCATGAAGCCAAAGATTTTATTAATGGATGAGCCTTTTGGGGCATTAGATGCTCAAACACGTATTTTAATGCAGGAAACACTGACTCAGCTTTGGCAAGACAATAAAACTACCGTTTTATTTGTTACTCACGATATTGATGAATCTCTACTTTTAGCAGATCGCATTATTTTAATGGCAGGCCATCCCGGACGCATTGCCGAAGATATTCAAGTGAATTTACCTCGTGCGCGTAGCATTGAAAATATTACGCCACGGCAAGAATTTATTGAAACCAAAAAACATATTTTAGAAATTATGCGCAAAGAAGTAAGCCGCATGATTGATTACATACATTAAATTTTAGGACATTATTATGTTATTAAGTCATTTACCGCGCGTTCAACTGGTTCATGCGCCTACTCCTCTAGAGTTTTTACCTAACTTAACTAAAGCGTTAAATGGTCCCCAGATTTACATCAAACGAGACGATGCTACAGGGCTGGCTACAGGTGGCAATAAAACTCGCAAATTAGAATTTTTAATTGGTGATGCACTTACAAAAGGTGCAACCCATGTACTTACTCAAGGTGCAACTCAATCTAACCATGTTCGCCAAACGATTGCAGCAGCAAATAAATTTGGTTTAAAGGCATCAGTTTTACTCGAACAACGCGTTAGTGATGGTACAGATGAATATTACAATAATGGAAACTTATTGCTCGATGAGATTTTAGGTGCAACATCAATTGAGGTAGTTCCGGGTGGCACCGATATGGTGGCAGCTTTAGAAGCCAAAGCAAAAGAATTAGAACTACAAGGGGAACGTCCGTACATTATTCCAGGTGGTGGTTCAAATGCTATTGGTGCTTTAGGTTATGTCTCAACAGCAATTGAATTAATTAACCAACTTAACCAGATTCAACTGGCTCCGACTCATCTTGTACATGCAACAGGTAGCACAGGTACTCAAGCTGGCCTTTTAGCGGGTATTGCGGTAACTCACTCAAACTTACCAGTACTCGGTATCAGTGTTCGTGCTGAAAAATCTAAACAAGAAGAAAATGTTTATAAACTTACTCGTGCAACTTTAGAACATCTGGGTTTAAACGCAGATCTTATTGCTCGTGAAAAAGTGATTGCAAATAGTGACTATGTTGGCGATGGCTACGGTATTCCAACTGATAGCATGGTTGAGGCTGTTGAATTGCTGGCTCGAACTGAAGGTATTTTGCTTGACCCTGTTTACTCAGGTAAAGGTTTTGCAGGCTTAGTCGACCTTATTCGTCAGGGTCATTTCACTAAAGATGATAAAGTGATCTTCCTTCATACAGGCGGTGCCGTAGGCTTATTCGGTTATCGTAAAACCTTCTCGAATAAAGATGCATACCGTTTGTAAGATGACTGAATTTTCACAACTCCCCACCCTTGGAATTTTGGGTGGTATGGGACCGGGCGCTGCTGTTGATTTTCAACAGCGTCTGCTCGATGCAAGCCCTGCCACTAAAGATCAGGAACATATTCCAACAATTGCTTGGAATCACGGCGGTATTCCTGACCGACAACTTGCACTTAAAAACCTAGGTGAAAGTCCTTTAAGTGCCATGTTACATGGACTAAAAATTTTAGAACGTAGCGGTGTCTCTAAAATCGCTATTCCATGTAATACCGCACACTTCTGGCATTCTGACTTACAGCAACACACCCCTATTGAAATCTTAAATATGGTTGAAATTACGGTGCAACAGATTTTAAAGAATTATCAATCTGGTGATAAAGTCGGAATATTGGCAACCAAAGGCGCCCTTTCTACTCAGTTGTATCAACTTGAGTTAAGCAAGCACGACATTCCTTTTGTCATTAATTCGAATCAAGAAATTGAACAGGAATTTATGCCCGCTGTTTATGCTGTAAAACGTAATGAATCGGCACAAGCGGGTATCGTTTTTCAAGAGTTAAGCCAAAGGCTCATAGATAAAGGTGCTGGTTCGATTATTTTAGCTTGTACAGAAATTCCAATTGGGTTACATGCTATTCAATCTCCAATTTTAGATGTGAGCTTTGATACCACACAAATTTTGGCAGATGCTTGTGTAAATTGGTTTTATCGAAATACATAACTCTAAAATAATGTTCCAACAGTGCTTTAGGTTCTAATCTACCTAATGCACTGTCTATATATTCTGAGTGAGTGCTTCAAACTCTAAAGTCGAATAACTCTCTCAATCCACACTCTTCTTTTCATTATCTCTATTTGACTCAGTAGAAGAACCCAAAGCCATACTTGAGAATACGCCATCTCGATAAACCCATGCATGTAATAATGCAGCAGACAGATGACCAATAACGACAGCAAATAACAGCCAAGCCAAAATTCCGTGTAGAGTGCGAAACCAAGCATAGAGCGTAGAGTTGGTTGGAGCGATTGGTGGAAGGTCCCAACCCGGAAATAACGTTACAGGCCAATTACCTGCCGAAAGCGTTGCCCATCCGAGCAATGGCAAACTAAACATCAAAATATAAAGTAACCAATGTGATGCATGGGCAATAAACGCTTGCCAGCGCGGTACAGTCGGCGGCAAAGGTGGAATTGGGAAATAGAGTCGATTTATTAATCTTATGATGACCAGTAATAAGATTGCGATTCCTAAGGGACGGTGAATATCGATTAACCACGGACGCCAAGTGATTGAAGTTGTCATTCCAACACCAATAAATAGCATAGCCAAAATTGCTACCGCCATAGCCCAATGTAGTATTCGAGCAGTCAAATTAAAATGACGTGGAGCATTATTGTTAGATTTATTTTGCATGGCTGATCTCTCCTATTTACCCACGGCATCCGTTGCTTTGCCAAATCCAATTTCACGTAAGCGAGCATTGTAAGACTGTGCATAGATACCCGCTCGTGCGGCGAGTACTGGATCATCTGATAACTCAATTCCGGGTGGAACCAATGTTGGGTCAAAGTTAATATCACGGCAAACGCCATTTACCTGTTCAGTTACATTTTTAACTTCCAATGTTCCTGCTATCACTTCTTTACGTTCTTTTGGCCAAGGTTGAGATGGGTCATTCACTGGGTCTCCTGGCTCGGCAAGTTGCAAAACTAAATCCCAATATAGCGGCCCTTCAGCCAAACGTTTTTTTATGTCTTTAAATAAGAAATCATGGCCAGCTTGATCACGTTGTTCTTTCGTCAGACTAATAAATTTTGAATGAGGACGCATAGACCAACGGACTGGTTGTTGTTGTCCATTGGCAGCCCGCAATATAAAAGCATTTACGACATAAAATTCTGCGCCGCTGAAACTACCGGTTAATGGCATCTTTGCCTTTTGCTCAATAGACTTACGAGCTTCGGGATATTCTTTTAGAAAAGCCTCAACAAGGGCTGGATCAGGTTTGCCAGTAGATGGAACTGGTTTAAATGCTTTTTGCTGCGCTAAAAAACCTTCAGCATTTCGCGTAGGGAAATAAGGAAAGTTGTTTAATTTCATGCGCCATTGTGAATGATCAGCTGCGGAAAGCAATAAAGCCATACTCACTGTTGCTGTCGAATTATCTGCCGCATGCGGGTTACCGCTCCCAATAGAAAATCGGCCAATTGCTGGTATATCAGACTTGGCAAATACAGTGGCTTTAGAGAGTGCAGCCGCCGCACCATTACTGTGGTAAGTACCATCAAAACAAATACCCTTACCGTGGGCACGACGATATCCGGGATCAAATTTACTTAATGAGTCGCCCAAAAATGTTTTGCTTGTTGTTCGATGTCCAAATAGACCAGCGACCCAAGCAAATGCCAATACTAAGGAGCCAGCGATTACAGCAATACCCAAGAATCGCAACCAATACTTCTTTAGAGTTTTAAAATTCAAATTATTCATTCTTAATCCTGTGTAAATTGTATGGCTGCATCCCTAAAGAAGATTTTGATCATGTAAAAAGAGTTTTTCTTAGATTGATGGAACCAAATTCAACCTTAGCTGAGTAAATAAAATCCTGAAATATTCTGGATCCAATAGAGATAAGCCTTAATATAATATTTATTTCCCGATCATATAAGGTACGCACCTCGGGGTTAGTATTAATCTTATTAACATTTGAGTGGAGATAAATAAAGCATGGGAACGAAGAATCTAGAAGCCCCCACTTTGACTGAAAGAGTCCGAAGAGGTGATCTTTTTAAAAGCGAGCTCGTTAACTAGTGATGATTGATCATAGAGATGAGAAAACAATCCAACACCCTTTCTCTCTCATCTGTCTGACCCGAACTTAAAAGCTGAATAATTGCGCCTTCAATCATATATAAAAATAGCTTGGCATCCTGAAAAGTCGTATCCGTTTTGAATACTCTAAGCTGACTATAGATTTCATTGATTAGCCATGTACGGTATTTAATTGCGACTTGATAGGCTTTTGAATAGGTCAGTTTTATCTCAAAAATAGCCTTAAACAATAAATAGTACAGTCCCTCTAAATCGGTATGTAAAAGATAAAGCGCCTTGAGTTTATCTTTCACGTTTGGGCCTTGGTCGTACTCAGCAATTGAAACCACTTTTTCTTTTAAACGTTCTTTCTGCACAATCAAACAGATTTCAACAAATCGTTCTTTAGAGTGAAAGTAGTTATAAAACGTCGCTTTTGGAATCTTTGACTCTTTTACGATTCTGTCGATTCCAACCTTATGAAAGCCATGATGGTGAAATAAATCAATCGACGTATTAATGATATGAATAGCACGTGTAGGGAGAACTAACTTTGGCATTGTTTTACCGTTATAAAAAATTATTGTTGTTTCTAAATGAGATACTTTTTTGGGAGAAAAAAAGGCACAGCAAAGTCTATAAAGACTGTGCTTGGCACATCTCAAGTTTTGTTGTTCAAATAAGTTTTTTGAGCCGGAATGACTTAAAGCCTGAGAACCTTAGGGTGATCAAGCTGCTTTAAATTTTTAAGCTGTGTTGTTATAGCTTTTGGCAAAGGCTGCCAAGAAATAATGGATGTGCAAAGCCAACTCCTTTTTATTGGGAGTTCTGCCGAAACATTAAAATTATGGTGGCAGAACGAAAGAGGGTTGACGGACTGGTCATAGAGCCAGCACACCCGAAGGTGTCCCCCTCCCGTTCCACCGTAGAGGGGGCACGAGGGGCTAGGCACTAAAAGTAAAAACCTTTAATGCTTCTATGATACGGTCCGTCAAAACCGACTGGCGATGTAGGCCAGCAGGCAAAGGATAGTGTCCAACCCTCTTACAGTCAAGCACGCAAAATGACATTTGTTTTAAAATAGATCATTAAAAAGTAAGGATAAATAATTAAAATTTATTGTTAAATTGGGATTTATAAAGAGGCTTTTATCTGCTTAAAGTAGGAGGAAAAATCCATTAACGACTATATAGCGGATCTTCCTCAACAAAAAACACCTCACCCGATGAGGGTAAAACCCATTGATAAGTTCCTTCTATTTTCTGCATCTTTTCTTTAAAAATATCATATATCGCTATAAGGTTATGTTTTTCATCATATTCCCCTACATAGCCAAGTTCCTTTTCTTCATGAAAATCTCTAAACATTTTATGCATTTTTACAGCTCTAAGTTCCATATCTTTTCTCCTTTTTATTATCAATATAATTATTATGATCTCTTTTTATTTTCAATACTAAAAAAAATGTACCAAAATATATCTTATAGAAATATCAATTAAATAGTTATCTTAAATTTAATATTTATCAAACCTAAACTTTTCCATATCGTATGGTATGTCTAATTTCACACTCCATTGGTTTATTTTTTCACTCATTATAACGGCATCAACTTCAAAAGCATCTCGCTCACTAAAACCTTTTGTTTTTAAAAAATTAACAAAACTGGAAGAATTTATTTTATTAAGATATCCAACTCTTAAAGTATCTATATACACTGCAATTTTATTTGTTTCTTTTTCAAGGCATATTACAGCATTTTTAAAGACATTAGTTCTATCACTATTTTGATTACCGACTAAAGTTATCAATTCTTCTTGGTATAAAGTTACAATTATTTCATGTTCGAAAAAGTTCTTATTCTCTGTAAATATTTTTCCAGCTATTTTTAGAGTACTTTCGGGGAGCTCCAGTTTAACTGTAGAAAAAACCTTAAATAAAATATAAGCAAAAACAAACAAAATTAAAATTATTATAATAAAAGACATATTAAAAACATTCCTCTTAATTTTATAAATTGGCAAAAAGAATCATTATTCTTTCTACCAACCCATCATTTAAGAAAAAACAAATTTATTATATTATTATTTTTTCTCAATTTTATCATTTTGATCAACTTTTTCTACAGCATTCTGATCAGGACTTTTAGGCTCAAACTCTTTACCGTCTTGCTGTTGCTGTTGTTGCTCTTTTGATTTGTCTTGATCGTTTTTAACTTGGTTTTGTTGAGACATTAGAGTCTCTCCTATTTAATGTTGTGTAGATGATTATCTAGCACTTAGTTAACATAGTCCTTTTACCTTTATATAGATACAATGCAAGTGTATCTGAATGTGATACCCTTGTTTAACATCATAATTATTAATATTTTAATTAATTTATAAATTATCTAGAAATTAATATACTTTAAAAACAAAAAAAGCACCTAAGGTGCTTTTTTTCTAATTATATTATTGAACAACAATATTAATAGCAGAAGGACCTTTTTGTCCTTGAGCTATATTAAAACTAACACGTTGACCTTCATATAAGGTTTTAAACCCTGAACTACTGATTTCTTTAAAATGTGCAAAAACATCTGGACCTGCATCTTGTTGAATAAAACCAAAACCTTTAGTTTCATTAAACCATTTCACTGTACCAATTGCTGTATTAGACATAATATATCCTTTGATTTTTAATAATATAAAGCCATATTTTATGACTCATTGAACTTTGAAAATAATAACAAATTGAGTTTAAAATCTTAAAAAACGAAGGATTATGAATAAAACTACGATACTAAAAGAGGATTTACTAATAAGTCTATTTTTCTAGTTAAATTGAGTATACGCTAAATAAATATTTATACAACAAATTTAAAAAATATTTATTTTATTTGCTATCACACAACAATTTAAAAATAATAACTTCTAGATACAGAAATACTTTTTATAAAACTTACCAACCAAAGAATAAATTCATATTGATTCTCAAAATTAGGGAGAAGGCTTAAATCAATTTTAACAATACGCTCTTTCATTGGCCTGTTTAAACAGCTTTCAAAATCAATAACAGAATATTTTAATTGTAAATTGTTTGTAGCTGCTTCTTTTTTAATTTCAACTAACAGTCTATTGAGACAATCAACTAAATCTTTAGAAGACTGATTTTTAAAGTGAATATTATTGTAAACACTTTCAGCCACATCAAAATATTTTTTCATTTCAGCATCCATATTTTTCTCATTTTTTAATTAATTTGATTGAGTATGCATGTAAAACTGTATCTTTATGTTGTATAAATATATTTATAGATCGAATCCCCCACTTTAATTAAAAATACCCCCTCCAATTAAGAACTTAAAATAATATATTTAAATAAATTGTAATTATTAAAAAAACATTAAATACAATAGCTATTTAACTATATGTTAACTCTTGTATTTGATTAAAATTTCCTTCCACTTACATATCAACACTCTATTTGACTCAAAGAAATATTATGTCGATAATTGAAAACTTTTAGGCACATATCTCTACATAGAGTTCTCATAATCACCGCAATGTAACTGAATTAAAAGCCTACGATAAAGCTTCCTTACTATTATTAAGAAGTTTAAAATGTCTGATTTCAAAGAATTTTCAAAAAAAACCACACAAAATCAAAATGACTCTAATGCTCAACCTACTGAGGATAAAACTGAAAATCCCGAACAAACCCCTGAAGCAGAAAAAAATCCTACCGAAAATAATAACCAAGAAAAAAAGGAATAAATAACCTATTAACTCAAAAGCTCTATATTAAATAGAGCTTTTGTTTCACATCATACTAATTATAAAATATTTAATTTAAAATTTTTATATTAAATATTATCTAAAATGGTACATATATTTTTTAAACAAGTCCAAATCTTGTACTTAATATTAATTCAACTCTTTTTTGCGCGGCAAAAAAATCAATATCCTCACTTATCCAAAATGTATGAAGCTGCCCATGTAAATGAAAATGCTCTTTATTATATTCAGAACCATGATCAGAATAATGACTATCTACTCTGAAATGATTTTGATCATCCTTTCTTTTCTTCCCATCAAGTATACCGCCAATACAGATATCCATTTTAATACCAATAATTAATCGAAATTGACTATAACACATAGGCCACTGTGGCTTTAAAAAGAGTTGTTACTAATATTTTTTACAGCATAATAAAATATTGCCATTTGGAGTGTATCTACTTAAATTTACAAGGAATAAATATATATTTTGCATATCTAAAATACTTTGATATTTAATATGAATATTGATTTATCTAAAATTTATAACATTTTCAAAATAATTCTTCTTAGCGGAGTTAAATCTCTATATGCTGTATGTACCTCTTAGAGAAATTATTCCAATGTCCCAGCAGCCCCTGCTACAAGAATTAAACTCCAGAATCGACTATTACTCTACAAGAACAGACTACCCACTACGAAGAATTTTGATAGGTTACAGAACATACGCAAAATTGATGCTATGTTCATCTTTCGCAGATGAGGTTATAAATTCTGCAATTGATCCAAACAAACGGAAATATAAAAAGTTAAAAATCAAAGTCACTAAAGATGACAATCAACTTGATCTTGAATAAATTAATTCGTTCATTAGTTTTATAGAAAACTGATTTAATTATATAAAAAATTAAAATCCTTTTTGAAATATCACCGTTTTTAACTCTCAAAATGATTAGAAAATAACAAATGGGCATTTTCTTTTGCTCATTTACAATTTCAATGACCGTAAGATGATAATGACCAATACTGGCAATATTGTCGTAAACATCCAGATAGTGATGCCCTGCTGCTACCGATTTGAACCAAGAAAATAATTTGCTCTTAAACTTATTTTTTCACAGGCAGTAGTAAAACGGGGTCTTCAATGTCATAACCAGTTTCTTCTGGAACCCCCAGATATTTAACGACAACTAGTCTCTTATTGTGTTTAGGCACACTATAATTTTGGGAAATTTTTATTGCTTTGGTGTAATGAACAGCAATGTGCGTCTTACTTTGTAAAGACGGCGATTTTACAACATATTCGGTTTTATATTGCGTGATTTTCCCTGAAGGATCAAACCAAGATGGTATTTGATTCTGATGCGTTTTTAAGGTCTGAATTTTTACAGTTTTACTATTACTTACGATCAAAGGCGTTAAATTCTTTTTAATTTTATTGAGAGCTTTATCAAACGCTCTACTATCTTGATCATAATCAATCTTATGTGTTTTTGGATTGATATAGATAGATTTAACTTCAATAAGTTTGTCAGGCGATTTACTATTTAATAGATAATAATATAGTTGTGGTAAACGTCCTCGACCATCTTCGTAGTGTCTTAATACATAAAGCTTCTTCTCTTTTTGCTGATAACCCAATACTTCAATTTTTTGTCCACCACCCACTGTCGCATAACTATGCGCGGATAACGTAAGAATCGTGCTAAAAGTTAGAAATTTTAGAAATTTCATCAGTTCATATCCTTGTGATCTTGCAATCATATTGTATAAATATCAATCAGATTAAAATGATACTTGAGTAAGTAATACTTACTGTTTTTATATTCTTTTTGTACAGAGGCAGCCTTTTTAAGGGGGCTTATTATTTATCCCCCTTAAAAACGACTCATCCAGCTTTAGATATATGCCATCATAGACAAATGGTCTTATGCGGTATTACGTTTATACGAGAAATAAGAACATCCTGCACACGATGCCATAATAATTGCTATTCCAATGATCTGAAAATGATTTAATCGTTCATCTAAAATCAGCCATCCAGCCAAAGCACTCACCGCTGGTGATGCGCTCACTAATATTCCAAAAACACGTGGATGCAGTTTTTTCATAGCAACCATATCTAATATAAATGGAATTGCACTTGCTAGCATCGCCATGAGTAAACATGTCAAAAGAATCGTATAACTATCAAAAATATGAATAATGTGAGATGCACCTAAAGGCGTTGCAAACAAAGCCGCCAAGAACATTCCTGTTGCAACTGAGCTACCACCACCTTGCGCAACTTTAGAGCCATAAATAACGTATAGCCCCCAACCCACGGCAGCCACAAGCGCATACGCCATACCAATAAAGCTAAAGTTATTATTTGAATTGCCCATAGGTAAAAAAAGCAAACCAATAAGAGATAATGCTCCCCAAAAATAATCTAATTTATTTTTAGACATTAAAATAGCGACCGTAAGCGGTCCCAACACTTCGATGGAAATAGCGATTCCAACAGACATATAAGAAAATGCTTTATAAATTAAAGTATTCATTAATGTGAGGATGGCCCCATAAATAATGAGATTTTTCCAATTAGTCTGTTTATTCCAGCCTCTCCAAGGTTTATAAACAATCCATAAGAAACATGCTGCTAAAGCAAGTCGAGTTAAGGTCACTCCTTCTGCACTCAGAATTGGAAAAAGGGCTTTTCCTATTGATGCTCCTATTTGCACAGAAACTAAAGATAGAAATGCGGCTGCAAATGCCATGCCTTGCTTGGAGTTTGTCTCAATCATCATATTTACCACTCTGGGAATGATTGAAATTTTAATTCTATGTAATCAATATATTTCTTCTATTTCCCTCAATAAAACGATTAAATAACTCTATATTTAACATTTAATGAGAGATTTACTCATGTCAGAAATTTCTTTAGATAATTTTGATTATGCAATCTTAAGAATACTGCAAAAAGACAATAAAACTTCGCATCGAGAAATTTCCGAAAAAATTGGTCTATCTTCCGCTTCAGTTCAAAGACGTATATCTCGTATGGAAGAAAAGGAAATTATTTTAAAAAATTGCGCTATTTTAAATCCGCTTAAATTTGGAGAAAAAATTACTTCTATTATTGAAGTCCGACTTAGCGAAGACCGCTCTGTAGTGATGGATAGAGCGAAGCAATACTTTGCTTCTGTTGAAGAAATTCAACAGTGCTACTTTGTGAATGGAGGAGTCTCTTTTATCATTATTATGCTGAGCAATAACTTATCTCATTTTGAAAGTTTAGTTAGAAAACATTTTGCGGATAATGAAGATGTAAAAACATATCGAACCTTAATTGTTTTAGACCGTGTAAAAGTAAACTTTGAGTTAAATATTTAAACTTTTCTATTTTGGTTTCTAAACTTTTTAGTCGTTTTATAAAACTTAAAAAGAGGCCGAAGCCTCTTTATTTTTACTGCAATGAAAATCAGTCATCAATCATGGCAAACTCTTGTTCAGGCGTGCCTTTCACCAAATGATGACGGCTGTATAACAAGTAATAGAGTATAAATCCGACATAAATCAGCGCAGCCAATAACCAAACTTTTGGATTAACCATTAACCCTGCCACTACAGCAACAGCAGCAAGAATCAAGGCAATGCAAGACGTCCATATTCCTCCAGGCGTTTTATACGGACGTGGTAATTCAGGGCGAGACAAACGTAATTTGATATGTGAGAGCATCATCAACACATAAGAAATTGTTGCGCCGAATACTGCCATTAAAATGAGTAAGTCACCCTCACCTGTTAAAGAGAGTAAGAAGCCAATAATGCCCGGAATGATAATGGCCCAATATGGCGCTTTATTTTCATTGGTGAGCGATAGGTTTTTTGGTAAATATCCCGCACGTGACAATGCAAAAATTTGACGCGAATATGCATAAATAATTGAGAAGAAACTTGCGACAAGACCCGCAAGACCTACAAAGTTTACAAAGCTTGCCAACCATGTGTGCTGACCATATACCGCAATGAGTGCGTCAACCAAAGGTGCCCCTGAATTTTTTAAAGCATTTGAACCCGCAGCGCCTGCTCCCAAAAATAAAATTAAAAGTGCAAACGATGCCAATATCAACATTGAACCAATCAAACCGCGTGGCAATGAACGTACTGGATCTTTTGCTTCTTCGGCTGCAAGTGGCACCCCTTCAACCGCAAGAAAAAACCAGATGGCATAAGGTACTGCGGCCCATATTCCCATATAGCCAAATGGTAAAAAGCTACTCGCTCCTGCATGAGCGCTGACTGGAATATCAAACAAACGGGCACTGTCAAAATGTGGAAGCATCGCAACAATGAATACGACCAGTGCAATACAAGCAACGGCGGTAATTCCAAACATGATTTTAAGCGCTTCACCTGCACCTTTGAGATGAATGCCCATGAAAACTAAATAGCAAATTAAATAAACTGCCCAGCCGCCAATTCCAAAGAGTGATTGGCAATATGAACCGATAAATACGGCAATGGCGGCAGGTGCAATTGCATATTCAATTAAAATCGCAGTCCCTGTGAGGTATCCTCCAAAAGGACCAAATGCAACACGGGCAAAACTATAACCACCACCAGCAGTGGGCAACATCGTTGACATCTCAGACATCACAAAGCTCATGCAGAGATACATAAACGCGACGATGACTGTTGCAATAAAGAGTCCTCCCCAGCCGCCTTGTGCTAGTCCAAAATTCCAACCAGCAAAGTCACCCGAAATGACGTAGGAAACACCCAGCCCCACTAAAAGTAACCAACCTACTGCCCCCTTTTTTAACTGACGTTTTGCAAAATACTCTGCGTCCTGTTGTAAAGCACCAACATCTACGCTTAATTCAGATTCTTTCATTGTCGTATGCCTTATCGACTAAATTTACACCACCAATAGTTGCGCAAAAGATATTCATAAAACTTGACAGCAAAACATCTCCCCGACCACTTGAAGTCAAGTTGATTCATTTTTTCTTTTATAAGATCGACGGCATCTCAACACGAAACGTGTTTAAAAATTAAATTGAGGAGATGGGTTATGTCTGTAGAACAAAATGAATTTTTAAGCCAAGTTCAATTACAAATACTGGCAGAACAAGCAATTAAGCAATATCCATCAGACTATCAAGGACAGGTCAAACTACTGTGTCAGTCTGAAAATGCAACCTATCAAGTTTCGAGTGGGTCTGCCCGATATGCACTTCGAATTCATCGTCCGAACTATCACAGCAAACTCGATATACAAAGTGAGCTTGAATGGTTAGATGCCTTAAATGCGAGTGGTATTCAAGTGCCTGTTGCGATTGCAGATCAATCGGGTGAACGCGTCATTACCTTGAAACTATCGAATGATATTTATCGTTATGCAGTCCTTTTCAACTGGGTTGAGGGCGATATGCCGACTGTTGAAGTTGACCCCACTGCATTTGAGCAATTAGGACAAATTACCGCAAAGTTGCACGTACATAGTAAGACATGGCAAGCGCCTGAAAACTTTCAACGTATTGTGTGGAACCATGAAACTATGGTCGGTGCAGATGGACACTGGGGAAACTGGAAAAATGCACCTCATTTAAGACCACAAGATCACGGCGTGATTGAAGAAGCCATTGCACAGATTTCGAAAGATTTAAATTTCTTTGGCAAAACCCAAGAACGTTATGGCCTGATTCATGCCGATTTGCGTTTAACCAATTTATTACTACAACAAGAACGTATCGGCGTGATCGATTTTGATGACTGCGGCATGAGCTGGTTTATGCATGATCTCGCTGCTGCGATTAGCTTCAATGAACATTATGCAAATGCGCCTCATTGGGTTGATTACTGGTTAAAAGGCTACGAGCGCGTAGGTCATATTCAGTCTGAAGAATACGAAATGATCCCGACTTTTATCATGCAACGCCGCATTCAAATGATGGCTTGGAATGGTTCTCACGCACAAACAGAAATGGCTCAAAGTCTTGGCGATCAATGGTCCAATGAAACTGTGCGTCTCTGCAAAAAATATCTAAACGGACAAATGCCTGTCGGAATTTGAAAAGTGATTTAGATCGCTTTTCCCTCATTTCCAATTTTTAGTTTTTAAATTTTATAGAATTTAAAGGAAGGGTTTATGCAAGCTACCCATCAACTGAGCAAAGTTGCCAAAGCACTATTACTCACCAGTAGTCTGGCAAGTATGATTGCGCTAAGCGCATGTAACTACAACCCTTTGCAAAGTGCATCTCCCGCAGTCACTATTCCCAAAAAGGAATATATACAAAAAGGTCAATGGGACGCTTTTAACTTTGACCAACTCAATCAATTGATTGCTATCTATGGAAAAGACAGCCCAAACTACAATTCTGACAAACGTCCGTATATTGTTACTGACTTTGACAATACTTCAGTATTTTTAGACATCGAAGAAGCAACCTTAATTTATCAACTTGAACACTTAGCGTTTAATGTCACGCCAGAGCAGCTTAATCAAATTATTCGTAAAGGAATTAGCTCACAAAATTTTGACGCGGCCTACAATAACCAGCAAGGCCAAGCCGTTAATATTGATAAAATCGCCCCAGATATTATTGCCAGCTATACATGGCTTTATCACCAATATAGCGGTCTAAAAGGTAAGCAAAGTCTCGATCAAATTAAACAAGATCCGCATTATCTCGATTTCATTACTAAAATGAGATATCTATATGCAGCGATTGGAGACACGTTTGATCATGAAGTTGCATATCCATGGGTCACTTATTTATTTACTGGGCTTACCGAACAAGAAGTCCGTAATTTGGTGAAAGCAACGGTGGCTTGGCAAATACAGCAACCGATTGGACCTGTAACATGGACCTCTCCCGCTGCGCTTTCGGGCCAATCAGGCGTTGTTAAAACCACTTGGGAAAATGGCTTAAGACTATACCGTGAAATGCAAAATCTATTTAAGGTCTTTCAGGACAATGGCATTGATGTCTATGTCTGTTCGGCATCTTTTATTGATGTGATTAAGGAAATTATTTCTAATCCAGAGATCGGCTACAACATTAATGAAAAAAATGCCTACGCGATGGAGTTAGAACGAGATGCACAAAATCGAATTTTACCCGAGTTTCGTCATGGCTATGCGCAAACTCAAGGTAAAGGCAAAACCGCAACCATCCAGCGTTTTTTAGTCTCTAAATATGGTTACGGGCCAATTTTTATCGCAGGTGACAGTGAAGGCGATCAAAATATGATGCAAGATTTTGCGGCGACTCAGAAGGTTCTGATTATCAACCGATTGCGCAGCCCAAGCTCTGATATCGGAAAATTTTCTCAGCAGGCTGTGCAGAGCTATGGTCAAGCCAATCCTAAGTTTTTACTACAGGGCCGCGATGCCAATACAGGTCAATTTAGACCCTCAATGGCTAGTTTAAGTTATGGTGCGCAAACGGCAAAAACTACAAAAAATTAATATTTCACTTATTTTCTCATGCCTACAATACATGTTGTATGCATGAGAAGCCGCTTAATTTCTTGTTTGAGTTCTGCCCTTTTTGCCTATATCTAATGCATTTTCTGCCTTCTTTTAGTTCGCTACCCAACCTTAAATACAACTCTTGATCTCTTCTTAAAGAGTCAAATCTGAAACTTAAAACAGCAACACATAAGTCATTATTTTATAAAAGTTTTTAACAACACAAAATCATGGACGCAAGCAAAAACTGGTATGGCTTTTGCTTAATATAAGAATAGTTAGGAATAAATATCATGAGACTTGACATGTTACATCTCAACCCAGCTCATCTTGTCGATTCAAATATGTGTAATCAAGGTGTATTGTCTGCAGCTGCCTCTGGATTAAGCGAGTTTATTCGTCAAAAAGGTGCAGATGTTGATCGCGTTTTAGGTATTAGTGGTATTAATCCTGAACTTTTAATTAGCCCAACGTTGAGCTTACAACTCCCCAATTATTGCAAGGTGCTAGAACAGGCGGCGCTGGTTTCTGGTTGTGATAATTTTGGCCTGCATTATGGTCAACAGTTTCAACCGAAATCATTAGGGCTCATTGGCTACATTGGTCTTTGTTCAAATACATTAGAGTCTGCACTCATGAACATGACCAATAACTTTTATTTGCATCAGAAAGATACGCTTAATCGAATGGTCGATTTAGGAGATAGCTGGCGCATAGATTATCAGGTTCAACACGGCGCGATTTTAACTCGCCGCCAAGATGCAGAACTGACCATGGGCATGTTTATGAATGTGATTCGTGAAGTGATGGGTCCTCATTATTCACCACGCGCGATTCACTTTGAGCATACTCGCCCTGAATTCTGGCAAGAACACAGCAAACTATTTAACGCGCCTGTTTATTTTGATCAACCTTTTAACTCCATCATCATTTCAAAAAAAGACGTCCAGCATACTATGCCGGGTCGTGATTCTATTTTATTAACAGTGATTTTAGATACGCTGCTGTTACTCAATCGCTCTTCTCAAAGTCAAAGTCTTGCAGATCAGGTTCGCTCTCACATCCAACTTGAACTGAGTGAAGGTGAACCAAACCTTGAAAAAATCGCTCATGATATTGGTTTAACGAGTTGCACCCTTACCCGCCGTTTAAAAAATGAAGGACTCACCTTTACCCATTTAGTCGATCAGGTTCGTTGTGAGTTGGCCGAGCATTATATTAAACAAAAAAATATTCCAATTTCAGAAATGGCATTCCTGCTAGGTTACTCAGAAGTAAGTGCTTTATCACGTGCATTTAAACGCTGGTTTGGTGTTACACCACGTCAATTAAGACACTAAAACATTGCAAATACAGGCCTTGAATAAAGGCCTTTTTATTATTTAAGCAATTCGAGATATCGTCTAAAGACACATAAAATAATTACATAACAAAATACCCCTCAAATTAGATTTAACATCTAACTTGAAGGGTATTTTTTATATATAAAGTGACTTACTTTAATTTTGTTAAGGCTTGATCCAAAGCACCAACTAACCAATCGATATCTTTTATTTGGAAAGCCAAAGGTGGGCGCAGTTTTAATACATTGCCATAAGGACCTGCAACTGAGGTTAAAACTCGATGAGTGTTTCTGAGTTCTTCAATAAGGTTCAAAGCCAATGCTTTATTCGGCTCTTTTGTGGCTCTATCTTTAACCAGTTCAAACCCTATAAACAGACCTGCGCCACGTACGTCACCAACCATCTCATGTTTATCCATAAGTTTAGTGAGTTCTTTGAGAAGTAGCCCTCCCACATATTTACTATGGGTTTGCAATTCTTCTTCCTGAATAACTTTAAGTACAGCCTGTGCCGCTGCCATAGAAACTGGATTACCGCCAAAGGTATTAAAATATGGAATTTTATCGCTAAAAGCAGCAAGGACTTCACTCTTGGCTAAAAGTCCTGACACTGGAACTCCGTTACCCATTGGCTTACCTGTGGTAATGATATCAGGCACAACATTGTGGCGACCAAAGCCCCAGAAAGAATCGCCAGTGCGCGCGAAACCTGGTTGTACTTCATCAGCAATAAAGATACCGCCATTGGCATGCACGACATCAACCGCTTTTTGTAAGAACCCAACAGGATTAGGCATTACACCGTCAGAAGAAAATATTGAGTCCGCTAAAAAACCTGCAAACTTGATCCCTTTTGCATTCATATCATCAATTTGCTGTTGAATTTGCTGTGCGAACCATGTGCCCAAATCATCAGTTTGAATTCGATAATAATCAGGTGCTGGAACTAGACGAGTTGTCGCATCTAAAGGCTGCTCAGTTCCAAGCGCTGGAGAGCATCCTGAGGTTAAGCTACTGGTTCCATGATACGACTCTTGAGACACAATGATTCCTGTACCACCGCTATATTCACGTGCAATACGAATCGCTAAATCATTCGCTTCTGAGCCAGTACACATATACATGGCACGGTCAATTTCATCGGGAGTTGTTTGTAAAAGTTCTTCGGTATAATCCAAAATATTTTCATGTAAATAACGGGTATGCGTATTGAGCATTTTCATTTGCTCATTTACCGCTTCAATCACCGCAGGATGACAATGACCAATGCTGGCAACATTGTTGTAAACATCTAGATATTGATGACCTGCTGCATCCCATAAATATTGTCCCTGTCCTTTTACCAGATGCACGGGATTACGATAAAACAAGCGATAGGATTCACCTAAAATTTTATTTCTTTTATCGGTCAGTTTGCGGGTAGCATGGTCCAGCTCAGCAGCATGTTCTGGACGAAAGCTATTGGTATCCATAATGGTTGAACGCGTACCCATGAATGACTCCTCTATTTATATTCAGCATACTTTTGTGCGAGACGATAACTGACGTAGGCAACTCATACGCTGATTCGAAATATTTCAGTATTTGATTGAAGTTACGCAAACCATATTGCTTAAGTATCTTTAAAAAAACTTGACCTCAGATCACTTAAGCCACGATTTGAAGTCAACTTATTGGTCTGTTAGTGCAATGCTCACCTATTCTTTTTTTAATGGCTATTCTTAAATCTTTTTTTATTTAAAGCTGCCTTAGGTTTTTTGTTAAGACATATTCAAGCGTGGCTAACAACCAGACTTTTGGGCTAACCATTGGACATCCATTTACAGCAGCAAGAATCAAGAGATGCTGGGAACTAACACTTTTTAAAATATTCCCTAGGCGTTACACCAAAAGCTTTTTTGAATGCATGGCTAAAATGTGAAAAATCAGTAAACCCATAATCTAATGCCACTTCTGAAATGCTAGCCACCCGACCACTTTTTAGTGCATCACGACTTGCTATTAAACGTTCACACCAAATGACTGACATTACTGTCTTTTGATGTCTCGCAAATGCCCTACTCAATGTACGCGTTGATACACAATGTGCTTGTGCAATCTTTTCTAAGTTAAGTTCAGGATTTTGTAAATTCCTCAAAATAAAACTCATCGCTTTACTATATAAATCCCGTTCAATATTTACTTTAGCAATATCCTGTACTTCTAAGCTTAATACCAATAACTCTAAAGCTGATTTAGCAAAGCGTTCAGCAAAATCCATGTTAGTAAAATCAAATTTATCGTCTACTGATTGGCGTAGCATTTCACGCAAAGGAATAATTCCCGGCCGCGTTTCATCCAAAACTTGAGCAGTTAAATGTTCAATGTTAGGCACACGATTGATTAATAAATGACGAGGAATTCGGATTAAGTGATTTTTATTTCCTGCTAAATTGAACTGAAAGGTTTGTGCAGCATCGTATAGCATGAGGCTATTATTTTGGTATTGGGTTGCTCTACCACCTTGGGCTATTTGTCCACAGCCATCTTCCATAAAGCCAAGCCATAAGTCGTCATTTGGCCCAAACCGTAGATGCTTTTCGGTGCGTTCCCAAAAGTGCATAGTGGATGAAACAGTGCATATATCTATCAAGCCAAGCTGACGTACACTTAATTCACCATTAAAAATTTTTTCATCTTCAGGCTTACTTTGAGCTGGAATACAGTGCCGAAGAACAACATCATTCCAATATTCAAAACGTTCGGATGCACTTATATCTTGAGTTGAATAATGAATCGGATTTAATGACTGATAATGATTCATGGCAATTTAATCCCTTATACGACTACGCAAGATGTCAAAAAAATATGGCCTTGCTTTCATCAAGCAACTTTCATACCACTACTCTTCTGTTATTTCTGTGCATAGTTGAAGCCTTTTCCATAAGACTCATCTGTTCTATTTATCTACTTATACTTTTACATGCTGATCGAGCAATCCTGCATCATCAACAGCTCACTATAAATTAAACGATATATTTTTTTTGATCAAATTAAAACCTGTCTTTTTTAAACAAGAGATTGTCCATTCTGACCAAGTTTCATTTTATGCCTTGCGTAATATCAATATAACAACGGCGCTCCAGAACATAGAGAACCGTTAAAGCAATACAAATTTTGCGATAGAAACCGCTGCAACAAGAGATGTAGGAGAAAGAAAATGGAATCAGCAATCGACAAACATCTAAAATGCCCTCGCACACTTAGCCGACGAATTTATGATGAATACGAACCACCATTTGCTATGTGGGTAGCACGTGCTGATGAAGATCTCGAGCAAGTTGTGATGGCTTATTTGGGCATACAGTTTAAACCTGATCAAAAAGCTGCTGCTATAAAAGCGATGCAGCATATTGTGAAAAGTTTTGGTTTGGAAAATGGGCCATTAAACCATGATATAACCCATCATACTGATAATCAGAACTATGAAAATTATATTGTGGTTGGTTACTGGCGTGACCCAGCTGCTTACTGTCAATGGGCACGTTTAGCAGAGGTCAATGACTGGTGGAGTTCAGATGATCGACTAAATGATGGTATCGGTTATTTTCGTGAAATTGTTTCACCGCGGGCTGAACAATTTGAAACTTTATATGCATTTAAAGAAGATTTGCCGGGTGTTGGTGCAGTCATGGATCGTATCAGCGATGATATTCAAGAACATGGATATTGGGGATCAGCACGAGAACGCTTTCCGATTTCACAGACAGATCGTATGTTAGCTAATGGCGAATTACAGATACTTTCAGGTGACCCTCAAAAAGGTGGACGTGTGGTCGTACAGGGTCATGACAATATTACGTTAATTCGTTCTGGTCAGGACTGGGTCAATGCAGATGAGCAAGAAAGAGCATTATATTTTAATGAAATGCTGCCTTCATTGCAGGATGGCATGGATTTCCTTCGTGATGAAGGCCAATCTGTAGGATGTTATAGCAACCGTTTTGTTCGAAATGTTGATCTTGACGGGAACTTACTTGATATCGCTTACGATATAGGCTACTGGCGCTCATTAGATAAACTAGAACGTTGGGCAGAATCACATCCTACCCATCTCAGAATTTTTACTACTTTCTTCAAAGTTGTTACCGGCTTACAAAACTTGCGTCTTTATCATGAAGTTTCAGTCAGTGATGCCAAACATCAAATATTTGAATACATCAATTGCCATTCCCAAACAGGCATGATGCGCGACGCACAAACCACCTAAATACCCCCAAATTATTTTATTTCACCAGAACACAAGCACAGTCTAACTGTGCTCATGGCTGGCTATTGCCTAAAGGAAATACAAATGAATTCAAAATATTATAAATATTACATGATGTTAATAGCTCTACTGGCTGCATACGCTGAAACACACGGGGCTGAAGTTATGCCGGGTGACTATGAACAAGCTCCCGGAGGCCTAACTCTCGGTGCAATCTATTATCAGCATGCCACGACCGATGCACTCTATAGCAATGGTTCAACCGCCGCAAAAGATATGAAAGTCGAATCAAACATAGGAATCGCAAGGATGATCCATGTATTCGAACTCAGTGATCGCGTCACAATTGAGCCACAGTTCTTATTACCCTTTGGTCGCGTTGAAGGCAAAGACAATGCCAGCGGACTGGGTAGCACTTCTGGTATAGGAGATCTTATTTTAACTGCGCCTGTCCGCTACCGTCTAAATGATGCCAAAGATGTTCTTGCAGGAACGCTTTATATTAATGCTCCGACCGGAGATTACGACAATGATAAAGCATTAAATTTGGGGAGTAATCGCTGGAAATTTGATTTACAGGGTGCATATGTTAAACATTTCACACCAAACTGGGCATTAGATCTGGTGGGTGATGTGGTGTTTTACACCAATAACGATAATTACGGGACAAATTCTGACACCCTTAAACAAAATACTTCATTTGAAACACAAGTCATGGGACGTTATATGCCAAATGCCACAACTTCGGTGGGATTAGGTATCGGTCATAACTGGGGTGGCGAAACCAAAATTAATAATGTTTCACAGGATAACTCCACCGAAACCACCAACATTCGCTTTGCTATTAGCAAGTTTATGACGCCTAAAGACCAATTCGTCGTGCAGCTGGGACGTGATCTTTCAGTTGAAAATGGTCTCAAAGAAGATTTTCGTCTGAACTTGCGTTATTTACGCATTTTTTAAAAGTTAGCCGATATCAGGATAACTACTCATGTTGTCCTTTTCGAACAAATGTCTGGCGCTTTAAATCAAGTTTTCAAGAAAAGAACAGACTAATTTAAAGAATATCTTCAGTCAGAATAACAAGTGACGGGTAAAAAATTATGGCGATTCAAAGACCAACTATCGACGATTTAAAACAGATTGCAAGCAACCTGCACATGCAGTTGACTGACTTAGAAGCCGAAGAATATCTAAATATTATGCAGGCTAATTTTGATGCTTATGATTTGATTGATGAACAGGCAGATGAAATTCCAGAAGTTCATTACCCACGTACAGAACCTTATCGACCTGACGTAACCGAAAATCAACTAAATGCATGGTATTACAAAACTGAAGTCAAAGGTGCCCCAACTGGAAAACTCTCAGGGAAAACCGTTGCTCTCAAAGATAATGTATCACTTGCTCAAGTTCCAATGATGAATGGCTCATCGACCTTGGAAGGTTTCGTTCCAGATTATGATGCCACTGTCGTTACTCGAATGCTTGATGAAGGCGCTACGATTTTAGGTAAGGCGACCTGTGAACATTTTTGTCTATCAGGTGGTAGCCATACCTCAGACCCTGCCCCAGTACACAACCCCTATCGTCACGGTTATTGTGCAGGTGGTTCATCATCTGGCAGTGCTGCACTTGTTTCAAACGGCGATGTTGATTTAGCAATTGCCTGTGACCAAGGCGGTTCGATCCGTATTCCTGCTGCTTTTTGTGGTGTTTATGGGATGAAACCGACCCATGGATTGGTTCCCTATAGCGGGATTATGCCTATTGAAAATACTATTGATCATGCAGGGCCAATAAGTCGTTCGGTTCAAGATAATGCACTACTGCTTGAAGTCATCGCAGGTAAAGATGGGCTAGACCCACGTCAGTATGGTGTTCATGTTGAAAACTATACAAGTTATTTAAATCGCGGTGTGAAGGGTTTAAAAATCGGTGTTGTTAAGGAAGGCTTTGCTCTACCCAACATGGATCAACGAGTGGCAGAAAAAGTCCGCCAAGCCGCAGCCGAGTTTGAAAAATTAGGTGCCATTGTTGAAGAAATCTCTTTGCCTGAACATCAATTGGCAGGTGCATTATGGACACCGATAGGCTGCGAAGGTCTGACTGCACAAATGATGCACGGGAATGGCATGGGCTTCAATTGGTCAGGCTTATACGATGTCAAACTACTCGATAAACACAAAGACTGGCGTCAAAAAGCCGATCAGCTTTCTCCAACCTTAAAAGTCTGTATGTTTGTGGGCGAATACGGCATTCGAAACTATTCAGGTCGTTACTACGCTAAAGCACAAAATATTGTAAGACGTGCCCGCGCAGGTTATGACCAAAAATTAGCTGAATACGATCTTCTATTAATGCCAACCTTGCCAATTGTTGCCCAACCTCTGCCTGACTCAGACAGTTCATTAACGGAATACATTACCCGTGCCTTTGAAATGATTGGAAATACAGCCCCACAAGATATTACAGGTCATCCAGCGATGAGTGTGCCATGTGGGCTAGTAGATGATTTACCAGTTGGCATGATGCTGATCGGACGTCACTTTGACGAAGGCACGATCTATCAAGCAGCAGCAGCTTTCGAAGCAGCCGTTGACTGGAAAACTTTTTAAGTTAAGCAAAACCCAAAACGTTCAATCAATCAAACCATTTCTTCATGAATATGGTTCGTTGAAACTCATCTCTACCAAGGAGTATCACACGTGAGTACATCTGTTTCTAAAACATCAAACTCCACCCCAGGCGAGAGAGCATGGGCATTACACACCGTCCTTAGCAATAAAGGATTAATACCTGAAGGATTTATCGAAGATTTAACTGACCTGCTTGCCAATAAGTTTGATCCAGCTAACGGCGCTCGTGTTGTTGCTAAAGCTTGGACTGACCCAGCCTATCGTGAGCTGTTGCTAAGTGATGGTACGGCAGCTTGTGAAATGTTTGGTTATACCGGCCCACAGGGTGAATATATTGTTGCCCTTGAAGATACGCCAACAATCAAAAATGTGATTGTTTGCAGCCTTTGTTCTTGCACGAACTGGCCCGTTTTAGGCTTGCCGCCAGAATGGTACAAGAGCTTTGAATTCCGAGCACGATTAGTCCGTGAAGGTCGCACGGTACTAAAAGAACTGGGCACGGAACTCCCTGAAGATATCAAAATTAAAGTATGGGATACCTCTGCCGAAACACGCTATCTGGTATTACCGATGCGCCCAGAAGGAACTGAACATATGACTGAAGAAGAGCTTCAACAGCTCATCACCAAGGACGTACTTATTGGTGTTGCATTGCCAAAATTACCTTAGTTTTTGAGCACACTTTTTAGCAACGATATAGTGGAGTAAACATAATGGATGGTTTTCATGATTTAGGTGGTAAGCAAGGTTTTGGCGCAATTGATCACCAAATTAATAGTAAGAGCTATAAACCTGTATTTAAAAAAGACTGGGAACACCTCGCCTATACATTAATGTTTTTAGGCGTAGGACATCTCAATAAATTTAATATTGATCAGATTCGTCATGCGGTTGAGCGTATTGGATTACGGCAACATGTTGGGACTGAATATTACGAGCGTTATGTGATTGCAACAGCCACTTTGCTTACAGAGACTGGTGTAATTACGCAAGAAGAACTCGATGAAGCTTTAGGATCTCATTTTCAACTCGCGACCCCAAATCATTCAAATGGCCGCGAAGCAATTTCAGGGCGTCCACCATTTGAAGTTGGAGACGTGGTTACAGTCCGTGATGAATCGATTTCCGGTCATATTCGTGTACCCGCCTATGTAAGAGGAAAAACAGGCGTTGTCCTTCACCGCACTACGGAAAAATGGCCATTCCCAGATGCTGCGGGCCATGGACATGCAGATGCATTACCCCAACCCACTTATCATGTTGAATTTTCAACACAGGAATTATGGGGGGATGCAGGTCTTGAAGGTTCGGTAGTCGTTGATTTATTTGAAAGCTATTTAGATAAAGCTCAGACCTCTTAACCTGATTTTCTATATTAACTATCACGAACTATGAGGTCATGCATGACAGCAATATCATTAAAATCAGAATTTGAACTTAATTCGTCTCGTATTCCTGTGACTGTTTTATCTGGCTTTTTAGGTTCAGGTAAAACGACCCTACTCAACTATATTCTGAATCATCAGCAGAATATGAAAGTAGCAGTAATCGTCAATGATATGAGTGAAATTAATATTGATGTTGAAGATGTGCGCCGTCATGTAGATCTCAGTCGTGGTACTGATCAATTAATTGAAATGAGCAACGGATGTATCTGCTGCACCTTAAGGGCCGATTTACTCGAACAAATTAGTACAATTGCGCAGAAGTCAGAGTTTGATTATATTTTAATAGAATCTACAGGTATTTCAGAACCCATGCCTGTTGCTGAAACATTTGCTTTTCTTGATCAAAATGGCTTTAGCTTAAGTGAACTGGCCCGTTTAGATACGTTGGTCACTGTAGTAAATGGCGAAAACTTTGCTCAAATGATTCAATCCAATGACAAAGTAGAGACAGCCCATCAAGATGAACAGTTGTCGACAACACGTCCTCTCTCGGATCTTCTGATTGAACAAGTTGAATACGCTAATGTTATTTTAGTTAGTCGTGTTGATGTGATTGGGCAAGAACAATACTCTCAATTGCAATCACTGCTCAATGAACTGAACCCCGCAGCAGAAATTTTAACCATGGCCTTTGGGGAAATTGATTTGGAAAAAGTTCTAAATACTCACAAATTTAATTTACCTGATTTAGTGAAATCCCCAGGATGGATGAAACAGATGGACCCAAATGAAGAGATCCATTCTGAATCTGAAAATTATGGTATTTCTTCTTGGGTATATAGTGAGCGTCTACCCTTTCACCCTCAGCGTTTTCAGAACTTTTTACAGCAAGCATGGAGTAACGGTGCTTTATTACGCTGTAAAGGATATATCTGGTTTGCCAATCGTTATCAGGATATTGCGATGCTGGTGCAAACAGGAAATCAATTTGCTTGGGAATACGTCGGAAAATGGTGGAATTTCATTCATCAGGCTGACTGGCCTCAAGATGTTTATCGTCGTAATAGTATTTTTGAAAAATGGGATGAACGTACAGGTGACTGTCGACAAGAAATTGTTTTTATCGGACAAGGCGTTAATTGGGAGCAACTCCAGCAGCAACTCAACGATTGTTTATTAACAATGGACGAAATTAAGGATGGGCCTGATGTTTGGTCAGATTATTAATATTTAACCAATCCAAGTAATCACGCCACACTATTATTTTTCCATTTTTAACTTGTAATTTTCTTGCGCGGCTAAGCGCAAGCTTTATCAAGTTTAAATTTTGAGGTCTAAACGCTTTTGCCAAAGGTTTTCTAACCTTTTGGTATCGTGGTCAAAAGGATGAAAATCAGGACGGTAGTAATCTAAAAAATCTTTAACGGTTTGTAGTGTCAGTAATCCTTGATTACCTACGCCTTTTTTAAAAAATTTAGCGATGCCATTTAAAGAAAGCACTCCATCGGCTTTAAGTAATCTTCGTGTGTTATTTGCAATTAAGAAAAGTAAAATGCTTCCTGCAAATGTCATGTAAAAAATACGAGATAAGTATCCACCGCCTGATGCAACATAAGCATCAAAAAATACCGCTTTATGTTCATTTTCTTCAACCGCATGCCATAGCCATAGCTCAGCAACTGGACCGACTAACCGATGATTCCACTCATCATTACGCAAGAGTTCGGCGCCTAAAGTTGCCGTAATATGTTCAATTGCGCAACCAACCGACATGATATGCATAGTTGGTAATATTTTTTGCATTAGGGCATATAAGGCTTTAACTTCATTTTGCAATTCATTGATATTGATTTGCTGTTCATCTGCATAACGGTTAAATGCCAAATGCTCTTTAGCATGCATCGCTTCTTGTCCAATAAAGGCGCTTATCTCTGCTTGAAGTACAGGATCATCAATTTTATCTCGTATATTTCTCAGAGCCTCAATCAACATTAATTCTCCTTGCGGAAAAATAGCTGACATTGCATTCATCAAATGGGTGAAATAAGCGTCATTATCAAACCAATAGCGCTTGGAACTAGTGAAATCGAAACTTAAACGTCTGACTGGAAACGAGGCTATCAAACGATGTGCTGTTGAGGATGACTTTGGTTTAACGACTTCAAGCGTAGACATAATTTTTCCCAATTTACAAAAGTACCAATTAGTTCTTTTGTAAATTGCTTTATATTTGTAGTCAATAGTTATTTTCCATCCAATTGAAATTCATATATTTATTTATAAAAAAGTTTCTGAGAACAAAACAATCTTGAGCAAAAAAGCGGTTAATGATAGTTTTAGTAAGATTTCAAATTTTAGAAGATTTAGTGTGGAAAAACTCTCTGGCGCTTACGATACTCAAGCAGCAGGCTTACCCAGAGGCCGCACCAGCCTGTTAACTGAAGAAACACGTGAAAAGCAACGCCGACGTTTGGTTAAAGCAGCCATTAGTGCATTTGCAGAAAAAGGGTTTGCTGCTACAAGCATTACAGACATTGTTAAAAGAGCACGAGTATCTAAGCAGGCGTTTTATGAAATTTTTGAAAATAAAGAAGATTGTTTTCTGGCAGCAGATGATTTAGGTAGAAAAGCTTTATTTGAGCAAGTTCTCTCTGAAATTAAACTTGAAAATATGAATGCAGATCAATGGATTAGATCTTCAGTTCGTGCCTATTTACAACTATGTAATAGTGAACAAGACTTTACCAAGGCTTGGGCCATCGAGTTCCCCAATGCTGGAAGTCGCTGTCTAGAACAACGTAATTTATTTTTTGCAGAATTAGGACAAAGACTAAAATCTATACATGACATCATTAAAATGAATGACCCAGATCAATGGGTCAGCGTTCCTCATTTATTTTATGATGCAGCAATTGGCGGCGCTTATGAAATTATTTTCCGCTACATTTGCCAAAACAAATTTACTGAATTATTAGATCTCGAAGATGATCTGGTTAATTTCATTCAGTTTTCTATTGGATATAAACAAGTCTAAACCTGTCCAGATACGCTAAAACCCTATGATATAGAGCTTACACAAACAAAAGCTCAAACGTCTAAAGAAAGACATTAGAAATCATATTCCAGTGGCTTTCTCTGTTGTCTACCCCATCTGAGCTTAAATGCTGAATAATTGCACCCTCAATCATATATAAAAATAATTTTGCGTCCTGAAAAGTCGCATCGCTTTTTAGTTTTATAAGCTGGCTATAGATTTCATTCATTAGCCAAGTTCTATATTTAATTGCGACTTGATAGGCTTTTGCATAAGTCAGTTTTATCTCAAAAATGGCTTTAAACAATAAATAGTACTGCCCCTCTAAATCGGTATGTAAAAGATAAAGCGTCTTAAGTTTATCTTTTACGCTTGTACCTTGATCGCACTCAGCAATTGAAACTACTTTTTCTTTTAATCGTTCTTTTTGTATGATCAAACAGATTTCGATAAACCGCTCTTTAGAGTGAAAGTAGTTATAAAAAGTTGCTTTGGGAATTTGGCACTCTTTCACAATTCGGTCGACCCCAACTGTATGAAACCCAAAATGATGAAACAAATTTATTGATGTATTAATGACTTGCATAGCACGGGAGGAAAGCACTAAATTTCGCATGGTTTTACCGTTATAAATTCTTGTTGTTTCTAAATGAGATACTTTTTTGGGAGAAAAAAAGGCATAGCAAAGCCGTAAAGACTGTGCTTGGCACATCTCAAGTTTTGTTGTTGCTAAGTTTTAAATAAAAAAGACTTAAAGCCTGAAAACCTTAGGGCGTTCAAGCTGCTTTAATTTTTAAGCTGTGTCGTTATAGCTTTTGGCATTGAGAGCCAAGAAATAATGGATGTGCAAAGCCAACTCCTTTTTATTGGGAGTTCTGCCAGACACTAAAATTATGGTGGCAGAACGGAAGAAGGTTCGCGGACTGGTACAACAACCAGCACACCCGAAGGTGTCCCTCTCCCGTCCTACCGCTACGGGAGGAGACGAGGAGATGCTCACACAAAATTATCCCTCAGAAAGGAATAATTCTGATGCTGTTGTACTCGGTCCGCGACGACCGGCTGGTAATGTGACCAGCAGGCAAAGAATAGTGCTCAACTCTTTTGCCGTCAAGCACACAAAATGCCATTTGTTTTAAATTAAATCATTAGAAAAGTAAGGCTAAATAATGAGGGAGTTATTGTTAAGTGGAGCGTTATAGAGGGGGGAAATAAAAAACATCCTTGGGAGGCTGTGTGGGATGTACGTGAGTGTTTTATATAAGGTATATTATGTGAATCTTAAAAAATAAATATAGTTTTTGGGAAGTTAAATGAATAAAAAAGAATCATTAACAACTATAACAGATGTTGGAATCGAAGTATTAAGTGATGGAACACCAATTGTTTCTCCAATATATAAGTTATTCAAAGCTGGTCAACATGCTTTTATTCAAAATCGGATCAATAATTTTGTGAAAGCCGCAAATATTGAACTTTCGATTTTAGAAAAAATTATTGATAATGAAGATTATACAAACATCTTGTTCTTATCATTAGATGTTGTATCTAAAACAACTTGTAAGATAGCAATTGCATCATTGGCATTGATATATAAAAATCATAAAGAAAATACTCAATTTATTAAAAGATCATTGCGAGCTTTTAAAGAGATTGATGATTTAACATTATCTGTTTTTGAAAAAATATATGAAGAGTATGCTGATACTAGCGAAGCACTGCACTTTACTGAAGAAAAAGAAGATGGTCTTTATTTTATAAATGAATATGATGAAGTTTTGGATCTTATAAATAGAGGTTTTTTTAGTCAAGTCGCATCTTCTAAGCATATTACAACTAAATTTAGACCACTTTCTGCAATCAAGAACTCCTCAACTGATGTGTTTTATGAAACTATACAAGAAGCTAAAAAATTGATATCAACCTCGTAGTTCCTAAACCAATTTTAAGTTTTTATTTAATCTTTCAATATCTAAAACCACTATTTCAATTTGTCCAGATTTTGCAGCTTGGCTACTTTCAATCAACATTGCCTTTAGCTGATCAGTGGTAGTAGGAATAAGTTTTCCCTTGCCTCGGCTTTTTAACTTCTTATTATCAGTCCTTGGGCCAAACCATAGTACAAGATAGATACCTCTACCCTCGGCACGCCAGTCTTGTGTATATAATTTATTGAGTTGATTATCAGCACCTGTCCACAATTCAGGATGCCATTGCCCTTTCACTTCAATTGGTAAACGTAGTTGCCCTACAGTGCATCCTATATCAGCTTCTTTATCATCAGCTTCATGAACTTCCACCTCATAAACTACTTCGTTACTTCCTTGTCGGAGCAATCCTATCAAATGATCTCGACAGCGCTCTTCTTTGTATGGTTTAGCATTATCATCATAAAAACCACGCCAAGACTCTGCATCATCACTTTTGATTTTGGCTTGAACTACAGCTAGTTCTTCTAGAATAAAAGCTTGTAAATCAGAGATGGACTGAGGGGGCAAATCTGCTGAAATCGCTTTAATTTGTTCAATTGTAGGAGGAGTATACAGACTCTCAACTCGGATTTGCTTTTGTTCATACTGTAAAGTCTTAATTAAATCTGTATAACTATCTTGCTCTGCATTCTTAAGTCGCTCTAATGCTCTAGAAGCTTCATCAGTAGGATTCTTAGCTAACTGGGCAACAATCCCCTTAAGGAAGTCAGCAGCATCCCAAGGTTGCCTATCCCCTGAATACACCCCTCTAGGATGACCTACATCAGGATATTCAGATCGAAATGTATTCATTATCCATTCTAATAAGTTAACACTTAGTTGAAGGTTCGCTTTATTTTCTCGATATCTTCCATTTAGCCTGTCTCCAATAGTCCAAATAAAATCTCTATCAGATAACTCTTTCTGAAATTGTTTAATCGTTTCTTCAAAATCTATAATTAAGCCTATACCAATCCAATTTTTCTTCTGTTCAATATTTTCAAGGTTTGTACGTTGTGATAGAAATTTTTTGAGAAAATCAAACTGGCCTGCATAAAGCAAACTATCTATTAACTCCGATTCTGGCTTAAGTGCAATCAATGGGAATTGCTTCATCCATCTTTTAGCTAATTCAATATTGAAACTTTTATATTTTGCTCCATTCATAACATTATATAAACCATGAATATCAGCAAATCTGCTTTGAAATAGTGGTTCATAAAATAATTGTAGTGCTTCTTCTAAACAACCACGTCTGAGCAACTCATTTTCAATTTCTTCGAATACTTCAGGAATTTTCACCTCTTGGTCATATCGACAATTCATTAATGTAAAATAACCAGCAAATAAGCGCTCATCAGGTAAATCATTTAAGCCAATATTTTTTCGAACACGCTCTGCTAATGCGACAATGAGGATAAAACATTCATTATAAATCCTACCTTCTTTTCTAATTTCTAGAATATCTTCGGCCCTTACTTTGGGTGCACTATTCGTTAGAAAGTTTTCAAATCCTTCCATACAAATATTTGATATTTCACTCCCTAGCCACGCTGCAATACACTGATGAGGTGCGGGTTTACTATCGATATCACTAAACATTTTTAAATATGCTTTTGCTGGAGCCAAAATGACCTCATAATTACCATTACGTAATAGTTCGCGATTTTGATAATAAAACTTCTGTTGTTCAGCTTGCAGTACTTGTTTTTTCTTTTCTTGTTTTTGTGTACGCAAATCTTCTTTAATTGCCCAATCATCCAATTTTCTAATAGAAATTTGCTCTAACCATATTTTATCTTGTGCGTTTGCTCTAGTAAAAGGCAGTGCTATGTTACGAACCTCCTGACCTATCTCACCATCATGTCGTACTAAGTGAACAATTTCTTTCCAACGCTCATCCAGAGGATTAGTTAAAAACATATTTTCTAATAATAAAATAACATCGTTTTCATTCGGTATAAGACCTAATGATGCTTGGGAAAGATTTCTAGATCGTTGCCCTATAAGCTTCTCATTAGTAAGTCCAAGAAGCACAAAGCTCTGTATTTTTTGTCTTAATAAATCATTGGTTCGGAAAAAATTTTCTAATTCTTTTATTTTTTCATTATTATAACCATAGCTATAATCAAACTCTTCAAGCCATCTCCATAATTTTTCAACTGGAATTTCTTTAAAATTGAGAACTCTTAATATTAAATGAGATAGAAGATTCTTTATTTCATATCTTTCATCATGTTGAAATGGGTTTTCTTCTGACTTTAAATGTTCTACAAAAGCATCAAGAAATTTTTCTATTTGACCATCAGGTAGATCAATTTCGATGAACCAAAGTGGTCCCGAAACAGTTTCTTCAGTTTTTAAGTATAAAAAAGCTAAAGTGGCTATTAGCTTACTATCAATTCTGTTATATCCAATATCTTGTAGTAGCTCTAAAGCTAGTCGAAATGATGATTCATCATTAAATTTAGAAAGACTAAGATAAATTTCTTCCCAATCTATTAGTTGCTTTTGAATTGCTAATGTTTCACCAGCAGCTTTACGAATAGCATACTCGACCTGAGTCTCTAAAACTAACTTCTTTAAAACTTCAATAAAATAAGCTGGTAATTGAAATAACTGAATAGATTCAAGTAAAAAAATTCTAAACGTAAAAGAAATTTCATAATTTAAAAGAATATCTTTAATTTGGTTTAAAATGACTGGTGCGGTGAAAGCCCGAATCTGATAGCTATTTCGTTTATAAAACCTAGGATTATTTTCTGCTAAGTTTTCTATACTAGACAATAAAACTTTAGCTTGTTCTACTGAAAGATTATCGACATCCCCATATTCTAATATTCCGATTGGATCAGATTTAATAACTTCGAAAGCTAAATTATGATCCATAATTAACCATGCATGCATACCACGTAAATTAGCAGGAACAAGCTCATATGCATGAAAAAAAGATAGAAGACGTTTTCTTTTACGGCTCGTATTTGCTTGTTTAATTAGCCATTTAGCACCTAAAAACTCTCCTATCCTACGATGTAGATAGGTAAAGCGTTCAACACCATTAGCTTTAAATAAGCGAGAACCAATTATATTTTCAATATATTGTCCATTTGTAATACTTTTTATTTCACTTATTGGCAATTCCCCATCATCAATTTTGTGAATAGGCTTTCTAGTGATAGCTTCATTTGCTGACAATATTAAACTTCCAAAAGCTGCTCCTGCTACTTCAAGTTCAGTTTCTTTGGATAGTTGTCTTTCTTTCTTCTGTTCAGAATGTTCAATTCTTAATAAATTAACTGCTTGGTCAAACAGTTGAGTTAATGTTTCAGGTAGTTGAGTGGCACTAGCAACTTCTGAAATCAAATTTAATGTTTGTGGATTACCCAATAGCCCTTCTAATCCGAGGTTCACAAAGTGATCCACAACTTTCAATGCTTGCTCATTTCCTATTTTTTCACTTAAGAAATCATTCATATCACTTTGAGAGAAAGGATTTAAATGAAGTTCTAGTGGTTCAATATTATATTGTTCTTTAATTGCTACTAAACCAGTAGCACTACGCCAATCTGCCACACGACAAGACAAAACAAACTGTGGATAATCAAGTTCTCCCAATTTTTGCAAAACTAAATCGATACCATCCCCATCCTTAGATGAACTCAATTCATCCAAAGCATCAATTACAAGAACTTTTTTATTATTTAGCAAAGTATTAGGTTTATGACGATAGAGTAACTGTCGAGCAGTACAATATGCAAAATTATCCAAGCTTCCTAACCACTCAAGCAGGCAAGATTTTCCCATACCTGCCTCTCCTAAAATAACTAATGAGTTATCCATATTAGGTAAATCTTCTTGAGTTACTGACAAATACTCTTTTTCAACTTGATACCACAAAGTTCGTTTAATCATTTATTTTTAACTACCTAATATTTGGAATATCTTGTAAGAAAAATCTAATCATATACCAGATAAATATAAAATTTTCTTTGATTAACTCTATTATATATTTCAAGAAAACGTTAAAGAACAAAATCTATGTGTGAATGTCAAAATGTCGGTGAATTTTTTGTATGCCCTGACAGCTTTTCAAATATTTTCAGCAATAACTATGAAATGAAAAATAGGTTTCCTCACTACATCATTGAAGAGGCTCCATGCGAAGAAACTCTTCCAAAATTTGACTATGGTGAGTTTTATTATGTCTGCTCTGAGTGTGAGCAAGCATGGTATTTCGAGTGTTATCCAGATATACCAACAGCGCCTATTTTTGGAATTAAACTTTCAGATGTGAACCAAACCTTGAGCCAAAATCGAATAAACAGTATTAAGCAATTCTTAGTTGTTTTAGCTCATGAAGGCTTTTCAGAAAATAAGTGCATTCATAAAGGATGTACTGACTACTCACTTAATGGAATTAACGTATGCCTTAATCATTTTGGCTATAAGTTTAGTACCTGATAAGTTTTGTTCTAGATCTAACGCATATCACGGCGCAAGCCTGTAACACGTAGATGTAAACAAAGCGACTCTATTATTCAAACCGTCTGTTATCAACACTTCATAATGCGCGAACTTTTTACTACTGCCGACCTTGGTTGCCGTTGCAAATAACAACCTATCTTTCGCACCGCTCATATAGCGAATATCAGCCTGTAGGCCTGTATATGGCGCATCCCCTGCATTACAAGCCATCGCAAAAGCAATATCGGCTAAAGAAAATATGACTCCACCATGTACGCCGCCCAAGGCATTCATGTGTTCATCTTTCACATTAAGCTTGCAACGCGCTTCATCAAAACTGCGATGCAGCACTTGAACACCCAATAATTCTGCAAATTGATCAACCGCAGTATTTTCCATTTTTTGCACAAACGTCTCCCTACTCGTGCGAGTATTCCTTAAGTGTTATAAATCTATGTCTATTGAAATCGACTGATTAAAAGCCGTTAAACGCTATCTTGTTTAATCTGATAGTTTGAAGAATTAAAGTCCTTATAGGTCAGGCGGTCATCTGACTCTGAACTTAAAGGCTGAACTTCTTGCATTGTGTTTAAGCAGCGCTGTGCAAGCTCAATGTATTCTTGCGTGCCTCTGGTTTTCCATTTTTTTTCTTGTTCTGATAAATCACGTGCAACCTTAGCAGGACTTCCGATTGCCAATACATTTGCCGGAATAATATCTTTGGTTTTGACCAAGCTATTTGCGCCAATAATAGTGTTTTCACCAATTTCGGCATAGTCCAAAATTACGCTGTTCATGCCGACCAAAACATTTTTTCCAATACGGCAGCCATGCAAAATTGCCCCATGCCCAATGTGCCCCATTTCCTCAACTAGAGTCACGCTTTGCGGAAAACCATGTACGGTGCAGCTATCTTGTATATTGGCATTTTGCTTAATATGGATACGTCCAAAATCGGCACGTAATGAAGCAAATGGCCCTACATATACGCCCGCTTCAATAATCACATCACCAATTAAAACAGCAGTTGGATGTACAAAAGCCTCTGGGCTAACGACGGGAATAACACCGTCAATACTATAACAAGGCATGATTTAACCTCTCATTTGCCGCCACCAAACCTCCGAAACGGCGCCAATAATGTGCTGTGGCATTTGGCATTGGTCCTTCTGCTGTTGCGGCAACAGACAAGAAGTATTCATCCGCAGGTTCAAATACTTTTTTATAAATATTCATTGATAAAGTTCGTGCACTAATCGCGGGCCAGTCAGTTGGCAATAACTCAAGCGGTAATGCAGGGTCTTTCAATAAAATCCGTCGATAGTAATGAATCAGCAAAGTTCGAATTTGAAAGGCCTGAACCGGTTCGAGTTGTTCGTTTTCTTGCATGAGCAACACGCCAATTTCTCTAAAAATATCGAGAAACTGTAGATATCTTTGGCGTAATTCATCGATGGGCCAGTTGGTTCTGAGCATACGACCAATGGTATCGACCGAATTATTAAAGAGCTGCAATGTTTCGGCTTTAAACACCACCACTTGCTCACTCATATTTAAGTCAACCAACAAGCGTTGCAGTTCAATACGGTTACAACCCGGATAAGCCATTAAGTTTGTCGAAATATTGGCAAATCCTAACCATTCGAGTTCTTTCTTTAACAACGCTTTATTTTCAGTATCGAGACTAGACATCAGAATAAGATCCCAATAATGGTCCCACTCTTTCATCTGGTCGTTATAAATGCGTTGCTCGGCCTGCAAATAAGTCGAACGGCTCGAATCGGTAATTCGATAAAAACTGGTTCTGCCGATTTTGTCTGAACATAACCAATCATTTTTAACTAAACGAAAAACAGAGGTTCTTACAGCACGGTCATTAAAACCAAATAGCTCTAATAACTGAATCAGGCTTGCAAGACTAATGTTTCCACCCCGATGAAGTACTGAATCTCCAAAAATTGTCGAAATAAGCGAAGTTCCACTTAAGGTTTCATTCTTTACAACAGAATCAATTATTTGCTGTATTTTTGCACTCATACTCATGTCTTGGCGTTTAGTTTCAGGGTATAGATTCTATACCCTGAATGATCTTGATGTTAAGCAATCTGACGCATATCGATTACCCGCTTTGCCTTACCTTCCGAACGAGGTAAGGTCGCTTCAGTAACAACTTCTACAGTAACGCTAATCCCAATCATGGTTTTAATGCGTTTCATCAACTCCTGAGCAAGTTGATTGGCCTGTATATTACAGTTATGACACATCTCTGTGCGAATATGCAAAGTATCCATATGTCCTTTTTTAGTCACCAAAATTTCATAATTTGGAACTAAATGTGGAACTTGCAAAATTTGCTCTTCAATTTGGGTCGGGAAAACATTCACACCGCGAATAATCAGCATGTCGTCACTACGGCCAACAATTTTATCCATTTTACGCATTGCCAGATTTTCACCCGGTAGTAAACGGGTCAAATCACGGGTACGGTAACGGATAATCGGTAAGCCTTCTTTGGTAATAGTCGTAAAGACTAGCTCACCAAGTTCACCATCTTTACAAACTTCACCCGTTTCAGGGTTAATAATTTCAGGGTAGAAATGATCTTCCCAAATCGTTAATCCCTCGCCCTCACCTAAGCACTGCATTGCAACGCCCGGCCCCATTACTTCAGACAAACCATAAATATCGAGTGCTTTAATATTTAGGCGTTCCTCAATTTCACGGCGCAGTTCGTTGGTCCACGGCTCGGCACCAAAAATACCGACTTTTAAAGACGTATTACGTGCCGTACCAAATTGTTGCTCGAGCTTTTCAATAATGCTCACACAATACGATGGCGTAACCATAATTGCAGTCGGTTTAAAGTCTTGAATAAGCTGAACTTGCTTTTCAGTTTGACCGCCAGACATTGGAATAACCGTTGCACCTAAGCGCTCAGCGCCATAATGTGCACCTAGACCACCTGTAAATAGTCCATAGCCATAAGCAACCTGAACCATATCTTTCGCGGTTAAACCTGCCATGCGTAAGCAACGCGCAACAATGTCTGACCAAGTGTTGATATCTTTTTGGGTATAGCCCACTACTGTCGGTTTACCCGTTGTGCCCGATGATGCATGTAAACGCACAATTTGCTCTTGCGGTACGGCAAACATCCCAAACGGATAGTTGTCTCTTAAATCCTGTTTGGTGGTAAATGGAAACTTCGCCAAATCATCTAAAGTCACGAAGTCATCAGGATGTATACCTGCTTCATCGAACTTTTTCTTATAGACCGGACTATTTTCATATACAAAAGTCAGGGTTTGTTTTAACCGTTTAGTTTGCAGCTCTCTAAGCTCTGCAAGTGTTAATTGTTCAACATTATCCGTTGTAAGGCTGTCCATCGCCTATCTCCTCATTATGTAATTTTTAAAACCGTCTAAATTAATTTAAGTTTTCCAAAATCAGTGCGACGCCTTGTCCAACACCTACACACATCGTGCAAAGTGCATAGCGTCCACCGCGTTTTTTTAGCTCACGTGTTGCTGTAATTACTAAGCGAGTACCACTCATACCGAGCGGATGTCCTAACGCAATCGCACCACCATTTGGGTTCACGCGTTGATCGTCATCTTTTAGGCCAAGTTCACGCATACAAGCCAAAGATTGGGCTGCGAATGCTTCATTCAGCTCAATCACATCCATCTGATCTAGCGTTAAACCTGTTTGCTTTAAAATTTTCTGCACAGCCGGAACAGGACCTATACCCATATATTTGGGTTCAACACCTGCACTTGCAATGCCAATCACGCGTGCTAAAGGTTTTAAACCATGTGTATCTGCAAATTCACCGTTGGTAATTAACACACATGCGGCGCCATCATTTACACCAGAGGCATTTCCGGCAGTCACCGAACCACCTTCTTTCTTAAACGGCGCTTTTAGCTTCGCAAGTGCTTCAAGTGTCGTTTCACGCGGATGTTCATCGCGGTTCACCACAACCACGTTTTTCTTACGATCTACAATCTCGACAGGCAAAATCTCGTCGGTAAAAAAACCGTTTTGCTGTGCAGCAGCCGTTTTTTGTTGGCTAAGCAATGCAAACGCATCTTGGTCTTCACGACTAATCTGGTATTTTTCAGCTACATTTTCGGCAGTTTCAGGCATGCTGTCTGTGCCGTATTGCGCTTTGAGTTGCTTATTTACAAAGCGCCAGCCAATGGTGGTGTCATAAATTTCAGGTGTACGGCTAAAAGCTTCAGTTGGTTTAGCTTGTACAAAGGGTGCACGGCTCATTGACTCAACACCACCTGCCAACACAAACTGCGCTTCACCTGCTTTAATTGAGCGTGCCGCAAGGCCTACTGCATCTAGACCTGAAGCACATAAACGATTGATGGTCATCGCTGGTACTGTGTCAGGTAAGCCCGCCAAGAGTGTCGCCATACGTGCAACGTTACGGTTGTCTTCACCTGCTTGGTTAGCACATCCTAAAAACACTTCGTCTACCGTATTCCACGGCAAGTTCGGGTGTTGATCTTTTAAATATTTGATGGGCAATGCAGCTAAATCATCTGCACGTACTGCACTTAAGGCACCTGCATATCGTCCAATTGGGGTACGAATAAAATCGCAAATTAAAACGTCTTCCATGTTGACTCCTGATTATGCAAATTCGGTCATATCGCGTGAATATTGGGTAGCAATGTTTTGAGTTTTTGCTACATATTGTTTGAGGTAGATACTCGCGCGATATTTTTCCTCTCCATACAGTGCATATAAGTTATTTAAAGTTTGGAGCACATAAGCACCGCCCATTTGTGTCAACCACTGGTAAGGACCCTTAGGATAATTCACTCCATATTTCATGGCATTATCAATATCTTCCAGACTCGCAACACCATGTAAACTTGCTTCACAGGCTTCATTAATGAGTAAAGCGATGGTGCGTAAGGTTAACAGTGCCGGATGGTCTTTAATCCACATCACGCTAATACCAAACTGTGCAAAGTAAGCTTCAACTTTAGCGAGATCACTTTCTTCACAAAGCTCGTTATGACTGAGTACTAAAGCCTCTGCGTGCTCAAAATCATGATGCCAATCCATTAAAACCACTTTACGGCTTAAGTAATGAATATTGGCAGACTCACCTTGGCTTAAACGTAAGTCGATATCATCAATTTGAAGGATGTTGTCGTCACTTGCAGATCCGCTTTTTAAACCCAACCGTGTTAAAAAAGCAGGTAGCTGAGACCAAGTCCCTTTGAGCTGAATATGGGCATCGACTGGTTTGGTAGTCACAGCTTTAGGCTGAAATGTCTCGTACTGATTTTTTTCGTTATAGCTATAAAAGCCTTGTTTTGACTTACGGCCCCAAGCACCCGCATCGACCAATTCTTTTTGAATCAGGCTTGGGCGGTAGCGTGGCTCGTAAAAAAATTCTTGATAAACGCTTTGGGTCACTGAAAAGTTAACATCTTGCCCAATGAGGTCGGTAAGTTCACACGGCCCCATCGCAAAACCGCCACACTGCTTTAAGGCATAATCTAGCTGGTCGTAGCTGGTGACTTGTTCTTGCAGTGCTCTAAAGCCTTCTGCATAAAACGGACGTGCAATTCGGTTAACAATAAAACCAGGAGTCGACTTGGTGAGTACTGGAATTTTTTTCCAGCCGAGCATTAAGGTTTTTAAAGCCAAACATAAGCTGTTTGGGGTTTTTAAGCCTTGCACAATTTCAACCAGTTTCATGACTGGCGCAGGATTAAAAAAGTGTAAACCTACTACGCGCTCAGGGTGAGCAATGCCAGCCGAAATTGCAGTCACTGAAATTGAAGATGTATTGCTTGCAAAAATGGTTTGCTCACTACAAATTTCAGCAAGTTGCTTAAATAAAGACTGTTTAACTTCTTTTTTCTCAACGACCGCTTCAATGACTAAGTCAGCATCACGCAGCGCTTCAATTTGATTCACCACAGTTAAACGCGCTAAAGCTTCATCCGCTTGCTGTTGTGTGAGCTTGCTCTTTTCAACCAGCTTTTTAAAAGTCTGCTCTAAGCCGTGAACGGCTTGTTGCGCTTTTTGAGCGTCCAGATCATATAAAACGGTCGAGTGCCCATTGACGATGGCTAACTGGGCAATGCCGATGCCCATAGTGCCAGAACCAATAACGGCAATTCGGGCACGAGATAAGTCTAAATCTGTCATGCTTAGCGCCCTTTAAAATTTGGTTCACGTTTATTCATAAAGGCTTGTACACCTTCACGATAATCTTCGGAACGACCCGCAATACGTTGTAAGTCACGCTCTAACAGCATTTGCTCATCAAAGGTGTTATTACTTGATTGATGAATGGCTTTTTTAATGAGAGATAGACCAAATGTAGGCTGTTTCGCTAAACGCTCTGCGAGTTCAGTCACTTTTGTTTTAAGCTCAGCGTCTTCAACTACATCCCAAATCATGCCCCATTCTTTTACGGTTTCTGCTGGGAGCTTGTCACCTAACAAGGTCAAACCCATCGCACGCGCATGGCCTACAGCACGTGGTAAAAACCATGTACCCGCAGAATCTGGAACCAAACCTAAACGGCAAAAGGCTTGTACGAAGTTTGCCGATTTTGCTGCAATCACTAAATCACATGCCAGTGCAATATTTGCCCCTGCACCTGCTGCTACACCATTTACGGCGCAAATCACAGGCTTCGGCATATTTACAATCGTCTTAATGAGCGGGTTATAGTAAGTTTCAATGGAATATCCTAAATCTGGAGCTTCAGCATTTGGGTCAACTACACGATCACCTAAATCTTGCCCTGCACAGAAGCCACGGCCTTCGCCACTAATCACCACACAGCGAACATCCGGATTTTTGGTCCACTGGTTTAAAACCTCAGCCACTTCACGGTGCATATCAACGTTAAAGCTATTCAGTGCTTTTGGGCGGTTAAATGTCAGGTAGCCAACACCATTTTTTTCTTCAGCAATAATATTTTGATAGTCCATCACTCACCTCTAAACACTGGCTTTCTTTTCTCAAAGAAAGCATTAATCCCTTCGTTTCGATCTTTTGTAGCCGCCAGCCAGACAAAGTTTTGACGTTCAAACTTGAGTCCCTGACTTAAAGTCGTTTCATGAATACTTTTAATTGATTGTTTAATCACGCGAATCGCTAAAGGCGCTTGTTTGGCAATTTTGGCTGCAAGTTGAACCGCATATTCAACGGTTAATTCAGTCGGAACCACTTGACTGCAAATGCCATGTTGCTCTGCCTGTTTTGCCGAAATCATCTCACCTGTCATGGCCCAGCGCATGGTGAGTTGTTGTCCAACCAAGCGAGCCAAACGCTGTGTTCCGCCTGCACCCGGCAACATACCCAAGGTAATTTCAGGTAAAGCAAAACGGGCATTTTCACCGCAAATTACCATATCTGAATGTAAAACCAGCTCAAACCCAGCGCCTAAGGCATAGCCTTTGACTGCGGTAATCAGTGGCTTACTAAATGCATCAATTTTTTGCCAAAGCTTCGGGCGAATATCGAGTTGCAAAGTCACGGCGTCCATTGCAGCTAATTCGCTAAGATCTGCTCCAGCCGCAAAACATTGTGAGTTACCCGTTAAAACCACCGCTTTGACTTGAGCATTGTGTTCAGCTTCTTCGAGCAACTCGCATAAACACTGCAATGTTGCATTGTTTAAAGCATTTCTTTTTTCTGGACGGTTTAGGGTTAATAACAAAACACCGTCAGCAGCTGTGCTGGCTTTGATTAACTCTTGCATAACAGCCTCTATTCATCAAAACTCAAACGAACATTTGAGCCTTTTGGTAAGGTCTGACAGCTCAGCACATAGCCCTTTTCAACTTCATCTTCTTCAAGACTATAGTTAAGGAACATGTCGACTTCACCAGAAAGTACCTTACAACGACAGGTCGCACACACCCCACCTTTACATGCATACGGTAAGTCAGCACCTGCACGTAAAGCCGCATCAAGAATACTTTCGTCGTCCTGAGCCACAGAAACAATCAGCTCACGACCATCTAAAATGATGTTTACTTTTTCTTCTTTACGATTTGCATCAGCTTCAGCGCTACGTTTACGAGCCTGCCCTGTATGGAAACGTTCGGTGTGGATTTTTTCTTTTGCAATACCATAGTTTGGCAAAGTGCTCTCTACGGCATTCATCATTTCGTCTGGACCACAAGCAAACACATGGTCAAAACTCGTTTCAAGCACATCAAAATCAAAAAGTTGTTTTAGCTTTTCTTCATCAATACGACCATTCATCAGTTCACTGTCATTGAACTCACGAGAAAAAATATTGATGAGCTGAAAACGTTCTTTAAACTGATCTTTCAAATCCATAATTTGCTCGGCAAACATGGTTTGTTTCCATGAGCGATTGCCATAGAGCAATGTAAATTTAGCTTCAGGTTGTTCAAACAACACTTGCTTAACAATCGATAAAATTGGGGTAATACCACTGCCCGCAGCAACACCTAAATAGTTTTGTCCACCCATCTTGGCTGCTTTTTGAAAAAACACACCTTGTGGTGGCATCACTTCAAGCACATCACCCACTTTTAAATGGTCATTTGCCCAGTTTGAAAATTGACCCTGATCAATTTTTTTAACCGCAATGCTGATGTCTTCTTTTGCTGCATAGCTACAAATTGAATAACAACGGCGGATTTCACCCGCTTCGGTTAAATGGCGAATGGTTAAATGTTGCCCCGGTTGAAATTGAAATTGTTCTTGTTGTTCAGGTACAACGTCAAATGCAATACAAATTGCCTGATCGGTTTGAGGCGTAATACTTTTTACTTTTAATGGTACAAATTGGCTCATGGCTGATTTCCTTATCTAAAGACTTAAATACATTTGAAGTAATCAAAAGGCTCAAGACAGTCCTGACATTTATAAAGTGCTTTACAGGCGGTAGAACTAAACTCTGTTAACAGTCGGGTGTGTTTACTTTTGCAACGTGGGCACTCGACACCATCTTTTAAGTGAACGTGAGTCCCACATTGATGCGCCAACCCTTCTGGTGGTGCAATGCCATAAACTTGCAGTTTCTTTTTACCCGCTTCAGACATCCAGTCCGTGGTCCATGCTTCTGACAAATCGACCATGACTTTGACTGGTGTCAAAGCTTCTGCGGTAAAGGCTTCAGCAATTTGTGCTTTCAACATATCTGTTGCTGGACAACCGCTATATGTCGGAGTTAAACGAACAATAATTTCTTGTTGGTCGTTAATCTCTACACCACGAATCATGCCTAAATCCACAACAGATAAAACCGGAATTTCAGGGTCACTTACCGTTTGTAGAACATCCCAACATTGGTCGATGCAATGACGAATCATTTGCATGGCTCACCTCCTTGTCTTACCAGGTCATGCCTGGATAAGTTCTTTGAATACTTTGCATTTCAGCCAACAAATAACCTAAATGCTCGGTATGCAATCCTTGTTTTGCACCGCGGCGATAAGCACCGTTCACAGCAACATTTAATTCAAAACGTTTAAGTTCATCTGCAATGGTTTGGTTCCATTGTTCTTTTTCATTTGAAAAATCTGGAATCACACCTTCTGCAACTAGTGCTTGTTCGTCTGCATTAAGTTCAAATAACTCAGCAGTAAAGCGCCATAAATTATTTAATCCATCTTGTACACGTTGATGTGCTTCATCTGTGCTTAAACTTAAACGTTCCATCCAGCTTGTTGAAAAACGGATGTGATACTTCACTTCTTTTAAAGATTTGACAGCAAGCGCACTAACTTCTGGAAGCGAACTCTGGGTTAAAGCCGTAAATAAATGAAGATGGTAATGGTCCATCAACCACTGACGTACAATCGTTTGTGCAAAATCGCCATTCGGTTGTTCGCATAACAATAGGTTTAAAAACTCACGTTCTGTACGGAAATATGCAAGCTGATCTTCATCACGTTTAGCTTCATCATATTGACCAGCCAAAGTCAGAAAGTTTCTTGCCTGACCTAATAAGTCCAAACCGATGTTTGCTAAGGCAATATCAACTTCAAGCTCAGGTGCATGCCCACACCACTCAGCCAAACGCTGAGACAAAACCAGTTGGCTGTCGCCAATATGTAATAAGAATTTAGATAAAACTGAATGATTCATGTGTCATCTCCCTTACATGTGCTCAATGCCATCTGGGATATGGTAGAAAGTCGGATGACGATAAACCTTGTCTAAAGAAGGATCGAAAAATTCAGCTTTTTCATCTGGCTGTGATGACTTAATCAGTTCAGAACGAACCACCCAAATGCTGATTCCTTCATTGCGGCGTGTGTAAACATCACGAGCATGTTGCAGTGCAATCTCATCATCAGGTGCTCTTAAGCTGCCTACATGACGGTGGCTTAAGCCTTGTTTACTACGTACAAATACTTCGTAGAGCGACCAGTTGTTTTTATCTTCCATTTTGATTTCCTCAAATTTTTCCATAAATCTTGTTAAGCCACTTTGTTCGCTTCAAGCTGTTGTTTTTTAGCGTAGACCACGGCTGCATCACGAACCCATTTGCCGTTTTCCCATGCCTTACGGCGTGCTTCGATACGCTCGTGATTACATGGTCCACGTCCGGCAATCACTTCATTAAATTCGTGCCAGTCGATCTCGCCAAACTCATAGTGGCCTGTTTCTTCATTCAGTTTTAAATCTGGGTCTGGAACTTCCAAACCTAGCTGTAAAATTTGCGGCACCGTGTTATCAACAAACTTTTGACGTAATTCATCGTTACTAAAGCGTTTGATTTTCCATGCCATGCTTTGTGCGCTGTTTGGAGAGTGCTCATCACTTGGACCAAACATCATGAGTGCTGGCCACCAGTAGCGATTTACCGCATCTTGTGCCATCTGTTTTTGTTCTGGTGTACCACCTGCTAAAGCCATCATGGCTTCAAAACCTTGGCGTTGGTGGAAACTTTCTTCTTTACAAATACGTACCATTGCACGTGCATATGGTCCGTAAGACGTACGGCAAAGCGCAACTTGGTTCACAATGGCTGCCCCATCGACAAGCCAACCAATTGCAGCGACATCTGCCCAAGTCAAAGTTGGATAGTTAAAAATTGATGAGTATTTCATTTTCCCATCAATTAATTTTTCCATCATGTCATCACGGTCAGCACCTAAAGTTTCTGCGGCGCTATACAAATACAAACCATGACCTGCTTCATCTTGTACTTTCGCGAGCAAAACCGCTTTACGTTTTAAAGTCGGCGCACGAGTAATCCAGTTTCCTTCAGGCAACATACCTACAATTTCAGAATGGCCATGTTGCCCAATTTGACGAATCAATGTTTTGCGGTAGGCATCGGGCATTTGATCCTTAGCCTCGATCGTAATTTCATTGGCAATATTTTGTTCAAATTTCTGGTAGTTGTTTTCCATTCTTTCATTCCCTGTAGGCATCACCCTTAAATCTATTTTTCGATACACTAAAAACAAAGTCAATCACTTTTTTAGTATCAAATTAAATTACCAACAGTAAAACACATCAAATTATTGAAATTATTAAATTTAAGCCAATTGTAAAAAACCTTTTTACTTTTACAAATCAAAATAAAGTTGACTTTTAGACAAATTAATCTGAAATTATGAATCATATTTTTTCAATTTTTATAATTGACGTATCACATAAAAAAAGGAGTTTGGTCATGCTTGAACAAGCACACCTAGAAGGAACCTCAACTGACACAGATTTTCAGCAGTCTGGGCATCAACTGCCTCATCTTGCTTCTTCTGTCTATGGAACATGGCATTCGACCAGTGAAGAACTGCGCCCTGTTTACCATGCCATTACAGGTGAATCGATTTATGCCGTAAGTAGTCATGGCATTGATATGAAACGTGTTGTTCAATATGCCAAACAAAATGGTTCAGAACTGGCTAACTGGACATTCCACCAACGTGCTAATGCGTTAAAACAAATTGCCCAACATTTGCTTGAGCGTAAAGAAGAGTTCTACAAACTTGCTTATGCCACAGGCGCAACTCGTAAAGATGCATGGATTGATATTGAAGGTGGCATCCAGACGTTATTTGCTTATTCAAGTCTGGTTCGCCGTGAACTCAATGACGAAAAAATTATTACTGAAGATAGCTGGATTCAATTATCTAAAAATGGAACTTTTGGTGCTAAACACATTTTAAGTCCTAAAGCAGGTGTTGCCGTTCACATCAACGCATTTAACTTCCCAATTTGGGGAATGCTTGAAAAGATTGCACCGACGCTACTTGCAGGTGTGCCATGTATTGTGAAACCTGCAACAGATGGTTCTCAATTAACTCAAGCGGTTGTAAAAGCCATTGAAGAAGCCCATGTATTACCAAAAGGCTCGCTACAACTTATTTGCGGTCAGACTTATGACTTGTTCGACCACTTAGGTCCACAAGACTGTGTTACGTTTACAGGTTCTGCTTACACAGGTCAAAAACTGCGTAACCACCCTCACCTCAATAAATATTCGATTCCATTTAGCATGGAAGCCGACTCGGTAAACAGCGCAATTTTAAGCCCTGAGGCAAATGAAGAAACAGTCGATTTATTTGTGCGTGAAGTTTTCCGTGAAATGACCACAAAAGCAGGCCAAAAATGTACTGCGATTCGTCGTGCATTTGTTCCTGAAAACTTGTTAGCGACTGTGCAAGAAAAGCTAACTGCCAAACTTGCTAAAGTTGTGGTAGGTGACCCTCAAAAAGAAGAAACCACCATGGGTGCTTTAGCTAGCATTAAACAAAAACATGATGTTGCAGAAAAAGTTGCCGAACTCAGCAAAGATGCAAAAATTGTTTTTGGTGGCAACGATAGCTTTACATTTAATGCAGATCATCCTGAAAAAGGCGCTTTTTTCGCTCCAACTTTATTGCTATGTGAGCAACCTTTACAAGCAACACATGTGCATACCACAGAAGCTTTCGGTCCGGTATGTACCCTCATGCCATACAACAACATTGAAGAACTAGCTGACCTTGTTTCACGTGGCGAAGGTAGCTTAGTGGCTTCAGTCGTTAAAAATAACGATGAGAATATTGAACAGATTATTCAAAAAATTGCACCTTGGCATGGCCGTGTCCATGTACTCGATGCAGAATCGGCAAAAGAAAGTACAGGACATGGTTCACCACTTCCGCATTTAGTACACGGCGGACCTGGTCGTGCAGGTGGCGGTGAAGAGTTAGGTGGTATTCGCGCTGTTAAACATTATATGCAGCGTACTGCAATTCAAGGTTCTCCAAATAGCTTGACGCAAATTACTCACTCGTGGACTGCTGGTTCAAAAGTTAATGAAGACCGTGTACATCCATTTAAAAAGTCGTTTGATGAGTTAGTGATTGGTGAACGTTTATTGACGGCTCGTCGCACCGTAAGCGAAGCAGATATTGTCAACTTTGCTGGTTTAAGCGGTGACTATTTCTATGCGCATACCGACAAAATTGCAGCTGCCGAGTCTTTCTTTGGTGAGCGTGTTGCACATGGATATTTCATTGTGTCTGCCGCAGCAGGTCTATTTGTAGATGCAGCACAAGGCCCTGTGATTGCCAATTATGGTATGGACAACTTACGCTTTGTTGAACCGGTTAAAATTGGTGATTCAATTCAGGTTGAACTCACCTGTAAGCAAAAAACACCTAAACCACAAAAAGACCCGTCTCAGCCTGCTCATGGCGTTGTAGTGTGGGATATTAAAGTCAAAAACCAACGTGGTGAACTTGTCGCAACCTACGACATTTTAACTTTAGTTGCTCGTGATTTATAAATAGAACTCAAACTGATGGATATTCAATGTATCCATCAGTTTTTTATCTTAAATAGGCGTTGAACTCCCCCACAAGAAATAATGATCAAAAAATAAGTATAGCTAGCGCTACTGTTGTTTCTTTTATACTAAAAAACTTCAAAATTTGTACTATTAAAAACGGTCTTATTAGGAAATACAGGAATCCTTTTTGCCAATCAGTCTCAATTTGTTAAGATGGCAACCGTGAAAAATTAAGTTAAGTTCTCACACACTGTTAACTCAATATTGACATTAAAAAAGGTACACTACAAAGGTATACTTTTTTCTTAGATTAAGTCAGATTTACACAGAAGTTGTTAGAATTGGTTCGATAACCAAACTTTCAAAGTTAACTTATTTATTATTGATTTTTTAAGGGTTTATTACGCATGAATAGCGCTGAAATCATGGCTGATCTCTCCACCCACACTCCAATGATGCAGCAATATCTCAAGGTTAAAAAAGACTATCAACATGCGTTGCTGTTTTATCGTATGGGCGACTTTTATGAACTATTCTTTGAAGATGCCCATTTAGCAGCTAAACTTTTAGGTATTACCTTAACCCATCGTGGTAAAGCAAACGGCAACCCGATTCCAATGGCAGGCGTTCCTTATCATTCGGCAGAAGGTTATCTTGCACGTCTTGTCAAAGCTGGGCGAACTGTAGCCATTTGCGAGCAAGTGGGAGAAGTAACAGGTAAAGGTCCAGTTGATCGTAAAGTTGTTCGTATTCTGACCCCTGGTACTTTAACTGATGATGCATTACTCAGCAGTTATCAATCGTCTAATCTCGTTTCATTATGCATTCATCAAAACCAGATTGGTTTCGCGTTACTCGACTTAAGTGCAGGCATTTTTAAAGTTCAACAACAAGATTACAAGCCTGAACAACTTCCAATTGAACTTGCGCGTTTAATGCCAAGTGAAATCTTGATTGATGAAGACTTGGTCGACACAAATATTATTGAGCAAATTAAAAAACACTTAGAATGCCCTGTTACCAAACGTCCAAATGTAGACTTCAATCTAAATAACGCACAAAAAACTTTATGTGACCAATTTACGGTATCAACGCTTTCAGGTTTTGGTTTAGACCCATTACCTTTAGCTAAAGCTGCTGCCGCTGCACTCATTCACTATGCAAAAGAAACACAAAAAACTGCATTACCACATATCCGTTCAATTCAGCTTGAGCAAAGTACAGACTTTATTGCGCTTGACCCAATCACGCGCCGTAACCTAGAAATTATCGAACCGCTATTTGAACATGGCACCTCATTATTCCAACTGGTAAATGACTGCCAAACTGCAATGGGTGGTCGTTTATTAAGCCGCACACTCATGCAACCTGTTCGTGATACGGCTTTACTCGATGCTCGTTTAGATGCAATTGAGCAACTCATTCAAGGCTACCATGAAAGTCCTGTTCGTTTAGTGCTTAAAGAAATTGGCGATATTGAGCGTGTGCTTAGCCGTGTAGCATTGGGCAGTGCGCGACCACGCGATTTAGTACAGCTTCGTCATGCATGTGCACAAATTCCAGCTTTGAGAACGGCGTTAACTCCAGTCATTCAAGCGAAAAAATCCAAGTTATTAGTTCAGCTTGATCAAGAACTTGGAGATTTTAAAGCGCTTCATCAGCACTTGATGGCAGCAATTGTTGAAAATCCGCCAGTATTACTTCGTGATGGCAATGTAATTGCAGAAGGATATGATGCCGACCTTGATGAATTACGCCAAATTCGCGATCATGCAGGTCAGTTCCTGATTGATTTAGAAGTCAAAGAACGCGAGCGCACAGGAATTAACACCCTTAAAATTGGCTATAACCGTGTAAGTGGTTACTACATCGAATTGACTCGTGCTCAAGCAGAACAAGCCCCTGCTGACTATATTCGTCGCCAGACTTTAAAAAATGCTGAGCGCTACATTACGCCAGAGCTAAAAAGTTTTGAAGATAAAGTCCTGTCGAGTGAGTCGCGCGCATTAGCACGTGAAAAAGCTTTATTCGAAGCTTTGCTTGAAAACCTTCGTGAAAATATTGCTCACTTACAAATGATGAGTTCAGCAATTGCTCAAATTGATGTGGTGGCAAACTTTGCGCATCAAGCACGTCTAAACAATTGGGCACGTCCTGAATTTACCCCAGAAACGGGCATTAAAATTCAGGCGGGTCGTCACCCTGTGGTTGAGGCATTAAATAAAGCACCATTTACCCCAAATGATACTTTCCTTGATGCTCAGCACCGCATGGCAATTATTACCGGTCCAAACATGGGTGGTAAATCAACCTTTATGCGTCAAACCGCATTAATTAGTTTACTTGCTTATTGCGGTAGCTATGTTCCTGCTAAAGCAGCCAAGCTTGGTCCAATTGACCGAATTTTCACTCGTATTGGTTCAGCCGATGATTTATCTACAGGCAAGTCAACCTTTATGGTTGAGATGACAGAAACTTCGCAAATTCTACACCATGCCACCAATCAATCGCTGGTTTTAATGGATGAAGTTGGCCGCGGAACCAGTACCTATGACGGCTTATCTTTAGCATGGGCATGCGTGGTTGATTTAACAAAACGCGTAAAATGTTTATGTTTATTTGCCACACATTATTTCGAGTTAACTGAACTGGGTAGTGAAGCAGGAATTGATAACTATCATGTGACTGCACAAGAGCTTAACGGCAACCTGATTTTATTGCATAAGGTTCAGCAAGGTCCTGCAAGTCAAAGCCATGGTTTACAGGTTGCAAAATTAGCGGGTATTCCTGCCAATGTTATTAAAGAAGCACAAAAGCGTTTACGTATTTTGGAAAAACAGCAGCAGCAACATCTACAAACCAGTTTCCAAAATGATTTGTTTGCTCCACCAGATGCGAACTCTGGTTCACAAATTATAGAAAAAGTTGTCGAGATCGAAGTTTCATCCCCTGCTCTAGACTTACTTAAGCAAATTGAAGTCGATAACTTATCGCCTCGTCAGGCGCTTGAACAACTCTATGAGCTGAAAGCTGCACTCAAATCTTAATAAAACACCTCTGAATAAGCAGGCTTAGGTCTGCTTATTCACCTCGGAGAATAATATTTATATGATCTTAAGATCTTTGCAATATTCAGAAATCGATCTTATTTGGCAGCAAATTAGCCGCCGTGAATTAATTACTCAAAACTACATACAAAAACAGCAACATCTAGACTTAGTTGATTGTTTTTTTGATGTACAACATTGGGACTTATATCATCTAGAAAATGACCCACCTAAACTGAAACAGCTCTATGAACAAGGTTCAATATTTATCGGCGCATTTGATGCTTCTGAAAAACTCGTTGGTGTAAGTGTAGTCTCAAATCAATTTATAGCGGATTACCCTCACGCGAAATTACTCCACTATTTCTATGTCGATGCAAACCAGCAAGGTCAAGGCATTGGTGCTAAGCTTATGCAAGCCGCAAAAGAGTCCGCCAAGCAGCTCGGTGCAAAACAACTGTATATTTCAGCAACCCCAAGTCGGCGCACTGTAGACTTCTATATGAAGCATGGTGCAGAACCTCTAAGTGCTCCAGATCAACAACTTTGGCAGCTCGAACCTGAAGATATTCATTTACTGTGTAACGTTTAGCTCTAAATATTTAAAGATTTTCAGCCCCAAAAGCTGAAAATCAGAATTTGTAAAAGAAAAAATGAAAAGTTAAGGTATTTATTAAAATAGATGCCTTGACTTAAATGACATCTAAACAATTAAATAAAATAATTTTTAAGTTATTGTTTTATAAAATATATTATTATTTTAATTTTATAGACAAGCAGTTCACAAGACTGAAAGATTTGTTTGATTATCAACGTATTAACTTATCTTCATATGCATGAATAAAGAATATCAATAAAAGCAATTGTTTGTTTACCCCTTTTTTGCCTAAAATAAGCTATTCGAAATGAAACCATATTTTTTAGGTAGCTGTCGCCATGACCTTTGTTGTCACTGAAAATTGTATTAAATGTAAATACCAAGATTGCGTAGAAGTTTGTCCTGTTGACTGTTTCTACGAAGGTCCGAATTTCCTAGTGATTAATCCGGATGAATGTATTGACTGTGCATTATGTGAACCAGAGTGCCCGGCAAATGCAATTTTCTCTGAAGATGAGTTACCAGAAGGTCAGGAAGTGTTTATTGAATTAAATGCTGATCTTTCTCAAAAATGGCCTAACATTACGCAAATTGGTGATCAACCAGCTGACCGTGAAGAATGGAACGGCAAACCTGATAAATTACAATATCTTGAAAAGTAATTTCAAAAAAGATCAGCAACCGCTGATCTTTTTTATACCCTATTCAAACATTTCATTGCAAATTCCTCGTAATTTGTGCACTGTTTTGCATTAAAATAGCCGCAATATTTATAAGTGCTTAATTTTTCTTATGCGGAAGTTTTTGCAGAGTCTGGTGCCCTTATGCATAATCCCAGCGGTTATGGTAGGTTGTGTCAGCTCTCCCCAACACACAACAACAGGCAAAACCTCTCCAAGTGGTAAACGAATCTTTATTCCACAAGAGCGCGTTATTATCGAGCGCCCGATCCCCCCTAAAGTTGAGCCTGCGTCTTATCGAGGCTGGTTAAGTTCTGGTGAAAATTACCAACGTGTTCGTGAATACGAAAATTTCTTAACCCGAAACAACGTCGCAGGCATTGTGCCAAGTTTTGAGTTATTACGCTCAGCGCGTGATTGGCAAAAATGTGGCCGCTCAGAATATGCCGTGCCTAATCGCGAACTTTGGGGCAACTCTTTATCAACCCTACGCGTATTTAAATATTTAGTTGCAGCAAAAGTTTTAACTGACTTTGAAGTAACCTCAGTTTACCGTGACTTACCTTTAAATGAATGCGCTGGTGGCGCAAGCTCATCTAAACATTTATTTAACTCGGCAATCGATTTCCGTATTGGGCCTGAGTTCCCACAAGCTCAAGATTATGCATTTATCGAAAATACCAAGTTTAAACTTTGTCAGTTCTGGGCTCAGCATGGTCAAAGCTTAAATATGGGTATTGGCTTATATAGCTCTGGGCAAATTCATATTGATACTCAAGGCTATCGTACTTGGGGACCGGACCTCACCCGAAACAGTTCGATGTGTAATTTCTAATTCAAAAAACTCCTTTCAACTGAAAGGAGTTTTTTATTGTTCATTTCTCAATCAACCAAAATTTCTTGAAACGAAGATTTTTGCACTCTATGCATAAACGTTTAAAATAGCCCGATCAACATATAGGTAAATTTGATTATGCAGCAGATGTGGACAGACATTGACCAATATATCGATTCACATTTAATTCCTGAAGACCCGCGACTCGAATATGCATTAAAGAATACCGATGAACACGGCTTTTCAAATCATCTTGCAGTGGCACCTAACCAAGGAATGTTCTTGCAGATGCTTATTCAAATGAATAAATGCAAACGAGTTTTAGAAATCGGAACCTTTGCTGCATACAGTACTATCTGGTTAGGTCGTGCTTTACCTGAAGATGGTTATTTACTCACAATTGAAGGCCGTGATACTCATGCAGAAATGGCTCAAAAAAATATTGACCATGCTAACCTTCCGGTAAAAGTCGATCTTAAAGCTGGCCGCGCCGCTGATATTCTGTCTGCAATTGATCCTCAATCTATCGAGCCTTTTGATTTTATTTTCATTGATGCAGATAAACAGGGTTATCCTGAATATTTAGAATTGAGCCTAAAATTCTCTAGATCAGGTACGATTATTGTGCTGGATAATGTAATTCGCGCAGGTGATATTTTAAATCCAGACAATAAAAAACCGAGTATTGAAGGCATCCGTGAAATGTTTAAAGCTCTCGAAAATCATCCACAAATATTGTCTTGTACAGCCTTACAAACAGTCGGCTCAAAGGGCCATGATGGCTTCGCAATTGCAATTGTGAAATAATGGTTAAAAAATCATCTTTTTTATTTTATTATTTATAATCAATAAATTACTTTTATTACTGTTGCTTTTCCATATAGTTATCCACAAGATTTGCGGATAACTATATGGAAATCTCATCATTTAGCCACAAGTAACGGTACAGTCGCGTTTCGGAATATAGTTGTCGCAATACTTCCTAAGAAGAATTGATGAATCTTGCTATGACTAAATGCCCCTAGCACAATAATTTGAATACCGTGTTCTTGTTGGTACTCTAAAATATTTTGTGCAACATCACCATAGCGATATACGGTCACAACATCAATGCCCGCTTGTTTCAGATAATGCTCAGGTTCATTTAATATTTCTGGATGATCACCTACATATACCAAATGACATTGCAGTGTTCGCAATAAATCACTTTGGGCAATACGGCGCATCATTTTTTGACAAGTTGGTGAATATTCATAAGCAAAGATAAAACGGGTTGGTACTTTAAAGTTTTCACCAATAGTCAAAACTGTACAGTTAGCACCACGAATAAAGTTCTCAACATTACTACCGATTGGTTTCTGTTTCTCGGCAGCCCGCTCCCCGACTCGACCTAAAATGACGATGTCATTTTCATGCAAAAGATTAAAACTTTGCTCTAAAAAATCACCTTTTTCTTGAATTTTTGAACTCGTAATTCCATGTTTTTCTTGAATAAGCTCAGAAATGTGACGGAGTAAATTATTGCTATAGTCTAAAGCGAGTTCACTTTGTTTTTGTTCCAGCTCAGCTAACTCTTTTAGCAGCATTGCATTGCTTTCAAAGCCAATTACCCCACTAATTTCACCAAGATGATAACTGGCTGGGTAATAATCTAGAATTTGTAATAATACAAGTTCCCGTCCGGTTGCTTTAGCAACCCATGCTGCTGCATCGGCAATAGCATTAATACACGGTGATGAGTCAATACACGCAATAACACGGTTCATGTTAGCCTCTCTTCTTCAGGTCTATTGCCTTGGAGATTATTCTTAAAACTTAGCTTTAACTTAACATAGATAAAAATTGGTATGTTAAGGTTTATGTATAAAAATCAACTTTTTTGTTTAAAGATCAAACATTTTATTACATTCTTAAGACTGCATTATCCTCTTAAACGAATAAATTTTGCGGGATTTCCACCGACAATATGGTAAGGCTCAACATCTTTGGTCACCATACTATTCATCCCGACCACAGCATGTTTTCCTACTTTAATACCATCTTTAATACCCACATGTGCCCCCAACCAAACGTCCTGCTCAACTTCAATTCCTTTAGAAGTGACAGGCTGTTGGTAAAGTGGACGGTCTAACTGCATCCCATGATCAAATGCATATAAATGACAATATGCTGCAATCCGAACTTGGTCATGCAATTTTATGCCAGCTCGCCCACCATCTAAAATACAATGATGATTTATCGCGACCTCATTTCCAATTTCAAGGGGTCCATGCAAACTACAATCTGCTGCGATAAAGCAATTATCACCAATAATAATTTTACGTCCCGGCTCAGCAAAAATATGTGCTAACGGTGAAATAAAACAGTTTTCACCAATCTCAACGGTTTCCATGTCCATCAAATAAGCTTGGTATTCTTTTTGCCATTCTTCGGCCCAAGCACGATGTTTAGGTTTTAAAGTCCAATATAACCATGGCATATAGTTTAAGCGGTGCTTATGTTGCTCACGATATTTCAATAAGGAATCAGTCATCAGTTAATTCCTCTTCAATTTTTAACTCTTCACGACCACGCGTTACGTCTCTAAGTTTTAAAGCAAGCGGTTCAATTTGATGTATTTGTAGCCTTGCTTCGATATCTACACCCGTTGCAGTGTAGGTTTCCTGATATTCAATTTGTTGTTGAGTAAGCTCATATTGAAATATCGCCCACTCATTAAAGTGACAAGAAAAGTAAATCGTTTTCTTTGCAATGAGTTCAATACGCTCAGCCAAAAGCAAACATTGCCCAGCACAGCCTCCATATGCTCTAACAAGGCCACCTGTTCCAAGTTTTATTCCACCGTACCAACGGTTAACCATCACAATAATATTCGTCAGGTCATTCCCTTCAATGGTCGCCAAAATTGGGCGGCCTGCTGTTCCTGACGGTTCGCCGTCATCATTAAAGCGTACGTTATGGCCAATTTTCCAAGCCCAACATTGGTGAGTTGTAGAGATATCTTTATTGAGTTCTAAAAATTCTTTAACTTGCTGTTCATTTTCTACTGGCGCAGCGATAGCCTGAAATCTGCTTTTTTTAATTTCTTCTTCAAATGTAATCTGTGATGCAATCGTAAAAGCCATAAATTAAATAAAGCATAATAAAAATCAAATTATAACGTGAATTTAATAGAATCAAACCCATAAAAAAGCCCCGAATCTCGGGGCTTTTTTTATTATCTTTCTCGTAACGCTTCTTTCGCTTTATTAAACGGTTTAAGTAAGTAATCGAGTACTGTTTTTTCACCCGTACGAATATCTACTGTTGCCACCATACCCGGTGTAATACCAAAAGCCTTACCTTCTTTATTATAAAGCTTGTCGGAATCAGTGCGGATATAAACACGATAATAGAATTGGTCTTGTTTCACTTCATCACGAATTGTATCCGGTGAAATAACCGTAACCTTTCCTTTTAAACCACCATAAATTGAGTAGTCATAGGCAGTAATCTTAACCAGTGCTTCTTGTCCCGGACGAATAAATGCAATGTCACGCGGCAAAATACGCGCTTCAATAAGCAACTGCTCATCAATCGGTACAATGGTCATCAATTTACCGTTCTGTGGAATAACACCACCATGGGTTGTGACTGCAATTTCTTTTACAACACCACGAACCGGTGCTTTGAACACCGCACGATCTAAACTGTCACTACGACCCAGCACAATTTGTTGCTGCGTTTCACTATCCGTATTTGCTTTCGATAACTCTTCACGAGCCTTAACATAATACTGATTCTGCGCATCATTCATTTTGTTTCTAAGGTCATTTGCTTCACGACGTAAACGTAAAACTTCAACCTCACTTGCCGCACCTTTAGCAACCAAAGGCTCCGTCATTGCCAGTTCTTGTTGCACCAGTTGCAAAGCCTGTTTTAAACCTGAAAGTGTTTGCTCAAGATCAGCACGACGTGAGCGATAGAGCGCTGTTTCTTCTAGTACAAGTTTTGGTTCTTTCATCACAATTTCAGGAAAAACCAATGGCGTACCGTTTACTTCCGCACGCAAACGCGCTGCTGTCGCCTGAGCTGAAATGAGTAAAGATCTTGATTCACCCACATTAGATGCAAAACGGGTTGGATCTAGTTGCGCAAGAATTTCGCCTTTTTGAACAATGTCGCCTTCTTGTACATTGAGCTTGGTTAAAATACCGCCCTCTAAAGACTGAATCACCTGTTCTTTAGATGATGGAATCACTTTACCCGTACCGGTAGAAACTTCTTCAAGTTTAAATACCCATGCCCAGATAAAGAAAATAACTAAACCAATCCCCACAATCCAGATCACTAAGCTGGCACGTGGTAAAGGTGGCTCACTATAAGAGACATTCATTGAACGGGTGAGTTGTTGTTCTTGTTGTGGTTCGCTCATGAATTACCCCCTTGCACTTGTTTTTGTTGGGCTGTTGATTGATTAAGGACCTGATCTCTTGGACCATCCATCACGATTTTGCCATCGTTAACGACAATAATACGGTCCACCAGTTCTAAAACAGCTCGGCGGTGAGTCGCAACGACCAAAGTACGATGCGCCAGCCATCCTTTTAAATGATCAATCAGTTGTTTCTCTGCCACATCATCAATGGCTGCTGTTGGTTCGTCTAACAATAAAATGTTAGGTTGACGAATCAATAGACGAGCCAATAACAATGCTTGTTTCTGACCACCCGAGAAACCAACGCCACCCTCTAAAATCAGGTGATCCAATCCTTCTTTTTTCTCTTGAACAAAAGGTAATGCACCTGTCACCACTAAAGCCCGAAGAATTTCTTCATCGGTTGCAAGCGGAGCACCTAAAGTAAGGTTCTCACGAATCGTACCGTAAAAAAGATAAGCATTCTGGTTAAGTAAACCCATATCACGACGTACATCAGATGGGTCAATTAAAGACAGATCCAGACCATCTAAATGCACTGAACCTTGAGTTGGGACTTGCATGCCAGATAGAAGCTGAAGCAATGTCGATTTACCCGCACCATTACGCCCCAGAATTGCAATTTTTTCACCAGCGCGAATTTTTAAATGACGGATTGCCAAACTTGGTCTCGGGTCTTCTTCTCCATATTGGAACAAAGCATTTTTTAGTTCGTAATCGCCATTTAAAGCAGCTTTATGTACCAGATGTGAACGGTCAGCCTGATCAATCGGACGTTGCATAAGCTCATCTAAACTTTGTTTTGCAACTTTAGCCTGCTGTAAACGTCCTAGAACGCCAGTAATCTGTGCAATCGGACCTAACATACGTGAAGATAAAATTGAACAAGCCACTAACGCACCTGTCGTCATTTCACCATCCATTACGGCAAAACATCCCACTAAAACCACAATCGCATAGGTCAAACCTTGAAGCATTTGAGTCCATGCCATTAAGGTACCAACGATTTTACGTTGTCTCATACCAATGTCGGCTGAAACTTCATTCATGTGGTTCCACTGGTTCTGGAAGCGTGATTCAGCACGTAAAAGCTTGATGTCTTCAATACCTTGCACCGCTTCAACAAGAATGGCGTTACGAATTGAAGATTCTCTCATGCCTTCTTGTGCGAGTTGCGCTAGCTTCTTCTGTGCCAAAATACCCGGCAAAAGCATAAGTGGTACAACCAGCAACATCACCCAAAACAATTTCCCGCCAATAATCGCAAAAATGGTCAGGAACAAGAAAAAGAACGGGAAATCGGCAATTGCACTAATGGTGGTTGAAGTCACCAGTTCACGAACACCTTCAAGCTCACGAATCTGGGAAATAAAACTACCTGTAGACTTCGAACGGTCTTTATTTTTGATGCGTAAGGCATGACCAAATACACGGTCAGATACCCGTAAGTCAGCACGTTTACCAATAATATCGGATAAGTACACGCGTGATATGCGTAAGGTAAACTCAAAAAGCGCTGCAATGAGTACACCACCTGCCAGCACCCATAAAGTTGGAATAGACTGTGATGGAACAACGCGGTCATAGACTTGCATTGAGAAAATAATGGTTGCCAGTGCCAAAATATTGGCAATCAGTGAGGCAAACATAATATCAACGTAGCGCTTCCAGTCTCTGAGTACAATTGACCAGAACCAGCTTGCTTCATACGGTTTGATATATTCGTCAATACGCGCATCAGGAATAGAAGTTTCAGGACGCAGAATATAGACATTTTTAATTGTCGTTTTTAAGACGTCTAAGCTTAAATTTTGGGAAAGGCCGTGATCTCCACTCAACTGGATACTGACATTTCCTTGAGTATCAGCTTTATCAACAACACCAACCTGTCCGTCGTTAAACTCGACCATAACAGGCAGGCGCCACGGATTCAGCACCTCTAATGAAAAAGGTACTTTACGTAAATTTAGTCCAACCTGACGTGTAATGAGCTGTAAAACATCATCAAGGTTTTGATTCTGGTTCCAATCAAGTTGTAAACGGATTCTTTCTTCTGAAGGCTCAATTCGGTAATGTTTAGCAATCGTTAAGACCGCCTGTAACCAGGGCTGGTAGTTTATTTTTGTCATCATGGTTGTACTTCGAACCCCTGAATTGAAATATTATTTAAGTCATAAGCTTGGCGGGAACGTCCTGTTGCCGAAATGTACTGAACAATACTGTTATAGATATCGTAACGTGCCGTCTCGAGTTCTGAGTTAGCACTATGAATGGCTTGTTCTGCGTTCAGTAAATCAACCAATGAACGTGTACCAAGCTTGTACTGCTCTTGATAAAGTTCACGGGTACGAACTGTAGTGGCTTGGCGATTTGCTAAAACCAACATTTGACGTTGTTTATTTTCAATTTGTTCACGGCTGGTTCTAATTTGGTCGAGAACGTCCAGATAAACTGAATTGACTTTAGACTTTGCTGCTTCTTCGGCATAACTTGCCATTTTCACCTGAGAAGAAACGGCTCCACCTTGATAAAACTGACTGCTTGCTTCAAGCATGACTGAACTATATAGACCGTCATCTTTATCATTGTTTGGGTTTCTGCCATTGATGGCTTGACTCAAAGAACCTTTAACCGACAAAGTTGGATAACGTGTTAAACGAGTCTGTTCCTTTTGTGCTTTAGCGACTTCAACACTGGCTTGAGCCGCGATCATTTTTGGAATGGTATTAAACTCAGGTTCGCCATATAAATCAGATTGTTTCACCAAATCATCTGAAATAATCCAACCCGTGCGCGAGACATCTGCACCCAATAATGTTCTTAAATGTTGTTGGTACTGACGCAATAATGATTGCTGTGCAATCAAACCAGACTGGGCAGCTTGTAAATAAGACTGAGCTTGAATCGGGTCAGCCTGACTACTAATACCCGCATTTGCACGTAAATTAGCGATTTCCTGAATTCGCTGAATACCTGCAATTTGCTGCTCGGCAATTTTATTTAATTGAAGATAGCGCTGAATATTAATAATCGACTGTGCAACATCAAGTGCAATATCATCAATGCTGACCAGCACATTGGCCTGTTCAACTTGAACCTTTGCTTGCTCAACATCTACACCTGATTTAACTTTACCAAAATCATAGAGCATTTGAGTCGCATTTAAGGTCAATAATTGCCTACCACGCTCACCACTAGTCAAGTCACCTGTAGTGATACCACCTGAAAGCTGTGGATAATAACCAGCCTTAGCATAATCAATACCTGCGTTTTGGCCAGCTAAAGTAGAAATGGCTTGAGAAATATCAGGGTTACGCTGGATAGCGATTTTCACCGCTTCCTGCAAAGTCATTTTGCTTGATGGCAAACTTGAATAAGATCCAGCCGATCGATCATTGAGTTGAACAGTCGGAAACTCCTGAACTCTAGAACGATCTAACTTAAAATTACTCAGCTCTTGCATCTTGGCAACTTTAAATTCATCACTACTTTTTGGGGCAAAAAGCTGTGATAAGTTGTCTTTTAAGGTGTGATATTGCTCACTTGGTTTAGCAGCATATATCACCATAGGTACATGCAATGAAGTTAAAAGCATCAACCCTTTCAGGAAAGCTGGCTTTTTACATGTCCTTGTTACTCTTCTCTGGTTATATCCAATCATGCTTGTCTTGTTGATCTTGTTTGTTATCGTTTAAAAGCTTTTACATTCTACATATTTTTTTGCATAAAGAAGCATAATTGCAGGAATAATTCACACATTATAGTTCTATTAACTGAACAAGTTAAATCATTGTTTTTAAAAACTAAATATAAAAAAACTAAAAAGAGGCATTGACCTCTTTTTAGACAAATAGATTAACTTTGTAATTTAAACTGTAAAATCGTCACCTAAGTAGACTTTACGGACTTGCTCATTATCCAGAATTTCTTGTGGTGTACCTTCTGCAATTACAGCCCCTTCACTCACAATATATGCACGTTCACAAATTGCCAAAGTTTCACGTACGTTATGGTCAGTAATGAGCACACCGATGCCACGGTCCTTCAAATTCTGGATAATATCTTTAATATCTCCAACCGAGATTGGATCAACGCCGGCAAATGGTTCATCAAGCAACATAAATTTAGGATCAGCAGCCAATGCACGTGCAATTTCAGCACGGCGGCGTTCACCACCCGACACGCTCATTCCTAATGAATCTTTAATATGACTAATTTTAAAGTCATTTAATAATTCAGTAAGACGTTGCTGGCGTTGTTGCTTATTTAAGTCCTTACGTGTTTCTAAAATGGACATAATATTTTCAGCAATGGTCAGCTTTCTAAAAATAGAAGCCTCTTGCGGAAGATATCCAATGCCCTTACGTGCCCGTTCATGCATTGCCAAATCGGACATATCAAGATCATCAAGGTGAATTTCACCTTTGTCCATACGCACTAGCCCTACAACCATATAGAAGCTTGTTGTTTTTCCTGCACCGTTAGGGCCAAGCAAACCAACAATCTGTCCACTTTGCATACTAAAAGATACGTCTTTGACGACCCAACGCTTACTATAGTTTTTTCCTAAGTGCTTAATACACAAAGTTTGGGGTTGTTGAAGAGCTTGTTGCATTAGTCACGCGCTCCTGGAAAGCTTTTTGAACTTGATGGTGGAATAATAATCTGCACACGATTTGATGATGAACCTTGAGCTTCAACATCACCTTTGTTCATACTATATTTCAATGAGTTACCACGAATACTAGAACCATCTTGATATAAATATGCACCACCATTCAATGTAATAATGCCCGTATCTGCATTATAAACAATGGTCTGTCCTTCACCACGTGCCACGCCCTTATCAGCACTTATTTGTTGCTGAAACTTAGATGGTCGGCCTTTAGCAGTAATGGTTTGGATTTCACGCTTAGAGTTTAGTGTAGCAACAATCGAATCTGCTTGAAGCTTCATCGTACCTTGCTCAATCACGACATTACCGGTGTAAGTCGTCAAACCAGTTTTTTCGTTATAAGTTGCACGGTCTGCCACGAGTGAAATTTGTTGATTACGGTCAGACGGCAACGCAAAAGTCGAAGCTGATGATAAAGCAACGAATGTAATAACCGCAGCTTGTTTTAGGAAAGCTGAAGAACGTTTTAAATTAAGACTTTGGTGCATACTTTCCTCGAATATTAAAAAATTCGTACTGACCGTTGTTCAAATTGGCTTTTAATCCTTTGCTGACAAAGTCGGCTTGTGGAGACTGTACAATCACTTGATGATCCGTTTCAATCTCTCTGGTCTTTGGATAACCAGTTAACTCATCGGTTTTGAATTCGATTTTCCCTTGTGGAGCAAGTTTAGTTGCGACCACATCACCCGATAGTATAACTTTACGATTATCATCATAGCCATTTGCTTGTTTCGCAAAGAATGTCGCATCAACCTTGCCATCTTTATACATAGAGGCATTAAGTTGATCCAACTTTGATGTTTTTTGTTGCATATCCTGTTCAAGCTGACGAACTTCAGCACGAATATACAAATTGCCTTGATCATCAGTTTGAGTCAAATGGACGCCCTGCGCCGAATATGTCATATTCTTCGCAGAACCAATGTCTAGTTTTTTTGCTTTGCCACTATAGTAGTAATAACCACCACTTATAGCAGCAATAACTACAGCAACAATAGATAAAACTCTGGTATCCATGAGCAGGAATAGCCTACCTTTTTAAGTAATCTTATTATTAATGCGGTACTGCAAGATATTTTTCAAGAAGTTCTTGGTAAATGCCTTTTGCGATCAGCAACATATCACAGACTTCACGTACAGCACCACGTCCGCCCATTGACTGGGTAACTAAATGCGCACGACGACGCACTTCTTCATGACCATTTGGCACGGTAACGCTCATTCCTGCGATTGCAAAAGCAGATAAATCAGGCCAGTCATCACCCATATACAAGCAATCGGAAGGCAAAATATTAAACTGTGCACAAGCTTCACGTAACGCAGAACCTTTGTCTTCACGGCCTTGAAAAACAAGATCTACGCCTAAATCAGACATACGTTTTTCAACAATATTACTTTTTCGGCCCGTAATAATGATGACTTTCATGCCTGCTTGCTGCACAAGTTTCATGCCTAAACCATCACGAATATCGAATGATTTAATTTCATCGCCACTATTGGTTAAAGTTACAAAGCCATCACTCAAAATACCATCGACATCCAGAACCAATGCCTGTAAGTGACGTGCTTGTTCTAACAATGCATAAGATGCCATTGATTAATTTACCCCTGCCTGAATAAGGTCATGCATACTAATTACACCAATCACTTTATTTTGGTCATCAACCACAACAAATTGACTGATTTTTTTCAGGTTAAGCTGTTGTAAAGCTTCTACCGCACGTGCTTCTTGAGAAATAGTTGACGGTTTTTTTGTCATTACTTCAGAAACAGGTAAATTCACATCGAAACCTTGCTGTTTATCAATTAAACGACGCAAGTCACCATCAGTGAAAATACCAAGCAAATGTTCCTGTTCATCTACAATCGTGGTCAAGCCTAAACGCTTATTAGAAATTTCGTAAAGCACTTGATTCATGGGCGTATCTGGTGAAACTTTTGGCAATTCATCGCCTGTATGCATGAGGTGTTTTACATGTAAAAGTAAACGCTTACCCAATGCTCCAGCAGGATGCGAACGAGCAAAATCATCTGCAGTAAAACCACGTGCTTCAAGTAAAGCAACAGCCAGCGCATCACCCAATACTAAGGTTGCAGTCGTGCTCGATGTCGGAGCTAATCCTAGTGGGCATGCTTCATCAGACTCGCCTAAAGTTAAAGCGATGTCGGCATTTTGAGGCATTGGCCCTTTATCAGTACGGCTAATGGTAATAAGAGGTACACCAAGATGTTTGATCAGTGGCATCAACATCATGATTTCATCGCTTTTTCCAGAATTGGAAATTGCAATTAGAACATCACCACGAACCAGCATCCCCAAATCGCCATGTCCAGCTTCGCCCGGATGCATAAAGAAAGATGGTGTACCAGTTGAAGCAAAAGTCGCAGCCATTTTACGGCCAATATGCCCTGACTTACCCATGCCAGTAATCACAACACGGCCTTTACACTGTAACAATATTTCACAAGCCTGACTAAAACTGTCATTAATTTGTGTTGCTAACACGTCTAGGGCTTGTTGCTCAATACGCAAGGTTGCTAATGCGCTGCTTTGAAAATCTGTAGGATTGGGCATACGAGTTTGACTCAAAATAATTGATCTGATCTCTTATGAAGATCGGTGATTTTAATCAAAAGATTTGGGGGCATTCTAACATAACTCAATCATCTACACGTTTTTAAATGTATAGGATTTAATTAAACATGGAGAAAAAACTGGTTCTTATTTCAACTTAGTTAAAGAAGACTTATCAAAGAATCTTATTTCCCCGTATTTATTACCAATCTATCTGAATATGTCGAATTTCCTTATCTGTATAAGCAATAACATTTGCCTGACCCGATTTCCCTGACAAAGACATGCTCGAAACGTAATATTGAAAATTGGAACCAAGTTGTTGCCGAGCTAATTCTTTGGCCTTCTGCTCTGACTCTTTGCCTACAATAGTAAGCATTCCCAGCATAAATATTAAAAAAACAGAACCAAAGAAATAAGCTGAACTCTTTGTAGTTGCATACCCTGCTTCAGTAAACAATTTCAGCACTTCTGGAGTCGAAAGTTGACGATAGATCCATATAAGTAAAGAGAAAAATATCACTACAATAAAAAATGTAATTAGCGCAGATAATATATTGAGTTTAATTTGTATTTTTAATAAATCGAAAGGCATGATCAATATCATCCCAATAGCTCCTCCCACCAATACAATAGAGAAGAATAAACTGAACCATCTTGTTAATCGTGCAGTTTTTACACTACCTTTTAGAAGAAGAATTCCAACAATTACAGCAAATATATTGAATGATGATGAGTAACTAATCTTACTTATTATCGAGTAGATCATTAAAATAATATCTAGAACACCTATTGTAAGGAGCGCAATACCAGCCTTTTTAAAAGGGTTACTTGCATGATTCATATAAATTTTCTTATTCATTAAAAACTTTCTGCATCTTCACCTATAACGAATCATTTTTCAAATAACGATACTTATCTCAGCATCTTTTTTACTGATAACTTTATGAAATATGGTGTATACGTTATGATGGATGACGATTTTTTTAGAGTGTTTGAAAACCCTTATGCAACCGTTTGTTTTATATAACTCTGAGCAACGAAAAAAAGTTGAATTTGTACCTCGCAAAGAAGGTCACATCGATATGTACGTCTGCGGTATGACCGTTTACGATTACTGTCATATCGGGCATGCTCGAGTTATGGTTGCATTTGACTACATTATTCGTTTCTTGCGTAGCCAAGGCTGGAATGTTCGCTATATTCGCAACATTACCGACATTGACGACAAAATTATTAAACGCGCGAATGAAAATGGTGAAACCATTCAGCAGCTGACTACTCGTTTCATTGATGCAATGAACGAAGATGCAGCTAACTTAGGCTGTGCTGCACCCGATGAAGCACCTAAAGCGACTGAATATATTGATCAGATGCAAAACATGATTGGCAATCTGGTCAATAAAGGCTCTGCTTACCCTGCTGCAAATGGCGATGTTTATTTTGAAGTCACCAAATTTGAAAAATATGGTCGCCTCTCTGGCCGTAAGCTTGATGATATGCAAGCTGGCGCAAGTGAGCGTGTTGACGTAGAAGTTGAAAAGAAACATCCGTTTGACTTTGTACTTTGGAAACATGCCAAAGAAAATGAACCATCTTGGGCATCTCCTTGGGGTAATGGCCGTCCGGGTTGGCACATTGAATGTTCTGCAATGTCGACTTGCTGCCTAGGCAATCACTTTGACATTCATGGTGGTGGTTCAGATTTAATGTTCCCACACCATGAAAATGAAATTGCGCAAAGTGAAGCGTCAACTGGCGAGCAATATGTAAACTACTGGATGCATGTTGGCTTCATTAACGTTGATGGTGAAAAGATGTCTAAGTCTTTAGGCAACTTCTTTACTATTCGTGACGTTATGGAGAAATTTCACCCTGAAGTGATTCGCTACTTTATTGTGTCTTCACACTATCGTAGTCCTGTGAACTTCTCTGATGTGGCACTGAAAGAAGCAAAAACTTCTTTAACTCGTTTCTATCATTCATTTAAAGCTTACCAACAAGTGTACGGTCAAACGACAACTGAAACGCTTGATCAAAGCTTTGTTGAACGTTTTAATAATGCGATGTGTGATGACTTCAACACTGCCGAAGCAATGGCGGTATTGTTTGAACTGAACAAAGAGTTAAACCGTGCAGTAAAAGAAGAGCAAGCTGACCAAGCGACTGTGCTTTATTCGACATTACGTCACCTCACCAACATTTTAGGTTTGGTACAACACAATGTAGATGATTTCTTAAAATCAGATATTGGACAAGAAGCGCTTACTTTGTCTGATTCTGAAATTGAAGATTTTATTCAACAACGTGTTGATGCGAAAAAAGCAAAAGACTTTGCTAAAGCAGATGGTATTCGTCAGTCTTTACTCGACCAAGGTGTAGTACTTGAAGACACTCGCCAAGGTACAGTTTGGCGTCGTGCTGATTAAATGTTCAATTAAATCACAAGAGTGTTGACACTTTAGTGAAACACTCTATAATGTGCTCACATTGCGGGAATAGCTCAGTTGGTAGAGCATAACCTTGCCAAGGTTGGGGTCGCGAGTTCGAGTCTCGTTTCCCGCTCCAAAATTTAAAAACCACTTAATTCGAAAGAATTAGGTGGTTTTTTTATTGTCTATTGGTTAGCTAAATTCGTATTGCTCCTACCCCGATTTATAAATAGCTTTAATCAGATTTAACGAGCTGCTTTCTTTAAATAAAGTCACAGATGATCAACACTTTTGCCATCTGAGTGAAGTTATACCTATTCTTGAAAACTTGAATATTCAGAGATAGCCACGGCAGTCGAGACGGAAGAATTAGAATGGGGCTAATACCCCTTTAAACATACAAGGTTTACAAATTAAAACTCTTAATATATATAATCTTATTAAATGTTTAAAAATTAAACCAAATTAATAAATTTTAATTATTCCCGACTTAAAATTTCAAAATTCGGGGGGAGAAAAAACATGAGCAAAACTGTTGTTAAAGATAAAACTGTACATTATAAAAAAGTTGATTTTTTAAAAGGTGCTAATCTCGGGCAATTACTTAAGGCACAGTTGTTAGATAAGGATTCATTTTATTATAAAGCGGTTAATCGCCAACAATTTGTATCTGCAACAAAAGATGATTTTCTTTTAATCAATCACACAAGCTCTCATCAAAGTATGTTTTTCGGTGAATTAATTATTATCGAATCTGGGAAAGCACAAGCTGTATTGAAAATTGAAAGTGAAGATGCCACAGAATATCCTATTAAAACTTATTTAACTGAAGATCTACCAGATGATGAAGAAGGTAAACCTTCTGAAATTTCAACAAGAAAAGAATTTGTAGATAGTGTTCTTTATTTTGGTGTTATAGATAATCATGTCGCAATCATTCAATCAAGATCACTAACATCCAGAACTCTTGAATCTTATTTAGGATGGCTTCTAGGAGAGGCTGCTAAAGCCTTACCTGAAAATAGTGCATTGATATTAAAAGATGCTCCAAATCCCGCAATAAAGCAAAAGTTAGATACAACTCCAGCCAAAACTATTTCAATTTCCTCTGGTATAGGATCTGCAGAGCTACAGCCTGTACACACAGTAGAATCGAATGTACCAGCAAAGATCGATTATAAAATTGAAGATAATGTTCTTGAGGTGCTAAAAAATGCATTTGGTGTAGATTTAAATAATTTAAAATTCGAAGATAGTTTAGATGACGCTAATCTCAAGTTAAAACTAACACTGACTTACAACCGTAAAACCTCTAAAAGTGGACAAAAAGTAATTGATACTGTTGCCTCATCAATGAGACACAATGATGATTACGTCATAACACTAGAAGATGGGACAAAAGTTACTGCCGACAATCTAAAAATGAGTGGTAAGATTTCTGTTGAAACAATCAACAATAAAGTTTATAACGACGGCCTCAAAGTTCAACTATATAATTGGATGACGACCAATATTAATTTTGGTGATTAATTATGAACAAACGCTACTTGCCGTTTTACAATAATGCTAGATTTATTGCACTAGTGTTAGTAGCATTATTTGTCATTTTTTCCTTAATATTTAGTTATTTAAAATTCACAGTAACAATTAATCTTATTCAGTTTTCTTTTGTTTTACTACTTCCTTTAAGCCAGATCTATCTGGCTTATAAAGGGATGCTAGATGCACTTAAACTTGATGGGTTAAGTCAATCGGAAAGAGACAGGCTCACTTCAACTGTCGAAGTTCGCAGCAAATCATCTCTTTATGTTGCTGTTTTATTTATAATTATTGTATTTACAATATTTATCTTAAATTCTTTAAGCTTGTTATCCGACAAACATCTTTTAGCATTAATTTTATCAATAGGTCTTACTTCTATTTTTAGTTTTTTCTTAGCATGGAGCGACTTAAAAGAAATCTCAATGTTAGAAAAAACCTTAAAGAGTCGAAAAGAAGCTCGCGAAGCTAAAGCCAAGGTTCTGAGTAATAAATAATAAGTTTGTTAAAGTCATTTTATTGTTTAATTTTCACTTACCACTCAGATAATGATCTGTAAAAAATTATTCGACACCACTTCGGCACCATTCAAATATAACTTATTGTTATTTAATGTTTATTATAACCTTGCCAAGGTTAGAGTCACAATTTCGAGCCTCATTTACTGCTTTCAAATTAAAAAACCACCTAGCTTAAAAAATTAGGTGGTTTTCAGTATCGGTTAGTTAGCTATTTGCACCAACACCCTCAAATATTTTTAGCTAAATCTTTTGCTAAACATTGTTCATGCCAAGTCGTTTGAAAATTTTCGACAGCTTTTGACTTAATGAGAGGATCTTCAAATAATTTTGAAGAATATGCAGATTTAATAAGCTCTTGATAAAGTTGTTTGGCTTGTTGCTCTTCAAGATGATTGGCTATGTCGTGTAACTCTTGAGCTGGCACTTCATGTTGTCTAGCATCCATCACCCCACTCGCTGCTTTTTTCACAGTTTCACAGTAATGAAGCTCCATCGCTTCTGATGCTGCATAACATTGAATTGAAATTGCGCTTATAAAGAGGAATATAAATCTCATAATCTCACCTTAATTTGACGCGCAAGGGTACCAACTAATCTGCCCAAATTTAAGTTAAAAAAGGTTATTTTTGTTTTCTCTTATTTTATTACACCTTTTGCACTTGAGTATTAGAAGCTCTTAGCACTGTTCCATCTGCCGCGACTGGCGCCATAAATGGAATTTGCTGACCTGTAGTTTTATCAATTAACAAAGAATGGCGCTCACCACTTTCAAATAGGTTCTGCTCTCCCCATTGTCGCAAAGCCACAACCACTGGAAACAAACTCTCCCCTTTAGCTGTCAAAACATATTCTTGATAAGCCGTGCCATCCGAAGCATCTTGCATTTCAAGAACACCAGCATCCACTAATTTTTTTAGTCGATCAGAAAGAATATTTCGCGCAACTCCCAAACTCTTCTGAAAGTCTCCAAAACGGCGCATTCCATCAAAAGCATCACGCACAATAAGCAGTGACCAACGATCTCCGATGAGATTGACGCAGCGTGCAACAGGACAAGATTCGTCTTTTACCAGTGTAGTGTTCGTCATCGAGTTTCCTTACCAATCATCAGTAACAAGTTATCTAGTTGCATTTTAAAACTAGCAGGCTTAACATTCAACTAGTTTCATTTTAAAACCAGATTAAATGAATTTAGGCCATGAAAGCTTCTCTTGCATCTTCAACTTCACACGCTAAAAGCGATAAACCGCTTTCAAGCATGCCTCGTGGCGTAATTTTGCTGTTTGCTATTGCAAGTGGTGCAAGCGTAGCAAATGTCTATTATGCGCAGCCCTTACTCGACATATTGGCAAGAGACTTTAATGTTAGTCATGCCGCCATTGGTGGGGTGGTGACAGCCACTCAAATAGGTTGTGCCCTAGCCTTAATCTTTTTAGTGCCGTTGGGTGACCTTGTCAATCGGCGTCGATTAATGGACCTACAGTTATTGGCTTTAATCTCGGCATTGCTCGTGGTTGCCTTTGCACATTCTACAATTATTCTTTTGGCAGGAATGCTTGCGGTGGGTTTACTCGGTACAGCCATGACTCAAGGGCTTATTGCTTATGCTGCAAGTGCTGCTCTCCCACATGAACAAGGACATGTAGTCGGTACTGCACAAAGTGGTGTGTTCATTGGTTTATTGCTTGCTCGTGTATTTTCAGGAGGAATTAGCGATGTAGCGGGTTGGCGTGGCGTGTACTTTTGTGCAGCCATCATCATGCTCATGATTGCGTTACCTCTTTGGAAACGTTTGCCTCATTTAGAAGTTCAACCTAGTGCCATGCGCTACCCGCAACTTCTGGCTTCTATGTTGAAACTTCTGCGCCAAGAAAAAGTACTGCAAGTGCGAGGTGTTTTAGCTTTACTCATGTTTGCAGCATTTAATATTTTCTGGAGTGCACTGGTCCTACCGTTGAGTGCACCACCATATAACTTCTCACATACTATTATTGGGGCTTTTGGATTCGTTGGAATTATTGGTGCACTGGCTGCCGCACGTGCGGGTTATTGGGCCGACCGCGGATATGCTCAGCGCACAAGCTTAGCAGCACTTGTAATATTACTGCTTGCTTGGGGTCCACTCTCACTCATGGCTTACTCACTGTGGGCACTGGTGATTGGCATCGTATTACTAGACTTGGGCGGACAAGCCTTACATGTCACCAACCAGAGCATGATTTTTCGCACTCGTCCGGAAGCGCATAGTCGGCTTGTCGGGCTATACATGCTGTTTTATGCAATTGGTAGTGGATTAGGTGCAATCAGTACAACAGCCACTTACGTCTATGCTGGATGGTTTGGCGTGTGTGCACTCGGTGCAAGTGTTAGCCTTCTGGCATTATTATTTTGGTGGATAACCCGTAAAGTCTCTTAAAAATGCCTACTCTCAAATAAAAAACCACATCACTCAAGAGAATCATGTGGTTTTTAATGAGCAGTTAATTTAATGAGACGACTGAGCTGCTTTAGGTTTAAAGACCACTAAACAGACAACAATAAAAGCTAATAAAACAAAAGACGCACTAAATCTACTTAACTCTAATCCACCATGTGCGATAGGTTTATCAAGGAAATCTCCCAATACCGCACCTAGAGGTCTGGTAAGAACAAAGGCCAACCAAAATAATAAGGTTCTTGAAATTTTGGTATAAAAATAGCAGATTGCTAACACCAATAATAAAGTACCAAAAATTAAAGCGGCGCTGGTATACCCCAAACCTTGAGTATCAGCAGTCCAGTCTCCTAAAGCTGTCCCTAATGTTTGAGAAAACATGATGGTTAACCAATAGAAAGCTTCACTTTTTGTAGATTGAACACTTTTTACTGAAATTGTGCCGCAACTCAAATACCAAACAAACAGAGATACGCCTAATAAAATAAGTAATATTAAGCTCCCTCCTGCATAGCCCACACCTAAAGTTCGATCAACGAAATCGGCAATTGTCGTACCTAACGTGGTAGTGGCAATGATCGTCGCCCAGTAGAAAAATGAATTATAGTTTTTAGCTTTAATTTGTAGTCCGACAAATACGGCAAAGATCACAGCAAAAATTGCCGTACTAATGATATATCCCAAATTTAGGGACATAGATAGCGCATCTCCAGCAGTTTCACCTAGCGTTGTAGCTGCAATTTTAATGATCCAGAATAATAAGGTGACTTCTGGAACCTTACTCAAGGTTTTAGATAAATTCTCATGACTCAACATTGTATGTTCTCCCAACATACATATTCATTAGCTCTTATCTAAATATTTATGCCTTAAGATAAAGTTAAGGTTAAAAATAAATTACAAATACTTTTTTCAAAGCAAATTGCACAATCCATCTTTCCCAAAAACTCAGATGAAAAAAGATAACAATATACAAATAAATAAAATATAATAACCAATAATTAATCATGCCAGTGAATGCGTACATTTGGCTTGAGTACTTAAGTTTAAACCGTAGTGAGATGAAATCTTCTCTAACAATCTAAAGATTGATATGCAACATTAGTCCATTACTATCAAAATTATATGGAAATCCCTATAGGAACAAAATTGGGTATTAAGAATAAATTGATTTGCGCAGTTGTTTTTGCTGTTCTTACAGGATGTCAGCAGCAAGAAGCGAACGAAAATGCAAGTGCGGTGAAACTCCCTGTTTATCAGTTTAACGGTGTTTCTGCTTCAGCACGCTTAAAAGGAATATTGCAGCTAAAACAAGAATGCCTTTATGTAAACGATATCCTCATTATCTTTCCCGAGCACTCCGCTCAGTGGGATTCTGAAAAAGAAGCTTTAAGCTATAAAGGTAAGCATATCCGCTTAGGTAACGAATTAGATATTGTTGGAGGGAGTGGTAATTTTGAGCGAGACAACCTACGCATTAAGCATTTAAGCCCAATGTGTGACCATCAAAATATTTGGTTTGCTGGATAGTCTAATTTTCGCTCCGCTCAACGTCTAGGTTTTAAATGAACCAATTTAACTCACTCTCAGATTTATATATTTTTCTCACAGGTCACTAAAGATGAAACATTAAAAAAGCCCCCATCTGGGAGCTTTTTAAAATAGTTGAGGAGCAGCTATTAACAGCTTAAAAGTTAGCTTGGATTAATCTCAGTAGTTAATCTTTGCAAATCATGACCCGAAGGTGCTTGGTAAACACGTAAACCAAATTCGGGAAGAATCGCAATTAAGTGGTCAAAAATATCTGACTGAATTGCTTCATAAGAAACCCATGCAATCGTATTGGTAAATGCATAAATTTCTAAAGGCAAACCTTGGCTAGTCGGCTGTAATTGGCGAACCATAATGGTTTGATTTTGGGCAATCCCCTTATGTTGGCGCAAATAAAATTCAACATAGGCTCTAAATGTACCGATATTGGTTAAACGGCGTTTGTTATAACGAGATTGATTGCTTAAATGCTTATTGAACTCTTCAATTTCAGAATTCTTTGCATCGAGATATTGATCTAATAATAAAAACTCTTTGAGCTTTTGTTGCTCTTCATCAGTCATAAAATGAACACTGCTTTGATCGAGAAAGAGTGAACGCTTCATTCGACGGCAGCCCGAATTGCTCATGCCTCGCCAGTTTTTAAATGTATCGGTAACGAGTTTATTGGTTGGAATGGTGGTATAGGTTTTATCAAAATTTTGCACAGTGACCGTATGCAGCGAAATATCAATTACATCACCATCTGCATTAAGCGACGGCATCTCAATCCAGTCTCCAATCCGAACCATGTCATAAGATGCAATTTGCACACTCGCCACTAAAGACAAAATGGTGTTTTGGAAAACCAACATTAATACCGCTGCCATCGCACCGAAACCTGCCAGTAAAGTGAACACATCCTTTTTAAGGAATGTTCCCAAAATCATCAGGCCACACACAACAAATAAGATTAACTTAACCAGTTGTAAGTAACCTTTAATCGGCTTATTTCTAGACTTCGGATTACGCTGATAAATAAGATTAAAGATATTTAAAAGCTCGCTAACCGTAAGCGCGAGTGTAAGAAAGATAAATGCTTGCGCGCCCATTTCTACAAATGAAATGAACTTTGGAGTGAGATGAGGAACCGTTGCAATACCGTTCATAATTACAACAGCAGGAACAATATTTGCAAATTTCTTTATGACGCTATGCTGGGCAAAAATAGATTGATTGGGTGATTTTAGCTTGGTCACCAAGTGACGGACGCCCCGAACAATAATGCGTTTAGCAATAAAATTTGCTATTGCTGCAAATAAAATCAAAATAGTGAGTGAAACAAACATTTCTAGCCAAGGATAATGGCTTAACTGAACCCGAATATCGCGGAAAAAACTTAAAAAATCCAAACCTATACACCTTAAAACTTTCTTTTCTAGAATTTTAAGGGCTAAAGCATATGTTAATAAGACTTGTTTACATATGTAGGCATAAATACAACAACTAAGTTATATACCCTGCTATTTATCTCATTATTTTTAACGCTTAACGATAAGGTTTTATCTGCTTATGTTTTAGATCACGTACATCAACTAGATCGAACAAATCTGTTCATTTAGAATAATCCGTTAAACGAATAATTCTGGTTTTAGTAAGTGAAGTTTTCTGATTTTTTGACTTTTATTGGAGTGGTTTGGTTCAGCTTATTCTTTGTCTATATTGCTTGGACCTTTTTTCTTAAAAGTCTGGTTCATAAGTTTTTAATTTATAAACGAGGAATGATTACTTCTGCCGAGGTCGTATATTTTCAGGACTCATTAGCTAAGGTGCAATATCGCCCGTTATGTTATATAAAATTGAAATTTCAAACTGAGCAAGGCCAAATCATTACTGAAAACCTTAAAGTGCTTATTGCTAAACAAAATCACGATCAATATAAGGTCGGTAGCATCATCAAAATTAAATATGACCCTAAAAATTTAAAGAATATTTCGATATTGGGAGAGATCATGGTTTAAGTGATTAGAGATTATTTAAAAAGTACGATAAGCCCTGAGGTGCACGTCCGTTTAAGCGACTACTCGTTGTCACTCTAACCAGATTACTCCAAGTAATATTGCAACAATGCTTGATCAGTTTTTTGATTAAAGATACATCTTCATGGCATGAAATAGGCTCAAAGCCGCCGACCAAAAGATAGACCTCTGCACTAAAACTTAAATTTGCCCCATGAATATGCGCGTGATCCATCTGATCTTTATAATGCGCTAAATATTTTTGCCGTTTCGTTATAGAGAGATGACTAAAATCGTCGAGCGTTACAGTACCGCAAATTGCATCTGTAGGTTGGTGCTGGATTTGATAGCGCAGCCAATCAGGACTAGCCACCGTGTCTGCATCCGTACATGCAATCCATGTCACGCCACGCCCAATTAAATGGCGAATTCCTAAATCTCGTGCTTGCCCAACACATGCGTAGTTACATTCAATCCAATTGATTTGATGGCTTTGTACAATCAACCGCGACTGATCTGTACAGTTATCCAGTACCACAATCACCTCTACGTCATAACCGCTAATGTTCTCTATAGCGACCTGAATAGATTGCAAACAGGCAGATAGATAGTGCTCTTCGTTATGTGCTGGAATGACGATACCTATTTTCATCTTAGTTTTTCCTGCTGTGCTAAAGAGGAAGTGTTCGCCGTCCAGAGATCAATCATAAAATCTGGATCGTTTAAGCTGAGATAGTGATGAAATGGAAAATGTTGCTGAAAGCATTGATGAACTTGTTCTGCATTTAATTCAAAATCTTGAATTTCATGACGCCAATGACAACAAAGAATCTCGCCATCATCATTTAAACTATGTTTTAACTTTTCAATAAACTGCTGCAACTCATCAGCAGATAAGTAATAGGCCATCTCACTAATTAAAATGAGATCGAATTTTTGAATTGAGTAGTCTTCAGGTATTTTTCTATTTTCAACAACCACATGCTCAAACTCTTTTAGGCGCTCGGACGCTAAGCGAACAGCACTCTCAGAGACATCTATACACAGCAGTTGCCCGGCTCTTTGCGCCAAATGAAAACTTAAATGTCCATTTGAACACCCCACTTCTAACACTTTTGAATAACGAGGTCTTGTCAGCAGCGCGAGACAAATTTGTCTTTTACGAGCTTCATACCAATGAGAGTCATAGCCCCACGGATCACTGTTATGACGATATAAATCTTCAAAGTACATGCGAGAATGAATCACTCAAATAAACCTCATAAGGCATTAAAAGACGTTTAATTGCACTTGAAGAAAGAACCGCAGCATTGCCCGTGGTTTCATCTGCTTCAAGTTGGGTTTTAAACTGCAAAATTGCTTGATGTTTTTTAGTTAGTTGTTCTTGGGTTAAGCGGTAGGCTTTTGCTCGGTACCAATCAATTCGTGAGTCTAACGGCTTTGCCCAATGCCAAGCCCAAATTAATACGTGTAAACATAGAAGTTGCTTAGCTGTTGCGTAAGCTTGTACGGTTTTACCTACGGCTTCGTGGTCTGGGTGACCATCAAACGCATAGCTACAAATTAGAATATCGTCGGCTTGAACGATCTGCTCTAAACTCTGCCACAGTTGATCGGTTTGTAAATGAATCTGACCATCTAACAAATTAAGCTCTACATGCTCGGTTGACTCGGCTACCCCTAAACACTTTAAGGCTGCCAAGCTTTCTTGCGGACGAAGAATATTGAGCTGATCTGGAGGATATTTTGTAGATTTAGGATGGCTTTGGGTGCCGTTACTTACCGCTAAAATGAGGATCTTACAATTCAGCGCAATAAGTTGCTGCATTAAACCACCGCAACCAAGTACTTCATCATCAGGATGTGGAGCGACAATCACCACTCTTTTAGAGCGAAACAACTCAAGATTTAAAGGCGCTAAAGGTTGTTGTTGAAATGCATTTAACCATTGCTCTTTTGACGTGCCCTCACCAAAAATAATGCGGTCTTCGACCAAAGGATGTTTTAAAGTTCCCATAGGCTTTGGTCCGATAAACAGAGTTCTGTAATTTGCTGGTAGTCAAAAGCAGCATGACTTTGTCTGATAAACACCGGCAAATCAGCCATGAGCTGTGCAAAAGTAGCATCTTCACAAAAAGGACGAGCGCCTAATGCTTTGCCTACTCGCTCAACTACACTCAGACAGCATTGTTCTGTTTGGGCACGTAGTATTCGTATTTCCCGCTCATGATTTAGCATGGGTTTGCTGTCAATCAGTTCAGCAACATATTGAAAATATTGCTTAGTAATTTCTAATTGATGAGCGACCTCTCCCAAGTACAATTTTTTAAAAGGATTCGGACTGACCTGACAACTTTCTTGTAAAAAACCAGCTAAACCCACGGCGGCACCATACCAACAAGCCGCAACACCTGCTGCACCATGCCAAAAACCTGGGCGTTTTAAATAACTATTTGGATGACCTATCAATTTAACAGGTGTATTTTCAAAACTTACTCTTGCAGTCTTTGTCGCATTCATCCCGACTGCATGCCAGTGGCTTGAGTCCGTGCTAATAGAGGAATGACTTAAGTCAACAATACAAAGCTGCGCCTGCCCTTGTTGATTTTTATAACTCATCAAAACTTTTTGAATAAACTCTGCACCAGAGCACCAAGGCTTTATGCCATTACAAAGGTTATCTTTTACTTGCAATGGAGCTGGTCCACCGTCTGCTGCCCACACAGCCCAAAGCTGGTCATCTATTTCTGGGTGATAACCCAATTCATTTAAAATGCTTAAAGCATCGCAGTGTGATTCAAAAAGCTTCGCCAAACTTAAATCGACTCCAGCAATTTGAGCAAAAAGCTGCCAACGTTGATAGGTCTGACCCGAAGCGGGATGAGGCAAATTTTTCGCTAAATTTACCAATTGAAAGAGTAAATCTATACGAAGCTTGCTTTTATCTTCAGCTAAGGCAGATTCAAATTCACTCAAGACACTTAATATCGTCACATTTATAGGTATTTTAATATTCATTGCAAATAATTATTTATAAGACTTGGTTTAACCTTATCTAAATACTTCTGTTTAAATAAACATGTAAATTGTAATAAAAAGATAAATATTATTAGTTTTATATCTAATTATTTCATTGTTACTCGAATATATTTATTAAGTGAACTTATAAACCCATCCTGTAAGGTTTATTAAAAACCCCTGATTTATCCAATTATTTAAAGTAATTTAAGTCTTACCGTTTTTCTATTTCTAAAGAAGAGGTCTAAAATGAGCACTTTAAATATTAATGATATTAAAAAACACGCAGACGTTATTGCTTCTTGTGGTACTAAAGTAGGTACAGTCGACCACCTAGAGGGTGAAAACCAATTAAAGCTGACTCGAGACGAAAGCGGTCAACATCACCTTATTCCTACTGGATGGATTGGTGAAGTGAAAGAAAACCAAGTCATTCTGAATAAAAATTCAGAAGAAGTTAAAGATCAGTGGCAAGCGATCTAGACTTTAAAGCACGATACGTGACTTAACGTGAAATTTATAATAAAGCGTTTCAGCTTAGAAAAATAAAGAGGCTTAGAAACTTTAAAGCCTAACTCCCCAAACTGAAGGCTCCTTTTCATAAGGAGCCTTTTTTTATTTATGAAATCTCTGTCTTAGACCGTTTTTATCTCTTTAAGCCTTTGGTTGGATGTTTTTGTCCTTTACTCACATGGTGATCGATTTTACTTAATGCTAAAAATTGTGCATTCGCATTAAATGAATAATTATGAATAGGGTGACGTATATGATCACAGGGAATCATCAGCTTAAAGCTCGAAAAGTACATTTTGATTTCGCGGAGTCATCTGTGTGTTGGATGCCGAATGATCCGCTATGCTCACATGTAGCCAATGGTATTAATATGCTCTTGCCGGCTGGTGAGTTTTGGTTTTGCCGCGTGTTTAATAAAACCCTTCCCTTGATTACCGATGAAACCTTAAAACAAGAAGTGATTGGCTTTGTTCGTCAAGAAGCAGCTCATGCACGTGCCCATGAAAAAGCTCAGGACTTCTTACGTGAAAATGGCTACGACATTCAAGAAACACTCAACCGCGCCCATTTTGTGTTTAACATTTTATTGGGTGACAAACCTTTAGGTATGCCCTTTTTAAAAGGCGAAAAGCTCGATGAATATTGGTTACTTTTTCGAGTAGGTGTGATTGCTGCAATTGAGCACTTTACCGGAACTATTGGTCAATGGACACTTGATAGTAAGTCTTGGGATAGCGCAGACCCAGCAATGGCAGATTTGTTCCGTTGGCATTTGGCTGAAGAAGTTGAGCATCGTTGTGTTGCCTACGACTTATTTGAGCACCTACTAACAAACAAGTTTGGTTTTTATGTGTCGCGTCAAGTGATTATGGCGGCTGTTTTCCCGCTGTTTATTTATTTCCTAGCTGACTTTGCGCGTAGTTTAGGCCAACAAGATTTAGAGCACGAAGATATTCAAAAATTAATGCGTCGTGGCTACTTCAAAATTATTCGTGAATTTGAAAAAACTGCGACTCGCTCAGACAACTTACCGACCATTAAATATTTATGGAAAGCGACATTAAGATGGGTTTCTCCAAAATTTAACCCACTTCATGAAGGTGACACCGAGCAAGCTTTAGCTTATATGGCTCGTTCACCTGCCGTGCAATATTTTGAAGGAATGGCTCAGACTGCAAAACCTGCAACATTAAGCTAAGCAGCTATTTTATTTAAAATGAAAGCCTCCTTATTTGGAGGCTTTTTCTTTAGTGAGTTTTGTCGCTTAAGCAAAATTTAAAAAGAAATAATCCAATAACCGATCTCTTTCATCTACTGCATTTTTATCTAAAAGCTGAACCATCGCGCCATCAATCATAAATAAAAACATGTAAGCATCTTGGATGGAGGCTGTAGCTTTTAAGGTTAAGAGCAACTTATAGATTTCGTTTACAAACCAGTTTCTATAGTCAACCACAACTTTATAGGCACCTGGATAGAGCTTTTCAATTTCAAAAATTGCTTTAAAGGGTAAATGATAAAAGCCATTTAAGTCGGCATGTAACAGGTAAATCTGCTTAAGTTTATCGAGCACCATTTCTTCACGGTAAGAATTAACGATGGAAAACACTTTTACTTTGAGCGCGTCTTTCTGAAAAGTGAGACACATCTCGATGAGTCGTGCTTTTGAGTGAAAGTCGTTGTAAAAAGTAGCCTTGGCAACTTTGGCTTCTGCAATAATTTGGTCGACCCCGACCTTATGAAACCCATATTGATTAAATAAGTTTTTTGCTGCGTGAAGCACTCTGAGTGCTCTAAATGAAGATTCTAAATTTGGCATAGGTATACCGTTTAAATAATTTTTTGTTGTATGTAAATGAGATAGAAATGCCGTCACTCTTAAAATGAATGCTAAAAACAGGCATGCAAAAGCAGCACAAAAATGTGCCTAAGCTATCTCAGGTTTTATTGTTGCTATGATTTTTTAGTCGTAACGAGCTAAGGTTGTAGAAAACCTAGAGTCGGTTAAACCGTTTTATAGACTGTTCAAGAGGTATGGATAGAGAGAGTTTGGCAAAGACCAATAAATGAGAAGAAATAGTACGCATGAGCGGACTCCTTTGGGTAATAAAGAAGCTTCACCACATTACTGTCAAATAATGGTGGCGAAACGAGAGAAGGTTGACAGACTGATACCCAAAAGATCAGCACACCCGAAGGTGTCCCCCTCCCGTTCCGCCGCAGAGGGGGCACGCAGGGATGCCCACAAAAAAGAAAGACTTTTTCGTGTGCTTTGGGTATACGGCCTGTCAAAGCCGACTGGCGATGTAGGCCAGCAGGCAAAGCATAATCGGAGGGGTTTTAGGTGTCAATGTGATATTGGCTAGAAATAAAGCTTTAAAAACATGAGAAAAAAGATTTATTAATACCTTAGAGGATACTTTTATTTTTTTAGATTTAACAATGTAAGGTAAACTTAAAAATGCACTTCGTTATATTAATTCATTAAGACTTTGAATACCGAGTTTTACGCCATAGCTACCTTCACTATCGTTATCAAGCCAACCACCATTAATTAAAGCTGGCACAGTCTTATTTATCACTTTACCAGCTAATAGTTTGGCATCATCCCTACTTAAATAGCCAACTGTTAAACCATTAATTTCAATTTTAACTGCGTTCTTGTCATAAGCATTAAAAGGTTCAGAAACAACTCTAGCCATTACTTCTACATATTTTGAATTTTCTTGTTTAGGCCCAGCAATCTTTCTTAAATTTGCTTGATAAGATTGCTCCCCAACAATATCAACCAAATAGACTATTGATCTTTCACCACTGAGATTTTTCTTCTTATGCTTTTTACTTAATATTAAAAATAAAACCAATAGGCCCAATACTCCTAATACCATTTCCATTCTTTTTCCTCTTATTATTCATAAAAAATATAAAACTAAAGATATTAAAAAGAATAAACCAGAAGTCAGCTTACTCTTTCATACCCTTATTTAATGACAATGATGGTCACCAGTTTTACTATTGGTATGGCATCCTTTAGAATTTGTACCTCCAGAATGAGCATTAACCTGTGTCACTGCTAAACCGATTAGACAAATGAATAAAATTTTTTTCATGAGTTTATTTCCTTCAAGTTGGAATTATAATTGAGTTTTTATTGTACAAAAGAAAATTCTTAAGCTTTGATAAAACAGATGAGTAACTTATAAACTTTAGTCTAGTTTCGATTTATAACTAGTTTGTTGATATATCCCTTTAAAAAGATAAACCATGAAAATTTGTATTGTAGGCCCTTCTGGTGCTGGTAAAACAACTGTCGCCAAGAAATTAGCTAAAGAATTAAAGATACCTGCTCATGCATTTGATGAAGTCTATTGGGACTTAAGTGGAACTGAATTTGTAAAAAATTCCGAAGAAACTATCTCATTGGGTATTAAACAAATCACCTTACAAGATAGTTGGATTGTAGAGGGAGCTTACGATAAACGGTTACTTCCACTACTTCTTGAGTGCTCTTTAATTTTAAAGATGGAAGTACCTCTTTATTTAAGAACAACAAGGCTACTTCAACGTTACCTAAAGTCTGTAGTTACAGGTAAAAGCCCTAAAGAGACTCTAAAAAACACAATCGAATTGATTCAGTTTTCACATAGTTTTGATAAACGTTTAGAAAAATTTCTGAGTAGTAATAATCAACTCTCGAGAAAGGTTATTTCTTTTAATAATTTTTCAAAAGCTACAAATATTATTCAGACAATTTTTAAAAATAATTTATCCGCTTCGTTGAATCATAATGATAGAACGAGAAAGGGTTGACAGACTGACACACAAGAATCAGCACGCATTAAGCGTCCCTCTCTCATCCTGAAATGAAGAATAATAAGAGAGATTTCAAGTGTCAATGTGATATTCGGTGAATTCTTAAAGTTTATTATCTGGTTTAATTGGCAAATTATATAGGGTGATACACCGATAAAATGAATAATTAAATCCATTTTATCGGCTTGCTAGAAGAGGTCTTTAAAACCTTATTTTATTTTTTAATATAATTTGGAAACTCTTTTAAAACCGTACTACATAATTGGCCTTTCATATCTCCTCTCTTGCGTGCTTCAAATTGGTCCATACCTAATCTCATAACTTCTCTACCATATTTTTCACCTAGTTCATGTTTAGTACATTTGTCAGATTCATGAACTAATTCTTGTGAAGTATAGTGATAATTACAATCAAGTTGAGCACGGCTTAAAAAACCATGTAGCTGTACTGTTCTCTCGCAAGTTGTTCGCTGTATATAAGTTTTAGGCTCTTGTTCAGCATAAACTGATGTTGCTACCAATAAAGTGAAAACTGTTACTAAAATATTACGCATTATTTCCCCGATAAAGTTATTAAAAGTATTAGTGATAATGTTGCGAGCGTATTAAATAATAATTACTTATAAGTGTCTATTAATAATAAGGAAATTAGATAAATCCTCCTCCCTTTTGAATACTTAATCACCTTAAAAAAATTGTGTGATTAACTTTTATCAAATAAATGATATTAAATTTTTTTTAATCTTCTTTAATATAATCCAAGTTATTCAAGTAAAGAGTTTTAGTGATATTTCATTCCTTTCTTATCGACTAAAACCCTTACTCATTAGCACTTTAAAACCCTAACTTCTTAAAGACAAAATAACCCACATGGCTTTCGAAGCTACCGTCATTTTGAATTTTGAAATACTTCTTAACGAGGTCAGATGAACCTTCCTGCAAATAGCGTAAAGTTTTAACTTGATCTTCAGGAGTTTTCATACGCTTTACCCAACTATCAAAGTCTAATGAAAGCGTTTGCTTGTCTAAAGCTACTAAGTCAAAGCCTGCATCTTCGATAAAATAAACCCACTCTTTCACACTATAGTTTCTTACGTGACTCGGGTCTCGAATCGTTTCGATCGTCTGTAAAAACGTATCTAATATAGGTGAGCTAGAACTAATAATGTCTACAAAAATAACAATGCCATCTGGCTTAAGAACACGGTTTACTTCTTTCATGGCCGTCGGAACATGCTGCCAGTGATGAGCTGAATATCGGCTAATCACGACATCAAACTGCTGATCACTAAAAGGCATGTCTTCAGCAATGCCCTGCTGCACAAAGATGTTTTTTAATTTGCGCTGGCTAGCTGCCTTAGACACTGTGTCTAACATTTCATGAGATAAATCGTAGGCAAAGACTAGGTCAGCATGTGGAGCAACATTATAAGAGACATGACCACCACCACAGCCTAAATCTAGAACGACAGCCTTTTCATATTTCTGAATTTCATGAATAAATTTATTAAATTCAATTCCTTCAGAGTGAGCTTGGCTATTCAAATAGTCTAAAGATTTATTTTGATATTGTTTTTGGTTTATATCGTGCTGGGTGATCATAACCTTGCTTCCTACTTTGCAATGAAATCACCATAAAGGAAAATTTAGATAAAAAATAATGATTAGTTTTTCTTCAATTGATAAATAAAAGTTATTATTTAATTTATTTTAATACACAGTAAACACAAAATTTTAAAATCCTTAAATTCAATAGACAGCTATACTGGCTTTATCTAAAAATTCTACAAAAACAGAAAATGCTAAAAGCCATTTTATTTGATTTAGATCAGACTCTACTTGACAGAAATACGTCACTTAAAAAATTTGTTGAATGGCAAGTAAACTTTTTCCAATTGGTATCACAGAAGAATAAGCAAGACTTTATCACTCGCTTTATTGAATTAGATAATAATGGAAATGTTTGGAAAGACTTGGTTTATACCCAATTGCTTAACGAATTTAATATCAAAAATTTTAACGTCGAGACCTTGCTTAACTTCTATGTTAATGACTTTAACAAGTTTTCCTCTTCATTTGAAAGAGTTCCTGAAACAATTCAAAATCTTTATAACAAAGGATATAAATTAGGCTTAATTTCTAATGGGAAATCCCCTTTTCAAGAAAATAACTTTTATGCACTAGGTCTTAAGGAATTTTTTTCTACAATTATTGTTTCAGAAGCTATAGGCTTACGAAAACCCGATATACGAATATTTGAGCATGCATGTAAAGAGCTTGGCTTTATCCCTAATGAATGTATTTTTGTAGGTGATAATCCGAAGGCCGATATTGAAGGTGCTAACAAAGCTGGAATGAAAACGATCTTTTTCCATCCTGATCCTTCCATTGATTATCCTTTAGCAGATAAACAGATTCACCATTATGATCAGCTAGAAATAGCAATTAACAAATTAGAGAATTCTATTCTTTAACAATAGATTTAAGAACTCAGAAGAGATCCGCAAAGAGCACTGTTTAGTCACCCTTACTGAAACAGTGCTCTTTGCTCCATCACAACCCTTATCCAGAGAGTTCGATGCATAGAACTAGTGTATGTACCTTTAACTCAAAATGTTTCCTGTATTTTTTAATATTTTTAAATATTTGCAGCATAAAAATGAAGTATATTTAATTTTATCAGAAGATTCTTCTTTGGTTTATATTTTGAACAGAACAGAATACACACTAGATCGTATAGATCGGAAAATTTTATCTGCCTTACGCGGTAATGGCCGTCTAACCGTTGCTCAATTAGCAGAAGAAGTCGGTCTTTCATCTTCACCATGCTGGACACGACTAAAACGTCTGGAAACTTTAAAAATTATTGAAGGCTATACGGTAAACGTAAACCCAAAAGCGATTGGTATTCATGAAGTATTTTTTATAGAAATTACTTTAGAACGCCATGACGATGAAATGCTGGAAAATTTCAGCGAAGCATTAGCTGACATACCTGAAGTTGTAGAAGCGCATCTGGTTACAGGTGATTATGATTATTTGGTGAAAGTAGCAGTAAAAGATGCTGACCATTACGAACGGTTTTTACGAAAAAAACTCTATTCAATTAAGGGAATTCGACACACCCGTTCGACCTTTGCCCTACGCCCTCTTAAATCTGCCAATACCGCCGATTTAATGTTAATTGAATAAAAGGTATAAGGCCTATAGCGCATCGACTTAAACTATTGATTCAAAACTTCTTATTCAGTTAAGCGGCTTAAACCATAACAGATTTAGGCTCTGTTATATTTTTTTTAAAAAATTCTGTATCTATGATTACAGCCTCCTCATCTCCATAATAAAATTAATCTGAATTGGAGGCATCGCCATGAACATTTTGAAGAAAAAAAATAAGGCCAGTTTTGTATTCTTTATTATTACTCTCTACTCTTTTATTGGGTTTGGCTTAGGTTTCATTATTTGGGAATACTTTTTAAAGGCCTAATTTGCTAAAGAAGAGTTAACGAGCCTCAGAAATAATTTCTGAAGTAATTTCTTTGCTACGATGATATGCGGCCCTCATTGCTAAACGTATATCATCAGACACATTGCCTAATTCAAACATTTGTAAAGCAGATTCGGTAATCCCGTTGGCTAAAGTGACCTTTCCACATAACTCCGCTGGTGGAACATTACTTTTACGAATCATTTCGACTGCGCCAGTAGCTGCTTGAAGCGCAAGATCTAAGGCAAATTGTTTATCTAGGCCTAATGAAACACCCGTCTTAATCATGCTATCTAAAATATAGAAAAAGTAAGCTGGCCCTGAACCTGATAAAGCAATAATGGCATCAGTTTGTGTTTCAGACGGCGCCCAAAAAGTCTGGCCCGTTGCAGAATACAAGGTTTCAATTAAGTCTTTATCAAGCTGGTCCATTTGCTCTGAAGCAATAAGCACGTGAGTGCCCGTATGCGTAAGCACAGGTGGATTTGAAATCACACGAACGATTTTCTTTGAACCTGTAAAACTGGATAGATGCGCAATATCAATCCCTGCCATCATAGAAACAATAATCTTATTTGCTAACCATTTTTTAAACGGCGCAACTGTCTCTTTTAATTGTTTTGGATCGAGTAACAACACAACAATGTCAGCTTTTTTTAAACCATTTTCTTTTTGCTTTAATGCCTGTGTATCATTAATTTTTTTCTCTTCAATCAAATGTATTTTTTCTTTTTGAAATCCTTTTAAAACTAACCCTCCTATTAATGCTAAAGCTAAATTACTACTACCGATAAAGCAAATATTAGGATGTACTGCATTTAACATTTAAAATGTTTTCCTTTCTTAAGAGAGGCTTATAACAATGAATATTATCTATAGTTTAATTATGAATATTGAATTAATAATGACCGTCTGAATAAAGAACCCACTTTAATAAAATATATTATAAAGTGGGCGTTGTTTTATTTGCGCAATAAATAAAACTACTTTAACTTAAGCCTAATGTAGTAGTTTGAATAGTAAATACCACATATAAATTGTTTAAAGTATGTAAGTATTAGCATGATATTGTAAACAATCTACACTTAGAATTAAGTGAATATAAAAGTAATTTAATTAAGCTTATAAAAGAAAGTCCTTATATAGTTAAGTTATTTAAATACTTTCTTTTTTCTTCTTTAAAATACTCTCTGCTTTTCTTATTGCTTGACTTAAATCAACCTCTTCACACACCCAGAAGCTAAAAATTTGTCCAAACAAGTGGAAGTGTTGCCTAATATATTTAGAACTATTGTCTGAATAATGCTCTTCAACCTTAAAGAAATCATTATTGTTTTCTATTTTCTGACCGTCAAAAATACCACCAATACAAATATCCATTTTAATACCATACACCTAATTCGTTATATTTTAACATAAAAATTTAGAAGCACTTTGATAAGAGTATTTTTATACTTCTTTTTTTTAAATATAAGTTGAATTAAAACTTATAAAAAACCCACAAGACTAAAGTGGGCTTTTTTAAACTCTAATAAAATGCTTTAGACTTAAATATATTTTATTTAAATAATATATTTAAATCAATTAAACGCTTTATTTATGAGTTTTGAAGAATCACAATATTTGAAGCTTGAGGGCCTTTTTTACCTTGTACTACGGTAAACTCAACACGTTGACCTTCTAATAGAACTTTAAAACCTTGTGTTTGAATATCAGTAAAATGAGCAAAAATATCTTTACCTTCATCAGTCACAATAAAACCAAAACCTTTAGTTTCATTGAACCATTTTACTGTACCAGTACTAGTAGACATATGTTATATCCTAAATCTTAAAATATTATAACTTATTATTGGGAAACCAATTTAACTAAAAAATAGATGTCAAAAATTAAATATCTGAAGAAACCCAAGGATTATAAATATAAAACTGCGAAAATAGAAATTTATTATGACAAGAATATTTTGTTAGTTATGCTCGATAATACACGCTTCATAAGCATTTGCAATCGATATTCAAAATAATTAAAGCAAGAAAAATTCTACCCACTCCTCGATTCACCTTTCACATTGATTTAATTAAGATTCCTTTCAATTAAAAGTCAAATTTTGTTTCATTTTAATCGAAAGAAGTCCCATATCAGTGCTATTTCCCTCTAAAAACCATCAATAAAATTTCTTTTCACCAGCAGGGCGCGTCTTAAAGCGTCGATGGAACCACATGTATTGCGTAGGGGCAATACGAATTTGATTCTCAATAATCTTGTTGACTCTTTCAGCATCACTCACTTCACATCCACTCGGAAAATTTTCTAATTTAGGTTCCACGAGAACATGATATTGAGGGTTTCTAATATCGCCACTTCTATAAAAGTATAAAGGTACTGCTGCTGCTTTTGAGATATCCATCAATCTACGGTGAGCGGTCACGGTAGCCGCCTGTATTCCGAAAAATGAGGCCATTACACCTTGTTTTAAGCCAAAGTCCTGATCTGGGCTATACCATATAGCATGACCATGTTTAAGGTTTTGGATAAGTCCACGCATGTTGTCTCGAGCAATCTGGTTTTTATAGACTCTTGCGCGGCTGCGATGAATTAGAAAATCTAAAAAGGGATTATTTTGAGGTCTGTAAACCACGTCCATGTTAAAAAATAAGGTACAAGCTGCTCCACCAGCGTCTAAAAGCGTACTATGGGTGCCTAATAGTAGTACGCCATTTTCCTGATTATTGGTTAAATTCTCTAATCCATCTATGTGAACACGGCTTTTAAACCAGTTTGGACTGTACCAAGCATTTAAGGCTTCAAATACACCCGTGAGAGTATCTACAAAAACCTGTTTGGCTTTCACCTCAATTTGCATAGGTGTTTTTTCAGGAAAGCAGGCTTCTAAATTACGTAATGTTGTTTTTCTTCTTGAACCTAAAGATTTCCATGCTATTTTTGATAAAAGATCGGCAAGACGCCATTGAATTGCCCAAGGTAACATCGCAAAACACATCAGAATAAATGCTAAAAACCATATACCCCAATATTTAAACGATAAAAAGGAAAATCGAAATTCGCCAGATTTAAACTGCCGTTCTTTTTTCGTCATGCTGTATATTTCTTGAGGTATAGGTTTAGCATACTAACACCCCCTGCTTTTAGGGTTGTATGTTTATGTTGCTTTGAGTAATAAGCTTTTTATTACCCTATCTATTTATCAAAATGCATATTTTAAACATTTAATCTATTTAAGGCTTAAATATACATAACTGTCTGTATACATAACTTATTTTCTCATTTAAAGTAATCGCATAATCTTGTCTCATTGATAAATAGGATATATCAGCGTGAGCGGTCTTTTAGTCTTTATAACAATTGCATTTCTTACTCTCCTAAGCCCCGGACCTGGCGTTTTATTTACTGTCACAAATTCAATCAATTATGGTGTTAAAACTGCTTTATTCGGTATTAGCGGCTTAATCATTGGTATGTTTGTAATTGCTGTAATTTCCGCTAGTGGTGTAGGTCTTATTATTACCAGCAACCCAACTATTTTTACGGTTTTAAAATTTATTGGTGCATTTTATTTAATGTATCTTGGATATAAAAATTTCAGCAAAAAAACGCCATCGCAAGATTTAATCACTGATCAACAAAGCGATAAAAATGTAAGTAAATCGAGACTCTTTTATCAAGGCCTACTTGCATCTTTGCTTAACCCTAAAACAATCGTATTTTTTATTGCTCTATTCCCTCAATTTATTGATATCAAGAAAGAAATTTTAACTCAGTTTTTAGTTCTATCTTTAACCTTTTGTTTTATTGGCTTCTTAATTCATTTGGTCTATGCAAATTTCTCTTCAATTTTTAAAGAAAAGATGTTGGCTGGAAATAATTTTTCTATACTCAATAAAATTAGCGGTGCTATTTTCTTTCTTCTTGCCGTTTTACTCATTGCACAATAAATCATTACTCGACATATGATTATTTGAAAAGCCTCAACTCATGGTTAGGCTTTTCAAGTCTTTTGTCTATCAACATATTTTTATCTAACTACAATTTTTACAACACTACCCTGTTTAAGATCCATCCATAAAAGAAGTCTTCGTAATTTGGGTTCTTCTCTGTAATTTCGATATAGTGCTGCCCTTGCATAATATTTAAAACGCGTAGTAAGACCGTTTCTCCGTCTTTATTACGCCTGTTCAAATATGTACTCAGTGCTTGAATAGTGCGAGGTCCATATTGACCATCTAAGGTAAGATTTGGCCAGCTCTCCTCACCCTGCTTATTTAGCAGATTTAGAGCACGTTGTAATAAAGGTTTAGCAAAGTTGACTCCACAATTTATAGCCGTATTAAGTAACTCTTCTGCAATAGCAGGGCTAATTTTATTGATCTGGTCAAATTGGGGTTCAAACCAATATTGTTGTTTATAAATAGACTTGGCCACAGCTAAAGGTAAATCTCTCATATCACCTTGATATCCGTTTGATCGAGCGACTGCCTCGGTAATGCCAAATTTGGTGGCATGCCCATGGTCTGATGGATGATTAATATATCCACCTTCTCTGTCTATGATTGCTTCTAAGTATTGGTCAATATTCATTTTATTTTACCTATATCATTGAAACTGTTTTAGCTATTTTGCAGATCATCTTTCGCTTTTTTTAAGTCTTTGATGACTTCCACAATCGTTTTCCCTTCTTGTTTATTGATGAAGTTAAATATCCATCTCACAATCGCCCAGCCTGGCAAACCGCAAATAAAGAAGAATCCACATAGTGTGATCATTCCCCAAATATCCGATACCCATTCATGTAGATTCCATTTCATGATAATAAATGAGCCACCTGTTAAGCTTGAAACGACTGTGCATATCAGCCCAACAATCCATTCTTGTGGTGAGCGAGGGAAACGCATCATCAACACGACTGCCACAACTAAGCTGACTGCTAAAGCCACCATAATTGCGATGCTATAAAAATCTAAAAATGTGGCTAAACCACCTGTTGGAACTGTTTTCATCATCTTGTCCTGCTTTAAAGGGTAAAACTTGAAAACTCACCACGCTTACTCGCTTGTTGTTTTTCAGGTTTCATCAATACCCTTAGTTTTCTTTATTACAGTCAATAAAAAACACTAACGCTTTTTTAACCGCGCTAAATTGCAAGACGAACTGATCCTTGACCCCATATTTCAGGGGTCCAAGAAAGAATGTTTGTATGCTAAAGCCTGTTAGTGTGCACTATTTAAGGCTTGTTCAATCAACTCAATCACGGTGATTGCACCTATCGCTTTTTGCATTGAGACTTGATCATCGAATTCGAATGCATCATCTTCAAGCTCACTTGCAATTAGCTTTGCCTCTTCAAGCGCCCTTTTTATTTTTTGTACCTTGTATTTGTTTACGTCTTTTGCAATTGTCGGGACATATCCTCCACGTTTTGCATTTTTAAGTTGTTTAGCTCTGTTCTGCATTGCTGTAGTCATTCACTATCTCCAACTCACACGTTTAATAAGGCATCTTTATCGTTTGTTATTCTTGAAGTTTTGATCCATTCTTTGAGCAATATAGCGAAGCTATGACTACAAATGTGTGTTCAAAACGTTTCATCTGGTACAACAAACCTAAAGAACTAAACGGTATGCATTTAAAGCATTCATTTAAAAGTAGATATTCCTTTTTCTAAAATTGTAAAAAAGTATGAAAGCGCTTACATTTACGCCTTTTTCGAACTTTAATTTTTTGACCAAAAAGTTCAAATAAGACTTTGCCGTATATCGGAAACTTTTGTTACGACTCACAATCTTTGCTAAATTCTTCATGTTCTTGATACCCTTTATCGACGAACATTAAGCCTGATCCACGGAATCGGGCTTTTTTTTATTCCATTTTTTGTTTTGATAGCCTATCTGTAAATAATAATTGAGCTATCTCCCTTCTATTTTGCCTCCTGTAGAAACAAAATAAATTTAGCTTTCATCTCAACATGCTGATAATTCAATAAATAGTGGTTCAAATACGATTTAAACTTAATCTATTCATCTGAAGATATAACTGATATTATAACTATAGTTATTATTAGTCAATAACTATAGTTGTTTTACTCGATATAACTTTAGTTATATATTTGTTATAAGTTTGCTGGTGTAACCGTTATGGCTCTTAAAGACCGTTTAAAAGATTCTAGAATTAAAGCCAAAAAAACTCAGGCTGAAGTCGCTGAGGCTGTAAAAATGTCTCAGCCGGCCTATCAGGCTTTAGAGTCTGGGAAAAATTTAAAATCTGCGTTTCTTCCACTTATTGCCCAGTTTTTGGGTGTAGATGGTTATTGGTTAACGACTGGAAATACAGAAGATGCTTTTAGAGAAAGTGATGTATTTAGCCCTACTGTTGTGAGTGCTGAATCCACCGATCAATATGCATGGATTGAAGTAGTAGAAGCTAGTTTTTCGTGTGGTACTGGTGAGTCTATTGAGTTTCACTTCGATGCAATTAATGGAAAAATTCCTTTCCCTGCTTCATTCTTTAAAGAAAAACGGGTTGCTCAAGAGTGCATGCGTATTATCAAAGCTAAAGGCGATAGTATGACAGACTACATTAAAGATGGAGATCTGGTTGGTATTGATATCTCCCAAACTGAAGTAATTGATGGCGAGATTTATGCGGTTTACTTTGCAGGCGAAGGAATGATTAAGCAAATTTTTAAAGAAGCTGATGGGTCTTTAATTTTGCATAGTTTGAATGAAAAATTTAGAGACCGCCGTGTAACCGAAGAAAATGGAAAGAACTTTAAGGTCATGGGGCGTCAATTCTGGCGAGCGGGTTAAGGTCGTTATAAATATAATTAAAATAATAATTCTATCAATTTAATACGTTTTTGCTTTTTATAATTTTAATTATTTTATATCCATATAGATATAAAAAAACCTATCTCTTTTAAAGGAGATAGGTTTTTTAGCTTTAGCGCCAAGCATTTTATCAACAATACGTTGTTAAACGATAAAGCTGATTAAATCCAGCATAAAAGCTTTTACCATCTTGGTTTAATTCGATTTCTTCACCAGATTGAAGTTGAATTTTCTTACCAACTTCGACCCAACGATAACCATCTTGAGAGTTTTGCTTACGCACATGAGGAACGATCCTCACATTGATCTCATTGCCATTTACGGATGTGGCAATTTGCCACTCATTTACTATATTCACAATCATTCACTCATCACTGAGCTCATGTGATTTAACGGTATTTAATTAGAACGCTAGATTTAAGGTATGGACAGTCAGTCTAGAATTTAATATTTAGCTTTATATTGGGTTATTTATAAGCTAATTGCTTTTCATAATTTTCGCATTATGAAAAGTGGTACATCACAGAGCATAATATTTTGGTTGCGGGGGCCGGATTTGAACCAACGACCTTCGGGTTATGAGCCCGACGAGCTACCAGACTGCTCCACCCCGCAATTGGAAGTAAGCTTTATACGCTCATATATTTCATAAAGCAAACTTTATTTTTTAATCGGTTGTAATTATTAAGAATTATCTTTTTATTAATTTTTCATTTTAACCGTTTGGTCTAAATAACCCTATCAATTTCCAATTTTTAATTCTTTAAATTGTTGTATTTATTTTAAATAGAACCCGATATTCATAGACAGCAATTGCCTTGGTTGGTTGGCTTTTATACTATCTAGATTGGTCCTTTAATCTTTAGTTCGTATGTCTGAACCTCAGTTTTCCCTTAGTGAATATCTCGGCACAGTTCAGGAAGTCATACGTTTGGCTTTTGATGAGCCAGTCTGGGTAAAAGCGGAGATTCGAAATTTAAATATTAAAGGCGGCCATTACTATTTAGAGCTTGCAGAAAAAGATGCAGAGACTGATAAAGTCATTGCCAGTTGTAAAGCTACGATCTGGAAGTTTTCAGCCAGTAAAATTGTTTTAAAGTTTGAACGTGAAACTGGCATTGAGATTTCAAGCGACTTAAATGTGCTCATCAAAATTAGAGCGCGTTTTGATCCTCAATATGGATTTTCGGTCAATATTGAAGAGATTGATTCAAGCTTTACCTTAGGTGAAATTGCTAAACGTTATCAACAAATTATTGAACGCCTCACGCAAGAAGGGTTAATTAACAAGAACAAACTCCTGCCTATTCCTTTTGACATTCAAAATGTTTTAGTCATTGCTCCTCAAAATGCTGCGGGCCTAGGTGACTTTAAAAAAGATGCCGATGCTCTAGAGAGAAATAACGTTTGCCATTTTGTGTATCACACCGCTACTTTTCAAGGGAACACCGCTGCAACTAGTTTGATTGAGTCTTTAGGTTCGGGTTTAAGACAATGGGCCAGCACATTTAAATTTCCACCAGACCTTATTGTAATTATTCGCGGTGGCGGATCTGTGAATGATCTGGCTTATTTAAATGATTATGAACTTGCAGCCCTGCTCTGCAAACGCACTGTACCAATTTGGGTCGGTATTGGTCATGAAAAAGACCGTACTATTCTTGATGAAATTGCCCATCGTTCATTCGACACGCCAAGTAAAGTGATTGCTGGCATCCGTAACCATATTGTTGAACGCGTACAAGAAGCCGTCGATAGTCTGCAAACCATTAAGCTTCTTTCGCAGCATCAAATCACGACTTATCAAAGCAAGAATGATCAGCTACTTCATCAGATTAAATCTTCGGCGCAAGGTCAACTTAACTCGGCACATCGCCTGCTCGACCAAATGAAAGAGCGTATTCAGTTTAGTTCACAGCAACAGGTTAAATTTTCATTAACTCAAATCGAATCATTAATGAAAGAAGTCCTTTTACAAAATCCGAAACAAGTTCAAGCCAAAGGCTATGCAATTGTTAGATCCGAAGGAAAAGCGATTCGGTCTATACATCAAATTTCAAACCCTGCCATTGCGATTGAAATGCAAGATGGTGTGATTGAAGCCAACATTACACAGGTAATTCCAAATGAACAATGAAGAGTTAACGTTTAAAGACGGCCATGACATTTTGAAAAAAAATGCAGAACTACTTGAGTCTCAAGAAAGCCCAGATATTGATAATTTAATGAAGATTGTTGAAGAGTCGATTACTGCTTATAAAGCATGTAAATCCCGTATAGAAGCCGTTCAACAAGCTTTAGATGAAACATTTAAAGAATAATTTGCAATAAAAAAAGCCCATTCCTACTTCTCATTGAAGGAATGGGCTTAGTGAAAACCACTTAGTCCTGAAATGCAAAAAATGTGGATTAGGTCACATTTTTGCAAAAGCATAGTCCCACAAGTATTGGGTATCTTCAATATTTTAATTGTGTCTATTACGTAGTTTGGCTTTATTTTCAGCACTTCTTAGCTAAAAGCTATTCCTCGCTGAATGCTCCAATCAATTGATAAATTTTACCGTCTTTAGGGTTTTCATAAAGCAAGTCCATGTTCGGCAAAATAATATCGTCATCAATTTCAATATGTTCAACGCTTTTGTGAAGTTCAAGGGCGTGGTCATTCATAGGTCGAACTTTTGCCAAAGCAATCGTTTCTTGGTTAAACTGGTCCTTAATAATTACTTTTAATCTTTTCATAAAAATCTCCTGAAAATTAAATTTTTTAATATAAATAACGAGTTAAGTTTAAAATGAGCTAATCGCTGAATAGCCGATTGGCATAGCAAAAAAAGTTAAAATAAATGCAGCCGTACGTTGTAAATTACATTGGTTTAACCAAGTTACTTTGTTTGAAATTAATACGGTTCCAAAAGCAATCCATAAAAAAGCAATGGGTGTAATTAAAGATAAAAAAACAGCAATATGAATAAAATATACGTGAAACACTTCCCATGCTGCATGTGGAAAAATAGCAGAAGCAAAGAGTAAAGCTTTAGGATTTAAAAGTGTCGCGACAAATAAAGCCTTAGGCGTAATCAATGGATTGTCTAATTTGATGTCGTTTGTCGATGTTGTCCAAAGTTTAAATGCAAGGTAGAGAATAAAAGTTGCACTTATTAACTTTAATACAGGTGGAAGCCACGGAATAAAATGTGAAACGGACTCAAGTAAAATACCCCATGAAGTAATTGCAATGAGATAACCCATCACTTCAGCAGGAATAAGTTTAAGAGACTGCTTCACTCCTGCCTGTATTCCAGCAGAGGCTAACAATGTATTTGTTGGGCCTGGAGTCAACAAAATGGTGACCACAAGTCCAATGAACATAAATGACACCATAGGCAACGAACTCTTTAATTATGCTAGGCGAAATATGTCAAAAAGGTGCATCTATTGTCGACAAAATGGTTGTAACAAGAAATATTAAAACTTAATTATTTATTTTTAAAACAAATAATTAACTAAAACTGACCTTAAATTCACTTACGATTTCATCAATTTTAAATATGCAAAACCGATCACACAAATACGGAATAGTGGGCTATTCTTTTTGCCTACAAGGAATGAACTTGAAAATTTATTACTCAAAAAAATAAGCTTTTTTTTAATATTTTTGAGCGTATATAACTCAGTAAATAACTGCTTTCCGCCTCACTTGAAATTTGAAAATTGAGCAATATACAAACAACTAGAAATCGTGATTTTACTGAATATGATGTCTCACTCCCCATCAATTCATTGATTGTCGCTTTCATCAAATAAATCAAATGATGGAGGATGCATGATGAATGCTTATGTTCGCCCTCATCCCGATGGTTTTAAATCTTATTTAGGTAAAAATCAGAAAACCGGACTCTATGCTGTGCGGCTTGGTTGGACGGTTTATGAAACAAATGGCAATGGCTCTGTTCTATACATTGTCAAGAATGAAGATAAGATTCCATTAGATGTAGATAAGTTTAAAACTGACCGACCCAAAATTTATGCTGCTCTTCTTAATGAAGTTCAGTTTCAACGCAAGAAACAACTGGCGATTGATCTCCAGCAATCAAATATCCCTTCTTATGACCGTAAAGCCTACAAAAAACGTCGTGGTTTTATAGACTCTTAAACCTATCTATTTATAGTACACATATAGAAAAAGCACCCTCGGGTGCTTTTTCTTTTAACGACCAGTTGTAATTAATACAAACATGCTCAGTATTAATGTGCTTAATGATCGTTTGCAATGGATGTGGACTTCATGCTCAGCTCCGTGAGCGTATTGATTAACGTTTTCCATTTCGTGTCCTTCAAAGTTCACATTCCTAATTTGCCTAATATTCACACAATAAGAAATTAACCAAAAGTATTATATGCAATTAAATTTAACACAATCCTTAAATTTAAATCTCCTATCAATTTCAAAAAATAAGAGCATTTAAGCTAAAAGTTGGATGTAACATTCTACTACGAGGTTAATTATGTATTAACGATTTGTAGCCCTTTCATCTCAAACAGCCATGCCTTAAAAATCATCTTCTAAAATAGAAAATATAACGATATTCCATTTTTTAATAATAGTCTTCGATAGGAGAACTCTTATGGAAATTCAACAAGAAACAAACTCAGCTTTATTTTGTGACACCTCTACCTCAGTTCAAGCCTGTATTGAATGTATGATCGCCTGTAAAACTTGTGCAGCTGCATGTTTGCAAGAGGAACATGTCCATATGATGCGAGAGTGTATTAAGCATTGCATGACATGTGTAGAAACCTGCCAACTGTGTACATCTTTAGAGTTAAGAAATTCTGAACTTGCTGAACAAGCCATGCAATTGTGCGCCAACGCCTGTCAACTCTGTGCAGCAGAATGCAGTAAACATGAACATGAGCACTGTCAGATCTGTGCTAAAGCATGTTTGGCTTGTGCTCAAGCGTGTTTGGCCTATCGCGCCTAAATTTTTAAACATGTAAAGCCTACGCAATCTTTAGATCGTAGGCTTATTAAAATCTAATAAATAACAGAAAATTATATGTTTTTTATTTAAGTCGAGTTAATCGTCACTTTTCTATAGGCATAAAAAAAACCCGCATCTTGGGGAAGAATGCAGGCTCTTAGATCTCCCACAACGACCATGAGTCCATTATTAAACTTGAACTTTAAACCGTTAAGTAAATGTACCTATAAATAAATTAAATTGCAATACAGAATAGTCTGTATGTTTAAAAAATTTTATTATTTCTACATCTTTTTATTTGCTTAAGAACGAATGGTAAAAAAAGACGTCATAAAAAAACTTTATTTATAGTCTGATCATCCACTAAATAGCTTTTTACAGGCATTAAAAAAGCCCGTTTCACGGGCTTTTCTGCAACGGTGAGCAATCTAAGATTTGTGTCTATCCATCTCTTACATGCTCTTTGCTAGCTATATGTAAGGTCCTATCGTATCTTTTGCCCTGTCCCAAGTTTCCCTGTGGATCGAGGAGATATTACGATTACCTTAGATACAGTTATAGCACATTATTTATCCATGGCTAGTCTTGTTCACGTTTTTTTACAAATGAATAAAATACGATCTAACCTTAATATTTAAGGGTTTTCTACCCCATTTTGATATTGGCGAGCATTATCGCAAATTGGATACCATTTCACTTTTGAAGACACAAAAGCATGAGAAATGATAGATGTCGATATTTCTTCATTAATGAGTCCCACCCTCAAACGCACCACTTCAGACTTATCTAAACGTTCACTCCAGATCGGTGAACCGCAAGTTTTACAGAACACTCTCTTTTTATTAGGCGATGCAAAATAAGCCTGTAAAAGATTTTCACCCTGCACAATATTTAAATCATTTTTTTGTACTTGAGTAATGGCAGCGAAAGCAGCACCTTGGGCTTTTTGGCACTGCGTGCAATGACAAACCATGATGGGTTCTAATTCGGCATTAATACGCAGTTGAATCCCATTACAAAGACAAGAAGCTGTATAAGCCATGATTTTTCCTTTTTTTTATTTTAATGAAACTTAGCTTACACCTACACCTTTTTCAATGTGATCTAAGATCGCACAAGAAGCTTGCTGGTTACCGCAGCAATCATCGGCTGAAGCCTGCAAAATATTGACCATTTCTTGGAGATGGGCAATTTTCTGTTTTAATTCGGCAATGTGTTTTACGGTTAAGGCTTTCACCTCTGCACTATGACGATCTGTATTTTTCCAAAGCGAAATAAGCTCTTTCATCTGTTCAGATGAAAAACCTAACTCACGAGCATGCTTTAAGAAATTTAAAGTTTTAAGGTCTGTTTCTGAATAAATGCGATAGCCAGAAGCAGAACGCTGAGCTGCTTCAAGTAGACCGATTTCTTCATAGTAGCGAATCATTTTCGCCGAAATGCCTGAATGTTTGGATGCCTGACCGATATTCATCTCACACCTCAAATATTAAATTTGGTTTAAGACCTGCTGTCATGATCTTAAACCAAAAGTTGATTTTCAGCACCCTTACTGTACGGGCGCATGAAAACGTTTTAAGCGTAATGCATTGCCTAAAACAAAAACCGAAGAAAGTGCCATCGCGCCTGCTGCAAACATCGGTGAAAGTAACACACCAAATGCTGGATAAAGCGCACCTGCTGCAATTGGAATAAGTGCAACGTTATATACAAATGCCCAAAACAGGTTTTGACGTATGTTTCGCATGGTTGCTTTACTTAATGCAATTGCGTTCGGTACGCCTTTTAAACTACCTGACATCAACACAACATCGGCAGCTTCAATAGCAACATCTGTTCCTGTACCAATGGCTAAGCCAACATCTGCTTGCGCTAAGGCTGGTGCATCGTTAATGCCATCACCTACAAAGGCCAAACGACCATATTGTTTTTGCAGCTGGCGAACTGTGTCTACTTTGCCTTCGGGTAAAACCTCTGCCACAACTTCATCAATATTCAGCTTTTTAGCAATCGCTTGCGCCGTATGACGGTTGTCTCCAGTAATCATTGCAACCTTTAACCCAAGCTGATGCAAGGCCTCAATCGCAGCATAGGTTGTTTCTTTAATTGGATCTGCCACGGCAATAATTGCAGCAAGTTTCTGATCAATAGCAACGTATAGCGGTGTTTTACCTTCTTCACCTAATTGAGCAGCAATCGCTTGGAATGAGTTGGTGTCTAAACCAAGTTGATGCATATAACGGTCTGCGCCAATTTGTACTTTTTGACCTGATACTTCAGCCTCAATACCTGAACCTGTAATCGAGTTAAATGCTGTCACAGGTAATAAAGTTAGACCCTCAGTCTCTGCTGCTTGAACAATCGCAAGAGCAATTGGATGTTCAGACTTGGCTTCGACCGAAGCAACTAAAGTTAGTACTTGTTCACGCTCGAAACCTGATTGCACATTAAAGTCTGTCAGTGTCGGTTTACCCTCGGTAAGTGTGCCCGTTTTATCAACGGCAACGACCTGTGCTTCTTGTAAAAGCTGCAAAGCTTCACCTTTACGGAACAAGACACCTAACTCAGCACCACGTCCAGTACCGACCATAATAGAAGTTGGTGTTGCAAGTCCCATCGCACATGGACATGCAATAATCAGTACCGCAACAGCATTCACTAAACCAAAAGTCAGCGCAGGCTCTGGCCCAAAAATAAACCAGACCAAGAAAGTAATTGCAGCAATTAGCATGACAGCCGGTACAAACCACATGGTGACTTTATCAACTAAACCCTGAATCGGAAGTTTAGAACCTTGAGCTTGTTCAACCATGCGAATAATTTGTGAAAGTACAGATGAGCTCCCCACTGCGGTTGCCCGAATGTTTAGAGTACCGTTCTGGTTGACTGTACCACCGACCACCTGATGTCCTACTATTTTTTCAACAGGAACAGGTTCACCCGTAATCATAGATTCATCAATGTAGCTATGCCCTTCAATCACTTCACCATCGACAGGTACACGTTCACCCGGACGAATTTCTACAATAGTTCCACTGACCACGTCAGCAACAGCAACTTCCACCACTTGACCGTCACGCTGAATACGAGCAGTTTTTGGCTGCATTCCAACTAAATGTTGAATAGCTTGCGAGGTTCGTCCTTTAGCTTTTGCTTCAAAATATCGTCCGAGCAAAATTAAACTGACAATAACGGCAGCCGCTTCAAAGTAAACATTGACCGTGCCTTCGGGTAAAACCTGTGGCATAAAGGTTGCCACAACTGAAAAGCTATAGGCAGCTAAGGTGCCAACAGCAACCAGCGAGTTCATATCTGGCGCTAAACGCAATAAGGCTGGAATACCTTTTTGGTAAAAACGGCGACCAGGAAAAACGAGTACTAATGTGGTCAAAACAAACTGTAAAAGCCAGCTATTGTATTGCCCAATGGTGTGCATGACCCACATGTGAAAAGCTGGAATGAGATGTGAACCCATTTCCAAAATAAACACAGGTAAAGCCAACACAATCGAAATGATTAAATCTTTTTTAAGCTGATCTAACTCTGACGCTTTTTTGTCGAGTTGCTCATCTTGATTTTTTTCAGATGCTTTCGCGTCGTAACCTGCTTTTTTAACAGCGCGAATTAAGTCTTCAACATTGACTGATGCATCTGCTTGTACCCAAGCCTGCTCTGTTGCTAAGTTGACCGTAGCTTCTTGAACGCCATCTACTTTTTTAAGGGCTTTTTCAACACGTGCAACACAAGATGCACAGGTCATGCCCTCAATAGACAACTCCACTGGCGCAGCTTTTGGAACATCATAACCCGCTCGTTCAACTGCTTTAACCAGTGCTTCGCGCTGAATCGGTTGATTTGAATAAACAACGGCTTTTTCTGTTGCCAAATTAACGTTGGCAATCTCTACATTTTCAACTTTCTTAAGTGCTTTTTCGACACGACCTACACACGAGGCACAGGTCATGCCTTCAATTGGAAGTGTTTCACTATATGCTGGCAATTTTGTGTTTTTTGAGTCCATCAAACACCTCTGCAAATTTGCAAAATTTAATATTCTGTATTGAGCATACAGATTCCCATCATGGGAAGGTCAAGCATATTTTTTTAAAAATTTGATCTTGACCTTACAATGATGACAAGGTTTAGACTCAGTGTTATCCAAACAAACATCTCATTCTTGATGGAGTATGAACATGAAACTACTTATTGAAAATATGACTTGTGGTGGCTGCGCTCGTGGCGTAACTGCAACTATTCAAGATATCGACCCAAATGCAAAAGTAGATGTGGACTTAGCGACCAAAATCGTAACTGTTGAAAGCAGTGAAAGCATCGATAAAATTACTGAAGCACTTGAAGAAGATGGTTTCCCTGCTCAAGTGCAATAATGAATAAGGCCTAACATTTAAAGTTAGGCCTTTATTTTTGAGCGTGTTGATATTGACTCAAAGCTGAAATTTTTTAATTCGATAATCCAGTGCTGCCCGAGTTAGCCCTAATAAACGTGCCGCTTCAGACACATTATGATTTGCCTTTTTTAAAGCCGTTAAAATTAACTGCTTTTCGTGTTCTTCTAAATTAAACTCTGCCTGTAATAATTGCTCAAAGTCAGTTTTAACAGCTATAGCCTGCTCTGGGTCATGCTTGATCTGTGGAAAAATGGCATTTAACTTAATCAGTTGCTGATCGTCCGTTAGTAAAACCGCCCTTTCTAATAAGTTTTCCAACTCACGAATATTTCCCGGCCATTCATATTGCTGCATAAAAACTTTAGTCTTTTCACTTACACCCTGAATGGTTTTACCGTACATTTTTTCAAAACGATGAAGAAAGTGTTCAACCAGTAAAGGAATGTCTTCACGGCGCTCCCGCAAAGGCGGAATCTGAACTGGAAAAATATTTAAGCGATAATACAAATCTGCCCGAAATCGTCCTGTTTTCACAGCCTGCTCAAGATCTTCATTGGTTGCTGTAATTACACGGACATCTAAAATACGTGTCTGCGAATCTCCAACTCGCTCAAACTCTCCTTCTTGCAAAATGCGTAATAGTGCCGCTTGTGCACGAGGTGAAAGCTCAATCACTTCGTCTAAAAAAATAGTACCGCCATTGGCTCGTTCAAACTTGCCCAAGCGAGATTGATGTGCCCCCGTATAGGCACCTTTTTCTACCCCAAATAACTCAGACTCAATTAATTCTGGGGGAATCGCTGCACAATTTACCGCAACAAAAGGTTGGTCTTTTCTTTGGCTATTTGCATGAACCCCTCGTGCAAAAGCTTCTTTACCAACCCCTGTTTCGCCTTGTAGCAAAATAGAAACTTTCGAACCTGCCGCCTTTGTTAATAATGCACAGACCTGTTTATAAGATGCTGACTTACCCACAGAACTAAATAATTGGTAATCGGCTTCACTATCGCTATAAATTGATTTTTTTAATTCAAACAGTTCAGCCTGCAATGCAATCAGTTCTTTTTCCATAGGTTCGGGTGACATGAACTGAATCAGTTCATCTGCATTTTCCCACTCTTCTAAAGGCTTACCAATAATACGGCAATGCTCATCACCACAAGCTTTGCACTCTATTTCCTGATAGATAATGGTCATGCCCGTCGCAAAACTACTGTAGCCGCACGCATAACCCAAAAGCATCCAGCACGCAGGTTCATCACTTGGACCAAAATGCTCTAAATGCACATCAGCTTCAAAAGAGTTAAGCCAATTTAAATCGGCATAAAACTGTTTTTTATCGTGGCTTAAATTGAGCTGGTTGGCCTGTACTTGCACCATTCCACGAATGGCGTGCATTTGTGGACCTGCCATAAAAGCATCGTGTTCATTTAAATCGGGACGCATTTTTATTGTAACTTCTGCATCTTTTAACCCAGCTTGATACCCCAATCGAATAAAAAAACGCTTAGTTCGTTCAAGTCCAATCATGTGCGCTAAATCTTTACGCAAATATCCCATAATGCTGGTGTGTAAAAGCAGCATCCGATATTCATCAAACCAGATTTGGCCGTGGGCAGTATCAAACTGCAATTTAGACAGCAAATCGTGTATTTCTTGCGGATGATCTGCGTAGCGTCCCGTTGTATCGTATTTTACTCGAGCCATGAGTGATCTGTTTTAATCCATTAAACACATTTGGGTGTTATCTCATCTTATCGAAGAACACGATAAATGTCCTAGTACCTTAAAGACATAACTTCATACTAAAAAAGTATTTCTAAATCTCTCCCATTTAAAGCCTCAAACAAGCTAAAAAGAAATTTTACGACCCTGTTCATCAAATCATGAATATCTCTATTTCACTATTCAAAAAAATTCATGAAATGGTGAATTTTAAAATGCTGCACTTTTAATAAAAATACTAAGCAATTGTTTTTAATTATAAAAATAAAGTTGGCATAGCTTTTGTAAAGCTTATAGCGAGAGCAAGGAGCATTCATCAATTTCAAGACCATGTCTTGATGGAGTACAGCATGACGCAACCTCAAGTCGAAGCATTAACCAAATATATTCGGGTCACTGGCGACTTAAACGCAGAGTTTATCGAATTCGATTTTGCCATTCACGACCCAAGTCTATTTGTGGAACTGGTTTTGCCTAAACATGCATTTAATGATTTTTGTAAGACCAATCAAGTGGTTGAAATGACCCAAGAGCAGCAAGCTTTTAACGATGCGCAGGAAGAAAAATGGCGCTATGGCACTGAAGCAACCTTAGTCGGCATGCAACGTAATAGCAACGATCACGATGATCAGATGTAAAAAATATAAGGAGATAAAGCCATGACTTTAGAAATCAAAACGTCAAATGTCGAACCTATCCGCCAAAACTACGCCTATATCGAAAGACGATTTGGTAGTAAGCCAGCAACTCGATATCAAGAAGTAAGTTTTGATGTACAGGCAGAAACTAACTTTCACTATCGTCCTTTGTGGAAACCTGAAAAGACCTTAAATGACAAAACCCATACTGCCCTGCAAATGCAAGATTGGTATGCATTTAAAGACCCTCGTCAATTCTATTATGGAACTTATGTTCAACACCGTGCGCGTTTACAAGACACCGCCGAAAGTAATTTTGCTTTTTTTGAAAAACGTCAGCTTGCAGAACATTTATCTGAAGAAGTCAAAGCTAAGATCATTGAATGCTTATTGCCATTTCGCCACGTTGAACAAACGGCAAACTTACACATGATGTCTGGTAGTGCCTATGGTTATGGCACCGTGCTTACCCAAGCTTGTATCTATGCCGCGATGGATCATTTAGGTATTGCGCAGTACATCTCACGGATTGGCTTAGCTTTAGATGGTAATAGCGGCGACTCACTACAGCAGGCAAAACAGGCTTGGATGCAGCATCCTGCATGGCAAGGCTTACGCCGTCTATGTGAAGAAAGCCTCACCGAGCAAGACTATTTCAAACTTTTCTTATTACAGAACCTTGTGATTGATGGCTTTGTGACAGAGCTGGTCTATCAACAGTTTGATCAGTGGTTAGTCACTCAACATGCTCGCGACTTAGCCATGCTGACTGAGTTTATGAAAGACACTTTAGGTGATTTACGTAAGTGGTCAGACACTGTCATTAAAACTGCGGCAGCAGAATCCAATCACAATAAACAACTATTAAATGAATGGTTCACCCAGTCTTTAGCTCAAGTAAAAGCAGCTTTTACGCCGTGGGCAACAGCAGCCTTAACAGCAGATGCAGTTGATCAAGCAGAACAAGCCGTTATTGAACGTGCAAAAAAACTCGGCCTACAACCACTTACAAATGCTTAAGGAGAAGCAACATGTCTAAAGTCTATCTCGCATTACAAGACAACGATACTTCACGCTATATCCTCGAAGCGATTGAAGAAGATAACCCTGAAGCTTCAATTCAGTATTTACCAGCCATGATTCGAATTGAAAGTGAAACTGATTTGGTCATTAAAGCCGAAACCGTATCTGAAAAACTAGGCCAAGATTGGGACATCCAATCGTTACAACTCAACATGATTACGCTGGGCGGCAACGTCGAAGAAGATGACGATACTTTCCGCCTTCACTGGAATTAATCACAACATAGACGTTGTTTAACAAAGATTTAAGGATGATCAATCATGACAACTCAAACCAAAGAAACCAGCAAAAAGTTAAATGCGAAAGATCGTTACCGCGCATTAACCCGTGATCTAGACTGGGACTTTTCCTATGCTGACCGTAAAGAGGCCTTCCCTTATGAGGAGTTTGAAGGTATCAAAATTACGGACTGGTCTAAATGGGAAGATCCATTCCGTTTAACTATGGATGCTTACTGGAAATATCAGGCAGAAAAAGAGAAAAAACTGTATGCCATTTTCGATGCATTTGCTCAAAACAATGGTCAGATGAATGTCAGCAATGAACGCTACTTAAATGCGATCAAACTCTTTTTAACAGCGGTGACTCCACTTGAATATCAGGCTTATCAAGGTTATGCACATGTAGGCCGCCAGTTTAGTGGTATTGGAGCACGTATTGCTTCTCAGATGCAGTCGATTGATGAACTGCGTCATGTACAGACTCAAATTCATGCCATGAGCCATTACAACAAGTTCTTTGATGGCTTTCAGGACTGGGCGCACATGCATGACCGCGTTTGGTATTTGTCTGTGCCTAAATCATTTTTTGAAGATGCCCGTTCTGCTGGCCCTTTCGAATTTTTATTAGCCATTAGTTTTGCTTTTGAATATGTACTTACCAACTTGCTATTTGTTCCGTTTATGTCGGGTGCAGCTTATAACGGCGATATGGCAACTGTAACCTTTGGTTTTAGTGCACAGTCAGATGAAGCTCGCCACATGACGCTTGGTCTTGAAATCGTGAAATTCTTGCTCGAACAACATGAAGACAACGTGCCGATTGTGCAGGAATGGATTGATAAATGGTTCTGGCGTGGAACGCGTTTGCTTTCAATTGTGGGCATGATGATGGATTACATGCTGCCAAATAAAGTGATGTCGTGGAAAGAAGCTTGGGAAGTTTATTTTGAACAGGCAGGCGGTGCGCTATTTAAAGATTTGAGCCGTTATGGCATTCGCATGCCGAAATATAGCGATGTGATTGTGAAAGAAAAAGAGCATGTCTCACATCAGGCATGGTGGATTTTCTATAACTTTGGTCATGTTGCTGGTTTCCATACTTGGATTCCAACCGACGAAGAAATGGATTGGTTATCGGCTAAATATCCAGACACTTTCGATAAATACTACCGTCCAAAATGGGAGTTGGCTCGCAAAATGGAAGCCGAAGGTAAACGCTTCTATAGCGCAGGTTTACCACAGCTTTGTCAGGTTTGTCAGATTCCAATGACCTTTACCGAAATGGGCGATGATCCGACTCAGTTTAGTTATCGCCATAGCATCTACCAAGGCGAACGCTACCACACCTGTTCAGATGGCTGTCATGACATTTTCGAGCGTGAGCCTGAGAAATATATACAAGCATGGCTCCCTGTAAATCAAATTTTGCAAGGCAACTGTGGTGGCGGTGACCTCGAAACCATGCTCCGTGATTATTACCGCATGAATGTCGGCGCCGACAATCTGGATATTGAAGGCTCACCAGACCAACAACGCTGGAAAAAATGGAAAGGCAACGCAGCTTAAGCACAAGGAATTGTTCAGGCAGTGATCAAGCTGCCTGATCGGAAATAAGGAGATTGAACATGACTGTTCGCGCGATACACAACAACTATCAATTTGAACCACTTGATCTGCAAAAAAATTATGGCGATCAATTCTTACTTTACGTGGGTTGGGATCATCACACACTTTTTTGCTCGGCACATGCCATGCTTGCCTCACCTCAACAAACTTTGGGACAGTTGATTGAGCAACAAATTACAGGTGGTTTTGCCCAGCATCCAGATTTTGACAAAATTGATTGGTCAAAAGTGCAATACACCTTAGATGGTCAAACAATCAGTCCAGAGAGTACACAAAGCTTGGCTGAGCTTGGTTTTGGTCATAAGTCATTACTTCGTTTCGTTACGCCAGAATTAAATGGCTATAACGACAGCTACGTTTAATTCGGAGGTGTGTCATGAGTTATCAAGTCACCATTGAACCGATCGGGACAACGATTGAAGTAGAAGAAGACCAAACCATTTTAGACGCCGCCCTACGCCAAGGCGTTTGGTTACCCTTTGCCTGTGGTCATGGCACTTGCGGGACATGTAAGGTTCAAGTCACCGACGGTTTTTATGAGGTCGGTGAAGCCTCGTCATTTGCGCTCATGGATATTGAACGTGATGAAAATAAGGTGCTTGCCTGCTGCTGCAAACCACAATCCGACATGGTCATTGAAGCCGATGTCGATGAAGACCCAGATTTCTTAGGTCATTTGGTTCAAGACTATCAAGCGACCGTCATTGAAATAAAAGACTTGTCGCCGACCATTAAAGGAATCCGACTACAATTAGATCGTCCAATCGAGTTCCAAGCTGGCCAATATATCAATGTCCAATTTCCAGACATTGAAGGAACGCGAGCGTTTTCAATTGCCAATTCACCAAGTGAAGTCGGCATCGTTGAACTGCATATTCGTAAAGTTGAAGGTGGCGCAGCGACGACTTATATACATGAACAGCTTGCCACAGGTGATCAGCTTGATATTTCAGGCCCTTATGGTCAATTTTTCGTACGCAAGTCAGATGATCAAAATGCCATCTTCATTGCAGGTGGTTCAGGTCTTTCAAGCCCACAATCGATGATTTTAGATTTACTTGAATCTGGAGATAGTCGCACGATTTACCTCTTCCAAGGAGCACGAGACTTGGCAGAGCTATACAACCGAGATTTGTTTGAACAGCTCGTAAAAGACTATCCAAACTTCCGCTATATCCCTGCCCTCAATGCACCAAAAGCAGAAGACCAATGGACTGGATTTACCGGATTTGTGCACGAGGCTGTTGCTGATTACTTTGAAAATCGATGTGGTGGACACAAAGCATATTTGTGCGGCCCACCAATCATGATCGACTCGGCAATTTCAACACTCATGCAAAGTCGCTTATTCGAACGGGACATTCATACTGAACGGTTCTTAAGTGCAGCCGATGGCGCTGCTGGACAATCGCGTTCGGCTTTATTCAAACATATTTAAAGATAAACCTTTAAGCACTCCGCTTTTTCAAATGAGCTTTGTATTTGTAATTTAGAAAGCAAATACAAGGCTCACAGGAATTCTGCATTCCAAATTTACAGGTTAAACAGACTCAAATTTTTAAAGACCGTTAAGGAATAACGTTTTTTTAGTGACAAACCAAACAACACAGAATAGGACATTCTATGAATAACAAAATTGCTGCAATCATATGTGGTGTAATCAGTGCCCTTTACCTTCCTTCTGCATTTGCGACAGAAAATGGCTCGGACTCTTTTGCCTTAGGTGCCGAAGGTATGATGGCTGGTGCCTTACCACCTGCTGGGGTTTATCTACTCAGTTATTATCAAAATTATCACGCATCAGAGTTTCAAAATGGTCCCGATCAGTTCCATGTTGATGTCAACGCCGTGGTTCCACGGTTGGTCTGGATGACCGATCAAAAAATTATGGATGGACAACTGGGGCTTTATGCAGCCCAGCCATTGGTTGATCTAAGACTCAAAGTAAATGGAATGGCTGACTCAAACCAAGGTCTCGGAGACTTGATTTTGGGTGGTATGCTCGGCTGGCATCAAGGAAATCATCACTGGATTGCAGCTCTCGAAACGGTACTTGGGACAGGTGAATACGACACTCCAAGTACGACACATCCAGTTGAAGCCAATCTCGGGAAAAACTATCACACCATTCGACCGATTATTGCCTATAGTTATGCCAACGCGGCAGGCTTAGATCTTTCAACTAAACTGTCTTATAGCTGGAATACGCGTAACGACGCGACTGACTACCAGTCTGGACAATACATTGCGGGTGACTATAGCTTAGGTTACCGCATTAACCCCAAACTCAAAGTTGCAGTTGAAGGCTATGCTTTTAAACAAACTACAGATGACAAAGTAAACGGAAGTGACATTGGGTTTAAAGGACAGGCTTTTGCAATTGGGCCAGGCATTCAATATGCCGATAAGAACTGGTCTATCGAAGCCAAATTTTTAAAAGAAACCGAAGTCGAATATCGTCCCGAAGGCCATACCAGCTGGCTAAAACTGATTTGGGCTTTTTAAAACACATCAACGCATAGCTTCAGCTTTTGAGGCTATGCCCTGCTTTATTTAAAAATCGATACCGTCTGAATCATCTATCGGATTTTGATCGAGCGTGAAAACGGTGCGTTTATATGGAATACCTTCAAGATCATAAACCTGATAAATACAATCAAATAAAAGCTGTAAGTCTTCACTTCGATCCATTGCACGAGCAGTAATGAAAATCGGACTGACTGCGCCGTTATCTAAAATCGGAATGTAATTTAAATGAGGAAAGCGAATAGTATCGGCACTGGCAGGAATAATACACAAACCTTCACCCGCAGCCACCAAACCCAAAGCCAGCTGAATTTCCCGTATTTCATGCATATTTTTTGGAACCAAACTATGCTCGGCAAAAATATTCAAAAGCTGGGTCGAAAAATTGGGTTTCGGTGAAGTGGGATACATAAACATCTTTTCATCAATGAGATCGGCCAGATATACCCCTTCGGTACGCTGCGCAATCGGATGACTCGTATGTGCAGCAACCACCAAACGTTCTTTACGTAGCAGAATACGTCTTACCGCAGGATCACTAATTCTTAAACGTCCAAACCCAACATCAATACGTCCTTCTTTTAATGCCTGTAGTTGCTCAGTCGTACTTAACTCCATCAATTGAATATTCAGATGCGGCTGCTGCTGCCGAAATAAATAAATGATTCGCGGCAGTAAACCATAGAGTAAAGACCCAACAAAACCGATGGTCACACTGCGTTCAATCAGTCCAATACGCTTGGTCATACTTTTTATTTCTTCAGCATTCGACAAAAGTTTAAGGGCATGCTGATAAAAGAAATGTCCAGCTGGTGTTGTCTGTAAAGGACGGCTTCCACGCTCAAACAGTTGAATTCCAAGCTCACTTTCCAAATTTTGAATCTGTCGACTCAAAGGTGGTTGAGCAATAAATAGTTTTTCCGCAGCTTTTGTAAAGCTCTGCTCTTCAACAACAGCCACAAAATATCGTAAATGTCTTAGTTCCATAAGGCATCCATACCTTTAAGATATAAAAAAATGCAAATTCAGTCTTAGACACAGTTTAACCATTCTTTTAAGGTATGTACAAGCAACAAACCGATGAAGTGATGAATTGCTTTGTGAAAAAGCCCTCTTGCCAATCTTCCAGCGATTCATCTTCATCAATTCACGGTTAAACACCCAGCGCACTCATGCGCTTCATTGACAATATTAGGATATCAAGACCTTGTAAATCGTAGCTAAGGCCTTGGTGACTTCCACACTTTTGGAAAGTCGGAGAACGGACATGCCACGTATTCCTGTAATCAATACTAGCCATCTTGACCGTATTGATGAATTACTTGTAGATAATATCGATACAGGTGAATTTAAACTTCATCGCTCAGTGTTTACTGACGAAGCCCTATTTGACCTCGAAATGAAATATATCTTCGAAGGTAATTGGGTTTACTTAGCACACGAAAGTCAAATTCCGAATAATAATGACTACTACACCACTCACATTGGTCGTCAGCCAGTCATTATTGCCCGCAACCGTAACGGCGAACTCAATGCCATGATCAATGCGTGTTCACACCGCGGAGCACAACTTTGCCGTCACAAGCGTGGTAACAAAGCAACATATACCTGCCCTTTCCACGGTTGGACGTTTAACAACTCAGGTAAATTACTCAAGGTTAAAGATCCAAGCGAAGCTGGTTACTCGGACTGCTTTAACCAAGAAGGCTCACACGACCTTAAAAAAGTGGCTCGTTTTGAGAGCTACAAAGGTTTCTTATTTGGTAGCTTAAATCCCGATGTTCCTTCACTTGAAGAATTCTTGGGTGAAACCACCAAAATCATCGACATGATTGTTGATCAGTCTGAACATGGTTTAGAAGTTTTACGTGGTTCATCTACCTATACATACGAAGGTAACTGGAAACTCACCGCTGAAAATGGTGCCGATGGTTATCATGTTTCTGCTGTTCACTGGAACTACGCAGCAACAACTCAACACCGCAAAGAAACACAAGCTGCCGATAACATCCGTGCAATGAGTGCAGGTTCTTGGGGTAAACAAGGCGGTGGCTCATATGGCTTTGAAAATGGCCACATGTTGCTGTGGACACAATGGGCAAACCCAGAAGACCGTCCTAACTTCCCTAAAGCAGACGAATACACCGAAAAATACGGTGAAGCGATGTCGAAATGGATGATTGAGCGTTCACGTAACTTGTGTCTCTATCCAAACGTTTATTTGATGGATCAGTTCGGTTCGCAAATTCGTGTACTTCGACCACTTTCGGTTAATAGAACTGAAGTCACCATTTACTGTATCGCACCTAAAGGCGAAGCACCTGAAGCTCGCGCACGTCGTATCCGTCAATATGAAGATTTCTTCAATGCCTCAGGCATGGCAACACCAGACGATTTAGAAGAATTCCGTGCTTGTCAGGCAGGCTACGCAGGTATTGCCCTTGAGTGGAATGACATGTGCCGTGGTTCAAAACACTGGATTTATGGACCAGACGATGCAGCGAACGAAATCGGTTTAAAACCCATGCTAAGTGGTATCAAAACTGAAGATGAAGGTCTTTATCTTGCCCAACATCAATATTGGTTACACACCATGAAACACGCGATTGCATCAGAGAAAGAAATTGCTGATCAGGGAGAAACAGCATGAGTGCTCAAGACAAAGCAACTTTAGAAAATATTGCTCAGTTTCTCTATCGTGAAGCTCGCTTTTTAGATGATGAACAATGGGAAGATTGGATTGAATGCTATGCACCCGAAGCTTCTTTCTGGATGCCAGCTTGGGACGACGACGATAGATTAACTGAAGATCCGCAATCTGAAATTTCACTTATTTATTATCCAGACCGTCAAGGTTTAGAAGATCGTGTGTTCCGTATTAAAACCGAGCGCTCATCTGCAACCATGCCAGACACACGCACAAGCCACAATATTGCCAACGTTGAAGTCGTAGAGCGTGACGGAGACAAAGTCACTGTTCGCTTTAACTGGAATACCTTGAGTTTCCGTTACAAGACAAATTACAGCTATTTCGGTATGTCACGTTATGTGATCGATTTTTCAGGTGATCAACCAAAGATCTTGAGCAAGTATGTCGTTTTGAAAAATGACTACATCAATCAAGTGATTGATATCTACCACCTTTAAGACATACCCCCTCAGTTAAACGGACTGTTGGCTGAGGGTATAAGTTTCAAATATTTTGTAGGATACATGCCATGTCAAACCACAATGTTGCACTTCAATTTGAAGATGGTGTTACACGTTTCATTAACGTAGCTCAAGGCGAAACCCTATCTGACGCAGCCTATCGCCAAAAAATTAATATTCCTTTGGATTGCCGTGACGGTGCATGTGGAACTTGCCGTGCATTTTGCGAGTCCGGTAGTTATGACATGCCAGAAGAAACCTATATTGAAGATGCATTAACTCCAGAAGAAGCTGAGCAAGGCTATATTCTTGCTTGCCAATGTCGTCCAACTTCTGATGCGGTATTCCAGATTCAAGCCTCGTCAGATGTTTGTAAAACTGCAATTCATAGCTTCCAAGGCATATTAGCTCGCGTTGAAAATTTATCAGACTCAACCATCACATTTGATATTCAACTTGATGAAGGTCAACCGGATATTCATTTTCTTGCAGGTCAGTATGTGAATGTTGCTATTCCTGAAACTGGCGAAACACGTTCATATTCATTTAGCTCAAAACCAGGCAATCGCTTAACTGGCTTTGTAGTCCGTAACGTACCGAACGGCAAAATGAGTGAATTCCTGAGCAAAAATGCCCAAGCTGGCGACAAAATGACATTTACCGGTCCATTCGGTAGCTTCTACTTACGTAATGTAGTGCGTCCAGTGCTGATGCTGGCAGGCGGTACTGGTATTGCTCCATTTATGTCAATGTTACAAGTGCTTGAAGAAAAAGGTTCAGAACAACCAGTTCGCTTAGTCTTTGGCGTCACCAATGACTTTGATTTGGTTGCTCTAGAAAAACTCAATGAGTTGCAAGCAAAATTCCCATGGTTTGAATATCGAACTGTAGTTGCAAGCCCTGAGAGCAACCATGAACGCAAAGGCTATGTCACTGGTCATATTGAAAGTGACTGGTTAAACGGTGGCGACGTCGATGTTTATCTATGTGGCCCAGTACCAATGGTAGAAGCGGTACGTGGCTGGTTAGAAACTGAAAATATCAAACCTGCTAATTTCTTGTTTGAAAAATTCTCTGCAAACTAATTCAAGGTGGAGAAGTTATATATGTCAAACCGTCAAAGATTTACCGATAAAGTCGTGATTGTTACGGGTAGTGCCCAAGGTATTGGCCGTGGCGTGGCACTGCAAGTTGCAGCTGAAGGCGGCCAAGTCATCATGGCTGACCGCTCTGAATATGTTGAGGAAGTTCTCAAAGAAATTCAGAGTGCAAATGGCAATGCTGTCACGATTAATGCCGACCTTGAAACCTATGCAGGTGCACAAGCAGTTGTTGCAAAAGCCATTGAACACTATGGTCGGGTAGATATCCTGATTAATAATGTGGGTGGCGCGATCTGGATGAAACCTTTTGAAGAGTTTTCTGAAGAAGAGATTATTAAGGAAGTGAATCGCTCGTTATTTCCAACGTTATGGTGCTGCCGTGCTGTGTTGCCAGCCATGATTAAGCAACAAGCAGGTGTTATTGTAAATGTCTCTTCAATTGCAACCCGTGGTATTAATCGTATTCCATACTCTGCATCTAAGGGCGGTGTAAATGCTCTAACAGCATCGCTTGCTTTTGAACATGCCAAAGACGGAATTCGAGTCAATGCCGTTGCGACAGGTGGAACCGAAGCACCACCTCGGAAAGTACCACGCAATGCCAATCCGTTAAGTCAAAATGAAAAAGACTGGATGCAGCAAGTGGTTGATCAAACCATAGATCGAACATTTATGGGCCGTTATGGCACAATTCAAGAACAAGTGAATGCAATTTTATTTCTTGCATCAGACGAAGCATCCTATATGACTGGCTCGGTTATTTCAGTCGGAGGTGGAGATCAGGGTTAAACCTGATCTTTTTGCATGATTGGGTAAATAATATGATTTGCATGGAGGCAATCACACATGGCAACCCTGTTCAAGACATTAAAAAATGACTGGTCCATATCAGCAACAGTTGCTGGCTTTCTTGCGGTTTTAATTTCTTACTCAGGCCCACTGATTATTTTTTTCCAAGCTGCTCAGCGTGCTCATGTGTCCACCGATATGATGGTGTCATGGATTTGGGGAATCTCAATTGGTGCCGCCGTTTCAGGTATTTATCTTTCGATTAAATATAAAACGCCTGTCATAACCGCATGGTCAGCACCAGGCACTGCCCTATTAGTTACCCTATTTCCCAACGTATCATTGAATGAAGCGGTAGCCGCCTATATTACTTCTGCCATCGTTATTTTTTTAATTGGCGTTACCGGTTACTTCGACAAGTTACTTAAGTGGATTCCGCAAGACGTCGCTGCGGGCATGATGGCGGGTATTCTTTTTCAATTTGGTATTGGTCTATTTACCGCGTCTGATAGCATGCCTTTTATTGTCTTTAGCATGCTTATTGTCTTTTTAATTGCCAAACGTTTAATGCCGCGCTACACCATGATTTGGGTGTTAGCTGCTGGAGTTTTATTAAGTCTCATTTTAGGAAAAATGAATCCAGTTGATGTAAGTTTTAGTTTAGCGATCCCACAGTGGATTAGCCCAGAATGGACATGGAACTCAACACTCAACCTCGCTGTTCCTCTCATTTTAGTTAGTCTAACTGGTCAGTTTTTACCGGGTATGGCGATTATGAAACTCAGCGGTTACGACACACCAGCCAAACCCATTATTACTGTCACCAGTATTGCCTCTTTAGCTGTTGCCTGTGTCGGCGGTATTACCATTGTGCTTGCCTCCATTACCGCTGCTTTATGTATGGGCAAAGATGCGCATGAACTTAAAGAAAAACGCTATATCGCAGGAATCGCCAACGGAATTTTTTATATTTTAGGAGGCTTATTTGCTGGCAGTATTGTCATGTTATTTAGCTTACTTCCTAAAGAATTAGTTGCAGCACTGGCAGGTTTAGCCTTGCTTGGAGCAATTGCCACCAATATTTCTATTGCCATGAAAAATGATAGTCAACGCGATGCTGCACTTATTACCTTTTTAGCTACCGCATCAGGCATGCATTTCCTTGGATTAAGCTCAGTTTTTTGGGGTATTTGTATTGGTGTAATCGCCCATTTCATTCTCACACCACGTTCAACTTCAGCCACAAATTAAGTTTTTTATCTAAGTGCCCGCCACTAAAATAAAGCCTCAATCGCCAAATCAGGATGCAAATAATTTGCTAATTCTGATTTGGCGATTTTTTATTGAATATAGATTAAATTTTATTTTTAAGATCAATTTCTAAAATAATTAAATAATAGACTTTAGTATTTTATTTTTATATTTTCACTTCAACTCATAATACAAATTTAACAATATTTTTAGCTGTGATTATTATCAATAAAATCCATAAAAAAACATCTATAAAATCCTTAAAATTCTCATCATACAATATTTAATCTTATTTTAAAGACACAACAAAGACAGCTAAAACAATAAAAATAAATATATATTTTTCAAATAATTAAACCAATAAAAGCACAATACCTTAAAGACATAAAGATATATCAATTAGGTTTTTGACTCCAACTCAATAACAAAATAGTTTATTAAAAAATAACGCGATGCTTCACAAATTGGAGGTGAAGAAAATGGATACGAGCAAGGTTAATATTAATGAGTTAATTGATAAGGCCAGTTTTACATCTTTTCATTGGAAAGTTTTAATCTGGTGCTTACTTATTATTATTTTTGATGGATATGATTTAGTTATTTATGGGGTTGCTCTTCCTCTGTTAATGCAGCAATGGTCATTAACTGCGGTAGAAGCTGGTTTACTCGCCAGTGCTGCTCTATTCGGCATGATGTTTGGTGCCATGATTTTCGGCACACTTTCAGACAAACTGGGACGTAAAAAAACCATCCTGATTTGTGTCACCTTATTTAGCGGATTTACCTTTATAGGTGCCTTTGCCAAAGGACCAACTGAGTTTGCTATTTTACGCTTTATTGCAGGCCTTGGGATTGGTGGCGTTATGCCAAACGTTGTCGCACTTATGACCGAATACGCACCAAAAAAAATCCGCAGTACATTAGTCGCAATTATGTTTAGTGGCTATGCAATTGGCGGCATGACATCTGCTCTACTCGGTGCATGGCTGGTTAAAGATATGGGCTGGCAAATCATGTTTTTGATTGCGGGTATTCCCCTGTTATTGCTCCCATTCATTTGGAAATTTTTGCCAGAGTCTCTCACCTTTTTAGTGAAATCAAACCATAGCGAACAGGCAAAAAGTATTGTTTGTAAAATTGCGCCAGAAACGCAGGTAAACGCCAATACACAACTGGTGTTAAACGAAAGCACAACCACAGATGCACCTGTCCGTGCGCTTTTCCAACAAGGCCGTACCTTCAGCACATTTATGTTCTGGATTGCTTTCTTTATGTGCTTACTCATGGTGTATGCCTTAGGAAGCTGGTTACCTAAACTCATGCTGCAAGCGGGCTATTCATTAGGTGCGAGCATGTTGTTCCTGTTTGCACTCAATATTGGCGGCATGGTCGGTGCAATTGGCGGCGGTGCTTTAGCAGATAGATTCCATTTAAAACCTGTTATTACGATCATGTTTATTGTGGGATCAGCAGCTTTAATTTTACTTGGCATTAATAGTCCGCAATTTATTTTATATAGCCTGATTGCGATTGCTGGTGCTGCCACAATTGGTTCGCAAATCTTACTCTACACTTTCGTTGCACAGTTCTATCCAACAGCACTTCGTTCAACTGGCATGGGCTGGGCATCTGGAATTGGTCGTATTGGTGCGATTATTGGACCAGTTTTAACCGGAGCCCTACTCACACTTGAGCTTCCTCACCAAATGAATTTCTTAGCGATTGCAATTCCGGGTGTGATTGCTGCGTTTGCAATATTTATGGTCAATCTAAAAGCCTCTGTTGCCGCACAAACGCCATCAACTTTTAACCCTCAAAACACGCTTACCCAGCAATAAATATAAATGCGCCGAGGATTGGCGCATCTTTTTGGAAATGGATTATGGAATTATTACATCGCTTTAAGCCACGTGCTTTAACTTTCGCGACCTTAGTGTTGATGTGTGGCAATTCATTCGCTGCAAATCCAAATCAGCAGCCCGAAGATGAGTGGAAATTCACTTTAAAAAATGCCTATATCAATCGTAATTTTGATAATGATGCACTCAAAGATACTGGTAGCTGGTCTCAGGCAGCATCACTATTTTATAAATCGAAAATGCATGACACCCCTCTGCAAATTGCAGATAAGCCCATTACGATTGGTGCCGATGCTTCTGTTCAATACGCCGTTCGCTTGAGTTCAGATAAACATGTTGCGGACACGGTTTTGCCTTTTAATAAAGAAACACAATCTCAAGCATCCGACTTTTTAAAATACGGCGCCACTTTAAAGCTAGGATATGACAAAACCCTTTTAAGTATCGGTGAACTCTGGCTAGATTTGCCTGTAACGGCTGTTGATGCCAGCCGACAATTGCTTGCCTCTTATTGGGGAACCAATCTTAAGTCGCAACTTTCAGATCAGCTTTATGCTGAAATTGGTCGGGTTGAAAAAGTCTCTCCACGAAATGAAGAAGACTTTAAAAAGTTTTCATTCACGGCAAATGGCATTACCAAAGAATCTGATGGCCTTAACTATATTGACTTGCGCTATCAATTCACGCCGTCACTCAAGGGCGAATACTACTTTGGTAATTTAGAAGACCTCTACAACAAACACTATGTAGGGCTTGAGCATAATTGGAAACAACCTAATTTTGCGCTTACTTCTAAGTTTAAATACTTCAATGCAAAAGATGATGGCAATACTTTTGATATTGATGCGCAAAACATTGGGGTGCTAGAGACTCTTAAAGTAAAAAACCACACCTTTGGTTTAGGTTATCAACAAATTATGGGTGAGTCGGCTTACCCATTACCGGATGGTTTTTTACCAGAGACCTATTTCATTAACTGGAATACCACCGGATTCTTTAAAGAAGACGAAAAGTCCTATCATGTGATGTATGGCTACGATTTTAAAGATTACGTTCCAGGCTTAAACGCAATGGTGAAATATGTTTACGGCCATGACTTTAAAGCAGCCAATGGTGAGAAAAACCATGAAACTGAGTCGAATGTGATTTTAAATTATGCGTTTCAGCAGCCATTCTTAAAAGGCGTCGCTCTGCAATATATTCGTATTGATTACAACGTTAAACATGGCAATGATTTTGGTGAAGATCGCTTGTTTGTAAACTACACCAAAAAGTTTTAATCATTTTTGATTCAATCTAAGCGGGCTAATTTTGGCCCGCTTTTTTATTTTATTTCGCTCATAAAAAAACGCTCTTACGAGCGTTTTTTTAATTAATCTTGTAGCTTAAGCAACATGCTTTTGTACAACAATCGAACCTACTGAATAACCAGCGCCGAAAGATGAAATCACGCCATACTCGCCATTATCTACTTCGTGGCCTGTACGGTGTAAAGCAATAATCACACCTGCTGAAGAGGTATTGGCAAACTCATCTAGAATAATTGGTGCACGGCTTAAATCAGCTTCTTTACCAGCAACATATTTCAAGATTAGTTCATTCATGTTGGCATTGGCTTGATGTAACCAGAAACGCTTAATATCGTTTGCAGTTAACTGCATTTTTTCCAACTGTGCATTAATGATTTTTGCCACTAACGGACAAACATCTTTAAATACTTTACGGCCATCTTGACGGAATAACTTGTCGTCAACCACTGCATCTTCGCTACGGTTTAAGAAACCGAAGTTATTGCGAATGTTGTTTGAAAATTGAGTAAATAAATGAATATCTAAAATTTCAAAACCAGTTTTAGTAGTCGTTTCTTCAATAATAGAAGCAGTCGCAACGTCACCAAAAATGAAGTGACAATCACGGTTACGGTAGTCTAGGTGACCCGATGTAATCTCAACGTTCACCAATAAAACACGGCGAGCACCCGAACGAATTGCATCAGCTGCTTGTTTCAAACCAAAAGTGGCAGCTGAACATGCAACGTTCATATCGTAGGCATAACCTTGAATGCCAAGTGCTGACTGGATTTCAATCGCTACAGCTGGATAAGCACGCTGCATGTTTGAACATGCCAAAATCACAACATCGATATCTTCAGCAGTTACACCTGCATTTTCCATTGCCTGTTTCGCAGCAATGACGCCCCACTCTGCTTGAAGTGAAAGTTCATCATTTGAACGTTCAGACAAACGAGGACGCAAACGATTTGGATCGAGAATACCTGATTTCTCAATCACGTAACGACGCTTAATACCAGACGCTTTTTCAATAAATTCAGCACTAGAACCACGTAATTCTTCTAGCTCACCTGCTGCAATTTTTTCCGCATTCTCTTGGTTATATTGTTCCACATAAGCATTTAAACTGTCGGCCAGTTCTTCATTAGAAATGATTTCTGTTGGGTGAAATAACCCAGTACCTGTGATACGAATGCCCATGTAAAACTCCTAAAAAAATGAATAGGGTCTGTTAATCTTTCATTTATAAATTGCGTTGTAGGCTAAACAACAACATAAACAGACCCCGATCTATCTTAACTGATTCCCAAACGATCCCATAACTTTTGTAGTCGAGTTGGTGAAATAGGCATCTTGGTTTTCATCGGTTGAGAAAATAAAGAAATGCGAAATTCTTCCAACATCAAATACAATTCTTTGATTTTGGGATTGTTTTTGAATTTAAATACCTTGTCCATCCATGGATCGACATCATCAATAGCGGCATGATCTCGCTGTAGATTATTTGGCAATCGATCCAAACGCAATAGCAGTGCTTTTAAATATCGCGGATATTCCTGCCAAAGATCGACTGGTTGGCAATAAACAAAATTACCAAGTGACATGAGATCTAATTGATCTTCAATATCATCAATACTGCGTCCAAATACCCCTGCATCAAGCACTAAAAGCTGACGGCGAATTTGCTGCCATTGAATATAAATATCACTTAATTGCTCAAGTGCTTGCTGACCATAACTCAAAAATTGCTTTTTGACCTGATCTAGCAGCTTATTAAATTCATCAGCATTAATTGGCAAAGTTGTAATTGCCATTTGCAATGTTGCATAAACTAACATCTGCTCAAGCTTAGCTTTATCACCCAAAGGTGAATATGCCAAAGCAAGCGGTTTTGAAATCTGCTTTTTCAACTGACGAACTAAGTCACCAAGCTGCATGTGAACCAGACGGATAATCCCTTCACGATGCTGCTTAATGGCTTCAGCCTGATCATTAAAAGTTTGAATAACAACACCAGAGTCATCTTTAGCTTCAATTTCAGCAAAAGCTTTTGTAGGAACTAAAGCCTGATATTGTTTCACAACAACACCCGTAACTTTATGTGAAGCCTCAAAAGTAAAATTCTCAGGGAAGTTTTTAAACTCACCTTTTTGCTGTTTTACTGGACGATGTGTTTCCACACGGCAACGCGCTTTTAACTCAGGTAAATCACGGCCTTTTGCAATCAACTTACCTTTTTCATCAATCACTTTAATGAAAGGCACCAAATATGGATCAATGCGTTCAAACGAGAAATCTTTGTCAGTAATTTGCTCACCACGTAAGGCAAAAGCTAAATAACTAAAGATATGTTCACGTAAATGTACTGCATCAATGCCTTGCATGAGCTTGCGAGCAGTATCTGGAATAGGCACTACATTACGACGCTTATCTTTAGGTAAAGCTTTAAGTAAAGCCTCAATTAAATCTAAACGCCAACCCGGAATTCCCCATGACCAAATATTTTCATCAACTTGAGGCAATGCCTGTACAGGAATTTGAACAGTCGCACCATCTTCGTCATGGCTCGGGTCAAAATGATATGTCGTTGCTAGACGTAGCTGCCCATTGTGTAGATGATCTGGGAATTGCTGCGTTGTTGGTCGGTCATTGAGCCAAAGTGAATCATCTTCAATAAATAAATAACGCGGATGATTCGCTTCTACCGTCGCACGCCAGTCTTCAAAACTACGACGACTTGCGATTTCTTCAGGAATCTTAGAGGCGTAAAACTGATAAATCGTTTCTTCATCGACCACTAAATCACGGCGACGCAATTTATCTTCAACTCGCTCCACTTCTTCAAGTTTAAGTAAGTTGTGTTTTAAAAATGGTGGGATCGTACCCAAATTACCAGTGGTTAATGCATCGCGTAAGAAAATCTCATGAGCAGCAGGCTGGTCAACTTTCTCAAAATTAATTAAGCGTTTTGGTTCAATAATTAAACCAAAAAGCGAAATTTGCGCATACGCATTTACGATCCCAGCTTTCTTGGACCAGTGCGGCTCAAAATAGTGATATTTCAATAAGTCACGTGCAGCAAGCAAAATCCATTCAGGGTCAATTTTGGCTAAAGTACGTAAATACACTTGAGAGGTTTCAACCATCTCAAAAGCCATCACCCATGAGGTATTGGTTTTGTGCAACGTACTTGCTGGAAAAACTTTAGCCTTTTGCTGACGCACCGCCATAAAGGTATTGCGCTCATCTGTTTTATTCGCAATAAAAGACAACAAACCTGTCAGCAATGCACGGTGCAAGTTTTCATAATTCGCAGGTTTTTCATTAAAGCTAAGTTTTAAACCTTCTGCTAACTCAACTAATTGCTGATGTGTCTGTTTCCATTCACGTAAACGTAACCAACTTAAAAAATTCTGCTTAGCAAACTGACGTCGTTTATTTTCAGACATCCCTACTTCACCTTTAGGATTTAAAGTCTCCCAAAGTTTCAAATAAAACAGAAAATCTGAATCGGCTTCTTTGAACAAAGCATGCTTTTGGTCAGCCTGCATTTGCTTGTCGGCTGGTCGCTCACGCGGGTCTTGAACTGCTAAAGCACTCACTACAATTAAGATTTCTTTGAGCACGCCAAAATGAGCACCACCAACAATCATACGAGCGAGTCGTGGGTCAATTGGCATACGTGCCATCATTTGCCCGACTTTAGTCAGCTCATTTTTCTTTTCGTTAAGCGCCCCTAACTCGATGAGTAGCTTTCGACCATCATTTACAAGTCGGAAATCTGGTGGCTCAATAAAATCAAAGTTTTCTAACTCGCCCAAACCTAAACTGTGCATTTGCAAAATAACAGAAGCCAAATTGGTTCGTTTAATTTCAGGTTCGGTAAATTCGGGGCGGCTTAAGAAGTCTTCTTCGCTATATAAACGAATACAGACACCCGCCGCAATACGACCACAACGCCCTTTACGCTGATTGGCCGCAGCCTGAGAAATTGCCTCAATTGGTAAACGTTGCACACGTGAACGGTAGTTATAACGAGAAATACGGGCAAAACCGCTATCAATCACATAACGAATATTTGGAACAGTAAGCGCTGTTTCGGCCACGTTAGTCGCAATAATAATACGACGCCCTTTTCCACCTGGACTAAAAATCTTTTGTTGTTCAGAAACAGCTAAGCGCGCATACAAAGGTAAAATTTCGGTGTGTCTTGGCCCGTACTTTTGCAAGGTTTCCTGCAACTCACGAATTTCTTGTTCTGTACTTGAGAAAATTAAAATGTCGGCATGTTCGGGGTGACCTTTTGCTTCTGCGTCAGCAAAGCATTCTTCTACTGCCTGTACGACTGCTCGAGGTAAGTTTTCTTCGAAATCATCAAATTCATCGTCATCACTTCCGCCAATATTCATTTCTGAAATTGGACGATAAAGCACTTCAACTGGATAACTACGACCTTCTACTTCAAAAACTGGTGCATTATTAAAGTAATTACTGAAACGATTTACATCTAAAGTTGCCGAAGTCACAATCACTTTTAGGTCTGGGCGTTTTGGCAGTAACTGCTTTAAATAGCCCATAATAAAATCGATATTGAGTGAGCGTTCATGCGCTTCATCAATAATGATCGTGTCATATTTAGACAAGAAACGGTCATTGCCTAACTCGGCAAGCAAAATACCATCGGTCATTAACCGTACAATTGAATCTTGCGAACCTTGTTCATTAAATCGGATTTTAAAACCAATCGATTCACCAAGCTTTTCGCCGACTTCTTCTGCAATACGCTGAGAAACACTACGTGCAGCTAAACGACGAGGCTGAGTATGACCAATCATGCCCGTTAAGCCGCGACCTGCTAACATTGCAATTTGAGGAAGCTGAGTGGTTTTACCTGAACCCGTCTCACCTGCCACAATAATGACCTGATGCTTTTGAATCGCATCAATTAAACGGTCAGCATATTGAGAAACAGGTAAATCCTGATTCAGTTTAATTTTAGGCAGTCGTTCAAATCGTTGCCTTACTTTGGCATTAGATTGTTCAAATAATTTTTCAATCTCTGCTGTATTGGCTTTTTTATCTTTACGCAAACGATTTAAACGGTAACGATCTCTTGCCATTACCCACTGATCAATATTTAAATCATTCTGCACAGACAAATTTTCCTGAAAATACAACAATCCTCTATTTTACGCTCTAATGCCCTTCAGGTAAAACACTTGGTTTTTTATATATTTTTAATTTTTTAAAATTTTACCCTTGAATTTTGACTCGCTAGACTTCATGTTGTTATGCAAGTTTCTTTTACTATAACTGTCATTTGATTTACATGTTTTTGCAGTCAAATCGAATACAGTGTTTGGGGACTTAAAAATCGTAAATTTATCACTTATTCAATTTTCCGATTTTAGTCATGTAAAAATACTATTTCCCCAATAAAGAATTTTTATTTATTCTACATCTCGTAAACAAGTTTAAATATAAACCTCAATCATGGAGACAATGATGAGCTTGATTAATACTGAAGTTAAACCTTTCCAAGCAACTGCTTACCACAACGGCCAATTTGTTGAAGTTAACGAAACTAACCTTAAAGGTAAGTGGTCTGTTGTATTCTTCTATCCAGCTGACTTCACTTTCGTTTGTCCAACTGAACTTGGTGACTTAGCAGACAACTACGCTGAATTCCAAAAACTTGGTGTTGAAATTTATGCTGTATCTACTGATACACACTTCACTCACAAAGCTTGGCACGACACTTCTGAAGAAATCAAAAAAATCCAATATCCATTAGTTGGTGACCCAACTTGGACTCTTTCTAAAAACTTCGACGTTCTTATTGAATCTGAAGGTTTAGCTGACCGTGGTACTTTCGTTATCGATCCAGAAGGTAAAATCCAAATCGTTGAACTCAACGCTGGTGGTATCGGCCGTGACGCGTCTGAACTTCTTCGTAAAGTAAAAGCTGCTCAATACGTACACGCTCACCCAGGTGAAGTTTGCCCAGCTAAATGGAAAGAAGGCGAAGCTACTCTTGCTCCATCTATCGACCTAGTTGGTAAAATCTAATTTTTTAGATTAGACCAATACGTCTGAAAACCACCCTTTTTAGGGTGGTTTTTTTATTGGTTATTTTTATAAATCTAAGCCCTATTCTCTACTCAAATTTTATAGCTAATTTTTTACAATTCTTATACTTATAAATTTATAGCAATCTTCATTTATGAATTGTCAGCCTGCTTAACTTAGAGTACTGTCGAATTATGAAACAAAAGAGCTTTATATATGTATTAAAAGATCAAACAAAAGTAGGAGTAGTTATATGGAAAAATCTGTTGTTGTAACCTCTTGGAAATACGATGTTTCTTCACGCTATTTAAAAATTTTCTATAGCAATGGCTCAGGTGAGCTCTACCATCCAGTTCCAGAGTTTATCTACAATAATTTGTTACGTACCAATGATAAAACTGCATTTGTTCACAAATATCTTGAGTTTGATCTGCATTTTAATAGACTCCGTATTTCTGCTTAATCATAAAAAATCAGCCCGCTGGGGCTGATCTGTTTTATATCTTTTGGCTATTAAGCCGCGTCATTTTGACCAATATATTTCTCTAGCATTTTTTCCTTCACATCAACATGCATATTGATTTTACTAAGGTCACCCTTATAGTGCTCGACAACGCGATCATCCATAATTTTTGACCACCAAGATGGAATAAATGCAGGCAAAATCATTGCACCATAACCTGCAGGTAATTGCGGCGCATCTTCAAAGTGACGTAAGGTCTGAAAGCTGCGAGTTGGATTGGCATGATGATCTGAATGGCGTTGTAATTGATACAAGAACAAATTAGTCACCACATTATTATTGTTCCAGCTATGCTCTGGCAAAGTGCGTTCATATTGGCCATTTTCTTTCTTTGCACGCTTTAAACCATAATGTTCAATGTAATTCACCGATTCAAACAAAGTTATTGCATACGCAGCCTGAGTAACTTGAAATGGAATTGAACGCGCACCAAATTTCGCAAACATGGCTGCATGGTACACAGCCGACATTGCCCAGCCATGAATTAGCTCATTTTCCTTACAGAAGAAAGGTAATTTCTTACGCTCTAAACGATTCTTTTCAATTTCAATCGCCGATTTAAAGCTGCCAATTACAGTCCGCGGTAAAAACTTCCAAAAGGTTTCGCCAAATTGTGAAGATGCTGGGTCTTCAGGTGTCGCAACGCGTCGGTGGTGTCCATAAGGGTGTTCGATTCGAAAATGGTTATAACCCGAAGGCGCTAAAGCTAAATGAGATAAATAATGTTCAAGCTGCCCATTCTTGTGGCTGAGTTCATGTGCCGTATTAATGGCAATCCCATTAACCATACCCACCAAAGTTCCAAGTAAAACCTGATCAGCAAGAGATGTATTTTTACGACTGGCTAAATATGCTCCATAAATATTGGTCGCATATTGCAAAGGAATAAAAAGTTTAACAATGCGAGCGTAATACGGATCTGCTTCTAAATCCGCGATTGCGTCTAATGGCGGATTTTCCTTGTCTTCCCCAATCAGTTTATCTAATGCAGGAATAACACCATGAATAAATAATGGCCCAAATGAAGCGAAGAATTTTTTAGTTTTTTTAGGACCAAATTGATAGCCTGCTAACCCACCCATTGCAATGGTCGGTACAGCCAAACCCAATAGCCATAAATAACGTTTCTTATCCTTAAATGTTGTTGTCGCTTGCTCGACATCCAGTTGAGTATGCATATTCATTAGAGACTCCAATCAAACACAAAATGTTTTGCTTGAATTGATTGTGTTCGTTCATAGCCCCTCTATATTATCATTTTAAGACTTGCTATTATCATTTTAAGACTTTGCTGAGTTTTTCTTGTGCAGAAGCAACAGATTCCTGTTATCCCATCACGTTATTATTTACGACTGATTGAAATTTTAATCGGCACGCATCAATACGATAATGATTTACTGAGGGCATTCCAACAAGAACTATCAAAAACAGAATTATTATCGATTCAACAAATTGAACAATTCATTGAGATGGGTTTAAGCCTGCCCAACACTCAAGACTTAGCCTTTGAACTGGGTAAAAATATCAAACTCAGCTCACATAGTCTGGTCGGTTATGCGCTAATGACCAGTCCTAATTTGGAACATGCTCTTAGGCTGATTGCACAATATTTTAGACTGATTATGCCGAGTTTTAAGCTCAGCATTCAGTTTCCGGCCAATCAGCAAAAGGTTGAACTATTATTTGAACCGATTTTGCAGATGAATAAGCAATGTTTGGCCTTTCATATTGAAGCGATTGCCGTGGCGTTTTACTACAGCTTGTTAGAATTGGCAGGTCAACAATTACAACGCTACCAAGTGTATTTGAGTGTTCCAGAGCCGAGCTATCAAGAACGTTACATATCCCTAGTAAAAGCCAATTTCCACTTTAACTATATGTGGCTTTCAGGTATCCGCGTGGTGATTGATCAGCAACAATTAGCACTTCCCTTGCCTCTAGCTGACGCACATAGTTTAAAAATAGTTGAACAACGCTGTCAGGAACAAATCCAGAAGATCTATCATCAAGGTGAGATTGTTGAATGGGTTAGCATGATGTTGCGACAAGCCAATCAAGTCCCAACCCTAATGGAATGTGCCAAAGTATTAAATATTTCGACCAAAACTTTGCAACGCTATTTACAACAGCAAGGCGTTGAATTTCAAAATTTGAAGCAGCGGATTAGCACTGAGCGTGCCATTGATTTATTAGAGAACTCTACCTTTACCATTACCCATATTGCCTATGAACTGGGCTATTCTAATCCTGCCAATTTCACCCGTGCATTTAATAAAGTACAGGGCTGTAGTCCACAAGCTTATCGCCAAGAATATATCAAGAAAGTGAACCTACTTTAAAACCACCAGACTTAAACCTGCGCCTACTGGCAAAATACTGCTCATAAAATTTTCATCTTTTTTAATTAAAGATAAGAATGAACTTACTTCAGCCGCATGTGAAATCACCTTATCAATAATAAGGACACCACCTTTGGGCTTCATCAGACGCTTTAAATCGGGCCAATAATTTTCGTAAGCATTACGCTCAGCATCTAACAAAATAAAATCGAACGTTTCGTGAGTTTCTTTTAAATAATCGGCGGCATCCCCTATCCAAAAATCAACGACTTCATTTAATGCCAGTTCAGTCGCATGGCGTTTCGCCTCAGTACTACGATTGGCATCAATTTCAAGCGTGGTTACTTTTCCATGAGTCGATTGTGCAGCCTCAGCAAGCCATAGAGTAGAATAACCCGTTGAAGTACCAATTTCTAAAATTGATTTGGCTTGCTGCATTCGAATAAATTGCGACAGAAGTTTTGCAGATTCAGCCTCAATATTTCGATAGCGTAGCAAGCGATCTGACTGCTGGGCATCATGTCGTTTAAAGGTGTCATATAAATCTGCAACTCTTTGTAAGAAAAAAGTATTTGGCATATCTTCACCCTTTAAAATCGTTATTTTATATGACAGCCGTTTGAGTTAAGTGCTTTGAATTAACTTGAATCGCGGCACGATACTTCCATCAGCCATTTGAACCGTTTCAGTAAACATATCAAGCGGACGTACCCAAGTTGAATAGTCACCATAAAGACACTGATAAACCACGAGTTGCTCTTCAGTCTCGCTGTGTTTTGCCACAGAAAAAACTTGATAGAGATTACCTTTATAATGCTGATAAATGCCGCGTTGCAATGACATGAAAGTACCTTTTAATGTTATGACATAAAATCTTTACAGCCATATAACATATATAAATTTTTAAACACTTTCACTTTAAAAGATAAAAAAGAGTAATAAAGACGACCTAAAGACAAATTACACCTTAACTTTTTGATATTATTTATAAGTACCAATCAACATTCAAAAAACCGATCAAATCTATAAAAACATACTGTTTCACCTATTCTGTGTTTTAACGTACTATGCATCTATTGAAAGAATTTGGATGTATTGGAGTAAAAACAGATGTTAGATCAAAACATTAAAACTCAATTAAAAGCTTACTTAGAACGTTTAGAAAGTCCAATCGAATTAGTTGCTGCTTTAGATGAATCAGATAAAGCTGCTCAAATTAAAGAGTTAGTGACAGAAATCGCTGAGCTTTCTGAGAAAGTAACTGCCCGTTTTGATGGCAACAATACACGTCGTCCAAGCTTTGGTGTGGCTAAAGCAGGTGAACAGCCTCGTGTGTTCTTTGCAGGCTTACCAATGGGTCATGAGTTTACATCTTTGATCTTGGCTCTGTTACAGGTGTCTGGCTATGCACCTAAAGTGTCAAATGAAGTGCTTAACCAGATTAAAGGTTTAAACCTCAAAGCCAACTTTGATGTGTTTGTATCGTTAAGCTGTCATAACTGTCCGGATGTGGTACAGGCGCTTAACCTGATCGCGATTTATAACCCAAACACCACAGCAACCATGATTGATGGTTCTTTCTTCCAAGACGAAGTTGAACAACGCAAAATCATGGCTGTACCAATGGTGTTCCAAGACAATGAACACATTGGCCAAGGTCGTATGACCCTTGAAGAGATTGTGGCGAAATTCGACACCAACTCAGCTGAAAAAGATGCAGCAGCACTCAATGCCAAAGATGCTTTTGATGTATTGGTGATTGGTGGTGGACCTGCGGGTGCAACAGCAGCAATCTATGCAGCACGTAAGGGCATTAACACGGGTATCGTAGCTGAACGCTTTGGTGGTCAGGTGATGGATACCATGGACATTGAAAACTTCACGTCTGTGCAAAAGACTCAAGGTCCTAAGTTTGCTGCCGAGATGGAAGCACATGTTCGTGAATATGATGTGGATATCATGAACTTGCAACGTGTCAGCAAAATCACAGGTGCAAACCAAACGATCAATGGTCTGGTTGAAGTTGAACTTGAAAACGGTGCGAAACTTGAATCGAAAACTGTGATCCTTTCAACAGGTGCACGTTGGAGAGAAATGAATGTACCGGGTGAGCAAGAATACCGTACCCGTGGTGTCGCGTACTGCCCGCACTGTGATGGCCCATTATTTAAAGGCAAACGTGTTGCCGTGATTGGTGGTGGTAACTCAGGTGTTGAAGCTGCGATTGACCTTGCAGGGATTGTTGAGCATGTAACTTTGGTTGAGTTCGATACAAAACTACGTGCTGACCAAGTTTTGCAAAACAAACTGCATAGCTTGCCAAACACAACTGTGATTATGAATGCCTTAAGTACAGAAGTGTTAGGCGACGGATCACAAGTGACAGGTCTTAAATATAAAGACCGTGCCACTGATGAAGAGCATGTAGTAGAGCTTGCAGGGATCTTTGTACAGATTGGTTTACTGCCAAATACTGACTTCTTAAAAGACAGTGAAGTTGAGTTAACCAACCGTGGCGAGATCATAGTGAATGACCGCAATGAAACCAATGTCAAAGGTGTATTTGCTGCGGGTGACTGTACGACTGTGCCTTACAAACAAATCATTATTGCCACAGGTGAAGGCGCTAAAGCATCCCTCTCTGCGTTTGATTACATCATCCGTTCTGGGCAGTAATATTTAGCCAAACTAGTATGATTTAACGCAAGCCTAGCATTACAAAATGCTAGGCTTTTTTAATATTAGAGTTACAACTCTTTAACAATTTTCGATCTTTATTAATCAGTTAGTTTATGTTTATATTTTATACATCCATATTTGGATGCCATGAATTAGAAGGAAAAACACAATGAATAAATTACTTGTTGCTTTAGGTCTTGCTGCGACCGTTGCCCTTGTTGGATGTAATAAAGATAAAGCTCCAGAAACAGGTGCGACAACGGGTGAACACTTAGAAAATGCTGCTCAACAAGCAACTGCAGATATCAAATCGGCTGGTGACAAAGCTGCAAGCGATATTGCTACTGCAACTGATAATGCTACCGCAAAAATCGATGCTGCAACTGACCATGCTGCTGATGCAACCGCTGAAGCTGCTGCAAAAACTGAAGCGACTGCTCGTAAGGCAACTGCTGATGCTGCCCAAGCTGTTGAAAATACTGCTGCTGATGTGAAAAAAGATGCTCAACACTAATCATCTTTAATATAAAAAAGCCCCTGTTCATACAGGGGCTTTTTATTAAAGTCTAAAAAATTGATTAAGAAATTAGACCTTCATCACGCATTGCAATTTGTACAGATTGACGTTCTGCTACCTTATTACGTAGAGCAATAATATGTTTATATGGCGTTAAATCATGTTCAATTGAGTTTGACCAGTTTGTTAAAACAAATAGATAAGCATCTGCTGGGCCGAAATTATCATTTACCAAATAATCATAATCAGACTCAGCCAAATAGTTATCGATATATTTTAAAAGACGATCAATTTCTGCATAAGCTTTAGTTTTTTCATCAGTCGTTAACGGCGCCCCAAAGAAGACTGCATATGCATCATGTAATTCAGAGTTCAAATATCCCAACCATTCCAATACTTTCGCACGGCCCATCCCCGATGGAGGAATTAAATCCTGCTTAGGATCATGCTGAGCAAGAAACGGTAAAATCGCAACGTTTTCAGTTAACATTAAACCCGGATTAATTTCTAAAGCTGGTACATATCCTTTTGGGTTAATCTCGTAATAATCTGCGCCTTTTTCCGTTTTATGAGTTTTTAAATTTACCCGTTCTAAGTCAAAATCAACATTAATTTCATTTAAAATAATATGTGCAGCTAAAGAACATGCGCCTGGCGAATAATATAATTTCATATCTGATCCTTGTTATCTCATATTAACGTTTTAAATTGCTTCTAGAAAACCTGCAAGGTTTGCACAATTCTTTAATTGTAAAAAAGCGTAAACTTATAAAATACTTACACCATCTAATATTCTTCAAAAAGTCATTCCTTGCAAGTTGTCTTGCGTGACGATTGTTTAAAACATGATAGAACACATTTGCGTCACGCAATTTTTCCGTTAATTACGCTTAAAAAGCTGGCTAAGCCAATTCACTAATTCAGTTAAGAAATCAAAAATCCCATTTTTCTTATCATCGTCAGGATGACTTGAGTCTTTTCCATTTAAATCTAGATCGACAATTACAGGGTCATGGTCCGAAGAACGATAAGCATCTTCACCATAAAACAATGCCTTTTGCTCATCCGTTTTATATTCTTCGTTGTAATCTAGAACCGTTGGCTCATCTGCATTGATATGCCATGCAAAGGTTCTAACCACTTTTGGATATAAAGCTGCATCAGCAATTGCATGATCTAAGTTACCTGCTCCACCATTGCCGTTGGTATCACTCGCAACACCATACACATAGCTATACGCCTGAGTACCCTGACCGACCTTAGTGTCATTAAGTAAAACTTTATAGTTCGCTTTTTCAAATGACAAAATAGGCTCTTCTTTTGCGTAACTATTCATATCCCCTACAAGTAAAGCATTTTGCTTTTGCACTTGAGTTGGATTTTTCGCGAGCCATTGCACAATTTGATCAACGGCTTTCACACGAGTTGGGTTCCAGCAGCCTTGACCATCTTTTTGGTCTGCGTCAGTAGAGCTAGCATCGACCCCACTACAGCTTTTCGATTTCAAATGGTTTGGAATAACGGTAAATGTTTTATTACCACGAACTGCTTGGAAACTTTGCGCCAAAGTTGTTCGGTTCTTGTCACCTAAATCAAGCACAACAGGTTTATTCAAAGGTTTAACACGTTTGCTGTTATAAATAATAGCAACTGCGATTGCATCGCCACCTAAACGATCTAGATTTTCAGGAATAACGTATTTCCAATCACTACCTAAAGCACTCGTTAAATGAGCAATTGCACTGTTCGGTCCATAACCATTGTTCGCAATTTCCATTAAACCGTAAACATCGGCATCAATCGCTTTTAATGCACTCACAATTTTACGATGCTGTTTATCAAACTCAGCTTGTGTTGTCGCACCACGCTCTGTTGGGAAACCTGTTGCACCATTGTCATAGTTCAAAACGTTAAATGAAGCTACACGAATGTGATTAGCATTTTTAGTAAGGACGCTTTGACGCTGGTTTGTTTGAGTAATAACTTCAGGCTGATTACGTCCAAGCACAGGTTGTACACGCCAACCATTAAAACGATATTCTAAAATACCTTCAGCATTTTTAAGTTGATAACCCGAACGTAGCGTATTGGCAGCGCTAAAATTGCTTGGTAACCAAGGTGTACGGTTTTGATTGTTATAACCATCATCAAAAATAATTTTCGATAATAAGTTTTTCTGAGCTAGAGCTTTAGCTTCAGGAGATAAAGCTGGATATAAATTTGTTGGAATATATAAACGGCCTAAACTCAGCGACAACTCACCATAACGACCGTAATTATAGTTCTCACTCACAGTTAAAGTCTGAGGCAGTTTGACCAACATACCTTGATAACGCTGCGGCGAATTAACTGAGCCACCCGTTAAACTAGCAAACGGAAGTTCGAGGCTAATCGGCTGAACCTGATTTGTCATATTGCTGTTACAGGTTTGAATATCTTGTTGTAATTTATCTATTTGTAGCTGATTTTGATAAGACGTTAAACGGCCACGTAAAATAACCTCATCGCCAACTTGCCCACCTTTTACCGCACTGCTATTTGGGATATAAACAAAAATCGCATTGCTAACATTTGCACGTGCTTTTGTATCAGGCGTCTGAACATAAAAACCAGAGAAACCATTGGCATAACGATAATCAGCTGTAATCACACCACGCACAGTATAAGTCTGGTCTTGAGTTGCTGCCGCCAAGTCAGCAATTGGTGTATCTGAGCTTGAACAACTGACTGTTTCAACAGGAGGCTGAGTTGTAGAACCTGATAAATTTGAAAAGTCATTTCGGTTTGTCCAAGCCGACCATGAATGATCCAAATCAAATGCTGCGGTTGCATCAACACTTAAAGCTGGGTTTTCTGTTTCAATACGCTTAAAACTATTTCCGAGGCTTGAAACTGCCGCCCCCCATCCTGCAGCTGGGCGTTCACCAATGCGGCCAAAACGATCTACAGGCGTACCTTTATAGACAAGTACAACCGCATCATCTCCATTAAAAGATAAAGCAACGACCTGATTAACTTTACTTCCAAGCTCAGTTTGTAACTCTGAGCGCCCCACTAAAAACTTCTGCTTACTCGCAAGCGTGCCTTGTAAACGAAAAGCCACAGTCTTTGCTGTACCACCATTATTAAATTGTTGAATCTCATAATCGGCTAAATTAACCGTAGCGCCATCTGGATTATAAATTTCCAAGCCTTTTTTATTGCTGCTGCCATCCACATATTGGCTAAACATGAGCTGCGCTTGAGCAACTGAGCTATATGAAAATGCACCTAATGCACTTAAAAAGACCGAAAGTGTTCTTAATTGAAAAGTTTTCATGAGTAAAAGTGTTCATATGAGTTTTAATTAGTCTCTTAGAGTAAATATTGATCATGACATCTACATGAAGAAAAACACCGAAACATTTGACTTGATCCCATGAAGACTTAAAATACCGCATTTGAATTTCAATATTGCCAAGGTTATGTCGATCGATCAGTTAGAAACGCAAATTGCAGACTTAGACAATTTGCCTGAACACCGTGAAATTGTGACGTTTATGCGTCGTTCAGCACCACTTAATACGTCTCAACGCACGGCATTAGAACAACATCGCGATTTAATTTTGGAATATCCTGTTGGCGACTTACGTCAACACTTCGAACACCCAGAGCGCCCATTAACTGTTGAAATCGGTTTTGGTATGGGTCGTTCGTTAGTACTTATGGCAAAAGCAAACCCTGAACGCAACTATGTGGGTATTGAAGTCCATGTACCTGGTATTGCTCAATGCCTATATGAAGCAGGTATAGCAGAAGTTAAAAACTTACGTGTACTTGATGCAGATGCAATTCAGGTTTTACGTGAAATGCCAGACAACAGCATTAACTGCGTTCAACTTTACTTCCCAGACCCTTGGCAAAAGAAACGTCATTTTAAACGTCGTTTTGTTGCTCATGAGCGTATGCCATTGGTTGAACAAAAGCTTGAGCTTGCCGGTACATTCCATGCTGCAACAGATTGGGAACCTTATGCTGAATGGATGCTAGATGTATTAGACAACCGTCCAGACCTTGAAAACTTGGCAGGTAAAGGCAACAGCTACCCACGTCCAGACTGGCGCCCAATCACTAAGTTCGAACGCCGTGGTATTGAGTCAGGTCATAAGATTAATGACTTTATCTTTAAAAAGATTAAGTAAAGAGCGTATTATTTTTACTTAAAATTATGGCATTAAGTTTTAATGACTTAGTGCCATAATTAATTATCTAAATTGCATTTTTTCAGAAGCTTACTCTCTAAATCTAATAAAAAAGATATTCCATATTTATCTTCATTTAAATTATTATAAAGTTGAATAGGTAAATCTTTTTTGTATTCTCTAAAACATGTAGCCAAACCAACGGCTATTGCCGCAACGCTATCAGTATCTCCACCTAAATTAATACATGACTTTAGGAGCTCACTTAAAGAACTATGTTTCAATAAACATGTTAATGCAGCACTGACCGTATCATATGCATTTAAAGATACTCTATCTTTCCAATTATAATCCCAGTTTCCATATTGCTCTGACTCGAGAAAACTCTCTAAATCCTTAATAGACCCTTTTTGGTGAGTTCCAAAATGGGCAGCTAAAGCGACAGCACAGCTGGATTGAATTCCTATGGGTGAATCATGTGTAACTTGTGCTTGTAACTTTGCTAAAGCAATTACATCTTCTTTATTTTTTAGAAAGCCAATAGGAACTGAACGCATCGCAGCCCCATTTCTTTCACTTGTTGGTATTATTAATTCAAGTAAATCTTTGCTAGACTCCACTTTACTTAATAAATTGAAGAAACCTTCTGAATACCCTAATCTCACATCTCTTTTAAAGCATTCTATAAATTTTGAAGCTATATTTTCTTTAGTCCATTCTTGATCTGACAATATAAACTCCACTAGCGCAATCGACATCTGTGTATCATCTGTATACTTGCCGAAAATATCGTATAACTCATGCTTGCTGTATGAATCTAAATTGTTTTGTAAAATAATCTTATCTTCGCTACAAAATTCAAAACCTGCGCCATAAGCATCAGAGATAGCAATTTCAGTTAACATCAGAATTAAGTCTCTTTAAGTGAAAATAGTCTTTTATTAAATCGTGAAAAACCATAGATACTGGTTCATATGTTGCACTTTCTTCAAATACTAATACTTCCAAAAGTGCCGTTTGAACTCACCCTCATGATCAAATAATTCTTGAGATAAGATAATCTTCTTAATAAGAACCTTTCTTATATTTTAATCCTAGAATTACTTAGAAATATTTTTAAAATTTAAAAAGTATTTACTAAATTATACAATCCTTATTTTATTATACAAATTCATTGGGAAGTAAAATTTTATAACCAGCATTGATTACCTCCTCCCCCCAATTTGTAACCATTAAGTAATAAATATCTTTAAAAAAAGATCTTGGTTTTTCAATTTTCCAATTACAAGGAAAATAAAAGCATGTTTCATCATCAGACTCTAATAATTCCGAGAAATTATAATTCTCAGTTAGCAAAGCTTTCTCTAATGAGAGCATAACTACTGCTTTATGATGAATATTATACTTTTTATTTTTTACTTTAAAAAAATATTCATTAAATAAGGGTTTCATTTGAGTAAAATCATTTGGATCATAGTGAGATAAATACTCTTCCCATTCATCCCGATCATATACCTGAAAAGGGGTCAAAGCATGTGCTGGACTTGCTGAAAAATCAACAGTACTATCTGGATATTTCAATAACATACTAAATATTCCATTGTTTTATCAAAAAGTTTATTAGCTCCAGACAACTTCATTTTTTTCATTTATTACTTTTTCAATAGTATTCTTATCTACTAGAACTATAAATTCTGGTGGTAATATCAGTACAGACATGATTTCAGGTCTTAAGTAAACTAGTTGAAAAGCATATATTGCTTCATATTCAATGTCTTCGCTATCATCTTCAAGTGTATTAATGAACCATCCAGAATCACCTTTCTCTAAATCTGGTTCTATACGCTCCATAAATAGTTTTTCTTTATCCAAACATCCTTTTACTAAAATAATTTTATCCTGAAATAACGTAGCTATAGGATCTACCCCGCAACGCTTTGCAAAACTATTTTGTAGTGCCTGAACTTCAAGTGTAAAATCAATACTATTTTTTTCTTCACTAAATGGATTACGTGAAAAATCTGGTTCACACAATATTAACTGATTATCATCAAAATTTCGAAATATCAAAAAAGACCAACCAAACTGTATTTTTACACCATCTTCAATAGATACACCCTTCCGACTCATATCTACAATCAGTTCTGCCAACCATTTTGCTTGCTCACTTAATCGAGAGGAATATCTCATTAGGATATTCTTCTCATTTAATTCAATAACTTTCTCTTCCATTAATAACCTTTTATTAATTAAATTATATAGACCAACTCATTTCCACACTTATTTTGAATAGTTTATCTTTTCAATTCTGGTTAAAAGTATTACTCCTATATTATCAAACAACTCTCCTTAAAAATTCAAATATATTCTTATTAATCAAATTTTTAGATTTTTATTTAGGATATATGTCCTAATAGATATATTTTTTAACTATTGATTGCCAATCGAGCCAAATCTAGCTATTTATAGAAACTGGTACTTGCCATACTAAAAATTGCTAAGGACAACACATGTTAAAAATTTTAGGGCGCGATAACTCCATTAATGTTCGCAAAGTCTTATGGTTGTGTGAAGAACTAGATCTTGAATATGAAAGAGAAGACTGGGGACGAGGTTTTCGCTCAGCACAATCACCTGAATATTTACAATTAAACCCCAACGGTCAAATTCCTGTTGTTTTAGATGGCGATTTAGTCCTTTGGCAATCCAACAGCATTATCCGTTATCTGGCGAATGCTTATGACAAAGAGCATCAGCTTTACCCTACTCAAGCGAAAGAAAGATTCTTTGTCGACCAGTGGATTGATTGGCAAGCAATAGAGCTGAATAACAGTTGGACTTATACGATTATGTCTCTCTTGAGACACTCACCAGATCATCAAGATCCAAACTTATTGCAACAAGGTATTGATGACTGGAATCATCATATGCAGATTCTTGATCAACAACTCGCAAAAACTCAGACCTATGTTGCAGGCTCACAATTTAGCTTAGCCGATATTCCAATTGGTCTATCTGTACAGCGCTGGAAGGCCACTCCTTTTGACCATCCAACGCTTAAGAATGTCGATCAATATTTTGAACGCTTAAATCAACGTGCTGGTTTTTTAAAATGGGGCAATAACGGCGAACCTTAATTTTAAATCACTTTTAGTCCGAGTGATGGCGTTTCACGATGCCATCACTTAAAAGTTGATAAACCTGTTTTAAATCATCTTGATTTGCTTGAGCCAATAAGTCTTGATGCATTGCCAAGATATTCTGATCTCCCCTTACCGCAGGCCCAGTTTGCATTTGTTTTGGATCATTCTCAGTCGCTTTTTTAGCTGTTTCCAAAATTAAAGGATAGAGCAAGCTAAAGTCCACCTGCTCTTTATCTACAACCTGTTTTGCCATATCAAAACAGTAATTACTAAAATTACAAGCGAACACAGCCGCTAAGTGTAAAGTTAAACGCTGCTTCGAGGTGTATTGATATACTCGACTACTTAGGCTATTTGCTAAATTTGAAAGTAGTTCCTGATCAATATCTGTTATTGCTTCAACAAATAATGGCGTTGCAGACCAATCAACATCTCTTTCTAAGCTAAATGTTTGTAATGGATAAAACACCCCTGCTTTTGTATGTACCTGACTGATGACTTCAATATCAGTACTACCCGAAGTATGGACAATAAGTGTGTCAGGAAAGAATTCATGAACTTGTTTTACAAGCTCTGCAATTGCACTATCTGAAACCGCTAAAATGATAAGATCGGTCGGTTGAAATTCGCGAAGAGTTTGGCATGCTTTTGCTTGAATTTTTTCTGCAAATTTTTGGGTTTTATCAAAATCACGCGCATAGACTTGTACGATGTTATGACCTTCGCCTAATAAAGCCTTTGCCAAATGAAAGGCAACTCGCCCACTTCCCACCAAACTGATTTTCATATCAATCCAACATTATTTGTCTCAACAAAAAAGCTTCTCAAAATGAGAAGCTTTTTTCAAATTAAAATAACTAATTTTTCATAAATCAGTCGATTATTGGGCTACTGAAAACTCGATACGACGGTTTTTAAAGCGACCTTCTTCTGTTGTGTTTTCTGCAACTGGCTGATCAGAACCATAGCCTTCTGCAACTAATTTAGAAGCATCCACACCTTTAGATTTTAAATAATCTACCACTGCTTGAGCACGGCGTTGAGACAAAGCTTTATTTGCAGCAGCGTTACCTGTTGAGTCGGTATGACCACCCACATTTAATTTGACGCTAGTCACTTTATTTAAAAGTGTTGCAGCTTGGTCAAGAATGGCTTTGTTATCGGCAGGTATGTCACTTGAACCACTCGCAAAATTAATAATTTGCAAGTTAAGTGCTTTCACCAAAGCATTTACATCGACATTGTTCGGGTCAATTGATCCTAGAGCAGTTTGCGAAGCAGTTAAACTATTGCTTACAGATTGCTCAGCGGTTACTGGTGCTGTGCCCACAACTTCTGTATGTGGCACCAATGCTTTTACTTTTGCAGTTAATGCTTCTAATGCTGCCGCATCACCCGCTTTCAAAGTAATTTTGTCGCCTACCCATTCTAAAGATGCATTTGGTACACCTTTTAATGCACCTAACACACCTGCAAGCGCATCTTTGTCTGTAAATGAAGCTGCATAAGTTTGGCTTGTATCCACCTTACAATCTTGAGTGGTCGAAAAAACCTTTTTAACGTTGGTTTGTAGCGTTGCCAAGAAGCCTTGATCGCCAATTCCCGCCTGACACTCACTCACTGTACCTTTATCATCGGTACTTAAAGTTAAGCTAGCGGGTGCAGCAGCAGCTTCAACACCACTTGCAGCCGTCGGTTCTGGGGCTGGTACAGCTTCTTTATGCTGACAAGAACGCCATAACCAAGCAATGATAAGACCCAGAATAATAAGTGCAATAATCGGTAAGAATCCACGAGACTTACCTGTATTTTCAGTTGCTGCAGCAAGCGGAGGTGCAGTTGATGGCGTGACAGAAGATAAACCTGCACCAAGTCCTAGCGGAGCTAATAGACCCACTGCCCATGCTGGTAAATATGAACGAATAGTATCTGCATGCTGGCGCAAGTAATTCACAATACTTTGCTGATCATTTCCAGCAACATCTGAAATTGCATTAAGGCTGGGTTTAATTGCACTGTTGAGCGTGCTTTCAATTTCATTATTTGGTGCTGTACCACTTAAATGAGTAAGCACAGTATTTTTGATTTGGTCATTATGAGAAAAAAGGTCTGACAAGGAAGGAGCCAAACTATTTTTCAATTGTCCGATAAGATCAGGTTTAGCAGCTAATAATGAAAGTAAAATTGGATAAAACTTAGATAAAGCATTCGATTTTTCGCCTAGGTATCCATCCTGTTCATTTAATAATATTGAAGATACTTTTTCTTTAAGCAATTCTATAGGGTTTATCGACATTGGTTATTCTCCCGAATCTTATACGTCGTAACCAGCAATTTTTGATTATTCAAATACTTCTCTTTGCTGATAGTTTTTTATTCTAGTCTTCCTTCAATCTTTTGTTGTTTTTTATATAATTTATATACAATTTTCCATCTAGTATTTACAAAACAGGTAGATCATATTGATCTACCTGTTCATATTTTAAATTTACTTTAACTAAGCACTTTATCAGTTAGCAAAAGTTTGAAGTACTTTACCCGTCAAGGTTTGACCCAACAATGGGGTATTTTTTCCTTGCGATAAAATAGTATCTTTGCTTACTGTCCAGCTTAAAGCAGGATCAACCAATACCCATCCAGCTTCATCTTCCCAACGCGAGGTCATATTCGCAACCTGTGCTGGAACACTCGTAACTTTAGCAACCCATTCTAAAGGTTCAAATAAACCCTCATTAATGAGTTGAACGCCTAAAGAGACATAAGTATCAAAAGCGGTAATACCCGGCTGAGTTTCAGCAAATGGCGCCATTTTTGCCGAACTGCTTAAAGGCTCATGGTGCGTACAAATTGCATCAATTACACCTTCTTTTAATCCTTGACGTAAAAGTTCTTTATCTTGCTCAGAACGCAATGGTGGGCGAACGTGTGCAAGTGAATTGAAACCGTCGATTAAGTGTTCAGTTAAATGTAACTGGTGCATTGCAACGTCAGCAGTCACAGGCAAACCTTTTGCTTTTGCCGCACGTATTAATTCAACCGATGCACCACAAGACAACAAACCAAAGTGAGCTTTTACGCCAGTTGCTTCAATCATAAGCAAATATTTTGCAATCGCTACAGTTTCAGCAAGCGCCGGAATCATTGGCAGACCTTGGCGAGAAGCAATAAAGCCTTCGTGTGTACATCCATCTTTAGCAATTTGTGGTTCTTCGGCATAGAACACAACCGTTAAGCCAAGACCCGCTGCATATTCCAAAGTACGAATAACCACATCATCATTTTCAAAAGCAGCGTTAGCATTTGAAACAGCAGTACAACCACCCTTTTTAAGACCGGCCATATTTGCAGGTTGTTTACCATTTAGACCTTGGGTTTGAGCACCAATAATATGCATATGAATGCCGCCATCAAGCCATGCCTTTTCAATCAAGCCATGAATAAGCGCACCGTTGTCTTGCACAATTGGCTTTGAATCTGGCGGAGTAATCACATGCAAAATACCATTAGCACGTGCTGCCTTCCCTTCAGATTTAAGTGTACCGTGTTGCTGTTGACCCGGTTCACGCAAACGCGCACACAAATCAACCATGGTTGGCATTAACCATTTGCCTTGACCATCGATGGTTTGTTCAACTTGTTCTACTGGAGTAACCAACTTGCCATTTTGAATATATACAGTTTGTACGTTGTCTGTTTTTTGGATTGGGTCTAACACACGTACATTTTCAATTTTTACAATACTCATGTGATCCATTCCTTACAACGTAATCGCTTCAATTAAACCTTGCTCTTGGAGCTGGCCTTGCATTGACAGTGCCAACACAGCCATACGAACAGCAATACCGTTGGTTACTTGTTTCAAAATAACTGATTGGTCCCCATCCGCAACACTTGAGTCAATTTCTACACCACGATTCATTGGTCCCGGATGCATCACGATACAGTCCGGTTTAGCTAAACCAAGACGCTCTTTGTTTAATCCATACATTCTGTAGAATTCAGACTGTGAAGATAATGCCGGAGAGTCAATACGCTCATTTTGAATACGTAGAGCAATAATCACATCACAATCCGCAATCCCAGCATCCATGTTATTGAACAAACGAACGTGTTCGCCATATTCTGAAAAGCCCACTGGCAATAATGTATTCGGCGCAATCACACGAATATCTTTACATCCGAGGGTTTGTAATGCTGCTACATCCGAACGTGCTACGCGAGAGTGTTTGATGTCTCCAATAATGGCAACACTCAACTCTTCAAAAGGTTTCTTTGTTTCACGGCGAATAGTAAGCATATCAAGCATCGCTTGCGTTGGATGAGCATGACGTCCATCTCCAGCATTAATAATCGCGACCTTTGGACATACATCTTTAGCAATGAAATGTGCAGCGCCAGAAGATGAATGGCGGACAACAAAAATATCGGCAGCCATTGCTTCAAGGTTCCAAAGCGTATCTCGTAGCGTTTCACCTTTTGAAGTACTTGAACGTGCAATATCAATATTCAATACATTGGCAGACAAGCGTTTTGCTGCTGCTTCAAAAGTAGTACGAGTACGGGTGGAATTTTCAAAGAAAAGATTCATAACCGTCAATCCCTCTAAGAGCGGACGGTTAATTAAATTATTATTATCATCTAAAAAGCTTTGTGCGGTATCTAAAATCTTCGTGAGGTTTTCTTTTGAAAGTCCCTCAATTGTTAAAAAATGTTTTAAATTTCCGTCCTGATTGAGCTGAACCTGGCTCGGCTGATGCAACGCTGCAATATGCATAATGGATTCCTATGGGTCGAATCGCGAAAACGTGCATAGTGTAGCTGAATTCCGCTCTTTTCGCAGAAGAACTTTACAGAATAAGACCCTAAATTGACCAAAATTTAAGGTCTTATTCGAGATTACCTTAAAGCACCAATATAATGATGTGGAACTTGTGCTCGATAAATGTCTTCGGCTGTTATTTCTGGCTCTTCATCGACCTTAGCAACAGCGAGCGTTTCTTTTTGAGGAGGTTCTGGCAGTGTGTCAACTAACGATCTTAATCGCTCAACACATCGTTTTAATTCATCATCCTCTGTTTCTAACGCCACTGTAATTACATATTTTGCATAATCTTTATTTTGAATCACATACATTGCATCTATTACCCGCCCCGTGACCCGACGCATACGTACATATATTTGTGTAGCCACTGAGAAAGCATCCGCATTCGTAATAAAACCATTCCCCATCATGTCTTTCATTTATAACGTCCCCATCCATTAAAATTATAAAAATGGTTAAAAATCGACTTTGTCTGTTAAATAAATAACCATCAATTATCTTGGTCTAGCAAAATACATACCAATTACAAGGTATTACTCTTTAAAAATCAGATTATTGGTTGCTAAATGAAAGGTTGCAATAATTTAAAAACCTTTAGACATCAAAATAAGTTAAACTTTGCATCGTTAATATTTATATGTTTTGGTCAATCGAGTTTATGAATACCTCTTTACGTTTAAACCACTATTGGATTACTTGTGCTGATGGTTTAGAACCCCTCTTACAAGAAGAAATAGAACAACTTGGCACCAAAGTGACAGAACGTAAAGCAGGACGTTTAATCATTGAAGGAACGCTTGAACAAGCTTACCGCATTTGTATGTGGTCGCGTCTCGCTTCTCGTGTTTTACTTCCTATTCATACTTATGAACTTGATTTTACGCACGATGCACGTGATGTGGCAGAAGAACTCTACGAAGGTGCAATGAGCTTTGACTGGTCACTTGTTTTTGCACCACAAAGTACCTTTGCAATTCGCTTGCATGCCGAACGTGAAATCATGGTCAATTCGCAATTTGCGACACTACGTGTAAAAGATGGTGTCGTTGATTCCTTTATGGAAGCTGTAGGTCGTCGTCCTAGCATTGACACTAAACAACCAGAAATTACGATCTATGCTTTGGCAGGTAAAACTGAACATACCTACTGTCTAGATTTATCAGGTGACTCACTCCATAAGCGTGGTTACCGCCGTTACATGACAGATGCACCAATTAAAGAAAACCTTGCTGCGGCAATTTTACAAAAAGCTCAGCTTAAACAGCGTAATCCAGAGATTGTACTTGACCCAATGTGTGGCTCAGGCACATTTATCATTGAAGCATTAATGATTTTAACTGACCGTGCACCGGGACTTGTTCGCCGTTTTGGATTTAATGGCTGGCATGGTCATGACCGTGAACTTTGGCTTTCACTTAAAGCAGAAGCAGCAGAACGTCACGAAAAAGCACTTCAATTACCTTTACCTAAATTTTATGCCTACGATGCAGATTGGGAAGCAATTAAAGCAACCCGTGAAAATATTATTGCGGCAGGCTTTGAAAATTTATTAGGTCAGATTCAAATCGAAGAGCGTACTTTAGCGGACTGGCCAGATTTTGCTGCTGAAGGCAAAACTGCATTTATTGTCACTAACCCGCCTTATGGTGAACGTTTAGGTGAAAAAGCATCAAACCGTTCTCTATACTTAGGTTTATCAGCGCTTTTACAAAAACATTTCCCAAATCAATATGCAGCAGTTATTGCAGCTCAAATTGAACAATCTGATGTTTTAGCATTTGAAGCACCTGAAACTTTACGTTTAATGAATGGTAAGTTGCCAATTTATATTCGTTTCGGTGTAATCAAACCAGAAAAAGTGAGTCAACCATTTTTAGCGACTTGGCAAGCCCAACCTATTGAAATGGAAGAAGCACAAGACTTCGCTAACCGTTTGCAAAAAAATATGACAGCCCTGAAAAAATGGGCAACTAAAGAAAATATTTATTGCTTACGTTTATATGATGCCGACTTACCTGACTTTAATGTCGCTGTTGACTTATATGGTGACCGTTTACACGTTCAGGAATACGCTCCACCAAAAACAATTGATCCAGAAAAAGCTAAAAAACGTTTTAATTTAGCGCTTGCTGCAATTCGTGCTGTTACTGGTTTAAACCGCGATGCCATCTTTATTAAGACACGTGCACGCCAAACTGGTACAACTCAATATACGAAACAAAGTACAGCTTCAAAACGTTTTATCGTGCAAGAAGGTAAAGCTAAAATTTTGGTTAACCTGACTGATTACCTAGATACAGGTTTATTCCTTGACCACCGTCAAATGCGTTTACGTATTGCTCAAGAAGCACGTGGTAAACACTTCTTGAACTTATATAGTTATACGTCTACTGCAAGCTTACATGCTGCACTTGGCGGTGCCGCAAGTACGACAAGTGTGGATTTATCTAACACTTATTTAAACTGGTCAAAAGAAAACTTCGTGCTAAATGGCTTAACTGTAGATCATGCAGATGAACAACACATGTTCTTTGCCAGTGACTGTTTTGAGTGGTTAAAAGAAGGTCATGAACAATACGATCTTATTTTTATTGACCCACCGACATTCTCAAACTCTAAAAAGTTCTATGGGACATTCGATGTACAACGTGACCATATCTCACTAATTAAACGTGCAATGAACCGTTTGCACAGTGAAGGTACGCTCTACTTCTCGAATAACTATCGTGGTTTTGAGATGGACGAAGAAATTGAAGCTATTTTTCAGGTTGAAGAAATCACTTCTGAAACAATTGGCCTTGATTTTAAACGTAATCAAAAAATCCACCGCGCATGGAAAATTCAGCACCCTGGTTTAGATCAGTATTAATGAGACTAGAGGTTATTATTACTTCACGGTAATAATAACCTCACCATGAACATTTTTTGACTCAAAATCATATTTAGTAAAACGATCTGCTCTTTCAGGTAACGCAATCATTTCTAACTTCTTCTTTTCTTTACTATCAACAACATGATTCTGTTTTTGTTCTTGATACGGAGAAAGTACGCTAGTTCTAAGCGCATCCCATCGAACTTGCTGTAAATAGTTATCTCCTAACGCCTGCTGTACTTGTTGTTGTTCTATCGCAGGTTTTTTAGCATCATCCTGAGCTTTGGCAATAATCACGGGTAAAGATGCGGTTATCGCCCCTGTTTGAGTGGCAAGCGCACTTTCCGACATTGGTTGTGCTGCCCATGTGTTTGATAATAATACAGATACACCGCTCAAAATTCCCAGCATATACCCTTGCTTATTGTTCATTTCATTCATCCTAAAATTGTTATTGTTCGTTATATTGAACAAAATTAACAATTTTTTACGCATGTCGCAATGTTATAAATAAACTTCCCGACAATTAACATTGAACATTTTAAAACCTGATTTTTTCACAGGCATTTTGTGAATATTCAAGTAGTTTTATAGATTTTTATCCCCGACTTGAATGACTCCCTTAAATCACTTACTGTAATTTTATAATTTATCTGTAAATTGATTTTATTTATAAATAGACACCATTCGAGGTGAAATAATGCTTCAGCACTGCTGCCAACTATTAGAAAATCTTCAACTCAAAATTGCTTTTATTGAAAGTGCCAGTTCCGGTTATTTAACCAGTCAATTTTCTATTCATAAAAATAGCGGTGCAGACATTTTACTCGGTGGTTTAGTGAGTTATGACCCCAGCATTAAAATTAGTATTTTAAATATTAATCCCAAGTTAATAGAGACTTACACAGCTGAGTCACCACAAGTTACAGAGGAAATGTGTAGGCTCGGACAAACTTTATTTCAACAAGCCGATATTATTGTAAGTTGTACTGGGCTATTAAAATCTGGGGGAAGTGAAACTTCAGAAAAACCTGTAGGTACCTTTTTTATCTGCATTTCTTATCAAGAACGTATTTATCATTACCATTATTTTTTATCTGCCCATCCTGAACAAAAGTTAAAGACATTAACTCAGAAAGTTTCAGATACCCTAATTGCTTTACTCACATCAAAAACTCAAATAGCTTCGCCATAAAAAAAGAGAATATGTTTCCATATTCTCTTTTCGGTTTTAGCAGAACAAGATTAGCTGAGTTTCATTTTATCGAAGACTAAATGACCATTTTCACCTTTCACTAAAATGGTATCACCTGCGACAAAATCACCCGACAAGATTTTTTGAGCTAATGTGTTTTCAATCTGTTGTTGAATCGCACGTTTTAATGGACGCGCGCCATAAACAGGATCGAAACCAGCATCAATCAATAAATCAAAAGCAGTGTCATCTACAGTTAAACTCATATCACGATCAACCAGACGTGAACGTAAGCGATCCAACTGAATATCGGCAATGCCTCGAATCTGTGCTTTTTTGAGTGAATGGAAAATCACAAGCTCATCAATCCGGTTAATAAATTCCGGACGGAAATGCTGACTTACCGCATTCATTACAATGGTACGCACTTCATCGTCTGTTGCACCCTCACCTAGCTCACGTACATCTTGTGAACCTAAGTTCGAGGTCATCACAATCACAGTGTTTTTAAAATCTACTACTCGACCTTGGGAGTCTGTTAAGCGACCATCATCCAACACTTGTAGCAAGATATTGAATACATCTGGATGCGCTTTTTCAACCTCATCAAACAACACCACACTATATGGTTTACGGCGAACAGCTTCAGTTAAAACACCACCTTCTTCATAACCCACATATCCTGGAGGCGCACCAACCAAACGGCTAACCGAATGTTTTTCCATGAATTCACTCATGTCGATACGAATCATGGCATCATCACTGTCAAACAAGAAATTAGCCAATGCTTTGGTTAATTCTGTTTTACCAACACCTGTTGGACCCAAGAACAAGAATGATCCGCTAGGACGATTCGGGTCAGACAAGCCTGCACGTGAACGACGAACAGCATTCGAAACGGCTACAACAGCTTCATCTTGACCTACAACACGGTCATGTAAAAACTCTTCCATATTAAGCAGTTTTTCACGCTCGCCTTGCATCATTTTAGCAACCGGAATTCCTGTTGCAGCACTCACAACCTCGGCAATTTCATTTTCAGTCACTTTAGTACGAATAAGTTTTGGCTCTTCGTTTTCTTCAGCAACTTCATCTTGCTCTAGTTGTTTTTGTAGCTCTGGAATTACGCCATACTGTAAACGCGCTGCTTCAGCCAAATCGCCTTCACGCTGAGCTTTCTCAAAAGCAATACGCGCTTTATCAAGTTCAACCTGAGCCTGTTTAGTACCCTCAACAAGAGTCTTCTCAGATTTCCAGATTTCTTCAAGATCGTTATATTCTTTCTCGACTTCAGCAATCTGTTTTTCAAGATGATTAACTTCAGCTTTACTGCCGACATCTTCATCTTTTTTCACAGCTTCCAATTGCATTTTCAACTGGATTAAACGGCGATCAAGTTTATCAAGTGCTTCAGGTTTAGAGTCAATTTCCATCTTAATACGAGAAGCGGCTTCATCAATCAAGTCAATTGCTTTGTCTGGTAATTGACGATCTGTAATATAGCGATGAGACATTTTTGCCGCTGCAATAATCGCTGAGTCTAAAATTTGCACGCCATGGTGAGTGGCATATTTCTCTTTTAGACCACGTAAAATCGCAATGGTATCTTCAACACTTGGTTCATCAACCAACACTTTTTGGAAACGACGCTCTAATGCAGCATCTTTTTCAATATATTGGCGATATTCATCTAAAGTTGTTGCACCCACACAGCGCAATTCACCACGAGCCAATGCAGGTTTTAACATATTACCTGCATCCATAGCGCCATCGCCCTTACCCGCGCCTACAAGCGTATGTAGCTCATCAATAAACAGGATGATTTCGCCTTCGTGTTTTGCCAAATCTTTTAAAACAGCTTTTAAACGTTCTTCAAACTCACCGCGATATTTAGCACCAGCAAGTAATGAACCTAAATCTAAAGATAAAACACGTTTGCTTTTTAAGCCTTCTGGTACTTCACCATTGACAATACGCTGAGCCAAACCTTCAACAATAGCGGTTTTACCTACGCCAGGTTCACCAATAAGAACAGGGTTGTTTTTTGTACGACGCGACAAGACTTGAATGGTCCGGCGAATCTCATCATCACGCCCAATCACCGGATCAAGTTTTCCAGATAAAGCACGCTCAGTTAAATCAATCGTATATTTATTAAGTGAGTCACGTTGATCTTCGTGATTATTACTCATGACTTTGTCACTACCTCGAATATGTTCAATTACTTTGCGTAGACTGTCGGGAGTTACACCTACGGCACTTAAAATATTTTTAGTTTCGCCTGTTTCTGCTAGACCTAATAGCACCCAGTCAGTTGACAAAAATTCATCACCCGCTTTTTGCGCATATCGATCTGCCAGATTAAGCGCTTTAACAGCTTCAGGGTTTAAATTGACATCCCCAGTCGGATTCGCAATGGTCGGAGCATCTTTTATAGCTTGCTCAAGCTTTTGTTTAAGTTCAGGTAACCGTGCACCTGCTTGTTGCAACAAACTAATATTTGATGGCTCTTCTAATAGGGTAGACAAAATATGAATACCAGCGATCGCGGTATGGTCTTTACCCATCGCTAAAGATTGAGCATCTGAAAGGGCTTGCTGCAAGCGGTTTGTAAATTTTTCAAAACGCATTCTTGTTATTCCTCACAACAAATTTGTACTTGTCTAATAGATGGGAACATTTCTTCGGATTTCAAATAAATTTTTATATATTTTTCATAATGTTATTAAAATAACAATGAGTAAAACTCCATTATAATATGGGATTGTTTTGTATATATTTCAAGTACAGTTCAGCTACATTTTATTAAAATACTTGAATATTTAGCTTAATGCTTATTCATACTACAGTTTTCACAAACTCTTCATTGAGAATTTATTGATTAAGCTTTAGTTTATCTTGTTAGTTTACTACTCGTTTTGAAATGAAAAATGCACTTTAAACACATTCTATTAACAACAACTTGTCTTTTTACTTCAGCACTGGCAGTCGCTCAACTTCCTCAAGACTCAAGAAGACCCGGTGGCATCGCAGTTGTCCCATTAACCGCTGATATTACTCAGGTCACTTTTCAACAAAAGCCAGTTTTAATTAGTCACGAAGGTCAGCAGCATTATGCTGTTGTGGGTATACCCTTATCTACCCCACTTGGCAATGTACAACTCGACACGAATAAAACCCCTATTCAAATAGAAATTAAGTCCTATCCTTATGCGGAGCAACGGATTAAAGTCACTAACCAAGATTATGTGAACCCGAACCAAAGCCAGTTAGACCGTTATGCTCAAGAAGCTAAAGAACAAAATGATGTGTATAGCTCATTTACAAAGAGTTCTTGGCAAACTTTACCAGCATTTATACGCCCGACTTCAGGGAAATTTTCTAACTCTTTTGGACGAAAGCGTTTTTTTAATGGTGAAGAGCGTGCTCCCCACTCAGGTTTAGATATCCCTGCGCCAATAGGACAAAAAGTTGTTGCACCCGCAGATGGTGTCGTTATCCAAACTGGATCTTATTTTTTTAATGGTCAAACCGTGTTGATTGATCATGGCCAAGGCCTAGTCAGCATGTTCTGCCATTTAAGCGCAATTAAAGTAGAGAAAGGCCAACATATCCGCCAAGGAGAAACACTAGGTTTAGTGGGCAAAACTGGACGTGTGACAGGTCCTCACCTACATTGGGGCATGAGCCTTAATAATGCTCGGGTAGATCCTCAGCTTTTTCTAAATACAGCTCGTTAATTTAAGGTTTTACGAAAATACTTTGGTGCTTCGATATAGCCTTCTCTTAGGTAAAATTGATGTGCCAAAGGTCTTTGCACTCCAGAATGAAGTTCCATTCGATCACAACCACGGCGCTTGGCTTGTTGCTCAGCTTCTTGTACGAGTAACCGCCCTACACCTTTACTACGCATATTCTCATCAACGCACAGATAGCATATTTTGGCAAAGTCACCCTCTAAGGCAATTTGCGGAATAAAATAAAGAGATAAAAAACCACAAATCTTGCCCTTTTCTTCAGCAACCAAAATTTGTGAGTTAGCGTCATTATGCAGTATTTCAAATTTTTCTTGGATAAGAGTGAGTGGCTGTGGGTAGCCCATCTGTTTAAGTAAATCGCATATTGCTTGAGTATCTTCCCATTTAGCAGTCCGAATATTCATTTCATCTCTCCTCTTATTTTTTAGTTATTTTTGACAATAAAAAAGCCAACTCTAATGTCAGCTTCTTTTAATTTTTAGCTATCAAAAAACTGTCTTATTCCGCTTCAATAATTTCAAAGTCATGGGTAATTTCTACACCACCATCGGAAAGCATTTTACTCGCTGAACAATATTTTTCGGCAGACAATTCAACCGCTTTTGCAACCTGTTTTTCTTTAACAGCTTTACCCGTTACCACAAAGTGTAAGTGGATTTTAGTAAAAACAGCCGGAATTGTGTCAGCACGCTCAGCTTTTAAATTACATACAACATTCGTCACATCTTGACGAGATTTCTTTAAAATGGTCACAATATCAAACGAAGCACACCCACCAAGTCCCATTAATAGCAACTCCATAGGACGTGGGCCACGGTTTTCACCACCATACTCAGGTGAGCCATCCATAATGACACTATGCCCACTATCCGATTTCGCTTCAAAAGCAACATTCTCTAGCCAATGTACACTTGTTTGCATTGCAACTACCTAAAAAAAATTATAAATTTAAGCAGGGTCTGTTGACATTTCATCTATGGATTGCGTTAGAGCTAAAAATTAATCCAAATAAGACGCAAAACCCAGACAATGGCAATCCTTTGTCCAGTTTTGTTATATAGTTTGTGAAATTTCAGCCATAATCTGAGTTGCCATTTAAGCAGCGCAGGCACAGCGCAAGACCATGTTATTTTGTACGTTCCGTTGTTAAGATCTATTTATTTAGAATGGCTAAATTTCATAGCTCTTGCTTGGTAACGTCTAAAAGAATTGTCTTATGTCGCAACCATCTGTGAAATGTCAACAGACCCTTGTTTTGTACACTAACATAAAATGAGTTGATAAGGAATTTCATCTCTTCTGTGTAATAGCTCATCTCGGGCTTGTGTGAATTGTTTACCCTATTCGGAACATATTAAGCATGACTTCAAATTTTTCACAACTCAGCACAGATGCTTTATCTCCGGGGCAACTACCTGAATCCGTTAAAGCATTGTTAAAACGTGCTCACATCAACAGATATCCAAAACGAACCACAATTGTTGATGCCGGAACAGAGTCAAAATCTTTATACTTAATTTTAAAAGGCTCAGTTTCAATTATTTTACGTGAAGATGACGAACGTGAAATTGTCGTTGCGTATTTGAATCCGGGCGACTTCTTTGGGGAAATGGGGCTTTTCGAACCGAACCCTCAACGTACAGCTGAAGTTCGTACTCGTGATGTCTGTGAAATTGCAGAAATTTCTTATGACAACTTCCACGAACTTAGCAAACAATATCCGGACTTAAGTTATGCTGTTTTTGCACAACTTGTTCGTCGTCTAAAAAATACAACTCGTAAAATGACAGATCTTGCGTTTATTGATGTGTCTGGACGTATTGCACGTTGTTTAATCGACTTATCTTCACAACCAGAAGCAATGATTTTGCCAAACGGTCGTCAAATTCGTATTACGCGTCAAGAAATTGGCCGTATTGTGGGATGTTCACGTGAGATGGTTGGCCGTGTACTTAAGACCTTAGAAGATCAAGGCATGATCCAGACAGATGGTAAAGCTATTCTTATTTTTGATGTTTCATTAGAAGAAGCACCTGTTTCTGATGAAGACTATGATGATGAAGAATAATATTTATTAAGTTTTTAATAAAAAGCAAACTTCGGTTTGCTTTTTTTATATGCAACAATGAGTTAATACACAAAACTTACAAACTATTCTAATTTTATGATTTAAGTTGAATACATATTCTCCGTTAGGCTAACTCAAAATTCCCAAGGATTCCGCTGTATGCAATTTAACCCACTTAGTCGCACAGGCCTCAAGCTTCCAGAAATTTGTTTAGGCACCATGACATTTGGTGAGCAAAACTCTCAGCAAGAAGCATTTGAACAACTCAATTATGCTCTGGCACACGGTTTATATTTTTGGGATACGGCAGAGATGTATTCGGTTCCGCCAAAACCTGAAACCTATGGTGCAACTGAAACGATTATTGGCAATTGGTTTGCCCAAAATGGTCAACGTGACAAAGTCTTTCTTGCCTCTAAAATTGCAGGGCCAGGCTTTGGAGGAACTCACATCAGAGAAGGCCATACGCGCTTCAACAACGATCATATTGCTAAAGCCCTAGATGGCTCCCTGAAACGTCTCCAAACCGACTATATCGATCTCTATCAACTACATTGGCCTGAACGTCATACCAACTTTTTCGGTACGCTAGCTTATGGCAACCAGCAAGCACAAAATGATTACGATACCACCCCTCTAGAAGAAACATTACTTGCTCTACAAGAAGAGATTAACCGAGGACGCATTCGCTATATTGGCTTATCGAATGAAACGCCGTGGGGCACTATGAAATTTTTACATTTGGCTGAAAAGTTAGGTGTAAGTAAATTTGTAAGTGTTCAAAATCCATATAGCCTTCTCAACCGTACGTATGAAATAGGTATGTCTGAAATTGCTAAATATGAAGATGTTGGTTTACTCGCTTACTCTCCTCTTGCGTTTGGCTATCTCTCTGGCAAGTTTAGAAATGGCGCTCGTCCCGCGAATGCTCGTGTCACATTATTTCCACGTTTTAGCCGCTATAGTAACCCTCAAAGTGAGTGGGCAACTGAACAATATGCACAGCTAGCTGAGAAACATGGGTTAAGCTTAACTCAAATGGCATTAGCTTTTATTAAACAACAATTCTTTGTGACCAGCACAATTATTGGTGCCACTAATCTAGACCAACTTAAAGAAAATATTCAGGCATTTGAAATTGAACTACCTGCTGAAGTCTTACAAGGCATTGAAGCCATTCATGTCCAACAGCCCAACCCTGCTCCTTAAATAAAAAAACGGATGCTTAAGCATCCGTTTTCTTTATCTATAAAAAATTTATATCTTATTTACGGCCATTATAAATAGCCATTGCTGCAGGCAAGTTTTGACGCATATCGCTAATACGCTGAGAGTTAGATGGGTGAGTAGATAAGAATGATGAACCACCACCACCTTCAAGCTTATTCATTTTTTCCCAAAGTGTAATCGCTGCATTTGGATTATAACCTGCACGTGCCATTAGCATTAAGCCACCTTGGTCAGCACGACTTTCCAAACTACGAGAATATGGTAAGCCTACACCCACTTGTGAACCTAGCTGAGCCGCAGCAGTACCAAGTTGGCCAACATTATTGCCAGCATAGCTTAAACCAATACCAAGAGCTAAATCAGTTAGAGCCTGAGCACCGATTTTACTTTTTGCGTGCTCTTCTAAGGCGTGAGTCATTTCATGTCCCATAACAGCTGCAATTTCAGCATCTGTCAGGTTCAATTTATTTACAATGCCTGTATAGAACACCACTTTACCACCTGGTGCTACATAAGCATTAATCGTATCTGATTTCAGTACTGCCAACTGCCAGCTAAAAGGCTGACCAGTCTGGTTCATCTGGTTCGCATAAGGTTTTAAACGGTTAAAAACAGCATTAATACGGCTATAGGTACTTGAACTTGTATCCAAAGTTCCTTTGCCACGTGCTTCCTGCACCATCTTATTAAAACCTTGAGCAGATTGGGCATTTAAGGTTGCAGTATCTGCACCCGCCATGTCCGCTACTGTTGCACAGCCAGAAATGGTCATCACACTTGCCGCACACAAGCTTAAAAAGAGTTTTTTATTCATAACATGGATCACCTAAATCGAGAAAAAGCTGTTTATTCTTTTGCACTTATTATAAGAAATACCGCTTACACTTTGAATGTCTCATTTCTTCATGATCATAGTATTTATGTAACGATCAAGCCGATAAAGTCATCAAATAAATCCAGAAAATTAGACATATTATATTTAAGCCAAGATAAACATAACTTAAAAACTTAACTTTCTCTTCAAGATTAGGACTTTCTCTTTTCCAGAGTAAATAACTATTTTGTATGAGCACCACAGGAATTAACACACATGCGAACAATACCGACAAACTCATAAACGCGGTCATGAAGAAATCTTCATGATATTCTTGACCATAAATAACTAACATCGCCAGTGTCGGTGAACCACCAATAGCGAATAAAAAAGAATAAAAAATTGTTTTCGAAATAGTTGGTTGTAGCTTCATCCTGAGCCCATCATTCCTTATCTATCTAACGTTTTAATCTGAATCGAATAAAACGAAAACTGCACTTTAGTCGGGTATAAAAAAGCCCCCTTTTAGGAGGCCTTTTTAATCTTTGCTAATTAAGCAGAGAATGGATGACGTAAAACAATTGTTTCTGCACGGTCTGGACCAGTTGAAACGATATCAATCGGACATTCGATTAATTGTTCAATACGCTTCACATAAGCTAAAGCATTTGCTGGTAATTGATCGATACTGGTTAAACCAACAGTCGATTCGCTCCAACCTGGCATAGTTTCATAAATTGGTTTCAAGCATTCAAAAGAAACCGCATCAGAAGAACCTACACAACCTGAGTCTGTATTTTCATAGCCCACACAGATTTTTACTTCTTCTAAACCATCTAGAACGTCTAGTTTAGTTAAGCAAATACCAGAAAGTGAGTTTACATCTACAGAACGGCGAAGGATTTCAGCATCAAACCAACCACAACGACGTTGACGACCAGTAGAAGCACCAAATTCATGACCAACTGTACCAAGGTGTTTACCCACTGGGTCACCAGCATCAGCAGCTGCATCGTAAACCAATTCAGTTGGGAATGGGCCAGCACCTACACGTGTTGTATAAGCTTTAGTAATACCTAATACATAATCAAGATGTAAAGGTCCCATACCTGAACCAGAGCTTACGCCACCAGCAGTTGTATTTGAACTTGTAACGTATGGATAAGTACCGTGGTCGATGTCTAAAAGTGAACCTTGAGCGCCTTCAAACATTACAGGCTTACCTTCTTTGCGGTAGTCATGTAACACTTTAGTCACGTCAATCACTAATGGAGCAAGCACTTCGCGCCATTCGTTGCAAAGAGCCAATACATCTTCAAATTTAACAGCTTCTACACCGTAGAACTGAGTTAACTGGAAGTTATGTAACTCAAGCATTTCAGACAGTTTTTCTTCTAATGCTGCGCCACCACGAACAAGGTCAGCAACACGCACTGCACGGCGAGCCACTTTATCTTCGTAAGCAGGACCAATACCACGACCTGTAGTACCGATTTTAGCATTACCACGTTTCTTCTCACGTGCCTGATCAAGTGCAATGTGGTTAGGCAAAATGAGTGGACAGTTTGGAGAAATACGTAGACGTTCTTTAACAGGAACACCTTCTGCTTCCAAAATTCCCATTTCTTCAATTAACGCGGCTGGTGAAAGTACTACACCATTACCAATTAAGCACAATACGTTTTCACGTAAAATGCCTGATGGAATGAGGTGCAATACAGTCTTTTTACCACCTACGACAAGAGTATGACCTGCGTTATGTCCGCCTTGATAACGTACTACCGCAGCCGCCTGATCTGTGAGCAGGTCGACGATTTTACCTTTACCTTCGTCGCCCCATTGGGTACCAAGTACCACAACATTTTTGCCCATAATAGCCTCATTACATCATGCTGTTAAAATTGGAAACCACCAGTAAAAACTTACTGTTGGCGTTTAAATCTTTTCAATATTCCATTGACCATTTTGCGCCACGAGTTGATGGGTCGCGTATGGAATAGAACTTAAATCATCATTACCTAACAATTGAACGACACGTAAACCTTGAGCGCGTGCATTCGAAATTGCTGAGAGTAAATCTTGTTCTGAGCCTTTTGGAGCAACAACAGTTTCTATTTCGGCGAACTGATTTGCACCTAAGGCATATAAATCGCAACTGAAGCCAGTAGCAGGACGCGCACGACCAAAGTGCTCACCAATACCATCATAACGGCCACCCTGCGCTAACGGCGCAGCACGGTTTGGTGCATAGACTGCATACATTAAGCCAGTGTGATAGTGATAACTACGTAGCTCTACAACATCAATACCGATGTTGAGATTTGGCCAACGACCTTTAATTTGCTCAAGTGTCGTCTTCAGTGCATCTAATGCTGACTTAAATTCAGCATCTTGCAAAATATTGGCACTTAAATTCGTCTGCAATGCTTCTAGATCACTAGAATAACGACCAAGCGCATAGAAATCAGAACCCATGTTAAGGCTTTGAGTAAACTCTGCTAACTCTGGCAATGCTTTTCTTTGATAAAGATCAGACAGTTCATGTTCTTCATTTTTTGACAGGCCAGCATACTTCACTAGACTGCGGAACAAGCCTACATGGCCCAAATCTAAATGTGCGCCTTGTAATGTGTAGATGTTTTCAATCAATCCCAGCATAACATCGACCATTTCGACATCAGCTTCGATACTATCGTGGCCATATAACTCTGCACCTAATTGCAAAGGTGCACGTGTGGCATTGAAATTTTGTGGTTTAGTATGTAATACAGTCCCTGAATAACAGTAACGTGCAACACCTTCAACTGGTCTTACATGTGCATCAATACGTGCAACTTGTGGCGTCATATCAGCACGAACACCGAGTAAACGGCCTGAGAGCTGATCAATAACCTTAAAAGTTACTAAATCTAAGTCTTGATTTGATTCTGATAATGAAGACAACGATTCGATGTATTCGATAAATGGTGTATATACCAATTGATAACCTCGCACCGCGAGGAAATCTAAAGCTTCACGGCGAAGTTTTTCAATGACTTGTGCCTGTTCCGGCAATACATCTGCTACCCCGTCAGGCAGCAACCATGTCTCTGAAATGGTCATATTTCAAGCCTAAAATCTGATCAACGTGGAACGACCCCACATAAAAAAATCGGGAACACACCCGATTTCTCTTAGTGTAGCATGATACTTTCTGCCATGCACCTGACAATTTGCATAAATCTTTCTTAATAAACTCTAAAGTCAAAAAGAAGATAATAAGAATAAACAATAGTATTCAAAGCCTTACTCTCATCCAATTTAGTTACTTACTAAAGTTCTTCGACTAAAGAAAGGGCTAATATCTGAACTATCGCCGGGTTGCCAGTTAACTAAATTTAATCTTTGAATAGCTTGAGCTGCTTGAGTATTAAAAGCAAAGCAACCTTTTTCAAGATTTGCGATTTTTAATTTTTGTCTGAAAGCAGTTAATGAATGCGTATTATTAAGCGGGTTATCTTCTATAGAATAAAGGTGAGACTTCTCATACGCCAAACTTCTATCAGCATCCCATACACTGCTTGATACAAACTCTATAGAAGCAGACTGGTCATTATTATTCCCCAGTACGCTTTCAATATCACCAGTTTCCAAGTTTTCTAAAACAGTTAAGTTATAGCCATGCCACTGCGAGTTTAGAAGCCTAAAATACTTTTTATCTTGACCTAAGTTATTATATCTTTCGATTATTGACTGCTTTTTTTCACTAAACGTGGGATTGGCATTAAAACTAGATATATATGAAATATAAGATTGATTCCATTGAGTCTCTTTTAAACGATAACAATAACTATTTTTTGGAAACGTAACATTCTTATAGTTTTGGTAAAATTCAATTAAATTTTTATCAAGTTGATTATGAAGGCCTGTTTCTAGATTTTTATTTTCTTTATAGCCCGGCAATACACGATCAAAGATATTTTCACCATCTAACTTCACAATTTCAAACTTTAAATTTTTTTTCAAATCAGGAGTTAACTCATAAGTCCAACTACTAGGTGTTAACCTTTTTACAATATTTGTTTGCAGTGTCTCTTTATTTAAAATTTTCTGTTCAGTTAAAAAATCATTTTTTAATGGTTGATTGCGTGACTTTGCAAAAAATATTTCATTATTTTTAATTGGATATTGAGTAATTTCAAAAAAATCACTATAGATACCTGAAGAAATATCAGAAGATTGATAATAAACTTGGTAAATTTTGTCTTCTTTTTCTAAATTATTTTCAGCTTGACCATTGGTATTTTGATCTGAGCTTTCACCACCACAAGCAGTTAAAATAATAGTAGATGTAAAAATTAAAAAAACACTTATTCTTTTTGAATTAAATTTCATATGAACTCTATAATTAAAATTTTAATGTTTGCGAATCATACAAATAGATATAATTTTACACAACACTAATATTTATAATTTTCATTATTTTTAACTTTTTATACTTCAAATTAATAATTACAAAAAGGATGTTTATTCAACATCCTTTATTACTTTAATTCACTTTCAGAAAGAATCGCACAAATCTAATAATCGATTTGCATAGCCCCATTCATTATCGTACCAAGCAAATACTTTAGCTTGATGCCCGACAACCATAGTTTGAGTTAAATCAACAATGAGTGAATAAGGAGAATGGTTAAAATCGCTTGAAACTAATGGCTCATCAGTCACTGCCATAATTTCCGCATAGTCGGTTTGAGATGCTTTAATTAGCAATTCATTAATATGATGCACAGTAATTGGAGATTGCGCGATAAAAGTTAAGTCAATTGCAGCTACATTAATAGTAGGTACCCGAATTGAATAACCGTCTATACGGTCTTCCATTTTAGGCATAACACGTTTTAATGCACCAAGTGCACTAGACGTGGTCGGAATAATATTTTGTCCTGAAGCTCTAGCGCGGCGCAAATCACGATGTGCATGATCAAGTACAGATTGGTCTGCCGTTACTGCATGAATTTCGGTCATAAGCGCTGTTTCAATACCAAAAGCATCATCAATGATTTTCACCAATGGAACTAAAGCCTGCGTAGTACATGAAACGCTTGATATGATCTGATCAGTCACTTTGACTTCATGATGGTTCACACCATAAACAATGGCTGCATCGACATGATCAAAAGGTGCTGCCCCAATAATCACCCGCTTCGCCCCTGCTTGTAGATGACGCGTTGCATCAGCGTGAGAACGGAACAGTCCTGTACACTCAAGCACCACATCAACATCTAAACTAGACCATGGTAAAAGTTCAGGTTGTTTCTGCTTTAAAACCTCAACTTTTAGGGTTCGTTGATTTGACTGAATATTCAAAAAAACTTTTTCATTTTCAATGAAAATTTCCACATTTCCATTGAAGCGGCCATGTGTTGAGTCATATTTAAATAAATGCACTAATGTTTGCACATCAGCTATATCGTTAATCGCCACGATTTCAAATTGAAATTGTTTTGGGCTCTCAAACCAGGCACGTAAAACATTACGTCCAATTCGGCCAAACCCATTAATGGCGATACGTTGCATGACCTATCCTTATCTACAAAACTACAGGCTAAAGAAGGCATATAGTAAAGCACGTCATGCCCAATTGAATATAGATTTTTAGCCAAATCACAGTTTTGTAAGATATTCCTTTTAAAATCGTTGGTTCGGTGGGGTTTTTCCGCTACAATTTAGCGTTTTTAAAAAATAAGCCCCGTATCACATGCCAAGGTTTTGCATAAAACAAACAGGCATTGATACATTTAGCCAAATTCGAAAATATGGAGTGACTTGGTTGTGAGTACTCGTTTAATGACATCTGCTGAAATTCGTGAAGCATTTTTGCGCTACTTTGAGACGCAAGGGCATACACGTGTCGCGTCGAGTTCTCTTGTTCCTGCCAACGACCCAACTTTATTATTTACAAATGCTGGGATGAACCAGTTTAAAGACTGCTTCTTAGGTCTTGAAAAACGTGACTATGTACGTGCAACTACATCACAAAAATGTGTACGTGCTGGTGGTAAACACAATGACTTAGACAACGTTGGTTACACTGCTCGTCACCATACATTCTTTGAAATGTTAGGTAATTTCTCATTTGGTGATTATTTCAAACGTGATGCACTTAAATTCGCTTGGGAATTTTTGACTAGCGATGAATGGTTAGCTCTCCCTAAAGATCGTTTATATGCGACCGTTTATCACACCGATGATGAAGCTTATGACATCTGGAATAAAGAAATTGGTTTAGCACCTGAACGTATTATCCGTATTGGTGATAATAAAGGCGAAAAATACGCATCTGATAACTTCTGGGCAATGGGTGACACAGGTCCATGTGGTCCATGTTCTGAAATTTTCTTTGACCATGGCGATCACATTTGGGGTGGTTTACCAGGCACACCTGAAGAAGATGGCGACCGTTTCATCGAAATCTGGAACAACGTTTTCATGCAGTTCAACCGTACTGCTGATGGCGTGCTTCACCCTCTCCCTGCTCCATCTGTTGATACAGGTATGGGCTTAGAACGTATCTCTGCAGTATTGCAACATGTTAATTCAAACTACGACATTGACCTGTTCCAACATTTATTAAAAGCTGCTGCAAACATTATTGGTATTGAAGACGAAGGTCAGCCTTCTTTACGTGTTGTTGCAGACCATGCGCGTTCATGCTGTTTCTTAATTGCTGATGGTGTTAACCCAAGCAATGAAGGTCGTGGTTATGTACTACGCCGTATTATCCGCCGCGCTGTGCGTCATGGTAATAAGCTTGGTGCAACCGGTACATTCTTCTACAAAATGTTGCAACCTTTAATCGAAGTTATGGGTGAGGCTTATCCTGAACTCGCAGCTCGTAAAGATGTGATTGAAGCAACTTTAGTTCGTGAAGAAGAACAGTTTGCTAAAACACTTGAGCAAGGTTTAAAACTACTTGAAGGTGAACTTGCTCAGTTAAAAGACAAGACTATTCCTGGTGCGACAGTCTTCAAACTTTACGACACTTACGGCTTCCCAACAGACTTAACTGCTGATATTGCACGTGAACGTGACTTTATTATTGACGAAGCTGGTTTTGAAATAGAAATGGCTGCTCAGCGTCAACGTGCTCGTGATGCTGGTAAATTTGCTATTGACTATAACAGCATTGTACAAGTTGAAGGCGAAACCCAGTTTGACGGTTACATCAACACCACTGGTCAAGGCCAAATTGTAGCGATCTACAAAGATGGTGTACAAGTTGATGAAGTTTCTGAAGGCGACGAAGCACTTATCGTTTTAAACCAGACTCCTTTCTATGCAGAAAGTGGTGGTCAGATTGGTGACACAGGTATCTTCAAAAACGAAACTGGTATTTTTGAAGTTCAAGATACTAAGAAATCAGGCGGTGCCTTTGTTCATCAAGGTATTGTGACCGTTGGTAACCTTAAAGCTGATCAAAACGTTGAAGCAATTGTTAAAGCAGATATTCGTGAAGCTACTGCGCGCAACCACTCAGCAACTCACTTATTACATGCTGCTCTACGTCAAATCTTAGGTTCACACGTACAACAAAAAGGTTCTTTAGTTGCAAGTGATATCTTACGTTTTGACTTTGCTAACGATCAACCTGTAACTTTTGAACAGTTACAACAGGTTGAGCGTTTAGTTAATGCAGAAATTATCGCAAATACAGCTGTAACCACTGAACTCCTTGACATTGAAGCGGCAAAAGCAAAAGGCGCAATGATGTTGTTCGGTGAAAAATACGGTAACGAAGTTCGTGTTCTCGCTATGGGTTCAGTGATTGATGAGAAAAACTTCTCAATTGAACTTTGTGGTGGTATTCACGTTAAGCGTACAGGTGATATTGGTTTATTTAAAATCACTTCTGAAGGCGGTGTAGCTGCTGGTGTACGTCGTATTGAAGCAGTGACTGGTACTAAAGCTTTAGAAGTAGTACAAAAAACTGATTCAGATATCCAGCACATTAATGGCTTACTAAAAGCACAGAAAGACCAAACTGTTGAGCGTGTACAGGCTAATGTAGAACTTGTTTCTGCATTACAAAAGCAGATTGAACAGCTCAATCAGAAATTGGCAAACTTCCAAGCGTCAGAATTGATTGATCAGGTACAAACGATTTCTGGTCGTCAAACGCTTATTACCACTGTTCAAGGTGTAGACGCGAAATCACTTCGCAACTTACATGACAGTGTTAAATCAAAATTAGAGAATGCAGTTATTGTGTTAGCTGGCGTAGAGGGTGACAAAGTTAGCCTACTTGCTTCAGTTGCATCACAATACACTGCAAATCTAAAAGCAGGTGACATCATCAAACATCTAGCAACCGAGTTAGGTGGTAAAGGTGGTGGTAAACCTGACTTAGCACAAGGTGGCGCGCCACTTAACGAGAAGTTTGGACAAGTTATTGCTGCATTACCTGCATGGCTTGAACAAAAATAAGACTTCACTTTTTGTGTAACTGACCCTGAAAAGCCTCTCAGGGTCATGGCTTATATGGAAAAACTATGGCATTAATCGTTCAAAAATATGGCGGTACTTCTATGGGTACCCCCGAGCGCATTTTAAATGTTGCTCGTCGTGTTAAGCGTTGGCATGATCACGGTCACAAGGTTGTTGTGGTCGTATCTGCAATGAGTGGTGAAACAAACCGCTTACTTGCTCTCGCTAAAGCCATTACCGAAACACCTGACCCACGCGAGTTAGACCAAATGGTTTCAACCGGTGAACAGGTGACGATTTCCATGTTAGCTATGGCACTTAATTCGATTGGTGTGGAAGCTAAATCCTATACCGGACGTCAAGTCGGTATTAAAACTGACAGTGCATTTACCAAGGCGCGTATCGAGTCTATTGATACAGATGTCATGACCAATGACCTAGATGCAGGCCGTGTTATTGTTGTTGCAGGTTTCCAAGGCTTTGACGCTAATGGAAATATCACAACACTAGGCCGCGGTGGTTCAGATACTTCTGGTGTTGCTCTTGCTGCTGCCCTAAAAGCAGATGAATGCCAAATTTACACTGATGTAGATGGCGTTTACACCACTGACCCGCGTGTTGCTCCTAAAGCTAAAAAAATCGACCGTATTTCTTTTGAAGAAATGCTAGAAATGGCTTCATTAGGTTCAAAAGTTTTACAAATTCGCTCAGTAGAATTTGCCGGAAAATATCAAGTTCCTTTACGTGTATTATCAAGTTTTGATAATGATAACGACGGCGCGTTTGACGAAGAATTTAAAGAAAATGTAGGTACACTCATTACGACTGAGGCGGAAGATACTATGGAACAGCCAATTATTGCAGGTATTGCTTTTAACCGTGACGAAGCAAAATTAACGATTTTAGGTGTACCTGATGAACCAGGTATTGCTTCTAAAATTTTATCACCAGTAAGTGATGCCAATATTGAAGTCGACATGATAGTGCAAAATGTTGAAGAAGATGGCACAACAGATTTCACTTTCACTGTAAACCGTGTTGATTTAGCGAAAGCTGAAAAAATCTTGAACGAAACTGCCAAAAATATTGGTGCCCGTGAAGTTTCAACACGTGATGACATCGTTAAAGTGTCTATCGTAGGTGTAGGTATGCGTTCACATGCAGGCGTAGCGAGCAAGATGTTCACTGCCCTAGCTGACGAAGGCATCAACATTCTTATGATTTCAACTTCTGAAATTAAAGTTTCTGTCATTATTGACGAGAAATATCTTGAACTTGCTGTTCGTTGTCTACATACCGCTTTTGGTTTAGATCGTGAACATGGTGAAAGCAGCGCCCGCGCTTAATTTTACCAAACGGTCAATAATTCATTAAAAAATGTTTACTTGTCCGACAATAATCAAAGAAAACACAGAGCCGCTATAGTTTTTTTTATAGCGGCTCTGTTATATTAAACGGAAAGTTTTTTGGCAGTGATTATCAAAATATGACTTTGTTCTCATATTTCTGTTAGAATCTGACTGAAAACTGAGGTTGAGCTTTTATTTGGGTACCAATATTGCAGTTTTAAGCGTTTAGCAAGGAGATAAACATGCTGATTCTGACCCGCCGTGTCGGGGAAACATTAATGATTGGGGATCAAGTCAGTGTTACTGTGCTTGGCGTCAAAGGAAACCAGGTTCGTATTGGTGTGAATGCACCAAAAGAGGTTTCTGTTCATCGCGAAGAAATTTATCAACGTATTCAACATGAACGTGCAATGCATGAACACCTTCAACATCTTGATCAAGATTATCAAGTTTCTTTTGAAGATGATAATTATGCACAGAAAAACTTCAATCGTTAATATGAAGTTATTCTCTCCCTAATTAAAGCGACTTTCTAGTCGCTTTAAATTTTTTAGGACTTTGTATTTATAAGCCTAGAGCACGTTTAACAGGAGCATAGCTGCGGCGGTGCTGATCGATTACCCCATGCGCTGCAATCGCTTCAAAATGCGCTTTAGTTGGATATCCTTTATGTTTGGCAAAACCAAATAATGGATATTGCTGATCTAATTCTGCCATTTGTCGGTCACGTGTAACCTTTGCCAGAATACTCGCAGCACTGATCTCTGGATGACTCGCATCTCCCCCAACAATAGCTTCACAAGGAATAATGATTCCTTTTGGAATTTGATTTCCATCTACAATCACTTTTTGTGGTTGAGCTTTTAAACCATCAACAGCACGCTGCATAGCCAAAAAAGTCGCTTGTAAAATATTTAATTCATCAATTTCAGCGTGCGTTGCTTCTGCAATTGACCAAGCTAAAGCTTTTTCTTGTATTTCAATAAATAACTTTTCACGTTTCTTTTCAGTTAATTTTTTAGAATCATTTAATCCCTCAATTGGATTATTCGGATCTAAAATAACAGCCGCTGCCACAACGGAACCTACTAATGGGCCACGTCCCGCCTCATCTACACCAGCAATAAACATTTACTCTTCACCTTTAAACAAAAGAGGCTGATCAATAGTAATCAGCCTTCTTTAATACAAAAATCATTAATTACTTTTGTAAAGCTTCTGCCACACACTCATTTACAGTTTTTGAAACCACTTGGTTTACAATTGTAGCACGTGCATTTACATCAAATGCAGCCGCTGCCAATTCTACCGCCGTTACACTATTTGGTGCCTTTTCGCTCACACAACCACAAACATTTGTTTGAATGCTATCACGTTGCTCAGCAGTCATAAGCTTTGTTGCTGTTTTCCAAGCGGCAACATTATTAATCTCTGTAATACATTTCGCATTTACAGCAACTTTTAATGCAGCCACACCCAACTGCTGAGTTGTTGTTTGTGCAGAAGTAGCGCCTGTACCCGTACCTGTAGTCGTTGCACACGCTGTTAAAGCTAAAACAACTGGCGCTAGAGCGAGCATCAATTTTTTCATCATTTTTTCCTTTGATTGAACGTTGGCAGCGCGTATTGTGCCTAAACTCGACTTTAGAAGAAACAAATAATTTGATGCATTTATGCAATCTTTTTCCACAGCAAAACTCAGCTCATCAAATGCATTTTTCCTTAAACGTTCTGTTTTTAGCACGCTCTGTTACATTTAAAACATTTCTCAAAATCAGTGCTTTCTCATAAAATTGAAAATCAAAACGACAAAAAAATAGGTTTTTTATGCCTGCTGTTTCATCTCAGTATTACACCCGTACCGCACAAATCCTGCATTGGGTGATGGCAATCATTTTCATCGCAGCATGGGCTATTGGTTTCTATAGTGGAAATTTTTTAAGTTATGACGTTGATGGCCCCTTTAAAGGCGATGTCATTACGCTGCACAAAAATATTGCAACCACCATTATCTTTTTGGTGATTATCCGGATTTTATGGCGCTATACACATCCAGCTCCAAAACTACCTGACAGCATGTCTCCAATGATGAAAACTCTGGCTCACATTGGTCATCTATTGCTTTATGTGATTTTGGTGGCTTTACCTGTCACGGGTTGTTTATTTAGCTGGAGCGCGGGTCACCCTGCCCCTGTTTTATATTTATTTGAAATTCCGCGTTTAGTACAAGATAACCCAGAGCTTTTAGCTGTTGTTAAACCATTACACGTTTATATTTCTTGGTTTGCAGGCTTGCTTATTGTTGGGCATGTGCTTGCAGCTTTAAAACATCACTTTGTTGATAAAGACAATATTTTAAATAGTATGACCAAACAACCTAAATAAAACGTATGTATAAAAAAACCGCCTGAGATAGGCGGTTTTTTTATTTAGATTTTTTGGATTTCTGCAATCCACTTTTGTTTTTCTTCATCTGAAATGAAAGAGGCTTCAAAAGAGTTAATTGCGAGTTGCTTCAACTCATCATTGTTTAAGTCTAAAGCTTGTTGGATAGCAAAGAAATTATCATTCATATATCCACCGAAATATGAAGGATCATCTGAGTTAACCGTCACGTGTACACCTTTTTGCAATAGACGACGGATATTATGATCTTTCATATCCTTAACAACACATAGCTTTAAGTTACTTAAAGGACAAACAGTTAAAGGCATTTTTTCGTTAATTAAACGCGTCATTAATTGTTCGTCTTCTTCAGAACGTACACCATGATCAATACGATTCACTTTGAGTAGATCTAAAGCTTCCCATACATATTCAGGTGGACCTTCTTCACCAGCGTGAGCAACGATTAAGAAGCCTTCTTCACGAGCTTTAGCAAAAACACGTTCAAATTTAGCTGGCGGATGCCCTACTTCACTTGAATCGAGGCCGACTGCAATAATGTCTTGTTTAAATGGTAAAGCTTGTTCAAGTGTTTCAAATGCAGCTTCTTCACTTAAATGACGTAAGAAACACATAATCAATTGAGAGCTGATACCAAACTTAGCTTTAGCATCTGCACACGCACGCTTTAAACCACCAATCACTGTTGAGAATGCAACACCACGGTCAGTGTGAGTTTGCGGGTCGAAGAACATTTCTGTATGAACGACATGATCTTCAGCACATTTCTCAAAATAGGCCCATGCTAAATCATAAAAGTCTTGTTCATGTACAAGAACATTCGCACCAGCATAGTAAATATCTAAGAATGATTGAAGATTATGAAAGTTATAAGCTTGCTTTACTTCTTCAACAGATTTGTAAGGAATCTGAATCTGATTGCGCTGGGCAATTGCAAACATTAATTCAGGTTCAAAAGTCCCTTCAATATGCACATGCAATTCGGCTTTTGGTAAGGCGCGAATCAGCTCGACTTGATTCATATTAACTCCACATCTAAAGAAAAAAGGGTGTGGTCAAAATCACACCCTTCTATAACTTTCTTCTTATTAGAAACTATGACTAAGATAGCTCAAGAAAAAAATTATAAAAAATCATATTAACCGCCAAACGCGATAAATTTAAATACCCAAAGTGCAGCAATAATCCATACCATGTACGGTACAGTTTTTGCCTTACCCGTGAATAATTTAACTAATGCATAGCTAATAAAGCCCATTGCAATACCATCAGCAATTGAATAGGTGAATGGCATAAATACAATAGTTAAAAAGGCTGGAACAGCTTCTGTAATATCATCCCAATCGATATGAGTGATACCTTGAATCATCAACACACCAATGAACAATAAAGCTGGCGCTGTGGCAAAACCTGGTACAGATTGAGCAAGAGGTGCTAAAAATAAACAGCAGATAAATAAGACAGCAACCACAACAGCAGTTAAACCAGTACGTCCACCCGCAGCTACACCTGAAGCTGATTCAATATATGGCGTAGTTGAAGATGTACCTAATGCAGCACCAGCAACAATTGCAGTAGAGTCTGCAAATAATGCTTTCTTCAAACGAGGTAATTTACCGTCTTGTAAAAGACCCGCACGGTGTGAAACACCAACCAAAGTACCCGTACTGTCAAATAAATCGACAATAAAGAATACAAAGATGACGCCGACCATACTTGCTGTAAATAGACCTTTAAAGTCCATTTGCATGAACGTTGGTGCAATTGAAGGGATTTGCCCCACTACACCTTTAAATTCGTTTAGACCTAAAGCAGTAGCAATGCCTGTAACGACTAAAATACTAATAATGATTGCACCGCGAATCTTTAACTGATGTAAAACTACAATCATTAAAAATCCGAATAGCGCTAATAATACTGTAGGCTGTTTGATATCACCTAAACCGACTAATGTCGCTTGGTTATCAACAATGATTCCTGCATTTTTTAGTGCAATCAGTGCTAGGAATAATCCAATACCCCCACCGATTGCAAACTTAAGTGACATCGGAATCGCATTGACAATTGCTTCACGAATTTTAAAGAAGCTAATTGCAAGAAAAACAAGGCCTGAAACAAAAACAGCCGCTAAAGCTGTTTGCCATGGCACGCCCATCCCCATACAAACCGAGTAGGTAAAGTAAGCGTTTAAACCCATACCAGGGGCCAGTGCGATTGGATAATTTGCAATGATCCCCATTACTAAACATCCGATTGCTGCTGCCAAACAGGTCGCAACGAATACGGCACCATGATCCATGCCGGTTTCAGATAAAATGAGTGGATTGACAATAATGATGTAACACATCGTTAGGAATGTAGTTACACCAGCAAGAACTTCAGTTCGGAAAGTGGTTTTATTGTCGCTTAACTTAAATAAACGCTCTAACCAGCCTGCCGAAGAATTGGGCGCCGCCATAAGTAGCCTCTATGCAAAATCTGAACTGTGGAATATTTACTTCTATGTAGGTCGCTGAACAATATTGTTTTTCTGTTCAGCCCTATAAACAAGAATCTCAAACTTATGAAGCAACAAATATGCCACTCATTTGATTTCTAGCTCGTACATAGGAAATAGCCACAGCCCCTCTTGAAACACAAAAAAGCTGCATAACCCCTATGCAGCTTTTTTACTATACGTTAAATAAGTTTAACAGATTCAACAGAAACATGATCAAAATTTATGAAAAGATATGACCAATGACAAAGTAAAATTCAGAAATTTATCATTCAATATTTTTAGAAAATAATTCTTTTCTCACTTATATATCCTTGCAAATTATAAGAAGCCAAATTGCTGTGGTGAGCATGATTAGGATTGCGTTCGATACTTTGTAAATTTTGTTCTGCTTCTTGAATGATCCGCATTAGCTCTTGATGTCTTTTATTTTGAGTATCTAAATAGGCCCAATATCCCAATACAAAGACGATACCCACACACAACACTATTAATACTTTATTGATCATTATTATTATCTCTATGTTTTTAATGTTAATGATCTTAACAAAAAATTATAGCTTTGTGAATATTTTCACATTTATTTACAATAACACACTCTCACTCAAACTATTGAAAAGAAAGGTGATTTTAATTTCACCATTACAATCATTGGTAAATACAAAACATTTCCATTGAAAAGTAACTTTATTTCCAAATAGTTTAGGTTTAATTATTTTTAATATTAGCTTTTTATTCATTCCCATTATTAAGTTCATTTAAATACACAGAGTAGACTAATGTGTATATAGCATGAAATATCTCTAAATTTTCTACCAATTAAATAGGATAAAAAGATTCATTTTTCTTTCAATTGTTCTATTTAAAAGTGTTTGGCGATCTCGCTATTTCTCCATTTTCATCTTTAGCTTTAAAAGTAAAATTTCAATTTTAACCCAAAGAGCCCTTTTTCTTAGTCAAAAAATAATTTTCATTTAATCGTTCTAAAAATCGTACCAAGCTTTCCATTTTCAGTGCTTTATTACAATAAACGCTACGATAAACTACGCTCAGATAGAAAATTAAATCAGGAGAATACATCATGTTTGATATGCGTTTATCTCACGAGCGTGGTGCAGCACATCATGGTTGGTTACAATCAAAACATAGCTTTTCATTCGCTAACTATTGGGATCCTAAACAAGTTGGTTTTTCTGATCTACTTGTAATTAATGATGATAACGTTGCTCCATCTAAAGGCTTTGGTACTCACCCTCACCGCAATATGGAAATTATTTCCTATGTGCTTGAAGGTGCATTAGAGCATAAAGACTCAATGGGTACAGGTTCTGTGATTGTGCCAGGTGACATTCAGCTCATGAGTGCAGGTCGTGGCGTTGCTCATAGTGAATTTAACCATTCAGCTCATGAAGGCGTTCATTTCTTGCAAATTTGGGTTGTTCCAAATGAAGTGAATACAGATCCGGGCTACCAACAAGTTCATATTGATGAAGCAGACAAACGCGGTAAATTGCATTTGATCATCTCACCGAAAGGTGGTGAGAAAACTTTATCGATCAAACAAGACATTAATATTTACTCAGGTCTTTTTGACGGTGAAGAAACTGCTGAATTTGTGATTCCTGAAGGTCGATATGTTTACCTACACGTTGCTAAAGGTCGTGTTGATGTAAATGGTAAAACATTTAACACTGGCGATGCTGCACGTATTCGTGAAGGCGGAAGTTTATCGTTTACCAATGGTGATAACGCCGAAATTTTGATTTTCGATATGCGTCCTGAAGAAGTTCCAACCATGCCATAATGTAACTAAGCCCTCGCATAAAATTTATGCGAGGGCTTTTTTATTGTTGATCGGACTTAAAAATTCTAACTCAGCTCAATGTTCTTCTGAACGTGCCATCTCTGTATTGATATAGCTCATAATCATCGTGGTTAGCCCCTGCACCATTTCATCAAAACTAATATAAGGATTTGGCAAAATAAGATGCCGTGCGACATTAAAAATTCCGCTATTGATACAAATGTAGGTAATTACAGGCAAATTATTGATTTTTAGGTATTTAGGATTGTGCATCATATATTTCATGATCACTTCCATTAAAGCCTGTTCAATTTTTGGGATGTATTTGTCGTACTGCAATTCCCCTGCATAGCGCAAAACAGTCAAATAGCGGTCATTATTTTTCTTTAATAAATCACTAAAAGTATAAAAAATCATTTCGATGACAGGCTCTAACTCCAACTGTAAAATCGTCGGTGTAAGCTCTGTAATCATGTCCAGAATTTCCCGAACAAAAAAGTGATTCATCGCATCATAAATTTCTTCTTTATTTTTAAAATATTCGTATAAAGATCCGACACTCACCCCTGCAATCTCTGCAATATGGCGTGTTGTAGTACCACTTGGTCCGTGAAGTGCCACTGCAATAAAACCTGCTTCAATAATCGTGTCGACAGTGACTTTGGCTCGAGTTTGACGAGGTTTACGCGTAGTCATACGATCTAATCAATAATCCGAACATAAAGTCAGATTAGCATGTAATTTGACTCAGAAGAAATATAAAAACAAAATCCGAATAGTTGTCAAACTTAGTAAAAAGAAATGGGAAAAACATGCCCCAAGCTATGAGTGAAACTGTGTTTTTAAGTGACTGCTGCAATAGCTAAAATTTAAATTAATTTATTGTTTTTCAAATAGATAAAATCATTAAATCTAAAATTTTTATTGCAGAACGGGTCTATAAAATACTTTGATATTTTTAAAAATTTACCCGAATTGAATCCGAACATAAAGTCAGATTAATATGAAAAAATTAAAGAAGAGTCACTAAATAGTTTGTCTATCTTTCCTCTTCTTTCCGTTATTCAGCCAAATAATCAAACAAATAACGGAGCAACAACACCGTAGTCAATGCAGAGAATCATCTGCTTTTGAAAATGGAATTTTACAGTGCTTTGTTGATCATTGAGTTTATTGATTTTCATCAAAATGCACCACTACTTTGCCTCAGGGTGTCGCCATGATCTCGACCGCAGTTAAAAAATCATTCAACAAACTTAAATTTCAGCGTGAAATTGAGTTACCGGATTTTTCTAGCAAAAGCTCAATTCCAATCCGACATTTAAATATTGGTTTTGATGGAAAGGAAATTGATGTCAGATTCTATATGGACAATCAATTTGCTACTTTGTTTTTTGCCACACTTTCGGTGTTTTTAACCTATGGTGAAGATCTGGTTATTGAAACAGCTCGCCATCACCGCGAATTTATTAAAGACCCAGTTTTAAAGCAACGTGTTACCTCACTGATTGGCCAAGAAGCAATTCATTCTAAATTGCACAATGAATATAACGATGCTCTTCAAGATGCTGAATATCCTGTTGCGCTATATCGCTTTCTTGGTTCGAACTTCTTTAAATATGTATTTTTGAAATTTCCACAACCCCTAAAATTGTCAATGATGGCAGGTATTGAGCATTTTACTGCGGTACTTGCTGAATACATGATGAAGCATGAAAAGAATTTCTATTATTCAGATGATGCAAAAAGCCGTGCGTTGTGGATGTGGCATATGCTTGAAGAATCTGAACATAAAGACATTGCCTACGATGTTTATCAAATCTTGAATGGCAGCTATCCACTGCGCGCATCTGGTTTCTTCCTTGCGCTATTTACGATTTTAGGCTTAATCCCTGCGACTACATTATTTGTCCCTGTATTAAGAAAGCCGCAAGAGATGTTGACCTTAAAATTCTGGAAAGATGCTCGTCGTGGTGTAGGCTTAATTTTTGGTCCAAAAGATGGTGTCTTTGGCAGTACGATTGGTCAAATTCTTGACTACTTACGTCCAGACTTTCATCCAAATGATCATGATACGACTGAATATCTTGAGTATTACAAACAGAAATTACTGAACGAAGGCGGTGCGATTGCACCTTACTTTGTTAAAGAATTTACCCCACCAGTACGCATGTCTTAATCGTCCTGTATTTCCAGCTATCGAACAGATAGCTGGTATCTCTTCAAGCTATTTATGGATGAATCATGATTTTATTTGGCAAAAAGAAAGTTAAACCAAGCCAAAAAGCTTATGCCGTAGTGACGGGTGCAGGCAGTGGGATTGGTCGAAGTTTTGCACTTGAACTTGCAAAACGTGGTGGCAGCGTAGTGTGTGCAGATATTAATCTCGAAGCTGCTGAAGAAACAGTAAAACTTCTTGAACAAGAAGGCGCTAAAGCTTTTGCTATGCGTTGTGATGTGGGTAATGCTGAACAGGTTAATCATCTAGCTGAAACTGCTGAAATTTTACTTGGACACCCTGTAACTCTTGTCATTAATAATGCTGGTGTGGGTTTGGGTGGTAAGTTTGACGAGCTAAGCCTAGAAGACTGGAAATGGGTTATGAATATTAACCTTTGGGGTGTTATTCACGGTTGCCATGCATTTGTTCCAAAGTTTAAAAAGCTAGGTTACGGTGCGATTATTAATGTGGCATCTGCTGCATCGTATACGGCTGCACCAGAAATGACCGCTTATAACGTGACTAAAGCAGGTGTGCGTGCGCTTTCAGAGACGCTTTCGGCTGAACTGCATAAGTTTAATATTAAAGTGAATGTACTCTGCCCGACGCTGGTTCCAACCAACATCATTAAAAATGGTCGAATTCCAGGACGCTATTCAAAGCTAGCAGACCATGCGCTGATGAACTATGCCTTCACGACAAGTGACGATGTTGCAAGATTAACGCTTAATCGCCTTGATCAGGATGAGTTGTATACGATTCCTCAAATTGATGCGAAGTTATTCTGGCTCATGAAACGTGCATCTCCAAGCTTGTATAACAAGTTCCTTGGCACATCGTACAAATTATTTAAATAAGAAATTTATAGGTAGTACACATATGACTGCTCAAATGAAAACAAATGCTTCAGCAAAAAAAGCTGTCAAATCACCAAACCATATTTTCGATACTTTTATTGTGGGGGCTGGTATTTCAGGGATCGCCGCTGCTATTCGCCTAGATCAAGTGGGTTATACCAATTATAAGATTATTGAAAAAGCTGGCCGTGTTGGTGGAACATGGCGTGAAAATACCTACCCAGGTTGTGGTTGTGATGTACCTTCTGCTCTTTACTCTTATTCATTTGCACCAAGTGCAAAATGGAGCCATTTATTTGCGCGCCAACCAGAAATCTTAAGTTATCTGGAAGATGTGAGTAACGAGTTTAATGTTACGTCTAAAATCGAGTTTAATAGCGAACTGCTCAACGCAGCGTGGGATGACTCACGTCATGTGTGGGTACTTGATACCAGTACTGGTCAATATTTGTCTAAAACCGTTATTTTTGCCACAGGTCCAATTACCGAAGCTCAAGTTCCACGTCTTGAAGGCTTAGAAACTTTTAAAGGCGAAATGTTCCATTCAGCGAAATGGAACCATGATTATGATTTGACAGGTAAACGCATTGCAGTGATTGGTACTGGTGCATCTGCTATTCAATTTGTGCCGCAAATCCAACCAAAAGCAAAAGAACTGTTTGTGTTCCAGCGTACAGCACCTTGGGTACTACCGAAACCAGATACAGACTTGGGCGAGTTTAGTAAAACAGTCATTGCCAAATATCCGGCTATTCAGGCGAGCTGGCGTAAAAGTGTAGCGCTAACGCTGAATGCAATTAACTTTGGTTTACGTAACCCTCTTGCGCTCAAACCAGTCAATGTATTGGGTAAGCAATTACTTAAATTGCAAATTAATGACCCTGTACTACGTAAAAACGTAACGCCGAACTTTGACATTGGTTGTAAACGTATTTTATTCGCTAACAATTATTATCCAGCACTACAAGCACCAAACACGACCCTGATCCCTCATGGCTTAGTGAAGGTTGAAGGCAATACGGTGGTTGCTGCCAATGGTGAACGCCACGAAGTGGATGTGATTATTTGGGGTACAGGCTTTGAAGTATCTCATCCACCCATTGGTAAACGTGTCCACAATGAAAAAGGTCAATGTTTACAAGACATATGGAAAAGTAGTTCACCAGAGGCTTACTTGGGGACTAACATTGAAAATGTACCAAATGCATTTTTAGTTTTAGGGCCTAACGTACTGGTCTATGACTCTTTCATTGGTTTGGCAGAAGCGCAGCTCGACTATATCGTAGATGGCTTATTGAAAATTAAAAACAAAGGAATTAGCAAATTAAATGTTAAATCTGATGTGATTAAAAAGCATAACGATTTAGTGCAAAAGCACTTACAAACAACGGTATTTAATAGCGGCGGCTGTAAGAGTTATTACCTTGATGCCAACGGACGTAACTTTGCTGCATGGCCGTGGTCACTGAAAAAACTTAAACAACGTTTGGAAAAAGTGGATTTGAAAGATTATGAAGTGACGTATCAAACGACAAAAACTCACTAATTTGTAATTTCGATCAAATCAGTTGTAAGAAAGAGGCAGTGTATTTTAGGTTTTCATGAAATACACTGCCTTCTTCGTTGAGTATCTTCAAGAAATAAAAAAACAGGATAAAGATGAAAGAAGGTCAATCAAGTCGTACCGCCGAGGCCGCTGCTGCATTAAGAGCCAATCATTTTCAAAATACGAAGAACCCTGTATTTTCAGATCCTTATGCTTTTGAGCTGACCAGTAAAGGCTGGAAAAAACTGCTCTCTAACCCACTGATTGTTAAAGTCATGAATTCTTCGGTTTTAAACCGCACTTTAGGTTTACTTACTGGGCAAGTGGTCGGACGCTCTCGTTATGCCGAAGATTTACTTGATCTATCAGTTCAACAAAATATTCAACAATATGTGTTAGTGGGTGCTGGCCTAGACTCTTTTGCACTACGTGAATCACACCATTACCCTACTTTGAAAATTTTTGAAGTGGACCATCCTGATACTCAAGCGGCCAAACAAGCCAAGCTAAGAAAGTTAGGAAATATTCCTACTACCGTTGAGTTTGTCGCGATTAACTTTGAAAAAGAGTCTATTTCAGAAGCCCTGACCAGAAGTGCCTATGATTCATCTGCTCCTGCATTTTTTTCTTGGTTAGGCACAACGCACTATTTAAACCCGCAAACCACCTTGGAAACTTTAAAAAGTATTGCAGAATTTGCTGCAAACGGTAGTGAAGTGGTACTCGACTATTCAACCGATTTTCAGGAATTAAATGGTATTGAGCGACTTGGAAGTATGGGCGTTGCACAGTTTACCCATTTGCTGAAAGAACCTTTATTAGGTCAATTTAAACCAATAGATTTACATCATGCAGTGGAGCAGATGGGATTTGAAGTGGTCGAAGATCTTTCAGGGGAAGCCATTACTGAACGATATTTTAATGCACGAATCGATGAAATTCGCCACACCTCAGCAACGCGTTTATTGCATTTACGTTTAAATAGAAAATAATGTTGAAAGCCAACTTAGACTTTAAGTTGGCTTTTTTAATCAAGATTAATACCATCATTACCAGCTTGAACGCGGCTCTGGCCCATCGACATGCTGATTTAAAAATTGGCGCAAATGATCTAAAAAGTGCGCGACTTTAGGTGACAGATTAAGTCTCTCTAAATACACCGCATAGACATCTGCTGGTGGTGTTTCATAGTCCGCTAACACCTGAACCAATCTACCACTTCTTAAATATTTCGCTACGTCCCACTCTGCTCGCATCAAAATTCCGTAGCCTTCTAAAGCCCAATTTAATGCGACTGCCCCATCATTGGTACTCAGTTGCCCATGAACTTTAACAGTTTCAACTTGTTTGCCATGACTCAACCGCCAATTCCCATAAGCTGAATCATTTTGCCGAATCACAATACACTGATGCTGCGTTAAATCATGGGGAGTGAGCGGTTGCCCTGCCATTTTTAAATAGCTAGGTGATGCACATAATAAACGGCGGTTGGCTGCCAATTTTTTGGCAATGAGACGCGAATCGGGTATTTCACCAAAGCGGATTGACACATCAATGGCTTCATCTGGCAGATTAATCGGGCGATCAGTTAAATGCAGTTGGACATCGACATCAGGATAGATTTTGGCAAATGTAGAAATCGCTGGAGCAATATAAGAACGACCAAAGCCTAAAGGCGCATTCACACGCAATACCCCTTTGGGTGCTGCTCGACTACTTGAAACCAAACGCTCCATTTCATCGATCTCTTTTAAAATACGAACCGCATTTTCAAAGTAGACCTCACCTTCACTGGTTAAGCTAATTCGGCGTGTTGTTCTATTTAAAAGCCTTACTCCCAAACGCTCTTCAAGTTGAGTTAAACGTCTAGAAACCGCAGGTGGAGTCAAGTTTAACTCTCGTGCCGTCGCGACAAGACTTCCTTGTTTAACCAATAAACAAAAGAAAGCTAATTCCGTATCTGCGTTCATGATTATTAAGTTTTTTGCAATAGTGATTTAACTTTATATCGATTCATCAGTTTTTTAAAGGGTTTAACATCCATTTCATTGTTTCCCGACATAAGCCGTCTCTTGTTTAAGAGCATAAAAACGTCCGCAGAAGGAATGCTGTGGATGAACGGGAAAAAGCCATCTAGCCGAATGAATAGCGGTAAAGAAAGCGAAAACTACCAATCAGGATTGGTAGTCATGAATATGGAGTCATGACATGGAAATGGATATTGAAAAGCGAACGTTACGTCGAATCACGTGGAGAATCGTACCGTTTATTATGTTGTTATACCTTGTAGCCTATATCGACCGCGTCAATATTGGCTTTGCAGCACTCACCATGAAAGAAGATCTAGGGTTTACCGCCTCAGTTCTCGGGTTTGGTGCCGGAATTTTCTTTTTGGGCTATTTCTTATTTGAAGTCCCATCCAACATTATTTTGCATAAAGTCGGTGCCCGTATCTGGATTGCTCGAGTCATGGTGACTTGGGGTCTGATTGCAGCGGGAATGGCATTTGTAGAAAGCTCAACCAGCTTTTACGTTATGCGATTTTTACTCGGTGTTGCCGAAGCGGGTTTCTTTCCGGGCATTATTTTGTACTTAACTTACTGGTTTCCTGCACGCCATCGCGCTGGTGTGATTGCTTTATTTATGGCAGCCGCCCCAATTGCCACAGCAATTGGTTCACCAATCTCTGCCGCGTTACTTGAAATGCATGGAATTTGGGGACTCGCTGGCTGGCAATGGATGTTCATTATTGAAGCTATACCAGCACTCATCTTAGGCGTTGTCGTTTTTAAATATATGACTGACCGTCCTGAACAAGCCACTTGGTTAAAACAGGATGAACGCGAATGGCTTGTAAAAACCATGAAGGAAGAAGATGTAGGGAAAAATGCACCTCAGCATCACAGCATTCTTCGCGGTCTTGCCAACCCACGAGTACTTGCCCTTGCATTGATTTATTTCGGAACGTCAGCTGGGCTTTATACCCTCGGCATCTGGGCACCACAAATTATTAAACAGCTTGGCGTAACGTCTATGACTGTCGGGCTTTTAAATGCCATTCCACCAATCGTTTCTGTCATTGCCATGGTTTTATGGTCTCGACACTCTGACCGCACCAATGAACGTACATGGCATGTTGCTCTTGCATGTTTAACTGCAGCAGTTGGTCTCGCAATTGCAGCTGGAACACACAATGTCATTGGATTAATTGCAGCACTTACCATTGTGAATGTCGGTATTAGCTGTGCCAAACCACCTCTATGGAGCATGCCAACCATGTTCTTATCAGGATCAGCCGCAGCAGCAGGCATTGCCACGATTAACTCAATCGGAAATTTAGGTGGGTTTGCAGGCCCTGCGATGATCGGCTGGATTAAAGATCAAACTGGAGACTTCACAGGTGGACTCTATTTTGTGGCAGGCCTACTCATTATCTCAACCTTACTGACACTAGTGCTGAGCTTCTCCCAAAAAGTGAAAGTAAACACTGCCAAAGCAACTCAATAACCCTATTTACATCAATTAGATCTGAACAAGTTTCTTCAAGGAGCACAACATGGACAAAGATATTGCAGTCCAGTCCCTTACGGACACCATGGCCAAATTTACGGCTTATATTGGAAAACGCCTACCTAAAGATGTGAAAAGCAAGTTAATTGAACTGCGTACTTTAGAAACCAATCCATTGGCTAAGTCAGTTTATGACTCGATGGAAGAAAATCAGCAAGCAGCCGATAAGCTCAACCGCCCAAGCTGCCAAGACACGGGTGTGATTCAATATTTCGTTGAAGCAGGTGCCAACTTCCCTTTGCTTGGTGAACTTCAAGATATTTTGAGCGAAGCAACTGCTGAAGCAACTCGCATAGGTCCTTTACGTCACAATGCTGTCGAAACCTTCGATGAAAAAAATACGGGCACCAATACTGGTACTCAAATTCCATGGTTAGACTGGCGTATTGTGCCTGAACTCGACACTTGTACCATTGATGTCTATATGGCTGGTGGCGGTTGTACCCTACCCGGTGCGGCAAAAGTTTTAATGCCAGGTCAAGGCTATGAAGGTGTTGCTGAATTTGTGATGGATGTTATTACCGAACGCGGTGTAAATGCCTGTCCACCGTTACTAGTTGGTGTTGGGGTATCAACTTCGGTTGAAACCGCAGCTCGTCTTTCTAAACTCGCGATTATGCGTCCGGTTGACTCAACAAGTGATAATCCACGCGCTGCCTTAATGGAACAACTGTTAGAACAAGGTCTTAATGAAATTGGTATTGGCCCGCAGGGACTCACAGGTAATAACAGCGTGATGGGAGTCAATATTGAATCTTCTGCACGCCACCCATCAACTATTGGGGTTGCCGTAAATACAGGTTGCTGGGCACATCGCCGTGGCAAAATTAAGATTAACCCAGATATGTCTTATGAAATCTTATCTCATGAAGGAGTTGTACTATGAAAAAAATTCTGACCACTCCTATTAAAGATGAAGATCTTTTAGACCTTAAAGTCGGTGATGTCGTTTATTTGACTGGCCGTTTGGTAACTTGTCGCGATGTTGCCCATCGCAGACTAATCGAACAAGGTCGAGAACTACCAGTTAACCTTGAAGGCGGAGCGATTTTTCACGCTGGCCCTATTGTGCGCAAGAAAGGTGAAAACGACTTCGAAATGGTTTCGATCGGACCGACAACCAGTATGCGGATGGAAAAATTCGAACGGGAATTTATCAAACAAACTGGCGTTAAGCTTATTGTAGGTAAAGGTGGCATGGGACCAGAAACAGCTGCTGGATGTCAGGAAAATATTGCCGTTCATGCAATTTTTCCAGGCGGCTGTGCGGTACTCGCAGCAACCTTAGTTGAAGAGATTGAAGGTGCTGAATGGCAGGATTTAGGTATGCCAGAAACTCTTTGGATAAATCGAGTGAGAGAATTTGGTCCGCTCATTATTTCTATCGATACTAAAGGCAACAACCTGATTCAACAAAACAAAGTTGAGTTTCAAGCCAAGAAAGCCCCGATTTTAGAAAAAATTAGCAAACAGCTGAGCTTTATTAAATAAACCACTCTTTAGATGAAGGGAAAGCAAAAGCACCCTTCATCTTTTATTTTTGTACTAAACGCATGGCATGAGGTGTTTTCCCATGCCATCTTTTATAAGCATGAATAAAACTAGCAGGTTCCGCATAGCCTAACCACTCAGCAATCTGCTCGATAGATACTTTAGGCAAAGCTAGATATTGCTCAGCTAGAACTTGTCTGACTTCTTCACGAATCTGAATAAAAGTCATTCCTTCAGATGCCAAGTGACGGCGTAAAGTACGAATATTTAAATGCAAACGTTCAGCTACGATTTCCATAGAAGGCATTTCACCTCGCACAGTCATCAATTGCTGTTGTACTAAATTAATAAATTTCTTTTGGGTTTGACGCTTATCTAAAATTTGTCGACATTGTTCTTCTGCCGTATATAGCACCAGCTCATTTGCCATTTGCAGCTTTTGATTAATTTTCTGTGCATCAAGCAGAACAAAACTTTTGCTAGAACCAAATTCAGGCATGACCCCAAATAATTTTTCATAAGCCTCTAAATGATCTGTAGGTTCAAAAGAAAAAGCCAAATATTGGCAAAAGTTATCTTGTACGAGGTCGCGTTGCACCGTAATAAGAGCGGCAGCATCGCGTTCAATAATAAATTGCCTAACCAAAGATGGAATTCCTTCCTCTTCAATATCGACACGTGTTCCTGCATCAGTATCTGAAACTAAAAAACGGGTAAACGCAAAAGTAAGTGAAAAATAAGTGAGAGCTAAATCAAGCGCTTCACGAATGCTGGCACTACTCATCAGCGCCATACCTAATGGCCCAAATGTTGTGAAATGATAGCGTGTACCTACTTCTAAGCCCAACACTGGTCGGTCTGGAAACTGTGCAACCAGATTATGAATGAGCTGTAATTCCTGTTGCCCTGACACCACCATATTCGGGTCAAGCAACTGCTGTTGACTCAATCCTGTTCCATCTAAAATGGTCTGATAAGAAGCTCCTGCTTCTACTGCAAAATCAGCCATGAGTCGGACACTATGTATGCTGCGTTCAAATGCCCAAGCGTACGTCACTGTACTTTCCAAAATGTCCTCGAATCACAATATTTTGTCCTCATCCATCCTCTAAATCAAGCAAATAAACGACTATTCTGCATACAGGAAATTGCGATTCTTTCGCCCACTGTTTTTAAGGATTTAGAGCAGCCTATGTTTAATTCGTCGACTAATTCAAATAAAAATGTACGCATCGCCATCATTGGCACTGGCTTTGGTGGTCTAGGACTTGCCATTCGTCTCAAACAAGCAGGTTTTGAACAATTTACTCTATTTGAAAAAGCTGCCGATGTTGGTGGTGTATGGCGTGACAATACGTATCCGGGTGCTGCCTGTGATGTGCCCTCTCATTTGTATTCCTTTTCTTTTGAACAAGAACTCGGCTGGAAAAACCGTTTTGGTACCTCTCAAGAGATTTATCAATATTTACGTCACTGTGCCGATAAATACGACATTCGTCCACATGTTCAATTTAATACTGAAATAGCCAGTGCCGAATTTGATGCGCTGCAAGGCGTATGGCACATTCAAAGTACAACTGGTGAACAGTTTGAAGCTGAATTTTTAGTTGGTGCTGTAGGCCAACTCAACCGCCCTGCCTATCCAAAACTTAAAGGCATTGAAAACTTTAAAGGTAAGGCATTTCACTCAGCACGTTGGGATCATGATTATGACTTAACTGGCAAACGTGTTGCAGTGATCGGTACAGGTGCAAGCGCAATTCAATTTGTACCTGAAATTGCAAAACAAGTAGCACATCTAGACGTTTATCAACGTTCAGCACCTTACGTGATTCCAAAACCAGATCGGGTTTACCAACCTTTAGAGAAAAAAGCATTCCGCAAATTACCGATTTTGCAAAGTCTGGACCGTGCTTTGCAATATGGACACCATGAAATTCGCCTACTTGCTTTTACCACTTCACTTAATGAAATGCCTTTGGTGGAATATTTATTCCAACGCCACATCCGTAAAGTCGTTAAAGATGGGAAGTTACGCCACCGTTTAATGCCGGATTATCCAATTGGTTGTAAACGTATTTTAATCTCTAACCATTGGTATGAAACACTGACTCAACCTCATGTCGATGTGATTAATACTGGCATTCAAGAAATTACCGAAAACGGCATTTTAGATACGGAAGGAAAGCGACGTGAAATCGATACCATTATTTATGGTACGGGCTTTGCCGCAACCGAATTTATGGCGCCAATGCAGATTACAGGTCTTGATGGTCGCACCTTAAAAGACACATGGAAAGATGGTGCAGAAGCTTATCTCGGCTTAACTGTGAGCGGCTTTCCAAACTTCTTTATGCTTTATGGTCCAAACACCAATCTTGGGCACAACTCAATTGTCTATATGATTGAAAGCCAAGTGAATTATATTTTAGATGCCATTCAAACAACCCTACAAAATAAACTTCTGTTCACCAATGTTCGTACAGAAGTTCAACATGAGTTTAATCAAAGCATTCAAGAAAAAATGAAGAAAACTGTCTGGGCACAAGGTTGTACTAGTTGGTATCAAACTGCTGATGGCAAAAATACCAATAACTGGCCGGGCTTTACCCTTGAATATCGACAACGCACTCGTCGCTTCGATGTTGAAAACTACACTCAGGTTTCGGCTATTTCTTAATAAAGCTTCACCATAGGAAATGAGAAAAATAAACGGAGAATTTTATGAAGTCTTTTAAAAATAAAGTCGCAGCTGTGACAGGTGCTGGCTCTGGTATTGGACAAGCAATTGCCATTGCACTCGCAAAACAAGGTTGCCATCTGGCACTTTCCGATATTAGTGAAGCTGGATTAGCTAAAACAGTCGAGCTGTTAACGCCTTATTCAGTCAAAGTAACCACACAAAAAGTCGATGTGGCTAAGCGTGATGAAGTTGCAACTTGGGCAAAGGCAGTTGTAGATGAACATGGCCAAGTTAATTTGATTTTTAATAATGCAGGTGTCGCAATAGGCAGTACGGCTGAAGGTGTGAGCTATGAAGATCTTGAATGGCTGATTGGTATTAATTTTTGGGGCGTGGTTTATGGCACCAAAGAATTTTTACCTTACTTAAAGCAAAGTGGTGATGGGCATATTATTAATATTTCCAGTATGTTTGGCTTAACAGCTCAACCAACTCAAAGTGCTTATAACGCTAGTAAATTTGCCGTTCGTGGCTTCACTGAATCCCTACGCCAAGAACTCGATCTACAAAATGCTGGAGTGAGTGCGACTTGTGTGCATCCGGGTGGTATTCGTACCAATATTGCCAAAGCTGCCCGCATGAATAATAGCGTCCAGTCTTTAGGAATGGATCCTTTAAAAAGTCAGGATGCTTTCGATAAATTACTTCGCACCCCTGCTGACGATGCCGCTCAACAAATTTTAGAAGCTGTTCGTAAAGACCGTCGCCGCTTACTCATTGGAGCCGATGCGAAAGCCGTTGATGTGATTCAACGTATTCTTCCTCAGGGTTATCAAAAGATTTTTGCAACCGCGACTGCCTTGCAAACTCGTCTACTCAACAAATCAGCAAAATAAAAACAGTGGTCAGCATACTCTTTATTTTAAGAGATGCTGATCAATAAATAACAAGCTCTAGTATGAGTTCTTATTATGAAGCAGCTTCTTGCATGGACTATTCGTACCACGCTACGTCCAGCTTTATCCCCTAAAACACCACTTAAGCTACAACGTTTTTGTAGCGATGCAGCCAGTGCAATTGTGCTTGGGCCACGTGGCTATAAAACAAAAAAGCAAACAATTGATCAAGTACCGACAGTTCATATTCAGCCCAAAACGACTCAATCAGGCCTCGGCATCTTGTATTTACATGGCGGAGGCTATGTGGTGGGTAGCTCAAAAAGTCACACTAAGCTTGCTGCTCAAATCGGACATGCAGCTCAAGCACAAGTCTGGTTACCTGAATATCGCCTAGCCCCAGAGCACACAAGCCCTGCTGCTATTGAAGATGTAATTACAGTCTATAAAGCTTTACTTGCTCAAGGACAAGACCCGAAAAAACTCGTGATCGCTGGCGACTCTGCTGGCGGTGGCCTGAGTTTAAGTACTGCAATTGCGATACGGGACGCAGGGTTACCGTTACCAGCAGCATTAGTTTTACTTTCACCTTGGGTTGACTTAAGCCTCTCTGGAAGCACGATGAAAACTCATGCAGCTCAAGATGCAATGCTGTCAGAAGACTGGTTAGTTTGGTGTGCAAAAAACTATTGCGGACAAAAATCGACAAACGATCCAACCTGTTCCCCACTCTATGCCGACTTAACTGGATTACCACCTGTTTTAATTCATGTCGGTACCGAAGAAGTATTATTAGACGATGCAAAACGGCTTGCTAAACAAACCGAAAAGTATGGTATTCCGACGAATTTGAAGGTTTATGACCGAGTCGGACATGTTTTTCAGTTCCACGCGGGTATACTAAATGAATCTAATGACTCGATTGAGCGCATTGGGCAATTCATTGATAAACATACACAGTCAATATAAAAATATCGCCAGAGAGGAGTCCTCGGCATGACAACAAACAATTATGACTATGATTACCTCATTATTGGTTCAGGCTTTGGTGGTAGTGTTTCTGCCTGCCGTCTAACCGAAAAGGGCTACTCTGTTGCTGTAATGGAAATGGGGCGACGCTGGGAAGCTAAAGATTTTGCTAAAAATAACTGGAATACCCGTCGTTGGATTTGGCGCCCGGGCATGAAACTTTTCGGTTATTTCAACATGCGTTTTTTTCGCCATGTCACCATTATTTGCGGTAATGCTGTAGGTGGCGGTTCAATCACCTACGCCAATACCCTACTTGTTCCACCTGAACATATTTGGGATGAAGGCACGTGGGCAGATGCAGCGGACTGGAAAAATGAAATGCCACAGCATTATGCTGAAGCAGAACGTATGCTTGGGGTGACGGATAATAAAATTTTCGGTCCTGCCGACCACATGCTCAAAAAAATGGGCGATGCAGTTGGGGTTGGACATACGTTTAAGCCCACTCGTGTTGCAACGTTTTTTCCACCCGAAGGTGAAGAAGGTGGCAAGACCTACCCTGACCCGTACTTTAACGGTGAAGGTCCAGACCGCGGAACTTGTACGGCATGTGGCGGCTGTATGACGGGTTGTAAACACAACGCAAAAAATACCTTAGATAAAAACTATTTGTACTTTGCCGAAAAAAATGGCGCCAAGGTTTACGAAGAAACCAAAGTCGTTGATGTTAAACCACTCAATGGTAAAGCCGATGGCAGCGATGGCTATGAAGTTACGACTGAATGTTCAAGCTCATGGTTTAATAAACAACGCCGTACATGGCGTGTTCGAAATGTGATTTTTTCGGCATCGTCTTTAGGTACGCAAGAAATGCTGTTCCGTTTAAAACAGTCTGGTTCTCTGCCAAATGTTTCTGATGATTTGGGCAATCGGGTTCGTACTAATGCTGAGTCAATTTTAGGCGTTCGCTTTTTTGGTAAAGATGTCGACATGAGTAAAGGTGTTGCCATTGGTTCAAGTATTTACCTTGACCATGACACTCACATTGAAGCGACGCGTTACCAAACTGGTTCAGATGCCATGGGCCTTATGTGTACTTACATGGCTAAAGGTAAACCGGGTTGGACGCGTATTTTCTTTTGGTTATGGGCACTCATTTGCCATCCATTTATTTTCCTTCGCATGAGTAATCCTGTCAGTTTTGCACGCCAAACTTTAATTTTCTTGGTGATGCAAACCGCAGATGCCTCCATTAACATGCGCTTGAAACGTAATTGGTTCTGGCCTTTTGGCAAGGTGTTATCGAGCGAAGGTAAAAAGCTACCTGTGTATATTCCACAGGCCAATGCATTTACCGAAAAAGTTGCCAAAATGTTTAATGGCCACCCAATGACGACCATTACCGAAATTTTGTTTAATGTACCTTTTACAGCCCACTGTATGGGTGGTTGCGCAATTGCTTCAAGCCCAGAGCGCGGCGTGGTAGATGGACAAAACCGCGTGTTTAACTATAAAAACTTATACGTTGTGGATGGTTCAATGTTAGGTGCCAATTTGGGCGTTAACCCAAGTCTCACCATTACAGCTCTTGCAGAACGCGCAATGTCTTATATTCCAGCTAAACACACTTTGGATGAGCAACAAGATCATCTAACAACTACACAAACTGTAGAGATCACAAAAGCCTCTGCTTAAACTAGCAAGTTGTTTTATAAAAAAGCCTATTTAAAAATAGGCTTTTTTATTTCGCTTTTTAAATTACATCGCCACGGCTTTCGCGCGAGCTGCATGCAATTTTTTATAGCTCTCGATCAGACGTAAATGGCGATCAAGTCCTTCTAGTTTCATGCTTGTTGGTGTTAAACCATAGAAACGAACACTACCCTCTACAGAACCTAATACCGCATCCATTCGTGTATCACCAAACATACGACGGAAATTCGTAAGGTAGTCTTCAAGCTCTAGTTCTTCATCTAACATTACTTCCAGCACCACATTCATGCACTGATAGAACAAGCCACGCTCAACGGTGTTGGTGTTATATTGCAAGTAAGTTTCGACGAGCTCTTTTGCTTCTTCAAATTGTTGTAAAGCAACATAAATTAGCAATTTCAATTCTAAGATAGTGAGTTGACCCCAAACTGTATTGTCATCAAACTCGATGCCAATGAGTGTGGTGATTTCAGTGTAATCGTCTAACTCGCATTCCTCTAAGCGCTCAACCAATGCCTCAAGCTGCTCATCATCCAAACGATGCAGATTTAGAATATCTTCACGGAATGAAAGTGCTTTATTGGTGTTGTCCCAAATCAAATCTTCAACGAGATAAATTTCCGAATAATCTGGTACTAAAATACGGCAAGCGGTCGCACCTAAGTGCTCATAGACTGCCATATATACTTCTTTACCCATCTCTTCAAGAATGCCGAACAATGTTGCAGCTTCTTCTGCATTCGACTCTTCGCCTTCGCCAGAGAAATCCCATTCAACAAAGTCATAATCAGATTTAGAGCTAAAGAAGCGCCAAGAAACCAAACCGCTTGAGTCAATAAAGTGCTCAACAAAGTTGTTCGGCTCAGTGACCGCATTACTTTGGAAAGTCGGTTGCGGTAAATCATTTAAGCCTTCAAAACTACGGCCTTGAAGTAATTCAGTCAGACTGCGTTCCAATGCAACTTCAAAACTTGGATGCGCACCGAAAGATGCAAACACCCCACCCGTACGTGGGTTCATTAAAGTCACACACATTACAGGGAACTGACCGCCTAACGATGCATCTTTCACTAATACAGGGAAACCTTGCTCTTCTAAGCCTTTAATACCAGCAACAATACTTGGGTATTTTGCTAATACGTCTTCAGGAACATCTGGAAGTGCAATTTCACCTTCTAAAATTTCACGTTTTACAGCACGTTCAAAAATTTCTGACAAGCATTGAACTTGGGCTTCTGCCAAAGTGTTCCCAGCACTCATACCATTACTTAAGTATAAGTTTTCAATTAAATTTGATGGGAAATATACAACTTCATCGTCAGACTGGCGTACAAAAGGTAACGAGCAAATGCCGCGCTCTACGTTGCCTGAGTTGGTGTCATATAAATGTGTGCCAAGTAACTCATCATCTGGGTTATAAATCTCAAGACAGTATTCATCTAAGATTTCTTTAGGCAACTCACCATTTGGACCCGGTTTAAACCATTTTTCATCTGGATAATGCACAAATTCAGCATTAGCAATTTCTTCACCCCAGAACTGGTCGTTATAGAAGAAGTTACAGTTTAAACGCTCAATGAACTCGCCTAATGCAGATGCTAAAGCACTTTCTTTGGTAGCACCTTTACCATTGGTAAAACACATCGGAGACTGTGCATCACGAATGTGTAACGACCATACATTCGGGACAATATTACGCCAAGATGCGATTTCGATCTTCATGCCCAAATTTGCCAAAATAGCAGACATATTGGCAATGGTTTCTTCTAACGGCAGGTCTTTGCCTTGAATAAAAGTATGGCTTTCTGAAGTTAAGCTTGGCAATAACAATGCTTGTGCATCTGCGTCGATGCTTTCAACTTCTTCAATAATAAATTCAGGACCCGTTTGAATCACTTTTTTAACAGTACAACGGTCAATCGAACGTAAAATCCCTTGGCGATCTTTCTCTGAAATATCGGCTGGTAATTCAATTTGAATTTTAAAGGTTTGCTTATAGCGGTTTTCAGGATCAACAATATTATTTTGCGATAAACGAATATTATCGGTTGGGATATCTCGAGCGGCACAATACACTTTTACAAAGTACGCTGCGCACAATGCTGATGATGCTAAAAAGTAGTCAAATGGGCCCGGTGCCGAACCGTCACCCTTATAGCGAATTGGTTGATCGGCAATTACCGTAAAGTCATCGAACTTAGCTTCCTGTCGAAGATTGTCGAGATAATTAACCTTGATTTCCATGCTGGCACCTAAATATTTTTATGTGTCAGCACAGACACATAAAATTCTAAATATTGAAAAATAAGCCGAATCACAGCGAAGAAATTGACTTAAAAAAATGAGAGATTAAAGCCATATGTTTAATGAGAGACTCAATTGGCTTTAATAAGATTGGCGGTATTATAGAGGGATTTTGTGCAGTTGATAACTAAAGTTAAAACATTGCTGCTCACAATGTTTTAACTTGTCTTTAATTTAATAAATATTGAACATTAAAATTTAAAGGTGTAATCGACATTTAACCGCGTTTCATTTGTCGAGTGAAAGGTCATATTCGTTGGCATATCGTTGCGGTAGTGAGAAAAACGGGCTCGCATTCCCAATCCTTTTAGCTTACCTTCAGGAATTTTATAGCCCAAATCAAATTCCATCGACTCCTCTTTAAAACGCTGATCGCCATATTGCAATAAATCAATGTCTTCACCTTTTGCATAGCGAGTCATAAAACGCAGTCCGTTTAATGAAACATCACCTACCCGCGCATTTTTAAAGTCATATTCATAACGAATCGAATAGACTTTTTCGTCTTTATTTGAGTAGTCCGAACTCATAAAATCAAGCACGACTGGACTTTCAGTTCCCGACAAAAATGGCAGACCAGTCGAGCCAAACGACTGCATGTAGCCCAAAGAAACTGTATGGTTTTGATAGTTCAAACCAAATAAGCCACTAATATGTCGGTTATCAACTTCTCCAATTTTTTTGCTTCCAGTTTCTTCGCTATTAAAAAAACGCACGTCGCTTAAAAAATTAAGCTGATCATTTAAAGGTTGTTTGCCGTTAAAACCTAAAAACTGTTGTTGGTAAATGTCTTTGAGTTCAGCATGATAAGCCCGTAGACGATAATCCTTTAACTGATAGCTTCCACCTAATGTATAAAAAGAATCAGTAGTTGCCGCTTTGTCAAAACGATGGTTGATATTGTCTGTTCCAACATCGGTATAACGGATTGAGTCACGTTGACGCACTTCGTCGACATAAAACCCTTCGAGTTGAAGGTTTGGAATTTCATTTGAAACAAAGCGGATACCGCGATAAGTCTGAGGGAACAAACGCGCTGGCGATGAAAATATGGTCGGTAATTGTGGAACCAGATCCCCCACAAAAAGCTCATTTTTTCTAAATTTAGCCTTCCCTGTAATGCCGATTTTTCCATAATAATCATCACGTGAGTTATCGGTATTCACTGGTAATAAGCCACTACGCGTATAGTCATCAGCACGGCTTCCCATCAGGTTAAAACCTGCCATTGCCAGTACATCAACACCGAACCCAACCGCACCTTCAGTATAACCAGACTGTCCTTTAAAAATTAAACCCTGCGCCCAATCTCTGGCTGCTGTATAGGGATATGGGTCTTTTTTATAGTCTCGGTCAAAGTAAAAATTACGCAGTGTCAGCTCAGCTTTACTGTCTGCAATAAACTCAGCATGCACAACTTGACTAAATAATGGGCACAAGCATACCCCCACCCATAATGGTGTCTTTTTCATTTTTTATCTCAACTATTTAATTTTTAATGGATTAAGGTGCTGTTTTAAGAGAGTAGTTTTGCTCTTTTTGACTGCGGTAAAAAGCATTGCCCAAACTTAAAATCAGGAAAATAGCCAAGATAAAGACCACACCGTAATAGGCATACAGTGTTGCGGGTGCTATACCTTTATCCAGAAAAATGCCTGCGACCGTTGGCGATAAAATTGCCCCAATTCGTCCAAAACCAATTGCATAGCCCACGCCGCGACTACGAATTTCAGCATCGTAAATTGTTGGAGAAATAGAATATAAACCTGCTACACAGCCATTGATGAGTGTGCCAAGTAATAACCCAACCATGAGTGCAACACTGATTTGAGCGGAGACTGCGACAAATAGGAAAACACATGCCGAGGTTAGCCCTAAAAATAGACTTAAGGCATAGAAAATTTTCATGCGTGATGCTAATAAACCAATAATGGCTGCCCCGAAAATCCCGCCAATACTAATTAAAATGCCAGTACTTACACCTTGGTGTGGCGACATCCCCATTGAAATAAGAATTTTTGGTGTCCAGCTCATCACAAAGTAAAAGCCAAACATCACCAAAAAGAATGCAAACCACAAACAAAACGTTTGAAATCCAAGTTGTCCAGCAAATAATTTGCCCAGTTCACTGCCATTTTGCGTGCTGATTTTTTCATAACGCGGCATAACTGGTAATTCGTTTAGTCCCATACGACTTACAGTTGCATTAATTCGTTCTAGTGCCTGTTTTGGTCGCTTCGCGAGTAAGTAATCTAAAGATTCTGGTAATAACCATGCGCTAATTAGCAGCATTACAATGGTTGTAATCCCACCTGCTAAAAAGATTGAGCGCCAACCTAAGTGCTCAATCAATGCAAGTGATAGTACCCCGCCCAGTGTCGCGCCAATTCCATAACCAGTAGACATTAAGCTCACAGCAAGACTGCGCAAGCGAGCATTGGCATATTCACTCGCCAATACATTACTACTCGCAAGGATGCCACCCACCCCAATTCCAGTAATAAACCGAAGTGCGGCTAACATGCCGTGGCTTTGTACAAAAGCACAGCCCAACATGCTCAGACCTGCAATGACAAGACAAACTAAGATGAGTAAACGACGACCGATTTTATCGGCTAAAGGCGCGAGAAAAATGGAACCGGCAGCCATCCCAAAAAGACCTGAACTAAGCAATAAGCCAATTTGCGCCCCTGAAAGTGACCATTCTGCCGAAACAGATGGAGCAGTAAATGCCATTACCATCACGTCAAAGCCATCAATAATATTGAGACAAATACAGATCAGAATAACGAACCATTGGTAGCGGCTCATGTTGTTTTGATTGATCTCACTTAGAACGTCTCTTTCCATTTGTGTATCTCCCTTGGATAAGACATACACACGACATTGCTGATATAAGCGATTGGGTGGTTATGCACATCCGTATCCATAATGACCTAGAGGAATATTTGTTTTTTGAGCATCCTGCTCTTTTTCTATACTGAATATTTGGATCCAAAAAATCAACTAAAATTATAAATGGATTATTAAAAAGTATATAAACACATAAATTATATAAGTATAAAATTATTAAAAACATAAAATTAGAATGCTTAAATATTTTTATGGATCCATATTAAAAAATCCATTATGATCGATTCCAGAGCATTTTTTAGCCAAAAAAAGCTCAGTTTATTTCCAGGAAATGCAAGATGCATTTATGAAACATCAAAGGATTGTTGTTATGAAACTCAAAAGAGTAAGTCAGCTTACATTGGGACTTTTTTTTGCCAGCCAGTTGTTTTACACAGCGCAAGCAGCACCTCCAAAAAATCAACAACCACCTAACATCATGATTATTTTGGCCGATGATCTTGGATTCTCAGATATCAGTGCTTATGGTGGCGAAATTAAAACCCCTCATATTGATAGTCTATTAAAGCAAGGAAAAATGCTTTTTAATTTTCATGCTTCATCAATGTGTTCACCTACTCGTGCACAGCTTATGACTGGTGCAGATAACCACTTGGTAGGTTTAGGTGCGATGTATGAAACATCAAAACGACAAGAAAAATTGGTTGGCGCCGATAGCCCGCGTGCACTCCTCAAAATTGATGGCTATTCAGGTCATTTAACGCAAAATGCTTACACACTCGCAGAAATTTTAAAGACTAAAGATTATTACACCTTCATGGTCGGTAAATGGCACTTAGGCTATGCTCCCAACCAAAACCCTAAATCCCGTGGCTTTGATCAATCTTTTGCTCTGCTCGATGGCTTCGATTTACACTTTAAAGACCAACCTAAAAACTATCCGCGCAACACCCAATACACTGAAAATGGTCAAAAGACCACTTTGCCTGACAACTACTATTCGACCGACTTTTTTACACAAAAAGCGTTTGAGTACTTAGACAAAAATAAAGCGCAAAAACCATTTTTTGCTTACTTAGCCTATACCGCTCCACATTGGCCAATACAGGCGCCTGCTCACTATAGAGACTTATATAAAGGTAAATACGATCAAGGCTACGATGCAATTCGTAAGCAACGCTTTGAGAGACAAAAGCAACTAGGATTAATTCCTGCAAATGCAGAATACCCAGTCGAGCGTGGCAACCAAGCTTTAGGCATCAAAAGCTGGAATGAACTTACACCACAAGAGCGCAAATACGAAGCGCGCAAAATGGAAGTTTATGCGGGCATGGTCACCCAGTTAGACGACCGCGTGGGTGATGTCATTCAATATCTTAAAAAGCATCATTTATATGACAATACTTTAATTGTATTTATGTCAGATAACGGCGCTGAGGGTGGTGATCATAATTTCCCAATGGGTGATGCCGACAATCGCTATGAAAATATAGGTAACGCTAGCTCATATCTATACATGGGACCACGCTGGGCCGAAGTCAGCAGTACGCCATTTACTTACTGGAAATCAGCCGCTTCAGAAGGCGGAGTTCGAGTTCCATTTATTGTTAAATCACCAACTCAGGTTTCTAAACAACATGGAATTAACAATAACTTTGCGACAGTCAGAGATATATTCCCAACCGTTATGGAACTAGCGGGTATTCAAAATAATCAAATCTATCCAGCTTCAAGCACTAAAATTAAACCCTCTGGTTTTAGCCTAATTCCTGCTTTTAAAGACAATACAGCCCGTATTCGCCCTGTTAATTATTATGACTTCAAAGAATTACATGGCAGCCGCTACGCCAAAACTGATGAATGGAAACTTGTTGAAAACTCACCTTCTAAATTTAAGAGTCATGGCTGGGAACTCTACAATTTAAAAACAGATTTTAATGAGCAACATAATGTTTATGCAGAACATCCCGAAATAGTCAAAGTCTTAAATGACAAATATTTAAGATATGCCGATGAAAACGGCGTTGTGGATTTTGAGCAATACAACAAAAAGTAGAGAAAACCAGATGAAACAAATCATAATGCTTTCATCTTTCCTCTTACTTTGTGCATGCCAAAAAACTACACCTCGACTAGAACAAAATCCTTTGCCCGACCTAGGCACTAAAGCTAAATGTTCTTCCTATTCAGGCCTTCCTTCGGGATGGCCTAACAATAAAGAAGCAGGCATGGTTAAACTTCCGCAAGGAAAAATTGTTTTAGGCACCACACAAGGTTATGAAGATGAACGCCCATTAAACTTACAGGCAACTTCAGTTCCCGCTTTTTTAATTGATGCAACTGAAGTCACCAATGCTCAATTTCAAGAGTTTGTTAAACAAACGGGTTATGTCACCGATGCAGAGAAGCAAGGCGGTGCGGCCATGTTTGCACAACCTGAGCATCCAGTTGAAGAATTACAGTGGTGGAAATTTGAAAAAGGGGCCAATTGGAAACATCCATGGGGCCCAAACAACCCTAAACAACCTACGCCTCATGAGCCTGTTCGCATGGTGACATGGAATGATGCCTATGCTTATGCGAACTGGCTAGGTCATGACTTACCGACTGAGCTTGAGTGGGAATATGCAGCCAAAGGTTTTCAACAAAATTCCGATATTGGCCCGACCCACGAAGGCCATATTGTAGCCAATTTCTGGCAAGGCGAATTTCCTTATAAAAACATTCAGGAAGATGGTTTTAAGGATGTTGCCCCTGTCGGTTGTTTTAGTAAAAACCCCTTTGGTTTGTATGACTTGATTGGCAATGTATGGGAATGGACGCAAACACCCTATACAGGGCCACGAGATCACCATATGGGAGATCCATCAAAATATCGGCAAAGTCACGAACAGATTTTGCAATACACGATTAAAGGTGGGTCTTATTTATGCGCAACCAACTATTGCGCGCGTTATCGTGCTGCCGCGAGGCATCCACAGGAACTCGACCTTGCCACCAGCCATGTCGGATTTAGAACAGTAAAACGCTTTTAAACGGATTTAAAAATGAAGCATATTTTTATTTATGGGATTTTATTCTCAGGGACAACCCTTGCCTGCTGTTTAGCTCATAGTGAAGTAGATGTTAATTTGCAAAATACACTCACACTAAAAACATTTAACTTCGACAGACAATATGAAAATGGCACTAGCCCCGATACTCATAGCTTGAGCCAAGGCTTGATTTATCGTGGCGACTGGTCAACCAAACTGAATGAGGTTCAACTACACCTCAATCCTAGCATCCAATATGCTTATCGCCTAAGTCACGACCAACACACTAATGATATGGTCATACCCTTTGACCCTAACACCAAGAAACAAGCACAAGACCAAGTTAAATATGGCTTAGGTGCTGGAGTTGAATATCAAAACTTTCGCATGAATGTAGGTGAAATCACTCCTAATTCACCACTGACTCCACAAGTGGATACACATCAATTACGAGTGAACTATAAAGGCTTGGAATTAAAATATAAGACACCGCAACAAAATTTCGAGCTGGGTTTGATTAACCGTTATTCACCAAAAAATGAGGAGGACTACCACAAACTCGCCATTTCAAAATATGAATCTGACGGACTCTATTTCTTTCAATGGGATGGCAAAACACCTCGATACCATTGGAAATTTTATAATGGTTACTTAACAGATCTCATCAATCAAAGTTACTTTGCCTTTGATTATCAATGGTCAAAGCAGCACACTACAAAATTACGTGTGTTTCGCCACGATGATGTTGGTAAATCAAAACTTGGAGAATATGACAATACATCTGTAGGCGCTATGCATTTCATCAAACATGGCAACTTTACAACTGGAATTGGCTACCAAGAAAACTTTGGCAAAGATGGTATTCCAAAACTCGACAATATGCCCATCCCCCATATGGTGAACTGGACCTTAGGTGCGTTTACCAAAGCAGATGAAAAGTCGTATCATTTCGTTGCCTCGTATGACTTTAAAGACTATATCAAGGGTCTAAAAGTGACCTATAAATATATTTATGGCGATTCATTTCAAACCATGAATCAAAATGATTTTGAGCAAGAAAGTGATGTGTTGATTCAGTACGACCTAAATGCTTGGATTAAAAATCTTAAGTTTCTGTTCTTAAATATTAATTACGATACCAAACATGGCAAAAGTCTAGATGAACAGCGCATGATGCTTCACTACACGGTTAATTTCTAAATTTTCACACTCCATAATGGCTTAACTACCGCCATTATGGATCCAAATTAAGATGAATAAAAATTTAGCCTCTAAAATTCAAAGTAAATACAAAAGTCTTTAATAGCAATTAAAAATCTACAAAAAAACCAAACCTAAAGATCAATATTTTTAAAAAATATACTGCTTATCAATTGACCAATATTTTTATTTATTATAAATTGGATCCAATAAGTGATAAGGAGTCGTCACAATGTTTATTAAAAATGCTTGGTATGTTGCCTGCCGTCCAGAAGAAATCCAAGACAAACCATTAGGTCGCACCATCTGTGGTGAAAAAATCGTTTTTTATCGTAGCAAAGAAAACCAAGTCGCAGCCGTTGAAGATTTTTGCCCCCATCGCGGCGCCCCACTTTCACTTGGTTATGTCGAAGATGGCAACCTTGTGTGTGGCTATCATGGCTTAGTTATGGGCTGTGACGGAAAAACTGTTTCAATGCCAGCTCAACGTGTAAACGGTTTCCCTTGCAACAAAGCATATGCAGTTGTTGAAAAGTTCGGCTTTATTTGGGTATGGCCAGGTGAAAAAGCTTTAGCAGATGAAGCAAAAATGCCAACTTTAGAATGGGCAGATCATCCTGAATGGAGCTATGGCGGAGGCCTATTTCATATTCAGTGTGACTATCGATTGATGGTCGATAACCTGATGGATTTAACCCACGAGACCTATGTTCACTCAAGCAGCATCGGACAAAAAGAAATTGATGAATCATTACCAGTCACTAAAGTTGATGGTGATCATGTCATTACCGAACGCTACATGGAAAATGTGATCGCACCTCCATTTTGGCAAATGGCTCTTCGTGGTAACCACTTAGCAGATGATGTACCTGTTGACCGTTGGCAACGTTGTCACTTCTTTGCTCCAAGCAATGTCCATATTGAAGTAGGTGTAGCACATGCTGGACATGGTGGTTATCACGCACCAAGTGACAAAAAAGTTTCCTCAATCGTGGTCGATTTTATTACGCCAGAAACCGAAACCTCTCACTGGTATTTCTGGGGAATGGCACGTAACTTCCAACCTGACAATGCTGAACTCACCGATCAAATTCGTGAAGGCCAAGGCAAAATCTTTACTGAAGATTTAGAAATGCTTGAGCAACAGCAGCAAAATATTTTAAACAATCCACATCGCAAGTTACTAATGCTCAACATCGACGCAGGCGGTGTACAGTCTCGTAAGGTGATTGAGCGACTGCTTGCCGAAGAAAATAAAACACCTCCTGAAACATCCGCACAGAAGTTTCCAAACATTCGGATTATTTAAAGGAGTATGAACATGGACGTTATTATTCAAAAAATTCACCAGCTTACCCCGACCATTCGTGCTTTTGAATTAGTCTCGGCAAATGGCACAGCGCTACCGAATTTTGAGGCAGGTGCACATATTGATGTGCATCTTAAAAACGGTCTCACCCGCCAATATTCACTTTCAAATTGTTGCAGTGAAAAGCATCGTTATGTCATTGGTGTTTTACATGATGCCAATTCACGCGGTGGTTCACGTTGCATCCACACTGAATATCGTGAAGGCGATCATTTAAAGATTGGTGAACCACGTAATTTATTTGAGATTCACCCTCAGACAAAACAGGCAGTTTTATTTGCAGGTGGTATTGGTATTACCCCTATTTTATCGATGGCGTATCGACTTAAGTCGGCCAATATACCTTTCGAATTGCACTACTTTGTTCGTAGTCATGAAATGATTGCCTTCTATGGCAACTTGACCGAGCACTTTGGTGACCAAGTTCATTTTCATATTCAAGATCAACCGGACACTGAATGTAATATGGCAGAGGTTTTGGGCCAAGCTTCACCAAATAGACACTTATATGTATGTGGGCCTACAGGGTTTATGCAGTTTGTCATGAGCTCAGCCGAACAAGCTGACTGGCACAGCGAACAGTTACATCAAGAGCATTTTGTCGCTCAAAAAGTAGATACATCTAACGATGAAGCTTTTACCATTGAAGTTAAAGGTACGGGCCGTCGAATTGAAGTATTACCAGAGCAAACTGCTACTGAGGCATTAATTGCAAATGGTTTTGATATCCCAGTTTCATGTGAACAAGGTATTTGCGGGACCTGTATTACCCGCGTAGTAGAAGGCACTCCTGATCATCGAGATATGTTTATGACCGATGAGGAACATGCTTTGAACGACCAATTTACGCCCTGCTGTTCTCGTGCAAAAACTAAAAATCTTGTGATTGAACTTTAATATTTAAGTTCCTTTATTCAGAAATAAAGGAACTTATTTCAGCTTAAGCGCTGAGAATATTTCTTAGCGTTTCACCTAAAATTACCACGCTACTGTGCTCACGCATTAAGGTTTCAGCGCGTCCTGCCTGACGATGGACCAATGCATCAAAAATCGAGCAATGCTGTAAATGTGCATAGTGTAAACGGCGATATTCTGACAAAGCTCGGTTCTGGTCATAGGTAATCGCTTGAGCAGAAGCCATCGGCAATTGGTTGTTTTTTGCTAAGGCTTGTATGAGTGCAACGTTTTGCGCGCCCTCAATAATCGTGTCATGAAAAATGACGTTAAAATGGTGATAACGTTCTAATTCAACATCGCCAAACTCGTCTTTATCATTAAATAGTTTTTCAGTTTCTTGAATGCAATGTTGCAGCGTCTTTTTCTGCTCTTCGCTTAAGCCTTGTTCTGCCAAAGTTTTCGCAGCCAATCCTTCCAGCACACCGCGTACTTCAAGCGCATCATGAACCAGTTGTTCTGAAATTTCACGAACCGTGTAACCACGAGTTGGGTTTTTAATGAGGAGGCCTTCTTGCTCAAGCAACCTAAAAGCAATACGAACAGGCTGCCTTGAAACACCAAGTAACTCGGCAGTCGGAATTTCGGCAATTCTGGCACCGCCTTCAAGTTCCCCTGAAATAATCATTTTTCTTAGTTTAAGTAAAACTTGTTGTCCTGAAGACATTCGCTGCCACACATCACCAAAAACGTCACTTCGATGCTAGCAAGTTCATTTGTAAAATGAAATCAATTTTCTGTTTGAATCAGTGCTTAAGCATGTTTACTGCGTTTAATAAATTAAATTGCAAACTACCTTTCATCAAAGGTTTTTAAGATTATTGACCATAATATCGAGGTTATTACGAATTAAATAAGCTAAGTTAATATCGATGCCTTCAAGCATTTTTTCTTCAACTTTTAAAACCACTTCATTACATTTATTTAGCTTTTCAATACCGCTTTCAGTCAGCGTAATTAAAATACGGCGGCCATGTGTTGGATCTGGTTTTTTCTCAATCCAGCCATTGACCAGTAAATCTTGCAAAATTTTGTTGGCCGATTGCGGCTTAATGAAAGACCGCTCAGCGAGCTTAGCATTGGATACATTACTTTTTGAAGCTAAAACAGAAAGCGCAGTAAATTGCGGCAAGGTAATCTCAAGCTCTTTTAAATGTTCTGTTAAATGTTTACTAATAATTCGGTCAACACGAGCAATCATGTAACTTAACTTAGGCTCATCTTCTACTTTTTTTTGAACTGAATTCGAACGTACCATAACCTTTCAATCATCATAAGAAAATCTGTAGTGAAAGTATGAGGCACTACCCCCATACTTTCGTTAAAACTTAGCGAGCACCTGAGCTTTGTACTAAATGTACAGGCTGTTTAGGTTTTTTGACAAGAAGTAATGCAGAGATCGCTGCAATTAAAATCACTGGAATACTTGAACCAATCACAATGGTCGAGCTTTGTCCAAGCGAGAGTAAAAAACCAGCCATTAAAGGTCCTGCAAAAGAACCAATACGCCCGATCGCAACCGCTGAACCTACACCTGTTCCACGCATTTCGGTTGGATAATACATGGCAGCCAAACCGTACAACGCCGATTGTCCGCCCACAATGAATAAACCACAACCTACTGCCGAAAGTGCAAGTAAAGCAACGGTTGGGGATATTGCTAAACAACAAAGCGAAAATAAAATGCCGAGATAAATCAGCTTAATCACAAAGCTCATGCGTAATTTATCAAGCAATACACCCATCAGGATTGAACCTAAAATTCCACCCACGTTATAGCCCATCTGCACATAGTTTGCCTGTAATTTCGATAAGCCTTGCGCACCCATCAGCAATGGCAACCAATTCAATAAGAAATACAGTACAACGAGCGTACAGAAAAAACTGACCCAAAGCTGAATGGTCGACATACGACGTTCTTTCGCAAATAAAACTTCCAAGAATGGAGTCGTTTTTTGCGCTTGACCTTTTCGTTGCAGGTAGTCATTTGACTCAGGTAAAAAGCGCATAATCAGTGGAATGAGCAAAATAGGCGCAATCCCACCAATATAGAAAATATGACGCCACTCTGCATCGCCAGCCAATGACATGGCAACTACAGAAGTAAGTAATCCACCAAAAGGAATGCCACTATACATAATACTCACCGCGGTACCTTTATATTTATCAGGTACAGCTTCAGATGCCAGTGTAATCATCATCGGAAGTGCCCCACCCATTCCCAAACCAGTACAAAAACGAATGAGTAACAGCAAACTAAAGTTAGCAGCATAAGCCGTTAGCAAAGACATAATTCCAAAAAGTAAAATACTAAAAATCAGAATTTTCTTACGCCCGACAATATCTGCAAATCTACCACCTAATATGGCACCTGGTAGTGTTCCTAAAATTGCAGCACTAAATGCCCACGCCATCTGGCCATTGTCCAACATAAACTCAGCCCGCATTCTTGGAGCGGCTACCCCCATTGACTGAAGATCAAAACCTTCAAAAATTGCTATTGCAAAGCATAATAGCAACGTGATTTTTGCCCTTGCAGACTGTCCTAATATCTTTTCCATTGTGTTATCCCTTATTGACTAGTCGTTCCATTTAGCCCTTTGTGTATTATTGTTTAAACACACCAAAAATATCAGTTAAACTTACTAAAAAATCAACATGTTTTTCTATTAAATCAACAATAAAATTAATTAATATTTAAAATACAATTAATTATAAAATATTTATGAAATTTTATAAAAAAGACTTGAATGTAAGTTTAACTGATATTAAATTAAATCCCAGAACAGCAAAAAATCATTCAAGGAGTATGAAGATGAGTTATGAAAACCGCTGGGAAACAGTAGATGTTAAAGTTGAAGATGGAATTGCATGGGTAACACTAAACCGCCCAGAAAAGAAAAATGCCATGAGCCCGACACTCAATCGTGAAATGATTGATGTGCTTGAAGCAATAGAACTTGATCAAAATGCGCGTGTGCTTGTGTTGACAGGTGCAGGTGATTCTTGGACAGCAGGCATGGACTTGAAGGAATATTTCCGTGAAGTCGATACTCAACCAGAAATTTATCAAGAACGTATTCGCCGCGACTCATGCCGTTGGCAGTGGCAACTTCTTCGCATGTATTCAAAACCAACCATTGCTATGGTCAACGGCTGGTGCTTTGGAGGCGGTTTCTCACCTTTAGTGGCGTGTGATCTCGCAATTGCAGCAGATGAAGCAACTTTCGGTTTATCTGAAATTAACTGGGGGATCCCACCGGGTAACCTTGTAAGCAAAGCAATGGCAGACACTGTTGGTCACCGTGCCTCTTTGTACTACATCATGACGGGTAAAACCTTTAGTGGTAAAGAAGCTGAAACCATGGGCCTTGTGAACAAAAGTGTACCGCTTGAACAGCTAAAAGCTGAAGTGACTGAGCTTGCAAACTGTCTACTTGAGAAAAACCCTGTGGTTCTTCGTACCGCTAAAAATGGATTTAAGCGTTGTCGTGAACTGACTTGGGATCAAAACGAAGACTACTTATATGCCAAACTTGATCAATGTATCCACCGTGATACAGAAAATGGCCGTCAAGAAGGTTTGAAACAATTTTTAGATGAAAAATCAATTAAACCGGGTTTACAGAGCTATAAACGTACTGGTTAACTTTTGATTCTCTAATGGCAATGTAAGGACACAACCCATGCAAAATGTACAGTTACTTATTCACGGTCAATCTGTTGATGCATCAAATCAGGCAACTTTTGAGCGTATTAGCCCCATTGATGGATCAGTGGCAAGCAAAGCCGCTGCTGCAACTTTGGACGATGTTGATCGTGCAATCGAATCGGCACAACAAGCTTTTAAAGTATGGTCGAAGCTCTCGCCTACCGAACGCCGTTTACGTTTGTTAAAAGCAGCCGATTTAATGGACCAAAAGACCGAGCAATTCATTGAAACTGGAATGCAAGAAACAGGTTCAACTGCCACATGGTATGGGTTTAACGTTCACCTTGCTGCCAACATGTTACGTGAAGCAGCAGCAATGACCACACAAATTGACGGAAGCCTGATTCCGTCAGATGTACCGGGCAATCTTGCGATGGGTGTGCGAGTTCCTTGCGGTGTGATTGTAGGGATTGCACCTTGGAATGCACCTGTCATTTTGGCAACACGTGCGCTTGCTATGCCTTTGGCTTGTGGTAACACGGTGGTGTTAAAAGCATCTGAAGCTTGTCCAGCAACCCATCGTCTGATTGGTGAAGTGTTACATGAGGCAGGACTTGGTGAGGGTGTGGTGAATGTGATTACGCATGCCGCCGAAGATGCACCACAAATCGTGGAGCGCTTAGTTTCTCATCCAGCTGTGAAGCGCATTAATTTTACCGGTTCAACCAAAGTCGGAAAAATTATTGCCGAGACTGCGGCTAAATATTTAAAACCAGTTTTACTCGAACTTGGTGGCAAAGCCCCTGTCGTGGTTTTAAACGAGGCCGACATTCATGAAGCCGTAAATGCAGTTGCTTTTGGAGCATTCTTTAATCAGGGGCAAATTTGCATGTCGACCGAACGTGTTTTGGTTCAAGACAAAATTGCCGACCAGTTTATTGAAAAGCTCATTGAGAAAACACGTTCCATTCAGGCGGGCAACCCAACCTCGAAAGAAAATGCACTCGGTGTTTTAGAAAGTCGCCGTGCCGCAAACCGTATTCAGCATTTACTTGAAGATGCCCAAAACAAAGGTGCCGACTTACCTTTAGGTATTCATATTGAAGACACCACCATGCAACCGACGCTGGTACTCAATATTAAACCTGACATGCTGCTTTACCGCGAAGAATCGTTTGGGCCTGTCTGCACAGTTCAACGTTTTGCAACCGTTGAAGAAGGTGTAGCACTGGCAAATGACAGCGAGTTCGGTCTTTCTTCGGCAGTGTTTAGCCAAAATATTTCACAGGCATTAGAAGTCGCTCAACAGATTGATTCGGGTATTTGTCACATTAACGGCGCAACCGTACATGACGAAGCTCAAATGCCATTTGGCGGAACCAAATCGAGTGGTTACGGACGTTTTGGTAGTAAAGTCTCGGTTGCCGAATTTACCGACTTACGCTGGATTACCATTCAAACCCAATCACGTCATTACCCGATTTAGTCAGGGTAATGCGAACACAGACATATTAAATAAAAATTGCATGATGCAAAAAATAAAGCGCAGTGATGCGCTTTCCATGGAGTGAAAGAAATGCAAATGAATGCCACTCAATCACAAGACCGCGAACGGTTCGTAAAATTAGGGCAACATGATATTCATTATCACCATAAAGATGACACGCTCTATATCAGCCCAAAAGAGCAATTAAAACCGTATCCACAAAAACTTACAGATCGGTTAATTCATTTTGCACAAACCAAACCAGACCATATTTTTGCAGCAAAACGCAATGCTCAAGGTGAATGGGTCAAACTGAGTTATGCAGAAGTTTTACAACGTGCATGGCACATTGCTCAGGCATTACATGAACGTAAGTTAAACCAAGAAAGACCTCTGGTTATTTTAAGTGGTAATGATCTCGAACATTTAACACTGTCTATGGCTGCCATGCTGGCAGGTGTGCCTTTTTCAGCAATTTCACCAGCCTACTCTCTGATTTCTCAAGACTTTGGCAAACTTAAACATGTGTTTGAAGTGCTTACACCTGGTATGGTCTATGCCAGCGATGGACAAGCTTTTGCCAAAGCGATTCAGGCATGTATTACACCTGACATTGAAGTGGTGACCAATAAAGGGATTGTGGGCGATCAGATCTGCACATCTTTTCAATCGCTTTTAGATACGCCTGTTTCAAATGTTCAAGAGTTTTATCAAACCCTTGATGAAAACCAGATTGCCAAATTCTTATTTACGTCAGGTTCAACCAAACTACCTAAAGCTGTGCCGACCACACATTTAATGTTGTGTGTTAATCAGCAAATGTTATTGCAGACTTTCCCTGAGTTTGAAGAAACACCACCTGTCTTACTGGACTGGCTATCTTGGCACCATACTTTTGGCGGCAGTCACAATGTCGGCATTGCACTCTATAACGGAGGTACCATTTACATTGATGATGGCAAACCCGTTGCAGGAAAATTTGACGAAACTATTCGTAATCTGAAAGAAATTTCTCCAACCGTTTATTTAAATGTGCCAAAAGGTTGGGAAGAACTTACCGAAGCCTTAGAAAAAGATGAAGAATTAAGAGACCGCTTTTTTGCCAAAGTTAAAATTTTATTCTTTGCAGGTGCAGCACTTTCAGAAGCGGGCTGGAACAGACTCGATAAAATTGCTCAGCAACATTGCGGAGAAAAAATTCGCATCATGAGCGGATTGGGCATGACTGAAACTGCACCATCTTGTGCTTTTACAACTGGCCCACGTGTAATGGCTGGTTTTATTGGATACCCTGCTCCGGGATGCGAAATTAAGCTAGTTCCATGTGGTGACAAACTTGAGTTTTGTGTTCGTGGCAAACATGTCATGAAAGGCTATTGGCGCTTAAAAGCAGACCAGCAAAGCACTGTGTTTGATGATGAAGGCTTTTTCCATACTGGAGATGCTGTGCGTTTGGTCGATATCAATGATCCAACCAAAGGCCTCATGTACGACGGGCGAATTGCTGAAGACTTTAAACTCAATACAGGCACTTTCGTCAATGTCGGCACGATTCGCAACAAAGTGCTCATTCAAGGTAATTTACTGGTTCAAGATGTCTGTATTACAGGTTCAAACCTCAATGCAGTTGGCTTTCTGATTTTTCCAAAATTAGAAGCTTGTGCTCAATACGCAGGCCTTAAGCTTGGCGAACATTCTCCAGCAGAGATATTGCAGCACCCTAAAGTCCAGCAATGGTTCCGCCAATTTTTAACCACCTTTAATAAAGATGCGACTGGCAGTTCAAATACAGTCTCAATGCTTTATTTAATGACCGAGCCACCTCAACTCGATGCAGGTGAAGTGACTGATAAAGGCAACCTTAATCAAGGCAATATTACCAAGCGTCGTGCTGCTTTAATTGATGAGCTTTATCAAAAGCAGAATGATAACCCACTGATTATTCGGGTGCCCACCTTAAAGCAATAAGCAATTGAAATAGAAAAGAAAGCTCAAATTTCGGTTTGAGCTACAGCCTCACTTTTGCCTAAAAAAAGGTTCAACATGCCACACGATACAGAATTTGAACTATTTCGGGATAGCTATCGCAGGTTCTTAAAAGAACAGGTTGCCCCGTATTATGAACAGTGGGAACACGATGGCCTTATCCCACGTGATCTATGGCTTCGTCTTGGGGAGAATGGTTTTTTGTGCGTCGATGTACCCGAAGAATACGGTGGTTACGGTGCTCCTGTTCATTACTCCCTCATGCTGGTTCAAGAAACGGCTCAAGCTGGTTTTGCATCTTTAGCGGTTGCCATTGGCGGGCAAAATGAGTTGGTCTCTCCTTACCTGCAAAATATTGGAACTGAAGAGCAAAAACGCTATTGGTTACCGAAAATGGTGACAGGTGAAGTCGTCACTGCAATTGCCATGACCGAAGCGAATGCTGGTTCAGACTTACAGGCCATACGCACTCAAGCGATTTTAGAAAATGATCATTACCGTATTAATGGTTCAAAAACTTTTATTTCAAATGGTTTGCATGCCGATCTGATCGTTCTGGTTGCGAAAACTGATCCGCAAGCTAAAGCAAAAGGCATTTCGATTTTTCTAGTCGATGCTGCGTTAGATGGCGTTAAAAAAGGCCGTTCATTACAAAAAATCGGGCTACATGCTCAAGATACAGCCGAACTATTTTTTGATGATGTCTGTGTGCCTGCAACTCAGCGTTTAGGTGAAGAAGGACAAGGCTTTGCTTATTTAATGCAAGAGTTACCTCGCGAACGTTTAAGCATTTCCATGATGGCTTTGGGGTCAATTTTAGGCGCCATCGAACTAACCAAAGACTATGTATTAGAGCGTAAAGCTTTCGGACAACCTTTAAGCCAAATGCAAAACACACGCTTTGTGCTCGCAAACGCGCACATCAAAGCAAAAGCCGCTCAAGCTTTTGTAGATCAATGTGCGGCGCTGTATCAACAACACCAGTTAAGCGTCACTCAAGTTGCCGCACTGAAATGCTTTATTACCGATGCTCAATGTGAAGTGATTGATCAATTACTTCAGCTTTTTGGTGGCTACGGTTACATGCAGGAATACCCGATTTCACGCTTTTTTGTCGATGCGCGGGTACAAAAAATTTATGGGGGAACCAATGAAATTATGAAAGAAATCGTGGCCCGAGAACTGCTCGGAAAATAATTCGATTTAAAAACCAAACAAGGCTGACACAACAACTAAGCCTTATTGAAAACAAAAAAATGTTATTTCAGGAAGAAATGCTATGTCGAAATTATGGATGTACTCTACCCTTATGCTCTCTGGTTCAGTGTGGGCTGGCAATTTTATTGACAACAGTTCAGTAGAACTCACCACGCGAAATTTCTATTTTGACCGCGACTACCAAGAGCAATCTGCCTACCCTGCCGCCAAGGACTGGACACAAGGGTTTATTCTTAAAGCCAATTCAGGTTATACCGAAGGGACTGTCGGTTTTGGACTGGATGTGCTTGCGACAGCAGGCTTTAAACTCGATGCCGATGCCGAGCATGGAGGTACAGGAAACTTACCTAGAGACACACGCACCAATGAACCTGCTGACTCTTATGGCGAAATTGGGGTCACAGCAAAAGCGAAAATGAGCCAGACCGAGCTACGCATTGGTACGCTAATGCCGATGAACCCAGTTTTAGTGGCTTCACCTGCTCGTTTGCTTCCTCAAACCTATCGAGGAATTTCACTCACCAGTAAAGATATTAAAGACTTCGACTTACAAGCGGCCTACCTAGATAAAGTGAATCATCGTGATTCGACCAACTATGAAAAAATTAAAATTTCAGGGGTGAATGGACGATTTAAAAGTGCCGAAACTGATGGTCTTTATTATTTAGGTGGAAACTATCAGCTTGATTCAACAATCAAACTCACCGCTTTTTATATGGATGTCGATGATCTTTATAACCAAACCATGGTGGGTGCCTTACACCAACATAAAATTAATGACACCACTAACTTTAGCTCTCAATTACGTTACTACCGCAGCCGAGATGATGGACAAGCAAAAGCAGGCTTAGTCGATAATGACCTTTATCATGCGCATTTCGAACTCAAACATCAAAACCATAAATTTATTTTCGGAACTTTTCAGCATCACGGCGACACCGCCTTTCCGTATTTAACAGGAGGTGAAACTGGGCTTCTCATTGACACATGGCCAGGTGAGTTTTTAAACCCAAAAGAAAAAGCCTATAGCTTCCGTTATGAATATGACTTTAAAGATTATGTACCGGGTTTACGTTTTATGACTCGTTACACCACAGGTCACAATATTTATACACCTAACTTAGGCGGAACTAATTTGAAAGAGCGAGAAACAGACTTCGATTTAGGCTACACCGTTCAAAGTGGCTGGTTAAAAAATCTAGGGTTACGCGCACGATATGCCATTTATGACAATAACATGCTTTCTACAGCAAATATCAAACCAGTAAACGAAACCCGTATCAACATCGACTACACATGGAAATTTAAATAATTCAAAACAAGAGGTTCTGTCACATATAGAACCTCTTTTTAATTTCGAGAAATTCATCATGAAGAAAGTTGTAACGCTACTCTGCACAATGAGTCTGATTGCCCTGACTCACGCTGAAACTCAATATAGCCCACCACCCATTCAGCTTGAACCTTTAGCAAAATTTAGTGTTGATTTAAATGCCCCTATTTGGGAGTTAGGCACAACCAGTGATGCTGGTAAACGCCGAATTATTCCTATTACAGGAGGGTCATTCGAAGGCAAAACACTTAAAGGCCGTATTTTAAATAATGGCGCAGATTGGCAAATCGTTGACAGTAAAGGACTAGCAATTATTGATACGCGATACTTGTTAGAAACCGATGACGGTGCACTTATTTATCTTCAAACCAAAGGTTACCGACATGGCTCAGCCGAAACACTAAAACAGCTTGCTCAAGGCAAAGATGTTGACCCGAAAAATTACTATTTCAAAATTACCATGCAGTTTGAAACCAGCTCACCTAAATACTCATGGCTGAACCAGACCGTTGCAGTAGGTAGTGCAATGCGTTTGGGTAAAGCGGTTATTTATGATGCCTATACCCTGAAATAATAATTTTTATAACACCAACAAAAAGGATGGACCCTTAACTATGGATCAAAAAATTTTAGAACACTTACCCCCCATTCATCACCATTTGGGTGGACATAATATCCATTGGAATGACAAGAACACTGAACTCACCATCCACTACACAGCACTAGAAAGCTTTACCAATCCACGCGGCACCGTTGAAGGCGGCATGATCTGCGCCATGCTTGACGATGTGATGGGACTTTTTGCCTTTCTCGCCAATGACCATAAACCCGCTACCACTATCAACTTAACGATGGATTTTTTGAGGCCCTGTGTTGTGGGAGAAGTCATTACGAAATGCCGATTCATTAAACAAGGCAAAACTGTACTGAATCTCGAAAGTGAAGCTTGGCAAAACAACAAAATGATTGCACGAAGCACAGCTAATTTTCTGGTTTTAGATTAATTAAACCATTCATTCAATAAGGATATGAATAAATGAATTACACCAACAATAAACGAATTTTGACCCACTCCGCTTTAGTACTTGCCATGCTTGGTGCTTTGACAGGCTGTGGAAGTGATAATGATGACACAACAACTCCCTCAACAACCAAACCACCGCAGCTGTCTCCTGCTGTGGGCGTAAAAATGACAGGAAGCTGTACGGACTTACTTGGATTTCAATACAACAATACGGTCATTAGCTCAGCTACCCTTCAAGAAGCAGGCACATTGACTGTCGCCAATAAACCGATTGGCGCACATTGTTTGGTCAAAGGTTATATGGATCAACGTATAAGTCCTGTCGATGGACAAACTTATCAAATTGGTTTTGAAATGCGCTTACCAATAGACTGGAATGGTCGTTTCCTCTATCAAGGCAATGGCGGAACCGACGGTAATTTAGTCCCTGCAACGGGTCAGGTCGGCAGCGGCGGTCCACTCACCAATGCTCTACATGATGGTTTTGCTGTTATTTCTTCCGATGCTGGACATAATGCTTCACAAAATCCAATGTTTGGTTTAGACCCTCAAGCCAGAATTAACTACGGCTACGGTGCAATTACCAAACTCACGCCTATGGCAAAAAACCTAATTAAAGCCGCCTATGGTAAATTGCCAGACCGCTCCTATGCAGGCGGTACATCTAACGGCGGGCGTCATGCCATGATTGCTGCAACCCGTTTAGGTGATCAATATGATGGAATTTTAGCAAGCACACCGGGTTTTCATTTACCTCGTGCAGCCGCAGCTCAACTCTACACAGCACAGCAGCTTCGTCGTGTCGCAACAGATGAAAATGACCTAAGTACCGCTCTTACTCTTCCAGAGCGTAAAGTTTTAGCAAAAGCGATTTTAGATCGATGCGATGCTCTAGACGGTGTTGCAGATGGCTTGGTTCAAGATGTCGAATCTTGCCGTACGGCTTTTGATATTCAGAAAGATGTACCCGTTTGCTCAAGCACAAGAGATGGTACTTGTTTAAGCACCGAACAAATTGATGTATTAGCCAACATTTACCGCGGCCCTATAAATTCGGCTGGACAAGCGCTCTATGCAACCCAACCTTTTGACCCCGGTTTAGTGGGAAGCAACTGGGCAAGCTGGAAATTCGAATCTTCGGTGGGAACAGCACGTGACCCCGTTGCCGTTGGCATTCTTTTTCAGGTTCCACCAGACCCAACTGTGACTCAAAATTCTAGACAATTTGCCTTTAATTTTAACTTCGATACCGACTATCCAAAACTCTCGGCAACTAATGATATCTACACCGAAAGTTCGATGTCTTTCATGATGCCACCCGATGAACTTAATCTAGATAAACTCCGTAATCACGGTGGAAAAATGATTGTGGTACAAGGCACAGCAGATGGCGTTTTCTCTGTAGATGACACCCAAAATTGGTACGATCAACTACTCCAACACTATAAAAATGATGCAAAAGGTACAGCACCTGAATTTGCACGTTTCTTTAGAGTTCCGGGCATGAACCATACCCGTGATGGCATTGCGACCGATCAATTTGATGCATTGACTGCTTTAGTCAACTGGGTTGAATACGGGCAAGCACCTGACAAAATCATTGCGACCGCACGCGGCGCAGGTAACCCAAGTGGTCAAGTGAATACTGAACTTCCGCAAGATTGGGCACCAGACCGTACCCGCCCACTTTGCCCTTACCCACTGATTGCCCGTTACAACGGTCAAGGTGATAGCGAAAAAGCTGAAAACTTTAGCTGTAAATAACACCCTATAAAATTAAAAGAGAGCTTAAATAAGCTCTCTTTTTATCTTACTCTGCCTAATCTTAGCTCAAGCTTTACTGCTTAAATTTTTTAATACTTTTAGACAGATGAGCTCGCATCATTTGTCGGGCCAATAAACCGTCCTGATCCACAATTGCATTATAAATATTGACATGATCATGGTGAACCGCTTTTAAATATTCTTCACGGTTTTCAGGGCTCTGCTCAATAGATTTTAAGCGTGCACGCGGAATAATTTTTTCACCCAGATACTTTAAAAAATCAACGAAATATTGGTTTTCAGAAGCTTCAGCAATGGCAATATGGAAATCATAATCAGCTTTTACTGTGCCATCATTTGCATCTGATGAAATATGACGTTCAAAGTCTTGAAGTGCAGCTTTCATTTTATCGATGTGGATTTGCTTACGGCGCTCAGAGGCTAAAAAAACAGCTTCAGACTCAAGGCTAATTCGAAGCTCAAGTAAAGAAACAATATCGTTAATCGTTTCTAAACTGGCATTAGATAGCAAAAAATTCTGTTCAATAGTCTGCTCTTTTACAAAAGTACCAATCCCGTGACGAGTTTCGACAAACCCTAAAGAGCGCAACTCAGTGATTGCTTCTCGAATAACAGAACGGCTTACTTCAAAAGTTTCAATTAATTCAAGTTCGGTCGGAATTTTCTCTCCAACTTGGAAGTCTCCAGACTGAATTTTTTCGATCAGTTGTTCTACAATAATCTGGCTTAGTTTTTTTGTTGATCTAGGTTTAATTGCACTAGACATAATCTGAAGAACTCATGAAATGTTGAAAAAATTAGAAAATTCATTTTACTATAAACTTAGACGATAGTCATATTCGGTTTTTATGCCTCTAAGCTATTAAAATTAAAATATTTTATCTTCCTTATCAAACACTCACATATATTTAAAAAGTGAGCAACTTGTGCTTATTTCAATATTTAATAATGCGTTGAATAAGCTAAAAAATATGCAGCTCAATACCTTTGATTAAGCTGCACAATTTTTAAATTTGAGTCTGAGTTAACTGCCCATTGATCAGACGAGTAATCTGTAGCGGATTACTGTCTTTTAGTGCATCAGGTAATAATACTTGTGGCGTATTTTGGAAACATACCGGACGTAAGAAGCGTTCAATTGCTCCCGTACCTACCGAAGTTCCGCGTGCATCACTGGTTGCAGGGAAAGGACCACCATGTACCATCGCATCAGACACTTCAACTCCTGTCGGGAAACCGTTAAACAATACACGGCCAGCTTTACCAGTTAGCAAATGAAGAAGTTCGCCTGCTTCGGACAACTCATTTTCATCACCAATAATCGTTGCCGTGAGCTGTCCACCTAAAGCCTCGATCCCTTTTAACAAAGTCGCTTCATCCTCCACGCCAATCACAATTGACATCGGCCCGAAAACTTCATGTTGTAGTTTTGGGTTGCCTGACAGTAAAACAGATTGGTCCGCTTTAAATAGATGTGCTTTTGCTTGAGAAACTAGCTCGGCCTCTTGACCTGTCGCAACTACTTCAAAACCAGATTCACTGTTTAGAGCATCAATACCTTGACGGTAGCTTTTTAAAGTTCCTTCATTCAGCATGACCTGAGGCACAGCTTTTTGCGTGCTTTCAGCTAAAGCTGCTACGAAACTGTCAAATTCAGGTCCTTGTACACCTAAAATTAACCCCGGTTTTGTACAGAACTGACCACATCCCATATTAAATGAGGCAACTGTATCTTGTGCAATCTGTTCACCACGAGAGCTCAGCGCTTGAGATAAAACCACTACAGGGTTCACACTCGACATTTCAGCAAAGAATGGAATTGGCTGAGGACGGCTCTGCGCAAGGTTATAAAGTGCCATTCCGCCTTCAAGAGAACCCGTAAAACCAGCTGCCTGAATCAGTGGATGTTCTACCAAATTTGCGCCAATACGGCCGCCAAAAATCATGTTAAATGTGCCTTTAGGCATATCACAAACTTCGATTGCTTGTTCAATGGCTTCTGCAACAAGCTCAGCAGTTGCCATATGGCCAGAGTGTGCTTTAAAGACAACCGGACACCCTGCTGCTAAAGCAGCTACGGTATCACCGCCTGCTGTTGAAAATGCAAGTGGGAAATTACTCGCGCCAAACACAGCAACCGGTCCTACCCCAACTTTATATTGACGCAAATCAACACGCGGTAAAGGCTTGCGTTCTGGCAATGCCACATCAATACGAGCACCATAAAAATCGCCACGGCGTAAAAGTTCAGCAAACAGTCGAAGCTGACCAGTAACACGGCCTGTCTCTCCTTGAAGACGAGCAAGTGGTAAGCCCGTTTCAAGTGAAGCGACTTCTTGTAAGTTCGCACCTAATGCTTCAATTTGGCGAGCAATTTCTTCAAGAAAAGAGGCACGTTGCTCTTGAGAAGTTTGGCTATAAACTAAAAAAGCGTTATGTGCAGCTTGAGCAGCTTGATCCACTTCGTCAAGGGTTGCCTGACTAAATACATAACCTGTTGGCTGATAGTCTTTTGCAGCTATACTTTCTAGAGCTGGTGCATTTGTAGCAACGCGTTGACCATTAATAAACTGCCGACCATTATTTTTACTCATTTTAAAGCTCCAATACCTAAACAGTTAGAATTATTGCGGACCAAGTGTCGCAATGAGAGTAGCCAAATCTTCATAGTCTGCATGAGTTAAATCACTTAATGGTGGACGGACTGGACCTGCGTCGTGCCCAACAATTTTGGCACCTGCTTTGATCATACTTACCGCATAACCTGATTTACGGTCGCGAATTTTAATCAATGGCAAGAAGAAATCTTTAATCAAACGATTGGTTGTTTCAAAGTCATCACTGCGAAGCGCGTTATAAAACTCCATTGCAGTCTTTGGAATAAAGTTAAATACAGCTGATGAATAAACTGGGCAACCTAGGGCTTTATATGGCGCTGCAAAAACTTCTGCTGTTGGCAGGCCACCTAAATACGACAAACGATCACCCATAGTTTGGGTCACTGCCGTCATCATATCGATTTGACCAGAGCTGTCTTTAAAGCCAATTAAGTTCGGACACATCTCGGCTAACTTTTGGATTGAATCGAGATTTAATCTTGAAACGCTACGGTTATAAAAAATTACGCCAAAGTCTACTGAGTTACATACTTGCTTAACGTGTTCGATCAAACCTTCTTGGCTTGCTTCAGTTAGGTAATGCGGCATTAACAAAATACCGTGTGCACCTAAGCGCTCTGCTTCTTTTGCCTGTTCAATCGCCTGACGTGTCGGACCACCTGCCCCAGCAATAATCGGTACACTACCTTTACAAGTATCGACAGCTGTTTTAATCACGTCAGAGTATTCACTTCCAGTTAACGAGAAAAACTCACCTGTACCACCCGCAGCAAATAATGCACTTGCACCATAAGGCGCTAACCATTCAAGACGTTTTGCATAAGAAGATTTGTTAAAGTCCCCATTTTGGTCAAAGTCAGTAACCGGAAAAGAAAGAAGGCCATCAGAAACAATGTTTTTTAACTCAAGAGCATCCATTAGAAAATATCCATACATGTTTATGTTGTCAGACATCTTACATCATAAATTTTATTTTAATCAATATATTTTTCCTCTGAGAATCTAAAATTTTTAAAAAGATAAAAGTTCTTTATCAAAAATCACTTAACTATTTGTTTTATAAAATATAGTTAAAATTTCTTAACTTTATAGCTAATCTTTAGACATAAAAAAAAGCTGCCCGTATGGACAGCAAAGCATTAAGAAAACTTAAAAAAGCGAATTTTTCAAAGATATCGATAAAATATTAACGAACCAAACACGGCTTTTTATTATTAAATGACCAGTTTGGTATTAAAAATTGCATCGCATCGGCATCATTACGAGCTCCTAAACCTTTTAATTTATAGAGCTCATGGGCTTGATTAATTCGGTCCCAGTCCAGTTCAACACCAAGTCCCGGTGCTGTTGGCACCTGAATTTTACCGTCTTTAATTTCAAGCGGTGCTTTCGTTAGCTGATCTGTACCTTCTTGCCAAATCCAGTGTGTATCAATTGCCGTAACGTTACCTACAGCGGCGGCAGCAACATGGGTAAACATGGCCAGTGAAATATCAAAGTGATTATTAGAATGCGAACCCCACGTTAAGTTATACATATTGCAGAGCTGTGAAACTCGAACCGAGCCTTCCAATGTCCAAAAATGTGGATCAGCCAAAGGAATATCAACGGCTTGCAATTGAATACTATGTGACATTTCTCGCCAGTCGGTAGCAATCATGTTGGTCGCAGTGGGTAAACCTGTGGCACGTTTAAACTCGGCCATAATTTCACGGCTTGAATAACCTTGTTCTGCACCGCACGGGTCTTCTGCATAGGCCAACACGCCTTTAAGATGTTTGCCTAAAGCAATTGCTTCATCTAAAAACCATGCTCCGTTTGGATCAAGCGTCACACGTGCTTCTGGAAAACGGCGAGCGATAGCTGTAACAGCTTCAGCTTCTTGTTCTCCGTGTAATACACCACCTTTTAATTTGAAGTCTTTAAAACCGTAACGGTCATAAGATGCTTCTGCTAAACGCTGCACTGATTCAGGTGTTAACGCTTTTTCATGGCGGACTTTGTACCAGTCATGGTTCAGATGTGGTGAGGTCGCATAATCAAGAGATGTCTGTTTGCGATCACCAACAAAGAATAAATATCCTAAAACCTCAACTTCACTACGTTGCTGACCCTCACCAAGCAAACTTGCGACATTCACATTTAAATGCTTACCAAGCAAATCAAGCAATGCCGACTCATAAGCCGTTACAACATGAATTGTGGTCCGTAAATCAAAGGTTTGGTTGCCTCGTCCGCCACTGTCACGATCAGCAAAAGTTTGCTGAATTTTTTTAAGTAGATTTTTATATTCACCAATCGGTTGCCCTTCTATCAAGGCCTTAGCATCATTTAATGTCGCTAAAATTTTTTCTCCGCCCGGAATTTCGCCTACCCCAATATTTCCAGAGTTATCTTCGATAATGAGTATATTACGAGTGAAATAAGGTCCATGGGCACCACTCAAATTGAGCAGCATGCTGTCATGTCCAGCAACAGGAATTGCTCGAATTGATTTAACGATAGGTGTAGAGGTCGCCATTAAAATACTCCTTGGCATTCTGATACTATTTTTTCATCACCAAAACTTATAAGACATCATACAACTTGTCAATATAAACCCGCATAAAAATTATTTTTCGGCCCCACTTGCCAAAATAATATTTTTAATCATATGATGTCATACATCTAAAGACGCGGTTTTAGAACTAGGACTATAGAGTAGATACAAAATTCCGTTTTCTCATCTATTCTATCGATGAATTTGACATGACGTCACCTATTTCACGGATATGCAAATAGGTCGATTATTAAAAGAGTTTGTATATGGATAATCTGCAAACAAATCTTGCTGCTGTAAATCAGCAAAGAGCGAAGCATAATAAAACCCGCTATTACATTTTAGCGATGATTTTTTTAGTTACTTCATTAAATTACGGTGATCGGGCAACACTTTCAATGGCTGCTGCTCCGATGTCTCAAGAACTGGGATTAAGCTCAGTGACCATGGGATATATCTTCTCTGCGTTTGGCTGGGCTTATGTTATTGGTCAAATTCCAGGTGGCTGGTTACTCGACAAGTTCGGTGCTCGAAGAGTTTATTTCTGGAGCATCATGCTCTGGTCTTTTTTCACTATTCTCTTGGGTTTTGTTGATATTTTAGGTTCTATTCCTCTCATTATCGCCTCATTATTTCTTTTACGTTTCTTGGTCGGATTATCTGAAAGCCCTGCTTTTCCAGGCAATAGCCAAATTGTAGCAGCTTGGTTCCCAACCAAAGAACGTGGAACCGCCGCAGCAATATTTAACTCAGCTCAATATTTTGCAACTGTCATATTTGCACCATTCATGGGATGGCTGGTTGCCCATATTCATTGGCAATCTGTGTTTTGGATTATGGGTGGATTAGGCATTGTGATTGCTTTTATCTGGTTAAAAGTCATCTATAGCCCAGAAAAACACCCTACTATTAATTCAAATGAGTTCAAATATTTACAAGCAGGCGGTGCTATTACTAGCATGGGTGAAAATCAGCTTAAAGTTGCTGATGAAAACAACAAGATGAATTTTAAAAATATTAAAAAGCTGCTTTCTTCTCGTATGCTTCTAGGTATTTTTATCGCTCAGTATTGTATTACCTGCTTAACCTATTTCTTTCTAACTTGGTTCCCTGTCTACCTTGTAAAAGAACGCCACATGTCAATTTTAGAAGCTGGTTTTGCGGCTGTATTACCGGCACTTTGCGGATTTATTGGTGGCGTATTAGGGGGAGTAATTTCCGATAAACTTATCAAGATGAACAAGTCTCTAACCTTTTCACGTAAATTTCCCATTATTTTTGGCATGTTGTTATCAACCAGTATTGTGGTTTGTAACTATGTCGATTCGCAAACAGCCATCTTGTTCTTTATGTCACTGGCCTTTTTTGGCAAAGGTTTTGGTGCATTAGGCTGGGCAGTCATGTCGGATGTCGCACCCAAAGAAATGGTGGGTTTATCGGGTGGGTTGTTTAATACCTTCGGCAATACTGCGGGCATTGTGATCCCTATTGTGATTGGCTATATCATCAACTCAACAGGTTCTTTCAATGGTGCACTGGTTTTTGTAGGCATACATGCAGTCATCGCAATTATTTGCTACCTCTTTATGGTCGGCAAAATCCAGCGCTTCGAGTTAAAACCCACCTCTTAAAACTTTAAGGCATAACGCTTAACTAAATTAAGCGTTATGCCCTCTCTTCAAATGTATACAAGGAACGATCATGCTGAAGCCTCTCCTCATAAAAATTAGTCCTCTCGATAATGTAGCCATTGTAGTGAATGACGGCGGTTTACCACCCTCTACACATATTGAAGAATACCACCTGACCTTGGTTGATAATGTGCCACAAGGACATAAAGTTTTATTAGAGTCATTAAAACAAGGTGACGCAATTGTTCGTTATGGGGAAATTATTGGTTATACCAATAAAGATTTACCCGCGGGTTCATGGGTAAATGAAGCCGTTACCCAAATGCCTGAGGCACCTGAGCTAGATGATCTTGAGTTAGCAACTCGTCCTGATCCAAAGCTCCCTACGCTTAGCGGATATACATTTAAAGGTTATAAAAATAAAGATGGCAGTGTCGGCACAAAGAATATTTTAGGTATTACAACCAGTGTTAACTGTGTTGAAGGTATTGTCGATTATGTCGTTAAAATTATTGAACGTGATTTACTTCCAAAATATCCAAATGTAGATGGTGTAGTCGGATTAAACCATTTATATGGTTGTGGTGTGGCAATCGATGCCCCCGCTGCAATTGTTCCTATTCGTACAATTCATAATCTTGCACTCAACCCTAATTTTGGTGGAGAAATTATGGTTGTGAGTCTAGGCTGCGAAAAAATGCAACCCGAACGACTTTTAAACATTCCTAAAGAAAACAAATATATTCCTCTAGCAAATGAAGATATTATTCAGTTACAAGATGAACGTCATAATGGTTTTGAAAGTATGGTGAACCATATTTTAACTGTGGCAGAACAACATCTTGAAAAGCTTAATCAACGTACTCGAGAAGAAGTTCCAGCTTCTAATTTAGTTGTAGGCATGCAATGTGGTGGGAGTGATGCATTTTCTGGAGTCACCTCTAACCCTGCCGTTGGTTTCGCAGCTGACCTGATTGTGCAATGTGGCGGTACAGTCATGTTCTCTGAAGTTACGGAAGTCCGCGATGGTATTCACCTACTTACTCCACGTGCAGCAAATGAACAAGTTGCCAAAGATCTAATTCGGGAAATGAAATGGTACGATGACTACTTAGCAGCAGGCCAAGTAGACCGAAGTGCCAATACCACACCGGGTAATAAAAAAGGTGGACTGAATAACATTGTAGAAAAAGCGATGGGATCGATTGCCAAATCGGGTCGCTCACCGATTGTAGAAGTTCTCGCACCAGGCCAAAGACCGACAAAAAAAGGATTAATTTTTGCGGCAACGCCTTCGAGTGACTTTATCTGTGGTACGCAGCAAATGGCATCTGGAATTACGGTTCAAGTCTTTACTACAGGCCGCGGTACACCCTATGGACTGGCAGCAGTGCCGGTCATTAAAATGGCAAGCCGAAACAATATTGCAAACCGTTGGTATGACCTGATTGATATCAGTGCTGGCGATATTGCTATTGGAAAGAAAACTATTGAAGAAGTGGGCTGGGAACTTTTTGAACTGATTTTACAAGTGGCTAGTGGCGAAAAACAAACGTGGTCAGACCGTTGGGGTATTCATAACTCACTTGCTGTATTTAACCCAGCACCCGTGACCTAATAAAGTTTAAAAGATGAGGCATATCACCTCATCTTTCTTATTTCCCATATTAATTACGACACATTTCACCAAAACTTAACATCGCTGCTAAAATAACATCGAAAATTAAGAACTGTATTTCTCTATGCAAAATCAGACTGCTCAAAATCTCCCCTCAACTCAACTTGGAAAAGCATTGCTTTGTCTTATGACATCAGCATTATTATTTTCCATTATGGGAGTGTGCATTCGTTTTGCTTCACAAACGGTAGACAACGCGACCGTCGTATTTTTTAGAAATGCTGTCGGCTTATTTATTTTTATTCCGATGCTGTTTAAACAGGGTTTAGATTTTATTAAAACCGATAAACTCTGGATGCATACTTGGCGAAGTATTGTCGGGCTAGCCGCCATGTATGGTTTTTTCTATGCCATTGCGAACTTAAAACTATCAAATGCCATGGTTTTTAGTTATTCATCCCCTATCTTTATTCCACTGATTGCATGGCTTTTCTTAAAAGAAAAAATTACCAAATCGATGATTTTTGCTGCTGTTATTGGGCTCGTTGGGGTTTTATTTGTCGCTAAACCCGACCAAGGTTTATTTAATGCACTATCTTTTATTGGCTTGGGTGCATGCTTTTTATCAGCAATGGCTTTTGTGACTGTAAGAGCTTTAACCAGTACAGAGCCACCTGAGCGTATCGTTTTTTATTTCTGTATTTTTGGTAGTTTAATTTCCTCTATTCCGATGTTCTGGCATTGGCGTATTTTCACTTGGCACGAATTAAGCCTACTGATTGCCGCAGGACTTTTAGCTAATATTAGTCAACTATTTATGTCTTATGCTTATAGCTTAGCGCCAGCAGGACAAATTGGCCCCATGAATTACATTGCCATTATTTTTGCAGGAATATGGGGATTTGTTTTTTGGCATGAATTACCGGATCTGTTTAGCATTATCGGCATATTTATTATTTTATTTGCGATTTTGCTCTGTAATCCATTTTTGCAGAAAAAGTTACTTTCTCGATTTAAGATACAGATATAACTCATTCTAATTTAATACTGTATCCGGTACTCATTCGGTGAAATGCCCGTCCAGTGACGATAGGCTTTTCTAAAATTAGAAGTATCTGAAAAGCCAATTCTTTCAGCAATTTCATCTACGGTTAAAGTCGTCTCTCGCAAATATTCATCCGCAAGACGGCGCCGAGTTTCATCTAACAACTCTTGATAAGTCAGGCTAAAACCTGCCAAACGCCGATGTAAGGTACGCTTTGACATATGGAGCCGTTCAGCCATTTCTTGGGCTGATGGGAAAAGTCCTGTTCCATCCAATAATATTAAACGGATCGTTTTCACTAACTCAGGCTCTTCAAGTTCATCTGTACCTAACATCCGCTCACAAAACGACTTACACATATCCGCAGTAATCGGGTTGGCATTTGGGCAAGGTACATCGAGCCACTTCAAATCAAAGTGCCATTGCATCACCCCAGTATTAAACTGAACAGGACAATGAAACACTTTTTCATATTCCTCCGCATAGTCAGGTGCTGGATAAGGCAACAAAAGCTTCTTCGCTTGAAATGGTCCTTCCAGCACACGTTCAATTAAGGTTTGCATTGAGCTAAACCAAAATTCGCACACCAAAGGCAAAAGCTTACCTAGTGCAATAATGTCCTGCCCTTCAAAAACAGCAGCATCATCTCGAATATAAAAAGATTTCTTTAAAATAGGCCCTGCAAGCTTAATATGTCGAATACCGAGCTCTACCGCTTGTCTAAAATTACGCGAAGAATAGAGTGCGTAACCATACACCCCAAAATCTGACAGCCGCTGCTTTTGTCCAGCACGTAATCCAATTAACGGATCATGTGATAAACGTTGAATATTTTGAAATAACTGGATTTTTTGAAGTTGAGAAATATATAAAGAGGGTTGATTCATCGCATCTGGTGAAATATTTGTACCGGATAGAACATCTGACATTGAATGGCCTTGCAAGCCTATTTCATCAAATAAACTGGTCAACCCCAGCAAATATGTATTCGAACCAAAAGATGTATTATCATAATTTCCTTCAATAACAAGATTTGTATTTTTATAAATATTATTAGCCATTTAACTCACACCATCCCTAGAGTGACGTGCATAATGGCACTAAACTACCTCTTGTTGTCTCAATTTAACATCGACCATACAACGCTTCAAGCATAAAGTATGATAAGCAAAAGTATGGGAAGGAATAAAAATGGAAAGCTCCACTTTAAAAGAATATAGCGGCTCTGCCACCGAACATATGGAACTTATTTTTTCCAAACAACGTGCTAATTTTGAGGCGGATCCATATCCAAGCCTTGAGGCACGTCGAACAAAACTGCATCAACTTAAAAAACAAATTATTCGTTATCAAGATGCTTTAGCTACTGCGATTAATGCTGACTTTAGTTCAAGATCACTGGATGAATCTAAACTATTAGATTTACTTGGCTCTGTGTTAGAGGCTGATCATGCAATTCATCACTTACGCCGCTGGATGCGCCCAAGTAAACGCCGTACGGAACTCTTATTTTTATCAAATCGTTTAAGTGTGCAATACCAACCTAAAGGCGTGGTTGGTGTAATTGTTCCTTGGAACTTCCCCGTTTATTTAGCACTTGGACCACTCATTGCCGCATTAGCTGCGGGCAACCGAGTCATGATTAAATTGTCTGAAATTACACCGAATACCAATGCAATGCTACGACGTATGCTCGCCGAAGTCTTTAATGAGGATGAAGTCGCAGTCTTTGGTGAAGAAATTACAGACCCCGCTAGATTTACCTCTTTGCCGTTTAACCATATTGTATTTACTGGCTCTCCAGCTATTGGCAAAGTCGTAATGAGAGCAGCAGCTGAAAATCTAACTCCTGTTACACTTGAATTAGGCGGTAAATCACCAGCAATTGTGAGCCGTAACTACCCAATTGCCGATGCCGCAAAACGTATTACCCATGGCAAAGCAACTAATAGTGGTCAAATTTGTGTAGCACCTGACTATGCATTGGTTCCCAAAGAAAGTATTGATGAATTTGTGGATGCTGCAAAATCAAGCTTTATAAAAATGTTTGGTCAAAACATCACAAACAATGAGAATTACACGTCCATTGTGAACGACCGTCATTTAAAACGTATTCAAGATATTTTGACCGATGCACAAGAAAAAGGTGCGCGGATTATTCCTTGCGACACTTATAGCTTTGACCAACAAGGCCGCAGAATGCCTGTACAGATTGTGCTTAACTGCACTCCCGACATGCGCATTATGAAAGAAGAGCTCTTTGGCCCTGTTTTACCCGTGGTGGCATATGATTCTTTAGATGATGCAATTACCTATGTGAAATCAGACGAACGACCTTTAGCGCTTTATTGCTTTACACATAGCTCTGTAGAACGTGACCGTATTTTACGTGAAACTCATTCAGGTGGTGTGACCATCAATGATTGGGGCTGGCATGTAGTTAACCATGATGCTCCTTTCGGAGGTATCGGAAACTCAGGCATGGGGTCATATCATGGTGAAGAAGGCTTCCGTGAACTTTCACATGCAAAAACTGTATTTATACGTCATCGGTTTTTCCCAACTCAGCTTTTCCACCCTCCTTATGGAACATTCCTACAAAAACTAGCGATTCGCTTTTTCTTGAAAAAAGGCGATCCCAATATTAAATAAAGATTATGAAAAAAGCCTCGTTATGAGGCTTTTTTTATAGAATCAAAGAATTTATTGATGTAATAGATTTATATTTCAATCGCTTATAGAAAAATTCGGAATTTTTAGAACCAAGACCTAGTATGAGTAATCGCTATACTGTTCCTATTAAAGTAATCAATAAAATAGAGCATAATTAAAGTAGCAGTCACTATTAAAAAATAGTGACTGCTACTAACCATTAAATTTTATTCATATTTAAAACTATCTAGAGTAAACGACCTGTAATAGATCTATTAATTTGTTCTTCTGTTAAATCAAAATCTATAAATCGATTTCTTTTAGTTTTTTCAAAAACATAATTTTTTAGATAATCTAATAAGGTCATATTAGTTTTTTCCCAAATTGCAGATTCAGCACTATCAAGGAACCATACATAATTATCCTGCTCAGAAGTAAATAAATAATACAGATAGGTTTCATATTCACAGGATAGAAAAAATATTTTTTTGCCTACAGAATCTAATTTTCCCTGATTATCAAACATATAATCATCTTCTTGAATATTTTTTTGATAGTTGATAAAAAAATCTTTTTCACATCTATAATCATACATGTAGAACTCATCACTCAATAATAAGCCCCCTGAATATTTTCCTATTTGAAGTAAAAAATCTCTAAATTGTCCATGTATATCAAGATTAAGATTTTTAGCAATTAGCTCTACTTCTTGCTCTGTATAACCTTGTACTTTTTCAGGATAAAAAGGAAGTTGTGTTCCCTCAACACGGCAGGCAGATAATTCTTTAACAAAATCATTCATTATTTTCTCAATAAATTAATTTATATAGACTAAATAAATTCCCAAATACAAAGTTTATTATTTTATAAAAATTACTCTTCCAACAATTCAAAGTTAAAAAATTTAAAGAGAATTCTATCATCTTCTAATTGATTTAAGTTGTATTTAACACCATCCCATCCATCTAAATTTTTCTCAATATACATTCTACAAAACTGAGTAAACCTATTACCAACATCATTCAGATAAAGATTAGTAATATTAAAGAATCTAATTTTTATTTTTTCACTATATATATCTGATAAATCTTTGGCTAAAACCATATCTAAATTATAGGCTCCAACAAAGTCATCAAAATACATATTTATAGAATGCACATGATCATATCCAACAAATTTTCCATTTAAATTATCAACATCACTCATGACTAATTCCCCCTCTCTTTTATTTACTAATATTTTAAAACAAGCATAAATCACTTGAGTGCTTATCTGACAAGCATGATTCCTCATAATCAAAAAAAAACTTCTTATCATCTAAATATTTTTTAATTAGAGCATAATCAACCTTTTTGGGTATATTAATTGCATAATAGTATCTACCTTCAAAGCCTTCCCAACTACATAAATAAGACTCCAAAGTAGTTAATATTTTTTCAATACATTTAATATCGTTATTAAAAAATACAATTCTTAATGTTGAATTATTAGATGGTTTTATTAAATCATCAAAATAGAGCTTTTCATTTTCTATTTCAACCTGAATAAGATCATCAAATGCAAGATTAGGTGCAAAGAAAGGAATACTTCTAACAAAGTACTGATCAGTCTCGTACATCTCTCCCCATATTAACTCTTTTGATAGTTCATTATTTTTATCTAAATAGTCTATTACAATTTTTTGCTTATCCACTATACTTCCTTTTATTTAAGAATCTTTTGTTTGAATGATATAAATTTTAAAATATCTATTTTTCTCATTATAGTTCTAATCATAATATCCTTCTATGAATATTATAATTGCTTCAACTGGTAAAAATGGTTCTTCTTCATAATTCGGCTCATAAAAACCTATCCCAAATTTAAATGAAGTTAGACCATCCCCATCAATAGCAATATCTTTATCTAATGAAGCCATTAGCTTATAAGCCTCATATGCAGGGAGCTTAGATAGCTCTATCCCATTAAAAACAACATGAGCAGGTTCGTAAAGCTCCAATGCTATAACTTTATCAGTACTATCATAATGTACATTGACACCAGCTTTATCATAACGATCAATAGTAGGTTCTGAATAAGAGGTTTCCCAAGAAACTCTAGGCTCATACTCAGACATCAGTTTTCTTACTTCTTCTCTTCTTATGCCAAACTTAATTAAACCGGCTCCCACGTATGGGGTTATCTCAAACATTATTCTATCTCGATTATTTATTAAGCACTTATTTCTTCAATAAGTAATCTTTATATAGCATTATCTGATATATTTTTCACTATATTACATACTAATTTTGATTGTATCTTACCTAGTTTTTTTCATTCAACTTTGTTAAATCAATTACTATACCCTTCTGTGAATAGAATGATTGATTCAACTGGTAACATATAGTCGTCTTCATAAAATGGTACATAAAAACCTACCCCGAATTTAAAAGAAGTTAATCCATCCTCATTAATAGCAATATCCTTATCTAATGAAGCCATTAGCTTATAAGCCTCAAATGCAGGGAGCTTAGATACCTCTGTACCATTAAAAATAACTTGAGCGGGTTTATAAAATTCTAATGCTATAGTTTTATCAGTACTGTCATAATATACATTAATACCAATTTCATCATAGCCATCAGTAGCAGCCTCTGAATAAGAATTTCGCCAAAATGCTCTAGGCTCATATTCAGAAAGAATCTTTCTTACTTCTTCTCTTTTCATGCTAAAGTTAATTAAACCAGTTCCCACATATGGAGTTATTTCAAACATTATTCTTTCTCAACTATTTTTTAGGTGATTAGTAATTCTATAAGTAGTATATATAACCACTTTTATAATTTTTTTATCATATCTCTTTTCAAATTTTATTTATATATCACCTATCTCTTTAAGTTAACCTTCTTATTTAAGTTTTATCTTTCAATCAGTTCCTACTTTTCAAAATAAAAAAGCTAGGCACTTACCTAGCTTTAATATAAAAGCAACTACACTCGACTTAAATATAATCAACCTTTTGAGCTTTTAAAATATCAAGCTGCAACATCTTTTTCTTTTTATATTTATAGGCAATAAACAAACCAATAAACCATACTGGTGAAAACTCTAAAGCAATCAGCGTATCATGATCTAAAGCTAAAATAACGATAGTGAAAACTAAAAATAGCATCGTCATCCATGCCATAAATAAGCCACCTGGCATTTTATATTTTGACTGGATATGCAATTCTGGGCTTTTCTTACGATAATAAATATACGAAAGCACAATCAGCATGAATGTAAAAATACATAAAATTGAAGTAAGTGCTGAAATAATCGTAAATGCCGTCATAACATTTGGAACAATAAATAGAATTGATGTCCCAAGGGTCACACAAGCCATTGAAAATACGAGGCCTCTAATTGGAACCTTTCTTTTCGATAATTTACTAAAACTTTTTGGTGCATCGTTATCTAAAGCTAAGCCATATAACATACGGCTGGTCGCAAATATTCCACTATTTGCAGAAGATAGCGCCGAAGTCGCAACAACAAAGTTGATTAAACCTGCCGCAATTGGTAACCCTACCAATGTAAACATTTCCACAAACGGGCTTTTTTCTGGTGAAACCTTAGCCCAAGATGTAACTGCAATAATACAAACCAATGCGCCCACATAAAACAATAAAATACGTAAAGGAATGGAGTTAATTGCTTTTGGAAGTGAGGTGTGCGGGTCTTTGGTTTCAGCAGCAGTTGTACCAACCAGCTCAATACCCACAAACGCAAATATAGCAATTTGAAAACCCGCTAAGAAACCTGTTACACCATAAGGAAACATAGACTGTGTTTCGAACAAATGGCTCATTGAGGCCTTGACCCCATTTGGAGAAGTAAATCCGGTACTAATTAAATAAATACCAGCCAGAATAAACAGAATAATTGCAGTAATTTTGATGAGTGAGAACCAAAACTCTAGTTCACCGAATAATCGAACGGCCACAAAGTTGAGTATGGTTAAGACGGCCAATGAAGTAAATGCAGGAATCCAAACGGGTAAATCGGGATACCAAAACTGCATGTACCCTCCGATCACAATCACATCGGCAATAGCAGTAATAATCCAGTTACACCAGTACGACCAACCAAGGAAAAAACCCGCCCACGGACCAAGATAAGCCGTTGCAAAATCGGCGAAGGTTTTAAAATTGGTATTCGCAAGCAACAATTCACCCATTGCCCGCATTACGAAGAAAAAGAAGAAACCAATAATTAAATAGGTTAAAACAATTGAAGTACCCGAAACACTTAATGTTTTCCCGGAACCCATAAATAACCCAGTACCAATTGCACCACCAATTGCGATCATCTGAATATGACGATTGGTTAATGAGCGCTGCAATTTCTCTTCTTCTTGTTCAGTCATATGTTGACTACCAAGAAGATCTCCTTCCAGGAACTGCTTTCCGTTATTCTTACTCATGTAATATTTACTCCAATTTATAGCAACCGTCGTAAATGCTTTAATAATAAATAAATTATATGATTATTAATTTAGTCCATTAAATCATGTTAAAAATATTATTAAACCACTTAAAACCTTATAAATTCCTTTTTAAAAGCTATTACCTATAACAATAAAAATTAATCACCAATCCTTTCCTTCATTATTATATTAGCTCGCTTTCCTAAATATAATTTCAATAAATATTTAAAATATATAGATTAATTAAATATTTTATTTACTTACTCTATATATAGAAAAACAGGCTAATTAATCCCAGCTCAGCGAGCAAGATTGTATTTATCCATATACCCATCTTGCACTAGCGATAATATAGTATTCCTTCTTAAATTTGGTGAAATGTATAGTAATTTCTGCTTAATTAACAGCCATTCGAAAATGTTCAGTCACTTTAAGTTTATTGACCACTTCTGGACTCGAAACTTGTTTAACTTGAACACTTAGTACCCGAACTAAAGAGCCATTTTCAACATTCAATTGTTTTGCTTGTTCTTTCGTTAACTGCAATATGTTTTGATGAGGTTTGCTATACACAAGAATCGAGCGATAATTTTCATAGTCATCATTAGCCACAATGTAAGCTTCATCCCCTACAGCGATATTTTCAGGTTGTTCAATTTGTACTGCTACAGACTGACTTTCTTTAATTGCCCGTAAATTTTCGATATCTGCTTGCAGGGTCGCACCACCATCAAAAATATCGACATAGCCTTTATAGCGTAGTCCCTCTTCAAGCAAGAGATTGTAGGCTGGTCGAGTATTTGGGTGAACAATGCCAATCGCGGCTTTCGCATCATCAGGTAACATATCGACATAGAGTGGATGTCTTGGCATTAGCTCAGCAATAAAAGCCTTTTGCCCGACTCCACTCAAATAATCAGCTTTGGTAAATTCAATATTAAAAAACTTATGACCTACCGCATTCCAAAATGGTGATTGTCCATTTGCATCGGAGTATCCACGCATTTCAGCAACAATCGTTTCTTCAAAATATTGACGGAATGCTGAAAGAAACAAGAAGCGAACTTTAGATAAAAATTTGCCATTTTTATTTAAGCGATAGTCAGGATCTAAAAATAAAGTACAAAGCTCACTACAGTTAGTATGGTCATTACTCAAATACAAAGTAGGTAAAGCGTTATAAACACTTAAAGGTTCTGAAGCATGAACTTGAGTTCCTACATGAAAGTTGTACCAAGGCTCTTTTAAACCAAGTGCGACTTCAATACCGCAAACACCAACGACTTTGTTGAGTTCAGTATCTTCTAAAACAAATAAATAAACCTGATCTGCCTTTGGGAGTTCACCTGCGACCGTTTTACACGCCCGCTCAATACGAGCAGCAAGTTTTTCCATATTTGGCTGCAAAGATGTCAAACCAAAACCCGCTTTTTGCGCCAACAGGTAAAGGTCATTAACATCTTTAGGTTCGATGTAGCGAATAATCATCATGCTGCTTGTTCATCCTTTTGAATTTCCACAAAGCGAACAAGCGCACGTTCGAACCGTTTTAGACCTTCATCAATATCGGCAAATGGAATAATCAAAGACGGTGTAAAACGTAGAACATTTGGACCTGCAATAAGACTCAGTAAACCTTCTTCACCTGCAAGGTTATTAATATCTTTTGCTTTACCTGCGAACTTATCTTTTAAGGCACAACCAATCAGTAACCCTTCACCACGAATCGTTTCAAAGATTTCATATTTTTCATTTAATTGATTTAAAGCGTTTTTATAGTAATCATGACGTTCTTTCACACCTTCAAGCACTTCAGGCGTATTAATAAACTCAAATACTGCACCTGCAACCGCACTTGCTAACGGGTTACCGCCATAAGTCGTACCATGTGTACCCACTGAAAAATGCGGAGCAAACTTATCTGTTGTTAACATTGCACCCACTGGGAA